>JAJRWT010000056.1 GCA_024276675.1 Myxococcota bacterium | reverse complement strand
TGGCGTCACCGGCGTCGTCTTCGTCGATATCGCCGTCGCAGTCGTCGTCGTAGCCGTTGCAGAGTTCCACGGCCCCCGGGAAGACCAGGGAGTCGGTGTCGTCGCAGTCGGCGCCGTCGCGCACGTAGCCGTCCGGGGCGTCACAGGCATCCTGGGAGACTGAGGCGTCTCCGAAACCGTCGCCATCGGAGTCCTGGTACCAGGTGACTACGTTCACCGCATCCTCGTCGATTTCACCGTCGCAGTCGTCGTCGAGATCGTTGCAGTACTCGTCTGCTCCCGGGTATACCGCCGGCAGGGTGTCGTCGCAGTCGGTGCTGTCGGAGACGTAGCCTGCTGGTTCGTAGCAGGCCTGCTGACTCACCTCGGCGTTGCCGTAGCCGTCGTGGTCGGCGTCCTCGTACCAGGTGGCCAGGTCAACCGTGTCTTCGTCGATCTCGGCATCGCAGTCGTCGTCCAGGCCGTTGCAGTACTCGTCCGCTCCGGGGTAGATGCTGGAGTTGGCGTCGTCACAGTCTGACCGGTCGGAGACGTATCCGCTGGGTTCATCACAAGCGTCCTGGGTGACATCCACGGTGCCGTATCCATCGCCGTCGGCGTCCTGGTACCAGGTGCGCATGCCTATGGCGTCTTCGTCGATATCGCCGTCGCAGTCGTCGTCCAGGCCGTTGCAGAATTCGTCGGCTCCTGGGTAGACGGCGGGGAGGGTGTCGTCGCAGTCGGTGCTGTCGGAGACGTAGCCTATTGGCTCGGTACAGGATTCTTCAGTGACACTGGCGTTGCCGTAGCCGTCGTGATCGGCGTCCTGGTACCAGGTGGGGGCGTCCAGGGAGTCTTCGTCGAAAGAGCCGTCGCAGTCGTCGTCCACGTCGTTGCAGTACTCATCGGCACCCGGGTAGACGCTGGAGTTGGTATCATCGCAGTCGCTGCGATCCGAGACGTAGCCGCTGGGCTGTTCGCAAGCTCGCTCCGTGACGTCGATGTTGCCGAAGCCATCGCCGTCGGAGTCCTGGTACCAGACGCTGGCGTCGCCGGCGTCGTCTTCGTCGATATCGCCGTCGCAGTCGTCGTCGTAGCCGTTGCAGAGCTCCACTGCCCCCGGGAAGACCAGGGAGTCGGTGTCGTCGCAGTCGGCGCCGTCCCTGATGTAGCCCGATGGCTGTTCGCAAGCCTCCTGGCTGGTATCCGGGTCTCCGAAACCGTCGCCGTCCGCGTCCAGGTGCCAGGTGAAGGCGTCCAGAGCACCCTCGTCCACCTCTCCGTCACAGTCGTCGTCCAGGTCGTTGCAGAACTCGTCGGCTCCTGGGTAGACGGCGGGGAGGGTGTCGTCGCAGTCGGTGCTGTCGGAGACGTAGCCTATTGGCTCGGTACAGGATTCTTCAGTGACGCTGGCGTTGCCGTAGCCGTCGTGATCGGCGTCCTGGTACCAGCTGGGGGCGTCCAGGGAGTCTTCGTCGAAGGCGCCGTCGCAGTCGTCGTCTACGTCGTTGCAGTACTCGTCGGCACCTGGGTAGATGCTGGAGTTGGTATCATCGCAGTCGCTGCGATCCGAGACATAGCCGCTGGGCTGCTCACAGGCTCGCTCCGTGACGTCGATGTTGCCGTAGCCGTCGCTGTCGGCGTCCTGGTACCAGACGGCGGCATCGGCGGCGGTGTCTTCATCGATTTCGCCGTCGCAGTCGTCGTCGTAGCCGTTGCAGAGTTCTATGGAGCCGGGGAAGACCAGGGCATCGGTGTCGTCGCAGTCGTTGGGATCGGCGACATAGCCATCGGGAGAGGTACAGGAGGTTTCGGTGACTTCGGCGTTTCCAAAACCGTCGGAGTCGGCGTCCTGGTACCAGGCGAGGGCGTCGGCTCCATCTTCGTCGATTTCGCCGTCGCAGTCGTCGTCGTGGCCGTTACAGTACTCGGTGGCGCCGGGATGGGTGGCGGAATCACTGTCCAGGCAGTCGGTGGAATCAGCGACGAAGCCGCTGGGCTGGTAACATGCCACGGTGGAGATGACGGCGTTGCCGAATCCATCTCCATCGGCATCGGCGTACCATGTGGAGGCGTCCGCGGAGCTGTCTTCGTCGATATCGCCGTCGCAGTCGTCGTCGTGGCCGTTGCAGTACTCATCGGCCCCCGGGTAGACGGTGCTGTCGCTGTCGTCGCAGTCGCTGTCGTCGTTCAAATAGCCGCTGGGTTGACTGCATGCCTGGGTGGCGGTGACGGCATCGCCGTATCCGTCGGAGTCGGCATCGCGGTACCAGGTGTCGGCGTCCACAGAGCTGTCTTCGTCCGTCTCGCCATCGCAGTCATCGTCGTAGCCGTTGCAGTATTCGTCCGCTTCCGGGTTGACGGCTGAATCCGCGTCGTCGCAGTCGGTGGAGTCCAAGACGTAGCCGTCGGGCTGCGCGCAGGCGTTCGTGGATGTGGCGGGATCTCCGTAGCCGTCGCCATCAGAGTCGGGATAGTAGTCGTAGTAGTCCAGGTCTTCCGACTCGTCGGCCGCGCCGTCGCAGTCATTGTCCAGACCGTCGCATTCCTCGGTGGCGGCGGGGTTGATTTCGGGTTCGAGATCATCGCAGTCGCTATCGTCCAGGACATACATGAAGGGCTGGTCGCAGGCCTGGGTGGAGATGGCGGCATCGCCGTAGCCGTCTTCGTCGCGGTCCATGTACCACGTGGTGGCGTCGTCCGCCGAGTCTTCGTCGATATCGCCGTCACAGTCGTTGTCGGCGCCGTCGCAGTACTCGGGGGCTCCAGGGTAGATGCCGGCCTGGGAGTCATCGCAGTCCGAGTCGTCGGAGACGTACCCGGAAGGCTGGTAGCAGGCGATGTCGGTGGTGGCGGCGTCTCCATAGCCGTCTCCGTCGGCGTCCTGGTACCAGGTGGAGGAGTCGTAGGCGGAGTCTTCGTCGGTTTCACCGTCGCAGTCGTCGTCGTAGCCGTTGCAGTATTCGTCGGCTCCGGGGTAGACCGAGGCGAGGCTGTCATCGCAGTCGCTGCTGTCGCTGACGTAGCCCTCTGGCTGTTCACAGGCGGTGTTGGTGGAAGCGGCGGCGCCGAAGCCGTCCCCGTCGGCGTCTCGATACCAGATCTGTGCGTCCACCGCGGAGTCTTCGTCCACCTCGCCGTTGCAGTCGTTGTCGGCGCCATCGCAGTACTCCGTGGCTCCCGGATAGGCATCCGGGTTCAGGTCATCGCAGTCGCTGCTGTCGCTGACATAGCCGGCGGGTTGCTCACATGCCGAATATACCGTCGAGGCATCACCGTAGCCGTCTTCGTCGCGATCCCGGTACCAGGTGAGGGCATCCTCGGCGGAGTCTTCGTCGATTTCGCCGTCGCAGTCGTCGTCGATTCCGTTGCAGGACTCGGTGGCGCCCGGGTTGATAGCCGTGTCGGAGTCGTCGCAGTCAGATGAGTCGGCCACGTAGCCGCTGGGCTGTTCACATGCCGGAGTGGAAACAGATGGGTTCCCGTAACCGTCGCTGTCCAGATCCTGGTACCAGGTGAGGGCATCGCTTGCGGAGTCTTCGTCGGTTTCGCCATTGCAGTCGTCGTCGTAGCCGTTGCAGGTCTCGGCGGCGGCGGGATTGACGGAGGCATCGGAGTCGTCGCAGTCGGAGGAATCAGCCACGTAGCCGTCCGGCTGCTGGCAGGCGCTGGTGGAATTGGAGGAATCTCCGTAACCGTCGCCATCGACGTCGGCGTAGTAGTCCAGGTATTCCAGGTCGCTGGCTTCGTCGGCTTCACCGTCGCAGTCGTCGTCGATTTCGTTGCAGGACTCGGTGGCGCCCGGGTTTATTGCGTTGTCGGAGTCGTCGCAGTCGGATGAATCGGCCACGTAGCCGCTGGGTTGCTCACATGCCACGGTGCTGTTGGCGATGTCGCCGTAGCCGTCAGAGTCGGCGTCCAGGTACCACAAGGCGGCATCGCTTGCGGAGTCTTCGTCGGTTTCGCCGTCGCAGTCGTCGTCGTAGCCGTTACAGTATTCGGCGGCGCCGGGGTACACCGCCGAGTCCGAGTCGTCGCAGTCGCTGGAGTCCAGCAGGTAGCCGCTGGGCTGCTGGCAGGCCTCCAGGGTCGAATCAGCCCAACCGAAGCCGTCTCCGTCGGCGTCTTCGTACCAGGTCACGCTGTCCTCGGCGGAGTCTTCGTCGGTTTCACCGTCGCAGTCGTCGTCGTAGCCGTTGCAGTATTCAGCGGCGCCCGGGTACACCGCCGAGTCCGAGTCGTCGCAGTCGCTGGAGTCGGCCAGGTAGCCGCTGGGTTGTGTACAGGCCAGAGTGGTGGTGGCCTCGTCACCGTAGCCGTCGGAGTCGGCGTCGCGGAACCATGTGGAGGCATCTTCGGCGGAGTCTTCGTCGGTTTCGCCGTCGCAGTCGTCGTCGTAGCCGTTGCAGTACTCGACGGCGCCCGGATGGACGGCGCTGTCCAGATCATCGCAGTCGGTGGCATCCGCCACGAACATGTCGGGCTGCTGGCATGCCACATCCGTGGTGCCGGAGTCGCCGTAGCCGTCTTCGTCGCGGTCCATGTACCAGGTAGAGGCGTCTTCGGCGGAGTCTTCGTCGGTTTCGCCGTCGCAGTCGTCGTCGTAGCCGTTGCAGTATTCAGCGGCGGCGGGGTTGACGGCGGCAGCGGAGTCGTCGCAGTCGGTGGAATCGGCTACGTAGCCGGAAGGAGCACTGCACGAAACCTGGGAGTTGGCGGCATCGCCGAAGCCGTCGGCATCGCCGTCGCGGAACCACGTTGAGGCGTCTTCGGCGGAGTCTTCGTCGGTTTCGCCGTCGCAGTCGTCGTCGTGGCCGTTGCAGTATTCGGCGGCGCCGGGGTACACCGCCGAGTCGGAGTCGTCGCAGTCGGTGGAGTCCGCCACGTAGCCGCTGGGTTGTTCACAGGCATCCAGCCAGGTGGCGGCATCGCCATAGCCGTCGGAGTCGGAATCCTGGAACCAGGTAGACAGGTCCACGGAGTCTTCGTCGGTTTCACCGTCGCAGTCGTCGTCGTGGCCGTTGCAATACTCGGTGGCTCCCGGGTATACCTGGGGGTCCAGATCGTCGCAGTCGGTGGAATCGGCCACGTAGCCGGAAGGAGCACTGCACGAAACCTGGGAGCTGGCGGCATCGCCGAAGCCGTCGGAATCGCCGTCGCGGAACCAGGTGGAGGCGTCCTCGGCGGAGTCTTCGTCGGAATCGCCGTCGCAGTCGTCGTCCACGCCGTTGCAGTATTCGATGGCGGCCGGGTTGACGGCGGCAGCCGAGTCGTCGCAGTCGGTGGAGTCCGCCACGTAGCCGCTGGGTTGGTAGCAAGCCTCGTCGCTGACAGCCGAGTTGCCGAAGCCATCGCCATCGGAATCCTGGAACCACGTTGAGGCGTCTTCGGCGGAGTCTTCGTCGGTTTCACCGTCGCAGTCGTCGTCGTGCCCGTTGCAGTATTCGGTGGCGGCGGGATAGACCGTGGCGTCGGAGTCGTCGCAGTCGCTGGAGTCGGCCACGAAGTTGGAGGGTTGCTCGCAGGCCACCCTGGAGCTTGCCGGGTCGCCGTAGCCGTCGCTGTCAGCGTCGGCGAACCAGGTGGAGGCATCTTCAGAGGAGTCTTCGTCCACGTCGCCATCGCAGTCGTTGTCGGCGCCGTCGCAGTATTCCGTGGCACCCGGGTAGGCGTCGGCGTTGTAGTCGTCGCAATCGGTGGGGCTGGAGACGTAGGAGGAAGGCTGCTCGCAGGCCACCGTGGTCTGGGCAGGATCTCCGTAACCGTCCTCGTCCAGGTCCCGGAACCATGTTGAGGCGTCTTCGGCGGAGTCTTCGTCGATTTCACCGTCGCAGTCGTCGTCGTAGCCGTTGCAGTATTCGGAGGAGGCGGGATTGACCGCGGGGTCGTCGTCGTCGCAGTCGCTGGAGTCGGCCACGTAGCCTGCAACCTCGTAGCAGGACTCGGTTTGTTCCGTGGCGTCGCCGTAGCCGTCGGAGTCCTGGTCCCGGTACCAGGTGGAGGCGCCGGTCGCGCTGTCTTCGTCAACGTCGCCATCGCAGTCGTTGTCGATGTAGTCGCAGATTTCCTCGGCTCCCGGGTAGGCCGCCGAGCTGGCGTCGTTGCAGTCGCTTGAATCGTTCACGTAGCCGCTGGGCTGTTCGCAGGCCTGTTGGGAGGTGGCCGGATCGCCGAAGCCGTCGGAGTCGATATCATGGTACCATGTGGAGGCGTCCAGGGAGGAGCTTTCGTCGGTCTCGCCGTCGCAGTCGTTGTCGGCGCCATCGCAGTATTCGTCTGCTCCGGGATGGGTGTCGGGGTCGAGATCGTCGCAGTCGCCGTCGGTGGCCGTGTAGCCCGAGGGTTGCTGGCAGGCGGTGGTCCCGTGGGTGGAATCACCGAATCCATCTTCGTCCAGATCCTGGTACCAGTTGCTGGAGTCGATGGCGTCGTTTTCGTCCACCTCTCCGTCACAGTCGTCGTCGTAGCCGTTGCAAAGTTCCGAGGAGTCGGGGTTGACGGCGGGATCTTCGTCGTCGCAGTCGTCGGCTCTTTCCACGTAACCTTCTGGTGCAGCGCAGCTTGAAAGGCTGTCCGTGGCGTCGCCGTAGCTGTCCGAGTCGGCATCGCGGTAGTAGGTGGTGGCGTCGGCGGCGGAGTCTTCGTCGGTTTCGCCGTCGCAGTCGTTGTCGATTCCATCGCAGTACTCGGAGGCCTCGGGGTTCGTGGTGGCTTCCAGGTCGTCGCAGTCGGTGGAGTCGGCCACGTAGCCGGCGGGTTCATAGCAGTCCACCTGGGAGGTTTCGGGGTTGCCGAAGCCATCTCCATCGGCGTCCTGGTACCAGGTGAGGATCCCGATGGCGTCGTCTTCGTCAATCACGCCGTCGCAGTCGTTGTCCAGTTCATCGCAGGTTTCGAGGGCGTCGGGGTTGATGTCGGGATTGTCGTCGTCGCAGTCTGACGAGTCCGCGACGAAGCCGGAGGGTTGGTCACAGTCCAACTCTGTGGTTGCGAGATCACCGAATCCATCCGAGTCGCGGTCCCGGTACCAGGTCTGGGCGTCGGCAGACTCGTCTTCGTCGGTCATGCCGTCGCAGTCGTCGTCGTGGCCGTTGCAGTATTCGGTGGCGCCCGGGTTGACGGAGAGGTCCCAGTCGTCGCAGTCGTCGTAGTTGCCGACGTAGCCCGAGGGTTGGGAACAGGCCAGCAGAGATGACTCCCCGTTGCCGTAACCGTCGGCGTCGGCGTCTTCGTACCATGTGAGAGAGCCCTCGGCGCCGTCTTCGTCTACCTGGCCATCGCAGTCGTCGTCGATTTCGTTGCAGGTTTCGGTGGCGTCGGGGTTGACCGCCGCGTCGGTGTCGTCGCAGTCACCTCGTGTGGAGACATGGTCGGATGGTTGGGTGCAGGCTTCCGTGGGTGCCGACTCGTCGCCCCAGCCATCCGAGTCCAGGTCGGCGTACCAGGTGGAGGTGACCCCTTCATCGATGGCATCGTCGCAGTCGTTGTCCAGGCCATCACAGATTTCTTCGGCGCCGGGGAAGGCGGCGTCGGTGCTGTCGTCGCAGTCTTCGCCGTTTTCGATGTAGCCTTCTGGACGGGCACAGGCATAGGTGGCGGTTGCGGGGTCGCCATAGCCGTCGGCGTCGGCGTCGGCGTACCAGGTGGTGGAGAGATCTTCGTCGATGACGTCGTCGCAGTCGTTGTCCAGGTTGTCACAGATCTCGACGTTGCCAGGGAAGATGTCGGGGTTGGAGTCGTCGCAGTCGTTGCCGTTGGGAACGTAGTCTTCCGGTCTTTCGCAGGTCTCGGCGAAGTTGTCCGGGTCGCCAAAGCCGTCGGCGTCGGCGTCCATGTAATAGGTGGTGGTTACGCCCTCGTCCACCACGTCGTCGCAATCGTTGTCTATTCCGTCGCAGATCTCGGTGGCGCCGGGATATACAGCCGGGTTGCCGTCGTCGCAGTCGTCCCCGGAACTGAAACCGTCGGAGTCTTCATCGACGGTCAGGGCGCTGGAAACGGCGGTATCCTTGGAATCGTCGTCGCCGCAAGCGGGCAGGAGGAACATGACGAGCAAAAGAGATATAGATGCTTTGATAAGTGGGCAACGCATGGGAACCTCGTCTGATGTCGGAAACCTTCAATGAAAGAGGGGCAGTGACCGCGCTGGATCCATACCAATTATCAATATCATGTAAAGTCGTGGATTTGAAGCCCATTTTGGCTCCAGTTTCGCAAAGGCGCCCTGTGTGGCCTTTTCTCGCGATTGGCCCGGATGCCCGAACCTCTGCGCCAGTATTCCGTCATTGTCGCCAACAGCAGTGAGCCTGGGGACAGGAACCGGGTCGTTCCCACCGCTTCAGCGACCACCGAGTCCCGACATGGTGGAAAGGGGAGGAAGTTTTGCGTGATTTCAATTTTTTTCGGGGCACCGAAGACTACATCGCTTCTCCGGCTCTCTGCGATGCGGTAAACGTGGCGGTTGCGCTGGGCCGGCCGCTCCTTGTCAAGGGGGAACCGGGAACCGGCAAGACCCTCCTTGCCCATGCCATCGCCCGCGGTCTGGACATGCCGTTGATCACCTGGCACGTGAAGTCCACCACCAGGGCCGTGGACGGACTGTACGTCTACGATGCGGTGGCGCGCTTGCACGATTCCCGTTTCAACGACAGAGATGTGCGCGACATCCGCCAGTACATCACCATGGGCCCCCTGGGTCGTGCGCTGACGGCCCCCGAACGGACGGTGCTGCTCATAGACGAAATCGACAAGGCGGATCTCGAGTTTCCCAACGACCTGCTTCGGGAGCTTGATGAAATGGCCTTCCATGTTCCCGAGACCGGCGAGACGCATCGCGCCCGCCAGCGACCCGTGGCGGTTATCACGTCAAACAACGAAAAGGAACTACCAAACGCCTTTCTGAGGCGATGTGTGTTCCACTTCATCGCCTTTCCGGATGATGCGCTCATGCGCCGAATCATCCGCGTTCATCACCCGGAGCTGCCGGAGAGGCTCGCCAGGCAATGCCTGGCCAGGTTCTATCACCTGCGCAAGGTCTCCGGGCTTCGCAAGCAGCCCAGCACCTCTGAACTCATCGACTGGATCGCTGCCCTGCTGGCGGGAGGCGTGGACGAATCCGTTCTGCGAAATGAACTCCCCTTCCTGGGCACGCTGATCAAGCACGAAGCCGACATGGAGAGGGCCCTGCGCGCCGTGCATTCCAGGCTCTGATCACCATGTTCACGGGTTTTTTCTACGAGATGCGCGGGCGAGGGATCCCTGTCACTCCCACGGAGTGGCTGACCCTGATGCGGGCCCTGTCCCTGGGGCTCGCCTTTTCTGATCTCGTTCGGTTCTACCACCTGGCCCGGGCAGTCTGCGTGAAATCCGAGACCCTTTACGATGCCTTCGACCAGGCCTGGCTGGCGGTCTTTCAGGGCGTGGAGGCTCCCGTCGAAATACAGGAAGCCGTCTGGAAATGGCTGAAGAACCCGGTTCTGCCGGGACCTGTCGCCCCAGATGATCTACGCTTGTTGAAAGCCATGGACCTGGAACGGCTCCGAAGGGAATTTCAGCAGCGGCTGGCCAGTCAAACGGAGCGGCACGATGGTGGCAGTCACTGGATCGGCACCGGAGGAACTTCGCCCTTCGGCCACGGCGGGTATCGCCCCGGGGGGCTTCGCGTGGGGGGACATGCCGGCGGCGGCATGGCGGCGCAGATAGCAGCACGTCGCGCCTTCGCAAACTACCGCTCGGACCGGGTCCTGGACACCCGCCAGATAGGCGTCGCCCTGAAGAAGCTCCGGCGCTTCGCCCGCGAGGGCAACCGGAGCGAGGTGGACATGGACGGCACCATCCAGGCAACGGCTCGCCAGGGGGGGGAGATAACCGTGGTTGAGCGCCCCGAGAGAACCAGCAACCTGAAGGTCTTCCTGTTGATGGACGCCGGTGGCTCCATGACTTCCTACGCCACCCGGGTGGGGAGGCTGTTTTCTGCCGCCAGTCGGGCATCCCACTTCAAGGATTTCAAGGCATTCTACTTCCACAACTGCGTCTACGAATACGTGTTTCGCGACATTTCGCGATGGGATGCCGTGGGGGTGGAAGAGCTGCTGCGAAGCATGGACTCGTCCTACCGATTGATCCTTGTAGGTGATGCCTGCATGGCGCCCACCGAACTCATGGCCCGCTGGGGTGCCATCTACTACCACCACCGCAATGAGCGCACCGGCCTCGATTGGTTGGAACTCCTGGGAGAACACTTCGAGAGGTCGGTGTGGCTGAACCCCATGCCGCTTCGTTTCTGGGCGCATCCCACGGTTGAGAGGATCGCCAACATGTTCCCCATGTTCGAGTTGACTCTCGACGGCCTGGAGCAGGCCATCCAACTCCTGGGCGGGCGGCGGGTGGAGCCTACGCAGATACCCCAGCATTCTGGGGTGGGCCATGGACCTCGCGGCCCCAGGTACCCATGAGTCGCGTACCCTTATATATTATGGTTGGGAGTATGGAGTACCAGGCGGACCGGGCGGGTCAGGGTTCGGGTGGCGCCTGATGTGAGTTCCTGAACAAGTCGGGTTCGATGTAGATGATGAGCCTGGCCCACGGGAGTCTTTCACGGATTTGCCGCTCCACGGAGTCGATGGCTTCCGACAGGCGGAGCAGGTCCAGGTCCTGGGAAAACTCGACCTTTGCGGCCAGGAGGATGTCTTCAGGGCCCAGGTGTTCGGTTCGCATGTGAATGAGCCGCCTGGTATCCGGGTGTCCTTCCACGGCCCCACGGATGATGTCCTTCACGTGGGGGCTGGCGGATTCGCCCAGCAACAAGCTGCGCATCTCGATGGCCAGCACAACGGCTATGCCGGCGAGCAGGACGCCGATGGCGAGGCTGCCCATGGCGTCGAACCTGGGATCGCCGGTGAGCAGCGCCAGCAATATCCCGGCAAGTGCGATGAGCAGCCCCAGTAGAGCGCCGGCGTCTTCCAGGAGTACCACGGGAAGTTCGGGGTTCTTGGAGTTGCGGATGTAGCCCATCCAGCTCTTACCGCCGAATTGCCTGTTCATATCCCGTTTCGCTTCGGTCAACGCCGTGTGGAATGACCAGGATTCCAGAACGATGGCCAGCCCCAGGACCCCGAGAGCCCAGTGGACGGATTCCAGTCGGTGCGGTTCCAGGAGCTTTTCGATGCCCTCGTACATGGCGAAGATGGCGCCGACGGTGAAGATCACGACCGCCACGATGAAGGCCCAGAAGTATCGCTCCCTGGAGTAGCCGAAGGGGTGTTGGTCCGTTGCCCTTCGCCTGGCCAGGGCTCCACCCAGGAAGAGGAGGCCCTGGTTGGTGGTGTCTGCCATGGAGTGAACGGCCTCGGCCAACATGGAGGCCGCTCCCGTGAAGGCGAAGGCAAGCAGCTTTGCCACGGCTATCCCCAGGTTTGCCAGCAGGGCTGCCATGATGGCTCGACGATTGTTGCTCTTCAATCCCGCGCTCCTTGGCCAGCAGGGTTCCGGAAACGGACTCCTATTGCTCTTCCAGGTAGGCGTCCACGTCTTCGTAGACATCCTGCATGGAGGCGATGACCAGGGTGAGGGCGATGCCATCGGGAATCTCGGCGTTGATCACCTGGGCCACAATCCAGGTGGCCTGCAGCCTGACGCTGCCGGATTCCGATGGCATGACCACGTTCAGGTAGAACTGGTCCTGTACGGAGAGCCAGTCCACGGAGACCTCCGCAGGTGAGTCCATCCAGGTTCGTTGGAGCATGGCCGTGCCCGTTTCCATGTCGACCCATCGATATTGGCCGTTGGTCTCGGTGGTGACGTCCAGGCCCAGGGGATAGGTGCTCTCCATGTAGTTGAAGACTTCGAGGGTTTCGCATTTTGCCTTTACGAAACAGTTCTGATCCGTGAGGAAGGTGCGATCATAGACCTCGTACATGCCAGGAGAAAGCTCCACCGGGTCCACAAGCACGAGTACCTCGGCAATCTCGGCAGGGTCGAAAGAGCCTTCGGTACCCACCGCCGCGCCCACCATGCCATCGAGATCACGGGAGTTTTCATCAAGGGCGTCGACGCTGTCCCGGGAAAGCTCGGTTACCTCGTAGCCTTCCAGGGTTTCTTCCAGGTTGGCGTTCAACCATGTGTCCAGGTTTCCCAGTCCCGCCGCGAGTTCCGCGGGATCTTCGTCGGTGAAATGCTCGAAGATGAAACCGCACAACTCGTCCAGCTCCTGAGGTGCTTCGGGAGGGGCCTTGCAGGCCGGTGACAGCACCAGGGCCGTGAGGAGCATGGCTGGGATTGGTCTGGTGTTCATCGGGGCGATTTCCGGCGCATTGGGATACCTGGGCCTGGGGGTGGAGTGTCTCGCAGTGTAGCATCCCCTGGGGGCAGGCGTCCGGCGGAGGACGCCAAAAAGCGCCGTCTGCTCTGCTGGGGTGGTCTGGCCTGTCTTGCAGCTCACCCGTTATTCTCCTTTTTTCCAGGTCTTGTCCGAGGATTTGAACACTTCGCAGCTCCCATGGGACCCAGACATGAAGTCCAGGCCAGAATACATGGGCTTGTTGGCTATCTCGGTGGCTGGTGCCGGGATGTTGCTCCTGTGGGCGCTGGATCGGCTCCCCACGGGTGCCATGGCGGGCTTTTCCTGGGCCTTTCCACTGGTTGCGGTGCTGGGGGCCTGGCTCGTGGGTCAGGGAATGTCATCAGGAAGAAGGGCGGGTCTTTCGTTGGTGCTCTTCTGTCTGCTGCTGGCTGCGCCGGCCATGGGGGTTGGTACCTGGATGCGCCTGGTGGCGTTGCAGAATGCCGAGTATCTCGAGGCCCTGCAGGCGATGCCCATGGCCCTGGAGCTGGCTGCGAATGTGGCTCGTTTTTCGGCTCCCATGCTGCTTCTGGCGGGATTGGTGGGACTCGTGGTCTGCGGAGGTTACGCTGGACTGGCGGGTGAAGGCCGTGCATGGTCGGGCATCGGCCCGTGGCGCTGGGCCTGCGTGGCCGTGGTGCTGGTCTGGATGGCTCTGGGAGCTGGCGCTGCGTTGTGCGGGCGTTTGCTGGCTTTGGCTTCCCAACAGAGCGTGACGGGAAATCCCACCACTGTTGCCTGGCTGGTCCAGGCCTGTGTCTGGGCCTGGCTCCTGTTGTTGCCACCGTTGTTTTTCCTGGCCTGGAGGGGCGGGGCGGCGGGGGCCGGTGTCAACGCCGCTCTGGCTGGCTGTCTGGCCCTGGCCCTGGGGCGCGTGGCTGTCTGGCCCCCGGTGCTCTCTCTGTTGGATGTGCTCCCCCTGCCCGAGCCAACTCCACGGGAGCTGGTTCGCCTGCCCGAGACAGACATGCCGGGGAGGTCCCTGGGGGGCGAGATCCTGTCCGCCGATGCCCGAGCCCTGCCCCGTGTGCTGGAGATGGCAAGGCACCCTCTTCTTCCCGGTATGCTCTGGAGCCAGGGAGATCTGTCGGGACCGCCATGGCCCAGGAAGCTCAGGGCCACAGTCTCTCTGCTGGCGGATTCCGGGATGGGCATGGACCAACTCGAAGAGCTGGCTCGCATCCTGGCAAGGCACGGAGTTCATCGCCTGGGTCTGGTGGGGCATTGTCCAGTTTCACCGGCGGGGCCCCTGGGGAGATTTCTGGCCTGGCCCACGGTGACTTTTCTCCTGGATGACCCTGCTGGTCGAACACCCGCCCAGGGAGGGCCAGCCTTGTGGTTGACCAGGCTTGGCAATGGCCGAGTCTACTTCGAAAGGCCGTTTTCCGGAGAGTGGGGCCTGGCGCATTCGCTGGCGGAGATCTCCATGGAGCGTGGATCTGCCTGCTTGTTGGTTTCGGATCCTTCCATGACCGTGGGAACACTGTACTCTCTTGGCAGGCAACTGGGGGGTCCGCTTCAGGGTGCCCCTTATCCCGACGCGCTTGCGTTGGCCTTCCCCGCGGAGGATCGGCCTGGTGCCCTGGATTTCCACGTCAGGGCCATGGCGCGTGGCGCCCTGGCTCGTTCTACGGCGGGTGGGAGCGAGAACCCCCGTGACCGGTCACAGTGAACGGAGCAACACGGTCAGGTCCGATGTTCAGTCCGGGGTCCTCCTGGGCGGACGTACTGGATGCCAGATTTAGACCTTGATCTCGGCCGGACACGTAGGACAGGCCTGGCAGCCCCAGGATCGCCAGCCTCTTTGCATGGCCTTGAAAAGACAGGAGTCGTAGCGGGAGCAGTCGAAGTAACGTGGAGGAACCACGACGCTCCCCTGAGGGGCGATGAAAAGAGTCGGGCCGATGGTTTTTTCCATTCCGTCTGGCATTGCCTGAAGGGGGCTGGATGAAGTGTTTCCGGAGATTGGCGGGATGTCCATGAGTTTGTTTGCCCGTGTGGTCTGGATTGCGGTTCGTCATTTCCAGAAGCGGTTCCGGGGCGTCTCTGCAACGGTAGAAGCGAAACTGAGCCCCCGGTCCAGGGCCTCTGGCTGTACAGTGGTAAGTTTTCGTGCTAGCGATCCCCTTGAGTCCAGCTTTTTTCATGCTCCCGATCCGTCCGCGATCCAGATTGCCTCCGGTTGGTATGTCTGATGAACGAACCTCTCTCATCTCCACGACTCCCGACCCTCGGAAGGGCTGCCCTGTGCGCCTGGTTTGCGTTTTCCCAGGCCGCTTGCCCCGTGGGAACTCTGCGTGTCGTGGACACCGCTACGGCTCCGTCCCCGCAGGACAGCTCCCCAGGAGATACGGACCACCTCCACCTGGAGGATCTGGATCCCTACTTCACGCCGGTGGTCACCATCGACCCCGCGGAGCTGCAGCCCGGCCACCCCGTCACGGTGACGTACCGGGGGGACCTGGCCTCGGCCGACAGGCTTGTGATGCAGTACGGATTCGACGGGTGGTTGGCCGTGGAGGGGGGCGCCGGTTTCGAGGGAGCGTCGGATTCATCTTCCTGTTCATTCTATTTTCTCGATACTCCCATGACCCTTCGCGACGATGGAGGCGCTTCCCGGGTGTTCCAGGCAACGGTCGACCTGCCCCGTGGGGTGGAGACCCTCGATCTGCTCTTTTTCGCCCTGGATGAAGCCGCTTGGATACGCGACGACAACCAGGGTCTCCAGTACCATTTCTCGGTACACTTTCCATACTTGGGACCGTACCTCACCTGGACCGAGCAGGTGGGCCCCGCGGAGGGTGTGGTGGTGAACTTCGCCACCTCGGCCCCCTGCCTCGGAGCTGTGACCTGGGGAGAGACATCCGTTCCCGACAGGGTGTCCCTGGGGAGCGAATACGGGTACATCCACCATGTCCCATTGACCGGACTGGAAGCCGGCAGGCGCTACTACTATCGCGTGTACGACAATGCTGGGCATTCTTCGGGGCTCTTGAGCTTCCAGGTTCCCGACGACAACCCCACGAGCTTCAAGTTCGTCGTCATGGCCGACATACAGGACAACGGAAGCAGTATACAGGCCTGGGGCAGAGTGGGGGACATCGTGGCCCGTGAATGGTCCGAGGCTGCTTTCATCCTGTTGGCCGGTGATTTGCCCTGCAACGATACTCCCGGTTCCTGGTGGCGTTTCTTCAACGGGGCCAGGGATCTTTTCGCCGGGATTCCCATGCTACCGGCCATCGGGAACCACGACACTCCCACCCTGGAGAGCAACCCGGATTCCAGCAGCTTCGAGACCTATTTCGAGCTGCCGGCAAGTTCCGGGACCGAGACAGTCTATTCGTTGGGCTTTGGTTCGGCTCTGCTGCTGGTTCTCAACTCGGAGCGTCCGGATGAATTCCAGGAGGACGCTGCCCAGTACCGGTGGGTGGACTCGATTCTGGCAGAAAACGAGCATCAATGGGTCTTTGTCGTCTGGCACGACCCACCGTACAATGCTGGCAGGCGTTTCTTCGACGCCCAGTGGGACACCCGGCCCATGACACGGCTTTTCGATGGCCGCGTGGACTGGGTGTTCACCGGGCATGAGCACCTGTACCAGCGCATGTTCCCCCTGCGTTATGACGGGGAGTTGGCTTCCTCGGGTCGCTATGGCAGCGGAAAAGCCGACGGAGTCGGTTACGTCGTGCTGCCACCGGCCGGAAGCAGCTCCTTTTCCGGCGAGATCGTGCCCTGGGATTCCCGGTGGGCCGAGTACCGCAAATACCTTGCTTTTCCGACCCCCGTGGCCACGGAGGACGTCGTGAGTTCCGAGGTGGGTTTCGTGACGGTGGAAGTGAGCGGGAGGAGCTTCGACCTGGAGGCCTGGGGCATGGGAACGCTGGATGGACCCCTCCCGGTTCACCTGGTGGATTCATATTCCTACACGAAGTAGTCCCCCAACTGTGGGCACCATGGACCTCGGCTTGCGTGGCTGGGTACCCGGTTGCGGGGCATTTTTCTTCGTAGCTGGCCTGGAAACCATGGTGACCGGTCCCGGAGGCTGGCTTGGTTGATGTGGTGATGTTACGCTTGTAAAGCTTGTAAACCCAGAACTTGGGTTGCCGTTTTCCTGTAGTATTCGACTCGGTTTTTGTTGATTTCCCAGGAAATTCTTGCTGGTTGTTGGCGTTCAGGGTATTGAAATACGACCAAACTGGAGGAACAACAATGAAACGCAGCCTACTCGCAATTCCGGCCTTTTCGGCCATGGGTCTCGCTCTCACCGCATGTTTTCTGGGTTCGTCAGCAATCGTGGGTACCTGGGATCTCACCGCCATCGGTGAAACCTCCTACCCTGACGAATACTCCTACAACGCCTACGGCGACACCTACACCGAGACCACATCCGGTGCATTGACCGTCTTCGATGACTACACCGGTGATCTCACGTTCGACACCCTCAGGACCTGGTCTGCCGACAGCGACACCAGCTCCGAATCCTACTCCGTCACCGTGACAGAGCTTTCGGCCACCGAGTTCACCGTGGACATCGGCAGCGGCTTCGGCGTAAGCCTGGACTGCAGCGTAGACGGCGACCTGATGTCCTGCACCGACTCCGACGGCCTGAGCTGGCGCTTCACCTACGCCGGCAAGTAGGACCGCTTCACTCGTTACTTCGACCACCTTGCTACATGACTGCCCGCGCCAGGGTTCATTCCTGGCGCGGGTGTTGTCTTGGTCATTCCCATCCTGAAAAGGCGGACCGAGCAGCCAGGGAACCGAGCAGCCAGGGAATGGATCAGTTGGTGAGCACCAGGTACCAGTAGTGGATCTTCCATGGGCTCATGGTGCCTGTGAGCATGATGGTACCGCCTTCGTCCGCGGTCAGGAACTGCTGGCTGCGGGCTTCGTAGTCGGTGGTGGAAGCTTCCACCGTTCGCAGTTCGGCCCACCAGATGCTGCCTGGCTCCAGGCCATCCACGTAGACATAGTAGTCGGTTTCCAGGTCGGCCGACGATTCCATGGCCCAGTACGAGAGCAGGACGGACAACTGCTGGCCCGTGTCGGAGCTGCCCGCCAGGAAGGTGACCTTGTTGCTGTCGATGGGGTCCACCGCCAGGCGATTGGGAGTCATCGCCTCCATGTCCCTGAACACCAGCCAGCCGTAGTAGGCCGGCCGCGGGGTGGCGTCGATTGCAAGGTAGAAGATATCGTCGCAGAAGCTCCAACCGAACTGGTCTTCTCCGATTGGTCTCTGGCTGGCCCGGTAGATGAACGCCTGCTCCACCAGGTCCTGCCACATGGTCTTGGTCTGGGCGTTGTGGGATGCGAAGTAGGCGCTGGCCGTCGCCGTGTCCTGGCTGTCGAAGCCCTTGGTGTTCCATTCGGTGTTCCAGATGGGAGTGTCTTCGAAGCCCGCGGCGTCCAGGTGCTCCCTCACGGTGACGGCCGTCTCCCATTGTTCGTAGTAGTCGCCATACTGGTGGTAGCTGAAGATATCGAAGGGAACGTCGTTTGCGGTGATGAAGGTGAGGAAGTCGTCCAGGAGCCAGATGTCGCTGTTGGGGCCATCGTCGGGACCGGTGTTCAGGCTGACTGGGTTGCTGTGGCCCACGACCTTCACGTCTCTGCCGTACTCCGCGTTGTATTCCTGGACGGCGACGGCCATGGCCTGGTAGGCCAACCAGACATCCATGTAGTCGGACCGTTCATACAGCCCGGCCTTGAAGGGTTCGTTCAGGGACTCGACGTAACGGACGTTCCAATCGTAGCCGTCGGCCCAGCCTTCGTTGAAGTGCATCAGTACGTGTTTTACGACCTGGGCCCAGATCTCCAGGTCCTGGGGGGCGTAGCCCCTGTGGAAGCAACCCATCTCCCATTCGTCGGTGCTGCCAATGTCATAGGTGGCTTGCCAGAGGGGTTCGGCTCCGGAGTCGATGATGCCTGACAGGCTGTAGTCTATGGCGGCGAAATCGTAGGACTCCGGGTCATCCGTGGGTGCGGAGGCATCCGGAAAGACGCCGGACAGGGCATAGCGCGGGCCATCCCCCACGGGAATTCTCACTATGGGGATCTCGGCATCCCGGTAGCGGCTCACCAGGGAGGCACTGCCGGAGTTTAGAGGTGAGGGGCTGCCCTGCACGCCGTTCATGGCTGATATTGTCCCCACTATCTGGGTGGTGTCCACGTGGGAGGAGACTTCGGGAGGGGCCGCGGTGTCTTCTTCTTCGGGAACTTCGTTGCGGCACGCTCCCATGAGCAGCATCGGGAGAGTGCCGAGAAGGAGACTTGTCTTGCTGCATTTGGCACGGCCAGATCGGGCAGGTGAAGATGGCATGATCCCCACCGGAACCTTGACCTGGTGGCGGTCCCGTGGTTCCCGTCCTTCCAGGAGGCCTGACTCGGGCTTTGTGGGACCGGAGTTGAGACTGACTTTTCTGGGGGACTTCATGGCTGGCTTCGCCGTGGACATGTTGGCTGTGAGTATAGGAAAAACTTGGGAAGAGACAAAAAAGGGAAAGACCATGCGGTGCGTCCATCCTTTATACGATGACCGGAAACTCGCGAGGACTTCATGGTCACTTCTGTTTTATAGTCACGTTTTTTCAAGACCGTTGGAATAGCTGCGCGGGTTGAGTCGCCTTGTGGCCATGCCAGGTATTTTCATCTGCCGTGCTGTTCTTCCCACCTTTGCTGGGAACCGCTCCTGCTCGGTCCCAGCGGCGTGACGGAAACCGGCAGGTTTGAAGAACCTGCATTCACGGACCTTGAAGCATTTCACCAGGTGGATATCTTAGGAGCATGTTTTACGATCCCGCCTATATTGCCATCATGATCGTGGGCCTCGTACTGAGTCTCGGGGCCTCCCTGTGGACCAAGTCAGCCGTGCGCAAGTGGAGCAAGGTCCGCACCTTGCGCGGCCTCACCGGAGCGCGAGTGGCTGAAGCCATCCTGCGTGCCGAAAGCATTCACGACGTGCGCATCGAACCCATAGACGGCTTCCTCTCCGATCACTACGACCCGCGCAGCAAGACTCTGCGTTTGAGCACCAATATCTATTCCGGCGACTCCGTGGCGGCGGCCGGCATAGCCGCTCATGAAGTGGGGCATGCCATCCAGCACGCTCGCGGCTACTCCATGATGAAGCTGCGGCAGGCCATGGTCCCGGTGGCCAACGTGGGAACCCACCTTGGCCTGTGGCTGGTGATCATTGGCATGTTCATCGGTTTCAGCGGGCTTGCCACCCTGGGTGTTTTCCTGTTTGCCGGGTTTGTGCTCTTCACGGTGGTCACGTTGCCGGTGGAATTCGACGCCTCCATCCGTGCTCGTCGTACCCTGGCAAAGATGGGCCTCCTCCACGGAGAAGAGCTTGTAGGGGTAAGTCGCGTACTGACCGCCGCGGCCGCCACCTACCTGGCAGCCGCAATAACAGCGGTGTTGCAGCTTCTGTATTGGCTGATGCGCCTGGGGCTCCTGGGCGGCAGAGACGACTGAACGCTCCGCTTCGCCACGCCAGCCGTTGGCCGTTCGACGAGCAGCCTATCCCATCCTCCGCCAGTACCGTGGTGGGGCCGTTGCTGTGCTGCACCGCGGTTCATCCCGAATTTTCCCCCATGGCGGGCTCGCCATGGGCGCTGGCGGCTGGCCTCTTGTTCTTCCTGGCGATGCCACTGGCCTTGATCGAGTGGAGCATACGTGATGTAATATGGTTGTTGGGGTTCTTGCAGAGCCAGTACCCAACAGGATTTGTTACCCGGGCCAGGAGTGGAGAATGTACAGGGCAATGTTCCTTATGAGTCTTTTCTTGTCCAGTTGTATGACCAACGGGTCTTTCGAAGGCGAACTCGTGGACGCCCTGTACGGGAAACCCCTGGCGGAAACGCGGGTGATAGCCAAGGCGCCCAGGGCACTGGATCTCACTTGCCAGACCTTCGAAAGCACGAGCGACGAATCCGGTCTGTTCAAGTTCCCGGAACTCTGCGGTGGCGAAACCTACGACATCTACCCGGCCGACAAGACTCTATTCTTCGACGGCCTGGAGCAGGTGGACGGCAGCAGCACCAGTACCGGGGCCGTCCAGGTGAAGGTCTGGCGTACCCCCCCAAAGGGGATCTACCTGCTGGACGGCAAGGAGCTGACCCAGCAGAACACCAGGACCGAGATAGGCTACAAGATCATCTTCAACACCGAAGACGAGCGCGCCTACTACCCCATGGAGCTGTTCAAGAAGTTGACCAGGGTGCAAGAAGGCCAATACCTGGTCATGTCCGGCCCCAGGTGCGCCAAGCGCATGAAGTTCTATCCACTCATCGAAGAACCCCGGCAAAGGCGTTTCGGAAACAGCAACATCTGGACCACCGAAGATCCATGGACCTACATCGGCATCAAGTTCAAATCCAACACCGACTATGAGCGCATCGAGGCCACCCCGGATCCGTCCAGGGTGACCGTGTTGGACAAGAAGGGCCACCAAGTTCGCTACCTGGCCGCGGGAGCGTTGCCGCCCGGGCAGTACGCCGTCTTTGCCAAGGACGACAAGCGCACCTACATGTTCGAGTTCTGAAAACGTGGCAGGCCGGGGTTCGTTTTCTTTTGCCATCATTTCCGACACCCACGTTCGGCCCGAAGGCGGGGATCGTCAGGCTGGCTATCCATCCGATGCCAGGCACAACCTGCGTAATCGGCGTGTCGTGGCGCTTCTTCGAGCCCTGGCACCGGAGCTGGTGATCCACCTGGGCGATGTCACCCACTCATTGCCGACGCTGGGTGCCTACAAGAGTGCCAACAAGGTCGCAAGGCGGATCTTCAACGACCTGGACTGCCCATTCCATGTGGCTCCCGGGAACCACGATGTCGGTGACAAGCAGGACGCCCCGGCTACTGCGCCCAAGGTGAGTGCTTCGAGCTTGGAGTCGTTCCAGGGCATCTGGGGATCCACCTGGTGCTCCTTCCAACACGGCCCCTGCCATTTCGTGTTGCTCAATTCCTCTCTCCTGGGCTCGGGGCTGGAGGCGGAGCGGCGCCAGAGGGAGTGGCTCGAGCGTGAGCTGCAGGGCAAGGAACGTATCTTTTTGTTCATGCACTACCCGCCGTATCTCTTCGATCCCGATGAACCATCCCACTACGACAACCTGGCTTTGCCTGGCCGTACCTGGTTTCTGGGCATCTTGCGGCGTTTTCACGTAGAGGCCGTGTTCACCGGCCATGTCCACAACTACTTCCACAATCGCTACCAGGGCACCCATGTATATGTCCTGCCCTCCACCGCCTTCGTCAGGCCCGAGTACAGCGAACTCTACCCCGTTGCGCCTGGCCCCGAAAACGGACGCGACGACCGCGCCAAGCTGGGATTTTTCATGGTTCACGTGGATTCCGCCGGATTTCGGGTGGACATGTACCGCTCGGCCATGCCCGTTTCTCCTTTTCCCGGGCCGACTCCTGCCTCGGCTCTGGGTGTCTGGCTGCCGGGTGGCTGGGCTCGGGCCGTGGATCTCCCCTGCGGAGACCTGGACCCTTTCCAGCGCAAGTGGGCTCGCACGGACGAGTCCCTTCTTGCCCTGGAAGAGATGGGCTTTTCGCGTTTTCGCCTGGCCCTGGGTGACTTGAATGATCCCTTGCTCCGCGACCGCCTGGAGCTGCTGCGGAGCCAGGGGGCCTCTTTCACCTTTTTTTCCACCTGCGGGGAGCCCCGGCACCTGGAATCCGGCCGGGGACTTCTGCAGAAGTACCAGGCCCTGGTGGATCTCTGGGAAATAGTGGTGCTTCCTAGCTTGTGGGCCCGGGTACTGCCAACCCTCGAAGACTGCCCCGTACCGGTGGCGCTCTCCAGGGTACAAGCGCCTTGCTCCGATCCCACCGGGTATTTTTCCCATTTCCTGGAGCAGGGCTTCGGAGTCGAAGAACCTCTCCCCCACCAGGTCGTAGCCCTTCCCGGCGCCGTGACCCACCTGGTATTTCGCATTCCACGGGACCTGTCACCCTGGGATGGGATTGACCGTGCCAGGAACCTGGCGGAAACACCGGGCCTGCGGGCCCTTTGCCACGTGGAACTTCCAAGATCAGGGGAACAGAGCCGTTTTCGGGATGATGTCGCCATCGCTGGGCGCGTGGCCGAGGCAATGCTGGCTGCGGCGGCCAATCCGGGAGTCATGGTCTTTCTGGACACCTTCATGGACAAGGACCGTGGCTACTTTCCCCACGATGGCCTGGTGGATCGTCGTTTCAACCCGCGTTCGGCAGCCCGTGTCCTGCGCAACCTGGCCAGGCTCCTGCACGGCAGCGAGCCTCCGCTGCGCCAGGGACCTGGAGATTTTGCCGTCTCTGCTGGGTTGGTCCAACTTCGACCGTCGGGACCAGGGCACTACCTGGACCTGGACAGCGGCTACACCTGCCGCGGGGGCCTGGCTGGTCCCGCGTTGTTGCTTCCTACCGACACGGAGCGCCTCCAGTGGCTTCGCTCCACGACGATCCCCCCCAGGTGAGTACCGGGCCGGTGTCGATCCGGGTTTCCCACGGAAGCCCGGCAATGCCCACACCGTTTCTGGAACTCGGTGAGGCCATCACCTTCAGCGGCGTTGCCGCCATCACGTGGGGCTCCGTGCTCACCTGGTGGGTGATCCTGCCAACATCTACGGCCTCGGCGGAATCTTCGGTTATTCCGGAGGGGTTGGTAGGTCATCCCTCCCAGAAAGTCGCCCCGCGCGACTATTTCGCGGGGGTAGCGGGTCATCCCTCCCAGAAAGTCGCCCCGCGCGACTATTTCGCGGGGGTAGCGGGTCATCCCTCCCAGAAAGTCGCCCCGCGCGACTATTTCGCGGGTCTGGCGGAGGGCGCGCTCCGCAAGAGGGGCCCTGTTCAGCCTTCAGTCGTCCAGGTCGGGGGCGGCTGTGCCCGGCGGGTGAGCGCCCATGGCATCGGGGCGCCAGGGCGGCTGCCAGTCGATGCCGGACTCGGGGTGCTCCCGGAGCCAGGCCTCGAAGAGCCGGTAGCCCTGCTCGTAGATCTCGTCGTCTCCGTCGTCGTCGCCCAGGAAGGTGGCGATGATGTCCCTGTCGCCCGCGGCGTAGCGCTCCAGGATTGAACCCGGCCTGGGTTCTCCCCGGAAGTACCACCAGAGCCATTCTCCCAGGAGAGGGGCGCGGTCGGGGCCGGAGAAGTCCATCATGCGCGTCAGCTCGGGGGCGGGGCGCGGTCGCAGCCAGGGGGCGCTCCAGGGCACCGCCGACTCGGAGTGCTCATAGGGCTCGTAGTCGGGGCTGGTGGTGAAGGAGTCCCACATGGGCGTGGCCAGGGCGTCGAAACGGTTCATGGGCGGGATGCCGAGGATCAGCTCGATGGTCTTGAACATGGCGGGGAAGGAGGTGAGGACCTGGCTCACGTGGCCCCTCTTCACCCAGGGCGAGGCGATGAGGCAGAAGGAGCGGTGGGCATCTACGTGGTCCGTGCCCTGCTGTGGGTCGTCCTCCACCACGAATACCACCGTGTCATCCCAGGCGGTGGAGTGGCTGAGGCGGTCGATGAAGAGGCCGGTGCCGGCGTCGTTGTCGGCGATCATGGCCTCGGGGGTGGGGTCGCTGGCACCAGCGGTGTGGTCGTCGGGGAGGAGCATGAACACGAAAGGCGGGAACCCACCCCCCTGGCCGTCCTCGCCGAAGAGCTGGTCGGCGGCGTACTCGGCCCTGTCGGTGTCCTTGACGCTGAGGTCGAAGAAGACGCCCGGGTAGGAGAGGTCCAGGTGCTCGATGACGGCCTCGCCGTCCACCTCGTCGAAGGCCCCAACCAGCTCGCCGAAGATGGTGAAGTCCACGTCGTGGGTGATGAGGTGGGTGAAGAAGGTGCCGAAGCCCGGCGTGGCCGCGGGCATGACTGGGTCCGCAGCGAAGTCTCCTCCGCCGTGGTAGTCCTCCATCCAGGACTTCTCCATGAAGTCGTCCACCCAGATCTGCGTGAGCCACAGGTGGCCCTGGGTCGAGACCTCGGAGTCGGTGTAGAAGTTGTCGTTGAGCCCGAATCTCCCGGCCAGGGCGTGCAGGTTGGGGGTGTACTCGGCGAAGATGGCGCCGTCGGGATCCCCTTCGGCCCCCTCCAGGTCGCCCAGCACCGCGTCGAAGGTCTTGTTCTCGCGCACGATGAGCACCACGTGCTCGATGTACGGGCTCTTCTCGCCCCATGCCGTGGGGACGGGGAAGAGCCCCTGGCAGTCGAAGGGGTAGACCGTGTCGGTGCGGCGCAGGTTGTCCTCCACCGTGGCGGTGGTGGCCGCCAGGTCGATGCTCTCGGGGTCCACGATGGAGAGGGTGCCGGAGATAGTGCCTGGGGGATCGGTTTCGTCCATGTTGGGCCCTGAGCCATAGCCCTTCATGTTGGAGACCACCACCCTGCCGTCGGGGGCGATGGCCAGATCGTCGGGGTACCAGGCCACGGGGAAGTTGCCCAGCACCTGGAGGCTGTGGGAGTCAAGCACGCCCACGGCGTTGTCGGAGGATCGCGCCACGTAGAGGATGCCGGCTTCCTGGTCCAGGGCCAGGGCGTTGGGGCCGACCGCGGGCATGGGATCGCCCATGGGGCCCGTGATGTCCTCGGCCAGGTAGGTGCTGGCCAGCAGGCTGAGACTGCCCACGTCGTAGGCCGCCACGATGTCGGTGCTGGAGAGGGCGGCGTAGACAGTGGAGCCGTCTGGAGAGACCACCAGCCCTTCGGGGTCGGCGGAAGCCTCCACGGTGGCCAGCACCAAACCTGAGTCGGTGTCCAGCACCGTGATGACGGAGTCCGAGAGGTCCGACACCCACAGCTCGTTGCGCCCGGGGACCTTGACGATGGAGAAGGGCGTGCCGCCGGTGAGCAGGTCGTCCACGATCTGGGAGCTGTCCAGGTCCAGCACGGCCACCGCGCCATCGCCGTACAGCGCCACGTAGAGCAGGCTCTCGTCGTCGGAGAGCGCCAGGCCGGCGGGGTAGCCCCCCGGCTCGAAGCGCTCGGCGGCGCTCAGCGTCCCGTCGTCGGCAACGGAGTAGGCCTGGACCGCCCCCGAGCTGCCCTCCGAGGCGTAGAGCGTGCTCCCGGAGGAGTCCATGACCAGGCCGAACCAGGCGTCTTCCGGCTCCAGGCTCTGGATCTCCTGGCCCATCTCCAGGTCCACCACGTGCAGGCTGCGGCGATAGCGGTTGATCCCGGCCACGTAGGCGTGGCTTCCCGACGGGTCCAGCACGATACTGCCGAGCTGGTTGTCCAGCTCCACCTGTTCACCCACCGGCGTGATGGCTCGCCCGTTGGGCAGGAGCACCAGCTCGGGGTCCTGGCCCAGGCGCAGGGTGGCCTCGGCTGGCGGGTCCGGCGCCTGG
Source organism: Myxococcota bacterium (assembly GCA_024276675.1). GTDB lineage: Bacteria > Myxococcota_A > UBA796 > UBA796 > JAFGLY01 > JAJRWT01. The sequence continues at coordinate 106,582 of JAJRWT010000056.1, read as the reverse complement.
CAGGTTGTGGGCTCCGGGTTGCCGGTGTCCTCGGGCTGGTTGCAGGAGAGCAGGAAGAGGAGGGGAAGCATTCGCCGTGCGCTCCGGGTGGGTGGTCCAGGGGAGAGCATAGCCGAATGGAGGGGCGTCAGTGGAAAAATGGACACCAAGGAGAACAGTCCCGGGCCAGGGAGAGAAGCCTGGGAGCTGGTGGCCATGCAACGCCTCGGTGCAGGCCACCGTGCTCGGTCCCGTCAGTGTTCCAGCAACCTGGAAGCCAACCAGCGCCTGGCCATGCCCGTGGCGATCCCAGCCGAGGCAGCGTAGACCTCCAACTGGTCCCTGCCGATGAAGCCCACATCGAAGTAGCGGGATTCGGGGTGGGAGAACATGAGCCCCGCCACGCTGGAAGCGGGCACGATGGCTGCCGTTTCGGTCAGGCTCATGCCCAGCGCGGCGGCATCCAGCAGGCGGAAGAGTCCATGTTTCCGGGAGTGATCGGGGCAGGCCGGATAACCGATGGCCGGGCGGATACCCTGGTAGCGGCCCCTGAAGAGATCCTGGCGGTATTCCGCCGAGGGCTGGCTTTGAACCTCGATGCCCCAGGTTCGCCTGGCCTCCAGGTGAAGCAGCTCGGCCGCGGCTTCCGCCAGTCGATCCGCCAGGCTCTTGACCAGCAGGATCTTGTACTCGTCGCCCCGTCGGCGGTGGTGGTCTATCAGAGATTCCAGACCAAGGCCCGCCGTTACCGCGAAGACCCCCAGGTAGTCCCTGGCGGGGCTGCCCTGGGGGGCCAGGAAGTCCGACAGGGAGAGGCAGGTGCCCTGGAGGGCCCTGGGCTCTTGTTGGCGCAGCGTGGGGATGCGCAGCTTTTCGTCGCTACGGTCCTCGCCGGTGTACAGGACCAGACAGTCGCCCTGGGAGGCCGCCGGCCAGAAGCCGAACCCCCCCCTGATGGTGGGGATGCCCTCTGTGGACATCTGTTCCAGCATGTGGAGGGCGTCGTTGTAGAGGGCTGAAGCCCTGGAGCCCCGCTCCGGGTGTCGAAGCAGCGAGGGAAAGGAGCCCTTGATGCCCCACGCCGGAAAGAAAAACCTCCAGTCGATGAACTCGGCCACATCCCGGATGCTTGGCTGGAAGGGGAGAACCGTGGATGAAAAGGCTGGGGCGGGTGGGTTGTAGTCGGTCCAGTCCAGCTTCAGGCGTCGGGAACGGGCCTGGGAATAGGGAAGCAGGGACCGGGCAGCGGATCTCTGTTGGTGCCTCTCTCGCAGGCGCTCCTGCTCACGCCGGTTTTCGGACCTGAGTTCCGCCGATGAGGCGGGATCCAGCAGCCTGGAGACCAGCGTCGTGGCCCTGGATGCGTCGCGAACGTGGAAGACGTCCCCCTCGTAGGCAGGAGCAATGGCCACCGCGGCGTGCTCCGGGCTGGTGGTGGCCCCTCCGATGAGCAGGGGTACCGGAGTTTCCAACTGGTTCAGGTCCCTGGCCACTCTTGCCATCTCGTCCAGCGAGGGCGTGATGAGCCCTGACAGGCCGATGGCGTCTGCTTTTCTGGTCCTGGCTTCTTCCAGGATACGGGCAGCCGGCACCATCACGCCCAGGTCAATCACCTCTACTCCGTTGCACTCCAGCACCACTGAGAGGATGTTCTTGCCGATGTCATGGACGTCTCCTCGCACCGTGGCCAGGAGGATTCGCGCCCGCTTGCCGCGCTCGCCCCCGGGGGACTCTTCTGCCAGACGCGGCTCCAGGATGGCCACCGCCCTGCGCATTACCCTGGCGCTCTTCACCACCTGGGGCAGGAACATCTTGCCTTCTCCAAAGAGATCCCCCACCCGGTCCATGCCCGCCATGAGGGGCCCCTGGATGAGGGACATGGCGGTGGGAAAGTGCCGGAGGGCGTCCGCCAGGTCTTCTTCCAGAAAATCGTCCGTCCCCTTGAGCAGTGCATGGACGAGGCGATCCTCGGGGGCGGCATTCCGCCATTCCGGAGCTTCCGGGGACTGCTCCGCCCCTGCCCGTTGTTTGAAGTTTCCGGCGGCGTCGATGAGTCGGTCCGTGGCATCGGGGCGCCGGTCCAGCAGGACGTCTTCCACCAGCTCCAGCAGCTCCTTGTCGATTTCGTCGTAGGGGAGCAGTTGGCCGGCGTTGACTATACCCATGTCCAGGCCGGCCTCGATGGCGTGGTAGAGAAACGCGGAGTGCATGGCCTCGCGAACGCGGTTGTTGCCCCTGAAGGCGAATGACAGGTTGCTGACTCCGGCGGTCAGCAGGGCCCCCGGACATGCTTTCTTGAGTTCCCGGACGGCGGCCATGAAATCCAGCGCCACGCGACGGTGTTCGTCCATTCCCGTACCCACCGCCAACACCCCGGGATCCAGGATGATATCGCCAGGCGGGATGGCCGCGGTCTGGGTGAGCAGGTGGTATGCCCGCCCAAGGATCTCTACCTTGCGCCGAGCTGTGGCTGCCTGACCTTCCTCGTCGAAGGCCATGACCACCATGGCTGCCCCCAGCTCATGTATGCGGCGGGCCTTGCGCAGCATGGCTTCCTGGCCCTCTTTCAGGCTGATGGAGTTGACCACCGACTTGCCCTGGATGTTCTTCAGGGCGGTCTGCACCACGGACCAGCGGGAGGAGTCCACCATGAAAGGTATGCGGGCCAGTTGGGGCTCACCGGCGGCAAGGCGCAGGAAGGTCTGCATGGAACGTTCTGAATCCAGCAGGGCGTCGTCCATGCAGATGTCCAGGATGTTGGCGCCGTTGCGGGCCTGGCCCAGGCCGATGCGTACGGCCATGTCGAAGCGCCCCTCCCCGACGAGTCTTGCAAAGCGCCGCGAACCCGTGACGTTGGTGCGTTCGCCTATCACGATGAAGTTGGAGTCCGGGCGGATCTCGAGGGTTTCCAGGCCGCTGAGACGCGGCCACGAAGGGGGATCGGCGGGGAGCTTTCGTGGTTGGACACCGTGGATGGCCCTGGCGATGGCGCGGATGTGTCCCGGGGTGGTGCCGCAGCAACCGCCCACCAGGTTCACCAGGCCCCGGCGGGCCATCCCACCGATGTGGGAGGCGGTTTCCCGTGGTGTCTCGGCGAAGTTGCCGAAGCCGTCGGGCAGCCCGGCGTTGGGGTATGCACATGTGTAGGTGCTGCACACGGCCGCCAGCTCCGCCAGGTAGGGGAGCATCTTCTCGCCGCCCAGGCCGCAGTTCGTACCAACGGCCAGGGGTCGCGCATGGGCTATGGAGGTCCAGAAGGCGTCGATGGTCTGGCCGGACAGGGTGCGCCCGGATGCGTCGGAGATGGTCACCGAGATGATCAAGGGCAGGGAACGACCCTTTTCACGAAAAAGCTCCTGGATGGCCACCATGGCCGCCTTGCACATCAGGGTGTCGAAGATGGTTTCCAACATCAGCAGGTGGACGCCGCCGTCCATGAGGCCGCGTACCTGTTCCGCGTAGGCGTCCACGGCCTGATCGAAGCTCATGGACCTGGCCGCCGGGTTGTCGACGTCGGGTGAGAGCGAAAGAGTACCGTTGGTGGGGCCCATGGAACCGGCGACGAATCGTGGCTTTTCTGGGGTCAGGCTGGTCTGGCGGACGGCGGCCTCAACGGCCAGGCGGGCCGCGTGCAGGTTCATTTCGTAGACCTGGGCCTCCATCCCGTAGTCTGCCTGGGAGATGGCATTGGCTCCGAATGTACAGGTCTCTATTATGTCGGCTCCCGCGGCCAGGTAGTCCTGGTGTACGGAGGTGATGGCCTGGGGCTGGACCAGGGGCAGGAGATCGTTGTTGCCCGCGAGATCCCTGTAGTGGTCCCGGAAGCGATCTCCGCGGAAGTCCGCTTCAGTGAAGTGGAAACCCTGGAGCATCGTGCCCATGGCACCGTCAAGCAGCAGGATCCGACGATCCAGCAGATCCCTGAGGACCTGCTCCCGGGACGAGGTCATGACACGTGCAGATGATCCTGGAACTGCGTGATGTGGGGTTGCAGCTCTGTCAACATCCATTTTGCCACCTCTCCCCTGTTGAACGGGGCGCTTATCTGGAGACCGGCCACCCGCGGAAGAACCTGTTGGGCCATTTCTATGGCGATGCGCATTCCCGTTTCGCGCTGTGCCTCCGGGCCGGTGGCTGCCCTCATACGCTCCATCACCGAGTCGGGAATGGTAACACCTGGTACCTCGTTGCGTAGGAACTCGGCGTTCCGCAGGGATTGAAGAGGCCATATTCCGGCCATTATGGGAATCTCGAAGTCTTTGATGGCATCCATGAAATGCAGCAGCGGTTCCACGTCGAAGACCGGCTGGGTGACGGCGAACTCGGCACCGGCCTGAACCTTCCAGTAGAAGCGTTCCAGTTCTTTTTCGAAGGAGATTGCCGTGGGATTGGCGCCCACTCCCAGCAGGAACGACGTGGGCTTGCCGATGGAGCGATCACCGGCGTCAACGCCGTGGTTCAACCTGTTGACCAGGTTGGTAAGGCCGATGGAATCCACGTCGAACACCGGTGTGACGTCGGGGTAGTCTCCCTGGGCCGGTGGGTCGCCAGTGATCACCAGCAGGTTGCGTATGCCCAGGGTGTGTGCCCCCAGCAGGTCTGCCTGCATGCCCAGCAGGTTCCGGTCACGGCAGACGTAGTGCAGTACCGTTTCGTGTCCCAGTTCCCGTTCTATGCGCACGGCGGTTGCCAGCGGGCTCATCCGGGCGGAAGCACGTGGTCCGTCGGGGAGGTTGATAGTGTCGAAACCACCCGAGTAGAGTTCCCCGGCAACGGCCAGCATTCGGTTGAGCCTCCAGCCTCGTGGAGGCAGGAGTTCCACCGATGCCACGAATTTTCCCTCGGCCAGCTTCTTGCCCAGGCGCGACTTCTGGGCCAACGGGGTCACCTGTTTCAGCGACAGTTCCCGGACCTGCATGGGCTTCACGGAAACGGAAGAATTGGGCTGCACCACCTTCAGGGAGCGCTTCATGGCCTTTATGTGGGCGGGCGTGGTACCGCAGCAGCCGCCGACGATGCGTGCGCCGGCTTGCACCATGCGCTGTATGTAGCGAGCGAAATAGTCAGGATTCGACAGGTAGAAGTAGCGTTCTTCCAGGTGTTTCGGGAATCCGGCGTTTGGTTCCACGCATATGGGCAGGCGGGTGAGGGGGGCCATCTTCTCCACGGCTTCCAGCATGTGCTTGGGGCCGGTGGTGCAGTTGAGACCGATGGCGTCGGGCTCGGCCTTTTCGATGTAGGGGAGGAAGTCCTCCAGCGCGGCCCCTATGCTGGTGAGCATGTTCTCGCCCACAGACATGTTGGCGATTATGGGCACGGTTGTGGCTACCTCCCTGACGCCACGAATTGCTTCCACCAGTTCCCTGGGATCCGAGAAGGTCTCCATCACGAAGAGATGGACTCCCCCTTCCAGTAGCGCTCGGCCCTGCTCCGCGAAGGCTGCCCTGGCCTCGCGGAGAGAAGTGGGACCCCAGGGTTCGATCTTCACTCCCAGGGGACCCACGCAGCCGGCCACCAGTACATCGTCGCCGGCCACCTCCCTGGCCAGGGCCGCCGCACGCTGGTTGATCTCTGCCGTCTGACCGACGATATGGTGCCTCTCCAGTTTGTAGGTGTTGGCACCGAAGCTGTTGGTCATGAGCACCTGGGCCCCGGCATCCCGGTACTGCTCGTGTATGCGTTGGACCAGGTCGGGATCGCTGAGGTTCAGCGCGTCGAAGCACTGTCCAAGATGCACCCCCAGCTCGTAGAACATGGTGCCCATGGCTCCGTCCAGCAGGAGCACTCCGTCTGAAAGACGCTCGTTCAGATCCAGTTTCATCCAGGTTTCCCCTTCCGTCGGTATTCAGCCCACAAATTAGCTGGGACTTCCCTCCCTGGGCCACTGGTCACGCAAATACCTGGGCAGGCCATGGCTGGGCCCAGGGGGTGGGGAGGCGAAAAAGTGAGGAGTAAACGCCTGTGTCGGCCTGGCTCCGCGAGACCCGCCACCTGCTCGGCCGCTGCCAATGGGATCTTTCGGTAAGCCGGTTCACCTTTGGCTGGTTGTATACTGTACATTTTTATACAGTATGATTAACCTGTGTCCATGAGCTTGTTTCAAGAGTTTCGAGAGTATCAAGTTCCCATCCGGAAAAGGCGGACCGAGCCGGGGCGAGTCGCTTTCGAGCCAGGCGCATCCTGCGTAACCCGCCGGAATAGCAGCGCTATTTCAAGTGGTTGCGCGGATGTGCCTGGCAAAGGAATGGGCCGCTCCGGCGATGGGAGCCTTTTCCGGATGGGAACTATCAAGAGGAGCACAGAGTCCATGAAGTTGTCGGCGGCCGAGGAGTACGGGTTGAGGTGCCTGTTGTACGTGGCACGCCACGAATCCACGGGTTCCCCGGAACCCGTCGGGATTCCCGAGATATCGGCGGCCGAAGGATTGAGCCCGTCCAACACCGCCAAGCTCATGCGCCTGCTCAGGCAGGGGGGGCTGGTGGAGAGCCTGAGGGGAGCACAGGGGGGCTACAGGCTGGCCATGCCTCCCCAGGAGATCACCATCTTGCAGGCCGTCGTGGCACTGGATGGCGAGCCCTTTTCCAGGGGGGGCTGCGATACGGCGGCGAGAAGGGGAGAACTCTGTGTACACCAGAGTGACTGTTCACTGCGCGTACTCTGGGCCAGGATGGCCCGGGCCATGAAGGACATATTGCAGAGTCTGAGCGTCGCAACACTTCTTCGTGATGAAGCATCCATGGAACGACTGCTTGAACCTTCCAAAAGCAGTGTCCCTGTTAAACACGACAGCGAGGAATCGACATGAATCCCAGTACTGGAGAGCCTCCAACGGAGCGGACCGCGGGCCAGGATAGGGCGGTCCGGGACATCCTGGCCAACGACGAATACGAGCCGGGTTTCGTCACCGATGTGGAGCAGGACATCGTTCCGCCTGGCCTGGACGAGCGAGTGATAAGACTCATCTCCCAGAAGAAGCAGGAGCCGGCTTATCTCCTGGAGTGGCGCCTGGGAGCCTACCGGAAATGGCGGGAAATGAAGCAGCCCCGCTGGGCGCAGCTCTCCATTCCCCCCATCGACTTCCAGGCAATCAGCTACTACGCGGCTCCCGGCAGGGGAAAGGTCCTGGACAGCCTCGACGACGTGGATCCCGAGATCCGCAGGACCTTCGAAAAGCTGGGGATCCCCCTGGACGAGCAGAAGCAACTGGCCGGAGTGGCGGTGGATGCCGTGTTCGACAGCGTGTCCGTGGCCACCACCCTGAAGGCGCAGCTCTCGGAGCAGGGCATCATCTTCATGCCTTTTTCCGAGGCGGCCAGGACACATCCGGATCTCGTCAAGCGCTACCTGGGAACGGTGGTTCCACGTTCGGACAACTTTTTTGCCGCCCTGAACTCGGCAGTGTTCACCGATGGCACTTTTGTATATGTCCCGCCCGGAGTCCGCTGCCCGGTCGAGCTTTCAACGTATTTTCGCATCAACGCAGCCCAGACGGGGCAGTTCGAGCGGACCCTCATCGTAGCCGACAAGGGCTCATACCTGAGCTACCTGGAGGGCTGCACTGCGCCTCGGCGCGATGAAAACCAGCTCCATGCCGCTGTCGTGGAGCTGGTGGCCCTGGAAGGAGCCAGCATCAAGTACTCCACGGTGCAGAACTGGTACCCGGGAGATTCCCGGGGGCGGGGAGGCATCTTCAACCTGGTCACCAAGAGGGGCCTGGTGGAGAGGGACGCCCGCATCTCGTGGACCCAGGTGGAGACTGGCTCGGCGGTCACCTGGAAATACCCGAGCTGCATCCTCAAGGGTGACAACGCCGTGGGCGAGTTCTACTCCGTGGCGGTCACCAACGACCACCAGCAGGCCGACACCGGCACAAAAATGATCCACGCCGGCAGACACACCCGCAGCACAATTATTTCAAAAGGCATCTCAGCCGGTCATAGCCAGAACTCCTACCGGGGACTCGTGCAGGTGAACCGCAAGGCCCGCGGGGCTCGCAACTTCACGCGGTGCGACTCCCTTTTGCTGGGCGAACACTGCGGCGCCCACACTTTTCCCTACATCAACGTCCACAACTCTACGGCCCAGGTGGAACACGAGGCATCGACCACCAGGATCGGCGAGGAGCAGCTCTTCTACCTGAGGCAGCGGGGTCTTTCCGCCGACGACGCCGTGGGCCTCGTGGTCAATGGTTTCGCCAGAGAGGTCCTCAAAGAACTGCCCATGGAGTTTGCCGTAGAAGCCCGGAAACTCCTGGGACTGGTCTTGGAAGGGACGGTTGGATGAGCGTTGACAACTGGAAGACACCTACCAGCCCCTCCGTGGGCAGCAGTGGAAAGGAACCCATCATGTTGAGCATTCGCAACCTGCACGTTTCCGTGGAAGGCGATGAGATACTGCGCGGCCTGAACCTGGAGGTGGGGCCCGGCCAGGTCCACGCCATCATGGGCCCCAACGGCTCCGGCAAGAGCACCCTTGCCAACGTCATCGCCGGGCACGGCGACTATCTGGTGACGGGGGGGAGCATCACCTACCTGGGGCGGAATCTGCTGGAGATGCCGGTGGAGGAGCGCGCTCGTGAAGGGGTCTTCCTGTCATTCCAGTACCCCGTGGAGATCCCCGGCCTGTCCACGGCCCAGTTCATGCGCAGCGCCCTCAACTCGGTCCTCCAGGCTCGTGGTGAAGCCCCGGTGGACGCCTTCGATTTCATGGAGAGGGCCGGCCGTCACCTGGATCTCCTGGAGATGGATCGGTCCTTTCTGAGCAGATCCCTCAACGAGGGATTCTCCGGTGGCGAAAAGAAGCGCAACGAGGTCTTCCAGATGGCCATGCTGGAACCGAAGCTGGCGGTGCTGGACGAGACGGACTCTGGCCTGGACATCGATTCTCTGAGGATCGTGGCCAGGGGAGTCCAGGCCCTCCGAACTCCGCGGCGCTCCATGATTGTCATCACCCACTATCAACGATTGCTGGATCACCTGGTTCCCGACTTCACCCACGTCCTGGCCCACGGGCGGATCATACGCTCCGGGGGCAGGGAGCTGGTTCGACAGGTGGAAGAGCGGGGCTACGGCTGGCTACTGGAAGAGTTGCCAGCTTCCGCTCCGGCCGGCGCATAGGGAGGAACCATGTTCGATTCCCTCTCCAGGTCCATGGAGTCCTTCCACGAGCTGTTGCCGTACCTGCCAGGCTCCACGCTCATCCATGCCAGCAGGCAACGGGCCATGGAACGTTTCTTGACCAGGGGCCTGCCTGGCCGCCGGGACGAAGACTGGAAGAACACCCCCTTGGGTTCTCCACCCATACACCCAGGGCTGGCCTTCCTGGCAGGGGAAGGTTCGGCATGGCGGGAACCCCCAATGCTTGCCGGGGCGTTCGGGGTGGCTTTCTCCGGGACTGCGGCAGCTCGCGTCCTGGCCCCGGAGCAGCCGGACTGGCTGGAACTGGGGACTATCGCTTCCGTGCTGGAGCAGGGCTCCCATTCCCATGATCTTCTCTCGCTCCTGCTGCAGAGGCCTTCTTCGCTGGAAGATTCCCTGGACGACCTGAACACCGCCTATCTGCGGGACGGAGCGCTGCTGCGCGTGAGATCCGGCGCTCCCGAAAATGTCGTGGTGCACCTGCTGACGGGCCTGCCCCCCGGCCGGGATGCCATCTACGGCAGGCACCTGGTGGTGTTGGAGCCCGGTACCTCCCTGACCCTGGTGGAGCACCTGGTATCCGTGGATGGGGCCGAGACCGGCGCCTTTGTCAACGGGGTGACAAAGCTCTACCTGGGCCATGGAGCCAACCTGGAGCACCTGTTCGTGCAGGAGGTACCTGGAGATGCATCCCTGGTCAACTCGGCCCATGTCTGGCAGGGCACCGAGAGCAGTTACACCCTTCGTTCCCTGCTCGTTGGGGGAGCCCTGGCCCGACTAGAGGCACGAGTACAGAGCAGCGGTCCGGGTACCATCACCGATCTCAGGGGCTTGGCGATGGGCCGGGGCCAACAGCTTCACGATCACTTCACCCTGGTGGAACATGCCCACGAGGGCGGGAAGAGCTTCCAGAGCTTCAAGTCGGTGCTGGAGCACCAGTCCAGGAGCGTATTCAACGGCAAGGTGCTCATCGAGCCAGGCGCCACCGGCGTCGACGCACGCCAGGGCAGCAGATCGGTCCTTTTGTCGGACATGGCCACCGCCCACTCCAGGCCCCAGTTGGAGATCTACGCCGACGACGTCAAGTGTTCTCACGGGGCCACCGTGGGTGAGTTGGACCAGGACGCCATGTTCTACCTGCGCTCACGCGGGCTCTCCACGGGCCAGGCTCGGGCGCTGATGCTTCGAGCTTTCGTGGCCGATGTCCTGCCCGGGGGCCTGTTGGAAACCGTGCCGCGGGGGGAGGACATGCAGTCCACAACGGCTCTCTTCTCCGGTCCAGTCCATCGCTGGCTTGAACGGATCTCCAAGCAGGAGGACTCATGAGTCATCTACACCTGGCTTCGCCGCCGCTTCCCGAAAAGTTCGACCCTGGGATCATTCGAGCCCGCTTTCCCGCGCTTGCCCAGCACGTCAACGGTTACCCCCTCGTATACCTGGACAACGCCGCGACTACCCAGAAGCCTGAGCGGGTCATCAGGGCCATGGATACTCACCTCAGGCGTGACGTGGCCAATGTCCACCGCGGCGTACACGCGCTGAGCGAGCGCGCCACCGCCGCCTATGAAGCCTCCAGGGAGGCGATGCGGGACTTCCTTCACGCCCGTAGCAGCCGTGAGCTGGTGTTCGTGCGGGGGGCCACGGAGGCCATCAACCTGGTGGCCGCCACTTTCGGGCGCCAGCGTGTGGGGCGGGGCGACGAGATATTGCTCTCGGCCATGGAGCATCACGCCAACATCGTCCCATGGCAGCTCCTGGCCCAGCAAAGCGGCGCCGTCATCCGTGTGATCCCCATGGATGATCGGGGGCAGTTGCGCCTGGAGGAGTTGGACGATCTGCTCAACCGTCGCACTCGTCTCGTGGCTCTGGCCCACGTCTCCAACGCGCTGGGTACCGTGAACCCACTGGAGACCATAATAGAGGCGGCCCATTCCAGGGGCGTACCGGTGTTGGTGGACGGCGCCCAGGCCGTGGCCCACGAGGTGCTGGACGTGCAGCGCCTGGATTGCGACTTCTACGTGTTTTCGGGCCACAAGATGTACGGCCCCAGCGGTGTGGGCGTGCTCTACGGCAAGCTGGAACTCCTGGAGGAGATGCCCCCATACCAGGGGGGCGGTGACATGATCCTCTCCGTGTCCTTCCAACGTTCCACCTACCAGGAGCCCCCCTATCGTTTCGAGGCCGGCACGCCCAATATCGCGGGCGTCGTGGGCCTGGGGGCCGCGGTAGATTTTCTATCGGGCCTGGATCGGGCCGCCGTGGCAACCCACGAAGCGCAGCTCCTGGATTACGCCACCCGTTCCCTGGAATCCATACCAGGCTTGAGGATCATCGGAACCGCTCCTCGCAAGGGTCCGGTGCTGTCATTCGTACTGGACGACGTGCATCCCCACGACCTGGCAACTCTGCTGGACAGGCAGGGCGTGGCTGTCCGCAGCGGGCACCATTGCGCCCAGCCAACGATGGAGTGCTTCGGCATTCCGGCCACCACCAGGGCTTCCTTCGGTCTCTACAACACGACGTCCGACGTGGACAGGCTGGTGGCTGCCCTGGGTAATGCCCTGGAGGTGTTCAGATGAACCTGGCCGACGACCTCTACCAGGAGCTGATCCTGGATCACGCCAGGATGCCCCGCAACAAGGGCGAGTTGAATCCCCACAGTCACCACGCCAGGGGTTTGAACCCTCTCTGTGGCGACGAGGTCGAGGTATTTCTGGACATCCGTGACGACCTGGTGCGTGATGTGCGATTCAAGGGCCATGGCTGCGCAATATCCACGGCATCGGCCTCCATGATGACCCAACAGATTCGTGGCATGCCCGTTCACGAGGTGAAGACCCTGCTGGCTCGCGTCAACGCCATGGTCACCGGGCGCAGCCCCGCGGACGAATCCCTGGGCAAGCTGGTGGTGCTGGCGGGAGTCAGCCGCTTTCCCACCAGGGTGAAATGTGCCTCACTGGCCTGGCATGCCCTGGCGGCCGCTCTGAGCGAGAGCGGCGAGACCGTGGTGGCGGAGTGAAACCACGATCCAGGTTTTTCTGTTTCTCCTTCAACGGCGAGAGTGTGAGATGGCAGTAAAAGGCACCGTGGCCAAGGCCGCCCGCTGGGGCATCGACAAAATCAAGGGCGGCCTGGGAGTCGACCCGCAACCGGACTGGCGACCCGGGTTGTCCGCTCCCTCGGCGGGAACAGTTCCTGCCTCGTCGACAGCCGCCGAGTCCGCTCCAACTCCAGAGCCGAACGCGGCGCGCTCCGACTCCCTGGTCCACAACATCGTGCAGCCCCCCGAAAAATGGGGTCTGGGCGCCATCCAGGACAAGGCCGTCTCCATACTTCGTGGCATCTACGATCCCGAGATGCCCGTGAACATACTGGACCTGGGCCTCGTCTACCAGCTTCGCCTGGAGGTGGGGGGGCAGCTACATGTATACATGACCCTCACCTCTCCGGCCTGTCCCATGGGTGAGCAATTGCGCCAGTCGGTCATCACCGGCTTGCGAAGCCTGAGGGGCGTGGAGTCGGTACATGTCCACCTGGTGTGGGAACCCGCCTGGAACCCACAGAACCTGCCTGAGCACGTCAGGCTGGAGCTGGGGATGTTCTGAGGATCGCACGGACAGGGCAGCTCCTGGCCGTGACCATGACCCGGGCCTGTGGCCCGAAGATGCGGCCTCAGAATGGCGGTAAAAGGGTGGCGCTTCTTTTGTCGGCATAGATGGCCGGTTATGATCGGCAGTTCGTTTTTCCGGTATGACTCTGGCCTGTCCTGGCTACTATACTGGATACCCACGGGATTGTTCTCACTGCGGCGCCATGGCGTCCTGGGCTCCGGAAGAGGGTGTTCACGATGCTCTATTTCGTTCTCGGTCTGTTTCTTCTGTTCACGGGCTACATGTTCTACGGACGCGCCGCAGAGAAAAGCATTAGCCCCCATCCCGGCAGGCCCACTCCCGCCATCACCCATGCCGATGGCGTGGATTTCGTCAAGCTGCCCACCTGGCGCGTCTTCCTGGTGCAGCTTCTCAATATCGCAGGGTTGGGGCCCATCTTCGGGCCCATCATGGGTGCGCTCTGGGGTCCCCAGGTCTTTCTATGGGTGATCTTCGGTTCCATACTCGGCGGAGCGGTTCACGACTTTCTGGCTGGCGTGATGTCGGTGCGTAACGACGGTGCCGGCCTGTCGGCCTTGATCGGCCACTACCTCGGCGAACCCGCCCGGCACCTTGCCACCCTGTTCATCCTCATGCTGATGCTGCTGGTTGGTACCGTGTTCGTCAAGGCCCCCGCCAAGCTGCTGGTGAGCATGCTGCCGGCCTCCCTGGTTGGTGGCTGGCTGGGGCTGGACCAGGTCACGGCCACCGGCGATGGCTGGCAGTTGGCATGGCTCTGGATCGTCATGGGGGTTGTCTACCTGTACTATCTGCTGGCCACCCTGCTCCCGGTGGACAAGATCATCGGCCGCATCTACCCCGTGTTTGCAGTTGCCCTGCTCATCATGGTGGTGGGGATCGCGGGTTTCATCCTGTTCGGGGATCTCAAGCCACCGGTTTTCACCCTGCAGAACCTCCACCCCGAAGGCGTCATGGCCTGGCCCGTAATCTTCATCACGGTGAGCTGCGGCGCTGTCTCGGGTTTTCATTCCACCCAGAGCCCCATCATGGCCCGTTGTATCAGCAACGAAAGGTACATGCGTCCGGTCTTCTACGGGGCCATGATCGCCGAAGGTTTCATCGCGCTGATCTGGGCCTCGGCGGCAATGGGCTGGTACGGATCCCCCGCGGCCCTGCAAGAGGCTCTTGGCGCTGGGGGACCGGCGGCAGTCGTACACACCATATGTACCGGCACCATGGGCACCGTGGGCGGGATCCTGGCAATCCTGGGGGTGGTGGTGCTGCCCATCACTTCAGGAGATACCGCTTTCCGCGTGGCCCGGCTCATCGCTGCCGAGTACCTCCGGCTCGATCAGCGCCCAGCCCGCAACCGTTATCTCATAGCGGTTCCGCTCTTCGGCATGTCCCTGGGATTGCAGTTCGTGGACTTCAACGTCATCTGGCAGTACTTTGGCTGGGCCAACCAGACCCTGGCGGCGGTGGCCCTGTGGACTGGGGCGGTCTTCCTGGGGCGCCGCGGCCGCTGGTGGTGGATGGCGGCGATACCGGCCATGTTCATGACCGTTACAACAGTGACCTACCTCATGGTTGCCCCGGTTGGCCTGGCCCTTTCGCAGTCGACCGGTACCCTGGTCGGCCTGGTCGTGGGCGGTCTTGCCGCTGCCGCATTCCTTTTTGCCCTGCCACGACTTCAGCCAGAATCCGATGACACCCCACCCCACCTGGCCGGACCCACGCAGGCAGAGCAGGAGCTGGGCAAGTTGGGCGACTGATTGAGCTTGCTCGAGCGATGTCCGCCTGGCTGTGAAATGCGGTGTCAGAGGGTGTTGGGTGATCGACTGGCGGGCGGCTGCTGTTGACAGGTATCCTGCAAGACCGGATCTCCTTGGCGACGTGGCCGTGGCAGGCGCCAAGACTGTGGTCGCTGAACAACCTGAAAGCGTGCTGGCACACAACCCGGTCGCAGACCGCTCGGTGGAGCTGGCAGCCGGCTTCGGCTCATTCACGGCTGCTGCGTCGGCGCCGGGAGAGCAGCAGGGCCGGAAGGAGCAGCCACAGGCCCGCCAGGTCGTTGTTGGTGGAGGAGCAGCCGCATTCCGACCTGGCGGAAGGTGGGCTGCCCTGGGTGCTGGTTTCGCCAGCGGCGGAGCCGGTGTCGGGTTCCGATTGGGAGTCGCCGCCAGAGATGGGCACTGCCACGGCGTTGTCGCCGTCCACCAGGTCGTAGTACCACTGGCCCTGCTGGGCAGAGGCGAAGACCGCGTAGTAGGCAATCCCCCCGCTGGGCGGGTCTCGGTCCACGGCGCTCACGGAGAAGCCCCAGCGAGGCTCCAGGTCGCGGGCGATCACCACGCCGTCATCGGGGCCGCCGGGCCACCCGCCGTCGTTTCGCACCAGGACCGTCTCGCCCAGGGGCTCGATGAATGGCTGGGTCCAGGTGAGTTGTACGCCGGTGCTGTAGAGCGTGGCTTCCAGATCCCGCACCCTGTAGTGTCCCGGAACATCGGCCAGGGTGAACAGGCAGACGTCGTCCAGGTGCCAGCCGCCGTATTCCAGGCCTGAGTCGCTGTCCAAGGTCCATGCCAGGCGGGCCGAGTCGCCTGGCTGCAGGAAGGCCCGCAGGTCCAGGTCCGACTGGACCCAGCCCATGTCCAGCGTGTGCTGGTCGCCTTCCTCGGATGCCGGGTTTTGCCAGAGAGGCTCCATCCAGGGATCCTGGTCTTCGGCCTGGAGGGCCCAGACGGTGGCGTGGTCGTACTGGCCGTCTTCGACGGTGAGCCAACGCCTGAAGCTGAGCAGGAGCATGTAGTCGTTGGCATCGGACAGGTCCAGGTCCGGGGTCATGACGTATTGTACGTTGTTCTTGGCGTACAGGCCGATGCCATCCAGGGCGGTGGCCAGTACCTGGCTGCCGGACCAGGCGGAGTCGGGTGAATAGGTCTGCCCCTGGGGTTCGCCCACCTCCCACTGCGAGTACCAGGAAGCATCCACGGGCTGGCCTGGATAGCCCGGGCCGGTGGTCCAGGGTTCCATGCCACCCTCGAAATCGGAGCACCAGAGTTCCTGGCGGTCGCCTACGAAGAAGCTGTACAGGCCGTCGGCGCTGCCGCCGTGGCTGTACTGGGTCTCAGCGTCGTCTGCCAGGGTCCATGACAGGTAGTAGACCACACGGGAGCCGGCACGCTGCCGCGGAATTGCCGCCAGGTAGCCGGATTCGTCTGTATCCGGGAAGATGCCCTGGAACACCATTTCGTCCAGGGTGGCGCCGGTGGGCGGATCAACCGCGTAGAAGAGCATGGGCGAGGATTCGTCCAGTCCCAGCTCCGGGCAGTCGGGGAGCAGCTCTGCCAGGTTCCAGCGGGCGATGTAGGAGTCGTCGAACGAGCCGGCGGAGGAGATGGGTTCGTGATCCAGGGTGACCATGGAGAGCGAAGAAGGGGCCAGGCCGTGGTGATCCAGCAGGCTCATCAGCTCACAGACGTGGGGCGTACCGTTGGTTATGTCGCCGTCATCGTCGTCGGCGCTGAGGACCGCGTCTCCCAGGTCCGTCATGGTGGGGCCGTAGGACAGGGCCTCGAGGAACAGGGTGTCCACCATCTGCCAGCCAGCCTCGGCGCCGTACTCTTCTTCCCACAGTTCCCTGAGGTTCCAGAGGAAGGAGCCCCACACCTGCCCGTCGTTGTGGACTTCGCCGGTGATGTCGTCGGGGTAGATCTTGTCGGTGTCCAACTCGCGGATGTAGGTGCCGGGCCCGGCGTAGCCCGGCGAGAGGTAGGGGTCGTCGAGTATGGTGGCCGCCACGAAATCGGAGCTGCCCTCGGAGACGTCCGAGGCGTATGTGCCGGATTCCATGATGTACTGGTGAATGCCATGGCCGTACTCGTGGTAGATGACATCGGCGATGCGGCCGAAATCCACGCAGCCGCCGCCTTCGGCATAGAAGTTGATGGTTCCGTTGGAGTAGTAGGCGTTGCAGGTGCCGCTGAGTTCCACGTTGGCGGTGACCTGCATGGGGAGCCAGTCGTGGTCGGGCCTGGTGGCTTCCAGCCAGTCGCGCACCACGTAGAAATGGTGTAGCACCGAGGATGCCGCCGGAGACAGATCCACATCCCAGTCCAGGACTTCGTCCCAGACATCGTCCACCTCCACCAGCCTGCCCTGGTCGTTCAACTTCAGGTAGGGGCCCTGGGCCTGTACGTCGATGGGTGGCTCAAGCTCGTGGGAGCCGTCGTCTCCGGTAATCTGCGTAGCGGTTTCGTTGCTCACGGTGATCAGGCGCGCCGGCACCTGGATCAGGGGATCGCCCACGGTGCGCTCTTCGGTGGTGACATCCAGGTAGTGGCGCTTGCTGTAACGGTTGACCAACTGACCGGCGCGATCCCTGTAGGTGACCGTGTCGTCGGTCTCGGAGCGGGTCACCACGAAGTACTGGATGCGCCCGTCCCGGCCAAGGGGCAGGATCAGCTCGCCCGGTCTGGGCTCCAGGTCCAGGTTGGGTCTGTGGAGCGAGGCCAGGACCAGGTGTATGGAGCCGGCCTGGATGAAGAGATCCACTCCGGCTCCCTCGATGGGGGTGCCATCGCGGCTATGTCGAAAGTGGATGACCTGCCTGTCGCCGCGTGCCTTGCGGAAGTCCCATGCCAGATCTTCGCGGGGCACTCCTGCCAGTCTGGCCAGATCATCCAGCATTTGCTCCGCGTATTCGGCGGGCAGGCCGCCGCCCAGTAGCCCCCTGGGGCTGCCGTTCCGCTGGTCCCAGCGGATGGCCCACGGTCCCCAACGGTTCTGGAAGTCCCGCACAAGGGGCGTCGAGTTCCAACGAATCTGCAAGGCGACGTTGCGAGACAGGTGGGGGGCTTCAGGACCGGGAGCGAGGTCGCTGTCCACCGGAGCGAAACCGAGGGCCATGGGAAACAACCAGAACATGTATCCAAATCTCCGGTGGGTTGGGGAGCGAGCGTGGAGTCCGTGCAAATCGTCGAAGATGTGTTTTTCGGTGGGCAGGCTACATTTTGCTCTATATCATCTCCGTTGCTGTTCAATAATTGTCATGAATTCTGGAAACTGCCCAATGAAGAAAAGATCATCTCCAGGGACAGATGCCCCCGCGCTGCTCTGCGCTCTTCTGCTGGCCGCCTGTACTTCCGGGCAGGGCGACTCTGCCGCCGATTCCGTTCCCCAGGCCCATGCAGACTCGGGAGAAACGGCTGGCTCCTGGTCCGACGACACCGCCCCACCCCTGGATTCGGCCATTCCCGACCTCGTCCAGGAACCCTCTCTCTGCCTCAACGAACTCATGCCCCTGGCCCGCTACTCCCAGTACGACGACCATGGCGAGGTCTCCGACTGGATCGAACTCTTCAGCTACCTGGACCATGACCTGGACCTGGGAGGCTACTCACTGGCCACGGGCCTGTCCGGGGCGGGAAAGTTCCCACTGGCCGACGGACTCGTGCTGCCAGCCGGTGGCTTCCTGGTGTTGTGGGCAGACGCGGACCCCGACTCGGGGGATTCCCACCTGGATTTCCAACTTCCCGACGAAGGCGGCCTGCTGGGACTCTACGACCCCGCTGGAGAACCATTGGAGATTCTCGAATACGGCGACCTGGGCCAGGACATGGCTACGGGCCGCTACCCCGACGGCAACGTGGAGTGGGACATGGGCTACGGCGGCACCCCCGGCGCCTCCAACCAGTTTCGTGACATGGAGTCGCTGTTCCTGGTGGAGAGCGGTGCGGAGTGGAGCTACCTGGACACGGGCAGCGATGAAGGCTCCGCATGGAAAGAGCCCGAGTTCGACGACAGCTCCTGGTCTGCGGGGCCATCCCCCCTGGGCTACGGCGATTCGCAGAGCACCGTGGTGAGCTACGGTCCCAACTACAACGACAAGTACATCACCACCTACTTCCGCCACGATTTCTCCATCACCGATGCCACGGAGATTCTGGTCCTGGACCTCTCGTTTCTGGTGGATGATGGCGGTATCGTATACCTCAACGGCGTGGAGGTGCTGCGCCGGAACATGCCCGACGGCGTGGTGGACTACCATACCACCGCTTCCACCACGGTCTCGGGCAGCGCCGAGAGCGAGTACCTGTCCTACACGTTGGACTCCTCTCTGTTGGTGGATGGCCAGAACCTTCTGGCGGTGGAGGTCCACCAGGTCTCTCCCACGAGTTCCGACATCACAATGGACCTGCGCCTGGAGGCTTCCCGCTATTCCGAAGAATGAGAAACGGCGGCATGCGCCATCGGGCAGGTCGCCGTGTCTTTCCCTGGACGGAGTCCTGCCCGGCCGGCGATTCCCGGTGCCATGTCGCCGGATCTGTGTATTCGAATGAGCGGGGTCCTCATGGGAAAGAAGGGCTGGCGACCATGGAAACCTGGGAAAGTGGAGAATGAGAACATGAGCGCAATTGACGAAGCTGTGGAGGTTCTCTCCAATGCTGACAGCGTGTTGGCCCTGACGGGTGCGGGGATTTCCGTGGCATCGGGGCTGAGGCCCTACAGGGGCAGGGACGGTCTGTGGGACAGCGGCGAAGTGGACCCCATGGAAGTGGCCAGCCAGGAAGCACTTCAGCGCAATCCCCCCAGGGTGAAGGCATACCTGGAAAGCGTCCGCGAGGTTGCCAGGAAGGCGGAACCCAACCCGGCCCATGTCGTCCTGGCCCGGATGGAGGCCAGCTACAGCCGGTTCGCGGTAATCACGCAAAACGTGGACGGTCTCCACCTCAGGGCTGGCAACAGCAGGGTCTTCGAGATCCACGGCAGCCTGCACCGTACCCGTCGATTTCGCGAATACCTGATCCCCGACGTCGTGCTCTTCGGAGGAATGCTGCCCGCCAGTGCCATGCGTGGGGCCGAGAGCTTCATCCTGCGTGCCAGACCCCAGGTGGCGCTGGTGGTGGGGACCACCGCCATGTTTCCCTACATCCAGGGCTGGATCCACCTGGCATCCAGGAACGGGGCCAGGGTGTTGGAGCTGAACCTGGAGCCCACCGTACTCAGCAGGACGGTGACGGATATCTTTCTGCAGGGGCGAGCCGAGACGCTACTCCCGCGTCTCTGGAAGAGAACCGGGCGTTGAAGGTTGTGGAACCGGCCCGCGGCGTAGTGGCCCCCCCCACCAGCCTTGACAGTTTGGTCAGTGCATGTCGTAGAAGTCGTCGAAGGTCAGGACGGGCCCGAAGAAGCTGCCGACTCCGGTTTGCATCTCCCACACGACTTCTTTTTCAGGGGTGACCTCGCGGATCACGCCGGCAGATCCGAAGTTGATCAGCGTGTTGCCGTTGTCCATACGTTCCACGAAGCCCATGGCCACGGCGTACAGACCCTCCCCCTGGCCGTAGGTCCAGACCTCGTTGAGCTGCCTGGATTGCTGGTCCAGCTCGTATTCCACGGCCACGCTTTCGTCGCCGCTCCTGGAGATGAGGAGGATGTGGCCGTCGTCGGTCCATGTCGGGGAATGTTGGAAGTCGAAGACCGTGGAGCCCGATGCTATGGAGTATTCCCCCTTGGCGCCAAAGCTGGAGATCACGGCGCCCGTGGCGCGATCTATCTCCAGTATGGTGTCCAGGTTGCCCAGGGACAGCAGGTAGGAGTTTCTTTCGGCGGAATAGCTCATGGCATTGCCGTGGGTCCAGTCTTCCCCCTCGGAGTAGAAGCTCACCTCCCATTCCTGGCCCGATTCGGGTTCAGTCCAGTCCCACACGGTGAACAGGGTGCTCCAGGTGCCGTCGGGGGTGAGTTCCACGATTGTGTCGCCCACGACCTGGAAGGTTTCGTGTGTGGCGGGATCGGTCCAGTCGCGTACGTCGGTTCCGATGACTGCGATGGTGCCGTCGTCCAGGATTGCGATGTCGTGGTGGGCCGAGCCCGCCATTATGGTGTCGGTTGAACTGTGATCCAGCGTTTCTTCGAACAGCAGGCTTTCCTCGGCGTCGATGGGATCGGAGTTCACGAGTTGGATCAGGGTGGAGCCGTCTGCACCGAAGCCCAGGCTGAACGCGAAGTGATCTTCGTCATAGGAGCGATACCAGAGGTAGTCGCCGTCGCGGTTGAAGGCTCCGGCCATGTTCACCACCAGCAGCGTGGTGAGGATGTAGGGTGTGGAATCCACCCTGTCAGCGTCGTACACGGTCACATCTACGTCGGGAAGGAACGAGGGCACGTTCAGCGTGCCGATCTGGGTCTGACCTGTAAGCTCTCCGCTTTCGCACTGGGTGTGCGCCTGGATGAAGACATCGGACATGGGCGGCAATCCCATGAGTACGAAGCTATGGTCGGTGGATTCTTCTTCGGAGACCGGGGTGGACAACTCCATGCTTTCGTCGGTGCCGTAATCCACCCAGGAGTATCCGGGTTCATCGGTCTGCCACTGGACGTACACCAGGTTCACCACCGAATCGTCCGCCGTGGCGGTCACGTCGAGTTCACCGTTGGCGTCCTGGTTGGAGTTCTGGCAGGAGATGAAGGCGAAAAGGGATACGGCCAGCCAGGAGCTATGGCAGAAGCGATGGGGCTTCATGTGGGAGCCTTTCGAAATGGGATTGAGGACGGCGAGCGGAGACGTGACGGACAAGTGGCAGATACTGTTCCCTATATTCCCGACATCTGCGTGTCTTTCAATTGTTTCCTGATGGGAACCGACAACATTCACGTATTCTTGCCAGGTAGTCCAATTCATTTTCTTGTTCATCGTCTCCCAATCCGGGAAGGGGAGAGCTTTTTTCGGTCATGGCCGTGGTGGCGGGCTATGTGTTGAAGATCCGGAACAGCGCAGTTCGTGGGTCCGTCGGTATTCTTGTATGGGTGTGCAGCACGCCGTCTTTCGTGGAGTTGAAATGGAGTCCAGCGTGGACAAGGCACAGCAGGGCAACGCTATTCAGGCGATAAAGCAGTATTTTCTCGATTTTGGCGTGTTGCGTGACAACCCAAGGGAGTACTGGGCGATCCAGATAGTCAACTTCCTTGACTCGGCCGCTTACTTCTCGCTCATCGCCATAGTCACGGTATTCCTCACCAGCAACATCGGCTGGAACGACGTACACGCTGGCTACATCATCACGGGCTTCACCAGCCTGGTCACAATCTCCTTGATCTTCAGCGGGTTCTTCACCGACTCCCTTGGTATCCGAAGATCCGTGTTGCTGGCTATCTTCGTCCAACTCATATCGAGGGGGGGGCTGCTGGTGTTGGGGCTCTGGACCGATGCCCCGTACAGGATGTGGCTGGTGGTGTTGTTTCTCGTGCTCACGGCCCCCGGCCTGGCCATGACCATCACCGTGTTCCAGGCGGCAAACAAGCGCTTCAGCAGCAGGCGGAGCCGATCAGCCTCCTTCAACCTGTGGTACCTGATAATGAACCTGGGCGGCGTCGTGGGCGGCCTGCTCATAGACGTGGTGCGTCTGCGCCTCCAGATCGACAACAGCTACATCTTTGCGTTCGGCGTTCTTTCCGGTGTGCTGTCCATCCTCACGGCCCTGTTCCTCATCACCAGGGAGCACGGAGTCGAGGATGAGCCCGAAGAACCCACCGACTCGGCGGGCAACAAGCTCCCCACGAAGAGCGCCTGGGAGATCTTCACCAGCGTGGTGCGTGAGTCGGCCTTCTGGCGTTTCATCGTTCTCATGGTGGCATTTCTGGGAGTTCGGGCTGTCTTTACCTACATGTACCTGCTCATGCCCAAGTACTGGATCCGGATCATCGGGGAAGACGTGGAGATGGGCTTTCTCCAGGCAGTCAATCCAATCCTCATCGTTGTTGGGCTCATCCTGTTCATTCCCCTGGCAAACAAGTTCAACGTTTTCAAGATGCTGGTGTTCGGCGCAATCATCAGCTCATTTTCGCTGATCATGTTGGTTCTGCCCTGGCAGTGGTTCAGTTCCGACATGGCTGTCGGCTACTTCCGCATGTCCCTGGCCATGTTGATCCTTTTGAGCCTGGGCGAGGTCATCTGGAGCCCCAAGCTCAATGAGTACACCGCCGCCATCGCGCCCACGGGGCAGGAAGGCAGCTACCTGGGAATGAGCATGATGCCGTGGTTTTTTGCCAAGACCACCGTTGGAATCATGAGCGGTCACATGCTGGTGCGATGGTGCCCCGAAGGCACCGGCCAGAAGATCGCCGCCGGGGGCCTGGCTTTCTGGGATTCACCCGAGGCCATGTGGTTGCTGCTGTTTTTCTGGGCCATACTGGGACCACTGCTGGCCATCGTCTTTTCGGGCTGGCTCACCAAGGGCGCGGACCTGGAGCCTGCCAGCAGGGCCGGAAAGAAATAATGGGCAGGAACGAGGCAGTTCTCCATGGAGCGGGGAGTACCCATGACGAGCCATACAAGAGCCGACCCGGCTGCCCACGGCCAGCCCTGGTGGCAGACCGCCGTCGTATACCAGGTCTACACCAGGAGCTTCATGGATTCCAACGGGGATGGTGTGGGCGACATCCAGGGAATCATCGACCGGCTGGACATCCTCAACGACGGTACCGATGCCTCTCTGGGCGTCGATGCGCTGTGGCTGACGCCCATCTACCCATCACCCCAGGAAGACTTCGGATACGACGTATCCGACTACACCGGCATCGACGCTCTGTTCGGTGATTTGCCCACCTTCGATCGCCTGCTCCGTGAGGCCCATGAGCGTGGTGTCCGGGTGATCATGGACCTGGTGCTCAACCACAGTTCCGAGCAACATCCGTGGTTTCGTGAGTCCCGTTCCTCCCGGAACAACCCCCGGCGCGACTGGTACATATGGAGCAAGGGCCGCAAGGGTCGGCCTCCCAACAACTGGGTCTCGGTCTTCGGTGACTCGGCCTGGACCCTGGACGAGAACACGGGCGAGTACTACCTCCACTCGTTTCTCAAGGAGCAGCCGGATCTCAACTGGCGGAATCCCCGCTTGAGGGCGGCCGTTTTCGATGTCATGCGTTTCTGGCTGGATCGGGGTGTGGACGGCTTCCGTCTGGATGTCTACAACTGCTACTTCAAAGACCAGCAGCTCCGCGACAACCCCCACAGGGCATCAGGTCTCGGTCTCTTCTACCGCTACATGGGGCAGCGGCATGTCTATGACCGGGATCGGCCCGAGCTGCTGGATGTCCTTCGCGAGATGCGCCAACTGGTGGATTCCCATGGTGAGCGGGTCCTGGTGGGCGAAACTCTGGACGAAACGGGAACCTACAAGAATGCAGCCGACTACTACGGCCCGCGACTGGACGCCTTGCACCTTGCGTTCAACTTCCAGCTCCTTCGTGCGCCCTGGAAGCCCTCACGGATTCGCCAGGCCATTCTGGACTGGTACGCCGCTCTCCCCGAGGGCGCCTGGCCCACCTGGGTGATGAGCAACCACGACTTTCCCAGGCACCTTTCCCGCTACACAGGGCCTGGAGATGCCGTGGCAAGAGCCAAGGTGGCGGCCGCTCTTCTGCTCACCCTGAAGGGCACGCCGTTTCTGTACTACGGCGAAGAGATCGGCATGACCGAATCCCGCATTCCCCGCAGGCAGTTGCGTGATCCCGTGGGGCGTCGTTTCTGGCCGGTGCACAAGGGCAGGGACGGTTGCCGAACCCCCATGCAATGGGACGAATCCAGCAACGCCGGTTTTTCCCCGGTCAAGCCATGGCTGCCTGTGAACCCCGACTATAGGAATACCAACCTGGAAGCCCAGCGGCAGGATCCTCAATCCCTCTGGAACACGTATCGGCGGCTCATCTGGTTGAGAAAGCGTACGCCGGCCTTGAGGTACGGGGACTTCGAGATACTGGACCTGGACCAGCCTTCGGTGTTGGCCTACCGGCGCAGAATCCCGATCCGGGGACCGGCAAGCGACTCCCCGGGGTCCGAGTATGCGGCCAACCAACTCCACGAGGTAACTGTTATCTGCAACCTGTCCCACCAGGTGCAAACGGTGAAGTACACGGGATCCCAACCCTATACTCTGCTTTTCTCCACACACCGGGATGCCGGCGGTCCGCTGCGTCCGGGGCTGGTCTGGTTGTTCCCCTTCGAGGTGATCCTGGCGGGTCGCTGACAACACCAACGACGGAGGTTGAGCCATGCTCGTGGTCGCATCGGTCCTTTCGGTCGTTCTGTTGGTGGGTTTCCTGGGTTCCCTGCTGCTGTTGCTACGCTGGAACCGGCGCTACCCCGAGCCGAGGTTGGATTGGACCAAGGTAGATACCGAGGTGGTTCGTTTCCCCAAGGGCTTTCTCTGGGGTGTGGCTACTTCGGCCCACCAGGTTGAAGGCGGCTGCGACAACAACAACTGGAGCCAATGGGAAAAGCAGAGCGCTCCCGACGGAACACCGCGTATTTCCGGCGGCCAGAACTCCGGTGCTGCCTGCGACCACTGGAACCTCTTCCTGGAAGACCTGGATTTGATCCGGCAGACAGGTGCCGGCGCCTACCGCTTTTCCCTGGAATGGAGCAAGATCGAGCCGAGACCGGGGCGCTTCGACCAAGCCGCCCTGGATCATTACCACCAGGTATTGGACGCCTTGAACGACAGGGGCATCGTGCCCATGGCAACCCTTCATCACTTCACGCATCCCCTGTGGTTCGAGCGGCTGGGGGCCTTCGAAAAAGAAGAAAACATCCCTCATTTCGTCCGCTTCTGTGAACGTGTCTTTTCCGAGTACCAGGGCAGCGTGCGGCTGTGGTGTACCGTCAACGAGCCGGCGGTGTTCGCCACAATGGGCTATCTCATGGGCATTTTTCCACCCGGCAGGCGGGATCCGGGTCAGGCCGCCCACGTCCTGCGAAACCTGCTCCTGGCCCATGCCAAGGCCTACCACGCCCTGAAACACCTTCCCGGAGGTGAAAGCGCCAGCATCGGAGCGGTGAAGAACATCTTTCAACTGGATCCCCATCGTCGCTGGTACCTGCCCGATTGGCTGTTGGCCCGCGTGGGCGATGCCTTCTATAACGAAGCGGCGTTGCACTATCTCCGGACAGGAACTTTCAAGTTCAGCTTGCCCGGGGTGCTGAAGCTACAGACCATGGAGCTGGAGGTGATGGGTTCCCTTGATTTCATAGGGCTCAACTACTACTCGCACGTGAACGTCAAACTCCTGCTGAATCCCCGAAACCCGGTGTCCTATGCGGCCAGACCCGGCGATACCATGACGGACATGCCCTATGCCATCTACCCCGAGGGTTTCAAACGCGCCCTGCACCGTGTTTCCACACTGGGGGTGCCCATCTACGTGACCGAAAACGGTATCGCCGATTCCCGGGACGACCGACGTGCCCAGTTCATCAGGCGATATCTATACTCCATGTACAGGGCCATGGAAGACGGTTGCGATGTCAGGGGATACTTCTACTGGACCTTGATGGACAACTTCGAATGGGCTGAAGGATACGACATGAAGTTTGGCCTGTTCCACACGGACTTTGTCACCCAGAAGAGAACCCTTCGCCGGGGCTCGCGGGAATTGTCACGGATCATCCGCGAAAAGACCGGGTCAACCAACCAGTCTCAGTAGAACAGGGAGCCCGCGAGTACGTAGACGGCACCTGCGGCCGTGTCGGTGCTGGCATCGCCCGGCGCCCCCACGAGGAAATCGCCCAGACCGTCGCCGTCCATGTCGCCCAGGAGTGCCACCGAGTATCCGGTTGCCGAGTATTCGCATTCACCGGTGATCCTGGACTGGCTGTCGCTCAAGTAGTTCCTCCCGGAGACAGGACCCATGACAAGGTAGACCGCTCCTGAGTCGTCGAAACCGCCGTCGTAGTCCGGCGCCCCGACGACTATGTCCGCGTATCCGTCGCCGTCCACGTCACCCGCCGAAGAGACCGAGTACCCTGCGGAATCATCTTCGTTTTCGCCCACAAGCTTGGCGTCTGCCTCGCCCAGGCTGTGCTCACCAAGGACTGGCCCCAAGACCAGGTAGGCACTGCCGGCGCCGCTGCTGTCAAAGTCTTCGCTGTCGGCACCTATGAGGATGTCTGGGTAACCGTCGTTGTTGATGTCGTCGGCGGATGCCACGCTGATTGCCGCCCTGTGGAGCGTGTCTTCCCCGTAGAACTTGGCTTCTGCGTCCCCCAGGCTGATCTCGCCGGTCACCGGACCAAAAACCACGTAGGCAGAGCCCGACTTGGTGCCGCCGGCGTCGTTCTGGTAGGCGCCCACCAGCAGGTCCCCGTAGCCATCCTGGTCGAAGTCGCCGATTCCCGTGACGGCGTTGCCGGCGGAGTCGCTTTCGTGTTCTCCCAGCAGCTTGGCGTTGGCAGTGGAGAGAGAGATTTCACCGGTCACCGGCCCCAGGACCAGGTAGGCGCATCCGGCCCCGTCGGCGGCGGAGTCTTCTCTCATGGCTCCGATGAGCAGTTCGTCGTAGCCGTCGAGGTTCATGTCGTCCACCAGGGCCACCGAGTAGCCGGCGTTGTCCGTCTCCACTTCTCCCAGCAGGATGGCATGGGCCCCATCCAGCCCGGACTCACCGGTGACAGGGCCCGTGAGCAGGTAGACCGCGCCGGCGTTTTCAGCCGCGGCATCCTGTCTGTAGGCCCCCACCAGTATGTCGTCGAAGCCGTCGGCGTTGATGTCGCCGTCGCCGGCCACGCAGTAACCGGCCCAATCGTATGTGGCTTCGCCCGTGAGCTTGGCGGCGGCATCCGACAGAGAAACCTCGCCGCTCACCGGCCCGTGGAGGAGGTAGGCGGCGCCGGCGTGTTCACCCGTTGTACTTTCCCCGTAGGCGCCAATGAGGATGTCGGGTATGCCGTCGCCGTTCACGTCGCCGGCGGGGGATACATTCGCACCGGCGTAGTCGTCGTTCGCTTCACCCAACAGGGTTGCCGTGGCCACGGAGCCATCACAGTCCCAGACTGTTCGGCCATCGCAGTCATCGTCCACGAAGTCACCGCAGATCTCCACTGCACCGGGGTGCGTGTTTTCTTCCAGGTCGTCGCAGTCGGTGGAGTCCGACACGTAGCCGGAGGGTTGGTAACATGCGCTGGTGCTGCTGTCGGGGTCTCCGTAGCCGTCGCCGTCCAGGTCAGCAAACCACGTCAGGGCGTTGGATGCGTCATCTTCGTCGATCTCTCCGTCACAGTCTTCGTCCGAGGCGTAGAACTCGTTGCCCGGAAGCAGGTGGGCGGCGGCGAAGGAACCATCACTGGTACTGTAGTAGCCCATGAGGAAGTCGTCGCGCCCGTCGGCGTTTTGATCACCGACGAAGGACAAGGAGTAGCCGGCATAGACGGATTCCTGGTCCCCCGTGTAACGGGCCGGAGCGTCGGCCAGGGACGAGACGCCCGTTACGGGTGCCAGGACCAGGTATGCCGCTCCTACGCGGGTTTCGCCCGAGTCGAGCCCCGGCGCCCCGACGATCATGTCGTCATAGCCGTCGTCGTTGGCATCGCCTCCCGCCGCCAGGTCCCAACCCGCATAGTCGGAGGCGTTTTCACCCGTGAGCTTGGCTTCCGCCGCCTCCAGGCTGGATTCTCCGGAAACTGGACCCAGCACCACGTAGACGGCTCCCGCGTTCGTTCCGGCGGAGTCTTCTCCATAGGCTCCGATGACGATGTCGTCGTGCCCATCGGCGTCCATGTCTCCGGCCGAGGCCAGACTGAAGCCGGCGGCGTCGCCGGAACTCTCGCCCAGCAGCCTGGCGTCGGCCGTGGACAGGTCCAGTTCTCCGGTCACGGGACCATAGACCACGTAGACGGCGCCCGCGCCGGCGTCTGCCGAGTCGTTGCCGTATGCTCCGATGAGCAGATCCTGGAAGCCATCGTCGTTCAGGTCACCCGCCGAGGAGAGAGCAGAGCCTGAGTAGTCGTAACGTTCTTCGCCCAACAACTTGGCCCTTGCCCCTGACAGGTCCATGTCGGCGCTGACGGGCCCTGTCACGAGGTAGGTGGCTCCTGCCGCTAAACCTCCGCCGGAATCCTCGTAGCGGGCGCCCACGAGGAAGTCGTCTCTTCCGTCGCCATTCACGTCGCCTGCGGCGGCAACCTCGTAACCGGCGGCATCGCCGGCCGTTTCCCCAACCAGCTTGAAACCTGCGCCTGCCAGGGTGGCGTCTGCGCTTATGGGGCCCGTGAGCAGGTAGGCGGCCCCAGCCATGGAGCCGCTCTCGTCCTCGCCCCAGGCGCCCAGCAGCAGGTCGGCGTGGCCATCGGCGTTGGTATCTCCTGCCCAGGCCACGGAAGCGCCCAGGTGGTCGTCTTCGGTTTCACCAAGGATGAAGGCGTGGGCGTCGGAGAGAGATTGTGCATCGGTTATCGGACCCAGGAAGAGTATGAATGCCCCCTGGTCATCGATGCCGGCGGAGTCGGAGCCGATGACCAGGTCTTCGTAGCCATCGTTGTCGGTGTCGCCGGCCGTCGATACTGCATACTCGTTCCAGGCGGAACTTCGTTCGTCTGTGAAGGAGATGCCCGTGGCCGAGACATTTATGTCCTGCTGCAACAGGCTGCAAATCTCGACGGCGGCGGGGTTGATGTCGGTATCGGAGTCGTCGCAGTCGGTGGAATCTTCCACGTAGCCATCGGGCTGCTGGCAGGCCAGGGCGGTGCTGGCGGCATCGCCGTAGCCGTCGCCGTCGGCGTCCTGGTACCAGGTGATGGGATCCACGGCGTCATCCTCGTCGACGACACCGTCGCAGTCGTTGTCGATCCCGTCACAGTACTCGTCGGCCAGGGGGTGCGTGGCGCCGTCGGAGTCGTCACAATCGCTGGAGTCGGCGACGTGGTCTTCCGGGGTGTCGCACGAGGAGACAGGGATGTCGGCATCGCCGTAGCCGTCGCCGTCGGCGTCCTGGTACCAGTCGTCACCTTCGTCGGTCTCACCGTCGCAGTCGTTGTCGGTGAGGTCGTAGCAGTCGTCTCCGGCGCCGGGGTGGATGTCGGGATCGTCGTCATCGCAGTCGTCGGGATCGTCCACGTACCCGGAGGGCTGTTCGCAAGTGGCCAGGCTGCTGGATTCATCGCCGTAGCCGTCGCCGTCGGCGTCCTGGTACCAGATCAGCTCGGGATCGGCCTCGCCGTCGCAGTCGTTGTCGATACCGTCGCCGCAGAGTTCCGCGACGGAAGGGTTGACAGTCTCGTCCGAGTCGTCGCAATCCGCGGAACTCTCCACGTAGCCGTCGGGAGCATAGCAGGCTCGTGTCCAGTTGAGGATGTCGCCGAAACCATCGCCGTCGGCGTCGAAAAACCAGGTGCTGGCGTCCAGGGAGCTGCTTTCGTCCACCAGGTCGTCACAGTCGTTGTCGATGCCGTCGCAGTACTCGTCTGCGCCGGGGTAGGTATAGGCGATTGAGTCGTCGCAGTCGGTGGGATCGGCCACGTAGCCCGAAGGCTCGTCGCAGCTCCGGATGTCGTAATCCGCGTCACCGAAACCGTCGCCGTCGGAGTCGAGGAACCAGTATGGAGCCTCCGAGGAGTCGTCCGTCACTCCGTTGCAGTCATTGTCAAGCCCGTCGCAGACTTCGTCCTGATCCGGGTTCAGGGTGGGATCATCGTCGTCGCAGTCGCTGGGATCGGAAACCCAGCCGTTGGGACGGATGCAGGAAACCAGGGCGAACTCCTCCGTTCCCCATGCGTCGCCGTCGGAGTCGCGGTACCACGTGGAGGCGTCTGTCGCGTCGTCTGTGCTGCCGTCGCAGTCTTCGTCGGAATCGTCCATGAGCAGCGAGCCCAGCATCAGGTAGACGGCTCCGGCTTCGTTTGCGTTGGAGGATTCGAAGAAGGCGCTGATGATGAAATCGCCGTAGCCGTCGGCGTCCATGTCGCCCGCCCATGCCAGGGCCGCTCCAGTGTTGTCGTCGCTGGCTTCTCCGCGCATCTTCACCTGGGCATCACGGAGATGGAGCTGCCCGGTGACGGGGCCCAGCAGGAGGTAGGCGCTGCCCATGTCCGCGTTGACGCCGTCGTGGCCGTTGGCGCCCACCAGGATGTCGTCGAAACCATCGACGTTCACGTCTCCGGCAGAGGCGACGGCCCGACCGGCGGAGTCTCCGGCGGCTTCCCCGAGGAGCTTGGCGTCGGCCTGGGAGAGGGAGATGTCACCGCCCGCACTCAAGGGCCCCAGCACGAGGTATGCAGCTCCGGCGTTTTCGCCGGCGGAGTCCTCCAAGTGTGCAGCCACCAGGATGTCGTCGTAGCCATCGGCGTTCACGTCACCGGCCCAGGAGAGCTGGTTGCCTGCGTAGTCGAAGGCGGATTCGCCCTGGATTCGGGCATGGGCGGAGGACAGGCTGGCATCGGCGCTCATGGGACCCAGTTGGACATAGACAGCCCCAGCATCTTCAGCGGCGGAGTCGTTCCCCTGGGCGCCTATCAGGAGGTCGGGGTGCCCATCGCCGTTGAGATCACCTCCGCCGGCCAGGTAATAACTGGACATGTCATAGGAGTTTTCGCCTTCCAGCTTGACATCGGCCTCCGAGAGGGAGAACTCTCCAGACATGGGCCCCAGGACCAGGTAGGCAGCTCCGGACATCGAACCAGCCGAGTCGTTTCCGTAGGCGCCCACCAGGATGTCGTCGTAGCCGTCGCCGTCGATGTCGCCGGCGCTGGATACGCTCCAGCCGGCAAAATCATAGGCGTATTCGGCCTGCATCTTGGCCGTGGCATCCGACAGAACCTGTTCACCCTCCAACGGACCGAGCACCAGGTAGGCTGCTCCCGAGTCGGGGGCGGCGGAGTCTTCCTTGTAGGCACCTATGATGATGTCGTCGTAGCCGTCGGCGTTTACGTCTCCTGCCCCGGACACCGATGCGCCGGCGTAGTCATAGTCGGCTTCGCCCATGAGCAGGGCGTCCGCAGCGGTTGCTTCCATCTCTCCGGAGATGGGCCCCAGGAAAAGGTACGAAGTCCCGGAGCAGTCGCCGTTGGCATCGTTGCCGGTGGCGCCCATGATGATGTCGTCGTAGCCATCGGCGTTCACGTCTCCCGCGGCGGACAGGCTCTCGCCCAGGTAGTCGTCCTTCGTTTCGCCAAGTATCTTCGCGCTGGCGCTGGAAAGGTCGAATTCGCCCCAGACAGAGTTGCAGACTTCGGATGCGGATGGGTTGATCCCCGCGTCGGAGTCGTCACAATCCGTTGAATCGGCCACGTACCCGGATGGCATGTTGCAGGAGATCAGTGCGGAACCGGGGTCTCCATAGCCGTCGCCATCGGCATCCTGGTACCAGGTGGCTGCATCGGCGGAGTCGCCTTCGTCCGTCGTGCCGTCGCAGTCGTCGTCCATTCCGTTGCAGTATTCGATGGCGCCTGGATATACGTCCGGATCTCCGGGATCGCAGTCCCCGGAACTGGCGACGTAGCCCGAGGGCGCATCACATGCGATTTCGGTGGTGTCGTCGCTGCCGAAGCCGTCGCCGTCGCTGTCCAGGTACCAGGTGCCGCCCTCGTCCACTTCTCCGTCGCAGTCGTTGTCGACGCTGTCGTCGCAGTCGTCGGTGACACCGGGATGTACGGCGGCTTCGGTGTCATCGCAGTCCGTGGAGTCGGAGACGGTTCCGGCTGGGGCATCACATGCCGTGGTGGGGGCATCCGGATCTCCGTAGCCGTCGCCGTCGGCGTCGGAGTACCAGGAGGACTCGTCCAGGGAGTCTTCGTCCACCTCACCGTCGCAGTCGTCGTCCAGGTCGTTGCAATATTCGTCGGCGCCGGGGTGGACGCTGGCGCTGGAGTCGTCACAGTCCGAGTTGTCTTCCACGCGCCCCGTGGGAGTGCTGCAGGTGATCTCGGAGTCGTCCGGGTCTCCGTAGCCGTCACCGTCGGTGTCGGCGTACCATGTGGAGCCGTCCAACGGGTCCTCGTCGATCTCGCCGTCGCAGTCGTTGTCGATGTCGTCGCAGTATTCGTCGGCGTCGGGATTCACGTCTGGGTTGGTGTCGTCGCAGTCGGAATCGTCGGAGACGTAGCCGCTGGGTGCATCACAGGCGGGTGTGTAGTCGTCCGGGTCGCCGTGGCCGTCGCCGTCGGCGTCGGCGTACCAGGTGGTGCTGTCCATGGAGTCGGACTCGTCGATCTCGCCGTCGCAGTCGTTGTCGATGTCGTCGCAGTATTCGTCGGCGTCGGGGTTGGTGTCGGGATCGCTGTCGTCGCAGTCCCCGTCGGAGGGGACGTAGCCCGAGAGTTCCGCGCAAGACTCGTAGAAGGTTTCGTCGTTGCCGTAGCCGTCCCCATCGGCATCCTCGTACCAGGTCCTGCCTTCGTCCACGTCGCCGTCGCAGTCTTCATCGGCCTGCCGGAAGGCGGATCCCAGGACCAGGTAGGCGGCCCCCGCATCTATTCCGCCCTCGTCATCGTGGCTTGCGCCGAAAAGAAGGTCGTCGTAGCCGTCGCCGTCCAGGTCTCCAGCGCTGGAGACGCTGGTCCCCAGCATGTCACCGTATGTTTCACCGAGGAACCTGGCGTCGGCGTCGGCCAGTGGGATTTCGCCTTCCAGTAGGCCGAAGAGTAGATAGCCCATGCCGGTGTCGGAGCCGGCCTCTCCGCCCCAGGGGGCTCCCACCAGTATGTCGGCGCGACCATCGGCGTTGACATCACCGGCCGTGGAGACGCTGGAGCCTGCTTGATCTCCGGCGTATTCGCCCAGCAGCATGGCTCTGGACTCAGATAGATCCACACGGCCCGAGATTGGACCGAGCAACAGGTAGGCTGCTCCGGCGTCTGTTGCGGCGGAGTCCTGGCCCGGGGCCCCCACGATGATATCGTCGAAACCATCGTCGTTCTTGTCACCGGCGGTGGAAACCGAGTACCCGGCATGGTCGCCGGAGCTTTCGCCGATGAGCTTTGCGGTGGCTTCCAGCAGGTCCACCTCGCCGGTCAAGGGACCGGAGAGGACATAGGCTGCCCCGGCGTGGGGACCACCGTAGTCTTCGTCCGGGGCGCCCAGCAGAAGGTCGGCGTAGCCGTCGGCGTTCATGTCGCCGGCAGTGGAGACGGCGAAGCCCAGGCCGTCCAGGGCGTGTTGCCCCAGCATCCTGGCGTCTGCACCGGACAGGTCCAACTCGCCGGTCACCGGCCCCAGTACCAGGTAGGCGGCGCCGACGTTGCAGGAATCGGAGTCATGGAGATAGGCGCCAAGCAGGATGTCGTCGTAGCCGTCGCTATTGACGTCGCCGGCTGCCGCCAGGCTGGAGCCCAGGAGATCCAGGGCCGCTTCGCCCACCAGCTTGGCATGGGCGCCGGCAAGGTCTGTCTCACCGGAGACGGGGCCCAGTACTACGTAGGCGGCCCCTGCCGCCGTGCCTCCCCAGTCTTCGTCCGGGGCGCCCAGCAGAAGGTCGGCGTAGCCGTCGGCGTTCATGTCACCTGCGGATGAGACGCCGTGGCCAAGGTGGTCGTAGGGGCTTTCGCCCAGAAGGGTCGCGTTTGCCAGGTCCAGGGAGAATGCTCCGGTCAGCGGCCCGTTGAGCAGGTAGACGGCACCCGCTTCGATGCCCCCCAGGTCGTTGCCCACGGCGCCCACGATCAAGTCGTCGAAGCCGTCGGCGTTGGTGTCTCCGGCGGAGGCCAGGGAGGAGCCCGCCTCTTCGTGGGAGGCAACGCCGTACAGCTTGGCGTCGGCCTCGGACAGGTCCTTGTCTCCCCGGAGGCCGGTACACAGCTCCTCGGCGCCGGGGTTGATGGCGGGGTCGGTGTCGTCGCAGTCGCCCGGCAGCAGGGCGTATCCACTGGGTTCGCCGCATTCCATCGAGCTGGATGACTCCAGGCCCCATCCGTCGCCGTCGCCGTCCAGGTACCAGGTGGTTCCCTCGTCGATTTCTCCGTCGCAGTCGTTGTCGACGTCGTCGTAGCAGTCATCGCCATCGCCGGGGTGGACCGAGGCGTCCAGGTCATCGCAGTCGGATGAATCCAGTACGTAGCCCGAGGGTTGATCGCAGGAGGTCTCGGTGACGCCGGGATCGCCGTAGCCGTCGCCGTCGGTGTCGGCGTACCAGGTGCTGCCCTCGTCCACGTATGCGTCGCAGTCGTTGTCGACGCCGTCGCTGCAGTCGTCATCGACTCCGGGGTGGACCGAGGCGTTGGAGTCGTCGCAGTCCGAGGCGTTGTCCACGTAGCCCGAGGGCTGGTGGCAGGATGTGGTGGTGGAATCGGGATCGCCGTAGCCGTCGCCGTCGCCGTCGGGGTACCAGTTGTATTCGTCTATCGCTCCCGCTTCGTCGATTTCTCCGTCGCAGTCGTTGTCCAACTCGTCGCACAGCTCGTCGGCGGAGGGGTTGATCTCGGCGTTCCCATCGTCGCAGTCGGAGGAATCCGCCACGTAGCCGCTGGGAGCATCACAGGATTCCGTCCACGATTCCGGGTCGCCCCAGCCGTCGTCGTCTACGTCCAGGTACCAGGTGGCACCTTCGTCGATGGCGTCGTCGCAGTCGTTGTCCAGGCCATCCAGGCAGTCGTCGTCCATGCCGGGGTTGATCTCGGCGTTCCCATCGTCGCAGTCGGAGGAATCCGCCACGTAGCCGCTGGGAGCATCGCAGGATTCGCTGGAGGAGTACTGGTCGCCGTAGCCGTCGTCGTCGGCGTCCAGGTACCAGGTGGAGGCCCCTCCTGTTGCTGGATCTTCGGGATCGCAGTCCTCTGCGTTGATGATGCCGTCGTCGTCCAGGTCTTCGTCGTAGGCCAGGTAGCGTGTGGATGCGGTGGTCGTGAAAACGCCGTCGCCAACCGCCAGGAGAACCAGGTAGAGGCCCTCGATGTCCGGGGTTAAGGTCGAAGTGGGCTCGGTGGAGGAATCCAGCACGGTTGTGGAACCGGGCGGGGGTTTGAGAAACCACTGGTATTGAAGTTCCGCGCCTTCGGGATCGTAGCAGTCAGAGGCGTCCAGCGTGACCTCCGCCGCCAGGGGAACGGCACTTCCCGTGGAGAGAAGCGCCACAGGTGGTTCGTTGCTGTCCACTGCCGCGACCGTTGTGGCGTCCGTGCTCCAGGATGATCCGTCGAAGACCCGCAGGCGGGGGCGATAGTCGCCTTCCACGTCCGGGGTGAAGTAGGCCACGGGCTCGTCGTCGGGAGAGATCGCGTGCAGGTGTGATAGTCCGGATGCTTCCGGAATCCGCTCCAGGGTCCAGTGGAAGAGCAGGAAGTCGCCGTCGGGATCATAGGATGAGCTGCCGTCGACAGTGGCTTCTTCGCCCAGGGAGATGGTCTGGTAGGGGCCGGCATCGGCCACCGGTTCGCTCTTGGTGGGGGCGGCAAAAGGGATGGCTCCGTAGACGGGTACCATGACGGCGGGGCGCTCCGGGTCGTCGGCGAGCACTGAAAGGGCGGCTTCGGAGATGTGCCTGGCTCGTGCCTTGAGTATGATCCGGATGTCGGCCTGAGAACCAGGAGACAGCGCCAGGGGGAGTTGGGGGGGGGAGGCAAGGCTGATGGTCGAATCACTGCCGTGGAGAGCCAGGTCGTAGATGAGCAGGTCGGTGGTGCCGTGACAGTCGTTGGTGATGTGCAGGACGGCTTCCACGGGCCGCCCTGCTGCTCCTTCGATGCTCAGCTCTGCCGGTTCGATTGCGAGACTGGGGCAGTCGCTCGTTACTGGTACGAGTACCGTGGCTTGGGTGTCCGTAGAGACTTCGGGGGAGGCAGGTGGGGTCCGGGAGATCTCCGTCGGTCCCTGCCCCTGCATGCAGGAGATCTGCACAGGAGCAAGGCTCAACGCGGTTGAAAGTATGAACACAGCAGGCTGGACAGCGTGGTTGGGGCTGGTCTGTCGCATGTGGTGCTCGCCGGGTCACTTTGAAATAGATGGGGCGAAATCTGTTCTGCCTTCAAGGCTCTTCTGGTGTCGTGTAAAATAAAAGTGTATACGATCCAGGGCCCAGCCGTGCTGGCGAATTGGTCGTTGGCAGGATGGTTGTAGCATCTGAGCCAGGCAGGCTACTCAATTCTGCTATTCCACATCTTCTGCCGCTGCTTCTGCGTCCAGTATCTCGAGCTGGGCAGATAGTTGGGAGTAGGCGCTTGTTTCAGCTTCGGTCATGTAGTCGTGGGTGAGGATGTCATCGCCTTCCCATGGGTCCATGACCAGGTCGAACAGCAGCTCTTCGTCGTCGTCATCCAGTCGGATCAGCTTGTATCTTCGGTCTCGGATGGTCTGGCCGGTCGCGGCAGCGCCCGAATCACCATCCCGGAACGCCTCGGCGTAGACCCACGTGCGGATGCTGGTTCTGGAGGTGTTCTGGATGTATGGTACCATGCTGATGGAGTCCAACTCCCGGTCGTCCGGGTAGTCCCCTCCCGTCAGTTCAGCCACTGTGGCGAACAGGTCGGTGGTGTTCACCAGGGCCGCCGACTCACGGCCAGGGTCCACGACTCCGGCGCCTGCGATGATCAGCGGCACGTTGACGCCGCCCTCGTACATGGTGGCCTTGGCGTGTTCCGAGATGAAGGGGGGCATGGTGGTGGTCTTGGGAGTACCGTTGTCGCCAAGGAAGATTATTGTGGTGTTGGCGAGTTGTTCGGTATCCATGCTGTCCAGCAGGCGGCCGATTTCGCTGTCCATGGCCTGGACCATGGCCTTGTAGTACTCGTGGTCGCTTTCGCCGCTTTCGGCCAGCTCGTCGTAGGAATGGAGATCCGTCGGGGGCAGGTGGAAGGGATCGTGTGGAGCGTTGAAGGCCAGCCACAGGAGCCACGGGTCCATGGGAGCTTGTTCATCCAGCCAGTCCAGCGCGTCGTCCACCTGTTCCGTCGTGGCGTAGTTGTATGACAGAGTGGGATCGCCGTCTTCCACTTTGCGCCAGCCCGTGCAATCGCGGGGGCAGTAGTCGTCCAGGGTGCCTTCCATGGCGCCCGCGAAATGCTGCCATCCCATTTCGTTGGGGGCTTCGTCGCTGCCGGCATCGTCGCCCAGGTGCCACTTGCCTATCAGTGCCGTTGCGTAGCCTGCGGCAGACACGGATTCGGCCATGGTGAATTCGTCGATTGAGAGGGGATCGCTGATGGACTTGAGCGCCCAGCCGATACCCGTGCGAAAGCCGTATCGCCCGGTCATGATGGTTGCGCGGGTGGGGGAGCACACCGGGTTGGACCAGACGTTCCGGAACAGCACGCCGTCTTCGGACAGGGCGTCGATGTTGGGAGTGGGTGGAACGAAGCCGGCAGCGGAGTCGCCTTCGTCGTAGACCCCCACCATGTCCACGCCCATGTCGTCGGCGATGATTATCAGGATATTCGGGGGATCGGGAGCCGTACTGGAATACGAGGGTCCGCTGGTGACAGCGCTGGCGAGCATTACGAGAAAGGGACTGAAAAACGGCATTTTCAACCCACCAAGAATAAAGTTGTGATAATGCAAATCCGCTTGCTGAATGGGAAAGATTTGGGCGAGCCGAGACTTGTTGCTGTTGTTTTTCAAAACTTGAAGTAGATCATCTGATACCTATTCTTGCATCGTTGTAACACGGCTTGTCAAGAGCTTGTCAACGAACCGCCGTATTTCCTGTTGGGAGTTGTATTGAATTTCCTGTTTTTCCTGCTATTTTCCTTGGTTGCTCGTGGGCTCCTTCAAGGCTGCGTGACCGAGCCCCGGGGCGGCGCAAGTGAGCCTTCTTCGTCACAGGGGCCCTGGCCGTCGGAGCGCCCCATCATAGGCAGGCGAACCTTGACCTCGCCGGTGGAGCTGTCCCTGGCGCAACGGTTGGATGGCCTTTTCCTGGTGACCCTTCCCTATTCCCCGTTACGGATAGATTCTCTATCTTCTGCCCTGGAGTCGACCAGCACGGGGCAATCGCCCATTGGTCTCCTGGATTCGAATCTCCTGAACGGACTGGAGCCATGCCAGGAGCTTCTGGTGTATGCGGCGTTTGGCACAAGGGAACAGGGGGAGCAGCTCGTGGCCAGCCTGGCGGCCACGGGTTTTCCGTGGGAGCTGCGATACGCCGGCAGCTTCGTGGGGCGCCAGGATCGTCTGGCTGAATCCTGTGAACGGCAGCCTCTCCCGCTCAAATGCGGTGATCTCGGCTTCGTCCAGTTGCACGATGGGGTGCCATACCTGGCCCTCTCCCCGCAAGCTGCCGGAGCGCCTGCCTGGAATCCGGACAGGCTGGAACCGCTGGGTTCTCCGGACACCTGGGCTCTGTCTCTGGATGTGGGCAGCCTGGGCGGCTACTCCACGGGAGACGGGGTGGATCTGTGGGATCCCGAGGCGGCTGGAACGACCGGTGCCGCTGTCTCCTGCGTGGTGAGTGGTTTTTCGGTCCTGGTGTCCGGTACGCCCCATCACGCATATCTCCAGTCGGCAGTGGCTCCCACGGGGCCCGCTTGTGGTGAGCCCGGCTTTTTCGCAGACCTGGATTGCCCCTCCATCCCGCTGGGGAGTTGGGCTCTTGCACAGCCCCGGGGCAGCGTGGAGCCCGCCTGGGGGCTCGGAGGCGAGACTCTCTCCGATCCCCTGCTGTCTCGCATGGTGCGAGACGAGTTGGCCGACGATCCCCTGCTGCGGGATCTCTACCAACAGGCACGCCAGGAGGCCTTCCAGGGCCATGAGGGTGTCAGGCGGGGTACCAGGGTTACCCGCTACTCCCTCCAGGGCAGCAGCCTGCTGTTGGTGGAAGTGGCGCTTAGGGCCGGGAGACCGGACGAGGTGTGTACAGGCACGACAACCACCGCCGACTTCGCCGGGTTGTACCTGGACGAGGGCGGCTCACTGGGGGAGCTGCTCCTTCCTTTGCGGGACATCAGCGGCTACACGGTGGAAGGCTTGATGGACCTGGAGCGGGATGGCCATCCCGAGTTGCTGCTGCGATCCTGGAACGGGAGTCTGGAGATCCGGGGTCGGCCGGAAGGTGGTCTATGTGGCATGTACCGTGCGTATTGCGATAATCCATGTTGACGTGGGCGGCTCTGTGGGGGATCGGATACCCGTCAAGGCGCGAGACACGAAGTCGAGCCAGGAGGACGACCTTGCCCATTCCAACTCCGGAGGCACCTGACCCCCGCTTCACCGTGATGGCCAAGCCGGTTTGTGGGATCTGCAACCTGGAATGCAGTTATTGCTACTACATCGACAAGCCGGAGACGCTCTACCCCGGCACCAGGCGTTTTTTCATGTCGGACCGCGTGCTCCGGGCCTACGTGGCACAGTTCATGGACATGGCGGGCCCGAGGGCCGAGTTCGCGTGGCAGGGGGGCGAGCCCCTGTTGGCAGGGAAGGCTTTCTTCCAGAAGGTGGTGGGCCTTCAGAAGCAATACGCCCCATCCGGCCAGGTGGTCGTGAACGCGCTCCAGACCAACGGCACTCTCCTGGACGACGAATGGTGTCGTTTTCTGGCGGATCATCATTTCCTGGTGGGTTTGAGCGTGGATGGC
Organism: Myxococcota bacterium; assembly: GCA_024276675.1. Classification (GTDB taxonomy): domain Bacteria; phylum Myxococcota_A; class UBA796; order UBA796; family JAFGLY01; genus JAJRWT01. The sequence goes on along the minus strand of JAJRWT010000056.1, from coordinate 66,590 downwards.
CCCGCCACCTGGCACGACGCATATCGCAAGGACAGGCACGGAGCCCCCACCTTCCTGGCTGTCTGGAACGCGCTCGGGATGCTTCGCCGCTACGGCGTCGAGTTCAACGTGTTGGCCACGTTGAACAGCTTGAACGCCTCGGACGGAGCAGAGCCCTACCGGTATCTCACGCGCCGGGGTGTTCGCTACGTGCAGTTCATTCCCATCCTGGAGCGTGACGCGGACGGCAAGGTCATGGAGTTTTCCTGTCGTCCCCAACAGTATGAGCGATTCCTGCTGGAGCTTCTGGACCTGTGGATTCGACGCGACGTGGGGCGAGTCTCGGAGCGTCTCATCGACAACGTCATGGTGCAGTTGCTTTTTGGAAGGGCGAGCTGCTGTTGTCATGCCAGGCGCTGTGCCGATTCCCTGGTCCTGGAGTGGAACGGTGACCTCTATGTCTGTGATCATTTTGTCTACGAACGTTGGAAGCTGGGCAACATACTGGACATTCCCCTGCGTGAGCTGCTGTGTTCGCCTCTGCTGGACGAGTTCGGGGCGCTGAAAACGGACCTGCCATCGCAGTGTCGTGGCTGCGATGTCGTGGATTTCTGCATGGGAGGCTGCCCCAAGCACCATGTTCCCCTGTATGGCGGAGCGGAGCGGGTCAACTACTTCTGTTCGGCATACAAGGCGTTCTTCTCCAGGGCGATTCCCAGGTTGCTGCCGCTGGTCCGCCGCCTGAGGCCAGGCCAGGCTCTTTCCTCCATGGCCTTGAAGTTCAGGCCCGGTGCCCCGGGGCTCCGTTACCCGGTCGCCTCTGGATTCACAGCGGACAGCCCGGCACCGGGCCGGAACGACCCCTGTCCATGCGGTTCGGGGCTGAAGTTCAAACGCTGCTGTGGAGCAGAAAGTTGAGTGTCCACTGACACGCTGTCCAGGTTTGTTCCAGCGGCCCTTTCCTCGGCATGACATCTTGTATATGTGTTCCCGGCACCGAGTCCTTGCCTGTTTTATATCCATGGAGAGAAAATGAAGGGTTGTCGAGTGCTCTTGTTGACTTCCGGACTGGCTGTCGCCGGCTGTTTCAGCAGAACCGCCGCAACAGGCGACACCGAAGGGGTATCCGAGGCCTACCGGCCAAACATCGTGCTCATCATGGCCGACGACATGGGCTACTCGGATATTGGCTGTTTCGGAGCCGAGATCGAGACCCCCAACCTGGATTCCATGGCCGCCAATGGGCTCCGCTTTACACAGATGTACAACTCCGCGCGTTGTAGTGCCACCCGGGCATCTCTGTTGACGGGACTCTACTCGCACCAGGCCGGAGTGGGGTGGCTCATCGAAAACGACGTGGCCAAGGAACGACAGATGCTGGTGGGAGCCTCCGACAAGCCCGCCTACCTGGATCACCTGTCGGAAGACACCGCCACTCTGGCAGAGGTCTTGGCCATTGGTGGCTACCACACCTACATGTCGGGGAAGTGGCACCTGGGCTTCGAAGACGACTACAATCCCAACCACCGAGGTTTCGAGCGGGCATTCTACCTTGTTGGGGGGAGCAGCAGCTATTGGTCTCCCCGTCAGGGAGCTCTCAAGCTGGACGGGGATTCCTTCGAAAACGATTACGATGAATTCTACCTGACCGATGTCTTCACCGACTATGCCATCCAGTTCATGGAAGAACAAACCGACGACGAGCCCTTTTTTCTCTACCTGGCCTACAACGCCCCCCACTGGCCATTGCACGCATATGAAGACGACTACGGCAAGTACGTGGGTTCCTATGAGTCCATGGGTGGTTGGGAAAAGCTGCGCGAGACACGTTTCGAAAACATGAAAGCCCTGTGCGTGGTGGACGAAAGCTGGGCACTTTCCGAACCCGGAGACGACGTCGAGGACTGGGACGAAGCAAACCAGTCGGACATGGACCTGCGAATGTCGGTGTATGCCGGGCAGATTGATCGGCTGGACCAGGGCGTGGGGCGGATCGTGGAGTCGCTCTCACAGAAAGGTATCCTGGACGACACGCTCATCATCTTCATCTCCGATAACGGCGCCTGCCAAGAGGACGCCGACGAAGGCGCAGCGGGCGACATAGGCGAGGCGGATTCCTGGACCAGCTACCACCGATCCTGGGCCAACGCCAGCAACACACCGTTCCGGTGGTACAAGCACTACGTTCACGAGGGCGGCATCTCCGGGCCCATGATCGCGCAATGGCCGGCGGTGATAACCAGCGTTGGTGGCATCTCCGACGAGCTGACCCACGTGATGGACCTCATGGCCACCTTTGCGGATCTTGCCGGTGTCAAGTACCCGGACACCATGAACGACCACGAGATCCCCCCGCTGGAGGGCCTCAGCCTTGTGCCGGTCCTGGAGGGCGGCGAACGAGAAGGCCACGAGTACCTGGCCTTTGAACACGAAGCCAATCGTGCGCTCAGGAAAGGCGATTGGAAGATCGTATCCATGCAGTTCGGCCTTCCCTGGAACCTGTACGACATGAAGGCGGATCGCTCCGAAACCGTTGATCTATCCGAAGAATATCCTGATGTGGTAGAAGAACTCCAGGCGGACTACGACGCCTGGGCGGACAAGTGCGGGGTTGCTCCACCCGAGGCCTGGGCTTCCTGGTTCCCCGGCTCCAACTGACCCCTGGACAGGTACCGGGTCACCGTTTTCCAGGTGGTAGTTCCATCCCGCCCCGGGTCCTCATGTTCATGGGAGTACGCCGCCTGTTCAGCCCCAGGGGAAGAAGGAAAGCAAGGGTCGAGACTCCGCCGGTTCGGGAGCATCCCCAGTACCTGGTGCGAACCTGCTGGGCGGAATGGGTGTCTTGTCCCGTGTCTGACGAGTCCAGGGTAGCTTGTTGATCCAGGGACCCGGTGTCGTTCGGGAAGGTGGCCGAACGGGCGACATGGATGGTAATGGTGGTGGAGTGGCTCATGGAGTGGCCCGTAAGGGGGGAGACGGAGCTGTCTTCCACGAGGAGTCGGATTTCGTGGTCGCCGGGACTCCGGGGTGTGCCGCTGATCATGCCGTCGGGGTCGAGTTCCAGTCCCGGAGGCAGCGAGCCTTCTTCGATGGTCCAGGTGTACGGGGGAGTCCCCCCCCAGGCCTGGATACTGCGGAAGTATTGCCTTCCCATTACCGCATCGTCCAATTGGGCCGTTGCGATGCATAGGCCCTTCATCGGGGCCATTTCGTCGGACAGGGATGCCATTAGCGAGGTGTAGGCTGGGTCGTCGTGGAGGCTTTCGGTTTCGAATGGGTCGTTTTTCATGTCGTAGAGTTCTTTTTCGCCCGTGAGCAGCTCCACGTACTTCCAGTCCAGGCTCCTTATTGCCGCCCATGGTCCGGGGCTGTCGTCCCAACTCTGCATGAAGATGTATTCACGAGCCAGCTCTTAGTCGCCCAACAGTATGGGAACGAGGCTGGTCCCGTCAGAGTGGCGATCCACTCCCGCAAGCTGGAATATGGTGGGCCCAATGTCCAGGTTCGCCAGCACGAGGGAATCGGTGAAGCGGGGTTCCAGGGAAGGGTTGGAGACAACCAGCGGGATCCTGGCGCTCTCGTCGTAGGCGAGGCCCTTCAGGAAGATCCGGTGCTCCCCGAAGTGTTTCCCGTTGTCGGAGGTGAAGATCACCAGGGTGTCCCTTACCCGGCCCAGGTCCTCCAGGGTATCCAACAGGTGGCCGATGGCCCGATCCACCGACAGCAGGCATTCCAGGTAGTCCTGGTTGTCATTGTCTGCTTCAGCCTCGGTTTCTTCGTCGATGAGGGGCTGTGCCTGGAGCCAGTCCGGCTTGTCGTCCATGTTTACTTCGTTGTAGGCGCGGTTGCGGTAGTAGAAGTCTTTGTAGGTGTCGTCGTCGTGGGCGAGTGGTGTGTGGGGAGTGTGGGGTGCGTTGAAGGCCAGCCAGATGAAGAACGGGGCGTCGCCAGCCCGGTGAAGGAATTGCTGCGCCGACTCTCCTTCGAAGGTCGTGATGTAGCGTGAACTCTGGAACTCGGTCCCCTTGGATGGGGAGGTGGGAGTGCTGTGCCCTTCCACCACCTGGTAGTCGGTCCAGCTATCAGGGGCTGGAGCTACCCGGAAATCGGTCCAACCCGGCGGGATGTAGGGGGCGATGTCCTCGTAGCCGTTCATGTACTTTCCAACGATGGCCGTGTACCAACCTTCTTGTTGCAATCGGGTGGCGATGGTATCTCGGTCATAGAAGCGCTCTACCCGCCCGTTGGGCTCGTCGTTGGTGAGAACTCCGGTGTTTTGGGCGTAGAATCCCCCCGAAAGAGCACTGGCACGGAAGGGGCAGCAGGTGGGAGAGGACGCGAAGACATTGGAGAAGGTGACCCCGGTTGCCTGCAGGCGCTCTTGGACGTTGGGCATGGTCCACAGGGTGTCGAAGCGCTGGTCATCGGTGACGATCACCAGGAAGCTGGTGATCTGATCCAGATCTGCTGGTGCTGAAGCGGCCTGGCGGGAAGGCAGCGACCGGGCGGCTGGAACTGGCGCTGCCGGGGCGGAGGGCACTGCTGCGATCACACTTGAGAACAGGGCCAGGGACAGCAGAGGCAGAGAGAAGACCCTTCCTACCGGATGGCGGAGATCGTTTCGCGGTTCTGTCCGTACACAGGTCAATACTGCGCTCACATACTGGTTGGTGACCGGGTAGCTCCTTTTAGATGGATTACAACAATTGGCGGGTCATTGCAACGAGCCCCAGCATCTGGCGTGTGCGGGCGGTTCTCGATGGTAGTGGATCCCATGGGTTTGTGCATTTCGAATCGGGTGCCTGGTGGGGCGGGATCTCGAACGAGGAACCGGAGGGGTTATTATGGCAGATCCCGAGGCGTCGATATTCGTTGATCCCGTTTGGGGAGCACGATGAGCCCGGAATCCCCCAAACCAGGAGTCTGAATGTTTCGCAATCGTATCCTCTCCAGGGCCCAACTCCGGCGGCAGCTAGAAAAATGCGAGTATTGCGAGGAAAAGCCATGTCGCGATGCCTGTCCCGCCCACTGCTCGCCCGCCGACTTCATCATGGCTGGCAGAGTGGGTGAACCAGCGGATATACGGCGTTCTGCCCTGGAGGTCATGTCTTTCAACCCCATGGGCGGAGTCTGTGGCATGGTGTGCCCGGATCGTTTCTGCGTGGATGCCTGTTCCCACAAGAACCTGGATGGCTCCGTTGAGATACCCGCCGTCCAGGCTACCATCGTCCAGATGGCCAAGGATCTTGGCGGTCTGCCCTCCCTGGAGCCGGTGGAAACCGGGAATCACCGGGTGGCCGTCGTAGGTGCCGGTCCCGCGGGCCTGGGGGCGGCAGCAATGTTGGCCCGTCTGGGGCATTCCGTGGAGATCTTCGAGGCAAGGCAGCGGCCTGGCGGAGCTTGCAACCTCATCCCCGCCCATCGGCTGCCCAGGGTCATACTGGAATCCGACATCCAGTGGCTGCTGGACCTGGGCAACATCCGGCTTCACAGTTCCAGCGCGGTGGAATCCCCCGAATTGCTGCTGGAGCAGCAATTCGACGCGGTGATCGTGGCGACTGGCCTGGGTCGCCCCATCAGCCTGGGCATTCCTGGCGAGGACCTGGCACTGGAAGGTCTGGTCTACCTAGATGCTCCCTCCGCACATCCCATGAGCGGCGCCGTGGCAGTGGTGGGCGGCGGGGCGACCGCTGTGGATTGTGCGGTCACGGCAGCCAGGTGTGGGGCCCAACGCGTAGAGCTGATCTGCCTGGAGAGTTTCGCCGAGATGCCCCTTACCGGCGACGAACGCAGGGAACTCCTGGAACATGGTGTCGAGATCACCGGCAGGACCAGCGTGCTGGAAATAGTCGGAACGGCAGATGTCGGCGTCGAGTCCCTGCGGATCACCAGGGTGGAGCTGCCTCCGGGCCAGCCTTTCCACCCGGCGGCAGTGAAGCCACTTCCCGGAGGTATCACCAACAGGGTCGACATCCAGCACGTGATAGTGGCCATCGGGGCCAGGGGCGCCTTCTCCGGTTTCGATGATCCTCGCGTGGTCATGGCCGGGGATGCCCGCAGCGGTCCCGGAACCGTCGTGGAGGCGACGGCATCGGGCAAGAACGCCGCCATGGAGGTGGATGCCATGCTCCAGGGGCGAGGCAGCCCGTCCTTCGCCTCCCACACCAAGAGCTACCGGCCTCTTCCCGGAGCCCAGCAACTGCCCGTCTCCCTGGAGACGAACTTCTTCGGGCGAAAGATCCGCTCACCCTTCCTTCTTTCGGCGGCGCCGCCCAGCGACGGCTATGAACAGATGCGCCGAGCCTACGAAGCCGGATGGGCCGGCGGCGTGATGAAGACCGCCTTCGACGGCCTTCCCATTCACATCCCCGGCCAGTACATGCACGTCTTCGACGACTCCACCTATGGGAACTGCGACAACGTCTCTGGGCACCCCCTGGACAGGGTTTGCGACGAATTGCACCGCCTGGTGTCGGAGTTTCCCGATCGACTCACCATCGCCTCCACCGGCGGACCGGTCACCGGCGACCAGCAGGCCGACAAGGCCGTATGGCAGTCCAACACCCGCAAACTGGAAGCAGCGGGAGCCATGGGCATCGAGTACAGCCTGTCCTGTCCCCAGGGCGGTGACGGCACGGAAGGCGACATCGTCTCCCAGAGCCCCGGCGTCACGGCGATGATCGTGGACTGGATCATGGAGATCTCCAACCCGGACATACCCAAGCTCTTCAAGCTCACCGCCGCCGTCACCTCCGTGGAGCTGATAGTCGCCGCCATCCGGCAGGTCCTGGACCGCTACCCCCACAAGAAGGCGGGCGTCACCCTGGCCAACACCTTTCCGGTCATGGATTTCAGGCCCGGCGACAAGTCCCGGTGGGAAGAAGGCCTGGTCCTTGGCATGAGCGGCGCTGGCGTTGCTCCCATCAGCAACTTCACCCTGGCCCGAGTCGGGGGCATGGGGCTGGTGATCTCCGGCAACGGCGGCCCCATGGACTACAGGGCCGCCGCCAACTTCCTGGCCCTGGGCGCTGGGACCGTCCAGTTCTGTACCATCGTCATGAAGTACGGCTACGGCATCGTGGACGAACTGCACAACGGTCTGAGCAACCTCATGGCCAGCCGGGGCATCGGCAGTATCGAGCAGCTCGTGGGGCGGGCCCAACCGGGAGCCATCACCGACTTCATGGATTTGAGTCCCGTGAAAAAACTATCCCAGGTGGATCCGGATCTCTGCCTGCATTGCGGCAACTGTACGCGATGCCCATACATGGCCATCACTCTCGACGATGACCATGTACCGGTGACGGATCCCTCCCGCTGCATCGGCTGCGGAATCTGCGCAGCCAAGTGCTTCTCCGGGGCGCTCCACCTGCGGGAACGCAGCCCGGAAGAATCTGCGGCCCTCGTTGAGGCATGAGTCCAGGTTGGGGGGATTGCCAGGGCAGCAGGATGCGCGGCGCCATTCCCCACAAGGGGGGGCAACGCGGTCAAAACGGGACGGGTGCTTCCCAGGCCACGGTGGCTCCTCTGCTGGAGGGAATGACCAGCAGTGTTCCCCCCGCGACCCCGAAGCCCACGGCTCCCCACAACAGGAGCCCATGGATGGGGCTCTCGTAGATATCGACGTACTTGGTCTCGCATTCCTGGGCGCTGCTGAATCCCTCGGGCGGAGGGGCGCCTTCCCAGGCGCAGTCGTAGAGCTGTCGTGAGCGAAGCCAGTAGGCCAGCCGTGTGGCTCCCAGCGCGACCCCCACACCCAGGAAGGATGCGCCCGTTATGCGCCTCGTTCGGCCCGGGTGCCTCGTGGGGGGATGCAGGTCCTTCAAGGTGGGTGATTGCTGGGATGGGGTTTCACCGGCGGGCGTCCGGACGTTGCCCAGGACCATGCCCAGGTCGTAGTTGCCGGATTCTGCCGGGTGGATCTGGTCCCCGGTGGATTGCAGCATCTCGTCCAGCAGGTAGCGATGCAGCTCGCCGGCTGAGATCAGGCCATCCGAACTCACGTCGGCGGCGCCTGCCATGGCGTCCGCCAGCATGGTGCTGAAGTCCGCCTGGACTGGAATCTCCAGCCGGGAAGAGGCGGAAAGAGCGAAGAAGTTGTCGGTCATCTCGGGCCAGTCCTTGGCGTCGGGGCCGATGAGGGGGAGTCCGTTGAGTAGCCCGGGGTGGGTGGCGTCTGTGATGATGGCGAAGGCGCCGATGCGCGAAAGCGAGGCTCCGTGGGACGCGATTTCGTCCAGTCCCAGGGCGGTTTCCTGGAGCATGCCAGGGTTCACATCCCAGGTGAGCAGGTACGGTTCGTCGAAGTCGCCGCCAACGCCGTAGCCCGTGAAGTAGAACAGCAGGGTATCGTCCGGACCCAGCCTGGAAGGGAGGGTGTCGAAAAGGAGCGAGGTCAGGGTATTCTTGGTGGCGACGTCGTCCAACAACAGGTGCACCTCGTCGAAACCGGCCCGGTCTTCCATGATGCTGGCCAGGTGGCGAGCACCGCTCCGGGCTTGGTGCAGGCTGAGTTCTTCGGGTAGATGGGCGTAGGTGCCGATGCCCACCACGACGGCCACGAGCTTTCCATCACTCGCATGGGCAGCCTGGGAGCACAACGTGACCAGGAGGCAGAGGACGAAAAGGAGCAGGACGTTCCAGGTACCCGGAACCTGGGACCCGACAGGAAGGATTCCGGGGAGGGAGGAGGGTGTTTCCGTGGGAATGCCAAGTGGCCGACCCTGGGAATGCTCTGTTTCTGGTGTCATTTGGTACTCTGATTGTCGAGGTTCTGGAAGGATCTGCGGACCTGGCGGGGGCCTTGCAACTTACACCGGGATCCAGGTTTCGGGCCTGGGATCGCTGGATGCCCACGGATGGCGCCGATGAAACGGTTCATGTTTTCCCGGTGGGTTCAATCGAAGCGTCTCCAGACATCCAGTGCGGTCCAGCGGGCTCGCTCGTCCAATCCAGCCACGTCCAGTCCCACGGGCATTCCGTGGCGCAGTCTCCAGGAGCCGGCCACCATCACGTGTCGCACCATGGATGACGAAAAGCGGAAGACCAGGGCGGCCGGGAGGTTTGCGGCGGACAGGGGAGGGCCGGGTACGGGGTCCATGACCACCAGGTCCGCCTGGGCTCCCTTCTGGATGTGCCCCAGGTCCACTCCGAGTTTTTCGCCTGCAAAGACGGCCGACGCACTGAGGGCCTGGCAAAAGCGGTCTGGGAACCAGGGATCTCCTGCTTCCTGGGCTCTGAAGTAGCCCGCCTGCAGCTCGGCCAGCATGTCCGAGCCGATTCCGTCGGTGCCCAGGATGGTGTTTTCACCGAAGCTGGACAGGGGAGCGTGCCCCACGGCGTTGTTCATGTTGCTCCTGGGCTGGTGGGAGACCCATGCCCCGGCGTCGGCGATTCGTCGGAGATCATCCGGTTCCAGGTGGACGCAGTGGGCCAGGAGGCTGCCCGGCAGCAGGGCCCCGAGTCTCTCCATGCGCGCCACCAGTTCTTCGCCCACTGTCTGCCTGTCGTCCGGGGCCTCGGCCATGTGTATATGCAGTCCCGACCCCGCATCGCGAGCCAGGGCGGCGGCGGCGGAGAGGGTCGCGTCAGACATGGTGAAGTTGGCGTGTCCACCCACCATCACTGCCATCATGCCCGCTCCGTCACGGTCCATGAGCCCCTTGTGGGCTTCAATGCCCTGCCTGGCCTTTTCCGCTCCACCCCTGTCCGTTACCTCGTAGCAGAGGATTCGCCGAAGGCCCAGTTGCCCCAGGGCCTCGTCGATGCACTCCAGGCTGCCCTGGATGAAGTTGGGAGATGCGTGGTGATCCACGATGGTGGTAACTCCCGCCCTCAATGCGCCGACGCCCCCCACCAGGGCCGAGACCTGCACAGCGTCCTCGTCCAGCGCACGATCCAGCTTCCACCATACCTGTGCAAGCATGTCGGCAAAGGTGGGTGGGGGCGAGGAGGGCAGGGGCATTCCGCAGGCCAGGGCGGAGTAGAGATGGTGGTGCCCCACTACCAGGCCGGGCATGAGCCAGGAGCCGGAAAGATCCTCCACCGATTCACCGGTGAGAGGCTTCAAGGATGGGGCAATTTCAGTTATTCGCCCCTGTTGGATCCGCAGATCCGCTTTTTCTGTACCAGGGGGATCCAGGTGCAGCAGGGTTGCTCCCCGCAAGAGATTCGAAGTTGCCGTGGTGCTGTCGTGACTGCTCATGTAGGTTCTCCTGTGTCGGCATTCTTTACCAGTCCTTGTAGCTTCGCCACGGGCAAGCTGTGGACGGGCTTGATAGTTCCTTGGGTGGTTTCACATCCATACCTCGTTAATCGAGGACGACATGTCTTCCAACAGTGTTTCTTTCTGGTTGAACGATGAACTACAGCTCGTGGCACCGGGGATTCGCCCAACCACGACACTTCTACGCTATATCAGGGACCACCTGCGACTCAGGGGTACCAAGGAAGCCTGTGGCGAGGGCGACTGCGGAGCCTGTACCGTCGTGCTTCTGGAGCAGGAAGATGGCTGTAGCCCGGCTTTTCGTGCGGTGAACTCCTGCCTGCTCCTGCTTCCCATGGTTCACGGCAAGCGTGTCTACACCGTCGAAGGCTTGAGATTGGCCGGCAGCCAGATGGACGATCCCCGGGGAGGCCTTCACCCGGTTCAACGGGCTGTGGTGGAGCACAGGGCCTCCCAGTGTGGATTCTGTACGCCAGGCGTGGTCATGTCTATGTTCGAAGCCTGTTATCGCGACGACGTACAGAGTTGGGGAGACGATGCCATACAGGAACAGATGGCCGGCAACCTCTGCCGTTGCACCGGTTATCGTTCCATTGGGGAAGCCGCCCGGCAGGTGGGCGGCCTGTGTCCCGACGACCGTTTTGCCAGGGTCTTGCGCGAGCACCGGCCCCGGGAACAGGCGCTCTACTTGAATGACGGCGAGCAGGTCTACATTCAGCCCGCTACGTTTGACGAGCTGTGGGAAGCACTGGATGCCAACCCGGAGGCCCGGTTGGTGGCCGGGGGAACGGACTTGGCCCTGAGATTGATCAAAGGGCACGAAGACATACCCCATGTCATCTCGTTGGCTGCGCTGTCCCAACTCCGGTTCGTGGAGAAAACGTCCTCTACCTTGCGCATCGGTTCGGGCACGAGCATGACTCGCTTGCACGAGTCCCTGGGAGCCGAGATCCCCGCCCTGGGGCGGATGCTCCGCGTCTTCGGCTCCCGGCAGGTGCGTAACAGGGCCACGGTGGGAGGCAACCTGTGCACGGCCTCGCCCATCGGGGATCTTGCACCCGTGTTCATGGCGCTGGATGCAAGTGTCGTGTTGTTGTCGAACTCCGGGGAACGGACCTTGTCCCTTGGCGACTTTTTTCTGGGGTATCGGCGCACAGCCCTTGGGCCCGGCGAGATCCTCCATGCCGTGGAGCTTCCCCGTCCCTCGCCGACGGCCCTTTGTTCCTCCTACAAGGTCTCGAAGCGGAAGGACCTGGACATCAGCACCGTGTCCGCTGGAATGTACCTGGAGTTGGGTGCTTCCGGGCTCGTGCAGCGCTGCCGTCTTGCCCTTGGGGGTGTAGCGCCCGTGCCGCTACGAGCCCGGACCGCGGAAGCCGCCATTATGGGCAGAGCCTGGGACGAAGCCTCACTCGCCAGGGCCATGGATGCCATGGAGCACGACATCGCGCCCATCTCGGACATCAGGGGTTCGGCCTCGTACCGGATGGACCTGGCCCGCAACCTGCTGCGTGCCTTCTTCTTCGAGAGCAGGGGTGAGAGAATACGACCGGGTGCCGATGGCCAGCCCATCCGCAATCTTCCGTGAATGGCGTCCCCGGGGTGCGCCACCAGGTTTTCCCCCCAAACAGCCACGGAGTATCCGCCATGTCCAATTCAAGGGGAGACAATATCCATCACGAGAGTGCCTTTCTGCACGTGACCGGTCGTGCTCTGTACGTGGATGATCTCCCGGAACCCCCAGATATTCTCTGGGCCATGGTTCTCCCCTCGCCCCATGCCCGCGCCCGCATCCTGTCGCGGGACGCAACCGCGGCGCTGGAACGACCCGGTGTCCATGCCGTGTTGTTCGCCGGCGATGTGCCCGGGGCCAACCTGGCGGGGCCCATATTCCCCGACGAACCTCTCCTGGCCACCGACCAGGTCCACTGCGTGGGGCAGGCCGTTGCCGTGGTCTACGCCGAAAGTCCGGAGTTCTGCAGGAAAGCACTGGGCCTGGTTAGAGTGGAGTATGAGCCCCTGCCGGCGGTCGTGGATCTTGGCATGGGAATCCGGCTGGACCATTTCATCGGGGAACCGCACCGGATACGTCGAGGCGAACCAGGAGCCGTCTTGGAATCTGCTCCTCACCGCTTGAAGGGGGTCTTTCGTTCACCTGCCCAGGATCATTTCTACATGGAAACCCAGGCAGCCCTGGCGCTTCCGGGCGAAAACCGCAGCGTGTTGGTCTACAGCTCTACGCAGCACCCCTCCGGAGCCCAGAAGGTGGTGGCCGACAACCTGGGTTGGAGCAGGAACCGCGTCGAAGTCGTGGTGCCCAGGATGGGCGGTGCTTTTGGCGGCAAGGAAAGCCAGGGCGCCCACTGGGCCAGCATTGCGGCGCTGGGAGCCGGCTTGTTCCGTCGTCCCACCAAGTGTGTCCTTGACCGTGACCAGGACATGATCCAGACGGGCAAGCGCCACGCCTTCCTCACCGAGTGGGAGGTGGGTTTCAACGATCTGGGCAAGCTCCTGGTTTTCAAGGCCAGGGTATATGCCGATGGCGGTTGGAGCACCGACCTCTCGCTCTCCATCCTGGACAGGGCCTTGTTTCACCTCGACAACGCCTACTTTCTGCCAGTCGTGGATTTTCTGGGTCGGGTGGTGCGGACCAACACCCCCAGCAGCACCGCCCTGAGGGGCTTCGGGGGGCCGCAGGGAATGCTGGTGGTGGAGCAGGTGATGGAGCGGGTGGCGGATCACCTGTCCCTGGATCCCATGGACGTACGTCGCGCCAACCTCTACGGTCTGCCGCCCACGGACCTCACGCCGTATGGCCAGGCAGTGAGCGACTTCCGACTGCCAAGAATGCTCCAGGGCCTGGAACATTCAGCCCAACTGGCGGATCGTCGCCGGCAGGTGGAGCGCTTCAACGCCCAACACCAACACCTCAAGCGTGGTATCGCCTTGAGCCCCGTCAAGTTCGGCATCTCTTTCACCTCGGCGATGCTGAACCAGGCCGGGGCGGCCCTGGCCATCTACGGCGACGGCACAGTTCAGCTCAACCACGGTGGAACCGAGATGGGTCAGGGACTTCACACGAAGATGCTCCAGGTCTGTGCCCGCGCCCTGGGCATCGGAATCCACCGCATAAGGCCCATGCCCACATCCACCTCCAAGGTGCCCAACACCTCGCCGACGGCGGCCTCCAGTGGCTCCGACCTCAACGGGCAGGCCGTGCGCTCTGCCGCCAGACTGCTGCTGGAACGTCTCCGGCCCGTGGCTGCCGCCATGATGGACCGGGATCCGGATTCGGTGAGGTTCGTCGCCGATGGGCACCGGCCAGGTGCCGCGGTCTCGAGGCCCACCGACGGCGGAGCGGTGTGGGCCTGTGGCAAGGAAGGCCGTTCCCTGAGTTTTGCCCAGGTCTGTGGAGAGGCGACCCTTCGGCGGGTACACCTGGCGGCCAGCGGCTACTACCGTACCCCTGGAATCGCCTATGACAGGCAGCGTGGCGTCGGAACGCCCTTTCACTACTTTGCCTTCGGGGTGGCTGTCTCCCAGGTGGAGATCTCGGCGTTCACGGGCGAGTGGAAGCTGCAGCGGGTTGACATACTCCACGATGTGGGCGACAGCCTCTCTCCTGCTCTGGACCTGGGCCAGGTTGAGGGGGGCTTCGTGCAGGGATTGGGCTGGCTTACCAGCGAAGAGCTGATTCGCGACGAAGGCGGCAGACTTCTCACCCATTCGCCCAGCACCTACAAGATCCCTGCCATAAGCGATGTGCCCGTGGACTTCCGGGTGTCGTTCCTGGACAGGGCTCACCAGGCTCGGGTCATCTACGGCAGCAAGGCGGTGGGCGAGCCCCCCCTCATGCTGGCCATCAGTGCATACCTGGCGCTGTGCAGGGCCGTGGCGGCTTTCGGCAAGCGGCAGTTTGCCGACCTGGAGCTGCCCGCCACGCCTGAATCCATCCTGCGCGCGGTGCAACTGGCCAGGGAATAGTCTCCCCGGGGCTCGCAGATCTGTCCCATCGGGGGAGAGTCTGGTTGGTGATCCCGTGGATGACGAGTCAGAGATTCTCCCAGCAAGATTCGGTGTTCAGGGCCAACGAGTAGGCCCTGGGCAGGAAACCCGCGGGGAACTCGGTGTCGGTGGGGTTGGTGGTGACATCGAAGACATCCTCTCCCGATTGGTAGGCGGGATTGTCAAGCCATGAGAAGGAGTCCTGAATGAAGATGTCCAGGAGGAGATTCTGGGCCTGGGGAGCGGCATGTGAGACGGTGACGGGGCTCGGGGAGGTGAGAACGACGGAGAAGCGGGATTCCGAGGCGTCTACGATGGCGCAGGAGTCGGACGGGGGAAAGGAGTCCACCTGTGCGATGGCGTCCATGGAAAAGTCGTAGCCCATGTACTCGAAAGTGGCCGTGTAGTCTCCCTGGGTCCTGGCGGAGCCGCCTTCGGTGCTGTAGTCGCCGAGACACAGGTCCATGCTGAAGGTGCCGTCGTGGAGGTCGATGCCATCCAGGTGGCCGTCAGCCTGGATGGCTGAGACCATGTAGCCCAGGCTCAGGCCGACGTAGGGGTACTCACCCTCTTGCAGTTCTCCAAGGTCCATGGAGATTGAGTTCTGGGGCAGCATCAGGTCAATTGCCGTGGGAGTGCTGGCCTGGAACAGGGTGACGGGTGACTGGTCGGTCCATGATTTCAGCAATTCCACGGAGAGCAGGCCCAGGGTCATTGAAATGGGTGTGTCATACGAGAGGCTGTCGTCGGTGAGGGCTGCGCAGGGTTCACAGGATGTGCGAGCCTGGAGGGACAGGGTGAGCGTGACGCCGGTGGCTTCGGTAGTGCCCGTATCCGTTGGAGGCGCAGCGAGGCAGGCGGTGGTTGCAAGGGCCGGGGCGAGCAGTGCCCTGGGAGAGATTGTCCTGGGAGAGAGTGCCCTGGGAGACATTGTGGGAACCTCCTGCCATGGCGAGTATCACGGTTGGGACTCGGATGGCGGTCCCGGTGTGGAGGTGGGGCCGTTGTCGGGTGAGGCTGGAGATGCGGGTTTGGGGGGAACGTCGTTTCCGGCTTCGTCGAGAAGCATGGTCCCTGGCCGGGCTGTGCCGTCGTCGCCCCTTGTCTTGTCGAATCCAAGGACCAGGCCCAGGTAGGTGTCAGCCTGCCCCATGAGCTTGCCCGTGTCGTCCGGCCCGGTTCGCAGAAGCAGCCCCAGCCGCACGGCCCGGTAATGGTTGCCACGAAGATGTAGTCCCGCTTGAACGGTCACGGACGGGCTCCAATCGTACTCGGCCGCCTGTTTCACGTCAAGGGCGTGGTAGACGGGATACTCGGCAGGATCAACCAGGTTGTAGCCGAGCTGGAAGGCGGGGCCTGGAACCTGGGGAAGGGAATGCAGCAGCTCACGCCAGCCAGCGTAGGGCGAAAACGCGCTCCCCTCCCACATGATGAGAAGACGCAGGTACTCTCGGGAGTATGTCTCGGTGTTCAGATCTCCGTAGTCGTCCAGGATCCTGGCGCCGTCCAGGTAATGGCCCGAGATGTGGGCCCATTCCAGGCGCACGGAGACGCGTTGGATAGACACACTCACGGGAAAGCGGAACAAGCCATCGAAGGTGGTGCCCGCGAAGGTGAGTTCTCCTTCAGGTTCGAAGTCCACGAAGAACCCGGCGGACAGGTCCAACTGGAGAGCGACACGGTCTGCTGTGAAGCGAACGATGCCGATGTCGGTGGCCAGGGTTGTCTCGATTGCCGGGGTGCCCGTGCGCAGAGTCAGCGAAGAGCTGGTTTCCCGTGGGTCGGCCAGCAATGGAGCGGCCAGGGTGCCGGCGGGAAGCGGGCTGGTTTCCGTGCTTCCCAGCGATTGGGGGGGAGCCAGCAGAAGCAGGGCGAGCAATGGCGGAAGTGCGATCAAGAACCTGGAACCCTTTGAAGGATGGTGAATGATTCGGATGCCCCGCGACCATGATGTCGCCCCTGGTCTCCCGATGGATGGCCCCTTTCGCTGTGCCCGCACCGGGAATGGGAATTGTGGCACACTTTGGGTGCCCGTCACAGGTCATGGTTGGTTATCCTGCTGCCACGTTCCGGGCGATTGGTTGTGACGGAGGTGGTAAGTAATGACAACGCTGCTGCATGTGGACGCGGATGACCTGCTGGTGGATTCGTTCAAGCTGGGCAGGGCCGTTTTTGAAAGCGGCTTCAGACCCAGGCACGTGATATCCATCTGGCGGGGTGGGACTCCTGTGGGGCTGGGTGTGGATGCCTACTTTCGCAGCCAGGGTCTGGCCATAAACCACACCACCATAGCCACGGATTCCTACGTGGGAATCGGGCGGCAGGGCGAGGTGACCGTCAAGAACCTGGAGCACCTGGTACAGGTGATCTGTCCGGAAGACGCCCTGCTCATCGTAGACGATGTCTACGAATCGGGAAACACCATCCGGAGGGTAGTGGAGCTGTTGCGACAAAAGGCAAGGGCCAACGCCCCCCGGGATATTCTCATCGCAACGGTTCATGACAAGCCGGAAAAGCGGGTCTACGACGACCTGCCGGTTATCGCCTTGAAGCAGATTGCGGCAGACGTCTGGATCGACTATCCACACGAGCTGTCGGACCTGGTGGACCCGGCAGACACGGACGACCGGAAGATCTTCGAAAAAGACCCTGACCTGTGGCGGGTTCTTCGCGGAGAGGCAGGCAACCAGGATACATTCGGCGGGATGGACCACCTGCCGTATATCTACGTGCAACCCAGGGATCTGCTCCTGGATTGCATGAAGTTGGGAGTGATCGTCAGCAACGATGCCGGTTTTTCTCCCGACTTCATCGTAGCTTTGTGGCCCGGTCGGGTCCTGTCCGGTCTCCCGGTACACGAGGTATACAAGTATTACCTGGCAAAGCGGCGATCTCATCGCCGCCCGCCGGATCACATCAGCATCAACACCACCCCCACCCGCTTGAGCTACCGAAGCCAGGTTCTGGGTATACGTTACCTGGAGGATCACGTCGAAAAGACCGACCAGCTACTCATCATCGACACGACCTTCCGTGCGGGGCGATTGGTAAACGATGTAATTTCCCGGCTGAAGGAAACCTTGCGCCGCAACCTGAACCACAAGCAGGTGCGTGTGGCGTCCGTCTACTACAATCCCGACGATGACTCCACCTGGACCGTCACTCCCGATATCCGAAAGCCCCACTACTTTCTTCACGAGGTCCACAAGGAGATCATCTATCCCGCCTCCATACACAAGCTTCCCAATCCCCGGAAGGATCTGCTGGTCCTCAATCCCCGGCTGCACCGGGTGCTCTACGGAGATTGACACCGGAGTTCAGACATGACTCGGAAAAGGCTCGTGGTGCTGGCCATGAGTGGTGGCGTGGACTCCAGCGTCGCGGCCCTGTTGGCCCTGGAACGTGGTTATCGCGTGGTGGGCATCACCCTGAGGCTCATGCCCTGCCAGGACCGGGCGGGGGCCCGTTGGTGCTGCGGCGCCGAAGCCGAGGAACAGGCCAGGGCCGTTGCCCAGCAACTGGGTTTCCCCCACTACGTGGTGGACGGTATCCGGCACTTCGAACGCCATGTGCTGAGGCAGGCCTGGGAAGAGTACCGTTCCGGTCGGACTCCCAGCCCTTGTGCGATTTGCAATCGCCACCTCAAGTTTGGACTGCTCCGTGCACGGGCCATTGAGCTGGGGGCGGAAATGATGGCAACTGGGCACTATGCCCGTGTGACTCACCACCCGGGTGGCCCCCCGCGGCTCTTGCGTGGCAGGGATCCGGCCAAGGACCAGAGCTATTTCCTTTTCGCCCTCTCCAGGGAACAGTTGTCCCTATGTTTTTTACCGCTGGGAGATCTGTCCAAGGCCCGCGTGCGCGAACTGGCACTTGAACATGGGCTCTCCACGGCCCGGCGACCCAGCAGCCAGGACGCCTGTCTCGTGGGAACAAAAGGGGGGTTCGCGGCAGGCCTGGGCCAGCGTTTCGGCAACGAGCCCCGACCGGGCGATGTCGTGGATGCGCGGGGGGAAAGATTGGGGGCACACCCTGGCGTACATCACTTCACCATCGGGCAGCGCCGAGGCATCGGTGTCGCACTGGGGCGTCCCGCCTGGGTGACGCGCATCGATCCCCGTACCCGGCAGGTGGAGGTGGACACCGACCTGTCCAGGCTCATGAGCAACGGTCTGGTGGCGGAGCGTGCCAACTGGCTCGTGGAACAGCCGGCGCCGGGTGAAGGCTTCGAATGCCAGGTCCAGGTGCGCTATCGCGCCCCGGCGGTGGAGGCTTGGCTCCATTGCCTGGACTCCAGTCGTGTGCAGTTGGAGTTCCGGGAAGCCCAGAGGGCCGTCACACCAGGGCAGGCCGTGGTCTTCTACGACGGCGAGCGGGTGCTGGGCGGTGCATGGATAAGATCGGCCCTGTCGTGATCGTTCCACCTGCGTTGTATCTATCCGTGTTTCCGGGTCTTCCGGAAAAGGGCCGGCTTCCAGCCGGCACCACGGAGCGTGACGTGCAACTCGTGGGCCTACAGGCGCTCGGCGCCTCTCCCGGCTTTCCTTCAACCGCTTCTTCAGCGCTCTGTACTCCAGCGACAGTTTTTTTCTGGACGGGATGACCTGTTACCCCCGCGAAATAGTCGCGTGGGGCGACTTTTTGGGCGGGATGACCTGTTACCCCCGCGAAATAGTCGCGTGGGGCGACTTTTTGGGCGGGATGACCTGTTACCCCCGCGAAATAGTCGCGTGGGGCGACTTTTTGGGCGGGATGACCACCTTCGAGACCGGCCTGCTGGATTTGCAGCTTCAAGACCCAGAATACTCTCCAAGTATGTCCGGAGGGGGCTTTCTTCGGTCTCCCAGGACGCCAGAGACGCGTTTGCAGCCCCTGATGGCACTCCACGATGGAATACCGCTGTGCAGCGCGCGTTCTCCAAGCCATTTCACACAGGCCAGGATCGCTCCAGCACCTCGGGAGACAGGCAAACTCAGGTCGGCCTGCCGTTTCAAGGCGAACTACGCGTCCGGTCAACAGGGTTTGCTCGCCGCCGGCGAATCCAGAACCACCTGCGACACTCCTGCGCAAAAGGCGAAGCGCTGCACCATAGGATACCAGTAGGATAAGGATCGCCATCGACCAGTTCAAGGTCCTGAAGCGGATCGCCCATGGCTACCGAGACCAGGCGTTCTTCGGACCCCGTGTCCTCTTCATCCATGAAACGCAGTTCAAACTGGCGGGGGCACAGGTGGCGTACCAGGCCGAAAGCACCGGGATCCGGAGGAGCCTTATTTCTTGCATGCTTCTACACTCGTACTGGTTCGCCAATAACCACCGGACCCGTGGAGTTGCTTCCTGGTTGCTTTGTCCTGTAGCCTGCGATAGCGGAGACTACATGCCTGATTCCGTACCATCTGTTTCCTGGTTGGCACGTATTGTCCATCTCCTGGACGAGACCGCCGGGGCCAGGACCGTCCTCGTGCGCCACGCCCGTCCCTCCGCGCTCTCCACGCTGCTTCGGGCACTGCTGCCTCGGGATCCGGACCTGGTGGTGCTCACCGATGCCAGCCGTATTCTCCTTCCCGATTTCAAGTACAGGCTTGTGTTGTACCAGCCGGATCCCCACGATGGTCCCTGGCTCGACACTCACGGGGATCGGCTGTTGGGATCGGGTCTCAGGTTATTGATCTGGCTGAGTTCCGAAACCGAAGCCGTGCTGCAAGGAACCTCTCCGAAGTTTCTCGGCGCTCTGAAAACACAGGTTTTATGTGGGCCGGAAGCGCTTGGCCCCATAGCCGCCATGATCCGTGAAGCCAGGCGTGCCCCTGGAGTGGACTGGCGCGGAGGCAGCATCGACAATCTGCTGCGGCTGGCCATGCCCAACCACACGTTGCACTGGGTCAGTGCTGCCGCCGACTACTCCGACATCGTGGGAATGGCCCGAGACGCTGGCCGGAACTGGCTTGGCATCATCAACATCGACGGTCCATTTCGTCTTAGACGCGTTCGCTGGGCCCTGGCCGAGGCCAGGAGAACCGCCCGCAACCTCATTGTGGACTCCCGGGTCCCTTCACCCGGCTGGTGGCCTGTGCAGGAACGTCGAAGGGTGCTGCGCGAAGCCACGTCGATGTTGGCACAGGCGGGAGCGCGCTATCCAGGGCGTCTGGCAGCCATCAGCGGGCTCGAAGACGACATGATCTCTCTCCTGGTCAAGGGACTGAAGACCGGCATCCCGGAAGACACCCTCATGGATGCCATGCTGTTGCATCGCGATCCTGCTCGAGGTCTGTCCGATCTGGCGCTGCACGCCGGAGTGTTTTCCATCGTGCCCGTAGCCAGGGGCCAGGTGGATCCTGCTGTTTTCAGGGCCTTGTGGAACGACCCCCGTGTCAGGGCCAGCGTGGCAAGCCTGGCCTCCAGCATTCGGAGGCGCCTGTTGGCCAACGAAGAGCTGGAGCCCGACGAAGCCGCCTGGTGGGCGGCCAGTACCGATGAACGAGTTCCGACGGAGTTGCTGGAACGGACCACCACCTCGGTCCAGGCCTGGCTGGTGGAGGCAGCCCTCAGGCATGGTCTCGACACGGGCGAGGAATGGCGAGTGCTTGCAGATGCCGCCAATCGTCTGGGAGATCCCCAGGTTGCGGCTCATTGGGCCGACATTGCCCTGAAAATGCCCACAACCGATTCCCTGGCCAGGGCCAGGGCCATGTACACCCGGGGGCGGGTGTGCTATCGAGAGGGGGATTTCACAAGGGCCGAGTCGCTGTTTCTAAGCGTTCTGAAGGTCCGCGAAGCCGAGCTGGAACCTGACGCCCCCGCCCTGTCAGCCACACTCCACGCCCTGGGCCAGTCCCTGTCCAGGCAGGGCCGTTATCCCGAGGCCCTGAAGGCCTTCATGCGGGCTCTCAGCATGGAAAGGCGCAGCCTTGGCGAGTCATATCCCGACACCGCCATCACCCTCGAAGCCATTGGCCGCACCATGGCCAAGCTGAACCGGCTCCACGAAGCCTGTTCGGCGTTCGAGCAGGTGCTTCGCATCAAGGAAAACACCCTCGGGCCCGATCATCCATCAACCGCCGCCACCTGGCACGCCATCGGGCAGCTTTTCGTGAAGCAGCAGGAGTTCGATTCGGCCCTCAACGCCTTCGACAGGGATCTGGCCATCACCCAGCGCGTCCTGGGTCCCGATCACCCCTCCACCGCCAGCACTCTCCACGCGCTGGGCCGTGTGTTGTTGCTCCAGAAGCGTTACGCCAAGGCCCTGGACTATTTCCAGAGGGAACTGGCAATCCTGGAGCATATCCACGAACCGGACCACGCCGAGGTTACCATGGCTCTGGACGCCATGGGCGAAACCCTGTTGCAGTTGGGTAGGCCCCTGGAAGCCCTGGACGCCTTTCAGTTTGCCCTGAACGGGAAAAAACAGCGCCTGGGCGACACCCACTCCGAAGTGGCCGCCTCCCTCCACTCCGTTGCCGGCGCCATGGCACGGCAGGGTGACCTGGACCATGCCATCGGAACCTATCGCAAGGCTGTCGCCATGCGAGAGACCACCCTTGGGCCGGACCATGTCTCAACGGCCTTCAGCCTGCACGCCCTGGCGCAGCTTCTCGTGCGCAAGCGCAAGTACGTGGATGCCATACCCATCTTCGAAAGGGCTCTGGCCATCAAGGAAGCCACTCTTGGCAAGACCGACATAGAAACCGCCATTACCGAATTTGAGCTCGGAAGGGCCATGCGGGATTCGGGAGATCCACGGGGGCTTGGTCGCATGGAAGCCGCCGCTGCCATGCTGGAGCGGCGGCTGGGCCACCAGCATCCCACCGTGGCGGCCGCCCACAAGGCCTTGAGCTGATCCAGGGAAACGGGTGTTTCATTGGTTGGTGACATGGTTCCCATCGCCAACCATGGGGGCCAGTGGAATCAGTCTTCGGTGGCGACACCCAGGAACAGGTAGGTGGCTCCTGCGTCCGCGCCTGCCGTGGATTCGCCGTATGCACCGAAGAGTACGTCGTCCAGATGGTCTCCGTTGATGTCGCCGGCTCCCGCCACCGAACAGCCCGCCAGGTCGGACCCTGCCTCGCCCATGAAGACAGCCATGGAGGCGGAAAGCGGGGCTGTTCCTTCCAGCGCTCCTTGCCACAGGTAGGTGGCACCACTGGAACTGCCTGCATCGGAGATACCGGTTGCACCGACAAGCAGGCCTGTGGTGCCGTCGCCGTCGGTATCGCCGATGCCCGACACCGCGATTCCAGCGAAGCCGTTGGTGGAATCGCCCACAAGCTTGGCGTCAGCCTCGGCCAGGCTAATGGTCCCGTCGAAGGGCCCCAGGAAGACATAGGCGGCTCCACCGTAGCTGGCGATGGATGATTCCCCCCAGGCGCCGACGATCACGTCGGCGTAGCCGTCGTCGTTGAGGTCACCTGCGGCGGAGAGTGCACTTCCGGCCTTGTTGTATTCGCCTTCGGCGGTGAGCTTGGCTTCTGCCTCCGAGAGGCTGGCGTCCGCCAGGAAGGGGCCAAGAACCAGGTATGCCGCGCCGGCGCTTGTGCCGGATGTTTCTTCGTCTTCGGCACCCACGAGGACATCGGCGTAGCCATCGTCGTTGACATCGCCCACGCCCGCCACGGCCACGCCCGCCGAGTCGGGGCGCGATTCCCCAGCCAGCTTGGCCGTGGAATCCGCCAGGGACACTTCGCCCGTGACGGGCCCCAGCACCACGTAGGCGGCACCGGCGTCGGCGCCGCCGGTGCTGTCATAGGGAGCGCCGATGATGATGTCGTCGAAGCCATCGGCGTTGGTGTCGCCGGCCCAGTCCAGGGCGTAGCCCGACCTGTCGCCATCGTCTTCGCCGTAGAGCTTTGCCTGGGCCGAAGAGAGGCTCATGTCCGCGGTGAGAGGGCCCAGTACGACATAGGTTGCACCTGCGCTGGTGCCGCCCAGGTCCTCGGTGTAGGCGCCTGTGAGCAGGTCTGCGAATCCGTCGGAGTTGATGTCGCCGGCCCCGGCCACGGCGTAGCCGGCGGCGTCGTACTCGGCTTCGCCGCTGAGCTTGGTACCCCGCGTGGACAGGCGTATGGTGCCGGTCACGGGCCCGCGCACCAGGTACGCGGCGCCGGCGTATGTGGCCGTGCTGCTTTCGTTGTATGCTCCGATGAAGATGTCGTCGTAGCCGTCGTTGTCCACGTCGCCAGCGGCGCTGATGCTGTAGCCCGACTTGTCGCCCGCCGCTTCACCCAGGATGACGGCATCGGCCAGGCTGGCGGAGATCTCGCCTTCCAGGGGGCAGGATGCGTCCATGTCGTCGCAGTCGTTGTCTATGCCGTCCTCGCAGATCTCCTCGGCGTCGGGGTTCACCGCGGGTTCGTGGTCGTCACAGTCCGAGCCGTCCAACACGTAGCCATCTGGTGCGTCACAGCCGTACTCCGTGATGTCCGGGTCGCCGAAGCCGTCGCCGTCGGAGTCTGGGTGCCAGGCGGTGTTGTCTTCAATGCCGTCGCAGTCGTTGTCTATGCCGTCGCAGAGGTCATCGGCAGCGGGGTTGACCGTGTCGTCGCCGTCGTCGCAGTCGCCCCCCTGGTCGGTGTAGCCCGAGGGTTGTGAACAGGCCCTGGTGGTGGACGAATCCAGGCCGAAGCCGTCGCCGTCTTCGTCCAGGTACCAGGTGGGGGAGTCAGCCGCGTCGGGTTCGTCCAGGAGTTCGTCGCAGTCGTTGTCTATGCCGTCACAGTACTCGGTGGCGTCGGGGTTGACGGTCCAGTCGGCGTCGTTGCAGTCTCCACCCACCAGTATGTAGCCGGAGATCTCGTAGCAGGACACCTGTGTCGCGGAGTCGTCGCCGAAACCGTCGAGATCCACGTCCAGGTACCATGTGGGCGCGTCCACGGCGTCGGCTTCGTCCAGCAGATCATCGCAGTCGTTGTCGATTCCGTCGCAGTATTCCACGGCAGCCGGGTTCAATTCGGCGTTGGAGTCGTCGCAGTCTCCGGCTTCGGCAACGTAGCCATCGGGGACGGAACAGGCTGCCCAGGGCTGTGCCTCGTCGCCGTAGCCGTCGGAATCGGCGTCCAGGTACCAGGTGGGGGCGTCGATGGAGCTGTCTTCGTCGATTACGTCGTCGCAGTTGTTGTCGAAGCCATCGCAGTATTCCGGCGCGCCCGGGTACATGTCGGCATCGCTGTCGTTGCAGTCGATGCTGTTGGACACGTAGCCCTCGGGCGACTCGCAAGCCACCACGGATGTGGTGGGATCTCCGTAGCCATCGCCATCGGTGTCTGCGAACCAGGTGAAGGCGTCCACGGCGTCTTCGTCGGTGGCATCGTCACAGTCGTCGTCTATGCCGTTGCAGTACTCCTTGGCGCCGGGGTAGACATCGCGGGCGCCGTCGTTGCAGTCACCCTGGCTGGTGGTGAAGCCGTCTCCATCGTGGTCCAGGTCTTCGCCGGTGTCCTTGCCGGAGTCGTTGCAGGCGAGTGCGAAAATGCCCAGGAAAAACAGGACGTGCTTCATGAAGCCTCCGATTGCGAAAGGGCATTCTACCCTTTGTGGACCTGCGGGGAAAGTCCATCTTTTAATGGCCTGGATATCACAGCTCCGGAGATGAGTGAAGTGCGACTCTGGGCCCATCGGGCATCCACGTCATTCTCAGCAGAAATGCCCAGCCCCTGTGTTGGGGCTGGGCTCGGCTTGTGGGTCGTGAAAGGCCGTCGGTGGCTCAGGGACGGGAGCGCTGTCCCTGGCGCCGACCTGCCCATGGAAGGACTGCCAGCAGAGCCGCCCAGAACACGGCGCTCACAGGACTGGAGCCCGTGGCGGAGCAGCCCATGCCGCCGTCGTAGCTGCCCGCCGTCCCAGGGTCGCTGTTGCTGTCCAGGTCGTCGTCGCCCCGGGTTCCTTGCTCATCTCCATCACTGTGGTCGTTGTCTCCGGGATCGGGCCAGTAGCCGGTGTCCCCGGCCTGCGGCTCGTCGTCTTCGTCCTGAACGCCGCTGTCGTCCTGGGCATCGGAGTCTTCATAGCAGGGGCCGTCCTGGTCGTCGGCGTCCAGGTAGTTGGCAACTCCGTCGCAGTCGTCGTCACCCACGCCTTCCATGGAGTCTGGATACCCGTCGCCGTCGGAGTCAGGGTCGCAGAAGTCGGAGATACCATCGCCATCGGAGTCCGTCGTGCCTTCGAAGGCGTCGGCAATTCCGTCACCATCCCGGTCGTCGCTATCGGAGCCGGCACAGGCCGTCTCCGTGGCATCATCGATTCCATCGCCGTCGGTGTCGGTGCTGTTGGGATCCGTTCCCGTGACTTCAACCTCGGTGGCATCGTCAAGGCCGTCGCCGTCGGTGTCGGTCAGCAGAGGATCGGTGCCGTAGCTGTCCACCTCCGCGCCGTCCTCCAGGCCATCGCCGTCGCTGTCCGGATCGTTGGGGTCGGTCCCGTGGACCAGGATCTCCTGGCCATCGTTCAGGCCGTCAGCGTCTGTGTCGGAACTGGTGGGGTCCGTGCCGTACAAGTTCAGCTCCTCGCCGTCTTCCAGGTAGTCTCCATCGCTGTCGGCGTCGTTGGGGTCCGTGCCGTAGGTCGACACCTCCTCGCCATCCCTCAGGCCGTCGTCGTCGCTGTCGTCGTCGTTGGGGTCCGTGCCGTGGGTCGATACCTCCTGGCCATCGTTCAGGCCGTCGTCGTCGCTGTCGGGATCGTTGGGGTCCGTGCCGTGGGTCGACAGCTCCTCGCCATCCCTCAGGCCATCGTCGTCGCTGTCGGCGTCGTTGGGGTCCGTGCCGTGGCGGAAGAGTTCAGACCAGTCGTCGAGGCTGTCACCGTCGGTGTCGGAGCTGAGCGGGTCGGTGCCGTATTCCCGGATCTCGTCGTAGTCGTTCAGACCGTCACCATCGGTGTCCACGAGCAAGGGATCGGTATCGTAGCGATCTACTTCATCCCCGTCGTCCAGGCCGTCGCCATCGCTGTCGGCCACGAGGGGATCGGTGCCGTACCTCTCCACCTCTTCGCCGTCGTTCAGATCGTCGCCGTCGGTGTCGTAGAGAGTCGGATCGGTGCCGTGATCGTTCAGCTCTTCACCGTCGTTCAGGCCGTCGCCGTCGGTGTCCGAATCCGCGGGGTCGGTGCCCTCGGCCAACTCTTCGAAGTAGTCCAGGTCATCGGAGTCCTGGTCGATGCCGATGGCCTCGCTGAATGAGGAGCCAACCCAGCACAAAGCCCACTCCATACATTCACCGTGGTCGCCGGTGAAGGAGTAGTCGAAATCCAGGAATTCGAGGTTGTTCTGCTCCACCGCTGCGTTGATCCTGAAGGCGGTGTTCCGCGTGATTACGCCTTCGGAGTACAGGTCGTCCAGGGGAACTGCAAACTGGAGGTAGGCGTCGTTGTAGCTCCCGAAGCCATATTCGAGACTGCGCAACTGGACGAAATCATCGTCGCCGAAGGGATCTCGATACCATTGCAGAACCTCGTCGATGGAGGCTTCCAGCCCGCTGTCGCCATCACTGTTGTGCAGCAGGAGGCCATACAAGGTGCTGCTGTTGTCGTAGCGAACCACGGCCACGGCGTGATCGATGTCGTTTGTGTCGCCGTCGGTCTCCATGAGGATGGCCCAGGCTCCCACATCCAGCTCGTAGGTCCAGTTGTGGGGGTTCTTGTTCAGGCGCATGCGGAAGTAGAGGTTGTCGTCGTCGAAGTACCAGTAGAGCAGGGGATCCTCGTCGTCGCCGACCAGGTCCCACCAGTCTTCCGAGTCGTCTGAGAGAGTTCTGTCCGTCTGTGCGTCGGACATGTACTCGCCATCCGTGTTGAGAACCGGCTCCCAATCCGAGTTGTCTGGCCACGCCAGGGCTTCGTTGCAGAGCAGAAGGGGAACCGAGAGGGAGAGGGGAAGCATACGAAAGACTTGCTTGTTCATGGTGGACTCCAGTGCTGTTGTGTGAAACCTCTCGAGGAGGACACCAGAACCCGGAGCAAGCTCTGTGCCAGCCCATATGCTGCTTACAAAGCATATAGCGATAGCAGTGTCAGTCGTGGATGGTCGAGTTCGACACTTTTTCGACGTTTTTCGACACCCTGGGCGAGTTTTTCGACGCCCTTGGCAGTCCCCCTCCGGGAAAGGCTCCCATCGCCGGAGCGGACTCTGGGCCGTCGCCGGAGTCAGTGGTCCCCGTGGGACGAGCCCATGACAATCCGGTCGTCCACCAGGCCGGCGAACAGCCCATGCGGACCCCGGAAACGCCAGCCCAGGTGCCGGTGGCAGGAGCCGCAGAGCAGCACCTGCCAGGTGTGATCCGGAAACCACGTGAATTCGGTATGTTCCCTGCCCAGGGGCGTGGCTCCCGGGGCCGAGCCGAAGAGCAGGATGACGAACACCAGTCCGGCCGGATTGGCGAAGGTGTGGCGGTGGGCGCCGGCCCGCCTGGTGGCGGCGTCCGTGCTGGTGATGCGGTGGGCGCAACTGGCACAGCGTATGGCCCGCCCCCTGGCCTGGGCTCGTTGGTCCTGGGCCAGGTTGGCCAGGCGGCTCCCTGTTGCCGGCTTTCCGTTGAAGTCCAGGCAGTTTCCGGCAACGGTTCCGGGGGAGCTTGTTGTTTCCGCAGGGTTGCCACCGGGAGAGATACCGGCGGAGCAGATCATGCGCCGCGCTTCCAGGCAGGGGGAGCGCGGAAAGGCATGAGGGCCTTCAGGCGGGTGGGCCCAGGGCGATGACCAAGAGCTACTTGCTCTTGGAGTACACGCGTTCCCGTTCGATCGCGTCCAGCAGGCTGTTGGAGACATGAGTTGGATATTCCCCGGAGAAGCAGGCGAAACAGCAGGGTAGATCCTGGTAGAGTTCCTTCAGGTCTTCCAGCTTCTGGTAGACTACCGCCTCGGCTCCCATGTAGTGGGCGATTTCGTGAACTTCGTAGTTGGCAGCCAGCATTTCCCGCTTGATGGACATGTCGATGCCGTAGACACAGCGATAGCGGAAGGGGGGCGACGCGGAGACGAAGTAGACTTCCGCGGCCCCCGCCCCCTTGAGCAGCTTGACCAGGTGCCTGGATGTGGTGCCGCGCACGATGGAGTCGTCCACCACGGCCACTTTCTTGCCTTCCACCACGCCCTTGATGGGGTTGAGCTTTTGCTGCACCACCCGTTCCCTGGACTCCTGGTCGGGCTTGAGGAAACTCCGGCCCATGTGGGGGTTCTTGACCAGGCCGCGACGGTAGGGAATGCCCAGCTCTTCGGCCATGCCCGATGCGAAGAAGTAGGCCGAGGATGGAACGTCGATGACGATATCGGGTTCTAGGCCGGTGTTGCGGAATGTCTGGGCCAGCTTCCGGGACATGCGGACCCGCTCGCCAGCGACGGTGCGCCCCTTGAGAATGGAGTCCTCCAGGGCGAAGTAGATGTATTCGAACACGCAGAAGGAGGGCTTGCGGGCCTCGCAGATGCGGGAATGGACCCTGCGCTGGGTGTCGATGAATATCGCTTCGCCGGGTCGAAGGTCACGCAAGAACTCGTAACCCAGGTAATCGAAGCAGTTGGACTCCGAGGCGAAGGCATAGCTCATACCGCGGTCGGTGAGCTTGCGGCCCATGAGCAACGGGCGGATGCCGTATGGATCGGTGAAGGCGAGGAAGCCCACGTTGGCGATGATGGCCAGGGTGGAGTAGGCTCCGTCTACTCTGCGCTGAGTGGCGGCGACGGACTCGAAGATCTCTTCCACGGAGATGTCGGCGAGGTTCTTGGTTTCAAGCTCGGACGCCAGGGTGTAGAGGATCAACTCCACGTCGCAGGTGGTCTGTACCAGTCTGTGGTTTTCCTGGTACAGCGATCTGCGGAGCTGTTGGAAGTTGACCACGTTGCCGTTGTGCACCATGGCGATGCCAAAGGGATAGTTCACGGCAAATGGTTGGGCGTCCAGGGCTTCGTTGGCGCCATGGGTGGAGTAGCGTACATGCCCAAGCCCCATGGGCCCACTTAGAAAGTCGTCCCGATTACCGTTAAAGACGGAATTGACCTGGCCCAGACCCTTGCGCAGCTTGAAACCACCGTCGAAGGTGACGATGCCGGCGGCATCCTGGCCGCGATGCTGTAGCGCCGTCAGGCCCGCGACCAGCTCGGGAAAGGCGTCGTGGTGCCCCAGTATTCCGACTACTCCGCACATGGCTCTGGCTCCCGTGCTCGCAGTTTACCCGTGAAGAGTGCGTGAAGCGCCCGTGGATAGAGCTGGTGCTCCACCGCCAGGCCACGGGCCTCCACCTGTTCCAACGAGCTGGCTCCCCGCAGATCCACCTGGCGTTTCAACAGGACCGGCCCCGTGTCAAGGCCTTCGTCCACCAGGTGTACAGTGACAGCGGTGACGGAAAGGCGCTGCCGCCAGGCCCATTCATAGCCGCCCAGGCCCTTGTGGAGGGAGGTGTCGGCCGGATGAATGTTGACTATGCGATTGGGATAGCGCCGGATCAGCGGTGGTCCCAGGACCCGCATGTAGCCGGCCAGCACCAGGTAGTCCAGACGGTGGGGTTCCAGGGCGGCCAGCATTGCCCGGTCGTAGGAGTTTCGATCTTGTTTCCATGATGAGATGCAGATGGTGTGGATGCCGGCCTGGCGGGCCTTTTCCAGGCCCGGGGCCGCCGGTCGGTTGGAGTACACCAGCACTACCTGGCAGCAGTCCCGAAGCAGACCTTCCCGGGCCTGGCGGACTATGGCCTGCATGTTGCTGCCACGCCCCGATACGAGGATGGCGATGCGAGCCCTGGCGCCGCTCACGACAGCCACTCCCGCCTGCCGATGTCTTTACGGTAGTACATGCCCTGGAAGTGGATTTTACGACAAGCCCCGTAGACCCGGTGGAGAGCCTGCTCCAGGTTGGCCCCCCGGGCTGCCACGTTGATCACTCGGCCGCCCGCGGTGAGGATGCGCTCCCCTTCACGGCGGGTGCCGGCGTGGAAGACGAGTATGCCGTCTTCCAACCGGTGGAGGCCGGTGATGGGCATTCCGGTGACAGGTTTTCCAGGATAGCCCTGGGAGGCCAGCACGACGTCGGCGGTGAAGCCCGGGTGCATCTCCAGGTCCAACTGGTCCAGCCGCTGGTCCATGCAGGCGGAGATGACATCCAGCAGCGGGGTCCTGAGAGCCGGGAGCACGACCTGGGCTTCGGGATCGCCCAGGCGCACGTTGTATTCCAGCAGGCGGGGACCGTGGGTCGTGATCATGAGCCCGAAGTAGATGACGCCGTTGTAGGGAATGCCCTCGCGGCGAAGCCCCCGGATGGTGGGTTCCACTATTGAACGGGTGACTCGATCCATGGTGGCCTGGTCCAGGCCTGGCACGGGGCAGATGGCTCCCATGCCGCCGGTGTTGGGGCCAGCATCGCCGTCCAGGAGCTGCTTGTGGTCCTGGGAAGGCAGGAGCAGGCGGATGTGGCGGCCATCGGTGAAACCCATGACCGAGATCTCGGAACCCTCAAGGTAGTCTTCCACCAGGCATGGGGCCCGTGGGCCGTGGCGCTGCCGGATGTGTCGCAGTGCCCGGTGGGCCTGCTGGGTGCTGTGGCACACGAACACGCCCTTTCCACCGGCCAGGCCGTCGTACTTCACAACGAGAGGCGCCTGGTGGCGGGAGATCTGCTCCATGGCGAGGGATGGGTCGGCGTAGGATCGGTGCCGTGCCGTGGCCACGTTGTTTCGCAGCATGAATTCCTTGGCCCAGACCTTGGAGGCTTCCAGCATCGCAGCCCGGCGGCCCGGGCCGAAGACAGGGATTCCGCTGCCCTGGAAATATTCCACGATGCCTGCCGCCAGCGGGGCTTCGGGACCCACCACCAGGAGGTCCACGCCATGTTCCTGGCAATAGCGCCTGACCGAGGGGAAGTCCATGGGGTCAATGGTCACGTTGGGGGAGGTGCCGCCGTTGCCGGGTATCAGCAGCACCCTGGCGACCCTGGGGCTCTGGGAGAGCTTCCATGCCAGCGCGTGTTCCCGGGCGCCGGAGCCCAGCACCGCAATGTGGAGGGGAGTGGATGAGGTGTTGGCCTTCATGGCTGCAACTCCTTGCTGGCTCGCCTGCAGGTGAGTTCTGCGATGCGGGGCGCGGCTCCCACATAGCCGGTCACGCTCAAGGATTGAAGGCGTTCCAGGGCGGAGGGCTCCAGATCCAGTCCCTGGAGGAACTCCATCAGCGATTCGCGGGTGACCGTTTGGCTCTGGGTGCGGCGGCGCAGCAGCTCGTAGGGGTCCCGGACTCCCAGGGTCTTGAGGATGGTTTGCAGGGGTTCGGCCAGCAGCTCCTGGTGGGATTCCAGGTCCGCCCGGCATCGATCCCGGTCCACCTGCACCCTTGAAAGACCCTTGCGCGCCTGAAGTAAGGCCAGCAGGGAGTGGCTCATGGCCACGCCCGTATTGCGGGTGACGGTGCTGTCGGAGAGGTCACGCTGCATCCGGGAGCGGCAGAGCTGGTCGGAGAGCATGGCCAGCAGGGCGTTGGATACCTTGATGTTGCCTTCGCTGTTTTCGAAGTTGATGGGGTTCACCTTGTGGGGCATGGTGGATGAACCCACCTGGCCTGGCGCCCTTCGCTGGATGAACCAGCGGCGGGAGATATATTCCCACATGTCGCGGTCCAGGTCCATGACGATGTTGTTGACCCTGCGGACGGTGTCGAACAGCTCGGCCCACCTGTCGTGGTCTTCGATCTGGGTGGTCGCCATCTTGGGTTCCATGCCCAGTTGGCTCACGAAGCCGGCCGAGAACTCCAGCCAGTCCACGCGGGGAAAGGCGGCCATGATGGCCGAATGGTTGCCCGTGGCGCCGTTGAGCTTGCCTGCGAACCTGAAGCTACGCAGCCGGACGTACTGGTCCAGGAGCCGGTCCAGGAACACTGCCAGCTCCTTGCCGGCGGTGCTGGGAGAGGCGGGCTGGCCGTGGGTGCGGGTGGGGAAAGGTACGTTCTTCCAGCGTTGGCATAGATCCAGCAGCAGCAGCATGAGTTGGCGCACGGCGGGGAGCCAGCTCTCCTGGAGGTGGGCCATGAGCAGGCTGGACCATGCCAGGTTGTTGATGTCTTCGGATGTGAGGCCAAGGTGGATCCGGTTGGGTTCTTCCAGGTCGAGGGATTCCCTGAGAAAAAGCTCCACGGCCTTGACGTCGTGGCCGGTGGCGGCCTCGATGGCCTTTATGCGTGAGAAGTCGGCGTTGAAATCCGGCGTGTCGAGGCGATGCAACTGCCGCTGTACACGTTGGCGTTCAGGCGTGCTCAGGGGAGGCATGATCCCGATGGCATCCAGGGCCAGCAGGTACCGGAGTTCCACGCGGCACCTGGCCGCCATGAGGGCCTGTTCGGAGAAGTATCGGAGCTGGGAATCGACCTGGTGCCGATAGCGGTCATCCAGGGGTGAGATCCCCCCCTTCCCGGGGCTGGTCATTTCAGAGAGCCCTCATTTCACGGTCCCTGGTGCGAAGGTCTTCCTTCATGGAGGTGATTTCGGCCTGGAAGCGCCTCCGCAACCTGTGGATGTTGAGGCTGCGCAGCGCCAGCATGGCCGCTGACTCGGGACGTACCACCGTTCCTGCCGGGGTCTTGGAGGGAAGCATCAGGGAGGAGTTGATGTTGATGAGCAGATCCAGGCGGTCCTTGAAGGGGGGAGAGTTGACCACCGGGAGGTTCAGGTTGGCGGCCAGGGCTCCCCCGAGACCGTTGGAGAGCCCCGCCACCGCCACGCCCGCTCCAGGTTCCAGGGAGAGGTTGTAGAAAGAGGCCATGGCGGCAACGTCTTCGGCGTTCTTGTGGGCTGAAGCCACGCGCATGTGGGCGGCAATTCCATAGGACTCCACGTGGGCCTTGATCTTCTTGCAGTGATCCTGGTCTATGGGTGAGCCCATGACAATCAACACGAAGCCGTCCCGGATGACTTCGTGGGAGACGAGGTTCCGGTATAGTCGCTCATTGGGGTCTGGGCCCGGATCGGGCGCGGCCCCGCCGGTGATGAGTTGGAAGATCTCGCGGTAGCGGCGCGTGGTTTCGCGGACCACAGCTTCGGGCAGCGAGCGGGGTATGTTCCCGTCCTGGCGGTTCTTCAGCAACCATGCCCGCACCAACTCCTTGTCGAGCTGCGGTGCTTTCTCGGGGTCGCGTTCCCATGCCTGGGCCCACCAGAAGCGGGACGAGTCGGGGGTGTGGATTTCGTCTATCAAGGTGAGCTGACCGTCCAGCAGGCCGAACTCGTACTTGGTGTCTACCAGGATGAGTCCCCTGGAGGCCAGGAGCTGGCTGCCCCTCTTGAAGAGGGCCAGGGCCGTCGCTTCCATCTGGTCGTACAATTCCTGGCTGGCCAGGCCGCTGGAGACGATCTGGGCCGGAGTTATCTCGCGATCAGAGGCTTCCTTGGTGGTGGGATTGACCAGGGGGGAGGGAAGGGGGGCGTTGCAGCCCAGGCCGTCGGGGACGGGCTGCCCGGAAAACGTTCGTTCCCCCTTGCTGTAGCGGCGCCACATGGACCCGCTGACGTGGCCCCTCACCACCATCTCCACCCGGATGGGTTCCACTCGACGCACGAGGGAGGCGCAGGGATCCACCTGGCGGATGAAGTGGTTTGGCACGATGTCGGAGGTCTCGTGGAACCAGAAGGCCGAGAGGCCGTCCAGCACGACCCCCTTGGACGGGATGGGGGATTCCAGCACCTGGTCGAAGGCCGAGATGCGGTCGGTGGCGATCATGAGAAGGGTGTCTGGGTCGACTTCGTAGATCTCGCGGACCTTGCCGCTGTGGAGCCTGCTGAGTTGGCCGATGGTGAAGGGTCTGAGGGGCTGCATGGCGGGTGTCTGCCTGTTTGGAGGTGATCGGGATGATTGGCGTAAAGTGAAGAGAAGGTGAAGAAGAAGAGAAGGAGCCGGGGCAGGCGCCGGGGCGTCAGTGCTTGAAGTGGCGCAGGCCGGTCATGGCCATGGAGAGGCCCAGTTGCTCGCAGCGACGGATCACTGCCCGGTCGCGAATCGAGCCGCCGGGTTGCACCAGGATATGGATACCCGCCGCCGCCGCTTGTTCCACGTTGTCGGGGAAGGGGAAGAAGGCGTCGGAGACCAGCATGGAACGGGCCATTTCCAGGGCCACATGCTCTGCTGGCGCGGCGGGATCGGCTTGTTGTTCCAATTGGAGGTTCTTGCGGGCTCGCTCCAGGGCCAGGCGCACGGAGTCAACCCGGTTTGGTTGGCCCGCTCCCATGCCCAGAAGCTGCATGACGGAGTCTTCGCGGCGTCGCACCACCACTATTGCGTTGGACTTCACCTGTGTCACCGCCAGCAGGCCGAAACCCAGGAGTTCTTCGTCCACCTGTTCAGGTCGGCTGCGTGTAACCCAGTCAAGATGTTCCAGGAGCCTGCCGTCACGGTTCTGGACCAGCAACGCGCCAGGAAGGAATTGGTAGATTTCGGGTTGGAGAAGTTGCTGGGGCTGGTAGCGGACGATGCGGAGGTTCTTGTTGCTGGCCAGGTAGGCCCTGGCGTCGGGGTCGAAGGCGGGGGCTGCCACCACCTCGACGAACTTCCGGCGGCGTTTTTCGGGGGCGTCCAGGTTGAGATGGAGGAGCGAATCCGCTCGCAGGCCGCGGTTGAAGGCGATGACGGAACCGAAGGCAGACACCGGGTCGCCTTCCCAGGCGGCCTTCAGCAGTATGCCTTGCCGGGGACCCACGGCAATTCCGCATGGATTGGTGTGCTTCACCACGACGCAGGCCTGATGGGGAAGTGCCGCCGCGGTCTGGGTGGCGGCGTGGATGTCCATGATGTTGTTGTAGGACAGGGCCTTGCCGCCAAGGAGTTCCATGTCGTGCATGGAGTGTTCCTGGTGCTTCTGGCGCAGGAAGATGGCTGATTGGTGGGAGTTTTCGCCATAGCGGAGCGGGCGGGGATCGCCGAAAGCCAGGCGGATGCTGCGGCGGCCGGCGGACTGGTCCATGGCCACGGCTATGGTGGAGTCGTAGTCGGCCGTGTGGTTGAATGCCTTGCGCATGAGGTTGCGGCGGGTTTCGGGGGATATGGTCCCGGAGTTGGAGTCCAGCTCCCGCATGATGGCGGGGTAGTCGGATGGATCGCATATCGCTGCCACGAAGGCGTGGTTCTTGGCGGCGGCCCGCAACATGGTGGGACCGCCTATGTCCACCTTTTCCATGAGTTCTTCCATGGAGAGGCCGTGTTCCCATGCCTGTCTGAAGGGGTAGAGGTTGCAGACCACCACGTCGATGGGCTCGATACCCAGTCCACGGGCTTCGGCGGCGTCTCTTTCGCGGTGAAAGAGTATGGCGGCTTCCACGGCAAAGGAGATGGTCTTCATTCGGCCACCAAAGGACTCGGGGTTTCCAGAAACCTGTTGTATGGGGGTGATGGGCAGGGCCGCCGCCTTCAGGGTGGCTGCCGTTCCCCCGGTGGAGATCAGTTGGTAGCCGTGCTCCAGCAACCTGCTGGCCAGGGGGACGATCCCCGACTTGTCGAATACGCTCAACAGGGCTCTACGGTTCTGCATGGGAGGTCCTTGGCAGGTTTTGCGGATCAGTGTTGGGAGCTGCGGGGCGGCCGCCGGGTCGAACCTTCCAGGTTGGCCACCAGGTTACGGAAGATGACCAGTCCCTGGCCGTCCTGGGAGATGTGGGGATTGGCCCGTTTGAGGGAGGGCCAGTCGGGGTGGTTGTACAGGGACAGGAAGGCTTCGGGGTGGGGCATCATGCCCAGGATCCTGCCGCTGGGATCGCAGAGGGCTGCGCAGTTCAACTG
This sequence comes from Myxococcota bacterium, assembly GCA_024276675.1. Taxonomy (GTDB): domain Bacteria; phylum Myxococcota_A; class UBA796; order UBA796; family JAFGLY01; genus JAJRWT01. Next base: position 30,659 of record JAJRWT010000056.1, on the reverse strand, counting down.
CGAACCGTTGGGGTTGGCGGGATAGGTCCGGGTGGAGACACCGCCAGCGTCGCAGTATTCCATGCAGCACAGGTGCTGTTCCAGTACAGCCCTGCGGGTTGATTCGTCTCGCAGCAGGAGCCTGCCCTCGGCGTGCCGTACCGGCAGGTGGAGCATGTCGAGCCCCCGAAGAAAGGGGCTGTGGGTGGCCGGGTCCACCTTGCAGTGGACCCAGCGGTCCTCGAAGCGGCCCGACAGGTTGTGGGTGAGGGTGGCTTGCTGGCCGCCTGGCTCAAGGCCGGGCAGCAGGCCCATCTTCACCAGGGCCTGGAAGCCGTTGCAGATGCCCAGCACATACCCGCCTCGCTCCACGTGGAAGCGTAGCTCCGATTCCAGGGTGCCTCCCGATGGCATGCGCTGGAAGCGGAACTTGTTGGCCAGGACCTTGCCCGACCCGAGATCGTCGCCGAAGGAGAAGCCGCCCGGCAGGGTGAAGACCTGGAAATCGCGCAAGGACACGTGGCCCTGGAGGAGATCGTTCATGTGTACCACGCGGGCCTGGGCGCCCGCCATGTTCCATGCGGCGGCGGTTTCTTCCTGGCAGTTGATTCCGAAACCGGCCAGCACCAGTGCGCGGGGGGGGGACATCAGGCTGGTTCCTCGTGGGGTGGGGGAGCTTCAAGGCCCGTGGACCAGTTGTGCAGCATGGTGCCGACGGAGAGGTCCAGCACTGTCCGGCCCTGCCAGCGGATATGCAGGGAGGGCCGAGCGCTCACCTGGCCCAGGACATGGCATCGGCCGGGGAGAATGGCTTGCAGAGCGGGGAGGTTTGGGGGGCGCAGGCTCACCAGGAAGCGAGAATGGGATTCGGAGTAGAGAAGTTGATGGAGTTCGAGATTGGCGAGATCGGCCCTGGAGAGATCCAGGCTGGCCCCCAGATCTGCCCCCATGCAACACTCTGCCAGGGCAACGGCCAGGCCGCCGTCGGAGAGGTCGTGGCTGGATTCCAGCAGTTGCCGCTGGTGGATGTGGCCCATGGCCAGGTAGAGATCCCTGGCTGCTTCCATGCGCACCCTCGGGACGGTGGCGCCCGTCTCGCCCCAGAGCCGGAACAGCTCACTGCCCCCCAGTTCCGGCCAGGTGTCGCCCAGCAGGCAGATGATGTCGCCAGGGGCCTTGAACTGGGATGTGACGGTGAGGCGCACATCGGGGATGCGGGCCACGGCGGAGTAGAGGACGGTGGGCGGGATGGAGACCTTCACCTCGCCCACGCGGAAGTCGTTCTTCATGCTGTCCTTGCCCGAGGTCATGGGGATGCCGAAGAAGACCGACATGTCGTACAGAGCCATGGCCATGCGCACCAGTCGGCCCAGCTTCAGGCGGCCGTCGGGGTTGTGGCGTGGGTGATGGGCCGAGTCGGGAAGGCAGAAGTTGTCGTTGACGGTCCAGAAGCGGTTGCCCGCCCGGGCGGGATCCGGGAGGCTCCCGCCCACCGAGATGATCTGGCGGATGGCTTCGTCGAAGGCTCCGGCGGACATGTGGTAGGGGTCCAGGTCGCCATACCTGGGGATTATGCCGTTGGATATGGCTATTCCATCGTAGGGGCCGCTGCCGGGAGTACAGGAGGGCTGGCCGGGCAGGGACAGGAGCATGACGGCGGCGTCCTGGGGGGCGTGGCCCCGGGGACCCATGAGTGGTTTGATCACGGTCTTGCCCTTGACTTCGTGGTCGTACTGGCGGATGACCGGCTCGCGGGAGCAGATGTCCAGGCTGGAGAGCAGTCGGAGCAGGGTCTTGCCGTGGTCCAGGGGCTGCGGGATGACCGGCTCGCGCAGGCGGGGAGCCTGCCAGTGGGCTTCCATGTGCTTGCGGGGCAGGCCTTCGTGGAGGAAGTGCAGGTCCAGGGAGGCCACGATGGACGAGCCGTGGTAGACCCGTAGTTCGCCGTTGTCGGTGAAGCTGCCGATGTCGGTGACCTCTACTTCCATGTGGCGGGCCAGCGACATGAGCTGGTCCAGCCTGGTCGGTTCCACCACCAGGGTCATGCGCTCCTGGGCCTCGGAGACGAAGATTTCCCAGGGAGCCAGACCCGGGTACTTGAGGGGTACACGTTCCAGGTGGACCCGGGCGCCGCCGGAGATGGGTGCCAGCTCGCCCACCGACGAGGACAGGCCGCCCGCGCCGTTGTCGGTGGAGCACTTCACCAGGCCCTGATTGCAGGCTTCTTCCAGGAAGTCGGAGAGGAGCTTCTGGGTGATGGGACTGCCTATCTGCACGGCGGTGCGGGGAGAGTGCTCGTCCAGGTCGGTGGACGAGAAGGTGGCGCCGTGGATGCCGTCCTTACCCACGCGGCCCCCGGCCATGAGGATGCGGTCGCCGGGTGAGATGTTCTTTTCCCAGGAGGGAAGGCCGTCGTAGGTGGCCGGCATGATGGAGCCGGTGCCGCAGTAGACCAGGGGCTTGCCAGCGTAGCGGTCGTCGAACACGATGGCACCGTTCACCGTGGGAACGCCGGACTTGTTGCCGCCGTCTTCGATGCCGTGGCGCACGCCCTGGAAGACCCGCTCCGGGTGTAGCTGCCCGGGCTGGAGGGGGCCGTCGTAGTAGGGCGAGGCGAAGCAGAGCACGTTGGTGTTGAACAGCAGCCTGCCCCCGCCCACTCCGGTACCCAGGGGGTCGCGGTTGTTGCCCAGGATCCCGGTGATGGCCCCGCCGTACGGGTCCAGTGCGGAGGGGGTGTTGTGGGTTTCCACCTTCCATACGAAGAGGCGGTCGCGGTCGATACGCACGACTCCGGCGTTGTCGGAGAAGATCTTCACCAGCCAGTCGTTGCCGTGTTGGCGGAGCTTGTCGCGGATCTTTTCGGTGGCTCCGCGAATGTAGGTGCGAAAGAGCGAGTCCACGGTGAGTTCCTGGCCGGTGTCCAGGTCGCGATAGGAGATGACGGCGTTGAATTCCTTGTGCTTGCAGTGCTCGGACCAGGTCTGGCCAAGGACCTCCAGTTCGCAGTCGGTGGGTGAAGGGGGCAGGCCCAGGCGGCGGCGCTTCCGCCTGACGGCGGGATCGCGGAAGTGCGCCTGGATGGCGTGGAGTTCGGCAAGGTCCAGCGAGAGCACCATGCGCCTGGAGAGTTCCAGGAGGGAGCTGTCGGGGATGTCGATGTCGACGCTGCGGGTGGAGGCTGGCGGAGGCAGGCCGACGGATGGATCGAAATGGACGAGAGTCCGAAATGGGCCGTATTCGAAGTGATGGATGAGCGGATTGCCCAGGAGTTGGTGCGCGATGCGGCGTAGATCCCGCTTGGGCAGGGGATTTTCCAACAGGAAGACGGTCTGTGAGAAGACCAGTTGCGCCCGGCCGCCCAACTCCCGGTCCAGGTAGTCCCGGAGGGTCTTCTGAGCGGTGGTACCCACGTCGTCGGTGACGCCGGGATGCCGGGCCAGCAGTATGAATGAACGAAAGGCGGGATCGGTGTAGGGCTCGCCCACCAGCACTCGGTGAAGGAGGCGGTCCCTCAGGGCTTCGGAGGCGAAGCTGCGTACCAGTTCCAAGGGGAGCTGGGGCAGCAGCACGAATATGGGAATGATCCTTATCTTGCCGGTGTGCAGGCTCAGGTGTTCCCTGGCCTTGCTGGCCAGGGCGGCGGCCCGGGGGTCGGTCCAGGATTCTCGTGGTATGAGCTGGACGACGGTTGGGGCCGACATGGAGTCACCACCCCGAGGTCGGGGAATAGACCAGCCTGCCAGGCTGCCGGCCCTTGCTGTGGATGGTGATGCGGGGGTGCCTCACCACCCGACCGGCCACCAGGGCGTCGTAGCCAAGCTGCCGGGCCAGTTGGCAGAGCCTGGCGGAGCTGGAGGAGGGAACGACCAGGAGCATGCCGTTGCCCATGTTCCAGAGGAGGTATGCTTGTTGTTCGGAGATTCCGCCCATGGCTTGAAGTTCCAGCATGGCCGGGTGGGGCGGGTGGAGCTGGTCCAGAACTGCTCCCAGGGCCGTGGCGGCCAGTGTGCGGCTGAGGTTGTCGGCCATGCCGCCGCCGGTGACGTGTACCACTCCATGGATGGGTTGGTCTCGGCGGATGAGAGTGTTGAGGAGGGGGGTGTAGAGGCGGGAAGGGGTGAGCAGCTCCTGGCCCCAGGTGCTTGATTCGCTGAAGGGCTGGTCGTGCCAGGTGTCGCCCAACTGCGCTCGAAGAATGCGGCGAGCCAGGGAGAAGCCGTTGCTGCGGAAGCCATCGCTGCGAAGGGCCACCACGTGGTCGCCGGGGGTGATGGATTCCCCGGTGATGGCTGCGTGATCCGGTGGAACCAGGCCGATGACGGTGGCGCTCCAGTTGAAGTGCATGCCTGGGCCCCAGCCGCCCACCCGACTACCCAGTTCGGCTATTTCGCCGCCCACCACCGAGATACCTGCCTGCAGGGCGGCGTCGTGGAGGCCTCGCATGAGCTGGTCCACCGTGGGGTGGTCCAGGTGGCTTACATCCAGGACGTTTGTGAGGTTTACGGGTTCGACGCCCGTGGAGGCGAGATCGTCGGCCACCATGGCTACCAGGTCGAAGCCCAGGGTGTTGAAGATGCCCGTTCGTTCGGCGACTTCGGCCTTGGTCCCTATGCCGTCGGTGGTCATGGCCAACTGGAACGGCCCGAAGTCCATGAGGTTGGCAAATAACGAATCGCTCCTGAGCAGGGGAACTCCCAGGCGGCCGGAGCGGGCCTGGTAGGTCTTCCGTGCCCAAGCAAGGGCCGTGCGGGAGCAGCGGTTGCCCAGCGATATGTCCAATCCGCTGCCATCTATGGGCGCTTTGTCGGGTTTGAGGCTTTGTCTTACCATGGGGGCTCCTGCAACAATGTCTGGTCCCTGGCGGGTCCGAGGGAGAGTATTGAGATGGGGATCTCGGTGTGCCGCTCCAGGAAGTTCAGGTAGGCCCTGCATCGAGAGGGGAGTTGGGAGATGGCTCTGGCGGTGGAGATGTCGGCGGTCCAGCCGGCAAGGTCCTGGTAGCTGGGATCGCCGGAGGGAGTCCGACCCGTGGCCACGCGGATGGGATCCATGCCGGTCAGGCAGTCCAGCTTGGTCAAGGCCATGGCGGTGAAGCCGTTGGCCATGGCGGATTCGGTCAGGATGGGAAGGTCCAGCCAGCCGCAGCGGCGGGGCCGGCCGGTGGTAGCGCCGTATTCGTTGCCCACCCGGCGAAGGCGTTGGCCGATGCTGCCATGGAGTTCGGTGGGGAACGGGCCGTTGCCCACCCTGGTGGTGTAGGCCTTCAGCACCGCGATCCTGTGTTGAATCCGAAGGTGGACGCCCGTGCCCGTGTAGGCGCCGCCGATGGTGGTGTTGGAGGAGGTGACGAAGGGATAGGTGCCGTGGTCCAGGTCCAGCAATGCGCCCTGGGCGCCTTCCAGCAGGATGTTCCGGTCGTCGCTGTCTGCCCGGTGCAACTCGTGGCGGATGTCGCGGATGAAGGGGGCCAGGAAACTGGCAGCCCGCTGGAGGCTGTCTCCGGCAGCCCGAAGATTCGAGATGGCGGAGGGGTCCACCGCATCGAGGGCGGATGCGTGGTATTCCAGCAGGCGTTCCCATTGGGGCAGCAGGTTGCCCTGGGCCAGTGATTCCATGCGAATGCCCACGCGCCGGGCCTTGTCGGTGTAGCAGGGGCCTATGCCGCGGCCCGTGGTCCCTATGGTGGAGCCGGAGAGGGAGTCCAGGTGCCGATGCAGCGGAGTGACCACGTGGGCGCGTTCAGAGATGCCCAGGTTCGAGGGCTCCACCTGTACCCCCAGCCCGCGGAGCGCGAGGATTTCGTCCACGAGCAGGATGGGGTCCAGGACGCAGCCGTTGGCAACCAGGTTCACGCAGCCTGGCCGGAGTATGCCCGATGGCACCTGGTGCAGCACCAGCACCTTGCCACGGTGATGAATGGTGTGGCCCGCGTTGGCCCCCCCCTGGAAGCGAACAACCATGTGGGCGCGCCGTGCCAGCAGGTCAACGATCTTGCCCTTGCCTTCGTCGCCCCACTGGGCTCCGAGTATCGCGCAACCAGGCATGGAGTACCTCGGGTCAGTGCAGCACCGGGAGGGGAGGGTCGTTGGGGGGCATGAGGATGTCGTGGACCTTGCCCTCGCGGATGGAGAGGGGAGAGACCAGCTCCAGTTGGGCATGGTCGTGGAGCTGGGCCAGGCTGGCTGCTCCGCAGGACGACATGGATGCACGGATCTTGGCCAGGGTGCGCGGAATATTGCTGGCAAGTGGGCCGGCGTAGTCCACGAAGCCTTCCACTCCTTCTTCGAAGCTGCCGTGCCGATAGCGGAGAGTCTTCCACTGGCGGGCTCTGGCGGCGCCTTCCCCCCAGTAGGGCTTGACCATGCGGTTGTCCATCATGAGCTTCTGGGGGGGGGATTCGTCCATGCGGGCAAAGTAGCGGCCCAGCATGACGGTGTCGGCGCCCATGGCCAGCGCCACCACCATGTCTTTGGAGGTGACGATGCCGCCGTCGGCGATGATGGGAATGTAGCGGCCCGTGCGTTCCCGCAGGCGATCCCTGGCGTCGCACACTTCCATCAGGGCGGTGGCAAGGCCGCGACCCGTGCCCTTCTGCTCCTGGGTGATGCAGATGGAGCCACCCCCCATGCCCACCTTGACGGCGTGGGCGCCCGATTCCACCAGGAAACGGAAACCTTCCGCGGTGATGATGTTGCCGCCGATTATGGGGATGCCCGGGTACTCGCCGGCGATGAAACGGATGGTTTCCTGCTGGTAGACCGAGTGGCCGTCGGAGGAATCGACGGCGATGGCGTCTGCTTCGGCTCGTACCAGGGCGGGGACCCGTTGGCGGTAGTCGTGGGTGTTCACCGCCGCCACCGAGAGCAGACGCTTGCGGGAGTCCAGGACCTCCAGGGGGTTGTCCGTGTGGTTGCGGATGTCTTTCTTGAAAACCAGGTAGAGGAGCTTGTCGTTCCCGTCCACGATGGGCAGGCCCGAATGGTGGCTCTCCAGGAGGATGTCGTTGGCCTGGCGGAGATCCTGGATGTCGATGCCCACGCTGAGGCTGCTGCGTGGAATCATGCGCTCCGACACCGGGAGCTGGCCATGACGGCCAAGGTCGTAGTCGTTGCGGGTGACGAGACCCAGGAGGGTGCCGTGGGAGTCCACAACCGGGAAGGTTGAGAAACCGAGGCTTTCGCCCAGTTGGTGGACCTGGTGGATTGGGGTGGAGGGAGACACGGTTCGGGGTTGGACGAAGCCGGCCTTGTGGTTCTTGACCTTGGCCACCATGCGGGCCTGGTCCTGGACGGATTGGGAGCAGAAGATGCAGGCCACGCCCCCCTGCCTGGCCAGGGCTATGCCCATCCGGGGGCCCGAGACGGCCTGCATGGCAGCGGAGATCAGCGGGATGTTGAGCATCAGGTGGCCGCTGCCGTCGGGGAACTCCGCCAGCGGCGTGGTGAGCGAGATCTGCTCGATGGAGTGCCTGCGCAAGGTCAGACCTGGCAGAAGGCGAAACTCCGCCAGGGTGCGTGAGGGCTCGGTGGAGATTTTTCTGGCCATCCGCTGCTCCTACGGCGGGAGGGGTCGACCGGAGGGCTCACATACACCGATACTTGTAGAGGGTCAACGCTTTTGATGGACAGGATCTGTCCGGTTGGCATCTCTCGTGGGGTGGCTTTCAAGCGAGGCCGTTGGGCGGCGGATCATGGTATGAGTTCACGGGGCAGGGCGCCCCGTATTCCCCGCCCCTTGACCACATGAAGTCCGTAGACGTGGTATTGACTACATGTTCGGGTTTCGCGCCACCAGGTTCTGGTCTCCCAGGCCACCGGGCCCATCTCGACTGATGGACTCTGGCAATGACAGAACACCGGCTCGATGATGGCGGGCCGCTCCGTGCTCTCCCGGCATCCGAGATCTCCTGTCGCCTGCGTTGTTGGCTTCCTCGATTCTCCCGGAGTTTTCCATGAGCATTGATCTTCGCGCCCCACTCGTGTCCATCCTCTGGCTGTCCTTCTTCCCCTGGTCGGCCCTGTTGCTGATCTCCTGTGGTGACGACCCCAAGGACACCGGCCTCGCCTACTCCCAAGACATCATCCTCTCCGACCAGAACAACTACAACTTCGAAGGCTCCCTCACCATTGCATCGGCGGATGTGGCAGAGCAGCAGGACGTCCTCTTCGACTGGTCCGGCCTTACCATCGATCTCATGGGTCACGACATGGATCCCAGCGCCGACGTGGGGCTGGCTTCGGTGGTGGTCTTTCCCTACGACACCCAGGAACAGATCACCGAAGACCTCTCCAACGACGAACTCATGCAATCTTCCATCGGGCTCTACGTGGGGGTCGAAACCGAGGGCCGTACATCCGTGTACCTGAGCGAGCTGCTCACCCTCTTTGGCTACGACATCGGCATCGTCGATTACCTGACCGATGCCTACCAGACCTGGATGTTCCTTCTCAACAGCGGCACCACCCCCGGCATCGACAGCCGCATGCTGATGTTTTTCGACCCGGAACCCGGCTCCGACAACAACGCCATCACCGTTCAGAACTCCAGCGCACAACTGGAGGTGGATGTGGACCTCACCTCGCTCCAACCCCTGACCGTACTGGCGGGCAGCGACAACTACGTGGACTGGTCGGGGGTCACCACCGACGCCCGTGGCCGCGAGATCAACCTCTCCACCACCGACCAGATCATGGTGAGCCGCTACCTTTCCCTCACGGCCCAGGACCTGGAATCCCAGTTCCTGGACGTGGAAATCCTGGCCGATGGCATGTGGTCCGCCAGCATCGGAGGAGCCACCTCCATCACGCTGGCGGATCTCACCGACGACGGCGGCTCCCCCTTTCCGGGGCTGGACGCCGACTACCTCTGGTTGCTGGCCTTGCAGTGCTCGTCCTGTCTGAACCCCGCCCCACCGTATCTCACCGTGCTGGACGTCAAGTAGGTCATTCCCGCTCCCATGGCCCATTCAACGTCACAGCCAACCTGTTTCCCCCCGGACACGGCGGTGGTGATACCCGCTCTGGGGATGCAGCCCGCCCTGGACTTTCTGCTGGGCGCCATCCCTCCCGGCCTGGATGTCTACCTGGTTGACGACGGCAGTTGGCCACCGCTGGAGGCCAGGGCGGTCACCATCATCAGGCACAGCCGCAACCGTGGCTATGGGGCTGCCCAGAAAACCGGGTACCAGGCCGCGCTGGATGGGGGCGCAGGCCGCGTGGTACTCCTCCACGGCGATGCCCAGTACGACGTGGCCGACACCCTGGCTCTCGCTCTGGCCCTGGATTTCGCCGACGTGGCCACCGGCAGCCGCTTCCTGGACAGCCCTCCCCCCGGCCTGCCCGCCTGGAGATCCCTGGGTATCCGGGCCCTCACCTCCCTGGCCAACCTGCGCCTCGGTACCAGCCACAGCGACCTCCACAACGGCGCTCGCGCCTTCAGGGCCGGCCTGCTCCGCCGCCTGGGCTTCCAGGACTTCTCCGACGACTACCTCTTCGATCACCAGCTCATGTGTGCTGCCATACGCGCCGGAGCGCGCCTGGTGGAGCGGCCCGTGCGCATGAAGTACGGCGGCGACGTGCTCTCCATCTCCCCGGGGCGCGCACTGCGCTACGGCCTGGGCTGCCTCCGTTCCCTGCTGTGAGCCGCAGCGGTGTTGGCGCCATGTCACCGGTGTCGTAGCGGTGTCGGCGCCATGTCACCGGTTTCGCGGCACTTCCATGGTTGCCGGGGCCGGGCATGCGTTGGAACAGGTCGAAAACAGGCTTTGTACCATCAGCGAATGCCGGCGTGGCCTCAGAACGAGTACTTGATCTCGCCGAAGACCCGTGACAGCTCGGAGATGTCCCCGAAGGTGCTCCCCCGGGGGCCCCCGAAGAGCAGGGCTCCCCCCAGCACGGTGAGCCCGTCGGCGGCCCGCCAGGACAGGTAGCCCAGGCCGAAGAAGCCCTGGTCCGGGAGGTACTGGAGCGCCACGGCCGAGAGGCTCACTGTGTCGCGCCAGCTCCAGGAGAGGCGCTCCACCAGGCCCCAGGTGTCCAGGGCGTCGGCGGAGGGCTCCGGATCGCCCATGGCTTCCAGGGCCGCCAGGTCTGCCTGCGGGTCGAAGAGGAGCAGGTGGCTCCACGTGCCCTGTAGGCTCATGTTGAGGTGGTTGCCCGGCACCCAGGTGAGCCCCGCCACGGAGTACAGCTCGGGGTTGCGCACCTGGGGGTCGTCGCCCTGGAGATCCTCGGTGCGGTACCAGGCGGACTCGGCCTTGAGCAGCAGGGGGCCCAGGCCCCGGGAGATGTCGCCCCCCACGGCCTGCATGGAGCCGTAGGTGGGGACGAGTTCCAGGATGGGCGGCGTGGCCTCCAGGTCCATCTCCATGGAGAAACCGGGGCGCTTGTCCATGCCGCTGAAGGCCACCAGAGAGGCATCGAAGCCCGCGAAGCGGCCGTTGAGACGCAGGCCCAGGTCGAATGGGTGCTCCCGGGTGAAGACAGGATCGCCCACATGCACCGTGTCGGATTCCATGGACGAGAAGTCCATCACGTCGGGCACGGGGTAGGGGACCCACACCAGGTCAAGGGAGGCCTGGCCGAAGAAGGCCTGGAACCGGGCAGCCCAGGGCGCGATGCGGTAGTCCTCCAGCTCGTTGGACATGTGGACGTAGTCCCAGGGTGTGAAGAGATCCGTGGGGTTGATCCAGTCGGTCTGGCCCCAGAACACGTACTGCTTGCCCAGGAACAGGTCGAACCAGGAGCCGTGGGCTCCCACGCGGCACTCCACGGGGATCAGCTCCAGCTCCAGCTCGCGCCGGGAGAGTTGGGACATGTCCAGCGCCCCGGCGTCCATGTCCAGGTCCACGGTGGCGCGGAAGGATGCGCCCCGGGTCTTGCCGCTCAGGTCCGCCTGCAGGCGCGAGGTGGCATCCACCCAGGGCTCGTCGGAGAGCTGGGCCGAGGCGGTGGCCTTGGCGTAGCCGTGGAGTTGCATCGCTCCCGCCGGCGAGGCCAGGAGCGCCATGGGCAGGCCGGCCAACATCTCAAAACCCGTTCTGCAGGGCGCGGTTCGTGAACCAGGTGCCTTCCACTCCCTGGTTCACCCGTAGCTCGCTCATGACCATGCGGGAGCTGTGCCCCGTGCCCAGGTCCACCATGCTCATGTCGGTGGCGAAGGGTACGCCCGAGATCTCCCGTACCTGGTTCACCCGGAGCTTCTTGGTCAGGATGTCCTGCTTGTCATAGTAGTCGGCTCCCCTGGATGTCTGGAGATCCCGGTCGATGTACCAGGTCACCCTGGTGTAGCCGGTCTCGCGGATCACCTTGTCGGAGGCTGCCCTGGCCTCGATGACCTGGCAGGGGTGGCCGTCCAGCTCCTGCTCCCCGGTGATGGTCCAGGTCCACTCGTCCAGGTCCGGCATGCCGATGTCGTCGTAGGTGAAGTCCGAGGACATGAACGCGCCCTTGCGGCCCGATCCCACTATCTTGTTGGAGCGGTGCAGCGCGGGGATATAGACATAGCGCTCGTCGTCGCGGTCGGCGTGGCCCAGCAGCAGGAAAGCGTTGCCCCGCATGTCGGCGGGCGATTCCATGTACAGGATCATGTCGGTCTCGCCCTCATGGTTCTCCTGCGAGGCCATCTTGAGCACACGCTCCTTGGTGCCGCCGTTGGAGGAGGTGAGGGTAAGCGTGAGCCTGCCCACCATGTCGTGGAAGGAGCTGCGGTTCTCGATGGCCTCCATGACCGCCCTGCCGTCGGCCTCCTGGGCCATCGCCGGGGAGGGGGCAAGCAGGGGCAGGGCCAGGAGCAGGAGAAGGGCTCTGCCCGGTGCTCCAGGGCCGCGCCCCGTGCCTCCCTCGATGGCCCTGGGGCGCAGGCCCACGAAGACGAGGGGGAGGATGGTCAGTGCGCCGATGGCCGAGAAGGCCATGATGAGGCTGATCAATAGTCCCATGGTCACGACTCCCTTGAAGGTGGCCAGGAGGAGGGTGAGGAAGCCCCCCGCCACGGCCACCATGTTCATGATGATGGCCACGCCCGACTCGGCCATGGTGTTCCTGAGGGCGTCTCGGGGGTTGCCCGCCTGGGCGAAGGCCACGCGGTAGCGGTGTACGAAGTGGATGGCGAAGTCCACGCCGACGCCGATGGCCATGGAGGAGACCCCCATGGTCATGAGGTTGATGTCCAGGCCCGCCAGGCCCATGACGCCGAAGTTGAAGAACAGGGCCACGAAGAGGGGCACGACGTTGCACAGCCCCAGCACCGCCGAGCGGAACATCAGCGCCGTCACCAGGAAGACCAGGCTCAGGGAGACCAGGATGGAGAGTGCCTGGCCCTGGGTTATGAGGTCGTTGACAGCCAGCATCAGGGCTGCCATGCCGGTTATCTCCACGCTTGCGCCGGTGTCGTGGTTGGCGAGGTAGTCCCTCACCTGGGAGACCACCCGGTCCAGGACCTTCTTGCGGTCGCTGGTGAGGAAGAGGGTGACCTTGGCAGAGCTGTAGTCGTCGGTGACGAAGTTGGCCAGGTCGCCCGGCTTGCCCGACATCTCCAGCAGCGAGAAGTAGCCGCTCAGGACCTGGCGTCCGCTCACCTGCCGCTCCACGGGCAGCGCCAGCTCGTTGCCGTTTTCGTCCAGCTCGTAGTCGAAGCCCTGCTCCGTTTCCTGCTCCCCGGGAAGGCGGTCCCAGGCCGGGTCGCCCTGGTGGAGCACGCGGTTCATGGCGCGAAGCATGGGCAGGACCGACGATGTGCCGCCCACGCCGTCCAGGCCTCGGGCGAAGGTCTCGAAGTCCTGGATACCCTGGAGGAAGGCCGGGTCCTTGAGGGCGTCGGGCTCATGGGCCTCGAACACCACCTGGAGGTTGGTGACCCCCGAGAAGTGCTGGTCGATGAAGGCGCTGGAAATGGAGATGGGATCGTCGTCGGGGAAGTTGGCCAGGATGGAGGTCTCCACCTGGGTACGGGTGGCCCCGGTGATGGAGAGGGCCACGAGGGCCAGGAGAAGCAGCGACGCGGCCAGGCGGTGTTTCAGGAGCAGGTCTCCCCATGCCACCATGAGGCGCTGCAGCCGGCCCAGGCTGGCCCGGGCGCTTCCCTGGCCAGCCTTCCTGGCGGAGCGGGGAAGGGGAAGGAGGCAGAGGGTGGCGGGCACGAAGGAGAGGGAGAAGAGCAGGGCCACCATGATGCCAAAGGAGGTGAGCATTCCCAGGATCATGATGCTGCGCACCCCCGAGGTGTTGAGCGCCAGGAAGCCCACCGCCGAGGTCACCGAGGTCATGATCACGGGTCGGCGAAGGTCGTCCATGGTGGCCCGCACCGACTCCAGCTTCCTGCCCGTGGCCCGGGCGCGTGAGACGAAGGCCTGCACGATGTGTACGCCGTCGGCCACCCCGATGGCGATGAGCAGGATGGGCAGGGCCTCGGTGGAGTGGGTCATGGCCAGGTCCACCCAGCCCATGCCCCCCATGGTCCACAGCACCGCGCCCACAACCACTCCAACGGGAAGGAAGACTCCCCTCAGGTTGAAGAACAGCAGGCCCAGCAGCACGATCATCAGCACCAGGGCGGCGCTGGTGAGCATGCCCGTCTCCTTCCCGATGGTCTTGCTGGAGTAGTAGGTGACCACCGGCCTGCCCGCGGGGAACAGCTCCAGGTCGCCGCCCTCGCGCTCCACCACCTGGAGCACCTCGCCCGCCGCCTCGGACTCGGTGCCCTGGAGCCTGGCCTGGAGGAAGACCAGGATCGCCGCCACGCTGCCGTCCTGGCTCACCACCATCCCCGACAGGTTCTCCTGCTCCTGGAGGAAGTCCCAGAAGGCGCCGGCCTCCGAGGGGGTGGTGGGGAAGGGATCGGCGGCGTCGCGGATCTCCATGCCCTGGGCGGTGCCCACGACCACGGTGGCGTTGGTGGGAGAGAGCACCTGCTGCACCACCGGCAGCCGCTCCAGGGCGCGGGTGAGCTGCTGGATCTGCCGCAGGGCCTCGGGGCTGCGCAGGTCTCCCGCACGGACCCCGATGAAGAGCATCTCCTTGGAGGGAAACATGTCGCCCACCCTGTCGTAGAGGGCCTTGGCGGGCAGGTCGTCGGGCAGGTCGCGGAGGACGTCCGGGTCCACCTCCAGCCGGTGGATCCCCAGCGCCATGGCCACGGTGCTCAGCAGCACCAGCAGCAGGGTGAGGCGAGGGTGGCGGATGGATGCGTCGGTGAGCCACTTCATCGTTTCAGCTCGGCTCCCGGGATTTTCGGGGGAGGATTGCGGACGACGTTCATGTAGAACTGGATTCGCCATTGCAGCTCGTCGTCCTGGTCGGCCAGGGCCCGGTGGCCCAGGACCAGGAAAATGTCGGCCAGGAAGGCCAGGAGTTCCTGGTGCCGGTCCACCCATGGGCTGTGGGGCAGCAAGGATCGGAGCCGCTCCAGGTACTGGCTGTGGGCCCGGGGGATGCGGGGGTGGACCACGTTCCAGGGCGGGGGAGGGACCCGGGCCGTTCCCGTCCCCAGGACAGAGCAGGGGATGTGGATGAGGAAGGGGGCGATGACGCGCAGCAGCTCCGGGTTCTGGCGGCAGAAGGCCACGAATGAGCGCAACAGGTCCTCCACGGCCTCGTCCAGCCCCGCGGGCTGCCTCCCCGTGCGGGAGAGCGAGGAGAAGAAGGCCTCCGTGCCCGCTTCCACAACCTGGGAGTACAGTTGCTCCTTGGTGGAGAAGTAGTAGTAGATGGTGGCCTTTCCCAGCTCGGCCCGACGAGCGATGGCGTCCATGGAGGCCCCCGCCAACCCGCTCTCGGCGAAGACGGCGGTGGCCGCCTGGAGTATGAGCCGCCGCCGCTGGCGGCGTTCCCTCTCCCGTCTCTCCGAAATACCCATGCCGACTCCCCAGGGGCGCTGTTTTGGACCAAAGCGTCGTATTTCGACCGCCTGGTCGATAACGGAGCGATAGACCACGCGAGCTGACCTGTCAAGAACAGCTCGTGTCGCGGTGACCAGGGTCATCGGAACGGGTGGTTGCGTGGCTGGTCACTGCTCTCTGGGGGAGGGCTCTTGGGGCTGCTCCGCCCCCGAGGAGGCTGGCGGCGGGCTGGGCGTGTCGGCGCCTTCCGGCGTGGCGGGCGTGTCGGCTGCTTCGGGCGTGGCGGGCGTGGCGGCGCCTTCCGGCGTGTCGGCGCCTTCCGGCGTGGCGGGCGTGTCGGCGCCTTCCGGCGTGGCGGGCGTGGCGGCGCGTTCGTGTGCCGGGGGCGGGGAAGCGGGCACGCCTTTGGGCGGGAGCCATTGGCCCTTCGGGTCGGCGGCCACGTCCAGTACGGTCCTGTACAGCACCTGGAGGCCTCGGGTGATGTTGGCGGTGGAGATGCGTTCGTCGTTGCCGTGCATGGTGGCCGCTTCTTCCCGCGTGACCGCGAAGGGTTCCAGTCCGTAGGCGTGTACACCGAGGGGGCGCAGGAGGATGGAGTCGGTGAAGCCCACGGAGATCACGGGCCCCGCCACCGCCCGGGGCTGGCCCTGCACAACGTTGCGGGCCAGGGCCTGGTAGAGCGGGTCGTCCCGGGGGCTCTGGGCTGCCTCGTGGGACTGGATGACCTGGAAGCGCACGTTGGGGTCGTCTACCGTGGCCTTCAACTCGTCCAGCATGTCCTGGGGCCTGGTACCTGGAAGCAGGCGGCAGTCCAGGTTGGCCCAGGCCTCGCCTCCCACCACGTTGGGCTCCGCGGCACCGCCGAAGCCGGTGACGTTCACCGTGTTGGTGACGGCAGCCCTGGTGAGCGGATCGGCCATGAGGCGGCCTCGGAGCAGCAGACGGACCAGGGCGGGGCTGCGCAGCACGGCACCGGGGATACCCCCGTGGTGGATGCCGGCCTGCCGGAGCGACTCCAGCATGGACGGCAGGAAATGGGGGCGGGCCCTGCGCTTTTGTAGCTTGTTGACGGCGGCGATGAGCCGCTCGGTGGCCTGGCCCGGGATGGGGGTGGAACCGTGGCCCGGCTCTCCGCTCGCGATCATGCGGACCCACAGGACGCCCTTTTCCCCCACCGAGATGGCGTAGAAGGTCTGGTCTTCGAAGAAGAGATCCCTGATGCCCAGGCCGCCCTCGTTGATGACATGGGAGCAGCCGATCTGGTCCCAGTGCTCCCGTATGATGTGCTTCATGCCGGCGTTGGAGACCTCTTCGTCGGCCACTGCCAGGAGCACCAGGTCGCGCTTCAAGGGGATCTTCTCCCGTGCCGCCAGGAGCATGGTCATGGTCTCGATGGCGCCCATGCTCTTCATGTCCAGGGCGCCGCGGCCCCATATGAGGCCTTCGTCGTCTATTGTGCCGGAGAGTGGGCCTTTGTGGGCGGGCCAGCCGCCGGATTCCGCCGGCACCACGTCGATGTGGGAGAGCAGGCAGAGGGGCGGTTCCTGCCCGTTGCCTGGCAGGCGTGCCATCAGGCTGCCCCGGCCCGGTGCGTACTCCGAGATGCTGGAGGGTATTCCCTGGGATGCCAGTACGGCGGCCAGGAACTCGGCGCCGCGGGTTTCGTTGCCCGGGGGGTTGAAGGTGTCCACCCGGAGGTATTCGGACAGGAGCCCGGCGGCCTCGTCGCCGGCCTGGCTCCAGTCCACCGTGTCAAGGACCTGGGAGGGAGGGGGTTCCTGGAGGAGAGCGCCGGACATGCCTGGCTCCGCTGAAATCAGGGCGAAAAGGAGAAGGTTCATCATCATGTGGGGCAATGTATCCAGTCAGGGGGTCTTAAGGCGGCCGAGCCCTGCCTTCGGGGCCATGGCAATCGGTCCAGGAGTGTAGGTCCTTCATGTTCTCGATGTACCCGGCGCCCCGCGCTACGGCATGAGCCGTCAGCCTCGGGGCGGTATTTTTCCCGACGGCTCCAGGGTCGAGCCTCACAGGGAGTGATATACCCGGCCAGGATATTCCCCCTGGCATCGACGAGGAGATCATGCCCTCCACCAAGAACAGCGTCATGCTCGTGGCGTCGTCGCTGCTGGCCCTGTCGTGCAAGGGCGTGGACCCGGCTCCCACGGAATTGGACGACCTGTTCCACTATTTCTGGACCTGGTACGAAGATGGGCAGGAACAGCAGTTGGGCGAGGCAATCGACAACCTCTACCAGGCCGTGGGAGGTCCGGACCTGGAGCAGGTACTGGACGGGAGCTTGTCGGACCTGGGCGTTGACGAAGCCGCTCTCGTCGGGGTGGATGGCGTGGAGACGGCCCTGGCCCAGGGCCTCTACATGGTGCGATCCCTGGCCTGCGAGATGGACCACCTGGAAACCATCCTCTACCAGCTCGACCAGGATCAGCTCTACGAAGGCGTCTACGACTCCTATGAGCGAAGCTACACCTCGTCCCTGGAAGACTACCTTGCCAGGAACACGGATTTTCTCTCCTGGGAAGTGGATTACTCCGCCAGCATACTGGGCTCCTCCTACGACGCCCACATCGTGGGGGGCCTGCGCTACCTGCCCGCCGACGAAGAGAGCAGCCACCTCCCGGCCATCATGTCCCGGGTCTACATGCCTCGACCCGCCGCCTTCGAGGATGGCAGCAGCAAGTCCATGGACCAGGACTACCAGATCGAGATCTTCTGGGAGCGCTCCCCCGGAGACCTGCTCCACGCCTACGGGCTCTGGCGCCAGGGCGACTACGGCTCTGGTTTCACCACCGACGACGAGATCGTCCAGCGAATCATGCTGGGCAACATGTCCGACTGGGACGACAACACCGAGGATCTCTGCGGCGAGTCCCTGCCCTGATGCTCTGCCCCAGGGCAGCCACGGTGGTCCGGTGAAGCCCGGGGGCTCGCAGGGCAAGGCGGCAGGGAGCCAGAAATGCGCCTTTCCGGAGCCGGATGTCTGGTTCAGCGGGCCCGCCGCCTTCCCAGCAGTCTCGAGGCCCGGAGCAGGCGCAGCAGCGTACCTTCGCCCACTCCCACGGCTCCTTCCGGGCAGACCTCCTGGCAACAGAAGCAGCGGATGCACGCGCCCAGGTCCAACGAGATGGCCAGGCGGTTGTTGCGGGGCCCTGGATCCTGGCGACCGCGGGGGCGCAGCTTGATGGCGTGGGGGGCGCAGTGCTCTATGCAGGTACCGCAACGGGTGCAGCGGGCGTGGTCGAAGACCGGCCTGGGCACCAGTTGTTCCCGCAGCGGTCTGACCAGGAAGCCGGGTACGACTATCGCTTCGGTGTCCATGGGGCCGGCGGGGGACCAGTCCTTCACCAGCAGGGACTCCGTTGGGCTGCCCAGTACCTTGATGGATTCCAGCGAAGCGCCTTCCAGGCCGCGGGCCCGGGCCCGGCCCAGGATGGGGACGTCGTCTGGCGAGAACCCCAACACCTTCGTGAGCACGCGATCCAGGGCCACCACGTCGGTGGATGCCGCCAGCAGGCCCAGTTGCCGGGGCTTGCCGTTGGAAGGGCCGTTCCCCTACATGCCCACCCCTCCGTCGGCTATGGTGAGCCCGGGGGAGACCCGCAGGCAGATCTCCAGGATCAGTTCGGCGAAAGCCCGACGATCACGCCCGGCGGTCAGGTGGCGCTGGGACTTCTCCAGTCCGATGACGGCCCCGTAGAGGTTTTTCACGCCCAGCGTGAGGCCCATCTGGGCGTGGGTTTTTACCTTGGGGAGGTTGATGACCAGGTCGGCCTCCATGAGCGGGCGCGCCAGGTCCATGGGGCCGAAATCGCCCTGCCCGGCAACAGGGGTTGTTTCCTTGAAATCCACCATCTCCACGTCCAGGCCAGCCAGGGCTTCCGGCAGGCCCAGCTTGCGGGCCACGGAGTGGGTGGTGCCTATTGCGGGGCCGTCGCCCAGCAGCAGGCGGCCGGAGTGTTGCTTGCGAACGACCCTGGCAACCGCTGCCACGAAGGCGGGGTGGGTGTTGACCGCCGCTGCGGGAGGGTTGGCCGTGAGCAGGTTGGGTTTTAGCAGCACCGTGGATTTTCCTGAAAACAGTTCCTTCCAGGTGGGTAGGTTGCCCAGCAGGTGTTCAATTGCCGAGTCCAGTTGGGAGGGGTCGTACGACTCACAGTTTTCCAGGACCACTATCGGGTGCATGTCCGGTCTCCGTGGGTTGGTGGGAGTGAACGCTGTGTGGCTCCTTTACAACGACGGCTGGCCCAACGGCAAGCATCCGTGATTTCGCTGGGCCGCGATGGAGCCCCCGGCGCCCCGAGGCGCCAGCCTCCCCAGCCCCCCCCCATGTTTTGCTGCTACCCGGACTACAGGTGGGGGGATTGGAATCTGCGGACACCGCGACCGGGCGAGACGGGATATCTGTGACAAATACCTGCGACAACGGCTGACGTTCACCCGCACGGAGAGCACGATGGAAACGGGGCAAGGTCTTCTGTCCTCGCTGGAGTCGGCCCTGTCCGGCCTGTCGGGCTGGATCTGGGGCGCGCCCATGTTGATCCTGCTGGTAGGTACCGGCATCTACCTCACAGTGGTTCTGGGGGCCGTACAGCTCCGGGGGCTGGGTCACGCCCTGTACCTGGCGCTCATCGTGCGTCGCGAAAAGGGTGCCGAAGGCGACATCTCGCACTTTCAGGCGCTCATGACCGCGCTGGCCGCGACGGTGGGAACCGGAAACATCGCCGGCGTCGCCACCGCCATCGCGGCCGGAGGACCCGGAGCGCTGTTCTGGATGTGGGTGACCGGGTTTTTCGGCATGGCGACCAAGTACGCCGAAGCTGTCCTGGCCGTGAAGTACAGGGTCAAGAGCCACCGGGGCCAGATGGCCGGCGGTCCCATGTACTACCTGCGTGACGGCGTCGGTTGGCCGTGGTTGGGCTTCCTGTTTGCGCTCTTCGCGGCCCTGGCTGCCTTTGGTATCGGCAACATGGTCCAGAGCAACTCGGTGGCCGACGCCATGGCCACCACCTTCGCGGTGCCACCCCTCGTCACGGGCATCGTCATGGCTGCATTCACCGGCCTCGTGGTGTTGTTCGGGATCAAGGGCATCGGTAGGGTAACCGGGGTCCTGGTACCGTTGATGATCGTGATGTACATGCTCGGCGCCATCGTGCTGCTGGTGCTCCACTGGAGCGAGATCCCGGCTGCGCTGTGGCTGGTCTTCAAGTACGCGTTCACGCCCACGGCGGCTGTCGGCGGTTTCGCCGGTGCCATGGTGAAACAGGCGCTGCGCTTCGGAGTCGCCAGGGGAGTCTTCTCCAACGAGTCGGGCCTGGGCTCCTCGCCCATAGCGGCGGCGGCGGCCCAGACCAGCGATCCTGTCTCCCAGGCCCTGGTCTCCATGACCCAGACCTTCATCGACACCATCGTGGTCTGCTCCCTCACGGGCCTCGCCATCGTGGTCACCGGCTCATGGCAGAGTGGCGAAAGCGGCTCCCCACTTACCCTCCAGGCCTTCACCCAGGGCATCCCCTGGACCGTCCAGGTGGCTGGCCAGACCTACTCGCTGGGTGGGCTCGTGGTCACCCTGGGCTTGCTGCTCTTCGCCTACTCCACAATCCTTGGCTGGTGCTACTACGGCGAAAAGTCGCTTGAATTCCTGCTGGGGGAACGCGCCGTTGTGCCGTACCGGGTGGTCTTCGTAGTGCTGGTGGCCGTGGGAGCCGTGGCCCACCTGGACCTGGTCTGGAACCTCTCCGACTGCATGAACGGGCTGATGGCCTTCCCCAACCTGGTGGGCTTGATCCTGCTTTCCGGAGTGGTGGTGGCAGAGACCCGCAGGTACTTCGCGAACCGGTAGGGGCCATGAGCCTGCTACCCGCCGTTGCCCACCACCGACCGCAGGCCCGAGTTTTCTCGACGGCTCCTCGGCCCCAGGGCGCTGCGCGACGTGCCGGGTCGAACGGATTCCGGCGGATTTGCCCGTTGGAATGAATGTTCTTGATCGCGGTACGCCAGACTGGGGCTGGGTTCCCCGTGTGGAGTTGATTCCGTGGCGGGTCGGGAAGCCCCCAGGTGCAGAAACTCGACTTGCAATGTCTCGGGAGACGTGTAACCAGTGGTATGCTGTGTTCAGGAATTCTTGAAAAAGGTGAACACAATGGCGAGCGAGCTGGGCGACTGGTACTCCGACAAGGAACTGCAGCTCCTGCTGGAGCAGTTCGGGGCGTTCTTCGCCCACTTCGGGTTCAAACGGAACCTGGGGCGTATCTGGGCCACCCTCTACCTGTCTCCCGGCCCCCTGGACCAGGCCGAGCTGGCCTCGTTGCTGGGCCTCTCCGCCGGGTTGATCAGCTCTTCGCTCAAGGAACTCGAGGGCATCGGCGCGATCCGTACGGTGTTCATGCCTGGCAGGCGCCGTGTCTGCTACGAGGGCGAGGACAGGCTGCTTCGTACCGTGGCCGCCATACTTCTCATGCGTGATTTGCAGGCCGTGCGCAGCTTGAGGGAGAGGGTGCGGCTGACGGCCCAGGCCCTTCGACCACCGGGCGGGTCGAGGTGGTTCCAGCGGCGGCTCAGAGCCATCGAGGACATGGCGGATCTCTACGAGGCCATGGCCAACATCGTCGTGCGCGCGGCGAGGATGCCGGAGTCCACGTTCGTTCACTTGATGAAGATGCTTCGCAACATCCGGGGCTGGTTGCCGGCATCCGGGAAGACTTTGCCGGGGGATGGCAACGGGCACGATGGGGCGTTAAGTACGCCTGCCTGTCCCAGCTTCTCTGGCGGTTCCCCTCCACGTACCAAGCACTCTGGAGATACAGGCCATGATCGAGCGTTCCCGGGACCATGGGCGATGGGACGATTCCATGTTCTGCGCTGGAATACTGCCCCAGGTCTCCCGCACTTTTGCCCTCTCCATAGAGGCTCTCCCCATGGGGCTTCGGGAGCCCATCCGCGTCGCCTACCTGCTCTGTCGTATCGTCGATTCCATAGAGGATGAACCTGGCATCTCCAGCGCTCGGCGGGATGGGCTGTTCCAACTGTTCGAGAGGACGCTCCTCGATGACCGTGGGTCGTTGGCGGAGTTGGAATCGAGCTGCCGTGGGCTGGGCGCCAACGAGGGCGAGCGGACGTTGTGTGGGAAGACGGGCGCGGTCTTCAGGGTTTTCAGGGCTTTTCCCGTATCCACGAGGGACGCCATCCGTGAACATGTCCTGGACATGACCCTTGGAATGCGCATGTACTCCCAACGTGCAGCGGCAAAGGGGCGCTTCTTGCTGCGAGACATGGGAGATCTGGGGCGATACTGCTATTACGTTGCCGGGACCGTGGGGGAACTGCTCACGGATCTCTTCGAGATGACCACGCCGGATCTGCCCGATTCCAGCAGGATGGCGCTCAGGGAGCGGGCTGTGAGCTTTGGCCTGGGGCTTCAGCTCGTCAACATCGTGAAGGACGTAGCCTCGGACCTGGAGCGTGGAGTCGTCTATCTTCCGCTGGACCTGTTGCGAGGTCGGGGGGTGGAACCAGATGCCATCTTGATGCCAGAGCACAGGGACGCCGCCATGGAGGTGATCCGGGAGCTGAGCCGCGTGGCCCGCAGGCACCTGGAGAGAGCAAAGGAATATGTCAGACACTGGCCGCTGCCCCAGGGCAAACCGGTCCGGCTCTTCTGCACCGTGCCTCTGCTGCTGGCCCTGGCGACCCTGGAGGAGGTGGAACGTAGCCCGGACACCCTTCGTTCCGGTCGCAATCCCCGGATAAGCCGCAAGGTGGTGGGCAGGTGTTTGAGCCTGGCCACGAGCGCAGTGGGTGATGACCATGCTCTGGACGTAATCTTCCAGGAGCCCGCCTCGTTGCTGTCGAGAGCTTGAACGGGCTACGCTGTGGGCCTCGACCAGTGTATTGCCTGGCCTACAAGAAGCGCTCCCATCGCTGGCGGGCCTCCCTGTATCCAGAGAACAGCACCATCACTACCGTTCCAACTGCCCCTGCGCGGGTTATGGACCTGCCAGCCTGTTTGACTTCCCTCGAGGTACTCCATGGACAACATCCGGATAGTCGAAACCATAAGACAGGTGGATCCCACCATCGCCAATCTCTGCGCCGCGGAAGACAGCCGCCAGGCCGATGGCATCAGGTTGATCCCCTCCGAAAACTACGTATCGCCCGCCGTAAGGGCGGCCCTCGCCTCCAACTTCACCAACAAGTACGGCGAAGGCTACCCGGGCAAGCGCTACTACCAGGGTCAGCGGAACACCGATGCCCTGGAAAACGAGGTTCGTCGTCGCGCCTGCGAGATCTTCGGCTACCCGCACGCCAACGTCCAGGCCCTGTCGGGGGCACCGGCGAACCTGGCGGTGTACGCCGCCTTCATGAAGCCCTTCTCGGGCAGGATCATGGCCATGCGCCTGGACCACGGCGGCCACCTCACCCACGGCAGCCCCGTGAGCGTCACCGGTCAGTGGTTCGAGATCAGCCACTACGGCTGCGACGAGCACGACGTGCTGGACATGGACCAGATCCGCCGGCAGGCCCGGGAGTTCAAGCCCGACATCCTGGTGTGCGGCTACACGGCCTATCCCAGGTCCATCGACTTCCAGGCCTTCGGCTCCATCGCCCAGGAGGTGGGCGCCATCTCGCTGGCCGACATTTCCCACATCGCTGGGCTGGTGGCCGGTGGGGCCCATCCCTCTCCCTGGCCCCACATGGACGTGGTGACCTTCACCACCCACAAGACCCTCCGGGGACCGCGAGCCGCCATCATCCTCAGCAAGGATCCCCAGCACGCCGACAAGATCGACAAAGCCCTCTTCCCCGGTCTCCAGGGCGGCCCCCACTTCAACACCATCGCGGCCGTGGGCGTGGCCCTGGCCGAGGCCTCCACCGAAGGCTTCAAGTCCTGGGCCCACCAGGTGGTTGCCAACGCCCGGGCGCTGGCGGCGGCACTGGCGGAGCGGGGCTTCCACGTCAGTTCCGGCGGCACCGACAACCACCTGCTGCTGGTGGACACCCGCAAGTCCCGGGGCCTGCCGGGCAAACGCGTGGCCATCGCCCTGGAGCAGGTGGGCATCTTCCTGAACTTCAACACCATCCCCAACGCCTCGCCCCTGCAGAAACCCCTCTTCCCCGACGGAATCCGCCTGGGCCCCCCCGCGGTGACCACCCGCGGCATGAACGAATCCCAGATGCCCAGGATCGCCGAACTCATGGACCGAGCCCTGGAAAACGTCAAGCGGGGCAGGATCGAAAAGGGAACGGGTATCTGGGCCGACCCCTCTGCCCGCAAGGCCCTCCGTGCCGAGGTACAGGCATTCGCCAGCGAGTTCCCTACCTTCGCCGGGTTTCCCGAAAACCCGTAGGGGAGTGCCTCCGGGGCCCGGAACACCCCACCGGCCGCGCCCTGCACTGACCCGACCCTCTCCGTGACAGCGTGGAAGTCCAGCCAAGGTCAGGACGAAGGCCGCAACATCCGGGAGACGCCATGACCCCGCTGTCCCCTGTCTCATTCTCCAGGCTGGAAGGGCTTGGAGCCCGTGCGCTGCTGCTGTACACCCTGGCCCTGGCGTTGGTCATGGAGGCCGTGACGCTGTTCTTTCGCTTCGGGCTCCACCTGGAGTCCACCCGGGACACCCGCTTCCTGGCTGGTCTCACCTTTGGAATCCGCATTCACCACGGCTATGTCGGTCTCTTGATGGTCCTGCTGGCCTTCATCCCCGCCCGAGGCGCCGCCCTGCGAAACGGGCTCATACTGCTGGGCGGCGCGCTGCTGCTCTCCGACCTGATTCACCATTTCCTGGTGCTCTGGCCCATAACGGGCTCGCCCGAGTTCGACCTAAGCTATTCGTCGGCAGCAGGATGAACCCTGCCACGATGGGGGCCGTCGGGAAAGAGGCTGCTGGAAACAGCCGGTTCGGGCCCCCGGCGCTCCGCAGCGGACCCGAGCTTTCCCGACGGCTCCTGGGCGGGGGCCATCAGTCCTGCTCCTTGATCTCGTAGCGGTTGCCGTCCAGATCCTGGATGAAGATCAGCTCGCGATCACCCTTGAAGAAGCTGAAGACGGTCATCCCCATGGAGCGGGCCTTGTCCATGAGAGCTGGCCGGTCCTTGACCGCCATGCAGGCGTGATCGTACTGTTCGCCACGGCCGGCGGTCCGGGGGCACACGAAGACCTCGAGCTGGGTCGGTCCGGCGTCGTAGACGATGACCTCGGCTTCGCCTTCCATCCCGAAGAGGCCCTTCACCAATTCCTCGTTGGCGTGGAAGGACTTGACCCTGGCCAGCCCGAAGAGGTCTTCGAACACGGCCCTGGCGTTGGCCTCGGAGCTGACCGTGAAGCTGTCGTGTACGTACAGTGTCGAGTAGGAGCTGAAGTCGTCGCACATCTCGGGGTTCTCCTGTCCGGGGTTCGCGGCGCCGAGCGCCATGGAGAAGCGGTATCACCGTGAAGGCTCACAAGATCTCGCGGCGAGCGTCTTAACCCGGCGGCGAGCCGAGAGTAGCCGCAAAATCTGGAGTCAGCCGGAGCATCTACAAATAGTTGCGCATATATATTCAGTGATACGAAGAAGCCTGGAAAAGCGGCTCCATCAGGGCTGGTTCACATGGCGCGCCCCTTGCATCCTCCTCTTCAGGAACGACAGCGAAGCTGTTGCGCGAACCGTCAAAAGAGGGGTGATCATATGCGTACCTTGTCGTGGACCTTCCTTGGACAGGCCCTGTGGCTGTCCACTCCGGTGATGGCCGCCTTTCCGCTGGAGAGGACCGAGATATCCGTGGACATCGCGGGGCCCTTTGCCGAGCTGACCGTGGAGCAGGTCTTCCACAACACCTACGAGGACTTCATGGAGGCCCGCTACGTCTTCCCGCTCCAGGACGACGCTGCCGTGGACGCCGTCGCCATGCAGGTGGGCGACAGGGAGATTCGGGCCGGGATCCAAAGGCGCGACGAGGCCCGCAGGAGCTACGAGCGAGCGCGTGATGCCGGTCGAACCGCATCCCTGACGGAGCAGGAGAGGCCCAACGTCTTCACCCAGAACGTCGCCAACATCCCGCCCGGGGAGTCCATCCACGTGATGATCCACCTGGTGCAACCCCTGGAGTACGACGATGGGACCTATCGCTTCACCATGCCCCTGGTGGTGGGTCCCCGCTTCATTCCGGACGGCGTGCAGGACGGCCAGCGGATCTCTCCGCCCCTGGGCATCCCTCACCAGGACAATCACGAAGACGAAGGGCACCGCGTGGACCTGCGGCTGCACGCCGACCTGGGGCTACCCATGGCCAGGGTGGCGAGCCCCACCCACCCGGAGGCCGTGACGGAGCTGGAGGACCAGCAGCTCTGGCTGGACATGGAAGGTATCCTGGCGGATCGGGATTTCGTGCTGGATCTGACCCCCGACACGAACGAGCCTGCCATCTCCTTCCTGGCCCAGGACGGGCACTTTTCGCTGCTGCTGGAGCCAGGTGCCCATCCTCCGGCCGCCAGGGTGCTCCCCAGGGAGCTGGTCTTCGTGGTGGACACCTCGGGCTCCATGAACGGCGACCCGCTGGATCAGGCCAGGTCCGCCATGCGCACGGCCATCCAGGGCCTGCTCCCCGGGGACACTTTTCAGGTGATCCGTTTCTCCGAATCCTCCAGCAGCCTCGCGGATGCTCCCCTGGAGGCCACTCCCGAGAACATCCGAAAGGGGCTGGCCTTCGTGGATGACATGAGCAGCTCCGGCGGCACCAGGATGCTGGCTGGCGTCCAGGCGGCTCTCGCCTACTCGCCCTCGCGGGACGGTGCCAAGGGCAGGAGGAAGCGAATCGTGTGCATGCTCACGGACGGCTACATCGGCAACGAACGGGAGATTCTGGGAGCCGTGACCGACGCCATGGGCGACTCCTCCATCTTTGTCCTGGGTGTGGGAAGCTCCGTGAATCGCTACCTGCTGGACCGTCTGGCGGACCTGGGGCGGGGAAGGGCCATCTACCTGCTGCCGGGCGACTCGCCGCGGGAAAAGGTGCAGGAGTTCTACGACGCCATCGCCCGTCCCGTCCTCGCGGACATCCGCGTCGACTGGGGGAGCATGGAGGTGCGTGACGTCTACCCGCGGCGACCAGGAGACCTCTACGCCGGGCAACCCCTGGTGCTCACCGGCAGGTACCAGGGCGAACCGGGCCTGGTGACGGTCAGTGGTAGGATGGGCCACGCTCCCTACTCCCAGACCGTGGAGCTGGAGGAGCTGGAGGGCGGGGATGCTCTGCCGGTGATCTGGGCACGCTCCCGGGTGCGGGCCCTGGAAGGCAGCCTGCTCTGGGGAGAGGATCAGGAGCTGGAGGAAGAGATCACGTCGACGGCCCTGCGCTACGGCATCATGTCCCGATTCACCTCGTTCGTGGCGGTGGAGAGGCGTATCCGCAACCGCGAGGGCTACATCTTGAGCCTGGAACAACCCCTGGAGCTGCCGGCGGGTATGAGCTG
Source organism: Myxococcota bacterium (assembly GCA_024276675.1). GTDB lineage: Bacteria > Myxococcota_A > UBA796 > UBA796 > JAFGLY01 > JAJRWT01. The sequence continues at coordinate 3,375 of JAJRWT010000056.1, read as the reverse complement.
GGGCAGCGAGATCAGCAGCGGGCTCTCCCGATCCAGCACGCGACCTGGCGATCCCCTCCTGACTGTGGATGCCCCCCAGGACTGCCCATGGGTCTCCGCCGTGCTCCCCTGGGGTGAGCTGGTCCGTCTTCGCTGGGATCCCCTGCGCCAGCGCTGGTACCACAGGTTCCTGGTGCCTCGGGAGGTCCGGGACGGGATCTACACGGTGCGGGTGTTCGTGATGATGGCCGACGGCAGGACAGAGACCCTGGAGCGCAGGCTGGAGGTGGACTCCAGCGAGCCAGAGTTGGACGCAACGGCTGAATGGCTCGAAGGGGGAACCCTTGTACGAATCCACGTGGAGGAGCCCCTGCGCAGCATCCAGGTCTACCCGGATGGGCGGCCCGACTCCCGCTTGAGGGTGGACATGCGCGTGGAGCCCTGGTGCGACGAGGACGTGGTGGAACTCTACCTCCACGGTCTGTGGGAGCAGGTGGTGGTGGTGGTGAAGGATCTGGCCATGAACCGCTCGGTAAGGGTGATTCGACCCCGGGAAGGGGGTTTCTGAACTTGCTGGGATGTGGGTGGCGCTTCCCGGTGTGTGCTCCCGCCAGGACTGCTTCTTGCGCAGGAGTGTCACCTCTCCTGCCCTGGAGGGGGGTCGGCCGGCGCCACAGGATATACGAACCCAGGTCTTGCGCGACCCCCCTCTTCAGGTGACTCAGGCACAGGAGGACATCCCATGAGCCAGTGGGCCTTGGTGGCTCTCGCCGTGAGCACGGCACAGGTGAACCAACTCTGGTGGGACGGCCAACAGATCTGGGCCGCAACCGGGGGTGGGCTCGAGGCCTGGAGCGCCTCCGGGGAACCCCTGGGCACTGCCTCCCAGCGCCTGCCCCGCGTGAACTCTCTCTCGGTGGGCCGCTATGAGGGGCGCCTGGCGGTGGGCACCGACGGTTCGGGGGTCGTTCTGTTCGACGAAGACCAGCAGGAATGGGTGCCCTGGCTCGGGCTCCAGGGCGGGGACGATGGCCGAATCGTTGCGGTTCTGGACGACAGGATAGTCACCTCCGCCGGCATGATTCTACCCGACGGCATCAGGCTTCCCGGTACTGTCCGTGACGCCGTGCGGTGGAAAGGGGGCCTGGTGGCCGGAACCCTGGAAGGCTACCTGCTGATATGGCGCGCGGGCCAACTGGAAAGGCTGGACCTGGGCGCTCCCGTGTACGACCTGGCCCTGGTGGACGGCACCGTGCGGGTGGCCATGGGAGTGGAAGCCGCCATCTACGACGGCCACCTCACCAGGCTGGATCTCCCCGCGACGGCGGCGGGGCCTGTCTGGGGTACCGGTACCGGCGAGATCCTGGACGACCAGGGTGTGCTGGCCCGCCTGCCGTCGGGAGTCACCTCCCTGGCGGTCCTCCCCGACGGCGACCTGGTGGTGGGCACCGATGACGGCCTGTATTTGCTGGGAGCGCAGGGCACCAGGCGCCTGACTCCCAGGGGCCAGATCTGCGGCAGCTTCCTCACCGGGGTCACCATGTGGCAGGGCAACCCAGCCGTCTCCACCTTCAGCGACGGCGCCTGCCTCATGACCGACGACGGCACCTGGACCTCCATACCCGGCCTGCCCACCACCATGGTGAACGACATCCTCTCCTACGACGACCGCCTGTGGTTGGCCACATCGGCGGGTCTCGCCAGCTTCGACGGCACCCGGACCCAGGTCTACCCCGTGGTGGGCGGCCGCAGATCCTCCCGTATCCCGGGCACCCACCATGCCGGCGTAAACGGCCTGGCGGCCGGTGACCGCCTCTGGGCCGTTGACGTGCTGGGCCCGGTCTCCATCGACGCCGAGGGCCGCTGGACACGCCACCGGTTCTCGGTTTGGGGGACCTCCTACCAGGACGTCGCCGCCTGCGGTTCCCAGGCCTGGGTAGCCTCCGAGGACTCCGGGGCCAGCCGCACCCTCGACGGTCGCAAGTGGACCCACTACGACGCCGCCACCGGCCTCCCCGACGACTGGGTCATGGCCGTGGCCTGCCAGGGCGGCCAGCGGGCCTGGGCCGGCACCTACCAGGACGGCGTATGGGAGTGGGACGGCTCCCGGTGGAGTCTCCTACCGGGCCTCCCCGACCCCTCGGTGCTCTCGCTCCTCTGGGACGGGCGGATTCTCTGGGCGGGGACCATGGGGGGCCTCTACCGCTGGGAGGACCTGGCCTGGGTCCCACAGCCGGGCCTCCCCCACCCCGCGGTCCACGACATCTGGCGTGAAGGCGACATCCTGCTGGCCGCCACCGAGGCCGGCCTCGCCATCTTCGAGAAGCAGTAGGTGACACGACACAAACATTGGGCGGTCCCTGACCGGCCGGGTGGCCACTGCGCCCCTCCCCCGGCCCCATCCAACGATCCCCTCCCGGGAGCGCGGGCGTCTCGCCCGCTTTCAGGCCACGTTATTCATGGCGGATGCGTCGCACGTGATCGCGTGCTCCCGCGAGTACCTGGGACCGCCACCACAGCCTTGATCGGCCCGAACCGCGCACCCGAGATGCTCGACCCCCTTTCCACCACCGCGGTGGCCGAGGGTTCGGCGGGACCAGCGCTGGCGCGAGCTATGTGGCGCCGGGTAGCGGCACACCGGTCGCCAGGCGCGGGAACTGCTGCCACAGCCGCTGCCACAGGGCTGCGGCGCCCTGGCCGATCACGAGCGTCACCCGCTCGACTACTGGGGGTGAACATATGAGTAGGGGAGCACCCGAAAATTGAACATCTGGGGCCCAGGCGTTCAAGAAACAGGGGCTCCCATGCTCAGGTGTTCAATAAACAGGGGCTCCCATGCCCAGATCTCGTGTAGCTGCCAGATCATACCCCCCATAGGCACAAAGGCCGCAATAACCTCGTTTATATATGGATGCGTAGATCTATGCGTCTTCGGGCAGGGTCAGTTCGACGAGGGCCTCCTTGTTCTTGCGGCAGAGGATGATGCCCACGGTGGGGTGCTCGTTGTCCCGCTTCCAAGTCGCGTACCGCGCAGGTTTCGCTGGCGGCGGTGCTGGCGATCTCGTACTGGTTCCGCCGGGCCTGCCACTCCCGGCCCCGGCCTTGGGCGATGTTGAGCGCCACCGACCCGGCCGCCCGCTGGGCCTGTTCCTTTGCCCAGGCCATTCCGCGAGGGAAACGTGCTGCCGAGCCCCAGCGACTGACCTGTACCGCCAGGCACGAAGGGGACCTCGCCACACCCGATACGGCAGCCCGCCCCCCCCCGATCCCGCCACATCCTCTCCGACGAAACGCAAAAGTGAAACGCCCAGGGCCCGTAACGGTTTCAGATCTGCGTTTCCTCTCCGACGAAACGCAAAAGTGAAACGCCCAGGGACCGAAACGGTTTCAGATCTG
>JAJRWT010000055.1 GCA_024276675.1 Myxococcota bacterium | reverse complement strand
TCGGGGGGAGCGGTGTCCGCGGGGGGAGCCGTGTCCACCGGGAGGCCGGTGTCCAGGGGCGGAGCCGTGTCCACCACGGTGCAGGGGTCGTTGAGGGCGCCGGGCGTGCCCAACTGGCCGTCGCTGCCGTACTCGCTGCTGGCCTCGCACCAGTTGGCGCCGTCGTCGTCGAAGTCTGTATCGTAGTAGGCAGGATCCAGGCTCATGGACGCGCCGTCGGGATCCGGGAAGGTCACGCCATTGTCCCACGCAACGCTGTCGATCATCACGGCCCCATGGTAGAGGAACAACTCGTCATCGGAGTTGCCCAGCGTCATGGCGCTGCCGTATTCGTAGTCCAGGTTGACGCCGCCGTTGATGGAGGTGTCGGCGTTGGCTCCCAGTACCACGTGATAGCCGGGTTCTACCAGCAACGTTCCTTCAATCGTGAACGAGTCCGAACCCAGATCGCTGACCTGGAGCCCTTCCAGGTCCAGAGTCCGGCCGGAAGCGTTGTACAGTTCGAACCATTCGCCGTCGCTGTCCAAAACCGGGCTCATGGGGTTCTGCATTATCTCGGTGATGACCAGGTCGCCTTCGGCCATAGCCGTGGGGACGGCGGTGTCGGCGGGGGGAGCCGTGTCCACGGGCGGGGCGGTGTCCAGCGGGAGGCCGGTGTCCAGGGGCGGAGCTGTGTCCGCCACGATGCAGGAGTCGTTGGGGGCGCCGGGCGTGCCCAACTGGCCGTCGCTGCCGTACTCGCTGCTGGCCTCGCACCAGTTTGCGCCGTCGTCGTTCAGGGTGGCGTCGAAGTATTCCGGCGCCAGGGTCATGGAAGCGCCGTTGGGATCGGGGAAGGTGGCGCCGTTGTCCCACTGGATTGAATCGATGAGGACGCCGTCGTAGCTCAAGTACAGTTCATCGTCGGAATTGGATAGGTTGAACGCACTGTACTCGTAATCAACGGTGACTCCGCCATTGGTGTCGGGGTCGGCGTTGTTTCCCAGCACCACGAAGTCCCCGGCAGCCACCGTCAGGCTGGATGTGACGGTAAAAGCCGCGCCGCCCAGGTCGTAGACGTACAGCCCTTCCAGGTCCAGGTCCACCGTCGATGCGTTGTAGAGTTCGAACCACTCACCGTCATCGTCCAGTACCGGCGAAGATGGATTCTGCATGACCTCGGTGATGATGAGGTCACCGAAATTCAAGGAAGGGCTTGCGGTGTCAAGGGGTGTGCCCGTGTCCATGGGCTCGGTCCCGGTGTCGCCGGTGTCGGCCAGGGAGCAGGAGTCGTTGGCTGCACCCGGTGTACCGAATTGGCCATCGGAGCCGTATTCTGTCCCGGCCTCGCACCAATTGGAGCCCAGGTCGTTGGATGTGGGATCAAAACGCGATGGATCCAGGGTCATGGAAGCTCCGGAGGGATCCGGGAAGGTGGCGCCGTTGTCCCAGGCAACGCCATCTATCAACACATCCGCGTACTGGAGGTAGATTTCGTCCGAAGAGTTGCCCAGGTTGAAGCTACTGAATTCATAATTCACGTTCACCCCGCCGTTGCTGTCGTAGTCGGCGTTGTTGCCCAGAACCACGAAGCCTCCGGGGGAGACCACCAGGCTGGATCCCACAGTGAAGCTGGAACCGCCGTCGTCGTACACGTAGAGCCCTTCCAGGTCCAGGTCCACGTCGGTGGCGTTGAACAGCTCGAACCACTCTCCATCGGCATCGTCTACTGGTGACGAGGGGTTTTGCATGATCTCGGTGATGATGAGATCTCCGAAGCTCCACTCACGAGGTGTCGCAGTGTCGCCGGGAGCGGTGTCCTCTGGGCCGGTGTCTCCGGTGTCAGGGCTTTCGAAGCAGGAGTCGTTGTCGGCGCCCGGTGTTCCCAGATCGCCGGTGGCAAAGACGCTGCTGGCCTCGCACCAGTTTGCGCCATCGTCGTTGTCGACGGTGTTGTAATGGGACGGATCCAAGGTCATGGAGGAGCCGTTGGGTTCGGGGAAAACGCCTGAATCATCCCAGGCTACCGAATCCAGCAGGACCGAAGCGAATTCGAGGTTGATCTGGTCCGCGGTGTTGTTGAGAGTGAACGAACTGAAGACGTAGTCGGGAGATGTGTCGCTCCCGAGGCAGGTTTCGTCTGTGCCCAGTACGGCGAAGTCGCCTGCGCCCACGATGAGACTCTCCTCGATGGTGAAGCTGGAGCCCCCGTCGTCGTAGACGAGCAACCCAGCCAGATCAACCGAGACGTCGGATGGGTTGTAGATCTCGAACCACTCCCCATCGCTGTCGGAAAGGGCCGCGGGGTTCTGCATGATTTCGGTAATGACGAGGGTGTCGGGTTCGCAACCGGCAGCGACGCCATCGCAGTCTTCGTCCAGGTCGTTGCCACAGATTTCGCTGGCACCGGGATTGATGGATTCATCTGAGTCGTCGCAGTCGTCGCCTCCCTGGGCCTGGTCGAAGAAACCATCCATGTCGGCGTCCGTACCTACGACCAGGACGCCCTGATCCGCTGGATCATAGGGATCGTCCGGCGAGGAGCCGCTGGTGTCGCAGTAGAGCCACTCCTCTCCACCGTCAACGGAGAAACGGTAGGCGTAGGCGTACTCTCCCGGGATCTCCACCAGCAGGGTCGCGCTGTAGTCCAGGTAGTCGCCGCTCTGGGTGTCGAAGTCCGCCGGGTTCCAACTCCACCCGGAGGCGTCGGAGGGGTCTTCATCCATGCCGCCCACACCCAGCTCGGCCACCAGGTCTTCCTGTTCCGAGGTTGTGGACAAGAGGGCCTGGCCCATGACCGGCTCCGTCTCGACTCCGGGATCCGCTGTCATGGAGGCGGGCGAGAGAATTGTACACCACTCCACCTGGCTACCTGGTTGGGTGGCGGTTTCTCCGGTGTCGCCCGAAGCGGTCTCTTCTGCGGGCGTGGAGGTGTCGGGCTTGGATTCTTCGCCATTGCAGCCACCCAGGAATGCCAGGGCCATGACTACATGCCGGATGCTCGTGGTCTTCATAGTGTCACTCCGTAGTACCTGTCGCCGCTGGCGCGACGGGCGCAACAGCTTGCGGGACAACAACGAGGTATACACCGGATTCAGGGCTCGTGTAGCAGCTTCTTCGCTGTAGTCTGAAAAGGCGCTTGTCAGGCAATTTCTCGTGGAGTACAAACTGCCGGCCACGGGCGGGTGCCAGCCGAACCCTGGTTCACCCCAACGCGAGTGCCACGGGCGGGTGCCAGCCGAACCCTGGTTCACCCCAACGCGAGTGCCACGGGCGGGTGCCCCTTCACAACAGTTCCCCTTCCAACTCCACGGAGTTGTTCCGGATGATCCTGACCATGGAGAGCTGGTTCGACAGGTCGTGATGGAAACAAGCTGCCACCCGTAGGTTGTTGTCTGAAACGCCCTTCAAGCGATAGCCTCCACCGGGTATCGGCGAGGAGGAAATCCAGAGGACCTGTAGGACTTCTCCCAGGAAACGCCCGCGAAAAGTCTCTGCGGAGAGCTTCATCGCCTTTGCCAGGACCGATCTGCGTTCTTTTGCCAGGACTCGGGGAACTTGCTGCGGGAAGCTGGCGGCCTTGGTGCCGGGTCTTGGCGAGTAGGTGAACATGTGGACGCCCGCCAGGTCCAGGCTCGACAGAAACTGGAGACTTTCGCGGAACTCGTCTTCGGTTTCACCCGGAAAACCGATGATCACATCCGTGCTGATGGCTATGCCGGACACTCGCCGCCGAAGCTCGGCCAGCAGGGCGGCAAGCCTGGAAAGATCCAGCTCCCTGCCCATTCTCGAGAGCGTGGCGACGGAGCCGGATTGTATGGGCAGGTGGAGATAGCGGCACAGCCGTGGGTGGAGAAGACGGTCCACCATTCCCTCGGGTATGTCCATGGGGTCCAGTGAAGAGAACCGAAACCTGGCGCCCCCAACGTCGGCAAGCAGGGTGTCCAGGAGAGATATGAGATTCTGGTTGCCGGGCAGATCCCTGCCCCATGCCGAAAGCTGGGTACCCGTGAGAACCACTTCCTTCGCGCCACCATCCACTGCCCGGGCCACGTCATCCAGCACACGCCGCGGGTGAGTGCTCCTGGATGGTCCGCGGGCCAGCCTGGTGAGGCAGAAGGTGCAGGAGTTGTCGCATCCCTGCTGTACCTTGACAAAAGCCCTGGTACGGTACCGAGTACCCGGAATCGGGGTTCTGCCTGAAGGCTGTGACCCGTTGCTGCCTGGAGGCAGCCCCATGGTGGCCTGGTCCTTGTGGGCATTTGGCACCACCTGTATCCCCGGGCCCAGCGCCATTGCTTGTTCAGGTTCCAGGGTGGCCCAGCACCCGGTGACGATTATCCGGGCACCTGGACGCTGACTCCGTATCTTTCTGATCTTCTTGCGGGAGTCTGAAGCAGCGGAGGCGGTGACGGCGCAGGTATTCAGCAACGCGACATCGCATTCCCGTGCCGAGGCCACCAGGGTATGGCCCTGTTGTCGCAGCCGGGCGGCCATGCCCTCCAGCTCTGCCTGGTTCAAACGGCATCCGACGCTCTCCAGCAGGATCTTCACCGCCACCTCCAAAGAGCCACCCCTGGGGGGGGACCTGGACCTGGGCTTTGCTTGCCCGGATCACCTAGTCGTCGCGTTGAGCAGCATGTCCAACATCAGGTGATTGGCGTAGATGTCCAGCGGCAGGGGTTCTCCCAGCATGTCTTCACGCAGGATTCCCGTGTAGGTGACCCGGTCCAGAAGCTCCAGGGCCCGGTCGCCCGACATCCTGGAGTGGCGGCGGCCAACTTCTATGAACACTGGCTTCGAGAAGGCGTCCATGTTCAACGAGTAGAGTTGAAGACCCAGGGTATTTTCGCCGGTCATTCCCCCGACCAGGACATATTCGCTGTGGAGATACCTGCCCAGGCAACGGTAGAGCCGTCGTACCAGCAGAGACTCTCGTCGGGGATCGGTCTTGCCCATGGACTCGCTGAAATCATCTGGTTCGATGCTGACGACAACGGAAGCGCCAGACCGCAGCATGACTCTTCTCGAAACGCGACGCCCGCTGGCGTCCACGGCCAACACGCTGTGTTCGCCAATCGGAAGATCGTGCAGGATCATCGTGTGCTTCCCGCTCGTACGCCCATCCACGTACATCTGCACCTGGGGATCGCGTGCTGTCAGCTTGAGGGTTCCGCTGCCCCGTGCGCGGAGATCTTCCCTTGTGCTCCGGAAGAACACGACGAATTCCGTAGGATTGCCAGTGGGATCCACATCCAGCGAGGGATCCAGAATCAGTGCCCTGGTCAACATCTGGTAGGCGCTGGATTCATCGCCCAGGAAGAGCCGCAGCCTGCCCAGCAGCAGCAGGGCCTGGACCAGGTCGTGGCTGGACGGGACATGCTCCAGCGCCGCCTGGAGTTGGTCAACGGCCTGGGAGGCACGATCCTCGGCACCCTTGATATCCAGGTTGAAGAGCTTGAAGCGGGCTTCCTGGAGTGCGTCGAGCCCGTCGCGCATGTGGATGTCCATCCAGAGCCTGCCCTGCAGCCCTTTGAGCCTGGGCAGCAGCTCCGACGGGGGGACACCGTTCAACCTGTGGCTGGAATCCAGTGCGTCCGCCAGTGACCGAGAGAGAGCCAGCGCGGCCTCATCGCCCATGCTCTGTATGTGCAGTCCAACGATCGCGACTTCCGGGGCCTTGGGAGGCAGGATTCCAGTACCCTGGGCCAGCGCCGATCGAAGCGCCAGCAGAATGATGAACAACGGCATCTGTACCTCTGCTTTGGAGACGAGCGTAGTGTATCTGCTCCCTGAACGCCAAACCAATCCCAGGCGACAAGCCACGAGTTGCACGGGCACTCCTGCAGACATGCACTTCCGCCGTGTAGACGTTATCTGAAGCGATCCCAAAAAAGGAGATTTGCCATGAAATTCGCGATCATCGGAACCGGAATAATGGGGCGCGGCTGGATTACCCAGTGCGCCATGACCGGCAACGAAGCCCATTGCTTCGACAGCAACCCGGAAACCCTTGCCGGAGCGCCGGCCTTCTGCAGCAGGCTGGGAGCCAAGATGGCGAAGAGGCTCAAGGTTGACGACCCTGAATACGTCGAGAAACTCTCCGCCAATATCTTCACCTACGAAGACAAGGCTTCCTTCATGGAGGCCGCTGCCGGATGCGATGTCTTCCTGGAAGTCATCTTCGAAGACATGCAATTGAAGCGCAAGGTTCTCGGTGAACTGTTGCCGCAACTCCCTGACAAAGTCGTTTTCTGGTCCAATACCAGCAGTCTCGACATCGACCTCATGAGCGAAACCGGCGGTCGTCCGGATCGCTCCATCGTCACCCACGGAATGAACCCCGTCCCCATGATGCCTGGAGTCGAGGTGGTACCCGGCAGGCTGACCTCGCCCGAAACCGTCGAATTCACCCGCGACCTTCTCCAGAAGATGGGCAAGGCCCCCTTCCTTGCCCCCAACATCCCCGGCTTCTGGGTCAACCGGCTGCTGGTGCCCCAGATGCTGGACGCCGTTCGCCTGCTGGAACAGGGCAAAATCACCGTGGGCGACGGCGATCTCGGCCTGAACACCAGTCTTGGCCACCCGCAGGGCACCTTCAAGCTGCACGACTTCGTCACGGCCCCCACCATGCTCCGGGTGGCCCTGGAGATGTACCAGGCTTCCAACGACCCACGCATGTACCCTCCACTGACCCTGCTGCGCATGGTCAAGAACGGCGAGTACGGAGCCAGCAGCGGCAAGGGCTTCTACGACTGGAGCGACCCCCGCAATCCAAGGCCAAGGGATCTCTCCCACTACGTTGTCCGCGCTGCCGAAGACATGCTGGAGGTTCTCTCCTGACAGGTGCCAGCCCCCGCTTTACGCCAGCCGTGGCACGACAGGGCCAGCCGTCACTCATGCGCCGCCGGCCCGCTCTCGTTTCAAGCGAACCGGTTTTCAAGTTCCCATCCGGAAAAGGCGGACCGAGCCGGGGGGAGTCGCTTTCGAGCCAGGTGCGTCCGCGCAACCCGCCGGAATAGCAGCGCTATTTCAAGTGGTTGCGCGGATGTGCCTGGCGAAGGAATGGGCCGCTCCGGCGATGGGAGCCATTTCCGGATGGGAACT
>JAJRWT010000054.1 GCA_024276675.1 Myxococcota bacterium | reverse complement strand
GGACCCTCCCGGCCCCACGGAGAGCACCACAGTGGACGGCTACCAGGACGAGTACGTCTATGACAGCACCAGCTACCTGAAGGTGGGGGTCCGCCGGGAGTGGGGCGGCTCGGTTGTATTCTTCGGCATCGCGGACGGCTCACCTGGGAGCAACGGCACCAACGCCATCGACGCCAACGACACCGGGCGCGAGGTCCAGGTGGCCCTCTACGATCCCGACAGGTCCTACCAGGGCTGCGCCTGGGACGCCTCCTGCTCCAGCGGCGGTACGCCATGCGCCACCAGCATCACCTACCTGGGCTGGAACCCGGTCCAGGGCGGCAACAGGTGCAACAACGGCTCCGGCGTCGACAGCCTCACCAGCGCCGACGGGGCCATCGATCTGTGGACCACGCCGCTCCAGTGGAACCCCAACTGGGACTTCACGGACTGTGACTCATCCGGCTGCGACGACTCATCCCTGGCCTACCGCGAGTCCGACGTACAACTCCGGCAGACCGTGAGGTTCGTGCGGACCCACGTCGTGGAACTCCGCTACGAAATCGCCAACCTCTCGGACCTGGAGCACTCCTCCACCGTCCACGAGCTGCCCACGCTCTACGCCTCCAACGGGCTGGAAGGTCCCGATCTCTGGCGTCTGTTCGACGGGGGTGGCAACGAGATCTCCATCGACACGCTGGACTCCTCTGGAGACGGCTTCTACTACGAGTACTTCACCAGCCCGGAGCCCTGGGCCACCCTCCAGAACGACGACGCCAGCTACGGCGTGGGAATCCTCTACGAGAACGGCACCACGGCCTTCATGGCCTGGCAGCTCCGCAGCCTGCCCTTCAACAATATCCGGGCCCTCATCGACTTCGCCATCCCCGCCAGCTCCAGCCTGGCGGCCAGGGCCTACCTGATCCTGGGCAACCTGGACACCATCGATGGCGAGGCGCAGTGGCTCCAGGACAACCTCCCGCCCTTCGGCTGGATGGACGAACCCACCGGCAGCGTCAGCCCCCACGCGGCGAGCACCATTGGCGGCTGGGCCCTGGACAACCGCGGCGTGTCCTCGGTCAAGGCCGTGATCGACGAGACCGAAGAGGTCGCGCTCTCGTACGGAAGCGACAGGGCCGACGTCTGCCTGGTCTGGCCGGGCTACCCGGGATGCAACGCCGTGGGCTTATCCGGCAGCCACGACTTCGGAGCCGCCTCCCAGTGCCCCCACCTGCTGGAGATCGTGGCCACCGACAGCGACGGCAACGAACGCACCATCGCCAGAGACCTGGTGTTCGTGCAATGAACACGGGATGACCACCCTCGGTGGGGCCCGGGGCCATGGATTCGCCCCGGAGGAGACGGCTTCGTACGGCTCACCGTCGAGGAGGGCTTCGGTGCGAAGCCGAAGTCACACGGGACGACGCAGGAGAAGAGGCCAACTTGTCGGGCTCATCCTGGAGAAAACGTGTTGGGGCACCGGATTGGCAGGTAATTATTTCGTAGAACTCCTGATGATCGGTTAGGCGCGCTGTCCAGATTTCTCTGCTGTACGTGACCGATAGCTACGCCACTCTGCACCTCCAGCCCCTGCCATGGCACACCGAGAGGCCCCGTGTGCCGCGAATATCGACCGTCGACAGAACCGAAAGGAGCATCGTTCAATGTCCGTCATTCCAGATACGATTCAGCCCTACATGCCTTTGATCCAGGGGATCGCCCTGGCCATAGCCATCTTTCTCGCAGGGTGGGTCCTCTCCAAGTGGGCCAATGGCCTGACCGTTCGCGCACTCCGTAAAGCAAAGGTAGACAAAGCACTATCCAACTTCTTGGGAAGCCTGGCGCAGTACTCTGTCCTGGCTGCGGCGGTGATCTCGTCCTTGGGCGCGGTGGGTGTCGAGACCACGAGCCTGGTAGCCGTGTTCGCCAGCGCCGGCATAGCCGTCGGTCTTGCCCTGCAGGGCAACCTCGCCAACTTTGCCAGTGGTGTGATGATCCTCTTCTTCAGGCCCTTCAACCTGGACGACCTGGTTACCCTGGCCGGCCACACCGGCACCGTGATGGACATAGGCCTCTTCGCAACGACCATGGTCAACCTTGACAACGAGACCATAATCCTCCCAAACTCGGCCATCACCTCGGCGAGTATCGTCAACCTGAGCAGTCGGGGAATACGGCGTGGGACCATCGATATCGGCGTTGCCTACGGTTCGGATCTCAAACAGGTCCAGGACGTGCTCCTGCAGGCCGCGAAGCGTAGCTCGCTGGTTCTGGAAGACCCCGGAGCTGCCACTGCCTTTGTCGGCTTCGGAGCCAGCTCACTGGACTTCAAGCTCTTCATCTGGTGCAACTCTCCCGAGTACCTGAACATGCTGCACGAAGTGCGGCTGGCCGTGTACGAAGAACTCAACACGGCGGGCATCGAGATCCCGTTCAACCAGGTCGTCGTTCACCAGGCCTCTTGAGCCCCACCTCGCCGTCACCGTCGCAAGCCAAGCCGGTGGATGTGACTGTGCTGCCGTCGGGGTAGCCGTACCCTCTCCCGCTGGATGAAGCCCAACAGGCGAGCAAGGGGACGACTGGCGAACAGGATCCGGTGACTATCCGGATCGGAAACCTATAGTCTCGGGAAGAGATCCGGAGGCGGCAGCCAGACGTTGCCAAGGAATCATGAGAGCCTCTTCCACCTTGCGGCGCCTGGCCGCTTCGAGTTGAAGAGTTTCATTGGCTTGCCGCAGTTGTAAGGTACGCTCATGGACCTGCGTTTCCAGGTTTTCGTGAGCCGCAGGCAAGGCAAGCTCCGCCCTCTTGCGCATGAGCCCCCCTACCAACACGGGTGAGAGCTGTTCCACGGACAGCCGCGAATCAAGAATCCCATGGATCGGCACGCCGTGGCGGCCAGTATCGAAGCTGTGGGCTTCAGCCAGGAAAGCACCGAGGAGACCTACCTGCCCCTGATCTACATACTCATCTTCGAGCCGAAGGGTTGAGCAGGCCCCTCCTGGCGCTCAGCGACAGGACACCCCCCCAAAAATGCCATCCCAAACGGGAACCGGGCGCTGTCGGGTACGGCGCGATAAGCACTCGTCAGCAAGTCAAGGACTGTGAGGACGACTCCGTGACACACAAAATAGACCGACAGACCCTCCAGGCGCTGGCCGACTGGTACGGTCGATGCGATCCCGATGTCCCGCTGGCCCTGGACCGCGAGGAAGGCCAGTCGGCCTACGTGCCGCTGGATGACTTCCGCCCGAGCCCACGAGAGCCCCCCATGCGGCTCCGCGGTCGGCCCCCGGTGCAAGACATGCTCTCGGTGATAACCCTGCAATCCATGCAGTCCCCCCCCGAGAGCGCCCAGCTCTTCTCGGGCTTCAGGGGAACGGGCAAGAGTACCGAGCTTTCACGGCTGGCCCGCGAGTTGGAACGGACCGGCGACTTCGCGGTGCTCCGCTTCGACGTCGGCGAGTACCACAGCCGTTCCCGCGCCCTGACCGTGGAAGAGATGGCCCTTGTGCTTGCCGCCGGTATGGGCGAGCGAGCCCTGGAAAAGCTGGGCGAAAGGCTCAGCCCGGAATGGAACGTCTGGAAACGCATCCAAAGCTTCTTGAAGAGCCAGGTCCAGGCCCGCGAATTCTCCTGGAAGATCGTGCCATCGCTGGAGATCAAGGGCCTTATCAAGGCCAGCGGCGACTTCCACGAGAAGCTGGCCCATCTGTTGGCGGATCGACCCGAGGTCCTGCGGGAGTTCCTGCACGGAATCGTCGGGGAACTGGCCCAACGTCTGGCTGGGCGCCAGCTCGTCGTCCTGGTGGATGGCCTGGACCGCTACAGCGCTCCAGTGGACCAGGTGGAGCAGGTGTACCGCCAGATGGCCCACCTGCTTGCCAACCACCACGACCTGCTGGCCCTCCCCCGATGCCACGTGGTCTACACCATCTCCCCCTACTTCGCCTTCCTGCAACCAGGCATCGTCAATGCCTACAAGGGATCGTTGTACATCCTCTCCAGCGTCAAGGTCCACGAGCGCCCCCCAAATCGCGACTCGGTCTTCGAGCCTGGGGTCCAGGCCTTGGAGCAGGTCCTGGCTTCCCGCGTGGACCTTCACCAGCTCTTCGGAGCCCAGCACGGGAAATGCGTGAGGGACATGGTGCGCGCAAGCGGTGGCCACGTGCGCGATCTCTTTCACCTGGCCCGTGAGGTGATACGTTTCGCGCTGGAACGGGGCCCGCCCGTCGACCCAGCGACGGTTCGGGAGGCCATCGCCAACGTCAAGGCCCACCGCGCCACCATCTTCCGCGAAACCCGTTTGCTGCTGGCCCACGTGGCTCGTGCCGGCAGCCTGGACAGCCTGGACCAGGACCAACTCGGCGCCCTTTGCCTGGCCATGGACGCCTACCTGGTGCTCTGCTACTGGAACGGCGCATCCTGGTACGACGTCCACCCGCTCTATCTGCCCCAGGTCCGGGATCTGCTCTCGACGGATGGCGCAGGCGAGCCCGGGCCGCCGGGTAGCGGGCACTGACATGGGGGACTGACATGGCTGTACGCACCCGCCTGAGCGACCCAGGAGAGCGCCAGTGGGAACGCCTTCGCTCGGCCCACGAGTTGGAGCGGCGGCTGGGCTACGCGGTGGCCCTCTCCGACAACCCCGAGGCGCGTAACGAGTGCCGGCTCCGGCTAGAGGCTCGGGCTCCCCGCCTGCTGCGCCTGGAGCCCTCGGATCTGCTCCCGGAACGGGTCCGCGAGCTGGCCCGTGCCTTTTCGGAGCAACCCGGCTCTGGGGAGGGCCCCCTTCCCGTGGCCTGGGTGGAAGCCGCTGACAACGGGGACTCCCTGGAGCAGAGCTGGCTGCTCGCCCTCTCGGTGTTGAACCAGCAGCGTGGCGCCCTGGGCTCCCGCGGACCCGTGTTCCTTGTGTTGGCAGCGCCCCGGGCCTTCGCCTCGCTGGCGCCCAAGCGCGCTCCGGATCTCTGGGCCGTGTCCAACCCCGTCGTGGACCTGGGCGACCAGGCGCTGCCACTGACCGAGTCCGCCGGCCCCGTATCGTGGCTGCATCTCTCGGACCTGCACATCCGCGACGACTACCGGCAGGGGGTGCTGCTGCAAGACCTCTTGCGAGACATCCCCTCCCTGCTGAGTGACGCGGGGTTCATGCCGGACCTGGTGCTGCTCACCGGAGACATCGCCTTCTCGGGCCTAGGAAAAGAGTACCAGCGAGCGGCCGAGTTTCTCCGGGAACTCTGCGAGCGCTTGGAGCTGGACCCCCGCAAGTCCCTGTTCATGGTCCCCGGCAACCACGACGTCAACCGGGGCGACATCAAGGCCTGGACCAAGAAGCTGCAAAAGGAACTGATAGCCACCGACGACGCCGACTCTCTCCAGGCGGCCACCGACGAGATCCTGGGCAATCCCGACTACCTGGAGCAGTACGCCTCGCGACTGGAGCAGTACTGCGCCTTCAGCCAGGACCTGCTGGGACCGGCCCGCTCCGTGTCCCCCTCCCAGCCATGGCGCACGGACCTGGTGCCGAGCCAGGGCTTCAAGCTGGGCCTGGCCTCCCTGTGCTCTGCCTGGGCTTGCGGTCCGGATCGGGACAGGCCCGGCCGCGTCCTGCTGGGCGAGCGCCAGCTCCACGATGCCCTGGACGAGTTGGAGCAGGCCGGCGCCAACTTGAAGCTGGTACTCACGCACCACCCCTCCCACTGGCTCCACCCTTCGGAGCAGAACCCCATCCAGGGCATCCTGCGGCGCAGCGCTCACCTGCTGCTGCACGGCCACCTGCACGAGGGCGACTACCAGCGGCAGATCTCCTCCAGCGGTGACCTGCTGGTCCTGAAAGCCGGGGCCCTCCACGACGCCCCCTCCCGACCCCTGGGCTTCTCACTGGCCCGTGTCCTCCCCGACCTGCGGCAGATCCACCTGCGCTTCTTCACCCACGACCGCCAGGCGGGCGGGCGCTGGCGCCTGGACCGGGACTTGGACCCCGAAGCCCCGGATGACCAGCACGTCCTTCCCCTCGCCCTGCCGGGCCTACTGGAAAGAGCCCCTTCTATATCCGGCCTGGAAAACCTCGCTGTGCGACTGGCCAGTGCCGCTGGCAAGTACTACGGAGCCCTGTCCTTCGTGGGCCTTCCCGACAAGTCCGCCAAGCCCCAGAGCACCGTGGCCGACATCTTCGTGCCGCTCCAGTTCCAGGAAGACCATCCGCGGCGTGGAGCCTCCGATTCCAGCGACGAGGGCGAGCACATCGACCTGGCCCAGGTAGAAGAGCAACTCTTCGGCCCCATCCCTCGGGAAATACCCCCGGAAAACCACCGCATCCACCGCTTCTCACTGATGGGGGATCCGGGCTCGGGCAAGAGCACCCTGCTCCGCTACCTCTGCGTGGCGGCGGCGGCCCGGGCCCAGGCGGGCCGACCCTCCAGGGCGCCGGTGATGGTGGTGCTCCGGGAGTACCTTCGCCAGGGCGGCCAGGGCCTGCTCTCCTTCGCCGCCCACGAGATCCGCCAGCAGCTCTCGGTGCCGGTGGACCAGCAGGCCCTGGAAGAACTCCTGCGGCGGGGAGCAGCTTTTTTGCTGGTGGACGGCCTGGACGAGGTCACCCGTCCCGACCAGCGCGTCCGGCTGCGAGACGCCATCACCGCCTTCGCCCAGCAGTACCCCCGCGCTCCGATTATCTGCACCAGCAGGGTCGTGGGCTATGACCGCGCCCCCCTGCCCCGGCGCGACTTCCGCCACTGCCGCCTCCTGCCCTTCGACGACCCAAGGCTCGAGGATTTCGTCACCCGCTGGTACGCCCTGGCCGAGCCCCGGGACCTGCGCGCCCGGGAGCGGCGCCGCGCCGACCTGCTGGCCGCCCTGGAGGCCGAGCCCAGGGCCAGGGAG
The DNA here is from genome assembly GCA_024276675.1 of Myxococcota bacterium. GTDB lineage: Bacteria > Myxococcota_A > UBA796 > UBA796 > JAFGLY01 > JAJRWT01. The sequence continues at coordinate 2,574 of JAJRWT010000054.1, read as the reverse complement.
CTGGCCCGCAACCCCCTCTTCGCCACGCTCATAGCCCTGGTCCACCACTTCGAGGCCCGCCTGCCCGGCCAACGGGCCCGCCTCTACGAGTTGTGCGTGCAGATGCTGCTGGAGACCTGGCCCCGGGTAGCCAACAGGAGCTTCTCCGGCTTGGACGAGGGCCGCCAACGCGCCGTGCTGGAGCGCCTGGCCCTGTCCATGCAAGAAGGGCGCGAGGACTCTACACGCCAAAGGCTTGGAAGCGGGGCGGCCCAGGTGACCATCACCCGTGACGAGCTGGAGCGGCGGCTCTGCGGTCTGCTGCGCGAGCTTCACCTGTGCGACGAAAGCCAAGCCTCCGTGGAGCGCCTGGCCCGCGCCTGGGTGGAGTGGATGGCGGCGGGCACGGGCCTGCTGGTGGAGCAGCAGGTGGGAGTGTTCTCTTTCATACACCTGTCCATCATGGAGTACCTGGCGGGCCGGGCGCTACTGGACCGGGAGCAGGCCGGGGGCCACGACAGGGTGGCGGCCTTTGTCCAGACCCACCATCGGGAACCCCACTGGCGCGAGACCCTGCTGCTCACGCTGGGCTCGGAGGCCAACCGACGCGACCTGGTGGGAAAAGTAGCCCAGGCTCTGCTCCCGGCCCCTGGCAAAACGCCAAGCTGGGAGACCGCCACCTTCCTGTTGGCCATGCTGCGCGAGGAGCTGGACCTGGACCCGCCCTTGCGCGGGGAGCTGTTGGACCGCGCCGCGCTGGCGGCCACCAGTACCTGGCCCTCCAGGCTTGACCAGGCCCGGCGCATCCTGGCCGACGTGCTGCGCTTCAGCGAACGCCACTCCCGCGGCCTGGAAGCCTGGTTCAAGGCCCGGCTGGGCCAGGCAATGGGCGACCTTCTCCTGGGCGCCGCCGCGCTGGCGCCCCCCGCCCTGGAGCCCGCCGCTTTCCTGGAGCCCAGGCAAGACCTGGACCAGGCCCTGCCTGCCCTCATGGACCTGGGGCCCAGGCATCCATGGGGAGCATGGGCCTGGAAAAGAGCCTCCCGGGCTGCCGCCCTGGCCTGGAGCGGCCATGCTGCGGGTGAACTCACGGTTTCGTGGAGCCTCGCGGCTCTCTCGGAGGGGAGCGCCCCCATCGCCGCTACGCAGGTGGCCAGGCTCCTGCGCCGAGCGAGCCTGGTCTCTGGGCTCTCGCTCCAGGTCGCCCGGCTACTGGGCGACAGCCCCAGGCCCGGGGGCCTGGGCCTGCCGGCCTCGCTGAAGTGGTCTGGGCCCGCCGCTGTGACGGTCTCTCTCGTGCCTGCCTTCGTGGGGGATGCGGCGGCGGCCACGGATGCTACAGTCGCGAGCGACTTGGCGAGCGACTTCGCGCGCTCCTTCGCGAGCGACTTGGCGAGCGACTTCGTGCGCGACTTCGTGCGCTCCTTCGCGAGCGACTTGGCGAGCGACTTCGCGTACAACTTCGCGCACAACTTCGCGCGCTACTTCGCGGGCGACTTGGCGAGCGACGTGGCGCGCTACTTCGCGAGCGACTTGGCGCGCTACTTCGCGAGCGACTTGGCGAGCGACTTGGCGAGCGACTTGGCGAACGATTTCGTACGCGACTTCGCGCGCTACTTCGCACGCTCCTTGGCGAGCGACTTGGCGAGCTACTTCGTGAACGACTTCGCGAGTGACTTCCACATCTCGCCAGACCCGGCGAGCCCCCACCCAGCAGCCCCGAGCGCCCCTGGATCCAATCCTTGGGACGGGCTGGCCCGCGCCAGGGATGGGGATAGCGCAAAAGATGCCTTTCTCCCAGTCATCACCGCGATTGTCGCCGAATCCCACGCCGGGCTCATGGCAGCCCATGCCTGGCCCCACGATCCCCGCAACGCGGCCCTGTTGGCGGCCGCCCGCATCCAAAACCACTGGCTCCTACTCTACCTGGAGCCCATGGCCTCCTTCGTTCACGAAAAACGCGGCAACGCGCTCGGCCCCGAGGCCCACGCCCTACTCCTGACCCTGGGCCTGTGCCAGTACCAGAGCACCTGGACCTGGCCCTGGGGGCGGCACTGGGAGCGCTGGTTCTCGCGGGGCCCGCTGGAGCACTGGCTGCCCGCCTTCGTCTGGCACTGCTGCCAGGCCGTGGGCAAACCCCACGAACCCAGCCACACCCAGGCGGCGCAGGCCTGCCTGGAGCGCTCCGACTGGCCCGAACTGGCGGAGCAGCTCCGGCAGCACATGCCACGGCCGACGCCCGCGGAGGCCCTGGCCCACTTCGACATCCAGCCGGAAGGGAGGATCGACCCCACGGACGACTAGCCCCGCATCCAAGGCGACTCGCTCCTGCGAGCGACACGCTCTCTGGGCGAAAACGCCATGGATGCCTCCCATGAAGTTGGCCACATCGACAGAGCACCAAGCACGGCAGATCTGCGCCTGGCACTGGCCGCCGCCCTACACACATCGTTGGGGCGGGTTTCAAACCCGCCCGTATCGGCCGTAATGTTGCGAATTGTGAGCTGGACGGGTTCCTGTTGACTTCGAACTCATTGGGGGGTACAAAAGTTCAGTAGCACTGAAAAAAGGAACCGGACGACATGATCCGAAGGG
>JAJRWT010000053.1 GCA_024276675.1 Myxococcota bacterium | reverse complement strand
GTCGGCTTCGGGGATGTCGTCGTGGTAGACAACTGCCAGCCTCACCTGCCACGTGTACCACAGGGTCACCAGCCCCTCGTAGTAGACGCCGTCGTCCATGTCGGGCCAGCGTACGCCGGCGAAATAGGGCTCGTCTTCGTTGAAGTGGTCTTCCATCAGGAGTTCGGGTTCGACGAAGTTCGAGTTTCCATCGGCGCCCTGCTGCACCTCGGAGCGGTGGTATCCCGCAAATACGTGCAGAGGCTGGTCCATTTCGATGGGCTCGGGGAAGACATAGTCCACCCATTCACCGTCGCTGCCGGAGTCCAGGCAGCGCTGGAAGCTGCCGTAGGGGTTCCAGATATCGAAGGCATAGCCGTCGGAGCTGAAGTCGGGCCAGGCCCACATGGTAACCGGAGAAGGGGTGTCGGGCAGGTTGGTCCATCTCACCCGGGCACCGTAGACGGTGGCGGGTTTTTCCAGCTTGAAGCCATTGGCACCGTATACCTCCAGCGTGTTCAGGTCGTAGACGCCTTCGTAGCCCTGATAGTCCGTGAGGAAGGGTTGGTCCGCGAAGGAGAAGAGTGTGCTGGAGTTGCCGTCCAGGACGAGCCATTCCACATCGGCCGGGAACTCGCCGGCGGCATCTTCGCTACAGGCCGGAGAGCCCGAATCCTGCCAGGTGTCGCCGGAGTGCACAGGAGCGGAATCCATGGCGCTGTCCTTCTGTTCTTCGCCGCTGCTGCAGGCCAGCAGCATGATGACAGAACTGGTGATCCAGGTGGGGAAGGTGCTGCCTTTCATGAAATCTCCGTGCTTGGGGAATACTCTCGCAGTATATGCCAGAGCATTGCTCAGTATAAGAGCAACGGAGTATTACCTCCATCCATCGGGGTGGCTTACCCCGTTGGATGCCGGCCTCCTGCATGTAGCCACCAGAAAAAACAGGGAACGTGATGAGCAGAAGAGCCTTGCACCAGTGCCTTTCAGGAGTCGATTTCGCCAGGGGAGACTTCACCGCCAGCCAGATGCAGAACTTTGCATACATTATCGGAGATCGCCAGGAAGGTATCTGTATGTTGGTGGACCCTTCCTGGGGCCCCATGGACCTGGTCCGCCTGGCCGGAAACGAAGGTATGCGGGTAACGGGAGTACTGGGAACGCACGGGCATGCCGATCACCTGGGCGGAGATCTCTTCGGTTCCAGGGTTCCCGGGGTGCGGGAACTGGTCCATGAACTGGACTGTCCCATCTACCTGCACGCCGACGACATTGAAGGGGCCACGCGGCGCACCGGCCTGGCATCTGGACATTTCCGGCCCGTGGTTGACGGCGAAATCATAGAGCTGGGCTCCGTGGAACTGCGGGTTGTCCACAGCCCGGGGCACACTCCCGGTAGTGTGTGCTACCAGGCTGACGACATCCTCTTCACGGGCGACACCCTGTTTCTCCAGGGATGCGGCAGGGTGGATTTTCCAGGAAGCAGCTCCCAGGAGATGTTTCGCAGCCTCACGGAGAGGCTGGGGCGTCTGCCCGGTCACCTGCGGGTCTATCCCGGCCACGAGTACGGAGGCAGCTCCGCCACCCTGGACCAGGTTCGCCGAACCAATCCCTACTTGCAGATACGCGACTTGTGGGCCTGGCGTCGGCTCATGGGTTGAACCGGCCCATGGTCCCAACGGGCCGGCGTCGCTGGGAGCCAGGCGGTGGGAGCACGGGGGGTGGGTCTGTTACGGGTACAACGAGGGATGGCGCTTCCACCTGTCGTCTTCGGCATGGTCCACAAACAGGGGGTGATCGTCGATGCGGTTTCTCAAGCGGCAGTGGGCCAACCACGTGCCGTATTCCTCGGGGTGTGCCAGCAACCATGGCTCGGCGTGACGTTCCAGGAATTCGGCCATGATCTGGCGCCACGACCTGCCCCGGGGGAAAATGGGGCTGCCCAGGGCACAGATGCTGGTTGTGCCTGCGGGGGTGCGGCACAGGGTGGGGATGATGGCCGCCCCGGTGGAAGCCGACAGCCGGTAGGCGCCCGGGTTCAGCAATGCCTGGCGGTTGAGAAACGGCGCCCGTACCCAGCGATTGCCGATTCTGCCGTCGAAGGCCAGCGCCACCAGCTCGTTGGCCGCGAGCCTCCGGAAAAGCTCGCGGGTGGGTGTCTTGAGAGTGATGAAGCGGGCGGGCAGGCGGTCCTCGTTTTCTTCCCTTGCCTGGCGGGCGCGAGCTGCCCACCACGAGGTTGGCACTGCATCGGCGTGCTCCCGGGCCACCTGTTGGGGAGGCATGCCGCGGGCAGCGTACTGGGTGTAGGGGTAGCCCAGGAGGGAAAGCGCGGCGATGGGCAGCATGAAGCTGCCGGCGTGGGCCGAGAGGATGATGGCTCCCCTCCCACGTTCCAAGGCTTTTTCCAGGTTGGCCCTGCCATGTAGACGGAGAAAGCCGGGCATGGTGATGGGATCCAGTCTACCCATGAGCAGCTCTTCCAGGTGAGCACGAAAGGCCACCCGGTAGGCCTCCCTGATGAGGCACAGGTAGCCCGCGGAGCTGAGGCGGTCACCGAAGATGCGGTGGTATTCGTCGGACATGCGGCGCTTCTGTGAACCGGCCGCCCGGTAGAGAAGTGGCCATAGAGGCCAGAGCGCCCGGAGTTGCTGGGGGCGACGGGGATCCAGCCAGTCGCGAAACGGGCCCCAGAAGGCCCAGCGCAGGATGTCCTTGGGGTTTGCAAGCGACTCGCCGAGTGTTGGCGTTGTTCTGCCTGTCACGATTTCCCCCTTGTCAGGGTTGATGAGAGCCTAAGATGCTGCCGGACACAGCCGGCTCGGGCCGTGGCGTTCAGCAGCGGGCCCGAGTTCTACCGACGGCTCCTGGTTGGAGTCGGTGGGGCCTGTGATGCGAGCTGCCGGCACGAGGAGGCCCAACGGAGTTACGCAAGATCGACCATCCATACCCCGGAGAGATCCCGCAGCACCTCCGTCACCAGGTCCGAACAGAACTCCACCCTGTCCAGCAGTGGACCGTCGGCGGTGGCAGCCACCCAGGGCTCCTGCCGTGGTTGTCGTGGGGAGTTGCAGAGCCGGGCTATTCGGCCATCGGCGCTGTCGGCCAGCTCCGCCTCGTGGCCCAGCTCCAGTATCATGGCCCGGAGGCGCCCACTGTTGGATACGGGCCGGTCCAGGATCCATCGGACACGAGATGCCTGCTCCAGGGTGGAAGACAGCAGCCCCAGTGCAGCGCGGGTTTCCCGTACGCAGCGATAGGAACCATGCACGCTGGAGATGTCGCGGGGCCAACCGTCGGTGCCTCGGAGGATCAGAGCGCCCGAGAGGGCTGCTTCCACGGTTACCACCAGGTTGAAGGCATCCACCGCCACGGAGCGGCCCGCGGGGGAGACTCTCTTGCCCTGACGCTCCCGGGCCACCAAGGGCGAGCAGGCCATACGCCGGAGGGCGATACGCTGGCGTTGTCGGAGCTGGTAATGGTCGCCCACCAGGGTGAGGGAGGCACTGGTTGAGTAACCGCGCCCCAGGAGCCAGGAGAGATCGAAGAGGGCTGTGGCCAGCAGGGGCAGGTTCCTGGGTCCGAACAGCGCCTTGTCCAGGGGATTGGGGCCCCTGTGCCTGCGTTTGTCCGGCATGGCCGGTTCAACCGCTCACGCCGAGCTTGTAGGGGATCTCGATGGACTGGGGCCTGGCAAGGGGCTGAAAGGTCCATCGAGCGGTTTGGCGTTTCATGCAGGATTCCAAGCGAGAGTCCTGGGTACCAGAGGGGATTACCGAGACATCGCCCGTCGTGCCGTCGGTGTTTATGGTGAAGCGCAGCTCCCAGACACCCTTGAGGCTCGGAGTTTCAAGCAGGCGTTTGTCATAGCAGTTCCTGATTTGGCCGTTGTAGGCCTGGAGAGCTATACGGACGCTTTCACGGATTTCTTGTGCGCTTGTGAGAACCAGGGCCGGCACACTGTGATGATCTATGGTGAGCGAGGCTCCCCCGCTCACGATGTCTGGCTTGAACGTGGCCACTTCTTCCTTGAAGCCGGTCTCCAGGGGGGTGGAGTCGAGGCTGTTCCTGAAATCGTACACGGGTCTGCTGCTGGTTCTTGCCTGCGCCGCCGTTCCAGCGACGTGGCCCGAACCAGTGCCATCGTGGCTTGCCTGGTGGGCACTCGCGGAGGAATAGGAGGGTTTTCCCGTGGAATCCCGGTCCGGATCCGCGTTGGAGGATTCCTTCCGCGTGGCTGAAATGGGGAGGTCTTCTATCGGCGAGATGTAGAAGTCGACGTCGGCCATGTCGGAGACGGCAGCCTGCTGCAGGGCACTGGCCCTGACATTGTAGAACACCGCGGCTCCAGTAAGACCCATCACCGACACCATGACCACAATCAAGGTCGCTACAGAGCGTTTCTTGCCCTCTCGTGCCGCCTCCAACTCGCGGGCGGCCTGCAGTTGCGCGCCGGGATCCGTAGGGGTCTCGTAGCCCGGGATCTCGATGAAGCACCTGGGACAGGATCCACCGAAGCGTTCCAGATCATCGTCGATGGAAGAGTTGCAAAACGGACATTGGGCCATCGAGACTCCGTTGGAGGTTAAACTTGCTCCACGAGGAGAGCAACCGGTGGGCTATGGGGCTGTGGATAATCTTGAAGTATAACAAATCGGACTATATGGCACCGCATTCGTGTTTCCAAGTCCCCATCCGGATCCCTGGGATGAGAGCGCATCCCCGAGGGTTCATCGCAGGCCGTAGATCGTGTCTTGTACGTACACCACGATGTTGCAGGCGGCGTGGCAGAAAGCTCCCGCCATGATACCGCCTGTGCGTTCACGTAGAAGAGCAAAGAGCAGGCCGGGGAAGAAAGTCGCGAAATGCCACCATTGGAATTCTACCAGCGAGTGGCCGAAGGCAAACATGATAGTGGCGATGAACATCCCGTAGCCGAATGGGATGCCGGCCACCATGAAGCGCCTGGGGAAAACCTCGTTCAGTCGGGTCTGGATGTAGCCCCTGTAGAAGAATTCCTCGGGGATTGCTACGAAGAACAGGTGATAAGCCATCACCGTGGGCAGGTCGTCCGGCATCTGCCAGGTGGGATGAACGCCGAAAAGTCCGGTCTGGTAGAGGTGGTACGCCAGCAGCCAGGGGACGAGTCCAAGAGCCAGCAGCCTGACGTTGATCCCCAGGGCCCGACTCCATGCGGGGATGTCGCGGAAAGCAGGGATATAGAGCTTGTATGAGTAGCTGTCGACTCGTCGGAGTCGGCAAAGACCCACCGGAGCATAGATGAAAAGGAAAGGCACCAACGCCTGGACCGCCGGGTGAAGGCCAAGACCCTGTTGAAGCGCCAGGATACCCCGAATGAGCAGGTTGACTCCCAGCCACAGGAGCATGACTTCCAGCAGAACCAGTCTTCTAGCGGTTGGGCGCAGGGCAGCCGTTCTACCCTGTGGAGCGGGAAAATCGCCGCCCGGCATCCCACCGCGGGATGGACTGTCTGCTGGCTGGGGATCGTTCTGGGACAATGAAAACCTCTGCAACCCGTGGCGACGCCGATTTCGGGGTGAAGTCCGTGACCACGAGTGGTCCTGGGTGCTCCATGTGGGTGGAGGGGCTCTATTCCCCTTCCGAAGTGTCGGGATGCTGTGCCATGGGGCTTGTCACCAGTACCCGGCTGGCCTCTCCCAGGCCCAGTTCACTTGCCGCGTTGCCACGGTTGACCGATATTTCCAGCCGTCCCGTGCTCCCCACGAGAGCCAGGGGGGCTCCCACCGGCACATCGGAGTATGTGCCCGACACCTTGATTACGAGCGCACCCAGCCGCAGCTCCGCACCTGGTGGAAGCATGGCCCCCGAGATGTTTGTCACCGCGTTGCCGAAGTGGTCCACGTACAGCACCTGGCCCCGGATCTGCCCATTCCGGAGCAACGGGGCCGGGTAGTGGAGTTTCACGGGCTGCGCCAGGGAAGGGCCCAGGCTGTGCAGGGGCAGTCCCATGGCCAGGTGGGCGGCCGCAGGTGCCATTATGTCTCTTCCGTGAAAAGTGGCGCTGGTACTGGGGAGCCGGTAGGCGGGCTCCTGGACCGACACGCAATCCTTCAATCCGTGCCGCTCCATGACCAGGCTGGTGAGCCCATTGTCGGGAGCCACCATGAGCCAATCGCCCACCTGGGCGGCCAGGATCTGTCTTCCGCTGCCGACCCCAGGATCCACCACGCACAGAAATACCGTCCCCGGTGGGAAGAAATGGACGGCTCCATGCAGCCACAGAGCCCCTACGAGGACGTTCTGCGGCGGCACCTCGTGACTCAGGTCAACGATGGGGAACCCCGGAGCCAGGCCGGTAATCACGCCCTTCATTACGCCTGTGAAGACATCCTTCGTGCCAAAATCCGTGAGAAGCGCGATGGGTGGTTTCATTGTGTGTCTCCGGCTGGACTCGTGTTGGGATGTGTCAGTCGTCTCGATGGCTGGTTGCCTCCTGGAGCAACGGTTCCACGTACCTGATGGGGGCGGTTTTTCGTTGCAGGGTAATCCATTCGATATAACGTTCCAGGTAGGCTTGGTAGGAGATTCCATCTTCGCCGCTGCTCATGAACAGGGGCAGGCGGATGATCCGGTTTACGTAGTGTTCCGCCACCATCCGACTGTAGAGAAAAGCCGCCATGCTGTCTTCATCCAGGCCAAACCGCCTGAACATGCGGTGCAGGTCGTCGGTGGAAGGCCAGCGCCCCAGGAAGACCCGTAGACGGTGCTCGACATCTTCGTTGCTGGGCTTGTATATGGATGCATCCCCGGCCAGCTCGTGTATCACGGCCAGGTTCAGCAGGCGTTCCAAGGCGTCGAAGTGGGGATCACAGAGAACCTTTTCCGGACAGGACATGTAGGGCGAGATGGCATTCTCCAGTTCAATGTCCGAGGATGTGACTACTCTGTTGCCAACGAACGCCACGATGCGATCCGCCATCTCTCCGGCAAGGGATGACGGAACGAGGGGCAAGAAGGCCAGTGCCAACGTGACAACGAGAAACGACAGGGATTTCATTGGTCTTCTTTTGGTCGTGGGACTTCCCGACGGCTACAGGTTCTTGACTTTACCTGCCGGCTCTATGCCGTTAGGGGGCGCAGGGAAACAACCCGCCGGCGCCGAGCCTTTTGATACACGGCTGGGGGAGGTGCCAGACGCGAGGTATGCCGTGAAGATACGAGCCATGAGCAACGTGGGCAGGAACAACGGCCGGCCGGGGGGATCGTTCCTGTGCCATCAGCGGGCGGCTCTGCATGTGGCGCTCACCAGGACCAACGGAATATCCAGTGTATGTTCGGGGATCCCATTGATGGCAGTTGTGCCGCCGGGTACTCTGCTCTGGTTCACATCCCGGGCTGCCCTGGAATTGTCCCTGTGCTACGGGTGATGCAGGTGAAAGAACAATGATTGAGGTCAAGGCGCTGTGTAAGCGGTACGGCCCCCTGTTGGCGGTGAAGGACCTGGATTTCCATGTCGGGAAGGGTTCCATCCTGGGCTTTATCGGGCCCAACGGAGCAGGCAAGACCACCACCATGCGCATTCTCACCGGTTACCTGCCTGCAACTTCGGGAGACGCGTGGGTGGCCGGGTTCGATGTCTTCGAATCACCCATGGAAGTCAAGCGCCGGGTGGGGTACCTCCCGGAAAGGCCCCCCTTGTACCCCGAGTTGTCGGTGGGAGACTACCTCTACTTCGTGGCCGAGATACGTCGTGTGCCCGCACGAGAGCGCTACCGCCGCGTGGGAGAGGTCATGGAACTGGTGGGTCTCAGCGGTTGGGAACGGCGTCTGCTGGGTTCACTGTCCAAGGGCTACCGCCAGAGGGTTGGGCTCGCGCAGGCCCTGGTGCACGATCCCCAGGTGCTGATCCTGGATGAACCCACCAGTGGCCTGGATCCCGGCCAGACAGTGGGTATCCGTGAACTGCTACGCGACCTGGGCGGGGATCGGACCGTAATCCTGTCGACCCACATTCTGGCCGAGGTCGAAGCTGCATGTGACCATGTCGTGCTGATAAACCAGGGCAGGATCGTTGCTTCCGGCTCTCTGGAACAGGTTCGCCATGAAGCCACCGGCGGGATCGTGTATGGTGCGGAACTCCAGGGCGAGGACATCATCATGGCTGTCGCCGAGCTGGAAGAAACCACCAGGGTGGAACCGCTGCCAGGTGACGGAGCCTTCCAGGCCCTGAAGATATGGGCAGACAGCGACCCCCGGCCGGCCATAGCCCGCCTGGCGGCCAACTCCGGCTGGCAGGTTCGAGCGCTGGAAAAAATCACCCCCAGCCTGGAAGATGCCTTCCTGGCCATCGTCGGCCGGGAGCCTTCAGCCCACAGGCCTGGAAGGAGCAGCCGGTGACCGCCGTATGGGCCATTTTCAAGAAAGAACTGCGTATATACTTCGTATCTCCGCTGGCCTACGTGTTTCTGTCGGTTTTTCTGTTTCTGTCGGGATTGTTCTTCTACCTGGGCCTCACCGTGAACGGAGAGGCAAGCCTGCGGGTCATGCTGGGCAACCTTGCCATCACCATGCTCTTCGTACTGCCCATGCTCACAATGCGGCATTTCGCAGAGGAGCAGAAAGCGGGCACATTCGAGCTGCTCATGACTTCGCCGGTACCCCTGGGTTCACTGATCCTGGGAAAGTGGGCGGCCAGCATCGTGCTCTGCCTGCTCATGTTCCTGGGAACGCTCATCTTCCCCGCTGTACTGGCCTATTACGGTGATCCCGACTGGGGGGTGATGGCCACAAGCTACCTGGGGCTCATCCTGTGCTCCTTTGCGTTCTGCGCCGCTGGTTTGTTCGCTTCCAGTCTTACCACCGACCAGGTGGCGGCTGGCCTGGCAGGAATCATCATTCTCCTGCCCTTCTGGCTCATCGGTTCAGCCACGTCGTTCACCACCAACGAAACCCTCCGGCAAATCCTCGAAAGTGCAGCACTCCTGACCCATCTGCGCGGTTTCACCAGGGGCGTGATCGACTCCGCGGACCTCGCATATTTCGCTTCTTTTTCTTTCATCTTCCTGTTTCTCACCTACAGGACCCTCGAGTCCAGGCGCTGGCGATGAACCGCTCCCTCAAAAGAAAGCTCTCCTACGGAACCAACGCCAGTCTGGTCACGGTTTTCGTGGTGGCGCTGGTCGTGCTCCTCTTCGGTGTCTCCGAGAGGCACCGTTTCCGCTGGGATTTCTCCGCTGAAGGCTCCAATCGGCTCCAACGCGATACCCTCAACAAGATACGTCTCATCCAACTCGCCGGAGAACCGGTGCGCATCACGGGGTTCACGGCCCAGTCGGGCAAGCAGGACAGCTACTACAAGAACCGGGCCTTGAGGGATCTCCTGGAAGAGATGGACCTGGCTTCTGGTAGCATCTCGTGCAGGTTCATCGATTTTGATCGGGAGAGGCTGACCGCCGAGGCCCTGGGGGTCACCCAGTATGCCACGGTGGTGGTGCAGCGAGGCGAGGGCCGGGTGGACCTTAGGGACAGGGATCTGTTCCGGCGCCGGGGCAGAGGCGAAAACCGCACTCTGGAATTCCTGGGTGAAGCAGCCATCAACCAGGCCCTCTCACGCCTGATGTCAGACCAGAAGCGCGTAATCTACTCACTGGTGGGCCACGGTGAATTCAAGATCGACAGCACCGATCCCGATGGCCTGGCGGAAGTGGTGGCTCTGCTGGAGCAGGAACACTACGAAGTCAAGGAGCTGGACCTGGTGCGGGACCGGGCCGAGGGCTCCCCACCGGCCGTGCCCGACGACGCCTCCGCCCTGTTGCTGGCCAGGCCGCGCACGATGCTGTCCCTCCCGGAATCCGACGCCCTGGTGGAGTACGTGTCCCGGGGGGGCGCGGTCATGGTGCTCGTCGATGTCGGTCTCCCCCCCCCGAGGTTGTTGGCCCGCCTGGGGATCTCTGTTCCCGATGGGACCGTGATGGACAAGCGGATGGTCTATCCCTACAACGACCGGCCTGTCTTGCTCTATGGCAGGCATTCCATCACCAGGGATCTGACGGACATGGACCTTGTGACTGTTCTTTCCCACGTCGCTCCTCTCAAATGGGCCGATCCGGCCCCTGACGGCATCATGTACGAAGGTCTTCTCAAGACCTCCCGCCGGGGCTGGATCGAGATGGGCGGAGCAACGGAAAACGGCCTGCCGGTGTTCGATTCCAGGTACGACACCAGGGGTCCCGTGACAGTCGCCCTTGCGATTCGGGCGCTACCGGGCAAGGGGCTGGTCATGGCCAACAGCCCCGCTGCCCGTCTGGTGATAATGGGCGATGCCGATTGGAGCACCAATGCGGTCATCAACGAAGGTCCCGGCAACAAGACCTTTGCCGTGAACACCTTCAGGTGGCTCGTTGGCGACGAGGAGCGGCTTTCGGTGGTGGGCAGGCCCACGAGTGTTCGGAAGTTGGCCCTGACTGAAGAAGACACCCACATGATACGCTGGGTCGCGCTTGGTCTGGGGCCGGTCTGCGTTCTCATGATCGGCGCAGCGGTCTGGGCGTCCAGGCGTGGGCGATAGGAGATCTCTGTGAGAGCATTCAAGGGCACGTTGCTGGCGGCAGCTCTTCTTTCCATCGTAGCTGTGGCGGTGTACCTGTTCGAACCAAGGACCACGGAACTGCAAGATATCGAGTCTCCAAAACTTTTCCGTTTTGAAAAGCAGGAAATGGTCCGTGTGGAGATCCATCGTGCCGACGGGGACCTGGTCCTGGCCGAGCAGGACGACGGCAGTTGGATGGTGGAGGGCCCCATGTGGCCGGCCAACAAGTCCATGGTGAACCGTGTAAAACACCAGATCCACGATCTCAATGCCAGGGCCACCGTGGTTGAGCAGCCAAGGGCACCAGAACTCTACGGGCTGGGCAGGAACGCCATACAGGTGCACCTCACCATGCGTGACGGCTCCCGGATCTCCTTCCTGGCTGGCGATCCCAACCCCTCCAACGTCTCCTACTACATCCAACCCATGCCCGGTGAGCTGATCTACACCGTGAAGAAGTCCGCCATGGACTACTACAGCATGGAGCCCGAGGCCTTCCGCGAGCGCAAGTTCGCTAGATTTGACAGCAACGACGCGGATTTCATCGAATCTTCCATGCCGGGAAACCACCACCTGGTTCTTCAACGCGGCTCTGCCGATGAATGGAACATAGTCGAACCCATCCAACATCGGGCCAGCCGTGAACAGGTGAGGCGTCTCCTGGGCAGAGTGACTGCCTTGAAGGCCCGTGATTTCGTGGAAGATCACCCTGCGGATCTGGCCATGTATGGCCTCGACCATCCACGGGCCAGCATCACCATCAAGTTCGGCAGCCGCGATCCGCTGGTGCTCCTCATCGGTGATCCCGCCCCGCCCGATGCTGAAACTCTGGCCCAGACGAGGACCTTTTCCTACATGTCCGTGGAAGGCGATTTTACGATCTACACCGCCAGGGACGACCTGATGGAAGACTTCAGCGTGGATCCGCAGGATCTACGACTCAAGAAGTTCATGAGGATGCGGGTTGGCGATGTCACCGATGTCGTCGTGGACCTCAGGGAATCCCAGCGTTCGGATCTGAACGGCACGGTTGCCATGATGTATCGTGCCGACAAGTGGTTGTGGGAAGACGGAAAACCTGTGCCCGGGAGCACTCCGTCCAGGGTGGCCAATAGAGCTGCAGAAATACGTGCCGACGCCATCATCGCCGAAGAAGCCTCCAATCCCGCACGCTGGGGCTTCCATCGACCGCTGCTGACCGTTCTGCTGACGGATCGTAATGGTACCACTCGCACGCTCATCGTGGGTGATGAAACCGAGCCCCTGGTGGACGACGATGGACGCGAGATGCCTCGCTACTTTGCCATGGCCAGCGATGATCCCACGGTCTACCGAATCTCTGATGGTATCGTGGACGTGGCAGAAGATGCCGTAAGGGAGCATCGCAGGAAGGCAAATCGCGACGAAGAAAAGCAGGAGCGCCATTCGCGCATGGAAGAAGCACTGGGCAGCCTGCCCGTCAGGGAAGACCCGCCAGCAGCCGGCAAGGAATAACCCCGGGGACAGGGCGCACGAGCCGTCTGCCCCGCCGAGCAGCCCAGGATTCTACCCTGGTTCCTCGCTGGGAAGATGCTGGATGTCCCACTGGCCTGTTGCCAGGTAGTGGTTGATGGACCGAGCAGCCTTGCGCCCGTGGCCCATGGCCAGGATTACCGTGGCCGCACCGATTGCAATGTCGCCCCCGGCGAAGATGCCCTTCTTGGAGGTGCGCATTGTGTCCAGGTTGGTCTTGATGGTGCCCCTGCGGGGGTCTACCGCCAGGCCAGGAGTGGTGCGAGGCACCAATGGGTTGGGCCCGTTGCCTATGGCCACCACAACGGTGTCCACATCGATCGTGAACTCGGAGCCCTCGATGGGGATGGGGCGCCGGCGACCGGAGGCGTCTGGTTCTCCGAGTTCCATGCGCAGACATTCGGCAGCAACCACCCGGCCCTGCTGGTCACCGATGTAACGGATGGGGTTGTGCAGGAGCTTGAAGATGATTCCTTCTTCCTTGGCGTGGTGGATTTCTTCGTTGCGCGCGGGCATTTCTGTCTCGGTGCGCCTGTAGATCAAGTAGACCTCTGCCCCCATTCGGCGGGCAGTGCGTGCCGAATCCATGGCCACGTTGCCACCGCCTATCACCGCCACGCGCTTGCTGCGGGCCGTGGGGGTGTCGGCGTTGGGGAAGTCGTAGGCGCGCATGAGGTTCGAGCGGGTGAGGTATTCATTGGCGGAATATACGCCGCAGAGGTTTTCTCCGGGCAGGCCCATGAACCAGGGAAGCCCCGCTCCCGTGGCGACAAAGACGGCGTCGTGTTCCTCAAGGAGTTCGTCCACGGTGTCCAGCATACCAACGACGAAGTTGTACTTGATTTCGACGCCCATGTTGCGAACCACGTCCACTTCGGCGTTGACGATGCTCTTGGGCAGACGAAACTCGGGTATGCCGTACATGAGTACGCCGCCCGGGGCGTGCAGGGCTTCGTAGATGGTCACGTCATGGCCGGCGCGTCGCAGATCGATGGCCACGGTGAGGCCCGCAGGGCCGGCGCCCACGATGCCAACGCTTTTACCCGTGGGTTCGCCCACGCTGGGGACCTGCATCTTGCCCTGTTCGCGTTCCCAGTCGGCCAGGAAGCGCTCCAGGCGCCCTATGGCCACGGGTTCGCCCTTCTTGCCCAGGATGCAGCGGGCTTCACACTGGGATTCCTGGGGGCAGACACGACCACAGATTGCTGGCAGCATGTTGGTCTGCTTCAAGACCTGTATGCCCTTCTGGAATTCACCCCTGCCGATTTCGGCGATGAAGCCGGGGATGTTGATTCCCACGGGACAACCTTCGATGCAGTGGGGTTTCTTGCAATGGATGCAGCGGTTGGCCTCCGCCACCGCGGTCATCGCGGGGAAGCCCCTGGGAACTTCCAGGAAGTTGCTGCGGCGTATTTCGGGTGCCTGTTCCGGCATGACCTGCCGTGGGATCTTCATGCGGTCCTTTTTTTTGAGGACCTGGAGTCGGTGGATTTCCTGCATGTCCAGTTGCACGTTCACGGTGTCACCTCGCTGGCGGTGGGCTGGATGTTCCCCAGGCGGCATTCGTGCTTGTAGCGCTCGTATGATTCCTGTTCCTGCTCGCGGTAGTAGGACTGCCGCTTGGTGAGTTCTTCGAAATCAACCAGGTGGCCGTCGAATTCCGGTCCTTCCACGCAGGCGAACTTGGTTTCCCCTCCCACCGTGACCCGACAGCCGCCGCACATACCCGTGCCATCGATCATGATGGGGTTGAGGCTGACCACCGTTGGGATGTCGTACTGCCTGGTGAGCTTGGCGACGAACTTCATCATGATCACGGGCCCGATGGCCACCACGAGATTGGGCTTGCCTTCTTCGTCTACAAGGCTTTGCAGCACGTCGGTCACCAGGCCATGGGTGCCAAGGGAACCGTCGTCCGTGCAGATACGAAGCTCGTGGGATGCAGCGCGCATCTCGTCCAACATCACGAAAAGATCCTTGCTGCGTGCGCCCAGGATGGAGATTACGTGGTTGCCGGCGGCCTTGAGGGCCTGTGCGATTGGGTGTGCCGGAGCGATGCCGATGCCGCCCCCCACCACCACGACCCTACCGTACTTCCGGATATGGGTGGGCGAGCCCAACGGGCCCACCACGTCGCGAAAACGTTCGCCGACTTTCAGCCTGGCCATCTCGGCGGTGGATTTGCCAACCTCCTGTACCACCAACGTGAGGGTGCCAATCTCGGGATCGGCGTCGGCGATGGTGAGGGGAATGCGCTCGCTGTCTTCGTGCAGGCGCACGATGACGAACTGCCCTGCCTTGCGGCGCCTGGAGATTTCAGGGGCGTAGATGCGATAGCGGTTTACGTTTTCCGCCAGCACTTCGTTTTCGAGGACTTCATTGGCGGCTGGCAACTGATACCTCCCTGTGATGGTATTTTGCGTATCACCGAGTTCCGGTCTGGAGAGTGTTCTCGCAGTGGAAGCGAAGACTTTTTCCGGAAAGAACGGAGCTGTTGCTCCAAGCATCCAGGACGGCGCTTCGACACTGGCGATCTGCCCAGGCGATGCTGGTGCGGAACGTCTGAGCAGCAGTCGATACGCCGGTACCAGATGGGCCCTGAACAGCCGAAGAGACCATGGCTTTACCGCTCGTTCTTTGTCCTGTCAAGCAAGGAAGGAAGCAGAAGCGACGTGGCTCATTCATCCCTTCTGGCATGGGCCCGTGGCCTTTGCTCCGCGGTACATCTTCCACAAATGCCTGTTCTTTCAACCTGCCCCAATGTTTACCCCGACCCCCTGGGCGGATATGTTCGGGGCGTTGGCGTGTTGTCGTGGCCAGCCGGTCTTCCCCCCCATCCCAATGCTTCGAGAGTCTCGGGGTCGGCCGGGTGCCAAGATTCCCCTGGAGGCGAAATATGATCTATTCCCTGGCTCTCATGTTCCTCTCGGCTTGTAGCAACGGTCCCACAGACGCCACGGCTCCGGAAGCCGGGCCCGCCCGGGCCAACTCTGCGTCGGAGCGCACCTTTCACATCGCATTCCAGGCAAATGTCGATGGCGAGATCGAGCCCTGTGGTTGAAAGCGCAACCAGATGGGCGGTCTGCCCAGAAGAGCTACCGTGATCGAAGATCTCCGCCAGCAGGGCACCACCTTTGTGGTGGACGGCGGCGATCTGTTCTGGAAGAACCCCAAGCTTTCCCAGGATCTCCGACCAAAGATTCAGTTCCAGGCTGGTCTGGTGGCCAGGGCGGTGTCCATGCTGGGCATAGACGCCATGGCGCTGGGGCCGGGAGACATGGCTCTGGGCAGGGAACTGGTTCTTTCACTGGCCGGCGAGCATGAGCTTCCCTACGTGGCGGCAAACCTGACCTGCCAAGGCGATGCCCCCTTCCCTGCCTATCGCATAGTCGAAAAGGACGGCATCAAGCTGGGCTTTGTCGGTGTGCTGGACGACGCCGCCCCCGTGGAAGCCTGGGACTGCGACAGAACCGACCCCCTGGATGCCGTGGCCAAGGCAGTGGCACGGATGGGGAAGGTGGACCTGGTGGTGGCCCTTGGGGGGCTTGACACCGAGCAGGCGCACGAGCTGGCCAGGAAGGTACCCGATGTTGCATTCACCATCACCATGGCCGAGCAATCCTTGAGTGGTCACAAGCCGGTGGGTCGCGATCAGTGGCTCCTGGCCAACGGGACACGGGGCAAGAAGATGGGCGCCCTCCGGGCATCCATCGTGTAAGGGGCAGTGGGTTGGTCCACCGACGAGCCAAACCCGGATCTTCAGCAGAAACTGGGCCTGTACCGCAAGCGTCTGGCCAGGGCGCAGAAAAGGATCGAGAACGAAACCACCAGCGAGCAGCTTCGCGCTCGTTCCCAGAAGGACGTCGCCCGCTACACCAAGGAAATCAAGCGTCTCGAAGAAGAGCTTGCCGAAATCGAGATTCCACGTGAAGTCCCTGCCAACACCTTCTCCAACAAGCTGATCCCCTTAAGTGACAAGGTCGCCGACCAGGAGGCCACCAAGAACCTGCTGGATCAAGCCGCGGACCAGTTGGAGGCCCTCACTCCCAAACCCGATTCCTCCAAGCATCCAGTGAAACCTCCTCCAGGGATCAAGGAAATTCGGAAGAACTGACCTCCATATCGCGCCTCCCCACCGGCCGATGATCCCGGGACTCGCTGACGACATGGGCTTTTGTGATGAACGTGCTCGGAATAGAGACCTCCTGCGACGAGACAGCAGCGGGAGTCGTGGGCGGACCGGGACTCCAGGAGCAGGATGAGCTGGTTCCTGCGGCAGGAGAGCAGGGAGGCCTCCTGGTGGACGTCACCTACTCGCAGCAGGTTCATGCAGAATTCGGGGGGGTCGTTCCCGAGTTGGCCAGTCGTGCTCACCTGGAAAAGATCGTTCCCACCGTGAGCACGGCCTTGAGGCGCGCCGGCATCCTGCGCCCGGATGCCGTGGCCGTCACGGCGGGGCCGGGTTTGATGGGCGCCGTGCTGGTGGGGCTCTCGTTTGCCAAGGCCGCGGCGATGGCCTGGGGAGTACCTGTGCTCGGCGTCAACCACCTGGAGGGTCATGCGCTGTCGCCCTTCATCGGCGCCGCTCTTCCACGGCAACCATTCCTTGCCCTGGTGGTCTCCGGAGGCCACAGCAGTCTCTATCGTGTGGCCGGGGTGGGCAGCTATGAATGTCTGGCGCGTACGGTGGACGATGCCGCTGGCGAGGCCTTCGACAAGGTGGCCCGCATGCTTGGGTTGGGCTACCCCGGTGGGCCGCTCATCGACCACCTGGCCCGGCAGGGCGATGCCTCCGCCGTACCCTTTCCTCGCCCCAAGGCGCCTGGCCTGGACATGAGCTTCTCCGGCTTGAAGACGGCCGTCCGCACTTGGCTGGAAAAACACCCGGATACACCCCGGGCCGACGTGGCGGCCTCCTTCCAGGAAGCGGTGGTGGATGTACTCCTGGATCGCCTGGGGCGGGCGGCACTGGACACCGGACTCGACGTGGTGGCTGTGAGCGGGGGGGTCGCCTCCAACACCAGGTTTCGCCAACGCCTGCAAAGCTCCGGAATGGACCTCCGTATTCCGCCGGCCCGGTTCTGTACGGACAACGGCGCCATGATCGCCCACGCGGGGCGCCTGGGGCTCCTGGCTGGCCGAAGATCCCCACCGGACCTGGGAGTGCGAGCCGTGTGGCCGCTGGGGAGCGCTTCCAGTAGCGGTCTCTCGACATGAGCTGGACGCATCCCGCCAGGCTGCTCGGGCGTATCGGCGTGCCAGCGCGAAAGTCATGGGGGCAGAACTTCCTGGTCCACCCGGAAACCGCCAGGAACATCGTGGGGATTTCCGGGGTTGAGGCGGGGAGCAAGGTATTGGAGATTGGCCCGGGATTGGGGGCACTTACAAAGCAATTGCTGGAAACGGGTACAAGGTTGGTGGCCGTGGAGCGTGACCCCGTCCTGGCTGACTGGCTGCGACACAGGTTTCCTGGGGCCGTCATCCACCAGGGTGACGCCACGGTCGTGGACCTGGACCACTTGTGTCCCGGAACCGGGTGGTTCTGTGTCTCGAACCTTCCCTACAACATCGCGACCCCCCTCATCGGCAGGCTGCTTCGGGTTCCGGCCCGTTTCAAACGCCTGGTCTTGATGTTGCAGAAGGAGCTGGCGGATCGTATCTTGGCTGTTCCCGGCACCAGCGGCTGGGGGGCCCTGAGCTTGAAGATCCAGGCTCAAGCCAACGTAGACAGGGCCATGAAGCTGGCACCGGCTGCCTTCTACCCGCGCCCCAGGGTCGATTCGGTTGTCCTGGTGCTGGAACCCCACGCCGTGCCACGCACTGGAGGAGCGCTCCCGGAGTCTTTCGCGGCAGTGGTGGACGCCGCTTTTTCCCAACGTAGAAAGACCGTGAAGAACGCGCTCTCATCTCGATATGGGAGCACGCGGGCACACTCGGCCCTGGAGCAGGCGGGCCTGGACCCCATGGCACGGGCCGAGACCATGTCGGCCAATGACTTCGGGAGACTTGCCTGTCTGCTGCACCCTGCTGTCGAATCCAGGTGAGCCCGGTCACTGCCTTTTCTGGTGCTGGTGCCAGCAGAACGCGAACCGAACCTCGAAACAGGGAGAGAAACAGATGCCAACGAGTCCAGTCCTGGAGGCCGGAAAGGTGAAGATCGGAGGGGATAATCCCCTGGTGCTCATCGCAGGGCCCTGCGTGATGGAGGACAGGGATACCAACATGTACCTGGCCGAAGCCCTGTGGCGGATCACCAGCGAGCTGGGCGTTCCCTGGGTTTTCAAGTCTTCGTACGACAAGGGCAACCGGGGCCTTGGTACTTCCTATCGCGGTCCCATGCTGGAGGAAGGTCTGAAGGGACTTGCCGAGATCCGCGAAGAATTCCAGGTGCCCGTCATCACGGATGTCCACTCCCGGCAGGAAGCCAGGGCTGCATCCGGGGTGGTGGACATCATCCAGATACCAGCCTACCTCTGCATGCAGACCAGCCTGGTCGTGGCGGCGGCGGAAACCGGGAGGCCCCTCAATGTCAAGAAGGGCCAGTTTCTCTCTCCGCGGGCAACCGCCGGCATCGTACAGAAGGTGGAGGGCGCGGGAGGCCGCGGATTGATGTTGACCGAGCGTGGGACGGTCTTTGGCTACGGCGACCTGGTGGCGGACATGCGTTCACTTCCCACGATGAGGAGCCTGGGAGTGCCCGTGGTGTTCGACGTGACCCATGTGCTCAGGCGTCCGGGTACTCCAAGCTCGGATCCCGGCGGTGGCCAGCCGGAGCTGGTGCCCCACCTGGCAAGGGCAGCCGTGGGCGCCGGCGTGGACGCGCTGTTCGTGGAGACCCACCAGGAGCCCTGTAGAGGGCGGTGTGATGCTTCCAGCATGTATCCCCTGCACCTCATGAAGGAACTCCTGTTACAGGTAATGGCCCTGGACGAAATGGTTCGCCAATGGGATCTGACTCCGCGCCAGAGGTCCGCCGATGGATTTCTCCGCTAGGCGGGAGTTCTGTGGAAGAGGGGGATGAATGGAGCCGAGCCTTGAAGAACGCTTCGCCCTGCTTCGGGCGGTGGTCACCGACGTTGACGGTTGTTTCACCGACGGATCGGTCATCTTTTCCGACGACGGCACCGAGACCAGGGAGTTCGATATCAAGGACGGCATGGGAGTCACTCTTGCAAACCAGGCCGGTCTGATAACGGTGCTGGTTTCCGGCATGGAATCAGAGACCGTTGCCCGACGAGCGCGGCAGCTCCGGTTCAGCGAATGTCTACAGGGCTACCGAGACAAGAGACCAGCCTGGCGCCACCTGAAGCAGCGCTACCACCTGAAGGACGAAGAGATGGCCTACCTGGGCGACGACCTGCTGGATCTGTGCATCCTTGGAAGGGCGGGATGTTCCTTCGCCCCGGCCGACGCCGCCCCGGACGTCCGCAGGAGGGTCCACGTGGTGTTGAGCAGTGGGGGCGGCAGGGGCGCCTTCCGGGAGATGGTGGAGATGATCCTGAAGGCCCGTGGTGAATGGGAGAGCCTGGTGGCGGGCTACCTGGAGGGACCGCCCGAGCGGCGTATGGGATAGAGTGCAGGTTTCTCTCCGGCTCTGGCTCCCCAGCGCACTACGGGAGACCCCCATCCAGGAGTTGCGTGGGTACCACGTTGGCGACTGGTGCTGGAAACGGGGAACGGGTCACCTGTTATTATTGGCGGCTCCCTTTCCCCTTTCCCCTTTCCCCTTTCCCCTTTCCCCTTTCCCTTTCGGTCCAGGCTGCTCTGGCGCGGTTGGCAGGCGTCGTGACGAAGCCAATCGGTTCCTGGAATTGGCTGGAGTCCGGGCGCTGCCAAGCCATCCCGTTCCGACGCCCGACACCGGCTCCTGTCTTTTCTTGTCGATGTAGTAAACGCTATTCTGGTACAGGCCCAGGGGAGGTCCGCAAATGTCCAGTATCGAGCAGGTGGCTCTCCACGAAGCGACCCGCCGGCGCTATCTCAACTACGCGCTGAGCGTCATCACATCCAGGGCTCTGCCCGACATCCGGGACGGCCTCAAGCCGGTGCAGCGGCGCATACTCTATGCCATGTTCCACAACCTGCGGCTGCTTCCCGGGAGCAGGTATCGCAAGTCCGCGGCAGTGGTGGGCGAGGTAATGGCCAAGTACCACCCCCACGGCGACCAGGCCATCTACGATGCCATGGTGCGAATGGCCCAGTCTTTTTCCCTCAGGCTGCCGCTGGTGGATGGCCACGGGAACTTCGGCAGCGTGGATGGCGATCCCGCTGCCGCCATGCGCTACACCGAATGTCGCCTGACCCCGGTGGCGATGGAGCTGTTGACGGAACTCGCTCAACGCACGGTGGACTACCGGCCCACCTATGATGGGCAGCTCCTGGAACCGACGGTGCTGCCCGCCAGGTTCCCGCAGCTCCTGGTCAACGGTACCGAGGGTATCGCGGTGGGTATGGCGACTCGGATCCCTCCCCACAATCCCGGCGAGGTCCTGGAAGCCACCATCGCTCTCATCGACGATCCCGCTGCAAGCACCCAGAAGCTGGCCGGTCTCGTGAAGGCGCCGGATTTCCCCACGGGAGGCGTGATACTGAACAACGCGCAGGAACTCCTGGAGCTTTACGAAAAGGGGGCCGGGGCTGTTCGCGTGCGTGGCGAATGGGTGCGTGAGAAACGCGGGCGCAAGCACTTGATCGTGGTGACATCGATACCCTTTGGGCAGAACAAGGCAGCGCTGGTGGAGAAGATCGGCGCTCTCGTCTCGGCCCGGCGGCTCCCCCAGCTCACGGACGTGCGCGACGAGAGCACCGACGAGGTGAGAGTGGTCCTGGAGCTGAAAAGACCAGGTGACGCCGAGGCTGCCATGGCCTACCTCTTCAAGCACACGCCCCTGCAGCAGAGCTATCATGTCAACCTGACCGTCCTGGTGCCATCGGAAAACCCCGAGGTGGCACGTCCCGCTCGGCTGAACCTCCGTGCTCTCCTGAAGGGCTGGTTGGATTTTCGCTTCCAGGCAGTGCGCAGGCGCTTTGAGTTCGAGCTGCGCCGCCTGCGTGAGCGCATTCATATCCTGGAGGGCCTGGAAGCCATTTTCGTGGACCTTGACGAGGCCATCGCCATCATCCGTCGCTCCGAGGGGCGGCGCGAGGCCGGCGAGAAGCTCATGGAACACTTCGACCTGGACGACATCCAGGCAGACGCCATCCTGGAGCTGAAACTCTACCGTCTTTCCAGGCTGGAAGTCATGGAGATACGGCAGGAACTGGCTGAACGAAGACAGAAGGCCGGCGAGATCGAGGCCATTCTCTCGCGGGATTCCCGTATCTGGAGCGTCATACGGGATGAGCTGGCAGCCATCAGGAAAAAGTACGCCCAACCCAGGCGTACCCGGCTGGCCAACGGAAGGCTCCCGGAGCTTGCCTACCGCGATGAAGCCTACATCGTTGCCGAGGATGCATTCGTAATAGTGACCCGAGATGGATGGATAAAGCGACAGAGCAGCTTCTCCGACATCGAGAAGATCCGCACAAGGGAAGGTGACACCATCGCTTGGCTCTTTCGTGCCTCGACGCGCAGCACCGTGGGTTTCTTCACCGACAGGGGCAGCGCCTACGTGATGCGCGTGGACGACATCCCCGCCACCACCGGGCATGGTGGCCCTGTTCAGCGGCATTTCCAGTTCGCCGATGGCGAAAGAACCGTGGGAGTGATGAGCTTCGATCCCAGGAACACTCCATTGGACCTGCCACCCCATCTCTCTGAATCCGTTCCTGGCCCAGGTGTGAATGGCGATTACGATGAACCACCACCGCCCCACGGAATGGCCGTCACCGCCGCGGGCCGCGTGGTGCGTTTTCCCCTGGCGCCCCACGCGGAGGTCTCATCCAGGTTGGGGCGGCGCTTTCAAAAACTGGGCGATCCTTCCGATGCGGTAGTTGCAGTCTACGCCTGGCCCGGACTTCCTGGTTCCGAGGGTTCGAAGATCTTTGTCTGCCTGGGCACCCGGGGCGGGCGGGCGCTGGCCTTTCCCGTGGAGCAGGTGAAAGTGCTACGTGGTGCCGGAAAAGGGCTCATGGCCATCAAGCTGCGTCCCGGCGACAGGGTGATGGCCTTTGGACTGGCCTCCAGGGCCAATGGCGGTCCATTGGTGAAGACGAGCCGGGGCCGGGAGTTGCGCATCAGCCCCGGGCGTTTTGCCGGAAACAGGGCGGGGAGGGGAGCGGTGGTGCTGAAGCGCGGTGAATTCGTGGAGTGGATCCCGGAGCCCCTGCAGCCTCCCCATGGGAACGGCAGGGGCGAAAAAAAGAGCGGAGACGGAGGAGAAGAGTAGATGTCCAGCAAGAAACCGCGCTACAGCGCTCGGGACATCACGGTTCTGGAGGGCCTGGATCCCGTCCGGAAACGACCCAGCATGTACATCGGTGGAACCGGCAAGGAAGGTCTCCACCACCTGCTGTGGGAGATCGTGGATAACGCGGTGGACGAAGCCATCAACGGATATACCTCGTCCATCACCGTGGAGATCCACGAAGACGGTCGTACCGCCAGCGTCACGGATCACGGGAGAGGAATCCCCGTGGACATCCATCCCCGCTTCCAGAAGAGCGCCCTGGAGCTGATCCTCACCACGCTCCACGCCGGCGGGAAGTTCGATGACAGCAACTATATCACCTCAGGGGGGCTTCACGGCGTGGGCAGCTCGGTGGTGAACGCGCTGTCCCGAACCCTTGTGGCTACGGTATGGCGGGATGGTTTCAAGTGGCGCCAGGAGTTCCGCCGTGGCAAACCAAGGGCGGCCGTGAAGAAGATTGGCCCCGCCCGGGGTTCCGGAACCTGCCTGACGTTCACACCCGATGAGCAAATATTCGGCGAGTCCAGCTTCGATCCGGAGCTGGTTCGTGAGCGTCTGGACGTAAAGGCCTACTTGAATCCCGGTTTGCGCATACTGTTCCGGCACAAGGCCGGTTCCCACGAGTTTCGGCATGACGGCGGGCTGCGGGAGTATCTCTCCAGCCTCATCAAGAAGGCCGAGAAGCGACCCGTGCACGCTGAACCGTTCTGTCTGGAGCGTGGAGATGGGGACGCGCATGTTCCAGGCCTGTTGCGACTGTCCCTTGCCCTGTGCTGGACCGAGAGTACCCGGGAGCAGGTGTTTTCGTTCGTGAACGGGATTCCCACCAGGGATGGAGGAACCCATGAACAGGGCTTTCGCGAAGGATTGAACAAGGCTCTGCGCAATTACATGGACACCCACGACAAGGTACCCCGCGGGCTGGCGCTGACCGCTGAGGATCTCAGGGAGGGGATGGTGGCCGTCATGAGCCTGCTGCTGCAGGAACCCCAGTTCCAGGGGCAGACCAAGGACCGCCTGAACAACCCCGAGGCTCGTGGACAGGTGGATGCGCTCATCAGACCAGCCCTGGAGCAGTGGTTGCACGAGAACGGCAGCGCGGCCGACGCCATAATGGCGAGAGCAGCACAGTCGGCTCGTGCCAGGATAGCCTCTCGGCAGGCGGCCAGGCAGGTGCGCCGGAAATCGGTGTCGGGCCGGAGGCTGAACCTGCCTGGCAAACTGGCGGATTGCTCGTCAGCCGATCCCGGACGTTGTGAGATCTTCCTGGTGGAGGGCGACAGCGCCGGGGGCTCCGCCAAGCAGGGCAGGGATCGGGAGACCCAGGCGGTTCTTCCCCTTCGCGGCAAGGTGCTCAACGCGGAGCAGGCCTCGCTGCGAAAGGTCCTGGCCAACAACGAACTATCCGACGTGGTGCGAGCCCTGGGCTGTGGAGTGGGCAACGACTTCGACCTGGGGCGTCTTCGTTACCAACGCATCATCCTGCTCATGGACGCCGACTCCGACGGCCATCATATTTCTACCCTGCTGCTGGCCTTCTTCTATCGATATCTGCCCGAACTCATAAACCATGGGCATGTCTTCCTGGCCCAGCCCCCTCTCTACAGGATCAACGCGGGGCGAGAGAGCTTCTGGGCGGCGGACGACGATGAAAAGAGTCGCATACTCACGCGCTTGCCCGCCAGGCTCAAGCCGGAGATCACCCGCTTCAAGGGGCTTGGCGAAATGATGCCAAAGACCCTGTTCGAGACCACCCTGGACCCTGAAAAGAGACGACTGCTGCGCGTATCCATCCCGGAAGGGGCCGGGGTGGAGACCGAAAACGTCATGTCCAGCCTGTTGGGACGAGATCCCGCGGCCAGGCTGAAGGAGATAATGGATCGCGTGGAGCAGGTGGATGGCCTTGACGTGTAGCGTAGACGAAACCCGTCTCCCGAAAAAAACACGGGACACCGGCCAGGTATTCCAATTTGAATTGGTGCGTATTCCTCATCTGGGTTATCACCATTGCTGATCTTTTTTTCCGGAGGTTACTCTCCCCGCGTTTCCAACACTCGAGGATACCCGTTAAAGTTCGAAAGCTATTCCTGCTACTGTTGACTTTCCTGGTTGCCGCCCCTGCACTGGCGGTTGAACTGAAGGGTCAGATAAAAGGCGTCGTACTCGACACAGACGGATTGGCCATACCTGGCGCGGTCGTGGTGGTGTCCGGGGCATCACTTCAAGGCACCGTTGGCAGCGAAACCGACTCGGAAGGTCGTTTTCGCGCAGTCGGCCTGCCTCCTGGCTACTACGTGATAGAAGCCAGCAAGCCGGGCTTCCAGGGTTGGAAGGCCGTGGATGTCCGCGTGGCGGCCGGTGCCACCGTCACCCTGGAGATCCCCCTGCGGCTCGCTGTGTCCGGTGAAGAGATCGTCGTCGAAGAAGACGCCCCGGTGGTGGACATCACCTCTACTCAGACCGGGACGATTCTCACCTCGGAGATGCTGCGGGATCTTCCCAACGCCGGCCGTGACTACCAGACCGCGATGTCGCTGGCAGCCGGTGTCGTGGGTGGTGGAAACCCCTATGTGCATGGTGCTTTCTCGTCGTCAAACCAGTACTATCTGGACGGCGTCAACACCACCGACCCCCTGACCAACACCTTCTCCATGAACATGAACTTCGATGCCATCGAAGAAATACAGGTGATCACGGGTGGTCTGGACGCCGAGTATGGCAAGGCCCTGGGAGCCGCTGTAAACATCATCACCAAATCCGGTGGAAACGAGCTGGAAGGCAACCTGCAGTTTCTCTACAGCAGCGATCACACCAGGGTCTACAAGCCCCTCGCCGACGAAGAGGTGGATGATTCCACCTACGCCGACCAGAGCCTGGCCCTGAACCTGGGGGGGCCCATCGTCAGGGACCGGCTGTGGTTCTTCACCAGCCTGCAGCTCAACTACAATCGCTATTCCAGCTCCATCCCTGAAGACGTCAACCGTCCCACCGACGAAAACGGCGAAGTCATCGAGATGGCGCCACGCCTTTGGAAGAGCGCCTACCTCTTCGGCAAGCTCACCTGGAAACCCACTCCCAACCACCAGATCTGGTTCCACATGCAGTCGGATCCCACTTGGATTCGCAACGTGGACCAGAGCGTCTACGAGATGCCCGAAGGCGAAACCTACTGGGAGCAGGGCGGTTGGCTGGCAAGTCTGGGCCACCAGTGGACCCCGGGCAAAGACACCGTCGTCAATACCCAGGCCTACTACCAGAGCAGCCACATCAAGTTCATTCCCCAGATCTGGAAGGACGAGTGCACGGCCTACGACGACGACGGCATGTGCCTCGACGACTTCGACTATGAGTGGTTCGGCTACGAACCCGACTCCTTCACCTTCGGACCGTCCACGTACTGGTACTACACCAAGCGCCAGAGGGCTTCCTTCAACTCCAAGCTCACCCAGTACTTCGATTTCCTGGGCGAGCACGAAGTCAAGACCGGCGTCGAAGCCGAATTCCTGCGCAGCTATTCCATCTATCCCGGCCTGTCCGACGGCTACGAGATCTGGTCCTACGGCGACGGTGATCCCACCAACCCCGAAGACTACAGCCCCTATTACAAGGTGGCCTACGACAGCAACTACGAAGCCGACCTCATCGGTATGCTGGCGAGCTGGTTCGTCCAGGACGTGTGGCATCCCGTTCCCAGGTTGACCATACGCCCCGGCGTGAGGGTCGACATGTCCAGGTTCTTGAACGACGTGGGCAACGAAGTCTTCTCGGCGGTCACCGTGGCTCCACGTTTTGGCGTGGCCTACGATCTCTTCGGCGACAATAGCTGGAAGTTCCACACCTACTACGGGCGCTTCTACGATGTGGGCTACCTGGGCGTCTCCAGCATCCTCACCGAAAAGAAGGGCGGATATTCCGTCTACTACTGGGACGATGCCATCGGCGACTGGGGCACTCAACCCGATCGTGGGGTGGGGGATCGTTTCCTGGCCAGCGACCAGCTCAAGAACCCCTGGTCCGACGAAATCAACGCCGGTGTGACCGCCGACCTGGGCGACGGCTGGGCCCTGGACACGACTTTCATCTACGAAAAGGCACACAACTTCTGGGAAGACGACGACGTCAACCTCATCTGGAACGCCGAAGGCACCGATGTCATCGGCTACAGGAACGGTACCAACGAATCGGTCTGGCGTCTCCGTACCCCCGACGAAACCTACACCGAGTACACCGCCCTGGAGTTCTCCGCCAGTCGGCAGTTCGGCGAAAAGTGGGGCGTGGTTGGAACCTACACCTGGTCACACGCATACGGTACCCAGGGTTCCGATATGGCCACGGGCAACTTCGACATACCGGAGCAGATCAAGTACGAAGAGGGAATCCTCTCCTACGACATCCCCCATTACATCAAGTTCGCCGGCTCCTATCGCGATGCCGAAGCCTGGGAGCTGGGTAACAACGTGGGGATGGGCTACCTCCTGGGTTGGGACTTCAACATGCGATCCGGCTACCGCTATCGCAAGATCTACTACAACAGCTACTACGATGGATGGAACAACTACGGCGATGACGGCGACGATCCCGACCGCCTGCCCGCTGTGTCCACCACAGACCTGAAGGCCGGCATCACGCTGGCCATCGGGCAGACCACCTGGGACGTCACCGCCGAGTGCTTCAACGTGTTCAACAGTCGCACCGTCACCGGAGTCAGTACAGTCTACGACGACGGCGAAGGTGGTATCTACCTGGACGAAAACGGAGACGTCGAGTACGGCTCCACTACGTCCCGCTTGAACCCTCGCTACTTCCAGTTCGGCCTTCGGGGAGAGTTCTGATGAACCGCACCACTGCATTGCTCACCCTTCTTGCCATCGGATGCATCAAGCCCGAAGATGGCATCAACCGAGTCGTGATAAGGGGAACCATGGAGATCACTCCGGCTACCTACACGGCTTTGAGTTCCGACACGGTCGCGGCTCCCGACTGGGCCGAGGCTGAGGTTCTGCCGGATCTCTCCAGCAGGGCGCTGTTGGTGGACAGCAACATCCAAAAGTTCGCCAGCGGTGGAACGAGCGGCGACATCGACCGCTACGTGGTCACAGCGACCGAAGACGGTACCATCGACATCATGTTGCAATTCGCCACCACCACTGCCGATGCCACCATCATGAGCGTAGGTGTCTACGACATGGCGGACTCTTCCCTGCAGGCACAGTACAGCACCGAAGGTTACGACGGCAACCTCGTCTTCAGCTTCGATGTCACCGCGACATCGAGCTATGGAATCGAGATCTCTGGCGACTCCACCAGTGAGGGAGTCTCCAAGTACTACCAACTGGTGCTTTCCGGGTACGATCCCAACGAATCCAGCTACATGGTGGGAGCCTATCTCTCCTCCGACATTCTGAACCACGGCAACCCGGTAGGCGGAACCACGGTTACCGACTTCACCTTCGACGAAATCACCTACAACTGGTCGGGAACCTTCGAGATGCTCTTCCTGCGGGTGGTGGGTGTATGCGACCCGGACAACCAGGACTGCATCGACGAAATCGAAGACACGGTCTGGGAAGCCGGCGACGCCCCGCCGCAGATCGGCCAGGATCCCGAAGAGCTGGTGGACACCGCCGACACCGGGACCACCGAGATCACAGTGGTGGGGGAGCACGTGGGCAGCGTCTACCTGATGGGAGGCCTGTTCTCTTCTCTGAACGCCACCTTCACCGCGGGGACCCTCTACAGCTCCGCTCCGGTCCATCTGCAGGACCTCGGCATGGACACCCACACCCTGGTTGACGAAGTGACCGTGGTCGTCAACGACGAGATCCCGCTGATTCTCGGGTTCGAGTACACCGAAGAAGAACCCAACGACGTGGTCATCAACGGCAACAACTATCTCAATCCCGGTATCGAGAGCCTCCAGGCTGCCAATGCACTGCCGCCCTGCTCCGGGCCTCCCTTCACCGACCTGGTCTACGGCGGTCTGGATCTGGACTCCACCGTCATGGATTGGGGCACGGGAGACACCGACTTCTTCGTGTTGACCACCGAAGAAGAATACTACGCCGTCATCACCGTGGAGTGGAGCAGTTCTTCTCCGGACCTGGACCTGCACCTCTACGGCCCCACCGGAGATCTCTGGGCTGCCGGTTGGTACGAAAGCAACTCCAACCCCGAGACCATCACCACGTCCTACTGGGGCTTCACCCTGGTACCTGGGGAAGCCTACTACGTGGGCATCATTCCCTACGAAGCCTATAGCGGCGCCAATGACTACACGCTCAAGATAGACTACGTGGCTCCCTGAAGGGCTTCGTCTTGTCTCCAGACCGCCCCTGCCGGGGCGGTTTTTCTTTCTGGTCCCGAGGCGAGCACGCCAGCTTGTTCCATCACGGAGCCGAAATCGGGCGGGAGCCTGTCTCTGGCGTCGTCGCCGTCGTGCCCCCTCATTTCCGCCTGTTGATGGAGATGGCGGAGCCCAGCAGGAGCAGCAGGACCGACGCCGATAGGGGGGCCGGGGCTGAGGCGCAGCCAGAGCAGCCGCTGTCACGAAGGTGGAGGCTGCTCCCGCCACCGCCTTGAGCCTGGCTGGTATCCCCCGGCCGGTTGCCCGTGTCCACGGCGCCGTGGTCACCGGTATCTACAGGTTCCTGGGATGAAGCGCTGTCGGAACTCTGCTGGGATGACGAAGCCGTGTCGCTTCCTGTCGCCGTGTCGGCCGGCTCGCCGGTGTCGCGGCTGGAGTAGCAGTCCTCGTCGGTCTCGCCATCGCAGTCCTGGTCGCCTCCTCCGCAGCCATCCTCGGCGACCTCGGGGTTGATGGAGCTGTCCGTGTCATCGCAGTCCTGCCCCCCCCAGGTGGAGGAGGTCCAGCCGTCACCGTCCTGGTCGAAGTCGTCGGCACCGTCGCAGTCCGAGTCCACGCCGTCGTACCATCGCTCAGTGGAGCCGGGATGTACGGAAGGGTCGCCGTCGTCGCAGTCGTCCCCACCGTATGAAGTGGAGTCGTGGCCATCGCCGTCACAGTCGAAGTCGCTGGCGCCGTCACAGTCGGAGTCCACTCCGTCGTAGCAGGTCTCCATCGCGCCGGGGTACACGGAGGGGTCGTCGTCGTCGCAGTCGTCGCCGCCGTAATCGGTGGCGGAGTGGCCATCAGCATCGGAATCGGGGCAGTAGGCCAGGCCGTCGCAGTCGTGGTCCAGCCCATCGCTGCAGTCTTCGGCGGCGTCGGGGTGGACGCTTGCGAGGGCATCATCGCAGTCGTCACCCCCGTAGGAAGTGGAGTCGTGGCCATCGCCGTCGCAGTCGAAATCGCTGGCGCCGTCGCAGTCGGAGTCGACACCGTCGTAGCAGGTATCCGTGGCCCCCGGGTAGATGCTGGGGTCGTCGTCATCGCAGTCGTCGCCACCGTAGAAGGTGGATTCGTGGCCGTCCGAGTCCAGATCGTAGTCGGGGCTGCCATCGCAGTCGGAGTCCAGGCCGTCATAGGGGTAGTCGGTGGCGTCGGGGTGGACCGAAGGGTCGTCGTCGTCGCAGTCGGTGCCGTCAAAGTCCAAGGACGGGTATCCGTCGCGGTCGCAGTCGAAGTCGCTGGCGCCGTCGCAGTCGGAGTCCAGACCATCGTAGCAGGTATCTTCGGCCGAAGGATTGACCGATGGATCGCTGTCGTCGCAGTCGTTTCCACCCCTGGACAGCGAATCGTAGCCGTCGCCGTCGCAATCGAAGTCGTCCTGGCCGTCGCAGTCGGAGTCGATTCCGTCGCCACAGGTTTCGGATGCGTCGGGGTGAACGGCGGGTGAAGAATCGTCGCAGTCGGTTCCGCCGTATTCGGTGCCGGTGTAGCCGTCGTGATCCGCGTCGAAGTCGTCGGCGCCGTCGCAGTCGGAGTCCACGCCGTCACCTGGCTCGTCGGGTGCTCCCGGGTAGGTGGCGGGATCGTCATCGTCGCAGTCGTCACCAAGGTAGAAGTCGGCGTCGTGACCGTCACCGTCGCAGTCATAGTCGCTGCCGCCGCTGCAGTCGGCGTCCACACCGTCGTAGCACTCGTCGTACTCCGTGCCGGGGTGGATCGTATCATCGCTGTCGTCGCAATCGCTGCCACCCCAGTCGTCGCTGGAGTACCCGTCGCCATCGGCGTCGAAGTCGTCGCCTTCGTCGCAGTCGCTGTCCAGGCCGTCGTACCAGGTCTCCAGGGCGCCCGGGTTGACTGCCGGATCCCCGTCGTCGCAGTCGCCTTCACCCAGGGCTCCCCCGATGGAAGCCCCGGCCGACGAGTAGCCGTCGCCATCGGCGTCGTACTCGTCGTACTCGTAGCAGTTCTGGTCCAGGCCGTCGCCGAATATTTCGTCGGCGTCGGGGTTTATGCTGGAGTCGTCGTCTTCGCAGTCGTCCCCACCGTGGGACGAGGAGTCGTGGCCGTCGCCGTCGGC
This sequence comes from Myxococcota bacterium, assembly GCA_024276675.1. Classification (GTDB taxonomy): domain Bacteria; phylum Myxococcota_A; class UBA796; order UBA796; family JAFGLY01; genus JAJRWT01. The sequence goes on along the minus strand of JAJRWT010000053.1, from coordinate 42,437 downwards.
ATCGTAGTCGCTGCCACCGCTGCAATCGGAATCCACGCCGTCGTACCAGGTCTCCTCGGCCTCGGGATTGACGCTGGAGTCGGAGTCGTCGCAGTCACCCAGGTCAAGGTCGAAACCGTCTCCGTCGGCGTCGAAGTCGCTGCCGCCGTCGCAATCGGAGTCCAGGCCGTCGTACCAGGTCTCTTCGGCGCCGGGGAAGACAGTGGCATCGTGGTCATCACAGTCGCCCTCCGACTCGGTCATGCCGTCGCCGTCGGCATCATCCAGCCCAAGGCTGTGGAAAGCAAGGTCGTCCAGCCCGAATATGTCGTCGGAGCCGGAGGCGGACAGGACGAGAGTGTCAACGGGCAGGTCGAAGAGGAGGCCGACGAAGGTACCTCCGGGGACGTCATCGGAGTCCAGGGAGAAGGTACCGGAGTAGACCTCGAGACCGTGCAGCAACGCGCTCCACTCCAACTCGCCCTCCACGTCCAACAGGAAGAGGCCCAGGGCGGCTTGTTCTTCGTCGAAGGTCATACCCACGCTGTCCGGCTCGTCGGTGGCGAGGGCCTGGGCAGCCCGGGAGCCCCGGGCGTAGGAACCATCGACGACGGGCGTCACGAAGGGATCTCCCCAAAAGGCGTCCAGGCCCAGGGTGGCGTATTGATCCACCAGGGTGACTCCCACATGCTGGTCCTCGAAATCGATGATTTCGGGATCCAGGTCCGAGTCCAACAGCCAGGATTCCATGTCGCGGTACTCGGTGAAACCCCCGGCATCCACCACACCGTCGCAGTCATCGTCGATGCCGTTGCCAAGGATTTCCGGGCTGGCCGGAGAAATACTCGCGTCGGTATCGTCGCAGTCGCCGCCGTTTTCCGAGAAGCCGTCGCCGTCCCAGTCGGTCTGCGCTGCCCAGAGCAGGCCAATTTCGTCTATTCCCCAGGCGTCAGTGGCGCAGGCGATGGAAACAGTCGTCGCCGGCCGGGAGAGTTGGATACCCAGGAAGGCGCCGCCGGGCCTGTTTTCGGCGGTCACCAGGAAGGGTACGTCGGAAACCAGGTCCCCATCGGAGTCCGTTGCCGAGACCAGCATTTCGCAGGACGCATCCAGGATTACCAGCGAAATGGCCTCTACCTGGTCCCCGGTGAATACGAGAGTCAACTCACCTTCCGCCGAGGAGCCCACGGCGGCGCCCATGGAGTCCACGGGAGCCGCGCCGTACACCGACTCCACGGCGGTGATACCGGCGGCGGAGTCCAGGACGATGCCCTGGTCCACGTACAGCTCGGAGACGTCCGCTCCCGGAGATGTTTCCTCGAAACCCAGGAAGGTGCCCACGGAGAGGCCCCATTCCTGTGCCAGGTCCCATTCCCACCAGTCCTGTCGTTCCCGGAGCTTGATGAGCCCGTCGATCCAGCCGTCGCAGTCATCGTCCACCAGGTTCGTGGGAATCTCGGTGGCCCCCGGATAGACCGCGGGATCGTCATCGTCGCAGTCCAGGGCTCCCGCCTCCAGGTCCACCCAGCCGTCGGAGTCTTCATCGGGAAAGCTGGGATAGTAGCTCCAGAGGGTGACGATTCCGTTGTTGCTGCCACCTTCCACGCTGGCAAAGGGGGCGCTCAAGGCCAGGTTGCCGTAGGGGCCGCCGTTCCAGTCCTGTATGAAGGCCAGGGCCGTACCCGCGGCTCCGGCGTCGAAGGAGCCCAGGAGCAGGTGCTCCGCGCTGTCTGCCTGGATTTCACCGATCGGGGGGCTGGTGAAGACGTAGACCACGCCTCCTCCACTGACGGAGGCGGCGGTGGCGTTGGGGGCGGAAAGGAAGAGGTCGTCCCTGCCATCTCCGTCCATGTCGCCGGCAGCGAGGGCTTCACCCAGGTGGGCGCTGTCGGAGGTGCCCACCACAACGGAGTCGGCAACGGCCAGCGAGTGTTCGCCTTCGTAGGAGAAGGGGGTTTGCAGGATGTATACGAGTCCGTTGTTGGAGCCTCCAAGGGCGTCACCGTAGGGAGAACCCGCCAGGATTGAAAGCTGGCCGTCACCATCCATGTCGGCCAGCGTGGCGGCCCAGGATGCGTACTCGTTGGTGCTCTGCCCGGTGAAGGAGGCGTTGGCCACATCCTCGACGTTCAGGGTGCCGCTGAAGTGTTCTCCGGAGACAAGGTACAGCTTGCCGGCGTTTTCGGCGCCATCGTCGTTGAAGGGTGCCGAGAGCAGCAGATCCGAACTGCCGTCGGACTCGATGTCAGCCCCGGCGACGGAGAATCCGAGCTGTTCGGAGAGAGAACTCTCGGAGCCCAGAAAGACGGCGTCCGCGTCGCTCAGATCGACGTCCCCGGCCAGGGGGCCGCCGTACCAGATGTAGACGGCTCCGGCTTCCAGGCCGTTTCTGTCGTCGCCCGGAGAGCCCATGAGCAGGTCGTGGTAGCCGTCGCCATCAAGATCTCCGGGGGAGGCGAGGGAGGCTCCCAGCATGGGTTGCCCTCCGTCGGAGGGGGGCAGGAACAGCATGTCGCTGTCGGAGCCCAGGGAGTATTCACCCGAAAGGCCGCCGCCGGAGACGAGGTAGACGGCCCCGGCGGAGGATGAGACATCGTCGTTGGAGGGAGCGCCGATGACAAGCTCCGCCTGCCCGTCACCGTCCAGGTCGTCGATGGCGAGGGAGTATCCGGCGAAGTCGTCGGGGTTCTCGCCCCGCAGCGTGGCCGCGGCAGATGCCAGAGAAGAAGACGTGGTGGGCCCGTAGACCAGGTATACCAGGCCTTCGTCCATGTCCTGGTGGCCTATGGCCAGGTCTTGAAGGCCGTCGCCGTTTATGTCACCCGAGGCCAGGGCGCGTCCGCCGTAGTTCGCCTCGGCCCACCATCGGTATTCCATGTCGGTGGTGCCCACTTCCCTGGCGTCGGGACGGGTGTGCATGTCTCCGAACCAGGCGCTGCTTTCGCTGTAGAGCCCCCCTTCGCATGACCACTCCAGGCCCTGGCCCAGCGGCCCCTGGATTCCCGAGGAGGCTCCGGCACCCCCGTCCCAGGAGGCATCGTCCGTGTCCACGTCCACCAGGCTGATCACCACCTCGTCGCGCCCCTCCACCAGCCACGCCTGGAACGTGACGGCGTCGCCAGCGGGGTAGATGGCCATGTCGTTCCACTCCATGACCAGGACTCTGTGGGGGTATTGACCCAGGGACCCGTGTACCAGCGTGCCGGGTGTGAAGTCGTTCCAGAGGGCCGCCACTCCGCTCCAGTCGGAGCCGTCTCCGGGACACATGCCGCTGTAGCCGGTGACGGCTCCCTCCTCTTGAAAGAAGAGCACGCCGTTCGGGGAGATGAGTATGTCGTCCACCGGGTCTCCGTACCAGAGAAAATCCAGGCCCGATTCCAGGCTTGTCAACGCGGTGGGATCATCTGCGTCAAGGGACAACGACTCCCAGCCCGAAGTGTCGATTCGCAGGTACGGGGGTCCATCGGGTTCAAAGGAGTCGGTGAATACGTAGTCCCCGGAATCCGGCCCCCCCGTGGCGGCAGGGAGGGGTGCGGAGAGCAGCAGTGAGATGGACAGAAGTATCATGTGGTTCATTATAGCTGCATTGCCCTTGTGGCGTATGGGAAGTCGTCGTGGCCACGAACATGAACATCCTCCGGCCCAGGGTGCGGAGTTCTCGGACGGTGCTGTGGATTTTTTGGAAGATTCCTGGTATTTCAAGACATGAAGGCATTCCCACCCCATCGAGGGTGAACCGCGGAACCCGGGGGTTCCGTGACCAGCAGAGAATTGCCGGGAGCTACTCCGCAGTGCCAGTACATGAACTATTCCATGGGATTGCCTCGAGTCCGGCGATGGACCGCCGCTCAACCGAGAGCACCTGTACGGTGCTGGAAGGGGGGCCGGAACACAGGCTCGTGCTCCTGGCAGGCTCCGCCAGGGGCGCGCGATGGGCCGTGGACCAGGTCATGGAGCTGGTGGAGGAGGGTCTGCGAAAACCCGGCGCCGCCACGGTCCACGAGCGAATGCTCTCGGCGTTCTCCGAAGCCAACGCAGCTCTGCTGGACGCCCGTGAACGTGGAGAAAGGTCTTCTGTCGGGGTGGGCCTGGCCGTGGTCCAGGTGAAGAACAACGTGGCAGACATGGCTTGGCTGGGAGGGGGAAGCATCTACCTCGTTCGGGCAGGAGATGTCACGTTTCGCAATACCGAACCCCTTGAAGAACATGGGGGGGTCCACCTGGGCGAGTCGGGGGGACCAGACCTGCTGCTCACCCACCTGTCCGTGGCCAACCTGAATCTGGACTATGGCGATATCCTGCTGGTCTGTTCTGATTCCCTGCGGTCGGTGATGCAGGAATGGGAGTTGGGGAACATTCTGCGCGGCGCCACGGCTCCCGAAGCGGCGCGAGCGGTCGTGGACGAAGCCATGGCCCGGGGCCTGACCGAGCCCCTGACCATCGTGGTGTTGTTGCTGGGCTGCCAGCACTGTCCGGGTGGCGATCCATGGAACGAACCGACGGACGCCCCCCACCTGGGTCGTGGGCCTCCCAACCTGCGCGACCTGGAGCCATCCACCCCCCAGGATGACGATCTCTTCGTAAGGCTCGTGCGGTGGGTGGTACCCATGCTCCTTGTCCTCACGGCTCTGCTGGTGGGTTTTGCCGTCTACTGGAGCTTCAGCAGGGCGCCCGAGATTCCCCCCGGAAGCGTCCCCCCACAGCAGTTCGACGCCCCGGGAACGCCCGCTCCTTGATGCCGGCTTCCCCTGGGGTTCAATCAAGAGATGGGGCAGATCCCGATACTGCGACGGCTGGCCGAACGGCTAGCGCCGGGAATCTCGCGCAAATCACGCGAGAGCATCGGCGACGTCCGCCATTCCCAGGCTGCGGAGCCATGCGGGGTCGGGGCGTCCGGTGTGGGGATCCCAGTGGAGCGTCTCGAAGAACGACTGCGCCATGGAGTCCAGGTCCAGGGTGATGCCCTTTGCCGGGCCACGGCCCTGGGGGGGATCTCCGTAGAGCCGTGGATGCAGGCGGAAGTCCCGCAACGGGTGGATTCCCTCGCGAAGGTTGAAGCAGTGGCGCAGGTTCAGAATCCTCTCGCCCGCCACCAGCCAGGTATCCGGAGAGAGATTCCAACCGGTGGCCGCGTTGAGCCAGTCGCTGATGGGGATGTCGCCGCCGATCTGGGTGCCGAACAGGCAGACTCCGGCACCGTCCACCAACATCTTGTAGAAGGTGTCTACCGCCAGGTTGTCCATCTTGTCCTGGTGCCGATAACGGTCTCTGTAGGTGGAGATCATGGGGAGTTTGTGGGCCCTGGAGAACTGCCGTTCCAGGTTCTGAAGTTCCAGGTACTGGTACGAGGCGGTGGTGTGGCGGCCGGGAGTGGCGTCGCAGAGGTAGGCCAGGGCTTGTCCGGGGTCGAACTTGGGATCGTGCATTGGCGCTTCGACGCCACCACAGTGTACGGCGAAACGCTGGGAGTCGCCGCCAATGCGCTCCGCTGCCAGCTTGACTCCGTCGGCCAGGGTGTCGCCTATTCCTTCGCGGGCGATGATCTTCTCCACCAGCGCCACTATGGCGTCGGGGCTGGACCAGGCCAGGCGGATGCCGTCGGTGTCGCCTTCCGAGATGATACCGTTTTCGAAGCACTCGATGGCGAAGGCCACGACTCCTCCCACGGAGATTGTGTCCATTCCGGCACGGTTGAGCAGGTCGTTCACCCTGAAAATGGAGACGAGGTCGTCGTTCAGCAGCAGGCTGCCGAAGGCGCTGAGGGTTTCGTATTCGGGTTTGTGCATCTCGTGGATGGGATGTTCTCCGCCTTTCATGCTCACGATTCCACCGCAGCGGATGGGGCAGGAAAAACAGCCGTACTTGGAAGACTCGTACCTGGTGACCGATTCCCCGCCGATTTTTCGTGCTCTCTTGAAGGGGAAGTCCACGAAGCCCACACCCGCCCAGTTCTTGATGGGACTGTCGCCGCTTTCGGCGCTCATGGCGGTCAATGCCGGAGTACCGAAGCGCCCCAGGAGCTGGCGCCAGAGCTCGGCTGGTTGGCGGGGGAACACGGGGCTGATGCGGGTGAAACGCCCCGTGATGTGGAGGGCGTGGTTGCCCAGGGCTTTCTGCAGCAGGGGGCTGGTGGGGATTCTGTTCTTGAAGGAGCGCGTGAGTTCCTTCATCTTGTCCTTGTGGGCCACGGGCACCCTGGATCTGCCAAGCGCCACCACGGCTTTGAGCTTCTTTGAGCCCATCACCGCGCCCAGCCCGCTCCTGGCCGCAATGCGGCCTCCGTCGTTGCAGATTCCCGCCAGGTAGCTCCCCAGCTCTCCGGCTTTCCCGATGCAGGCCACCTGGGCACGTTTGCCGTGGCGCTTTTTCAGGAGCTTTTCTGTTTCGATGGCATCCAGCCCCCAGAGATCCGATGCGCCCTCCACGCTGGCGCCGTCTTCTGAAACCAGGAGGTAGACAGGGCTTTCGGATGCACCGGAGACGAACAGGCCGTCCACCTGGCAGCGCTTCAGGCTGGGAGAGAAACGCCCCCCGCAGTTGGAATCGCCCCAGCCGCCGGTCTGGGGCGACTTGCCCACGGCGAGGAATCGCCCCGTGAACAGGGAGCCGGTATCGGTGAGCAGGCCAGGCACCAGCCCCAGGATGTTCTCCGGGCCCATGGGATCCCCCCCGGGGTCCATGTGTTCCCAGAGGTAGCGCGCCCCCAGGCCCAGGCCTCCCAGGTAGTTCCGGTAGGTGTCGGAGGAGATGTCCTGGAGAGAGGTGGTCTTGCTGGAGAGTTCTGCACGCAGAACGCGCCCCCAGTGGCCTCTGTTGCTGTCGGTGGAGCCTGGATCCGCCATGAGATTCTCCTGTGGGCAGGGCTTGTGGGTGGGATGGCAGGTTTTGAGGCCGGCCTCCATGAGGATATTGTTCTACCACATATCCAGCCACTATGAGCCGTCGGGAAAGAGGCTGCGGGAAACAGCCGGCTGGGGCCCCGGCGAGGGGCGCCAGACGCTCGCGCCCGTAACGGATGACGGGCCCGGCGCAGTAGCGACTGGCGCTCCGCCGCGGGCCCGAGCTTTCCCGACTGGCTCCTGGACCCGCCGCGGGCCACGTGTGAAAGTCTCCTGGGGCAGAGAGTGCTTCCGGTGCGGGCCGGCGCTGGGCCAACGCGGCCTGGAAGGCTGCTGCCGAAGGCGACCTTCCACGGTGTTGGCAGTGGCAGCCTGGAAGGCTGCTCCACGGTGGGGTATGGGAGTCTTTGATATCTCTGGGAGAGGCACATGAACGCTACAAAGGGCGGAGAAGCGGGAACCGACGGCGGGCCAGGACCATTGCGGGCCGGTCCCGGGAATACTGGCATCCCCACCCAGGGCAGGCTCGTCCTGCTGCTCTGGCTCATGGGCATCTCCAACCTGGTCATGGTGCTGGTGGCCATCGGGCTGTTCCTGACCGTTCACCAGGCGACGGCCGTTCTCACGACTGGACCGCCGGACCAGGGCCCTGGAGAGGTTTCTCCTGAAACCGTGGCCACCACGGCCCGTTCCGGCGCCCAGGAGTTCAGCAGCCCCCTGAAGCCCGATGAATACTGCCACCTGGTACATTTCTGGACCCCACCCACCGATGCGGGCGGGGCCGAGACGAGCGAGGACTCCTCCGTTGGCCTGTCCCCGGAACAAAGGGCTGCCCGTACATTGGCTCGTCAGCGTCTCCACGACACCCTCCTCAGGCTGGCCGGGGGCTGGAGCAGGGTCGAAGTCACCGGAGAATGGGTCTACCCCTATGGGCACGGCGCCAGGAAACCAGAAGTCATGGCCGAAAACGGCTACCATTACTGGGTGGGGATCACCGACTGCAACCGCGATCTCCATGCCCTGGCCCAGAGCATCGGCAGCATCATCACCTCGCCCGACACGGGAGCCCGGCCGGGCCGGGAGGGCTTTGGGCAGACCGGCATCTTCGTAAACGCCTGGAGCGTGAGCCCAAGGGAGCCAAGCTACCAGTCGTTTACCTTCATGAAGGAGCAGGTGCCGGCGAAAGACCAGTGATGCCAGGGGCTGTGGAGGCCACGGGGCCTCTGTGGAGTTCATCTCTCCATGACGGAGTGGACATGACAAGCGAAAACATCGGTGTACTCATCACCTTCTGCATCTACCTGCTGCTCCTGGTGGTCATCGGGCGTATCGGGGAACGCAGGCACTCCGGTTCCTACCAGGACTTCATCAGCGCCGACAAGTCGTTGGGCAGCCTGGTGACGGCAATATCCGCGGCCGCCAGCTCCGAGAGCGTCTGGGTGATGCTGGGCCTTTCGGGGCTTGGCTACTGGAAGGGGGCCGCCGCCATGTGGGCGGCCCTGGGCTGCGTCCTGGGCTTCATGTTCAACGCCATGTTCGTGACCGTGCAGCTTCGGCGGGACAGTGGGCGCTTCGGCTCCATCACCATTTCCGACTACCTTGAGGACCGGCTGGGCGACAAGAGCGGCATGCTGCGCCTGGTATCGGCCCTGATAATCACTTTTTTCATGCTTTCCTACGTGGTGGCCCAGTTCACCGGAGCCGGCGATCTCTTTCACGGAATGGACCTGCTGGGGCAGGGCACACCCTACTGGGCAGGTGTCGTGACCGGCGCGGTCATCATCGCCGTCTATATCGTCCTGGGCGGCTACGCGGCGGTTTGTTGGACGGACACGGTCCAGGGCCTGCTCATGTTCCTTGTGATGTTGGTGTTGCCCGTGATGGCCTACTTCCACGCGGGAGGTGTTGCGGGGATTTCCCGGGTGTTGGGGCCCATGGGGCTGCTTTCGCTCTCCGGAGCCGATGTCGCGGGCTGGGCTGCCCTGGGATTCGTGGCGGGGCAGCTTGGAATAGCCATCGGGTATCCGGGCATGCCTCACATGATTGTCCGATACGTAACGGTCAAGGACGAAACCGCTGCCAGGAGGGCGGCATGGCTGTCGCTGCTGTGGGGCTTCGTCGTGTTGTTCGGTTCAGCCTTCCTCGGCGTTGCGGTGCGGGCCATCGCCCCGGAGCTGGCCGACACCCAGAAGGCCGCTGAACAGCAGGTGATACCCTTTTTCTGCCGTCTATCGCTGCCATCAGTGCTCACCGGGATCGTCCTCTCGGCCGTCACTGCCGCCATCATGTCCACCGCCGACAGCCAGTTGATGTACGCCGCCACCAGTTTCATCAACGATTTCTGGCTCAAGCTGGGCAGGAAGAAGACCGTGGATCCGAAACGACTGGTCCTGTGGACCAGGATCCTCCTGCTGGGCATGACCGCTCTGGCGATGTTGGTGGCCCTGGCAAAGATACGGCTCATCTACACTTTCGTTCTATTCGCATGGGGTGCCCTGGGTGCCGCCTTCACGCCCATAATCCTGCTCTAGCTGTACTGGAAGCGTTTCACCAGGTGGGGCGCCCTGGCTTCCTTGATCGTGGGGCCCGGCGTCATTGTGCTGTGGTACAATATAGGGATCCTTCACGAAGCAGTGTACGAGCTGCTTCCTGCTTTCGCGGCGAGCCTGTTGGCGGCCGTGCTGGTGAGCCTGTTCACCTACGAGCGGGAAGCCCCGAACCTGCCGTCCATGGGGGAGCGATGAGAGGCACATGAGCATCCCCATGCCGCCCAAGGGTCTGTTGGACCAGGTTCGCAGGTTGAAGCACGACCTGGGAAAGTACATCTCTCTCAACACCAGGTGGCTCCCCGCCGACGCCCGGCCCCAGGCCCTGCGTGAAGCTTTGCGTTGCGATCTGCTGGAAACCCGGAAGGCGGATCATCGGCTCGAGAACGCCTGGCAGATCTGGGAGAGACTGGGGCTGCCCCTGCTGGAGGCCGGTACCATCGCTGGCGATGAATCCGTGGCTCGTTGGCAGTCGCTCCTGGAGCCGGAGCTGGCCCGCGTGGCCACACACATGGAATCGATACGACAACTCATTCCCTTGCTGGACATGGCTTCCCCCGGGCAGCTTCGGCGTGGAGCCCAGGCGGCGATTGCCGTGTCGCGACTTCTGGCGCGGCTGCAGAAACGCATCCATTTGCAGGTAATCCAGCAAGAGGACTCCCCATAGGAGCCACACAGGAGATTGCTGATGGCGGAAATCCTGGTGGTGGACGACCTGGATAGAACCCTGGAGCTGTGCAGGAAGGCCATGCCGCAGCATCGCTTCCACGGTCCCCTGCGTTCCTGGGCGGGGCTCAGAGCTTGGCTCTCCGCCCCGAAAACCAGCCCCGACCTTGTGCTCCTGGATGTTCACTTCGACATCCCTTCGGAGCACTTGTTGGGCCTGACCGGGGAGCCGGGACCGGAAGACCTTGAACGAGCAAGAAGAAGGCAGGGCCTGGAGATCCTGGCGAGGATGAGGCGAAGCTACCCAAATCTTCCCGTCATCCTCATGACCAGCAGGGACGACCTTCCACTGGAGGAAGAGGCCCGGGCCCTGGACGCCCAGGAGTACACCTACTTCCTGGACGACGACTACGTGGACGCCCACGCTCTCGCAGCCCAGGTACACGGTGTCCTCCAGGCCGGGCGAGGGGCCGAGACGGACGGCCCGGTGTTCTGGGGGCGCTCGCTGGGGATGAGGCGAATACGGCAGCGGCTCCTGGTCCTGTCGAGAGGCAGGTTGCCCATCATCCTGGCGGGCCCCACGGGGAGCGGAAAATCCCTCCTGGTCAAGCACTTCATCCACGAAAGGTCTCGTCGCAAGGGGGCCCTGGTGACCATGGACCTGGCGACCCTTCCACGGGATCTCATGGCCGCGCACCTGTTCGGCTCCATGCGAGGCGCATACACCGGGTCGGTAGCCGACCGCAAAGGCGCCTTTGAGGCGGCGGATCACGGTACTCTGTTTCTGGACGAGGTGGGCAACCTGCCCGAAGAGGCCCAGAGGATGCTCCTCACCGTCCTGCAGGACGGCAGAGTGACCAGACTGGGAGACACCAGGGAGCGGCTCGTCGACGTCAAGCTGGTGGTGGCCAGCAACGAAAACCTGGCCCGTCTGGTGAGCGAGGGGAGATTCCGTGCAGACCTGTTCATGCGTCTGAACCCCGCCTGTACCGTGGAACTCCCCCCCCTTCGCGAGCGCATGGACGACTTCGAAGCGCTCCTGCATTTCTGCGTGGAACGTGCCCTGGAAAGCTCCTATCCAGCCGAGCTGCTGGCCGACTATCTGCAGCAGGCGGGTCTACAGGGCTCCGTCCCCAGGACTCTCGCGGGCGAAAAGGTGCCGCCCAGGGAACCAGGCAGCACCTGGGTGTTCTTTTCCAGGCAGGTGGTCAGGCAACTCCGCGCCCACTCCTGGCCGGGAAACCTCCGAGAATTCTCCATGACCGTTGAAAACGCCCTCACGTTCACGCTGGCGGAGTTGGCGGCCGTGGCGCCGGGCAGGCGGCCTGACGTGATCCAGGTTCGCCCAAAGCTGGTCCATGAGCTGTTGACCGCGGTGGGGGGGGGAAGCCCCGGGCCGGGCGGGTGGACCGTGTCGGTGCGAATCCGGCCCTTTGACTCGCTGAACCAGCTCTCGCAGTCGGTGGAACGCCAGTATTTTCTGGAGCTGTTCAAGAGGGAAAGGGGCGACTTCTCGGCCATGGCCAGGGTTCTGCTGGGCGACGCCGCCCTGGCCCGCAAGGTCCAGCTTCGTTTCAACCAGCTTGGCCTGAAGGTCAGGGAGTTGAGAAGGAGCCTGGTCCCTTGAACCTGCTGCTTTTCCCGGCCCTGGTCCTGCTCTCGTCCATTTTCCCTGCGTCGCCGGTTCTGGCCCGTGATGCTCTGATGGATCCCCTGGATTCGTCGGATTTCAGAGACCTGCTTCCCCAGGCCCTGGACGTGGTGGACCCGGCTTTGAGAAAACTGATCCTGGATGCCGTGCAGGCTGAAGAAAGCGGTGATCTTCGTAAAGCGGAAGCCCTCTACCGCCTGGTGTTGATGCGCGACTCCACCCTGGCCCCCGCCGTGTTGGGCCTGGGCCTGGTGCTGGTGGCCCAAGGAAGGCCGGATGAGGCCGACAGCGTCTGGGACAGCCTGCCCAATGATGCCGACGTGGTGGAGGCCCGGGCTGCTCTGCTGGAGAACACCCGATCCGAGCTGGCCCTGGAGTTGTACAGGCGCCTGGAGACCCTGGAGTTGGGAAGCCCTCGTCCCTACCTGCGACAAGCCGCCCTCCTGGCGGAAACAGACCCCGTGCGGGCCCTGGACAGGCTGGAGACCTACCTGGGCCTGGTGGACGGCCAGCCCGACATGGACGTGGTGATGACGGTTGCCCTGGGCCTGAAGGAAGGCTCCATGGTTGACCCGGCCATCCGGCTCCTGCAGGCCGTCAGGGAGCGCTGGCCCGACTCCGGGCAGATGCTGGAGTTGGATGCCATCCTGGACAGAATCGCCGTCGAGGAGAAGGCCAGGCGCATGACCGCCGGTGGTGGCCGCCCCCTGCAGGAGGCGGAACGTGTGCAACTGGATGATGCCCGCAGGCTGGCGGCGTCCGGGCGCCTCCAACGGGCCAGGGAGCAGCTCCTGGATCTGGTGGGAAAGGCTCCCCGCTCCGCCGAGGCATGGGCAGCGTTGGGGGATGTCAACAGTTCCCTGGAACTGGTGGCGGAGGCGGAACGTGCGTACATCACGGCGACCACCCTGAGCCCGGAGGTGTCCGGCTACCACGCAAGCCTGGGCACCCTGTTGGCGCGGCGTTACGGCGGTCGCAGGCACAGGGAAGCCCGCATCGAATTGGGGCACGCAATCGAGCTTCATCCCACCCTGGCGGGCCTCTACTTCCTGATGGGAACGGTGCTCCAGGAATCCGGCGACTTCCCGGGGGCCATCTCCTGGTACCGGGACTACCTGGAACGGGGTGATGACCCGGCGAAGCTCCGAGAGGCCGGCCAGAGGCTGGAGGACCTGTCGAGAAAGCGGCCCGAACTGGAGTCATTGCCGCTGCCTGCCCCATCGGTCCAGGTACCACCGGAGGCATGGCAGGCCTACCAGGTGGCCCGTGTGTACCGGGAACGGGGCGAGTTGGAGACTGCCAGACAGGAGTTGGAAAAAGCCCTGGGCATTGCTCCGGACATGCTGGACGCCCACCTGCTGCTGGCGGCTCTGGATCTCCAGGAAGATCGCGTGGAATCTGCAATGCAACGTTACAGGGATAGCCTGTCGCTGGCCCCGGGGCAGCCCCAGGTGTTGCTGGCGCTGGCCGAACTGGAGCGATCTCTGGGCGACATCACCGGCGCCAGGGATCACTTCCAGGGAGCTGCCAGTGCTGGAGCACCCGAAGCCTGGTACTTTCTGGCTTCCCTGGCCATGGACGATGGAAGGCCCTGGACCGCGGACGAATACCTGGACAGGTATTTCGAATCAGCGACCGGCGGTCTGGTGCATGAATCCGCCGTGGCTCTACGGGATCGTGTGTCGGGAATCATCCGTGTCTACCAGGCTGTGGCCTTTTCACTGGCCCTGCTCGTGGCGACGGCTGTGTCCATCCTGTTGTTCAGGCGCCTCACGGGAGCGAGCCTGGAGGAGCTGTTGCGCAGGGAACCATCTGCCTTTCACGATGTTTCCCGCGTATTGTCCTCCATTCGGCACGAAGTCCTGAAGCACAACACCACCTTGCTGGACAGCCTCACCAGGTGCCTGGAATCAGGCGATCTCCAGGCTGCTTCCTACGCCTGCGACAGGCTTTTTGGCAAGGGCGGCCAATCGGGGGTGTTGGAACGCTTCCAGGACTACGTGAACGAGCTTCGAAACCTTGGAAGAACTCATGGCCTTCGCCTGAACCTCCGCGTCAAGGATCCCGTGCTGTCGCCCATGCTGCGGGCCGTGAAGCAACTGGAGCGCTCAAAGCGGCGGCTGCTCAAGGGGGGCCGGCAAGCGGATTCGGTGATGGCCAACCTGGAGCGCATATCCTACGCGCTCAACGTGGAGGGCTACGAGGCCATCGGGAGCCTCCTGGCAACTCTGTGTGTACTTCGGGCAGACGCGGACTTCTTCATCTCACTGTATGAGCGGGTCAGCCAGGAACCGGCTCTCGAAGGCAAGTGCCCACGGGCGCTTGAAGTTCCCCCGGAAAGGGGAGCTGTTCTGGTCCGTGTCTACCACAAGGACATGGAAGACATCACCATCAATCTCTTCAGGAATGCCCTGACCCTGCTTTCCGAGGAACTTCCGCTGCGGGAAAGGCGAGTGGGGCTCGAGATTCGGGAGGAAGCAGACCCCATCACCGGCCTGGAGACGGTGGCGTTTCGCTTTCTGGACAACGCCCCCAGTCCCTTGACGGATGCCATCCTTCGGGGCAGCCGCATTGAAAGGGGTCTGGGAATAGCTGCGGCTCTTCTCTCCAGGAACGGTGGATTCATGAAGGTGGAGGAGCAGCCTGGATGGTCCAAGGCAGTGGTGGTGCGTCTGCCACGGGCCGAGACGCCCGTGGTAACAGCCACGGTGGGAGAGGGGCAGGGGAAGGGGGCCGGGCAATCCAGTGGAGAGCGCAATGGTTTCGGATGACTCCAGAGTTCCAGGAGATGGCAGACCATGGATCCTCATCGTGGAGGACGGCCACGAATACCACGAGGCATTCACGCGCTTCCTGGGAGGGGAGTTTCGTTTCATGCGTGTGGGAAACGGTCACGAGGCGCTTTCGGCCTTGCCGGGGGATTTCAAGCTGGTATTTCTGGACATGTGCTTCGATCGTGTTCCGGACGAGGCTCTGCTGGGCGACGTGAATGCACTGGCAAGCTCCATGAACGCAGATTGGGACCGCGCCAGGCGATTTGTCCAGGAAAACCAGGGCGCCTTCATCCTGGCGGAACTGCGAAGGCATGGTTGTCGCCTGCCAGTGGTCATGAGCCACGACTTCCAGGATGAGCCGAGGCGCTGGAGGAACCTGGAACGGCTCCGCAGGCCTCTCTATTTTTTGCCCGACAACGCGAGCCCGGAAGAAATCCAGGCCCTTTTGGCGAGACTTGCGGGGCGTGCTTGAATAGAATCAGTCCAGTATCAGCAACTGCATCTCCAAGGAGGCCGGCATGGACGATGCCGCACGGGCAAAACGCAACTTGATAGCCCAATGGGCCTTTGACGTAAAAAGCCTGCTGCTGAGGTTCCACCTGTACCTGGAAGACGTGGACATCCAGTGGCTTCGGGGGGAGCAGCCCGACGCCGATCTCTTCCGGCGTCTGTCGTTCCTGGAGGGAAGCATCGAGCGGGCACTGGTGCTCTCCGGGGCCATCACCGCCCTGGGCACACAGCTCTTTGGCCGATACGCCGAAGGAGCCGGACTGGACAAGGCCGGCCTGAACCAGGTCAAGAAAGACGCCGACGCCATCTCCGCCTATGCCCTGAGCGAGTGCCTCTGGTACCTCTCGCGGCAGCTTCCGGAGAACCACGCCATCATGGTCTGCCTGGGCGAGGGGCTGATGCCAAAGGCCGGCGAGACCCCCGAGATGGGTTCCAATCCACAACTGGGCTTCGGGCGCATCTACGCCCGCCCGCGCGTGGCCCAGTGGCTTGAAGCTCGCGTCACGCGGCTCATCAACGACTCCGCCTACGGCTGGGATGCCTTCTACACGGAACTTCGCGAAAAGGGACTCACAATATGGGGAGCCGCCATCGACACGCTGGAAAACACATCTCGTTTCGCCCGGGGTGCGGACACCGGCCCACTGACCGTCATCCACATCTTCGACCAGCCGTTGCGCATAGTCCGCCCCTATGAAGGCTACATGGGCAATCTCTTCCTTCCGCGAGAGGTGGCGGAGACCGCCGCCGACCACTCCATCCTGCTGGATTTCAGAACTCCCAGGGAGCTGGTGGTGAAGGCCATCGAAATGACCTACCCTGCAATCCAGCGCGAGCACATCCACGTGTGGACCCTGGGCGGCAAGAGCCGTGTCAAGCGTATCAGTGCTCTCTGGGACTCCTGGCGTGCCCAGGGAGTACACCTGGTGGAAGATGGTTGGCTTCTTCCCAACGGCATGAAGGCTTTCACCGAGAGTGGTACCTATGCTCCCACGTACCTGGTGGGGACCTGGACCGGGCCCCGGGGCGAGACACATCTGTTCATCTGCGACGGCTACGCTGCATCTGCCGAAGCCGTTCAGGCCGCCAGCCTGGGACCCCTCCTGGACCTGGACGCGTCGATAGTGGTCTTCACCTCCAGGTTTTCTCTGCCCCTGGCACGGGAGATGGGCGTGATGCGACTGGACCCCGAAGCTCCGGACTTTGCCAGGAAGCTGGGGCGAATCCTGGGCCGTGAGGCTCGGGAGTCCGACATACGCCTCTATACCCAGATGATCCACGAGGGCCAGGATGCCGATCTTCCCCTGGATCGCGCCGTAATTCGCGTGGACGATCTCTTCCCGGAAAAGAACTGGGATGTCCTGGCGATATCAGGCTACATGAAGCCAGATCCCTACACCAACGTCCCGGGTGTCAAAGAAGTGGACCCGGGCGTCTACGAGGTCACCGTGCGCGCGACGGGGCGTCGTGGCGACATGCTCGTCACCTTCAAGCTTCGCCTCAACGACGACATGAAAGAAAGCCGCCTGGTGTTCAACCCCTTGCTCAACCGCTTCATGTATGGTGAAAACTACCGGGATCGCGCGGTACGCATCTCTGATTCGGGCCGAATACGGAACGAGCTTCAGACCCTTTGCACAGAAGCTCTGGAGCACATCGCCGGCGGAAGGATACGAGTGGTGTTCGACAAGATTCCCCCCGAGGTGATCTCCTTCCCCAACCAGGCCATACTCCTCGACGTCCTGCGCTGGTACAAGGAAAACCACCCCATCTGGTTCAAGTGGCTGGAGATCCAGCCCCCATCCGCGCCGCGATAGAACACGGGCCCTGCCGCTTGGTCCGCCTCAAGGCAGGGCGCCCGTGGACAGCTTCAGCAAGTCGCTGTACATCGCTGCGTCTGCTCGCGCCATGGTCAGGCCCGTCCGGGCTTGCAGGAGCTTTCCCTGGGCCTGTTCCAGGTCCAGCATGCTGCCGCTGCCGTGCTGGAAACGGGTGCGCGCCGCATCCACCGCCTGGCTGGCCAGATCCACCGCACGTTCTCTTTCTTCCAGGGATGCCATGGCGGCGGAGAGTTCACCGTGTGTGCGCGCCACTTCGATGCTGGCCTGGAGCTGGATTGCGTCGGCCGCCGCACGCGCCTGGGAGACTCGCGCCGCGGCTTCGTCCAGTTGGCCGGAGACCTTGCCTCCCTGGAAAAGAGGAGCCGTGATGCCCAGCATCACCTGCCAGTTCCATGTGTCGGCGAACTCCGGCGCCGGGTCCATGAAGGTGACGTTGGCGCTCAGGCCCAGCACGGGCAGGGCGGGAGCGCGGGTCGCCCTGTAGGCAGCCTGGGCTGCTTCGATCCTTGTGCCGGCTGCCGCCACGTCTGGCCTGGAGATGCTGCCCAACATGGAGTCCAGGGGGGGGATGGAGCTGGGAACCCGCGGGGCATCGGCGGTATCGTCGATTCCGCTGAGCATCCTGAGCACCGAGTCCGCCGCATTGGCTGCCGCCTGGGCGCGTGCCAGCCCGGCCCGGGCGGTGGAGAGGGCTTCCCGGGCGGGTATAATCTGGTCTTCGGCCATGACGCCGTTTTCCACCACGGCCCGGGCAAGGGAGAGGATCTCGCTGGCGGTCTCCACGGCTCGCTGGCCCTCGCTCACCAGGGCGTGGGCGCGAGCCGAGGCGTGCCAGGCCCGGAGCACGGTCTGGGTGATCTCGTAGCGTCGCACCTGGTATTCGGCGCGAGCCAGCGAGGCCCCGGCTCCCGCTGCTCTTAGGGCGAGCCACAGTCCCGGTGCCAGTATGGCCTGGGTGGCTTCGGCCTTCACGATCCACTGGAAGCCGGGAATCACCACCATGGGCTCCAGCACCTCGGCCATGGCGTCCAGATCCAGCACGAATGGAATATCGGCGGCGTCGAAGGCTTCATTGAGGGCGTCCTGGTCGAGTTCGTCGGGCAGAAAGAAGTCGATTTCGTTCTGCCACAGGGCTCCACCGGAGGCAGCAAGCTCCGGCAGCAGGCCCGCCCTGGTGCTGTGTATGCGCGATTCGGCTTCCATGACCTGGGCGTAGGACAGCTCAACGGTGGGAGAGTGATCCAGGGTGGCCTGGATGGCGTCCTGGAGAGACATGCTCCAGACTGCCGTGATGAGACACAGTGATCCGAGCATCAGGCGCTCCTTTTACGAAAACGAAACACGGCGAAAACCAGAAGTACCAGGCCTATGACAGCCATGACATTGGCCTCGTGGCTCAGGCTGGAGTAGCCCGTGCCCTTGAGAAAGAGACCCCTCAGGATGACGATGAAATAGCGCAGGGGCAGGAAATCCGCGATGTACCTGGCCCATGGCTCCATGTTGGAGAGGGGGTACATGAGACCCCCCAGCAGGAAGCTGGGCAGAATCACCAGCATGCTGGACAACATCGCCTGCTGCTGGGTCTGGCTGACGGTGGACACCAGCAGGCCCAGGGCCAGCATGGACGCCACGTATGTGGCGGACATTCCGGCCAGTTGCCAGTAGCTTCCTCGGAAAGGCACCTGGAACCCGAAGATGGCCACGAGGGTAACCAACACGCCTTCGATGAGCCCGATGAGCACGAAGGGAGCGAGCTTTCCGCAGATCAGCTCCCCAGGGCGGATGGGGGTCACCGAGAGCTGCTCGATTGTGCCGTTTTCCCGTTCCTTGACGATGGCCATGGAAGAGAGGATGAGTATGGTAACCGTGAGGATCATGGCCAGGACGCCGGGCACCATGAACCACTGGCTCTGGAACGTGGGATTGTAGAGTACGCGAGCCCTGGGTTCAGGCAGCCCCATGGGCTGGACCTGGGAAACGGTTGGTACGGCTTCGGCAGAGATATCCGCAAGGATCTGTTCCAGGTAGCGCTGGGCGCCAAGGGCACGGTTGGTGTCGGTACCGTCGATCCAGATGGGTATTTCGGCTTTTTCCCAGCGATGCAGCTTTCGCGCGGTGCCCCTGGGGATGATGACGGCGGCCTCTGCCTGGGCGCTGTCCATGAGCTGCTCTGCCCGGGAGATGTGGTCGGTTACGGAGATGATGTCGAAGGCATCACCTGCGCCCAGGCGGGTGGGGATGGAGCGCGACAGCGGACTGTGATCGTTGTCGACAACCACCAGCTTCACGTTTTCCACGTCCAGGTTGGCTGCCAGTCCCAGCACCGTGAGCTGCAACATGGGCACCAGGAAGACTATGGGCAGCATTCGTCGATCCCGGCGCAGGTGGATCAACTCCTTTCGAGCAACCGCCAGCAGGCGCCGCATGGAAAAGCGAGAGAGACGGGAGAGCAGGTTCTTCATGACAAGTTCTGTCGAAAACGGGATATGGCGGCTGCCAGAACCACGATGGAAAAGATCACCATGGCCAGCACCTGGGGCCAGAGTACCGAGATGCCCACGCCCTTCAAGAACAGGCCACGGGTTATCTCCAGGTAGTACCTGGCAGGTACGAGATAGCTCAGGTACTGGAGGAACAGGGGCATGTTCTCGATGGGGAACAAGAAGCCGGAGAGAATGATGGACGGAAGGATTGTGGCCACGAAAGCCACCTGCATGGCCACCTGTTGGCTCTTGAGCGCTGCGGAGAACAAGATCCCCAGGGACATGGCGCCCACCAGGTAGAGCAGGGTGGAGATTGCCAGGAGGCCCAGCGATCCCCTGATGGGCACCTGGAAGAGAAAGCGTGAGAGCAGCGTGACCGAGCCCACCTGTGCCACCCCAACCAACAGGTATGGGCCCAGCTTGCCGAACATCAAGGCCGGTCCAGAGACCGGAGATACGAGGATCTGCTCGATGGTGTTCCGCTCGTATTCCCTGGCTACGCACTGGGAGGTGAGCAGGGCCGAGAGCATCATGATGATCACGGAGATGAGTCCGGGGACCACGAACCAGCGGGAGTCAAGGGCCTCGTTGAAGAAGATCCTGGGCTTGGCCTCCAGGGAGGGGAGGGGATCGCGCCTTCCCAGCGTGCGCAAGACCATACCAAGCTGGTTCAACGTGGAGGCGCGGAGACTGGCGGCGATCTGCCCCAGGGCCTGGGCGGCAAAGGCGGCCTCTACACCGTCTACCAGTATCTGGACGGGAGCGTCTCTGGCGGCCGCGATGTTTCGACCGAAGCCCGGCGGAATCACGATGCCCAACTTCACCTGCCCCCGCTCCAGCATCTGCTCCAGTTGACGAGACGAGGTGGGCCTGGCCACCACCCTGGTGGTTCCGTCCGAGCAGAGTTGGGAGATGAGTTCCCGGGCCTGGGAACCATGGTCCTGGTCCACCACGGCGATCTCGATATCGGTTACATCCAGGTTGATGGCGAAGCCGAAGACCAGGACCAATAGCAGTGGGAGCAGCAGCGCCGAGACGAGCGAGCGCCTGTCGCGGATGATGTGTTTGAATTCCTTGTACATGATGGGGAAGAATGCTCTCATGGCGCCTCCCCCGGCCGGATCTCGCAGGCGTCGAGGAAGACGTCCTCCAGGCTGGGAGCGATGGGCTGGACGCTGGCTCCCAGCTCTCCGGAGAGGGGCTCGATGTCGGCCGGTGAGCGAAGCCTGGCGTGCCAGGCGGCTCCCATGGGAGTCATGGACACCACGCGGGGATTTTCCAGGAGCGCCTGCCGATCCGTGCCCCGTATCCGCACCAGGTCGCCCCTGTCACCCTGCCTGCGAAGCTGGCGTGGGGATCCCAGGGCCACGATGCGCCCCGAGCGGATGAAGGCCACCTGGGCGCAGTTTTCGGCTTCGTCCATGTAGTGCGTGGTCACGAAGACCGTGACTCCACGCTGGCGCATGGTGTGGATCAGGCGCCAGAAGGACCGGCGGGAGACGGGATCCACCCCGGCGGTGGGTTCGTCCAGGAAGAGCACCCTGGGATCGTGTAGCACCGCGCAGCCCAGGGCCAGACGTTGCTTGATGCCCACGGGCAGGGTGGCGGTGATGGCCTTTTCCCGCCCCTTGAGCCCGGCGGTGTGGAGGGCGAACTCCCGTCTTTCCGGGAGGAGCTTCCGGGGCACGAGGTAGATATCGCTGAAAAAGCGAATGTTTTCGTCTACGGTGAGATCGTTGTAGAGAGAGAACTTCTGGGACATGTAGCCGATGCGGGCCTTGACGGACTCGGGATCTTTCACTACGTCGGCTCCGTCCACGGTGGCCCGGCCACTGCTGGGGCGCAGCAGGCCGCATAGCATACGGATGGTGGTGGTCTTGCCTGCGCCGTTGGGGCCCAGGAAGCCGTAGATGGCGCCCCTGGGCACATGGAGATCGATGTTGTCCACCGCCAGGAACTTGCCGAAGCGGCGGGTGAGGCCACGAGCATGGACCGCGGGTTGCTCTTTCATGACGCGCTCCCGCTCTGGCCGGGCTGCCCCGTGGATATCTGGACGAAGGCGTCTTCCATGGAAGGTGGTATCTGGGCAACGCGGCAGTGGAAGCCCAGCCGGGCCAGCGCCTCGTCCACCACCTGGGAGCTTGGGGGCCCGATGACGTGCAGCAGCTCGCCGAAGAGTTGGACATCGGCCTTGGGCAAGGCCTGGGAGAGAGCTTCGGCCGCTGCAAATGGCTGATCCAGCTCCACCTCCCACACTGGACTGAGTACGCGCTTCTTCAGGACATCCGGGGGAGCCAGAGCCAGGAAGCGCCCCTCAGCCATGAGGGCAACCCTGTCGCAGCGATCTGCTTCGTCCATGTAGGGAGTGGCGACCACCACTGTCACCCGCCCCCGAAGCTCGCCCAGGATGTCCCAGAACTCGCGCCGGCTCACCGGGTCCACCCCGTTGGTGGGCTCGTCCAGGAACAACACCCGGGGATCGTGGATGAGGGTGCAAATGAGCCCGAGCTTTTGCTTCATGCCCCCCGACAGGGCTCCAGCGCGGCGGCCGGTGAAGGGAGCGAGCCGGGTGAAGTCCAGCAAGCGCTTTTCCCGTTCGCTGCGCAGCGCTCTTGGTACCCGCCTCAGGCCGGCGAAGAAACGGATGTTTTCTGAGATGGTGAGGTCTTCGTATAGACCGAAGGCCTGGGACATGTAGCCCAGCAGCAGCCTGGTGGCCTCGCGTTCCTTGACCAGGTCGTGCCCGCAGATGGAAATGGTGCCGGACTCGGCCCTGAGCACGCCCACCAGCATCCGAATCAAGGTGGTCTTGCCCGCCCCGTCGGGCCCCACGATGCCCAGCACCTGGCCTTCGGGGATGGACAGGTCAACGCCGTCCACGGCTCGGATGCTGTTGCCCTTCTTGCCGAAGGATCTACGCAGCCCCAGGGCTTCCAACGCGAGGTTCATTGGGCGGAAGCTCCGTGGAAGACGGCGTCTGCCGGGATGCCCGGATGGATCCCCGGCGCCGGTTCCAGGGCGATATCCACGGCAAAAACCTGCTTGACGCGTTCTTCTGGGGTGAGGATGTCTCTGGGAGTGAACTCGGCCTGTGAAGAGATCCACCGGATCTTCCCCTGGTGGACCTTCTGGGATCCGGCGTCAAGGGTGACTTCCACCGAGTCCCCGATGGAGAGGTCTTCGACGGTGGTGAGCGGTACGTAGACTCGCAGCCTGGGATGTTGCAGATCGCCTATGGTGAGCACGCTCATGCCCGCCGTGGAGACCTCACCCGGTTCCCGGTTGCGGGAGAGCACCACGGCGTCCATGGGGGCCTGTACCTGGCATTCCCGGAGTTTTTTTTTCACGCCGTCGATGGCGGTCTCTGCCTGGGCCACCACGGCCCTGGCCTGGTCGATGCCCTGTTTCAGGGCCTTGGCCTGCGCGTTGGCCACGTCGAACTGCCCCTGGAGCTGGGATGTCTGCTGGGCGGTGCCAGCGCCGGCTTCTTCAAGAGACTGCATTCGCTCCAGTTCCCGCTCGAGCGTGGCCACCTGCGCCTGGGCTGCCTGGTACTGTGCGGTTGTGGTGGCCACGGCGGCGCGAGCCTGCTCCATCGCGGCCTTTCGGGCTTGCAGCTCCAACTCCAGGGCCTCGGTTTCCAGGGTGAACAGGACCTGGCCGGCCTGCACCTGGTCGCCTTCGTGCACCAGTACCTGTTCAATGCGGCCCGGCATCACCGGGGAGACGTCAACCTCGGTGATTTCAACGGTGCCGGTGTAGCTGGGAACCTGGTCCCCGATGCCGCCACAGGCGATGAGAAGGACGAGCTGTAGCAGGAGTGCGAGAGTCATGGGTGAGAGTCTCCTGGGTGTGCCAGCAGTCCATGGGACAGGATTGCCAGCGTGGACTCCTGGAAGCGAGCGATGGCCTCGTCGGGGTCCAGGGGGAGGATCTGCCGCAGGAAGGGGCGGCCCACGGTGAAGAGGATAAAGGGGGCGACCATGGCCGGCAGTGTGAAGTGGGGGTCCATGTCCCGGTTGAACAGGCCGGCGTCCTTGTCGGCCTGGAGCTGGGCGATCACCCGGGATACCATGTTCTTGAGGCGGGGCTGGACGATGTCCGGCAGCCTGGTGCCGCCGTCCAGCAGCTCGTGCATCATGATCCTGACGAAATAGGGGCGCGAAGAGATGAGACGGTGGTAGCCTTCCAGGAAGGCCCTGAGTCGTTGTTGGGCCGGCATGTTGCTGGCCATCAGGGCATGGTCCACCAGGTGCGTGATGCTCTCCAGGGTCCTGTGGAGGACCGCCAGATACAGGGACTCCTTGCTCCCGAAGTAGTAGTAGATCATGGCCTTGTTGATGTTGGCGTCGCGGGCGATCGCGGCCACCCTGGCGCCCGCCAGGCCGGCCCTGGAGAAATGCACTTCAGCCGCGTCCAGGATCCGGTCCCGGGCCTGGGTGGGGGAGGGAAGGTTCCCAGGACTGTCGTGTGTTGGCATGTCTGTTGACAAGGGGCGTCCTCGGGTTGTGGTCAATGGGTTGCCTAAACGTTTGGTTAACACGAGGGAGAGCCAGCGCCCAGGGGGCATGCTGTTGTACCCATGGGGCTCCGGGAGGCTGTCGTGGATGGATGGCGCGAGTCTTGGCCAAACGGGGAGCGTGCCGTTGCTTGGAATCATGGCGGCGCCCGGGGCTCGCCGCTTCGCTGGCTGTAATCGGCGGAAGACGAACAAGTTCTGGGATATCGTGATAT
The DNA here is from genome assembly GCA_024276675.1 of Myxococcota bacterium. Taxonomy (GTDB): domain Bacteria; phylum Myxococcota_A; class UBA796; order UBA796; family JAFGLY01; genus JAJRWT01. Next base: position 18,414 of record JAJRWT010000053.1, on the reverse strand, counting down.
CTGTCTCCTCAAGGACCATGGCAGGTCGGCGCTGGAGTTGCCGGGTGCCGAAGCGTGCTGGGAGCTGGTTCCCTTCGAGGCAGGATTCGCCAGCCTGTGGGCCAGCCTCGATGGCAGAAAGCTGAAAAGACATGCCTCCAGGGATATGTTCATGACCTCTTCCCAACAGCCAGGTGCCAGGACGCCACAGCTCCAGCGGAGGAACGAATGCCAGGACCCCTGGACCGTATTCGCAGCGCCATCGGGCACCGTCTAGCTTCCATTCCCAGGCGGCTCGCCAGCGCGGACCCTCGTTCAGGGAGGGTTTCCAGAAAAACCGTCAAGTTCACCAGCAGCGCGGGCTACCAGATCCATGCCTGCCTCCACTGTCGTCCCAATCTCGCGGGTCCGGTACCCGGCGTGCTTCTCTGTCCCGGCATCGACGATCCCGGCTCCGTGTTCAACGGCTACTCCAACCCCGTGTCAGCCGACGAGCTGGCCAGGTTGGGAATGGTGGTGATGCACTTCGACCCCGCGGGGAGGGGTGCTTCCTGGGGTAGCGAAGACTTCGGAGGCCCGGAGCACCAGGACAACGTGGCCGTGGCTCTGGGCTACCTGCTGGCTCGGCCCGACGTCGTCCCCAGTCGTTCGGGCGTAATCGCCTTCAGCCTGGGGATCTCCATGGCGGTGGGAGCACTGGCAACCCACGGGGCGGATCTGCCGGTGGGCTGGCTGCTGGACTGGGAAGGCCCCTCTGATCGCGACGTGATCACTGCCGGCGGGCGAATCATGACCCCGGCGGCCGGTCATTCGCTCCAGGACGAAGTCTACTGGCAGCCTCGCGAAGCGGTGCGCCACGTGGGCAGGCTCAAGTGCGGCTACTTTCGTTACCAGTCCGCCAGGGACCACGCCCAGCCCGGCGAATTTCGCCACGCATGGAGGATGCTCCGCGCCGCGGCCGCCGGGGATGTCCCCTGGTTCCAGCTCAACGACCACCCTCGGGGCCATGTGCCGCGTGATCCGGCCTGGTACCCGCCCGGCTACATGGAAGCCCACCGCGTGATCCTGCGAAAGGTTCGCGAGTACGCCGCCTTGTGAATCCAGGTCCGTGCGGGCCCGGGAGCCGTCGGGCCCGTCGTGTCACTGGGAACAGACGTACTCGGTGACTTCCAGGGCGTCGATGAGATGGTAGTTGGTGAGCGAGCCTGTGGCTGCGGTGAAGCCCACGCTGGCGGGGAATGCGTCCAACGCTGGTATGGAAGTGTCGAAGTAGGTGACGCCGTCGATTATGACCAGCAGGTGATCCTCGGTGACGCTGACCTGCATTTCGTGCCAGCCGGTGTCTTCCATTTCGGGGAGGGTGGTCCATGTGACCGGGTCGTCCACGTCGCCGTCGACGGTGAAGGCCAGGTGATCGTCGGGGGTGGGATCGGCTTCTTCGTTGTAGTAGGTGTCCACTTCCAGGGACCATCCTGGAAGGGCGGGACCTTCGGTACACGAGGCGTCGCCTCCGTAGCCAATGCCGCAGCCGGTGCCCCCCAGGTAGGTCTGCCAACGATCCATGTCCAGGGCCGTCAGGGAGATGCCGTCGGCGCCGGTGCCGCCACCGATGTAGAAAAGGAAACGGATATCGACGTTGTTGCCCGTGACCAGGTGATCCACCTCGAAGGCCGTGCCCACGGTGAAGGTCACGGGAGTGGTGAGCTGGAGCCAGTTCTCGACGCCATCCCAGGATGCATCGCCTTCGAAGTGCCAGTTGTCGATGTCCAACTCGTCCACCGTGTAGCCGCCTTCCTGGCAGATGTCCACGGAGTCGGCGTTCTGGTTCTCGCAGGAGTCGGTGGCGCTGAGCGTGATGGTGTGCTCTCCGGAACTGTGGCCCGAACCCCAGGCGACGGTGGAGGTTCCGTCCGGGGCGGCGGAGTCGCTGGAGAGTTCACCGTCCACGTCGGAGTTCCAGGTGAGCAGGAGTTCTTCGGGGAGGTCCACGTCGTCGGAGATCTCCGCGCGGAAGGTCACCAGGCCCCCGATGGGCAGGACTTCGCCGTCGGAGGGGGAGGTGATACGAACGGTGGGCGGTTGGTCGGCGGATGCCTTGAGAGGCACCTGGGATTCGGGTTCGTCGGGGTCGTTGCTCCGGATGTAGAGAGTCGCCGAACCCGTGGTGCCGGTGATCTCCAGGTGGGCGGAAGCGCCAGGGGCCAGCGTGAACGGAGTAGCGACACCACCGAAGGCCCAGCCGTCACCTTCGAGTTCCACCGAGTAGATCGTGAGATCGCCGTCGCCCGTGTTTGAGATGGTGATCTCGTGCGCGGTGGGGTTGCAGTGGACGGCAGACACCAGGGACGGGTCCACCAGTATATCGGGTGTGCCGCCCCCCGTGACATCGCTGCCCTCGTTCAGGGAATACTCGGTGCAGGCTCCCAGGACCAGGGCCAGCAGCAGCCTTCCAGCTTTCATGGCGAACCTCCCGATGGGCATCCTATCATGCCTGTCGTCAGGCAGGGTAGTCCAGGTGGACTGTTTTGCTTGCTGGCAGCATCCGAAGCGCACTGGTCCGCGGCTCTGCGCGAGGTTCCATCCTTCGTCGTCCAGGAGCCACGCGCAAGTGGCTTCGCCTGGCCGGTTTTCCAGTGCTTTCATGTTCCTGGACCTGGTGCCTGGTCCGGTGGCGCCTCCCGGTCATCCTTCCCGGCGGCCTCGCTCCTGGCAACCAGTTGCAGGAACAGCCTCTCCAGGCCCTCCTGGCCCATGTCTTCGGTGGAAGCGTCGGCCACCAGGCGGCCATGGGCCAACATGAGCACCCTGTGGGCCACTCGCTCCACGGTCTCGAGGACGTGGGTGGATAGCAGGACAGTGTGACCCTGCTCACAGAGATCGGCGAGCGCGGTCTTGATTCTTGCGGCGGATGGCGGATCCAGGCCGTTCATGGCCTCGTCCAGGATCAAGACCGGTGGACGGGCCACCATGGCGGCCGCCAGGGCGGTCCGGCGCCGCATTCCCTGGGAGTATTCGCGGATGAGGCGGTCGGCGTCTTCGCCCAGCGAGGCCAGCTCCAGGGCCTCATCCACGTCTCCCCTGCCCCTGACCTGGGCGATGAAGGTGAGAAACTCGCGGGCGGTGAGGTACTCGTACAGGGCCGGGGCTTCGGGTACGTAGCCCATGATGGCCCGGGCCCCACGGGGATTCGCCTGCACGTCGATCCCCCCAACGTATACTTGCCCGCTGCTGGGAGGGAGCTGCCCGGTGAGAATACGGATGGCCGTGGACTTGCCTGCACCGTTGTGACCGATGAGGCCGACGAACTCGCCTGGCGCCAGCGAGAAGGACAGCGTGCGCAGGGCCTGCACGCGACCGAAGCTGCGGCTCACCTGCTCCAGGAGGATGGCGGGGCTGCGAGCTGGAATCATCTTTGGCTCCGGGATGCGAGGGGGGGGGCGGGCCTCCTATGGGAGTCCGCCTGCCAGGGCTGCCCAGGTGAGAATGGCCAGGGGAAGGTAGAGGGTGTAGGCGCGGCCGCGAAGGGGACTGGCGGCGGTGGCGGTCAGGGCGCAGATGACGGCAGCGGCTTCGGCGGGTAGCAGGAGACTCCAGGCCGCCGCTCCCTGCCTCGTCAGGAGTGCCGCGGTGGCAGGGAGGATGGCGCCTTGCAGGTAGGCCAGCACCGCCAGGAAACGAGCCGACAGCCGGTTGGCCATGGGGAGGGCCAGGGCCCTGTCCAGCCAGGCGGGATCGGTCTCCTCCATGCGGATGGCGATGATGGCCAACAGGCAGGTGGCGGTGACGCAGATGAGGAGCGCTCGTTGGGGAGCGGCCGGGTCCACCGACCAGGCTGGGAAAGCCGCCAGGACTCCGGCGGCCCAGGCCCCGGTGACCCAGGATCTCAACGCTCGCCATCCCTGTCGCAGGGCGCGCAGAAGGTGGGGCCGGAAAGGAGCGGGAGCCCAGCGTACGCTCCAGTCCAGGTAGACACGGCTGGCGTTCTCGCTGTCGTCCAGGCCTGCGTACTGGGCGTCTATCTCGGTGAGAAGAGAGCTTGCCCTGTACCAGCAGGAATCCGCCAGGGGAGCGGCAAGCCCCCAGGCCAGCCAGGAAAGCGCCAGGGTCGGCAGGTATCCCAGGAGCCCCGCCCAGCGACCCGCCAGACAAAGCTGGATTCCCCATGCCCCCGTGAAAAGGCTTGCGCCGGCCGCCGCGATGGCCAGCCCCGGGGCGTATATGAGGGCCGCCTGCGTACGCGGGTTGGACCCACGGATGGCTTCCAGGACAGAGTTCAGCAGCTTGTTGTCGGCTGCCTTCACGGCACCCAGTTGGGTGACGAACCCGAGGGTGATGCCCGCCAGCCAGCCCGCCATGAGCAGCAGGGCCGAGAGGACGAATGGAATCACTGGCTGGATGCCGGGTGGACTGTTGAACAGCAACGGGCTCAACAGGGCGGTGGCTCCGATGGCCAGCCACAGCGAACGCCGCAAGAGGCGCCTGCGAAGTACCGGGAGCAGCCTGGTGGGGTCCACGGGGTGCGGATCCAGCACCGCCCGGTCGGGGCCCCTCATGACCGTGTTGTGGGCCGCCATCACACCCACGGCGCAGAGCAGGAGCGCCAGGCGGAACGAGATTCCCGACAAGCCCGAGGCGTAGGTTTCTCCATCGGCCCCCACGAACCACAGCAGCACGGGTTGGGCCAGGGGTGCTGCAAGCAGGCCCAGGGCCAGGGGCCCCAGTCGGCGGACCAAGCGGGACAACAACGGATCCCGTGATCTCAGGGCCTCCAGCTTGAGTTCTGCTTCCAGGTGGGGATTGAATGACATGTGGGCTGCGGTCCCGTTGCGTTGATTCGGAAGGCTTCCGGGACTTGGGCGTGAAGGGAAAAAAGGGGGCTTTTGTGTTGATTTCTCGGGCAGCAGCTTGACAGGGCAAGAGCAGCCAGCGGAGAGGGTTTCCAAGGTTTTTTGGCGTAGGGAGCCCCTTCATGGCCATTTTGGAAGTCTAGCACGGTTACACCGGAATCGCTCGCACGCTCTACATGATCCGCGGCCAGTCGAGTTCGCTGATGGAGAACCGGCCCCCCCAACCTTGTCGGTTCTCCGGACCCGTAAAGGTCACAGGCTGAGAACGTCGGTTGATGGTGTACTATCATTACATACGAGATCCCTTGCCCACCGGGATCCCGTTGGCGCCGATAAGGGCAAGCTTCTCAGGATTGGCCTTCACAGGGCTTCACCGCGAACGACGCTGGTGTCGATTCGATCATGTGAGGAGACCCAAAGCCTGGCGGACCTATGCATTGACATCGCTACAAAGCCTTGATGCGGTGAGATCAGGCTCGCCAGTGCCTCGACAGGCAGTACAGTAGCTCTGTGGCCCCTCGGGATGGTCGTATGTGGCGCGCGCCGGCGTGGTTCCGAACAGCTCCGGATAGGGATAAAGGACGTGCTCCGAACCGTTCCTTGTGGAGCATCGTGGACATGACTTCCAGCGATTCGCAACTGCCCACTGGACGTTGCTGAGGGCATGTCCACAGTGGTTACACGTCATGGGATCCTCCTTTTTTGTCGCGCCCAACGCCTTGGCCATCAGCGGCCGACCGCAGGCCGGTCCGCTGCATCGGCTTGTTGGGCCGCTTGCCGCTACCAGTGCGCCCCTGTGCCCATGCAGATGGTAGGAAAGGCGGCAATGACCACCGACGCGACTACAGGCCGAGGCTGGACTTACACTTCTTCACGAACTCTGCCCTCAGCTTATCCAGATACTCGGATGTCAGAGATTGGTTGGCATCAATGATCACGCCTTCAACACGTCGGCCGCTGCTGTCGTACAGCTCAAGCTGGATGCCTTCCCAGTCCGATCCATCGAGGTAGCTCCAAACACCGATCCAGTACTTTTGGTCATCAAGTTCGAACTGTCGCTGGAGCGCGCGCCAGTTCCAGCGTCTGCTCTTCGAGATCTTGCCGTCCACATGCGTATAGAGTTTCTGGGGCTTGTATCCACCAATACCACGGAGGCAGCGGTCCAGAAGCCCCTCGAGCACTCCTGCCCCTTGGATGGCGCCCTGCAGGTCGCTTCCGCGAAGACCATCGGCACCAAGAGCAACTCCAGCAGCGCTACGGAGATGTAGGATCGCCTGTCTGCACAACTCAGGTTGATTACCCGTGGCACTCGAGACTTCCAGCGCAGTCAAGAACTCAGCCCAGGAGATCGCAAACTCTTTGTTGTTCGCTTGCTGTCGTACGCTCTCTACAAGTCGAGTTGGTCCCAACAGTACGACTGCGTCCACAGATTCCCCTGTCCGTAGTGGACGGGTGTCGCCTTGTCGTTTGAGTTGGCCAATGACGTGTTCTAGTCTCCAGCGTTCGTGTACCTTGACTTCGACCAGAACAGTGCGTCTTTCGGAGGCGCGCTTCAGCGAGAACACGATGTCTGTTCGATCTGCTCGGCCTTCCTCGTCCGGGATGATCCCTATTTCTCGAGTTGCCCGCTGGCACTGCCAGCCGACACCGAGATCTGAAGCGCGGGAAACTTGATCCACCAGCGCCTGCCCGAAGCCCTCCTTGTCGAGCTCCCATACGAGCAGTAGGACCGCCGCGCAGAAGTTCTCCTCGTGTGAGCGGTCGAAATGATCGAAGACTGTCATCGTGGCTCCAAGAGTAGGTTCCGGACACTGGGGAATCGGGGGAAGATTGAGTGTCTATTCAATTCCAGGTGAGCAGCCACTCATGCCACGAGCCGCCCCCATACCGGTTCTCATGTCGCGTATTCAGCGCTCCACGTCGGCCCAACGTCCTGGCAATCTGCTGCGGAGCCGAAGGCGACGTCAGCAGGATTGCCTTGTTAGCGGCCGACAGAATCGCGTCCCAACCACGGTACTCGGCGGCATATCAGCTCTACGCGCGGCCTCTCTCCGGCACGTAGCAGGACGCTCGGACCTACTCAACGAAGTGGACCGAAAGGTCGATGTGTTCGCTCATACGGCGGAAGTCACCGTCCGACGTGATGAGCGTACCCCTGCACTGCATGGTCGTGGAGGCGATGAGTACGTCGGTCGGGCTGACATTGAGACCGTTCGACTTACAGGTGTTGTAGAGCGTTGCAGCCAGGAGATGATGTTCCTCGGTAGCCAAGAGGATGGTGAAGGGATCGAGCACTTTCCGCAGCCTCTCGAACTCCTTCTTGGCGCGGACACCCGATAGAAGCTCCTGCAAGACGATGCCGGGCACTCCAATGGGTTCGTTGTCGATCACGAGCCTTCGGATCAGTACAGCCGCCGGCGGTTCGCCCTCTGAGTTCTTGCAACGCCGAAGCGCCCTGGACCATACCGAGGTGTCGATGACAAGCACTGCGCTTCCTCTTGCCTACGCCGACCGCGCCAACTTGTAGTCGTAGTCGGGGTCGAAGTTGAACGTACCCAGCGCCTTCAGCGCCTCGAGGCGTTGCAGCTGAGCCACGTAGGCTTCGAGGGCCTTGTTGACCGCATCCCTCTTCGAGCGGTGCCTTCCCAAGCGCACCGCCTTCTGAATGAGTTCGTCGTCGAGGTTCAGGTTCGTAGCCATGTGGACTCCAGTTCTACACAAAGAGTTACACATTGCTGGCCCGGCGGCAATAACGAAGATCGGCGTCATCGAAACAAGCATGCTCAATACTCTTTCGTCTCGCCCCTGCACTTCGCTCATGGAGTGCCGCCAACGTCCTGCCGATCAGCGGAGGCCTCAGGCCGTCCGCTGTATCGGCCTGTTAGACCGCACGTTTTGATGCCTCGGGAACTGCTGCGCCGCGAAGCAGTCCACTCACGCTGAGATCCTCATCAACGTCCGGCCAGTGTATGCCATAACCGTCGCCGATAAAACGCCAGTTCCGGCGTTGGTCTGTACTCGCGTAAAGCAGCCGAGGAAACCATGCCAGCGGAACGATCACACGCCGACCATCGGCGAGGTCAACGGTCAGGTTGTCTTCATCGACCGCGACGTCGATTGCCCGGGGGTCCGTGCTAGGACTGGAAGAACTCATGCCACGCCTCCAAAAACTCGTCACGATGTTCGGCCACAAGCCGTTCCAAGAGACGAAGTTCGTGTCCTCGGAACCGACTCGAAGAGGCCAAGAATACCGGATCCAGCCAAAACTTTGCAACGGCACCGGCCTGTTCGACATGGATGTGGGGCGCCTCCGTGCCCTCATTGCTGTAGAAGAAGAACCTCGCCGACCCGATCCGTCGAACCGTGGGCATCAGTCACTCTTCCTTCGTGCGGTCGGTTTCACAAGGCGGCGTCCTTCGTCGATCCAACGTCCTGGCGATCAGCGGCCGGCCGCAGGCCGGTCCGCTGTATCGTCTTGTTGGGCGACACCGCTCTCTTAACCAGCAATCGTCCTCCCGAGGGCAGTAGAGGTTGCCTTGTTGCGAACGTAGAGCACTCGCTCCTGGGGCGTCATCCCCTCCATCTCTTGGCTGAGCTTGTCGCGCAGTTCACGCATCAGCTTCACCGCATCAAACGTCTTCGGCATCATCTTTCCAGACCTCCAGGGGTGATCGGATCTCCAGCATCGGATACCCCGATTGGAGATTGACTGCGTTGAACCCACGAATACGCTCCAGGTTGACGATGTGCCGGAAGTTCCAACTCACCATAACGTCCACTTTCGCCATGGCGGCAACCGCGATGTGCTGGGCATCCGCCAGCATTCGACGCGACACTACACCTCGCTTGATGTACTCCTCTGCCAGCGCTTCCGACTCCTCGTCCTGGCGGACGAACTCGACGCACGCCTTTGGTAGGTCTTCGATAACACTGCGTACCCTCGATGGGGCGCCTGCGAGTTCGGCCAGTGTTATGTCTGATATCACAAGCAGAGCGTCCCCTGTGCGACTTCGTTCGATCAGTCGAATTGAGGCGGCCCGAAACTCCTCATCAAGACACCCGCCGATGACAGACGTGTCTGCGTAGATTCGAAACGACTTTCGTTGAGCAGCCATGCCTACATCCTACCTTCGATATCCTGCGTCGACAACCGGAGCACCGCCCGCCTGGAAGACCGTTCACTCGAACGCCCAACGCCTTGCCGTTGTGCCGCGGCGCGAAGCGCCGTCGGTCACGAAAGGCGGGTTGGGTTCGAGACACAGCGCCACGCTTTGGTTGCGCCAGCGTGGCGCGCTTTCGTCCAAGTCTCCATCAGAGCGCAGAGATCGGCGTGCGCTGGTGAAGGCGGTGGTGCCCTGTGCGCCAATGGCGTATACTTTCTGCACTTCTTGCTGACCTTGTTCGCCAAGAGCGGCAAGGCGAATCTCACGGCGGCCGAACACAACGAGTTCCACAAGCTGACCACACAGCTAGTAGCGCACTACCGAGGAAAGAAGAAATGACTGACTTCAATGCCATCGAGGAAGGACTTCTCGACGCACTCGACTTCGCTCGTGGAGAGCAGACTGACAGTGGGATTCACCGACTCGAGGTGCCACTGGTCAATGTGAAGGAGATCCGTGAAATGCTGGGTATGTCCCAGACCGAGTTCGCCCGAGCCTTCGGGGTGACAGTCTCCACGGTCCGCAACTGGGAGCAGGGCAGAAGGGTGCCCCGTGGACCGGCGAGGATGTTGCTGAACATCATCGACCAAGAGCCCGATGCCGTCGCGCGAGTTCTTGACCGCTTGGTGGCCTGATGGCGTGACGAGTGCCAGCATCGCCTCGCCGCACGGCTCCTTTCTCTGAACCTAACGTGTCGTTGAGCTACGGGCTGGCCTGGCGCGGTTCTGGCTCCAGCCAGAACCGTGATAGTTCCCATCCGGAAAAGGCGGACCGAGCCGGGGCGAGTCGCTTTCGAGCCAGGTGCGTCCGCGTAACCCGCCGGAATAGCAGCGCTATTTCAAGTGGTTGCGCGGATGTGCCTGGCGAAGGAATGGGCCGCTCCGGCGATGGGAGCCATTTCCGGATGGGAACGTGATAGGACAGATCCGTCAGCTTGAACGAATTGTTATCCGTGGAGTGATCCGCCCATATACTGACCGACTTCTCGATCCAGGCGTTCACCAAGGCGATCCGATGCAGACTCAAGATCGAAATCCATTTGCAGGCCCAGCCAGAAATCCGGCGACATTTTGAAATACTTGGCCAGCCGCAACGAGGTGTCTGCCGTGATGCTGCGTTTTTGTAAAACGATTTCGTTGATTCTGCGTGGAGACACTCCAATGCCTTTAGCCAGACGAGTCTGACTCAGGCCCATTGGCTCCAAGAACTCATGCAAAAGAATCTCGCCAGGGTGCACAGGTGATAGTTTTTTTCCGCACATGGCTAACCTCGGTGGTAGTCGACGATTTCGACATCAAATGCATCGCCGTGTTCCCAGCGGAAACAAATCCGCCATTGGTCGTTAATCCTAATGCTGTACTGCCCCTCCCTGTTTCCCTTGAGGCGCTCAAGCCTATTTGCAGGTGGCACCCTCAAATCTGACAGAGTTTTTGAACGATGGAGCATCTTCAGCTTACGAAGAACTACATGCTGGATGTCACCAGGCAGCTTTTTCGAGCGATTTCGGCCGAAGATTTTCTCAGCCTCTTTGGATTTAAAGGACTGAATCATGCCTATAGCGTATGACGCATAACGTTATGTGTCAAGATGTTTTCCTACGGCTAACGTCTTCGGCATCAGCTGCGGCGCGAAGCGCCGTCAGCTGCATGCCGTTGTTAGGCGCTCCGTCAGCCATCGTCTCGCCTGTTCCTGTCCTCTCGCACGTTTCCACGGCCCGACCGCCTGGGGAGACGAGGGTAATCCGACGAAACGTCTGGTACGTGCTGGATTATCCCGATGAGCTTAGATTTAGCGAGTTCTCCGATGGCTTCATCAAGCTCACGCTGAACCGCCTCTCGGGCGACCTGATTCTCCATTCGATCGGCCAATGCCTGGTTGAAGTCTATCTGATCAAGAACCTCGCTACGCCACTCGTCTCGGGCCTGGTGAATGGCCCGCGCGGTACGGAGGTTCTCTTCAGCGCGTCGAGCGCGAACGATCTCTTCACGCGTCATTTCGGCTACTCGTGCCTGCTCCTCCGCAGTGGCAGCTTCGGCCAGCGTCCGCTGTAGACGAGCGTCCATCGAAAGCCGGAATAGCTGTGACAGCCAGGTCAATCCGCTCACCGCGCCAGATTTGAGCGTCACCCAGATCGAACCGCTCTCGACCCACGTAACGTGAAGTGAATCCTCTCCACCCAGTTGGCGCTCGTCACGAATCGTCGCTTGAATCGCCTTCGTTGGTAATACAACTACCTACAGCGGGTAAATCCATGTTCTGCTTGATGCTCGTGGAACAATACGCCCAGTCACCCCCATTCAACCCTGTCTTTCGAACTACTACGCTCACCTGTCAGGGTGTTCTGCGGATCACCCTGTACCCCCGGCGCACCTCACCACGGCTCCTGCCACGATACCAGCGCTCTCACCGAATTGGACCACGCCTCAATCCAAAAGTCGGTCCGCAGGGCTTCGCTCTCCCCCCGGTCCGCGGTTCACCACGTGGGTATGGACCATGGACGTGGAGACATCCTTGTGCCCCAGTAGCTCTTGGACGGTCCGAATGTCATAGCCGTCCTCGAGCAAATGGGTGGCGAAGGAGTGCCGAAAACGGGACCTGACTGTAACGCCACCGCCATGCAGCCGGTTGCCCCCGGAGGCGCTGGCCCTGTGCAGGGGCTTGGATTGCCCCCGGGATCCGGCGGCGCCGCGGCCAGAGAAACGTGGTTGTTGACAAGTGGCTTCCACGGTATTTTACACCTGATGGCGGCCATGGGGTTCCCTTGGGCTCCGACGCCGACTCCAGCGTGGAGGCATGACCATGGAATCACTGTTTCCCCTACCATCACGGGCGGTGTTGCTGCTGGCGATGCTGCCCGGAGTACTGGTTGTTTCGCCGGTCCATGCTGGCCAGTCCGGCGTCCTGTTCCAACCCGCCCACCATGGGCAGGTGCCAGCGTTTTCGCTGTCGGGTAGGGATCGCGCCCACAAGGACAAGAGCAAATCCAGCGATGAAATACCCTCTCCCGACGACTTCTCGCTGGAGGAAGACCCCATCGAAGACTTCGACCTGGACCCTGCGGGCGGTCTGGAGATCTTCGATGACGGCTCCGACGAGATGTCGGATCCCATCGAAGATTTCGACTTCGGCCTGGACGACCCGGAAGGCGACCTGTTGAGCGACCCCGAAGAAGACCTGGACTTAGACCCGTTGCTGGGTGATTTTTCCGATCCCACCGGCACCACCACCAGCACCGCGCCTGCGGGTCCGGTGGCGCTGGATGTCGTTGGCAAGCAGCCCCTGGCCGGCAACTATCAACCCGCCATCGTGGCGATGGACCGCGACGCGGTGGTGGTGGAACTGCCCATTCTCCTGGGCAGGTCAAGGGCGGATTTCGGTAGCCAGGAGTTCTGGATCGTGGCGGAGCTGTACGCCGGGGGCATCAAGGTGGCCGAAAGCAGGCAACTGGTGAACAGCTCGGGCATGGCCGAGTTCGGTCCCACCTTCATGTTCGCCAAGCTGACCGCCCCGGTGCCCGCCCGATCCGGCCAGTTGGAGTTCAAGGTGTTCAAGGAAGTGGATGGTGCGAAGCAGCCCGTCTTCACCAGGAAGCTGAGCTATTCCCTGCCCTGACCCGGGCCCTTTTCGCTCATGCGTCCGGGCTCGGACCGTGCTGTTGGAGCAGTTCCTTCACGTGCCAAGGACCCGGCCTTCCAGGGAGTTGGCGTGTGTGCGGGTTATTTCCACCTGGACGATGGAGCCTGGCTCGCTGCCGGGAGCATGGACATTCACGGTCCTGAAGCAACTGGTCCTGCCGCTGGCGATGGCGGGATCGCGCCTGGATGGGCCCTCGATGAGCACGGAGAGGACCCTTCCTTGCAGGCGCCGGTTGGCTGCGATGGAAAGCTCCCTCTGGAGAGCCTGAAGCCTGGCCAGCCTTTGGGACGAGACATGTGCCGGTACCGACTGTTCCGGGGGCAGGCGCGTTGCCGCCGTGTGGGGGCGGGGAGAGTACTTGAAGGAGAAGGAGCCGTCCAGGGGAACCTGTTCCATCAGGTCGAGGGTCTGGCGAAAGTCGTCTTCGGTTTCTCCGGGGAAGCCCACGATGAGGTCGGTGGTGATGGATATGTCGGGCCTGGCGCGGCGCAGAGCGGCCACGATGTCCAGGAAACGTTCCCTGGTGCAGCCGCGACCCATCCGCCGAAGGATCCTGTTGGAACCCGACTGTACCGGCAGATGGAGGTGGCTGGCCAGGCGCGGCAGCTCCGCGAAGGCCTGGATGAAACGCTGGTCCACGTCCTTGGGGTGGCTGGTGGTGAAACGAATCCGCTCCAGGCCGTCCAGGCGTTGCAGCATGTGCAGCAGATCCACGAAATCGACGCCGTCTCGGCGCTTTCTACCGTAGGCGTTCACGTTCTGACCTATGAGGGTGATGTCCTTCACCCCACGCGCCACCAGCCTTCGGGCCTCGCCCAGTACCTGTTGCCAGGGCCTGCTCTGTTCCTTGCCCCTGGTGGATGGGACGATGCAGTAGGTGCAGTGGTTGTCGCAGCCCTTCTGCACGGTGACCAGCGCACAGGGACCCGGCGCCGCCTGGGGAGAGGTGGCGATGTCTTCCACGAAAGGGTAGTCCGCCACCTCCAGGAAGCGCCTGTCCAGGACCCTGTGGTTTCTGGCCTCACGCAGGTGGCGGCGTATGTAGGGAAGGGCGTCGGGCCCCAGCACCAGGTCCAGGTAGGGATGATCAGCGAAGATCCGGGCTCCGTCGTGTTGGGCCATGCAGCCCACCACGCCGCAGACAGCCCGGCGCTTTTTTTGCAGGCGCTTGACGACGCCAAGGAACGACCGGAGCTTGTGCTCCGGCTTCTCACGCACGGAGCAGGTGTTCACCAGGATGAGATCCGCATCTTCCATGTTCCTTGTCGGCAGGTAATGGTCCTTTTCCAGCAGGGCCAGTATCTTGCCGGAGTCGTACACGTTCATCTGGCAGCCGAAGGTCTTGACATAGACCCGGAGGCTCCCGGACCGCCCATGGGCCGGGAATGAGCCGGGCTGCTGGCTGGAAACTGGCTGGTTGGTACGGGTTTCCAGGGCATGGGAACCCGGGCCGGCAGTCTCGGCGGGCTGGCGGTCCGGGCTGCGCCCCGGGGCAGGCCGGGAAGCGTCGGTGCTTTCATTGTTGCTGCGCGCTGCGTTGGACATGGTTGGCTGGGTTCGTCCTTGCGTCGGGAGGTTCCACGGGCTCGACGGGCCCTATCGGTGCTGGATCCGCCTTAGCGTCCGCGGGTCCACGGTGCCATGCCCCCTGGCCAGGACTGGTCTGAAACCGTGGGTGGTGGCGATTCTGCCCACCTGTTGGACGCTCTCGAGCGAAACGGACCTTCCCTGGGAGAAGGGCTCCGCGTTACCCTCGAGTGCCATGAGCATCGGTTCCACCAGGCAGGCAAAGACATGCCCAAGCCCATAGCCCGCCAGCAGGTGATAGAACCAGCCCCAGCCGCGCCTTCGGTATCCGCGGGGAGGAGACAGGGCCTCGCCTGAAAGCACGGTGACTCCCCTGGGAGGGGGGCCGGACAGAGTCGGGGGCATGGCCACGTCCAGCAGAACAGCCCCTGGTCTCAAGAGCCGGGGTGAGACCTTGCCTCCTGTCGTGGACGCTCCTACCACCAGGGAGCAGTCCTCCAGCACCTGGGCGGGATCGCCGAAGGGTGTCGCTCCCTGTGAGATGGCTCGCCTGCGGTGCGGGCCCTTGGCCTCCACCCGGAGGGGATGGGCGGTGTTGGCCGAGAGATAGCCGGCCACCCCCCCACCAACGGCGCCGGAATAGCCCAGTATTGCGATGGGTTCTCCTGGAGACAGCTCCATCGCACGCGCCACCGTCATGGTGTTCTGGGCCGCGGCCCAGGCCGTGGACGCCGCCCCGGTGGTAACAGGCTGTGGAATACGCTCCTGGAGGGCCGTTCCTCGCCCCGCCACAATCGCCAGGAGGGAGCCCAGCCCCACGGCATCCAGGTGTGGGCCCGCCATGGACACAGCCTGGAGCATCAGCTCCAGTGCCAGCTCCTGTTCTTCCAGCAGCCTGGGTGGAAGCAGGGGGATGGACATCACGACGCCGCGGGCCCGGCGACCCCTGGATTCCAGGGAAAGGGTGCAGATGCGGTGGATGTCGCCTGGATCGCTCCGTTGCCTCAGGAACAGGTCAGGTCGCCCCGCCCGCACCGCCATGGCCCTGCGGTGCAGCTCGGTGAGGGGGTGAACCAGAAAAAGGAATGTTCCCGGTCGCAATTTTTCCCCCCGGCGCCCTCGGGGCAGGGATGGGCCATCGGGAGCGCTGGTGTCAAGGGTTGTCGTCGCCCTGTTCCTTTTGCTTCAGCAACTGGACTACCAGGTTGTAGAAGGTGGCCACGCGAAACAGGAGCGGAACTTCGGAAGCCTTCAGACCGGGCTTGAATTCATCGCGGGGCACCTCGGGCATGGCCTCTGCCAGGCGGGCAATGGCCTTTTCCGTGAGGATGCCGTTGACCTCGTACTCTTCGCCTTCTTCCAGACCCTCCCGACTGGCCTGCTCCACTCCACCGCGGGGGATACGGATGTCGAATGCCCGTTCCAGGCGGTAGACTATGTCCAGGAAGTCGAGGCTTTCCGCGCCGAGGTCGTCGATTATACGGGAATCCGGGCTGATTTCGTCGTCTTCGAGCCCCAGGGCTTCGGCAAAGCAACGGTGGACTACGGCGTAGATCTGGGGATCGAAGTCGGGGGGCAGGGCCATGGGCAGTTCTCCTCCAAGCGCAAAGCAGTAGGGGACGTCTTGGGACATATCCTCCGAAAGAGGGATCCGCAGCTTGTCCCCCGTCAGGAAGACCTGTCAAGTTGCCATGCGCAACCAGAATCTTTCCACCACAACGGGGCGTGGCTGGTTTGCAACGACGGCTGCCCCCGGGGGCTTGGCGTGTGTGGACGCCGGAGCGCTGTCGATGCCTGGAGATCTGGCCTGGCATCCCCGGAGGGAAGCATGGCCGGAACCATCAGGAAGTGGCCGCGACGGTGAGGGAAAGTCCTCCCTGGCGCAGGGTTGCCCGTGGAACTCCGGAGAGGAGTGCCCTTGCCAGGCCCACCACGGCGCCGGCCACTCCCAGGTAACCCAGGTCCGGTTCTTCCTGGACCAGGGCGGCCTCACCGGCGCCGGAGCGGACAAGCCAGCGGTCTGAAGGTTCCCAGGGACGAAGCAGGAAAAACGCTGCTCCTTCACCCAGGCGCCGCCCGGGGAACAGGGCCTTTGCCTGCAGCAGGCTGTCGGCGGCACCCGCCAGGGCCAGGTCGGCCCTGCCCTCGGTGATGGTGGCCCAGGCTTCGTGCAAGGCGAGAAAGCCGCTGGATTCGCCCTGGCAGTAGTTGGCGTTGGGGCCCTGGAAGTCATGGAGCATGGAGGCGATGCCCAGGACGTTGTTGGACAGACCTTTGACCAGCCAGAGGGGGTGTATGCGAGGTATGCCTTCGGTCGCAAAGCTGCCCAGGTCCAGGACACCGGAGCTGTTTGTCGAAATGTCCAGGGCCGGCAGCAGGTCGTCGAGGGCGCCGCCCAGGGGGTTGCTGCCCACGAACATGGCACGCCTTGGGGGAGCCGTGGCCGAGATCAGTTCAGTCTGGTTGCCCGATGCCAGGGCGATGGCCGACACGCCCAGCTTCACCGCCCGGCTCATGAGCTTGAGGCTCTTGCGGTTGCTGATATAGGCCCTTGGTCTGAAGCCCGGGACCGGCCCGGGCCTGCCGCCCCGGGCGCCTTCAGTACCGATTCCAGCCGAGCACAAGAGACCGATTGCCGCGATACCCACTTCCATGGACCGGCCTCTATTCTACTTGGTGTGTCGGCGCTACACGGCTCCTGGACGAGTCGTCACCAGGCCCTGCCGTGCGGTTATGCCAGCGGATGGGCCAGTACCAGGGAGACATTCTGGCCACCGAAACCGAAGGAGTTGGAGAGCACCACCGCGGGCGCCCTGGGGAGGGGTTCCTGCTGCACGTTGATGGGGCAGTCCGAGGCTGGCTCCAGGCAGCCCGCCGTGCCCGGTGAAAAGCCCATGCACATGGCGCCTATGGTGGCGGCCAACTCCACGACTCCCGCGGCAGCGATGGTGTGGCCAAAGGCACCCTTCATGGAACAAACCGACGTGGACTCCGGCAGCAGGCGCGAAATGGCCAGGGCCTCGGCCCGGTCACCCACCACCGTACCCGTTCCATGGGCGTTTACCTGCTCCACCGCGTGGGGAGGGATGCCCGCGTCGTCCAGGGCTCGTTCCATGGCCAGGAAGGCTCCATGACCCCGGGGATGGGGCGCTGTGGCTGAATGGGCGTCGGCGCTGCTGCCGGCCCCCCACAACACTGCCAGGGGTTCCAGGCCGGCGGCACGGGCTGCTCCGGGGTTGGCCAGGAGCAGGAGAGCCGCTCCTTCTCCTAGCAGAAAGCCATCTCTCCGAGTATCGAATGGGCGGCACAGCTTGCTGGAGAGGGTGTTGAGAAGGAAGAAGGATGCCACTCCCAGGGGATGGGTCATGCTGTCGTGGCCGCCGGCCAGGGCCGCGCCTATCTCGCCGCGCCGTATGGCCATCGCAGCGTCGGCTATGCTTTGTCCGCTGGCTGCACAGGCAGAGAAACAGGTCTGTACGGGTCCCGTGGCGTGCAGCCGGGTTGCGAGTGCCCGCGCTGCCCTCCCAGGAAGGTGGCGGTTGGGGGCCCCTCCTTCCGTGGAGAGATGGCGGGCCAGGGAACGCCGGTCGAAGCTGCGACCCAGCAGGTGAGGGTACAGATCATGAGCCAGCTCGCCCGGGGTCACGCTGGAAAGCCCGGTCCCCAGGAAGACTCCCAGCCTGCCGCCAAGGGCTTCGGGGAGCCCCGCCAGTTGCCGAAAGGCTTCGAAGAGCAACTCCACCTTCCGGTCGTCGCGGAAGGGAGGGCATTCCGGAAGAGTACCCTGGTACTCCGCCAGGCAGGGGACGGAGGGTTTGGGAGCGTGAGATGGCAGGGGTGGGCGTGCGGCAGTGCGGTTGTGCTCAAGGGCCTCGGTGAGGGGGGCAAGCCCAGAACCGAACGCGGTGACGACTCCGACGCCCACGACCCAGACCCGCCGCGGATGGCGTGTCAATGTGTCTCCTGGAGCTTGCAGATGTTTTCAGAGTCGGCGAAGCACCACCAGGAGCCGGAGTGGACGGGTTCGATGACCGCCACCATGCGGCTGCGGTCATCCAGGATGGCGGTGACGGTACAGGTGTTGCTGGAAGCCAGCGAGATGAGGGCTTCCGTAGTTCCGCTGGCCTTTGCCTGGTCACAACGCACCTGGAGCTTGCGTGTGCGTGGCTCCAGAGAGCGAAACAGGGCCTGGTGGGCGGAGATGGCCGGAGACGATGACAGGTCTTGGCTGGTTTCGCTGCCTGCCGTGGTCCCGGGTTGAT
>JAJRWT010000052.1 GCA_024276675.1 Myxococcota bacterium | reverse complement strand
TGCGTCGGCGCAACCCGCCGGAATAGCAGCGCTATTTCAAGTGGTTGCGCGGGCGTGCCTGGCGAAGGAATGGGCAGCTTCGGCGAAGGGAGGCTTTTCCGGATGGGAACGAGATAGCCTACACCTCCGCCAGCGAAACCTGCGCGGTACTCGACTCGGTGGAGCTGCCATGGGCTCCAGAACAGCAGCAGCATCTGCGGGCCATGAGATCCATGGTGGTGGGGTTGATGCGCCAGGAGCCGCCGGTCAGCGGCGGTATCCTCCAACGCCCCAAGGAGCGCCCCGGCCTACCCCCCCGGTCCTGGGTGTGGGGCAGGGTGAGCCCCAGGGGGGAGGCTGGGAGGGGGGGAAGACGCTGCACGATGCCCAGCAGGGCCCGGCGCAGTAGCGCATGGCGCACCGCAGCGGGCCCGAGCTTTCCCGACGGCTCCCGGGCCACGCCAGGCCCCGACTCCACGGTCAGTCCCGCTCCTCGCGAGCGTAGGGCCTGCCAAGGGCGGCGGGTGCCCCCATGAAACGGCTCCATGGACCGCGTGAGGCCAACAGCAGCACCAGCAGGGTGCAGACGTAGGGGAGCATCTTGAGGATGTAGACATTGGCGTCGAAGCCCAGGGCCTGGATGTGGAACTGTACAGCCACCATGCCGCCGAAGAGCCAGGCGCCCAGGGCCAGGCGCCAGGGGGTCCAACCGGAGAAGATCACCATGGCAATT
Organism: Myxococcota bacterium; assembly: GCA_024276675.1. Taxonomy (GTDB): domain Bacteria; phylum Myxococcota_A; class UBA796; order UBA796; family JAFGLY01; genus JAJRWT01. The sequence goes on along the minus strand of JAJRWT010000052.1, from coordinate 8,815 downwards.
GCAATCCAGCCCCGGCCGGCTGTCATGCCGTCCACCCAGGAAGGAGTATCGGCAAGGGAAAGGTAGGCGCCGGCCAGGCCCGCCATCACGCCACCCCAGAGAGTGGCCAGCACTCGAAAGAGCCCCACCCTCAGACCCGCGGAGTCTGCCAGGGCGGGGTTTTCGCCACAGACCTGCAGCTCGAGGCCAGGTCTGCTGCGCCCCAGGAACAGGGACACCAGCAGGAGCAGCAGGAGGGAAAAATATACCAGCATGTCCTGTCGGAAGAAGACGGGCCCCAGGAAAGGCAGCTCCGAAAGCCAGGGGACGGGAAGCCGGGAAAAGGATGGGGCCACCTGCCCTACGAAGCCCCGCCCCAGGCCGGATGCGATGCCGGTTCCAAGTATGACCATTGCAAGGCCGGACACCACCTGGTCCACCCGGAACAGCACCACGGGAAGCGCGTGGAGCAGGGCGAAGAGCCCGGCGGCCAGGGCCGCGCAGGTCAACCCCACCCAGACGTTGCCCCCCAGGTGGGCGCCGGCGAAGCCCGCCAGGGCACCCACCAGCATCATGCCCTCCACCCCGAGGTTGAGGACTCCGGCTCGCTCGGCCACCAGCTCCCCCAGACCCGCCAGCAGGATGGGGGTGCCCGAAGCCACGGCGGCGGCGGCCATCACCTCGGCAGCGTTCAAGGCGTCCATCACCTGCCCCCCCGGGAGCGCACCAGGCGGTACCGTGTGAAGAAGCCGCCGGTCAACACCAGCAGCAGCAGCGTGCCCTGCAGGAGCTGCACCACCGCGGAGGACACCTGCGGGAAAGCCATCTGCAGGCCGTCACCCCCCACCACCAGGGCGGCGAAGATGAAGGCCACGCCGACGGTGGCCAGCAGGTTGCGCCGGGCCAGGAAGGCGATGATGATGGCCGTGTAGCCGTAGCCCGGGGAGATGCCGGCGTGCAGGCGATGTTCCACGCCGGACACCTCGCCCACTCCCGCCAGGCCGGCGGCTGCACCCGCCACGGCCATGAGCAGCAGCAGGCGGGAAAGCACGGGGATTCCGCCGTAGTGCGCGTTCCGGACACTGGCCCCCACCACGCGCACCTCGTAGCCCAACGCCGTGCGGCGCTCCGCCCAGTACAACAGGAGCGCCAGGGCCAGCACCAGCAGGATCCCCACGTGGACGCGCCGATAGAGAAGCGGGAGCTGCCAGCTCTCGTGGAAGGTGGCCGTGTATGGAAATCCGTCGGCTCCTTTCCATGGGCCGTAGACAAAGTACTCCACCCAGGCGATGGCCACGTAGTTGAGCATGAGGGTGGAGATGATCTCGTTCACGTCGCCGTAAACCTTCAGCATAGCGGGGATCGCCGCCCAGACGGCCCCCCCCAGGGCTCCCGCCAGCAGGATGGCGGGGAGCCGGAGCGGAGTCGGCAGGTTCGGCCCATGGAGAGCCAGCCAGGAGCCAGCCAGGGCCCCCATGTAGAGCTGCCCCTCGGCGCCGATGTTCCACATGTCGATCTTGAGGGCCAGCGCCACCGCCAGGGCGCAGAAGGCCAGGGGGATGGTCTTCAGGATGGTTTCCGAGAGCCCGAAGGAGCTGCCGAAAGGCTCCCGGAGCAAGACCCACAGGGCGGACAGCGGGGGCGCCCCCACCGCGGCAAACACCACCGCTCCCACCATGGTGGCCAGCAGAATCGAGGCCAGCAGGACCAGGGCCTCGGCCGGAAGGCTGGTATCGGCGCGACGTTCCAGCTTGAGGCTCATGGCTCACTTTCTCCCTTTCCCAACTCCAGGTGGGGCGGCACGTGCCCCCCCATCATCAGGCCCACCAGTTCCCGGCTGAGCTGCTCCCTGGGGTACAGGCCCAGCAACCGGCCCCTGAAGAGCACTCCTATGCGGTCCGACAGGCTGAACAGCTCGTCCAGGTCTTCGGAGATGAGCAGCACCGCCGACCCCAGGTCGCGAGAAGCGAGGAGACGCCGACGCAGCTCCTGGGCCGCGCCCACGTCCAGGCCGCGACACGGGTAGGCGGCCACCACCAGGCGGGGAGCAGAGTCCTGCGGGCGCCTGACGGCCAGCTCTCGCGCCAGGATGACCTTTTGCACGTTGCCGCCGGAAAGCGACGCGGTGCGGGCCCCGGGCCCGGGACACTGTATGTCCAATTCCTGGATACGTTCCACGGACCAGGCCCTGGCCCGATCCCAGGCCATGATACCCCGGCGGCAGAAGAGCTGCCGGTAATGCTTGAGCACCAGGTTCTCCATGACGGAGAGGCCGCTGGCAAGCCCGGTGCGATTGCGATCTTGTGGCACATGGGCCACGCCCATTCGGGTGAAGGCCCGGACATCGCCCACGGGGGCGGGCCTGCCAAAGAGCTGGAAGCTGCCCGCGTGATGGCGCTGAAGACCCGCCAGCAGGTGAGCGAGGGTGCGTTGCCCGCTGCCGGACACGCCGGCCATTCCCAGGATTTCGCCCTTTTTCAGGTGGAAGGAGACCTGGCGGAGGGAGGGGAGAGGACCGCTTGCCCTGACGCTCACATCCCGCAGGCTGAGCACCGTGGGGCCGCTGAGATCTCTTGCCTTCCGCTGCTGGGGGTGGATGTCCCTTCCCACCATCAGGCGGGCCAGGCGAGGGGCGTCCATGCCCGCCATGGGGCCGCTGAAGACGGTTCGCCCCTTGCGCATGACGGTGACACGGTGGGCGATGTCCAGCACCTCGTCCAGCTTGTGGGAGATGAAGATCACGGAGCCGCCCTCGGCGGCGAATGAGCGCAGGACCTGGAACAGGATCTCTGTTTCCTGGCGGGAGAGTACTGCCGTGGGTTCGTCCAGCACCAGTATGGAGGCTCCATGGAAGAGGGCCCGGAGGATCTCCACCTTTTGACGCTCCCCCACCGGCATGAGGGCGATGGGGGCGTCCAGGTCCAGCCCCAGCCCGTATTTCTGGGCTGCACGCTCCACCTGGCCGCGGATCCTGGACCAGCGTGGGAAGAGACGCAGGTAAGCATGCCCCAGGGCTATGTTCTGCAGGGCCGTGTGGCGCTGGGATTGCAGGAAGTGCTGGTGGACCATGCAAATGCCCAGTCGCAGGGCACGGCGGGGGTTGCGCATGACCACGGGCGTGCCCCTGACCGCGATGCTGCCGGAGTCGGGGCGATAGAGCCCCACCAGCACGCTCATGAGGGTGGACTTGCCCGCGCCGTTCTCGCCCAGGAGCGCGTGAATCTCGCCACGGCGAAGCCGGAGCTGGACACCGTCGTTGGCCGTCACGCCGGGAAATGACTTGCGGATGCCCTGCATCTCCAGGACGATGTTCTCGGGGCTCTCCAGCAAGGCCGGCAACTCTCCCCCCTCTCAATCGCGCTTGTCGTTCACCTGGTGGCCATGCGCCCCTCGCTACGATTCGGTCCGCCGGCACGATCCCTGCCCACGCAGGCCTCGCGCCGGCCGTGCCCGCCGGCTCCTATCGTGGAACGGCGCCCACGACGCCCTGGGCAAAGGTATTCATGGCAAGTAGCTGCTGGTCGGTGGGCAGCTCGCCCTGTGCGAAGGCCGGGCTGCCGTCCTGCCAGCTCCACGGTCCCGCGAAGACCTTCAGCTCGCCGCTGACGATGGCCTCCTGCTTTTGGGCCACCGCTTCCTGCAACTCCGGGGGCACCAGGTCCGACAGGGGCGCCAGCTTCACCAGGCCCGATTCCATGCCCGTCCAGCTATCGCTGCTCTTCCATGTGCCGTTCCTTACCTGCTGCACGACCTCGCGGTAGATCACCGACCAGTCCCAGACCGGGGCAGTGAGGAAGGCCTGGGGGGCGAACTGCCGGCCGTCGGAGTCGTAGCCCATGGCCAGGGCGCCACGCCCCTGGGCGGCCTGCAGGGGCGCGGCGGAGTCGGCGCCGGTGGCGATGATGTCGGCGCCGGCGTCCAGCAGGGCCAGGGCGGCTTCCTTTTCCTTGCCGGGATCGAACCAGGAGTTGGTCCAGACCACGTTGACGGTGGCAAGGGGATTGGCTGCCCGCGCACCCAGGTTGAAGGCGTTGATGTGACGTATGACCTCGGGGATGGGGTGGGGTGCCACGTAGCCCAGCTTTCCGGTCTCGCTCATGCTGCCCGCGATGAAGCCCGCCAGGTACTTGGCCTGGTACATCCGGCCGAAGTAGGTCCCCACGTTGGCCGCCCGCTTGTAGCCGGAGCAGTGCATGAAGGTCACCCCGGGGTAGCGCTCCGCCACCTGGATGACCGGGTCCATGTAGCCGAAAGATGTGGCAAATACGAGATCGTAGCCTTTTTCGGCCAACTGGGTGAGCACCCGCTCCGCGCCGGCGCCTTCGGGTACGCTTTCCAGGTAGGTGGTCTCGACCCACGGGAACTGCTGCTCCAGGTCCTTGCGGGCCTGGTCGTAGGCCCAGGACCAGCCGGCATCGCCTACGGGCCCAACGTAGAGAAATGCCACCTTGAGGACCTGCGGGGTCGGGGCCCCTTCCGAGCCGGGGCTGGCCTGCTCCGGTGCCTGCCCAGCGCAGGACGACAACATCATGAAGGCTGGCAGCAGCGACGAAAACAGCGTGAACAGCTTGAAGAGATGGCGAAACATTATGGTTGGTTCTCCTATCCACCCACGAAAGGCGGTGTCGACTGCCCGTAGGTGTCTTCACCCCAGCATTGGACTTCCATTCCAATGTCTTCGACGACACAGCCGTGGGTCCAGCCCACCGAGATCTGCTGGAAGACCCCGTAGGGCTGGGGGGGAGGGATTTCGTTGTAGCCCCAGCAGACCACGGCGCCGTCCTTGTCGATGGCACAGGTGTTGTGGTAGCCGGCGCTCACGTGAAGGTAGGTTCCCGCTGGTACGTCGCACTGGGTGTACTGGTTGTCGCCCCAGCAGATGATGTCGCCGGAGCCCAGCAGGGCGCAGGCGTGGTCGTCGCCCAGGCTGAGGGACACCTGCTGGAACGTGCCTCCCGGGGCGGTGGAGAGGCCGTCTTCGTCGGTTCCCCAGCAGGACATGGTCCCCTGGTCGTCGATGGCGCAACTGGCGGCCAGCCCCACGGCCACCTGCCGGAACTGCCCCTGGGGCGGGCTCGATTGGCCCTGGTCGTCCTGGCCCCAGCATTCCACCTGGCCGTCGCGCCTGACGCCGCAGGAATGACAGGAACCGGCGCTGATCTGGATGAAGCGCGAATCCGGCGCCGTGGACTGGCCGTAGTCGTCCTGGCCCCAGCAGATTGCCACGCCATCGGCCCGCAGTCCGCAGGTGTTGTAGGCCCCAACGCTCAACTGGATGTAGTCGGATTCACCGGCAGGGGGGCTGGCCTGACCCTCGCCGTCTTGCCCCCAGCACCAGATGCGCCCCTGAAAATCAAGTTTACAACTGTGTATGGAGCCAACGCCCACCTTCTGGATGAAGGGAGTGTCCAGCTCTTCGCCGGCGCAGGCAATCACGAGGAGTGGAAGTGTGTACAGCGCAACGGCCTGTCGTGGCTTCATGGAGATTCCTTCCGGGGCGCTTCCGGGGTGGGGAGCCCCGTTGGAGGTGGTCAGAAGATCCTGGGCTCGCGGTAGGTGCCGAAGACGCGCTTGAGTACCGTGGTGATTTCGCCAACGCTGGCGTAGACACTCACCGCCCGGATGCACGGCTCCACCAGGTTCTGGCCCTGGCGGGCGGCGGTTTCCAGGGCAGCCAGGGCGCCGGCAACCCGGGAGGCATCGCGTTGGCTGCGTACCCTTTTCAGGGAGCGCACCTGGCGGGCGGCGGCGCCCTCGTCGTAGGGGTGGAACTCCACCTGGCGTTCCTCTTCCTCTTCCACGAAGCAGTTGACCCCCACCTTGCGGATGGAACCGTCGCGAAGGCCCTTTTCCCAGGCGTAGGCCTGCCGGGCCACGCGAGCCTGGATTTCGCCCTGGGAGATGGCCTTCACGATGCCGCCGGCGCTCTCCACCCGGTCCATCTCCTGGCGGATCAGGGACTCCATCTGGTTGGTGAGGGTTTCCACGTAGTAGGAGCCCGCCAGGGGGTCCACGGTGTCGGTGATCCCCATCTCGGTGGTGAGTAGCTGCATGGTGCGCAGGGCGATCCTGGCGGCCTTTTCCGTGGGGATGGTGTAGGCTTCGTCGTAGGTGCAGAGAGCCATGGTCTGGGTGCCGGACAGGGTGCTGATAAGGGCGTAGTAGGCGCTGCGGGCGATGTTGTTTTCGGGTTGCTCGATGGTCAGGCCGCCCCCACCGCCGCCGGCGATCATGCGTAGCCAACCGGACCTGGGGTTTCGGGCGCCGTAGTCTTCCTTTACGATGCGTGCCCACAGGCGCCTTCCCGCCCGGAACTTGGCGATCTGTTCGAAGAAGTTGCCGTGGATGTCGAAATTGAAGGAGAGACGACTGGCGAAGTCGTCTACCGAGAGGCCTCGCTCCAGGGAATGGTCGATGTAGGCCCTGGCGATGAGGAACGCGTATGCCATCTCCTGCACGGGATCTGCCCCGGCTTCACGGATGTGGTAGCCGCAGACGCTCACGGGAGAGTACCTGGGAAGGTGCCGGGCGCAGTATTCGATGGTGTCGCCCACCATCTTCACCGAGGGTTCCACCGGGAAGATCCACGTGTTGCGCGAGACGAACTCCTTGAGGATGTCGTTCTGGGCGGTGCCCCTGAGGCTGGAGAGATCGTAGCCGCGCTTTTCGGCCAGGGCGAAGTACATGGCCATGATGATGGGCGCCGAGCCGTTGATGGTGAGTGAAACCGTGATCTCGTTGAGATCGATTCCTTCGAAGGCGGTTTCCATGTCGGCCAGGGTGTCTACCGCCATCCCGACTCGGCCCACCTCACCTTCGGCCTGGGGATCGTCGGAATCCAGGCCAACCTGGGTGGGCAGGTCGAAGGCCACGTTCAGTCCGGTCTGACCCCTTTCCATGAGGTAGGCGAAGCGGCGCCGGGTTTCTTCGGGCGTGCCGAAGCCGGCGTACTGGCGCATGGTGAAGGGGCGACGCCTGTACATCAGGGGGTGTATGCCCCGTGTGAAGGGGTATTCACCTGGAGGGGCGATGTCGTCGGCGGCGATGGCGGTGGCGGCGATGTCGTCGGCGGTGTAGACCGGCTTGACCTCTATTCCCGATTCCAGGCGGACCTGTGGCAGATCGGGCCTGTCCTTCCCCTTGCTCATGATGTGTGTTCCTCCAGGTGGTGTTGGATGTACTCGGCGACCTGGTCGATGGGGGTGCCGGTGGGAAAGACCTGGGAAACGCCCAGTTCCATGAGGATGGGCCGGTCGCGATCCGGGATGTTCCCCCCCACCAGCCACATACGGTCGCCCAGGCCGGCCCTGTCCATGGCCTGGCGCATCTTTTTGCAGATTGGCAGGTGGGAGCCGGACAGAATGGACAGGCCGACGACCTGTACGTCTTCTTCCAGCGCTGTCTGCGCTATGGTATCCACGCTCTGGCGCAGCCCGGTATAGATCACGTCGAAGCCGGCGTCACGCAGGCCCAGAGCCAGGACCTTGATCCCCCGATCATGGCCGTCCAGTCCCGGTTTCGCGAGCAACACCCTTGTTCTACGCCCTTCCATGTCGGCACCTCCCGTGCAATTCCGTGGTCGTGGCCCGAGCCATCATGATATCCGCTATGCCAGAGATGGCATCCGGGCAAGGAGGCGGAGCCCGGCACCTGGAGCGACCGCCTCCGCCACTGTCCTGGCAGCAGGAGTCCAGAACATGCTCCGTCAGATCACCGATGATCTCGTGGCCAGGCTCCGGGGCCTGTCCTTCGCTCCCCCCGTCAGCCACGTCTACAACCCGCTGATCTACGCCCGAGCCCCCTGGGACACCTACTGCCGGCGCTACGGGCAGGGCAGCCCCGAGGTCCTGTTCCTGGGAATGAACCCCGGCCCCTTCGGCATGGCCCAGGTGGGGGTGCCCTTCGGCGAAATCGCCGCCGTGCGGGACTGGCTGGGAATCCGTGCAGCGGTGGGCAGGCCTCCCCGCCAACACCCCAGGCGCCCCGTGCAGGGCTTCGACTGCCCGCGCAGCGAAGTGAGCGGCCGGCGTTTCTGGGGCTGGGCCAAGGAGCGTTTCGGCACGCCCGAAGCCTTCTTCTCGCGCTTCTTCGTCGCCAACTACTGCCCCCTGCTGTTCATCGAAGAGAGCGGGCGCAACCGCGTGCCGGAAAAGCTGCCCAGGTCCGAGCGAGAACCCCTGTTTCGGGCCTGCGACGAGGCTCTGCGCAGAACCGTGGACCAGCTCGGCCCCAGCCATGTCATAGGGGTCGGCAGGTTCGCCGAAAAACGAGCCCGCGCCGCACTGGGCGAGCGCCGCCTGGTCATCGGGAGCGTACCCCACCCCAGCCCCGCCAATCCGCGAGCCAACCGGGGCTGGGCCCCCCTGGCGGACGAAGCCCTGCGCCAGATGGGCCTGGAACCCTGGAACCCACGGCCGGAGTAACATCCTGTCACAGAAAAACTCCCGAACTCCACGAGACTCCCCCATGGCTGATGACCAACCCTGGGAACGAGGGCGTCTCGCTCCCGCTCGTCCTCGGCGAGAATGCGTTTTTCAGTGACCCTTGCGAAGGCTGGAAGCCTTCGCTCCCAGGTGGAGCAGTTCACCTCTTGCGCAGGAGTGTCGGCTCCAGGCCGAAAAAAACGGAGACAGCAGGAGCGAGCCGCATTGCAGCCAGGGGCCTTGCAAGTGTCGGGAAAGGCTTGACCCGACAACTACGCGGGAATTTGGCATGGGAGCCCCTGTTTTTTGAACGCCCGAGCATGGGAGCCCCTGTTTTTTGAACGCCCGAGCATGGGAGCCCCTGTTTTTTGAACGCCCGAGCATGGGAGCCCCTGTTTTTTGAACGCCCGAGC
>JAJRWT010000051.1 GCA_024276675.1 Myxococcota bacterium | reverse complement strand
CGAGCCGGGGCGAGTCGCTTTCGAGCCAGGTGCGTCGGCGCAACCCGCCGGAATAGCAGCGCTATTTCAAGTGGTTGCGCGGGCGTGCCTGGCGAAGGAATGGGCAGCTTCGGCGAAGGGAGGCTTTTCCGGATGGGAACTCGCTAGGGGCACTCGAGGTCCTGCCAACCTCTCCGGCCCCTGAAGCACAGAAGCTCTTGCAGAGGTACCCGTGGTGCATCCATGGAGTCGGCTTCCAGGAGATTCGCCTGGGATCATGAAAGTACAACCAGAACCACCCAGGAGGAGAGAGAAGTATCAAAGACTACAAAAAACTGCCCTGAAGCTGGACAGAACGGACTTGGGAGAGAAGAGATATTCCTGACATCCCGCTCTTTACCGAACGTGCTTTCAAGTATTCTTGATCGTTGTTTTCAGAAGCCCCTGGCTCTGCAGAAACGCCCCTGGCTCCCGGAATGGTCCGCCGATGTGTTCGGCAACTATGGGATTCGTTACCCGTCTGGATTTCGCTCTCCTTACATAGTCACACCGAACTCCGCAACTTTGCCTCCTGTTCAAAGGTGCCCGGTTCCTACCTTGTGGCAAACGGGCCTTCCGGCAGCCAGGGGCACTTTTTTCAAAACAATCCTGAGTCCCTTCACGCCGCGTCGTGGCGGATCTGCTGGATTCGAACCGCCGTCGTTCCACAAGAACCACACCAGGTGGACTCAGATCCAGGTTCTGCTGGAAGTGCCCTCGCTGGTAAGGTACACTGTTTGCTCGAGTCCTGGGATCACTCCATCCCGTCAATTCAAGTTGAAACTTGATCCTCCAGCATTTGAGCAACGATTATGTACAGAATCCTGGCTTCCCTTGTTCTTCTCTCGGCTTGCAGTCCCAACTACGAGTTTGCCGAGTCTACAACGGCGCTGGACCTACAGGTCTTCTCCCCTTCCTACGGCGAGTTTCTCGGAGATTCACCAGTCCTGATTGAAGGCCTGGTTTTGCCTCAGGAAGCAACTCTGGTGGTAAACGGTGACCCCGTTGACCATCAGTTCAGCTATTTTCGCATTGAACTGCCCCTGGATGGCGACTTCATGGTAGTCGACATCCAGGCAGACCTTGTCAGCCAACACCAGCGCATCAGGATCCCGGTTTTCTCTGGCCATGATCCCACCGACACCTGGACCGGTGGAATCACCGCGAATCTTCTGCCCGATGGTCTCTCGGGATTGGCTTCGACCATGGCCACCCTGGTAGACGCCGCCGGATGGGCCGATGCTATCGCATCTTCCCTCCCCTCGTGGGATGCCGGCTGGTTGGCATTCACTCCGTCAGGCCTGACCCACGAACCCACACTCGTTGAGCTTGAAGCCAGCGATGGCGGCATCACGACTACCATCACCCTGCAACAGCTCTACCTATCATACGATCTGCAAGTGAGCATCAGTTCCACCTACGTGGTCCCTCTCTCGATTGGTTTTGGCGAAATCGCCGTGAGTTTTTTAATGGATCCGGAAATCGACAATGATGGTCTGGTCTGGCTTTCGCTATCCGACGCCTCCATCAGCCTGGACGAACCTGACGTGGATGCCTGAAGCCTGGATGGCTGGATCCTTGAGCTGTTGATGAACGCAGTAGATGACTACGTCGTAGATCCTCTGTCGGATCTGCTCCTGGACTACATCCTTGAACAGTATGGAGAAATAGGTCTTGGCGGCCCATATCTCTTCCAACAAGACATCCTCGGTACGACCCTGGAAGCCCAACTCCTTGAACTGAGCACCGATGCTGAGGGCCTGGGTATCGGTGTCGGCCTCGGCCTTGACGAGCCTGTTTCAGGAATCGACCTGGAAATGCCAACCCCCGGCCCCGAAGATGCTCCTGAGGCACACCTTGCAGTGGGACTCCACGAAGCTCTCCTGGACACCCTTCTTTCGGAAACCATCCTGGATCTGCTGGACCTGGACCTGGAACTCTCTGGAATCTTTGGCTCTCTCCTGGACTCCGCCGTCACGTCCATCCCAGGTGGTGAAGATGCTCCCGAATCCGACGGCTGGTGTCTGGCCTTGAAATCTGGTGAAGCCCATGTTGCCCGCCTCAAGGAAGGTACAAGCCCCCTGGCTGTGCTATACTTGCCCGATGTCTCCCTGGAGATCGGCAGCCTGGCTGATGGCCACTGCGAAGACTGGTTGGAAGCCTCCGTGGTCATAGAAGCTGATCTCAACATCGAACACGGTGCCTTGATCTCGCTGGCCATCGACATTCCCGAAGGAGCCATCATCGACTACGAGACCAGCGCCACCTGGGTCGAAGACGAAGTACTGGATGGCTTGACCGGCCTGTTGGACTCGGCTCTCTCCCTTCTGGGTAGCACGCTGGAACTGGACCTGAACGACCTGTCTGGCAGCACTGGAAACACCACCCTGGACAGCCTTACAGACAACCTGTCCTTCTCCATCACGGACTCGACCCGGCTACTGGACGATGATGGCGAATGGACCGAAGGTCTATTCTCGATTTCGCTTCGCCTTTTCGATGACAGGTAAACCCTTATCAAGATCCCTGTTCCTGCGATGTCGTTTCCTTCAGGATGAAGCAGGAAAACAATGTTGCCCGCCCGGCCAGCACCCGAATCGACTTCAATCCTTCAAGAGCCCTGTACCATGGGCCGGGTGTCGCTGCCGTCCGGTGAGAGACAGCCCAGGTACTTCCTTGGGTTTTCCAGCACATCTACCACAGCCTTGATACCATCACCAGCGGACATCCCATCGTCGATGCGTTCATCGTAGGTAAAACGCAGGTGAAGAACCTTCCGCGTGGTCAGCTTGCCGTCTTCTACCCACGGCCTCTCCCGCACCTTGCCCACCATTATGAACAGTGGAGCGTTTCCCCAGTCATAAAGGTGATGATAGCCGGCATCCATGCCCACACTTCCAAGATTGGCGCAGAATACGCTGGTATACATGGCGTCGGATTTCATGAAAACCCATGGAAGAAGGTTGTAGTAGTCCAATATGTTTGCCAGCTTGAATGCGAGGACGAAAACAGGCCTTGGAAGCTTGTCCAGGAGCATCATCTCGCGATCCTGTGCAGTAGTTTTGCCCGACCGCTCAGTGTAGATACGTTTGTTGATGCGTTTGCACAGATCTTCGAAAGTGTCATCGTCATTCATGAGCATCTTGACCGCGGCGAGCTTTGCCTTCTTCTCGAGCTTCTTTTTTTTGATGCTGAAGGACAGCCAGCGCCCTCGACGCTGGTACATCCTGTACCCTGAGACGAAACGATTCATGGTTGGGCATTCATGGAGCCCGATGTTGATGGCCGCCACCACGCAGTGGGTGAGTCTGGCCTCGAAGCGGTGCTGAATTTCGTCCAGGTAGGAGAGCAGTTCTTCGGCGTTGACGTATGCATCGAAATAGACCATGGAAGAATTGGGCGCGGTGAGAATAAAGCCCAGAGCACGCCTGTAGGGATGGACTCGCACCAGGTCGCCGTCAGGTCGGCTGGTCTTCAACTCCAGCAAAACCAGCAGCAGTACCAATACCAGAATACCGATGACAAAGTACATTCGAACCTCCGTATCCTCTGCCCCCCCCTGTTGGCACATGCACCCAGGGCCAAGACGGGGCTTGCTCTGCTCTATCCAGTTGGACAGTCATGATCCACGAAAGCCAGCAATGAAGATTCACTACCCCGTCTGCCAACGATTCGGAAGACCTGGCAGGCCACGCCTGTGGCATCACATGTTACTATTCTTGTCTTCAAGTCATGCTACCAGCCCCTTCCAGGTCATGGAGCCCTCGGCCCCCAGCAAAACCAACGGGCGTCTCTCTTCATCGGGACTCATGCCGTGCCTGTCCTGCGGGGCAGAGACCGTTTCCCGGGAAACCGGGTCCACCGGAATCCCATGCCCCAGACACCACTGCCCGGACTTCTACATGGACAGTTCAACCATGACAAGCTGTCTTCCAAGCACCTTCACGGCCCTGGCAAGCCGATGAATCCTGAGGTCGAGATGTCTCCACAGAAGTACCGCCTCGGTTGTGACATCGGTGGCACATTCACTGATTTCGTGCTCCTGAATGATGAAACAGGCGACATCCACGTCCACAAGTGTCTGACTACTCCGGGAGATCCCTCCCAGGCGCTGGAAACCGGCGTTACCGGTCTCTCACAGCAAGCTCCCCATTTCGTCCCACACCTGGATGAAGTGATTCACGGCACAACGCTCGTAATCAACGCGATAATAGAAAGAAAAGGTGCCAGAACGGCTCTGATAACCACCAAGGGATTCCGGGACATCCTGGAGCTGGCACGTGAGATCCGCTACGCTCCATACGACGCGATGGCATGCTTTCCTGAACCCCTGGTTCCCAGAAGTCGTCGATGGGAGGTTGACGAAAGAATTGCCGCCGATGGCAGGATCGTCCATGAACTCGACGAACGACAGGCACGACAGGTGCTGGATTCCATTCTTCAGCAAGGTGTGCGCTCCATCGCAATCAGTCTGATCAACTCCTTCGAAAACCCGGTGCATGAACTTCGCCTCAAGAACCTGGCCAGGGAACTCGCTCCTGACATTCCCGTATCCATTTCCTACGAGGTACTTCCACAGATAAGAGAGTACGAAAGAACCAGCACCACGGTCACCAACGCCTATGTCAAACCCCTGACCGAGTCCTACCTGGCAAGGCTGTCCCGTCGACTTTCTCTGCTGGGTTTCAAGGGGAAACTGTTCATCATGCTCTCCAGCGGTGGTGTGACGTCGGTGGAAACGGCAAAACAATTCCCTGTGCGAATAATCGAATCCGGTCCAACGGCAGCAGTGATCGCCGGGCAGTACTATGGCAAGCTCTTTGGGATCAAGGATCTCTTCTGCTTCGACATGGGGGGAACCACCGCAAAATCCTGCCTTATTCAGGATGGAGTCGCCGAGGTGGTCCCAAGCTTTGAGGTGGGACGGGTCCAGCGTTTCCTGAAAGGTAGCGGTCTGACCATCCAGGTCCCGGTGCTGGACTTGATGGAAATCGGCGCTGGCGGTGGCAGCGTCGCCCACATGAGCCGTCTTGGGACCCTTCGCGTTGGTCCTGAAAGCTCCGGGGCATTGCCAGGCCCCGCCTGCTACGGACAGGGCGGCAAGCTTCCCACCGTCACCGACGCAGATCTGCTGCTGGGATACTTGAACGAAGACTACTTTCTTGGGGGGCGAATGCCCCTGGATCCTGCTGCCGCCAAAGACGCAATACTCAACATGGTTGCCAGGCCTCTTGGCATTTCCCTCTTGCGAGCGACATGGGGAATCCACGACCTCGTGAACGAAACCATGGCGGCGGCAGCCAGAACCCACATCGCCGAAAAGGGCGGCGATCCAGGTCTGGTCACCGTGTTGGCTTTCGGGGGCGCCGGACCTGTACACGCCTTTGGCCTTACCAGGAAGCTCGGGGCCAGGCGCCTGCTCGTCCCCCCAAGAGCCGGGGTCGGCTCCGCACTTGGCTTTTTCACGGCTCCACGTGCCTTTGACCTGGTGCGTAGCCACATGGTGGCATTGAACGCCGCCGACCTCCATCATCTGGAAAACATGCTGATGCGCATGGAAGAAGAATCTTCATCGGCTCTGGGGGGCTCAGATTCCCATGTAGAGTTCAGCCGAAGCGTGGATGCTCGTTTTCTCGGCCAAGGCGCGGAGACAAATGTGTTGCTCCCCTCCATCCCCCTTTTCAAACTGGGGAAGGAACGAATACGAGCCCTCTTCGACGAAACCTACAAGAAACTCTATGGGCGTACCTATCCCGACTCTCCCATCGAATTTGTGAGCTTCAGAGTCAGGGCCAGCCTACCACTCAGACTACTGGAACTTCCACGTCAGCCGCTGGGAGGAACAGACGCCACTTCTGCCCTGAAGTCCAAGCGCCTCGCCTACTGCCAGATCGAGGGGTCAATGGTTCACCACGATGTCTACGATCGCTATCGCCTGCTGGCGGGTATGTCCTTCTCCGGACCCGCAATAGTTGAAGAGCGCGAATCCACGATCATCGTGGGCCATGGCGCCTCCGCAAGGGTCGATGAACTGGGCTTTCTATGGATAGATCTATAGTCTCTGGAGGCATATGATGGATTGTGCCCTCGATCCCGTAACCGTAGAGATCCTCTGGCGTAGACTCATCTCAATAGTGGACGAGGCGGATGCTGCGGTTGCTCGCACGGCCTTTTCCAGCCTGCTTCGCGATGCCCACGATTACACCTGCATGTTCACGGACAAGCATGGGCGGGAGCTGGCACAGGGTAGCCTGGCAACTCCCGGACAGGCAGGAGCCATGGCGCTGGGGGTCAAAAAAATAGTTCAGCGCCTGGATATCTCTTCTTTACGGCCAGGCGATGTATTCATCACAAACGATCCCTGGACCCTGGCAGGGCACCTGAACGACATCTGCGTAATGAGCCCGATTTTCATGGAAGATTTCCTTGTGGGCTTCACTGCCTGCGTGTTCCACCACGCTGACATCGGTGGCCGCGTATCGTCCGGCAACCACGACATCTACGAAGACGGCCTGTTCATACCACTCCTGAAGCTCTACGAGGCCGGCAAGCCCAACGAAGCCGTTCTTGAAATGATCCGCTGGAATGTTCGAACACCCGACTAAGTAATAGGCGACATACGTTCCCAGATTTCCGCCAACCACGTGTGCGCCCGGCAGGTCTGTAACATGCTCATGGAATACGGCATGAAGGATCTGGACCAGTTGGCCGACGAAATCGTGCAACGCACCGAAAACAGCATGAGATCATCCATCGCTGCCGTGGAAGACGGGATCTACACATCGTCATGCGTAATTGAGCAACGAGTCGGAGAAGAAGATATCCACATCAATGCCGCCATTACCGTCGATGGAAGCGACATCACCGTGGATCTCCGGAACTATTCGCCCCAGGTGGATTGGGGCGGGAACGTGGTCTTCAATTTTACCTATGCCTATGTCTTCATGGCCATCAAGAGCATGTTCGATCCCGATATTCCCAACAACGACGGGTGTATCGCACCCGTTCACCTGCGTGTTCCCTCCAACACCGTCGTAAACTGTGACTTTCCCGCAGCAGTGGCAGCCAGAATGCAGGTGGGGCATTTCCTCACCGAGCTGGTCTACAGGGCAATGTCTACGGCTCTCCCGGAAAGAGTGTTGGCGGGAAGTGGTGGAACCCCCGCAACCATGAACGTGTTCTATGGCAGGTGGCCCGATGGCCGTCCATGGCACACCGTTTTGATCCGCGGAGGTGGCATGGGCGCGAGTTCGCAACGTGATGGTGCCTTCACCTACATTTTTCCAGCCAACGGTGCCAATACACCCGTGGAAATACTGGAAAGCGAGACACCACTCATGGTCCTCAAGCGCGAAATCATCCCCGATTCGGGAGGACCCGGCCGACAGCGTGGCGGCCTTGGAAGGCGTGTGGTCTTCTCACTTCCCCGAGACACCACTTCTCCGGACGAGGGCTTGCCTTCACATCCAGTCAGCCTTGGAATCCAATCCGGCCGCTTCATCTACCCCCCCGAGGGCCTCTTCGGCGGGCTATCGGCATCGCTGTCCAGGTTCACAGTGAACGGGAGAACCGGCGATCCCTACTCTCTTACCCACCTCATGCCCGGTGACGTGGTGGAAATGGATGCCGCCGGCGGCGGAGGCTTTGGAAATCCGTTTGAACGAAACCCCGAAGCGGTTCTTGCCGATGTAAGGGAAGGCTATGTTTCAATCGATCGTGCCAAAAGCGACTATGGCGTTGTAGTGACACGAGTCCAACATGGCCTGTTCTTGAACCATGATGCGACGCAGAAGGAACGCTCTTTGCACGGCTCAACCTTCTGTGCCGACCAGGAACCGCGACAATGAGCGATAGTTCTCCCAAGTCGCGGCTTCCAGCAGCACCTCGTCTGACCTTGCATCAAGCCATCCGGAAGCTCCATCCTGTTTCAATCCATGGTTCGCCTGCAACCACTTTTCGCGGTTTAACGGCTGATTCCAGATGCGTGAAGCCAGGCAATATCTTCATTGCAATACGTGGTAACACCGTGGACGGCCACCGCTTCATCCAGCAGTCCATCGCTGCAGGAGCCGTCGCAATTATTGCCGACACCCCAGCACCACCTTCCCTGGTCGCCCATAATGCCACGTGGATACAGGTGCGAAACACCGCGAAGGCGCTGGGGGCGCTTTCTTCGATGGTATATGGCGATCCATCTCGGAAAATGCAGCTATTGGCTGTTACAGGCACCAACGGCAAGACCACGGTGGCGCATATCTTGTATCAACTTCTGACCAGAACCGGTTTCATGACCGGGTTTCTCGGTACTACTGGCTATCGGTATCACCGTTCTTCGGGCCTGACCAACTTCACGACCCCTCCCCCACCACGCCTGCAATCCATCCTCCGAGCAATGCACCTGTCCGGAATGTCACATGTGTCAATGGAGGTATCCAGCCATGCCCTCTCCCAGGAGAGGCTACACGGGATCAAAATAGCTGTTGCCGGATTCACCAATCTTTCCAGGGACCACCTGGACTATCACCGGTCGATGGAATCCTACGGTCACGCCAAGGCCAGGCTCTTCAACGACTACGCAGCGAGTGCGTGCTTCAACTTGGATGACCCCTTCGGGAACGAGCTTGCAGAAGGCTGCTCCTTGCCTTCGCTCACTGTGTCCGCCAGGGGCAATTCCAAGGCAAATCTGTACCTTTCAAAGCTCCATGTCGATATCTCGGGATCTCATGCCATCCTGCGCGGGATTCCAGATTTCGAAGGCCTGGGGATCTCCACTGGTCTTGTGGGCCCATTCAACATGGAAAACATAATCGTGGCACTGGGCATGGGCTATCTCGCTGGTGGGAATCCCCGTCTAATGGTGGATGCCCTGCCCGATGTCACCGGAGCCCCCGGGCGACTTGAACGTGTCCATGGAGATCCCCATATCTTTGTCGACTACGCTCACAGCCCAGACGCCTTGCGTAACGTATTGCAGACTCTGAACAGCATGAAGAAGGGGCGACTCATCTGTGTATTTGGTGCCGGCGGCAACAGAGATATCGGGAAACGGCCCCTGATGGGGGAGACGGCAGCCAGCCTGGCAGACATCGTCATCGTCACCAGCGACAATCCCAGGACCGAGGAACCCTCCAGGATAATCGAAGACATCCTGGCTGGAGCCAACAGTGCATCACGGTTCGGGAAAATCCACGTGGAGCCGGATCGGAGACGAGCCATTTGCCTGGGAGTCGAACTGGCGACACGAGACGATATCCTGCTGCTCGCAGGAAAGGGCCACGAAAACTACCAGGAAACGGCCACGGGACGAGTCCACTTCGATGACCGAGAGGAAATCCGCAAAGCGATTGCCATCCTTTGAGCGAAGCCGAGCGAATCCCTGACCCCTGGGTCAGGGCTCGGGCAAAACAAGTTCCCGTATTCCAACGCCGTTCCATCCCGCCTGCCTGCATTGCTCATCGCTCGCACATTCACGATATGCTCGTCTTCTTGCCGTGCTACCCGGGCCTTGCCACGCAGGCGCCCAGCCCCCCCCGGCACCAGGGAGATATCCCCCACGCCTCTGTGCTCGTTGGTTATTCCCCTTCCTGTTCCTGCCACTTGTAATCGATCAGCTCCAGGAGAACGCCATTGAGCTTCCGAGGATGGATGAAAGCGAACTCGCAGTCCCGAAAGGACCTGGCTCCGCCGATGATGGGGTAACCCTGCTTTTCCAGCTCGGCCATGGACTGCCGGGTATCGTCCACGTTGAGACTGATGAGCATGATCCCCTCTCCATGCTTGTCGATGAATCGGGCTACTTCACCATCCGGGGAAGTGGATTCCATGAGTTCGAAACCCACTTCACCAATCCAGTACCTAGCTACGCGGATTTTTTCGGGTTCGTCAACATACGAGTCGTCGGGAGACGTTTTACCAAGCAGCGGTTCCCATACCGAACGAGCTTTGTCCAGATTCTTGACAGCGATACAGATATGGTCGATCTTGTTGATCTTCAAGATACCCCCCCGTCGGTCGATTTCCAGACCATCCGGCACCGCATCTCAAGCTCGGCCCACAAAGATGGTCTTGACATTCACGAATTCTTGAATCCCGATTCTGCCCAGTTCGCGCCCGTAGCCAGACCCCTTCACTCCTCCGAAAGGCAGGCGAGGATCAGAACGGACGAAATCGTTGACGAAACAAGAGCCTGCTCGCAGGTGGTGGGCTGCTATCTGCTCCGCACGCTCGCCATCCCTGCTGAAAACTGCCGCTCCCAAACCAAAAGAACTGTCGTTGGCTGTAGCGATTGCATGTTCTTCGTCGGCAACCGGGATCACACAGGCAACCGGACCAAAAAGCTCTTCGTGGTAGGCAGGCATGCCTCTGGAGACGCCAGTGAGCACAGTGGGCGGATAGAAGGCGCCAGGTCCCTCAGGAATGGCCCCGCCCAGCAACAACCTGGCACCAGACTCGATGCTCTGTTCAACCTGTCTGTGCAGCTCATCCCGCAAGTCGAAACGCGCCAGGGGACCGAGGGTCACACCCCGAGACAGGGGATCACCCATGATGTGATCACGCATCTTTTCCACCAGCAGTTCTTCAAAGGCCTGCCGAACGGACTCCACCACAACGAGGCGCTTGGCGGCTATGCAGCTCTGGCCCCCGTTGAGCATCCTGCCTTTCACACAACTGCTTGCCGCAAGCTCCAGATCGGCATCCGCCAAAACCAGGTATGGGTCACTACCTCCCAATTCCAGGACGGTCTTCTTGAGGTACCCACCAGCCTGTGATGCAACAGCCCTGCCGGCGGGAGTGCTACCGGTGAAAGTTACCGCTGATATCTCGTCCATGCCCATGACAGAACCAACCCTGTCGCTCCCCATCAACAGCACTCGAAGCACACCCCTGGGGAAACTGGCCTCGCGGAACACTCTTTCAATGGCAAGTGCGCAACCGGGGACATTGCTGGCGTGCTTGAGCACTACGGTGTTGCCCGCGGCCAAGGCCGGTGCGGCGCAGCGGAACACCTGCCAGAAAGGAAAATTCCACGGCATTATCGCTAAGATCGTTCCAAGAGGTTCGTAGCGGACGTAGCTCTTGTTTGCATCTGTGCGTATGTGCTCGTCTTCCAGAAAATGTCGCGCATTTTCGGCGTAGTACTCGCAGACCCATGCACATTTCCGTACTTCGGCGATTCCTTCGCCCAGCGGTTTGCCCATTTCCAGGGCCATGAGACGCGCATACTGGTCGCTGCTCTCTGTCAGTACCTTCGAGGCACCCATCAACAACTCTGCACGCGTGGCCACGGGTACCTTCTTCCACTCTGCGGATGCCCTGGCAACCCTGGCGACTACATGACCCACATGCTGGTCAGTGATCTCGCTGTAACGCTGCAGAACCTCTCCGTTGGCGGGATTGACTGCCTGAATGCTCATCTCCAAAGCCTCTCTCTTCTGCCGAATCACTACCCACGGAGGGGATGCCTGCTTTCAAAGGCAATATACCAGACCAGATCCAAGATGGTGCGTCTCAGCGAGGTGCACCTTCAATAATCCATGTTTCTATCTCCAGCATACGTTCTTCAGAAATACCGGAGTTCTTGGGCATCTGCTCACCGAACCCACCGATGCTGTCCTGTGTTCCCTGGAGTTTGTGCCAGATGTAGCTGCTACCAGTACTCCCAGGTTCAATGAGGTCCATTGTGGGTAGTTGAGTCGAAGGAACGTCGACGATCCTGTCGAAGGCATCTCCCGCCAGGACCAGGCCTTCCTGGACCAGCTCGGTTCCGTGGCAACTGGAACAGTAGGAATCCCAGATGGGTTGTATATCGCGATCATGCAAGTAGGTATACCCCACCTCGGTATCCGTGTCCGTGTCCGTGTCCGTGTCCGTGTCCGTGTCCGACTCCAAGACGGCTGGTTCAGTATCTCCCGTTTCCCTCCTGGTGTCTTGTGTGCAGGCGAAAAAGCCTCCGCTTGCCAGGCACATCATCAAAAGGGGAATTTCCCGTCCAGGACAGGGGATTCTACCAGGCTTCCTCATGCTCATGGAACCTCCGTACTGGGATAAAATATGCGACATGCAGCACCATCCGCCACATCGTTGCTGCCGCAAGGGCGAGTTGACATCATGTTTTCTTTTTTTCCTCTTGCCCGAAGTACCCGGGGCCTTCGCTTTCCGCTTGCAACCCTGGAAGAGCCGGCTGCGGGCCGCCGCTTCACCCTGGGAACTCCATGGTACTCACAGCACTGCGGCACATGGACAGGTGCCGAGCCTCTCATGTCTCATATGGAACCGTTGTCTCATCGGAAAAAAATGACATGAGACACCAGGAGGGAAAATTTCCGCAATATGGGTCTTTCCAGGTATGACAATAAACACATGGACATTATGGCACCATCATTGCAACAGTTCACAGTACCAGGTACTCTGGCCGTTGTCTGGCTCGCCTTGGGGAAAGCCAGATCAGTCAACCACAAAGAAAGAAAGGGAACCACAAATGCAGACAAAAGAGGACATCCTGAACTTCGCCATCGCTGAAGAAACAAAGGCTGCCAGCTTCTACGAAAAACTGGCGGAGAAAGTTGATCGTGCCTGGATGCGTGAACTTCTGCTCTCTTTTGCCCAAGAAGAAATCGGCCACAAGGCCATCCTTGAAGGCATTAGAAAACGTGGCTTCACCGTGCCCGTCCAGAAGAAGGTACAGGATTTGAAGATCAGCGACTACCTCGTTGAAGCCGCACCAACCGATGACATGAGCTACCAGGATGCGCTCATCATCGCTGCAAAGGCGGAAAAAGCCGCCTACAAGATGTACTCCGATCTCGCTGCCCAAATGGAAGATCCAGAGTTGAAAGCACTTCTGCAACGGCTCGCGCAGGAAGAAGCGGTCCACAAACTGCGCTTTGAGATCGAATACGACGATCATATCTTGATCGAAAACTGAACGGCATCACGCTCAGGCTGAACAGAAGACACCAACAACAAGCGCAACGGAGCTTCAAATGGCTACCGCGAGATTCGAAATCTACCGCTGCGAACACTGCGGAAATATCGTAGAAGTGATCAAGGGCGGAGGAGCACCCCTGTTTTGCTGCGGAGAGGAAATGGCTCTCCTTCAAGAACAGACCGCCGATTCCTCGACAGAGAAGCACGTACCCGTCATCGAAAAGGTGAACGGCGGAGTGGTTGTGAAAGTGGGGAGCGTTCCCCATCCCATGTTGGACGCCCACTCAATCCAATGGATAGAAGTACTGACCGGAGGAGAAATTCATCGTTCCTTCCTCAGTCCCGGAGGCGCTTCCGAGGCCTTTTTCCCCGTAGGAGCCGACAAACTCGTTGCCAGGGAGTACTGCAATCTTCACGGGCTGTGGAAGTCCTGAAGCTTCCCAAGGTGGCCAGCCGTCAACAAACAAGGAGAACTCCATGAAATATGAATGTGACATCTGTGGATGGGTCTACGATCCCCAGGAAGGCGATCCAGATAATGGTATTGCCCCCGGAACCCCTTTCGAGGATCTTCCAGAAGACTGGGTCTGCCCCGTCTGCGGTGTCGAGACGGACCAGTTTACCAAATTGGACTGATCAGGGCTCGTTACGGCTCAACAGATCTGTTCGGACCACGGCTCGTTTCCTAGTGCTGCTGCCCCAACAGCAACCGCCTGGAATCCTACGGCAGCCGCCAGAATCCTGGCCCACAACTCGTAGACCGGGCTGCGGGCCATTCCAAGTACCCCGACGTATCACAGTGGTACAACCTGGTATTGGGGTACTCTCGGAATGCAGTCCTTGAAAAGCTCGAAAGCAGGTTCTGGCGGTGGCTGTTCCTTGTTCCTGGCGGCCCGACGCGAGATACTGCCCGTCGTCCCAGCAGAAGAGCTGCCCCCATGTAGCCGCGCACCATCAAAACGTGCCGACGAACCACTTCAATCCAGGGAGGAAAGCTGCTGGCTCAGCACGGCTACATGGCGCATTTCTTCTTCCACGAGCCAGTCCACTTTTCCTCCACCAAAACGCTCCGGCACAAGGCCTTTCATGCCGATGAAGAAAGCTATGGAATCGCGTTCGAAGCCCAACGCCAGCTCCAGCAAGCCCTTTTCGCTATTGTGATCCTCCAGGACAGATGAAATTGACACTCCGGGTTTGAACACATGCTGGTCGCCTATTGCTCTCAAGTAGAGTTCCAACTGCCCGTCCGGATCGGCAACCTGTTGGGTTCGCTCTTTCAATGAGAGAGACTTCCGCATGTCAGCAAAAAGCTGCTCGTGCCCCAGTTCCCATCTTGACAACCTGAGTAGAAGGTCGCGTGAGGAGGGCTCATTGACAAGCTGGGCTGCCTGCTGGTAGAACTCGGCACCGTTGCGTTCTATCTGCTCTGCCATGGCCAGAATTTCATCCAGATTGAAGATTTCGAACATCCCTTTTCTCCATCACCTTGTTTTCACGGTCTTACCACCCACGATCAACGTTACACTCAGCACTCAGGTTGATCTGTAGAACGCCGCAAACCCGGAAGGTAACCCGAAGATGCCAAGTAGTCTTGATTCCATCCTTCAACCCTGTTCGGTGGCAGTGATAGGTGCGAGCCAGACTCCTGGCAGGATCGGCCATGAAATCGTCCACAACCTTATTTCCTTTGGTTTCCAGGGGCCCGTCTACCCGGTCAACCCCAGGCACAAGCATATTCACTCCCTGAGAGCCTATCCCTCCGTTGAAGACATACCCGATCCCGTTGACCTGGCGGTAATCGTGGTAACGCGAGATCAAGTACTGCCCACCGTGGAGGCTTGCGCAAGAAAGGGTATTCGTGGGCTGGTAGTGATCTCGGCTGGTTTTCGCGAAGTTGGTAAAGAAGGGGCCGAGAGAGAAGCCGCCGTCGCAGCCCTGGTGGAAAAACACGGCATGCGGATGCTGGGCCCCAATTGCATGGGAATCATCAACTGCGATCCAGAGGTTTCTCTGAACGCCTCTTTCGGTTCCACGGAACCCGTTCGGGGGCATGCTGGTTTCGCCAGCCAGTCAGGAGCTTTGGGAGAGGTGATCATCTCCACCGCTCGTTCCGTTGGGCTGGGAATCAGTTCTTTCGTCTCGCTGGGCAACAAGGCCAACGTCGATGGATACGATCTGCTGGAATGGTGGGCTGTAGACCCCAACACAAATGTCATCCTGCTCTACCTGGAGGATTTTGGAGATCCCAACCGCTTCACAACCACTGCCCGCACGGTAACCAGACACCACGGCAAGCCCATCCTCGCGGTAAAATCGGGCCGCACACGGCAGGGGGCGGCGGCGGCGGCATCACACACCGGCGCCCTGGCGGGAGGGGACCAGGCCGCAAGCTCCTTGTTTGCCACCTCCGGCGTCATTCGTTGCAACACGGTGCAGCAGCTTTTCGCAATGGGGCTGGCCTTCAGTCTGCAGCCCCTGCCCGCGGGAAGACGTGTTGCCGTACTGACCAACGCCGGAGGACCAGGGATCATGGCCACTGACGCACTGGTGGGCCTCGGGCTGGAGATGGCCCAACTCCCGGCCAGCACATGCAAGGCCCTGGAAAAGGTCGTGCCCCTTGCCGCACCAGTTCACAACCCCGTGGACATCATCGCCTCGGCGGATCCCGAAAAATACCGTGCCTGCACAGAGATCCTCTTGGCAGAGCCTTCCGTCGATGCCTTGCTCCTGATATTCGTAAGCCCCCTTCAGTCCGCCATCCCCGACGTTGCTCACGGCATAGTTCAAGGTGTACGGTCCTCTCGCAACGGTGTAGATGGCACTGAAAAGACCGTGTTGACTTGCTTCATGGGAAGAGGAAACGGTGGCGAGGCTTCGCGCATCCTGCACGAAGCCAGTCTTCCCCTGTACTCCTTTCCAGAAGATGCCGCTGAAGCTCTGGCAGCCATGGCACGCTTCAAGGAATGGAGAAAACGCCCTCCTGAAAACCTGATGACCTATGAAGTAGACAGCGGACAAGCCAAGTCCATCATCAACGCAGCCAGGAAGGAGCAGCGAGCCTGGTTGTCGGGCCAGGAAACCTTCCACCTGCTGGAGAGTTACGGCATACCCATGGTTCCCTCACGCTTCGTACAACGCCCCGAGGAAGCCATCGCTTTCGCTGAAGAGGTCGGATACCCCATTGTGCTCAAGCTGCAAGCAGAGCAGGTGCTCCATAAATCCGACATCGGCGCTGTACAACTCGACCTTCGTTCTGCTCGCGAGATCAAGGGGGCATTCTGGGACATCACAGAGATTGTACGTGAACGTGCTCTTCTTCCCAGCGGGCAATCGCTCTGCCTCCTGGCACAGAAGATGGTGGTTGGAGGGCAAGAGACCATCATCGGCGCGGCACATGATCCAGGAGTCGGCCACCTGCTCATGTTCGGTCTCGGTGGCGTGTTCGTCGAACTCATGGAAGACGTGGTATTCCGCGTTCATCCCATCACCGACGTAGACGCCCATGAAATGGTGCGTGGCGTCAAAGGTTTCCCCCTGCTGAACGGATATCGCGGAGCACCTCCAGTTGATCTCCCGGTCCTGGAAGACGTCCTCCTTCGTACGAACCACCTTCTCTCCAACCTTCCCGAAATTGAAGAGATGGACCTGAACCCCTTCCTGGTCCTGCCCGCCGGCGAAGGGGGCCTGGCCGTCGATGCCCGCATCAGGCTGGCTCCCCCGAAGCAGTAGCTACACGCCCGGTACAGGCAACCACCGGGTCGCCGAAATCAGCCGATCAGCACACCAGCGATGGTGCCGGTCATGAAGGCCGCGAGGCTGCCGCCCACCATCGCTCGCAGTCCCAACTGGGCCAACTCACCCATTCGCCTGGGAGCTATTCCGCCTATTCCACCAAGTTGAATCCCTATGGACGCAAAGTTGGCGAAGCCGCAGAGGGCGTAGCTGGCTATGATGGCGGAGCGCTGGCTGATTACAGCCACTGGCCCATCGATGAGTTCGCCCAGGTGGATGTAGGCGATGAACTCGGTCAAGACGATCTTTTCGCCCAGCAACCTGCCGATGGTGGTGGCTTCGGACCACGGCACCCCCATGGAAAAGGCGATGGGACTGAATATCCATCCCATGAGCCTGGATAGAGACAAGGGCTCACAAGCTCCATTGGCCCATCCCCACTCCACACCACTCTGGCAGAAGCTCATCGGTACGAAGGCAAGCACCCAATCCATCATGGCGATAAGGCCCACGAAAGCTATCAGCATGGCTGCCACGTTGATTGCGAGCCCGACTCCCTCCCTGGCTCCGCGAGCCGCCGACTCTATGACATTCGTGTCTACTTTCTGAATGGTTGTTTGCAAAGAACCGGCTGTTTCACTATGCTGTGTCTCAGGGAGGATGACCTTCGATATCGCCAACGCGGCAGGCGCACTCATGATGGATGCCGTAACCAGGTGGCCGGCAATACCCGGTATGTCTTTCAAGAAGCTCACGTAGGCAGCCATCACCCCACCGGCCACCGTGGCAAAGCCCCCGGTCATCACAGCGTGCAGCTCACTCCTGGTCATGCGCTCCACGAAAGGCTTGACAACCAGGGGAGCCTCGGTCTGCCCGACAAACACGTTGGCGGCAGCCGAAAGACTCTCCGCCCCGCTGGTGCCCATGGTCTTTTGCATGGCCCAGGCCAGTGCCTTGACTATCCCCTGCATGATGCCCAGGTGATAGAGAATATTCATGAGGCTGGAAAAAAAGATTATGGTGGGCAGGATCCAGAAGGCAAAAGTCTTCACGGGGGGAGATATCCGACCGATGAACGTCTCGCTGTGTCCCTCTCCCAGGCCCACAATGATCTGGTGTGGCTCAGTGGTCTGAAAAACGAAATCAGCTCCAGCCTCGGAAAACGAAAGTAAGCGCTTCACCGCGCTGTCTACCACCACGAAGAAAAACTCCTGCAATGCGGGAGTCAAAACGATGATGGCCAGGATGAGCTGAAGCGCAATCCCCCAGAGCACCGGTCGCCACGAAACAGCACGACGGTTTTCGGAAATCAGCCAGGCAATTCCAACCATCACCAGGATACCGGATAGACTGGTGGCTCTCTCCAACAGGGTGGTTTGACTCTCGACGAAGTTTCCCGCCGCGTGGGCGACTCCTGGCAGAAGCAACAGAGGAGCGAGATACATCTGGCCTCCGCAAGGTGTATGAGCATCTGAAATACCCAGCTATGATAGTGCTATCGCGGGACGAATGCTTGTGCAGATTATAGGCTGTCTCCAGCATCTGCACCGTGCAGATCCAGCATCGAGGTGCCCGAACAGTCCCCCATCAAGAAACGAACTCTTCGAGTACGAGTTCCCTTGGAGATGGAAGCTCTGGGCCGACCAGAAGAGCTTTGGAGAGTTCTTTCCTGGCTCGTTCAAGCCCCGAATCCAGATGGTAGACCACCGCAAGCGGCTCGCCCTGTTCAACATGGTCACCCACCTTGTGGTGCAAGAGCACTCCCACACCTGGGCTTACCGACTGTTCGGCTCGAGAACGCCCTGCTCCCAGGTAGAAAGCAGCCTTGGCAACTCCAATGGCATCGCAAGCAATGACATGACCGCTCTGCCGAGCCTCGAGAACCCACTCTTCGACAGGGCCCATCATTCGGGTTGGGGTTGAAAGCGCGGCAACATCCCCCCCTTGTGCCGCCACCATTGCACAGAACCGCTCGTATGCGGCACCTGAGCGGAGTGTTTCGAGCGCATCTGGATGGTCGGCAAGACGAACAGTGAGGTCGAAAAGATCTCCTGGACCGCCACCCTTGAGACAATCCACTGCTTCCATCACCTCGATGGCATTGCCAACCGCCAGACCGAGGGGCTGCCCCATGTCGGAAAGTACGGCCTTCGTGTCGAGGCCGTAGCCATTCCCCACCTTTACCAGACTCTCTGCCAGTCTCCTTGCGCTGGGCAGATCCTTCATGAAGGCACCACTGCCCACCTTTACGTCCAGCACCAATTTCTCGACGCCCTCACAGATCTTCTTGGAGAGTATGGATGCTGTTATCAATGGAATAGAGGGGACCGTCGAGGTTTCGTTTCGAAGAGCATATAGAATGCCATCCGCAGGAGCCAACTCACCGGTCTGACCGCTGATGAAGCATCCTATGTCACGGAGTACCACGCGCAGCCGGGCAGAATCCAGGTCGCACCTGTATCCGGGTATGGATTCCAACTTGTCCAGTGTCCCACCTGTAAAGCCCAGACCGCGGCCGCTGATCATGGGCACCTTGCAGCCCAACTCCACCCAGAGGGGAGCCAGCACGAGAGAAACCTTGTCACCGACTCCTCCGGTACTGTGCTTGTCGATGAATGGGCCCGAGAGGCCGTTCCAATCAAGCCTTCTGCCACTTCCCACCATGGCCCGTGTGAGGGCGACGGTTTCCCGGAAGTCCAGGCCATTCAGAAAAGCAAAGGCCAACCAGGCCGCAGCCTGTGGTCGGCTGATATCGCCGTCTACTACACCCTTTACGAAAGCATGAATTTCGTCCGAGGAGTTGGCGTGCCCTTCCCGTTTTCTTTGCAGAATTGTCTCGATGGATACGTTCATACCCTTGGTCCTTGAATCTTGCCGTACGTTACGTGAAAATGGCAGATTTCGGGGCAGGCTGTTGGAACGGCTGGCATCATGTGCTCAACTGTCCCTATTGACTATCAGAGAAGACAGAGGCCCATCTCAGCCCCTCCCTGCCATGCTTTCGGTAACAATGGCCACGCTGGCCGAGGCCCCGATACGAGTGGCACCAGCCTGGAGCATGTTCTTGGCTGCGCGTGCCGATCCCACTCCTCCGGATGCCTTGATGCCCATGGCCGGTCCAACGACAGAACGTATGAGGCGGATATCTTCCACCGTGGCTCCCCCGCCACCAAAACCGGTGGATGTCTTCACAAACGCGGCGCCCGCCGCCTTGGAGAGGGCGGAACCTGCGATCTTTTCCTCGCGGTTCAACATTGCCGTCTCGAGAATGACCTTTACCGGCCGACCCCTGGCTGCCGCCACAACCTCGCGTATGTCTTGTAGTACCTGATCATAGTCACGCCCCTTGAGGGCTCCGATGTTTATGACCATGTCGATTTCGGCTGCACCCCTTCGTACAGCATCGCGTGTCTCACATGCCTTGGCGGCTGTGCTGGCTGCCCCGAGAGGAAAGCCGACCACACAGATTGGCATGACCGTGCTCCCCTTCAACAGCTTGACTGCCAGGTCTATCCAGGTGGTGTTCACGCAAACGCTGGCGAACTTGTAATCCCTGGCTTCACGGCAGAGCTTCTCCAGATCCTTGCGGGTCGCTGTTGGCTTGAGAAGTGTGTGATCGATGATGCTTGCAAGGTTCTGGGGAATCGGTCCCGCTTCGTGACCATCGAGTGTGCCCAATCTCTGGGCACCTGCTGCCAGGCACATACGCAACTCTGCGGGATCTTGCCATGTGCCGGTGACGCTTGGAACCGATGTGAGCCGCTGGGAACGGAGTCGATTCCTGACCTGTTCTGTTACCTGCTCCAACAATAGTTCTGTCTCGGTACTCATCGTGGGGCTCCCAAGGCTAGAGATCGTCGGATTTCATGCTTTCCAGGAAGGCGTCCTTGCGAGCGCCTGCCTCGCCGGGGTCGCTTTCACCCACCGTGGAACGAAGTTCGTCGGAACCGCTGGCTTCGGGCAACGTGGGATCACAGAACAAGATGTACCACTCGTTCCTGGTAAAACGAGACGTCTGGTCCAGCCACTCTGCATAGGAGGGCAGCCTTTCCTCGTTCTTTGCAATTCTTCGAAGCTGTGGGACTGCCTGCCCTGCGCGAACGCATTCTCGGTAACGTCTTTCCCGTTCCGGGGTCATGGCAGCTTCTACGCTGGCTCGACACTTCTCCAGCTTTCCCTTCCCCCCTTTTGCACAAACCTCGAGCATGGCGCGGTTCTTGAACTCGTCCCACCGAACCACAAGTGTTTCACGCTTTGCGGCACGAGTCTCGGCACGGGCTACTGAAACCTCCACGATGGCTTCCTTGAGCTTTTCCACCAACTCGGTCCGCCTTTGTTCTGCAACCTGCAGCGCCCCTTGCAGGCGCGCCAGCTCTTGCTTACGCTCCTTTAGCTGCTGCCTCAAGGTCGAGTTCTCGTGAGCCTCTATCTCCAGGCGCGCAACCTCGGCCTGCTTTTCCGAGATCTCGTTGCGGAGGGATTCTACCCGTTCCTGGGCCTCGATGAGGCGATCCCTTTCACTGCCCTCGAGTGGCTCGCATCTGTCGTAGAGGGCTTCGTATTCGGAATTGAGAGTGTCCAGATCGGCAGCGATGGCATCGGGATCCTTGCCAAACCTGTTGCGGAATTCGTCCAGGAAGGCCTCACGGCCCAACAACCATCCCACAGAGGCCCCCATCGCGATGGCCATGGCGGCCACCATTGCTTGGACCACGACAACCTGTTTCAGTGAATATGCGGAGCGTGCCATCGTGGTACTCCCTGTCTGCTCGTTCTGGAACCGTTTCTTGGACGGTCGTGGAAAAGAACTTCTGTCAAGACAGATCTTTCAGGAGGCCGGTCTGGGCGTTGAACTGCCGGATCAGTTCGTCCCACTGTTCCACCTGTTGGAAGGTCTCTTCCCAGAAATCCGAATCCCATAGTGCATCCAACTCCTTCACCGACCTCTGCTGCTGCTCCACCCACGTGAAGTACTTGAAGTTGTGAAGCGCCTTCCGATCCCAGTAGCCCAATTCCTTCATGTGCTCCAGCCCCGTGGCCCTCAGGTATTGATGAAAGTGGGCAATCGCATGGGATTCCCGGTATTCGCCCAATGTCTTGCGTTGCTCCTCCAGCCGTGATCCATAGAGTTCCATGGAATCCGTAAGTGCGGTGAAGATGATGTCTCGTTGTCCGAACTCGTAATACTTGGCCATCTTTATGCTGCTCAAGAGGTTGCAGATACTGGATATGCCAAGCAGGTCCAGTTTCGCCACCAACTCCGGTGCAACCCCCTCCCCAACAAGGAACTCTTGCCCCCTGGGTTCGTTGAATAGCCTCATCAGAGCGATGGTGGCCTCGTCGTCGATGGCAACGATCATGTCGGTCATTCTCACATCGTGGACCCATGGTACGTGCTTGTCTCCGATTCCTTCTATGCGGTGGGCACCGTATCCACAGCGGAGCAGCGTGGGGCATTGAAGTGCTTCAGAGACAGCAACCTTGATTCCTGAATCACGCTCCTTGAGGTAGTTGCCGGCAGCGACGGTCCCGGCGGAGCCGGTAGCGGAAACGTATCCGGCCAGCCGCCCCCTCTGACCCTTGATCTGCTCGAAGATACCGGAGATGATGCTGCCCGTGTTCCAATAATGCCAGATGGGGTTGCCGAACTCTTCGAATTGGTTGAAGATGACCACGTCGGACTGGGTATCACGCAACTCCCAGCATTTATCGTAGATCTCTTTGACGTTGGACTCGCAACCTGCCGTCGCGATCACCTCTGCGCCTATCGACTTGAGCCATTGGAAACGTTCCTGGCTCATTTCTTCCGGTAGAATTGCCACAGCAGTGCAGGCCAACAAGCTGCAATCGAAAGCGCCGCCACGGCAAAAGTTACCGGTGGAAGGCCACACTGCCCGCTGCCTGGTGGGATCGAAGTTTCCTGAAACAAGCCTTGGCACCAGGCAACCAAAGCCTGCACCAACCTTGTGGGCACCAGTGGGAAACCACTTGCCCACCAACCCGATTATCCTCGCATCCACTCCTGTCAGCTCTGGTGGGAACTCAATCCAGTTGCCATCGTTGAACATCCCTGTTTCGGGATCGTTCTTCCAGGTAATCCTGAAAAGGTTGAGCGGATCGATGTCCCAGAGACCTACCGTCGAAAGCCTGGACAGGATCTTGTCGGGAATCAGGGTGGGGTCCATCTGCTGGGCAAATGTGGGGATGATGATCCTTCGCTCTCGACACCGTTCAATCGTGCGTTGCAGCACCTCTTCGTCGATATGTCGGATAAGTCGCATATTGTACCTTCCTGAAGCTGTTTCAAGGACTTGAAAGCGGAAACCTTCAAAAGAATCTTCCTGTTTGCATCCGAAGATGGCTGATCAGGCCGTCTTCGAGATGGCTCCGGGCAACCCTCCGTTACGGCGGCGCTGTTTCGAGCGGTTGTACGGGTATGCCTGCCCGGCTTGAACAACGGAGGTCGCTTCCGCGGCGGGATAACTTTCCTGATGGGAACTTCCTAGCGTCGACACCACCTTCCGTCAATTGACACTTCTCGTTCGGCAATCCCCTTTTCCGGAACCAATGGCATGTGGTACATGGTGCAGGATGTCTTCCCATGGATCTCTCCGGAAACTCCATGGGACGGAGTAACCCAAATCAAATGGCCTTTCAGGGCCACCGGTATGTCGGCCACCGAAAACACGCTGACAAAGGCACCTTACAGAAAGGAATGGCCAGATTTCACACCCCGGTTTCCCAGATGCACCTTGAATGCCACAAAGGCCGCATTAGAAGAGAAGTGTAACTCCGGCGCGAGCATTGAGTTCAATCCGAACAAGGAGTCCGCATAGTGGCCAGCCCTTCTCGCAACTCCGATGGAACTCGGGATCACAAAAGAAAGCACGCATCCAACTCGAAGCGCACACCAAGACGCTCCCTCTCCAGCAACCGACCGTTCTGGAAAAAAGAAATCGACGCCGACTCTCTCTCGCAACATAGAATCGAGGGCTTCTCAGAAGCAGTTGATGCTGCCGACTTTCAACTGGCCATGGACATCCTCTCCGCGATGTCCATCACCGAAGTAGACTCTCTCAAGACTGATCGAGCCCTCCTGGCCCGCATAACCGACACCTTCGATCTGCTGGACAGCATTGCTTTGCTGGACGTTTTCGGCCGTGGAACCGTTGACCCGCTCATGGCCTTCGGAGGACTGAGGTACGGCGAGGAATTCGAGTTCTTTTCCTCGGACGACGACAAAGACAGGCTGGATGATCCCGAAGAACAGACCCAGGAGTTCGACGAAGAAGAACTAAGGGCCGGACTTGCAGATCAGGCCCTGTTTGCCGACGATCTCAAGGCGGCCCACGTACCAGTCTTTGACCAGTTGGAATTGACGGGCGTGCTCGATGGCAACCCCGATTGGCAGATGTTCTTCAGAATACTCCATCGCCTGGGCCCCAAGGACAGAAGGACTGCCCTGACCGAAGTCCGCTCGCTGGGACTCTGGAGAGATCTATTGAACCAAATGGACTTTTCTTCCATCGCCCTTGTTCAGGGCTGGCTGGAGGAAAGTCTCGGGGATGGTTCGAGTCTCAACATCGAGACCCGAATCAAGGCATCTCCAAACCCGGAGCGAGGATTGGCAGTACTCGAAAGGATCGATGCCATTGCAGCTACTGGCCGGAATGACCTGCCCAGACTCACTCCCAGACTGCGCGAACTTTTGGCCCTTGGCGTCTCGCTGTCCCGTCTTCCAAACAATCCACTTACCAGTCGGGGGACCCTGGGCATCCTTCAGGCAGAGCGGGCCGGCAGGGCTCTCTCAAACATTTCCGACCAACACTATCTGCGTTTCCTGCTCCTCCTGGAGATGACCGGGACCAGATCCCGCCTGAACCAGTCTTTTCTGCTCCTGAAAGCCCTTTCGGCAAGAGCTTTGGAGTTGGCTGACCCGGATGAAGCCACCGGGACAATGGAAGACATCGAAAACTTCGCGGATGAAATCCGCGAAAAGAGGGATCAGGAACTCGTGGCATCCACAACGGTACTCCAGACCGACCCAGAGATGGGACCCGGCCTCCAACAACGATTCACGGTAGCCTGCAATGTCACCTCGGCCATTGTCATACGTACCGAGGCCGACCCCATGGAAGCCCTTCGAATCCACCAGGAAAACCAGTGCCCTGCCGGACAACTCCAGGGCCACATAGCCGGCGAAACCGAGGAAAGTCTCATCAGACACGGAAGTAACCAGCCAGTGACCAGAGACCCTTCGCTGGTACGCTCCGCGGTTTTTGGAGCACTGGAGGCATTGACGGGCACAATCCCACTTGCCCAGATTGCCGCTGTCAGGGACTATATCATGGGTCGGCCCCACAATGCACACGATTACCGGCTAGGTATCCGTGCCGTGCGTGGAAAGATTCACCGAAAAGCCTTTCCCAACGAGGCATTCCCCAACGATCAAGCCATGCGTCTGGCCCGTGAGGCCACGTGGTCAACAGATCGACCAGGTCTGGATTCACACGAGCTGTTGGCCGAAATGAACGATTTTCTGTACATCGCCAACATCTCGGGTCAAGAGGCAGAACTCTCCTGGGACGAAACCCTGTGGTCCTGGTTCACCAGAGACAGCCTGTCGGGAAGATCCGTTGATCACGTCCTCCCGCGCCCTGTTCCGCCAACCTGGGCGGAACGTATCCAGAAACTCTTGAACAAGGCTGAAGTCAACCTGAACCTCGGTCTATCAGTGGCCGTCAATGCCTTTTGGGAAGGTGGAGGAGGCCGAACCTTCAGTTTTCACGACGTGCGCGGAACCTTACCACAGCGCAGTTTCCTGGCACATGACACCTTTACGGGCTCTACCTTCTGGGTAGCCGAAAAACAGCTCTTGCAAGGTACCTGGCCCGGCTTCAGCCGTCGGGCCTTGCTCTGCGCAGTGATCGGATAGCCTCCCACACGACGCTCCTGCTTCACTCGCCACGCTCACAATCATGCCCGACGAGTCCAGATTCCATTTTTTCGGAAATTCGACCCAGGTATTTCCCCTGTTACAAATTGTCTGCCATTACCCGACAGAATGAGGAAACCGTGAACACACTCTACCCTCCTCTCAAACTTCCTCCGCCTGGATCCAGTTTCCAAAGCGCCTACCAGCGAGTAAAGGCAGATCCCCGACTTGGTCAGGCGTTGGAAGAAGTGTTGATCCCATCCCTGGAAGCAGCGGGCTCTCCAACCATCCGCATGGCCACGTTCGAAAAAGGTCGTCTGGCTGCCATCGGTTCCTACTATCAGGCTGCCGCCGGAGGCGAGCCCTACCTTACAAAGCGCGAACTCGAAGTTCCGGCCACCGGACTCGGCCCACACCCGGCTCTCGACGCTTTCGACATGGTGGCGACCGACCTGCTCTACTCTTGGTTTTTGTCGGTGAGCCAGTCCATTGCCACCAGAAACGCTCCCTTGAGAGACCGCCGACAAGCTCTGGAAGACCTGGAGGCCATGGCAGCGTCAGCCTTCTCGTGGCGTCCCTCTGTAATCGAGGCGGCGGTGTTGAGTGTGAAACTCGCCAAGGCCGGGATGCTGGAAAAGCCGGTTGCTGCCTGACAGACGGCAGACCAATGGCGCCAGGTGGAAACCTGCGTGGCGGCCTGGGATGGAAGGCGTCCAGCAATAGACGGATGGTAGCTCTCTGTGGATGAATCCCGCATCCCACGATGGCCTTTCGCCATGTGGGAAGCCCTGCTACTGGCTCTAGGCGCCGTTCTGGGATACTGTTTTCGAAATTCAGGTTTTCTGCAAGCACCACAATCCAGAGAGCAAGAAACGGTAGACCAATGCAATCAGGCTTTACACTCATGCCTCTCTTTCCCACCATTGGAATCCCTGAACTCCTCATCATTCTCGTCATAGTCCTGATCTTCTTCGGAGTAGGAAAACTTCCCGAGATCGGCAAGGCTCTTGGCGAAGGAATCAAGAACTTCAAGGAAGGTCAGTCCGAAGGCAGCAATCCCACCACCAAGGAACTCGACAGCAACGACTACCAGGAAGCGCAAGAGGTCGAGCCTGAAAAAACCCGGACCCCGAAAGACACGTAGAAACCCCTGAAGCACTGCCGGACACGAGCCATGGCCAGGCATGACTCGTACTAGGCAGGTCCACAAGCAACGGATTTGTTCAATTCCTGGCTGGTTCCGCCTTGCTGGGAGTTCGCTTTGTGGAAAAAACTCCGGCAAGCAGTATTCCGATTCCATACAGTAATATCAAAGGAATCGCCATCAGGACCTGCGTCAGGATGTCTGGCGGAGTGATTATTGCAGACACTCCGAAGATACCGACTATTGCGTATTTGAAGCCTCGCAGCATGTCTCGTGCATTGACAAGACCCACTCTGGCCAGAAAGAACACGACCACGGGAAGTTGGAAAGAGATTCCGAAGGCACCCAGCAAGCGAGTGGCAGTGGACAGGTACGACTGCATCGAAAGTACCGCCTGCGCGGAGTCACCTGTGACCGACAGGAAGAAAGAAAACGCATAACCAAAGATCACGAAATAGCCAAAGGCAATGCCTCCGAGAAACAACACCGTGGAAGACAGCACCAGGGGAAGAACCAGTTTCTTTTCACCGGCGTAGAGACCTGGTGCAACAAATCGCCAAACCTGGTAGAAGATCACGGGGCTGGCGATGAGCACCCCCGAAAGCAGTGCCACCTTGAGATAGGTCACGACTCCTTCAAGCGGGGTGATGATTGCCAGGGTACCACTACCCTGGTTCTTCAACGCCGCGTTCATCGGCTCAACAAGAAGATCCCATATCTGCGGTGCAAAGAAAAAACAGCCCACAACCCCCAGCAGCATGGCAAAAATACTGATTATCAGGCGTTTCCGGACCTCTCGTAGGTGCTCCATGAGCGACATGGTGCCTTCCTGTGGGAGATCGCGCAGCGAGTGATGGCTCTCCACATGCCTGGCAGAGTTTGTCATTGCACTGTCCTCGAGGGTCAAAAGTACCCGTCGTGGCAGCATCTAAACCCGCGAGCCGACGGTGTCCACGTAAGATCGAAGTCACACTTGTGGGTGGATGCGGAGTCGCCACAATTGTATGCACCACCACGAACCTGGTCATCGGCTGCTCCAGCCACATACTCCCACAGATTGCCGCTGATGTCGAACACGCCATATTCGTTTGTACAGGAACCAAGGCTGCCGGTGGCGAGCAGGTAGTACGAACCTCCACACTCGTAGTAGCAGCCATCGTAGTGACTCCCATCCTCGCAATCGCAATGGGTATCGATGCCGTTGCAGGTCTCTGCCTCGTAGGTATCGCCATAGGGATATTCAGTACCATCAGGCCCCGTACAGGCCTGGTACCATTCTCCTGGTTCGCAAAGACGCTTGCCGGCCGCTCCACAAGCCGCTTCAGCCTCTGCCAGGGAACTGACTTTCCAGGGCATGACACCGGACACCGATTGTGCCATGGATTCGTCAGAGCCGCTGGAACTCGACGTAGCATCCACTCTGGAGGCTTCGTAGGCGTCAATGCAGAACTGGTTTTCCACGGGGACCATCCCTGCCGGACATTGTCCTCCGGTGTCTATGGGCCAAGGCCCGGTATCAACAGCAGGACTTGTCCCGGTGTCTGTTGCGTTGTCGTGGGGAGGGCCAGAACCAGTGTCGGTGGCGCATTCACTCCCGGGATCCGAATCTTGGATGGCAGTATCGGATGCGCTGTCGGATGAAGTTTTCTCGTCGCCTTCACCGCAACTGGACAGCGCGAAAAAAAAGATGGTTCCCGCTCCCGCAAGAAACAGCCCGAACTTCACAGATCCATTGCCAGACAACGATAACATGCCTACCTCCCGTCCAATGAAAACAATAGTATCATACGGGAAATCACGGCGGGACGGATCTCCTGATTCCATCGTCGCCCCCTCGCTCCTGCAGGTACACGAGTTGCCATGCCTCGTCGCCTCCGGAGAGCCCGCCTTTTGTCAATCTGCACAAGTGGAGCCACGACGGGCACTTTCCTCTTGTCGGAGAAGATCCTGTACCCGGTCCAGCCCACTGTCCTTCTGCTGGCCCACGTCAAAGGCTAGATACTGATGTTCCGTGGACACCTGGATGGTATTCAGGCCCCTGGTCCTGGTTTCAGCATGCCATCGCAGTTCTGCCAACAATCGGTGTTCGGTGAACTCGTATTCGCCAACCGTGCTGCGACGCCCACGCCAGGTGTAGGTCAAACCAGCTCGCAGGCCCTTGAAGGCCGGAGTCCAGGGCCCTGCCTGTAGTTTGCCCAGGCTGTCGGTCCTGGCATTCTCGACTCCGTAGTAATTTGCTGAATCAGGATACCTGTCCCAGATGAGCATTCCCACTGCCTTGAACATCCCACCCATCGGCAGCGGAGTTCCCAGCCGCGTGATACCCGTAAATCCATAACCGCTGTATGCCTCGTTCCGCGCAGCGTAGGCCCTGCCAGAGACGACCACCGTGAGATTCCATTCATCCGCCGGACTGGCCAGAAGAGCCAGCCCCATGTCAGCCTCGGTTCGAGTTCTGGCCCACTCCCGGTACACCCTGCGACCGGCACCACCGAAAACCTGCATCCAGGGTGCAGGGTAGAGTTCTGCTTCCAGTCGATGGGCCTCCATGAACAACCTGCTGGAGCTGTCGGAGTAGTCATCCCCATCGTTCAATACCAGCAGTTCGGCGCTGTAGAGAAGCCTCGTCTCGAGAGCCGATTGCCTCCCCAACGCCAATCCAATCCTGGCTCCGGAACTGAACATGGCATGCGGCCAGGCATCATGGGCAGTGGGAAGAGTCGCCTTGAGACGAGCCTCTGCCAATGGCCGTAGGGCCGTCATTACGCGTGGTTCCCAGAGCAGCACCGTGTCCAGGAGGGAGATGGGCGAAGAAGTCTGCTGGGCAGAGGAGGCTGTTGCCTCTTCAGGGGTGCCCTCGATCGCGTTGGTCGAGTATCCCGTGCTCAACAACAGCCGTAGGTAGATGGACTCCGCAGTACTTCCATTCAACACACTCTCAAGGTAGGAGAACAGGGCCTTGTCTTCTGGGAATAGTGGTAGGGAAGATCTGTAGATGGAACGGATGATCTCTACTCCGGGGCCACGATCTCCCGACAGCGCTGCAATCAGTGCTACAAGAAGCTCTCTTCGCTGATTGAGGGGATCTGCGCCCGGTTCGGAAATATCCAGCAATAGCGCCGCCTGCTCCAGGTCACCCATCCCAATCAAGTACCATGCAGCCCAGGTGCGGGATTCGTAGTCGTCCGGGCTGGCTTCCAGATGTTCCCAGAGAGTTCGCAAGGCCCACAGGTCGTTTCCGGAACGATGGTAGGCCTGTGCCAGCAGGCGAGCAATGGCACCTTGCTGGGGATTGGCATGGAAAGCCGGCTTGATGGCCTGCAAGGCTTGTTCCCAGGCGCCTTCACGTAGAAGACAAGTTCCACGATCAACAGCACAGACAGGATCGCCGCCGCAAGGCGAGCCACAGGGTTCGCCAGCCAGGGCCGGGCATGGGAGCAAGAGGGATAGAAAAAAGCCCAGAATGAAGCCTACTGCGCCAGGGTTGGCGAGCTTCGGCGTCACCGCGCATTGCCATCTGCACAGCAGCGAAAACCCTTTGTACTGGGATCCCATGTGGCTTCGTATCCGCAGGCGTGGAGCTTTTCGGAGTCGGAACAGTTGTACGCCCCTCCCCTGTAGTGATCAAGGCCATCGGTGGAATCGACGTTCTCCCACACGTTGCCGTTGATATCGAATATTCCGAAAGCATTGGTGCAATCCTTGAAATACCCGGTTGGCATGACGGAATACTCAGAGCCGCAGTCATCGAAGCAATGTGGGTATGGCTCGGATTCACACAGGCAGAACGCATCTATGCCGTTACAGGTGGTAGCTTCATACTGGTTTCCGTAACAATACTCGAGATCATCGGGCCCACGGCAGACAGCCTCCCACTCCTGGGATGTGCAGAGTCGTTTCCCAGCCGCCAGACATGCGGCAGAGGCGACTGCCTTGTTCATCGAGGTGGAATCGGTCTCGTACCAGGGTAGCACACCAGCCTGGCTCACGGCCATTGAGGAGTCAGAACCCGATGAATTGGAAGTGGCATCCGGGCGAGAAGCCTCGTAGATGTCGATGCAGAAGATGCCGCAGACAGACACCATTCCCTCGGGACAATCAATTTCTCCACCTTCACAATGGAAGACACAGGTGTTCTGCTCACAGAAGAAGCCAACACCACCACAGTCGGAATCCTGCGTACATTCGACCACACAAGAGCCACTTCCCAGGTCGCAAACCTGGTTGGCTCCACAATCACGGTCCTGGTAGCAATGCTCCTGCACCAGGCAACCGGTGCTCTTGCAGGGAAGCAACACTGCAAGCAGCCCCGTGGCCATGGTGGCAGCCAGCGTTCCCCCGTGAAATCCGACCGTTCTTCCAGACATTCTTTCCTCTGCTTCTACCGAAGACGCGCAAGGCTCTTGCCAGGATGCCCCATTCAGAAGGAATACCGCGGCGCGGACAGTACTGGCAACTGTGGAATGAAACGTCTTTTTGGAGTGTCGATCGTCGCTGGCCAAGGCCCATAGTTATTGCAGCGGGACCAGCACCCTCCAACGTTCTGATGGGCGCAGATGGCAGATCCATGACAGGAGCCCTACAGAAGCTCGTGCCTGCTGCGGAACAGCCGCTTCCTCTGCCAGGGGCCCTGTGGTACATGGCATATTTCACCACGCATCAAAGCGCCTTCATCGCCTGATATCGACCACAGCACATCTGGACATGCGACCGGCGCCCTGGTCGCCACATAGCGCGGCTGCCGAAGGTAGGCGCTTTGGCCCCAGGGCTCCTGGAGCCGTAGCGCAGCGCTTGAGATCAGCGGACGCCTAGCGCGGTTTCCAGGCCAGGTCCAGAATGGTAAACGTGGGATTGCTGGTGTTGAACACCGGTTCCACGGGCATTCCGATCTCTGGTTCCGCTCCCATGAGCTGACTCATGAGAACGGTTGCCACACCTTCAATCTCGATTGATACGAGCTGGCAGGGAATGGCAACCCTGTTGAAAGCGCCTGGGTTCAGCACCGTGATGTGGGTGTGGATCCTGGCGGTTTCCCGGGCAACATCGGTGATGTCCTGCCATTCCATTTTTTCCAGGCAGTCGGGGCAGTAGATCCGCGGTGGCAGGTGGATATAGGCTTCTCTGCCGGAAGGATCACAATCCAGGTTGTCGCAATAGGTTCCCCACAGCCTGCCCTCGGCAAGTCCCTTGAAGAACCTGGTTTCCCCGCCGTAGGTGTGGATATGGATAGGAGCCCTGGGCTTTTCGATCACCAGGGGGTCCAGTCTACGTATCACGGTGGCGGATGGATTCAGGTTGTTGAAGTCGTAGGCATTCTTGGTCATTCTCGCCTCCTCACTTCTTGATCAGGGCTTCTGGGCGCATCAGAATGCTGCAAGTCACATGGGAGCCCACACCGGCGTGGCTGATTGCAAGCCCCCTCCTGGCACCCTGGACCTGGAGATCTTCAAAGTCGGCTGGTTTTTCCTTGCCGAAACGTTCCCAGAGTTCTTCTGGGGCGTGGAATTTCGCCCACTTGTTCTGAAGCTGCCACATGATCTCTCCCACCTGCATGATACCGGTGGCGCCCACCGCGTGCATACAGCCGATGAGACCGCCGGTAAGGTTGGAAGGTAGCCGTCCCGGTTCGCCTGTGTTGGGATTGATCAGGTAGGCGTCACCGCTTTCGATGTAGTCTGGACCAGAGCCATAGGGGCGCAGTCCGATGTCTTCGTAGGTCTGGATGTCGCTGATGGTGAAGGCATCGTGCAGTTCCACGAGGTCCAGGTCTTCCATGGGATCGTAGATTCCACACATGTTGTATGCGTAGTGAGCAGCGATACGCGCAGCCAGGAACCCTGTAAAGCCGGGATAGGGCTCGGTTTCGCCATCACCATAGAGATCCATGTAATGCCTCTTGACGTCGGTGTTGTCGAGTTCTGCCGGGAGAAGCGGTATGTCCATGTGGCGCCGATCAGCAGTACGCAGAGTGTGGCTGCCTGCTGCAATGAACAGCCGTATGGGATCGTCGCTCAGCCTGTAGGCGGTTTTCTCGTCGCAAAGCAGCAGCGCGGATGCACCCACGCTCATCAGGCAGCAGTCGTAGAAACGAAGGGGGTCCGCCACGATGGGGGATCTCTCGACGTCTTCCACGGTCAAGCGGGCAGCGCCCTGGGCAAACGGGTTTGAACAGGCGTATCCACGGTTCTTCACCGCAATCTTGGACATGGTTCTGCGAAAGGCATCGGAGGATTTTCCGAAGGTCTTCCAGTACCGCTGCGCCATTAGAGCGTAGTAGCCTGTGTAGATGTGACCCAGCTCGGTTTCGAAATCCTTGTCGGCAGCAGTGGAGATGTAATGGTTCCCGGTCCAGGTATCCACTTCGTCCATTCGCTCCCAACCCAAGGCCAGGACACAGTCGGAATAGCCGGAAGCCACAGCGTTCGCGGCCATCCACACGGTAGAGCCTCCGGTTGCGCCACCGGTCTTGATACCCACGTTGCCCAGCGGATCCAGGCCCAGACGATCATGGATCAAGGCTTCGCCCAGGAGTTGATCACCGAAGTGATCCGCAAAGTGCCCATAGAAGGCAGAGTGAATATAGCCCTTGAGTTCCTGGATGCCGCTTATCTTCAGGTCGTTTTCCAGAGCAAGCATGCGAAAGGCCTCGACGCAGAGTTCTTCCGTCTTTTTTTCTGGATAACGCTTCCTGAAATCACTGTGACCGGCGGCGACCACGTATACCGGGCGCATTTGCTTGGGGGGAGCGAGATTTCGCTCTGTGAACTTTATCATGGGTCCTCCTCTGTACTGGACATCAAAAAGGGCCTGCCGAGAAACCATCGCCACGGAGAGTCAAACTCGTCCATGGTCCGTAGCAGCAGTTCATATAGCCGAGGTTACGAGACATGGCACGTAAGCTTGGGTCATGTTCTGTCCACATGCTCAGGCACGCAGGAACGCCCATATCCATCAACAAAGCCCGACAGGCTTCCGTTGGCACGTGCGGCGACAGGTCAGGGACGACAGGCAACGGGGCTCGGAACATCGGTCCTGTCGCCAGCCAGGCTCCGGCTCGACCGCTGGTCTCCCATCAGGTTTCCAGCCGACACCTTACGGCCAATTCCCGCCTTTCCTCGCCCCATAGACTCATGGGCCATGAAAACAGCAAGCACATCCCCTGGAAGGAGACATGAAAAGCTCCCCGTACAGGTGCCACGGTCTCTATGGGAACAACCCATAGCCGTGAATCAGGCTCGGGAGACAGCTTGAAACGAATGCCACGATCTTCGTCTATCCAGGTGACATGGGAGCAGGATTCACGTTCCAATTCCTGCGAAAGATCCATGCGAGTGCCGTCGTCGAAAAGAAGGTACTGCTTTTCCCCACGCGACGAATCCAGGTTCAAGTTGAGTTCCACACCAAACCTGGATGCCAGGGGTTCCCGATATCTGTTGGTTATTTCGTACTCCACGGCCATCACCGGCCGCGTCTTCAAGAAGATGTACCTCTTGACAAGCCGCACAGATCCACGATCCATGCCGGGAACTGCCGAACTCACAAATCCGTCACGGGCCAGATTGACCCTGATGGTGCTTCCGTGGTGATCTACCCGCAAGAGCGAATAGGATGATCCGACGAAGTCCCCTTCCTCGGGAAACTGACCCATCGCGAAATTACGCAGGGTGGCATCCTCGCCCAGGAATCTGTCCATGAAGCTGTTTCGTGTGAAACGATCGAGGGCCATTTGACGCCCCTGGAAAGCAGTTGGATCCACCGTGATGGGGGAGTTGCACGGATGCCACACACCCAGGGCAGCCAGGTCCTTGGCCAACTGCTGGATCTCGTCCCGGCCGGGAGCTTCGGCATGGGGATGTCGTTGTTCTTCAATGCCTTCTTCTGTGTCCCAGATCTCCAGGTCGACCAGGGGCTCCACCACTCCCGTGGCGTCATGGATACGACCTGGAAAGGGCGGCCGATCCCTGACGAGCGCCGGCAGGTTGTGGTTGCCGTTGAATAGACTGTACCAGAGTTGCTCCCGCCTCGTGAAGGTATTGAGCAGGTTGCCGGGAAGAGCCCACGAGTCCAGTTCGGCCAAGCTCCCCCCCTGGTCCGGGTCCACGATCGCCCCCAGAAACGGAGTGGTCACCAGGACCTCCACGTTGCGATCACAGTCATAGTCGGCGCGCTGGAACCTGAAACGCTCCCTCGCAGGAAAGGTTCGCAGTACATGCATCTCCGCTCTCAACAACGCGGCATAGGCTTCGTGCCTGGAAGCCCCGGAAAAAACTCCCCCCCAGTAATCGTGGGAATAGGGAGCGGCAGTCTGGGAGCGATACAACTCCCTGCGGGCCAGTTCCCAGGCCAATGTAATGGTCTGCTGTTGCTTTGGGTTCCTGGTCTGCTTCCTCAAGGAAGCCAGACGCGCCACCTCCCGAGAAGCACGAATCATTCTCTTGTGGAGCCTGTTGGCCTCGGCATGGCGAGTCAGAAATGCCTCCCATGGCCCACCACCGAAAAACGTCGTAATATCCGAGGCTTCCAGAGATTGGCCAGTACGTTTCAACCGGGATAGCATGGACAAGCCGCTGCTGTGCTTCGGGGTCATGAGCTGGGCCAGCATCGCTGGGTTCAGGGAACTTGGAAGATAAAGCGAGCCAGCAGGCATCCCCTGCCTCAATGCCTGCCAGAAGGTGTTGGTCTTGAGCCAGTGGTCGTTGCGGGCCAGGATCCGCACGAGCGCAACGAGCCATGGTTCTGCTTTGTCGCCTGGAAGCAGACAGCCCGGGTGATCCAGGAAGCGCCTGGCATCGATGAAACAGGAGATACTGCCAACGGGCTCCAGGGCGGAAATGCGCCGCAATCTGGCCAGCACCTGTGAAGGCTTGTCGCCGGGATCCGTGCCGGCCAGATCCTCGTGCAGGGGGAAGAGGGCAAGGGCGGCTCCCTCACGTTCGGTCATAT
This sequence comes from Myxococcota bacterium, assembly GCA_024276675.1. Lineage (GTDB taxonomy): Bacteria > Myxococcota_A > UBA796 > UBA796 > JAFGLY01 > JAJRWT01. Next base: position 72,403 of record JAJRWT010000051.1, on the reverse strand, counting down.
AGAAGCCGCGAAGGGCACTCTTTGCCAGGCCGGCCTGTCTGAAGGCCCATCCATCCAGGACCGCGTAGCGCATTCCTGCTTTCACCAGCAAGCGCGGCAAGCATGGATCCCATGCTCCATGTAAAATCCAGGAGCCGTTCACTGTGGCGGAGAGGAGGCTTTCGAGTTTTCTACGAGAGAGTTGTACCTGTCCCAGAGCGTCCCGCTCTGGTATGGCCGACAGGACAGGATCGTAGTATCCCCCCGCGATGGCTTCCACCTGCCCGGCACCGACCAGTTCCTTCAGTAGCAGGGCATCTTCCTGGAAAGTGGTATCCAGAAGGTCCAGGATTGTGCCACTGATGTGCAGTGCTATCCTGAGTTGAGGAAACTGGCCCAACACCTGCAGAACGGGTGAGCCCAGACGTGCCCAGGCATCTTCCAGAAAGGAGCGTGGCTCACTGGGAGAAAAACTGTAACGAAGACCGAGCATCAGGTGCAAGTTGTTCAAATGGACTTCCAGAGTAGTACTGACGCTTTTCTTGTGGAACAGGGGACAGGGTATTTCAGCACCAAGGACGACGACCGTTGAAAAGATAACTGGTTGCCCCTTTGAATGGTGGCTGGCGGCCCTGTCCCTGTGCAGCTATCAATAAGACATGTCTGCTCTTGCTGATCAATTCTGTCCCAACGTCCATGACCACCCCATCACAGCCGCAGCTTTCGACCAGACCAGTGGAACGTTGGCAACGGCCGATTCCAGCGGCCTGCTGGCAATTCAGAGGCGCGGGGAGTTCTCCCCGGGTGTGCAGGTGCATACTTTAGCTCCCATGGGCTCCGCGTTGGCCGTCATCCCCGGTGGCTCCCTGGTGGCACTGGGAAATCTTCACGGGTCAGTGTTCGTCTACGACAGCCAGACTGGAGAGCCAACGTTTCAAGAGCAGCGCTCTGGCTCCAGGGGCAGGATCCGGGCCATGCACGGGATCGCCATCAGCCCAGAGGGAACACGCCTCGCCGCGATTGCAGCAGATGGCCTGCTCCGCTTGTGGGATCTGACCAGGGGAAGACGCGAGGTGGCATGGAAGGGCTTCGGAGGCTCGTCAATATATTTTGATCCCCGCGGTGAACGACTCCTCTGCCTGGACAGCAATGGGCAGGTGAGGATCATCGACCTGTTGACTTCCACGAGCCTGCCCATGGCCCATCTCCAGATGAACGCGAAGCGTGTCTGTTTTTCCAGCGATGGAACGATGGTCATCGCCCTCGCCGCGTTGGGGATAAGCCTGCTCCGGGTCGTGGATGGGCAGATGCTTACATCTTTCGCTGCCCGAGGTGGTAGTGGTCTTCTCAACCTTGCCCTGTCCCCAGATGGCTCACAGGTGGCAGCAATTACCCAGCGTTCTGTCCATCGCTTCTCGCTCCCTGCACTAGATCCCCTGGGCAGTACACGTCACAGGGCTCCCCATCCCTCGGGAGCGATAGTATGGACCGAAAAGGGTGTACTGGTGGCCGGTTCAGATGGACTTCTGCACAACCAGGGCTCGGGAGCCCTTGGACAGGTACAAGTTCTGGCCGGCTACGGCGGGCACCGTATCCTCGCCCATGGTGCCACTGGGGCTCATTGGTATGAAGGCAAGCTGAAAAGAGTCTTCAAGCTGGCTCATTCCCCCAGTCTGCTGTCAATAGACCGTGCTGGTTGGCTGGCCGCCTCGGTATCACCCGACCACGCCGTGGCAGTCTACGATCTCCAGGAAGGGCGCCCACTTTTCAGAGCCGGCGCCGAAACTGTCGGAGCCACCACACTTGCCATCGGTGGTCACGTGGTGGCAGTTCAACTTGCATCAGGTGGCTGCAGGTGGTGGCACCTCAAGATCAACAAGGTCTTCGATCTCCCCTGGGTAAGGGGCTTTGCACTTTCAGGGAGCGGGACCTGGCTTGCAGTAATCACGCCTGGGGGGGCTGTTCGAATTCTGGATCCTGCCAGCGGAGAGGATGCCATACCACGTCCCGAAACTCCAGCGGCAGAACCTGCCATCCTCATGGCGTTCATCGACCGCAAAGCACAACTCCTCGTGCTGGACAGGCAAGGAAACCTGCTGCATTTCGATCTTCGTACTTCCACGAATTCGGGACTACCCTCCCAACCCTCGACGGTCTTTCGAGCGGAGGGACGGGCGGAGGCCATCTGGGGCGTCCCGGACAGGCCCTTTTGCGTCATACGCACACCTGGTGAAACCCCCTCCACCTGCACCATGACCGTCATCGACATTCCAGCCCGTCAGGTAGCTTCACGGCTCGTCGGACTCGCACATGGCACGAACGTGGACAGCGAACAGGGAGTCATCCTTGAACCAGTCCGGTCCTCGGCAGTGCTGGAAAGGGAGTTGGACGGCAGGGAAAAACTCGTAGTCCGCTCCCTGCCAGACGACCAGTGGATCTCGTTCAACACCAACGGCCTGATAGGAACCAGTCCCGGTGCTGGAGCGGTGTTTTCCCGCTGACGACTCTTCGAATGGCCGAACGCGCGCGGGAACAGATCATCAATGGACGCACGCTTGAAGGTGATCTCCGACCGGCCGAGCGCACGTGGGGTACGGACCGGGCTCCGTTCTACTGGAGCAATGCCTCTACTACCGCTTGCCGTTCCGACGTTGCGCACCCCCTGCTACAGCAGGTCGCACATCAAGTTGCCACTTTCAATGGTACAGAGCATCTCGGAGTAGAGGGTTTCTGCGGTGCCCAAGGAGTCACCATCCAAAAGCTGGATGGTACAGCCGGCCTTCCCTTTCAGTACTCGTTTTTCCGATGGAGAAATGCTTGCTCGCTCGGTCTTTCTACCACATGTGAGCTGGTACTCACGGGTTACTGTATCGCTGTTCAGCAACTCCGGAGGGTCACCGGAACAGTAGGGCCTGGATGGAAGGTTACCGGGCCTCGGCCAATGGCCGCCGGTGCTACTTCCAACGATGTCTCGCAGTGGGGAGGTATCGCCCGCGGCCCTTGCCAACGGCAGCACGAGCAGGGCCAGGGCAATTGCCGTGAAAACGCGCGCTGCCTTGACAGAGTTCACTTCAGACCTCGTAGGTACAACAGGGTAGTAATCCAGTTGGCCGCCAGGGTCACCAACGCGAAGAGTGCGGAATGTAGGCTCAACAGCGCAACTCCACTGATCATGTTTCCAATGAAGCAACCACGCCCGATAGCCGCCCCCGCCCCCGCCAGGACCCCTCCAGCCAGTGCCACCAGCAAAGTGGCGGGATCGGCCGAACGAAGCTTCAAGGCAGCCCGGGTACGGGCGGAAAAAGCCGAACCGAGCATGATCCCTGAAACGAGGCAGATCATCCAGGGCGAGCCCGGTTCCCTGGCTGCCAGAAGCCATGAGAAGGCTTCCTTGACACCGGATATCCCGCCCAGTGGATAGTTCCGCCCGGTGGCACCGGAAGATAGATAGGCAAGCCACCCCAGGAGACCCACAATGGCACCCGCGGTCATTGGGGTCCATGAACCTTTCAACATGGCAGTGGGTGATGTCCACAGCGCACGCCCACCTGCCGAGTGAAGCCTGTGCCCCCAGAAGGCTATGAGCAGTAGAGCAGCAACTCCCACAGGCGCGGCAAGAGCAGCGTAGTCCATACCAACAATTCCGTACAGACCCGCGGGAGGTTTGATGTTCCTGCTGGCCAGAAGCAGAGCCTTCCTGGTGCCTGCCAAGGCGCCCGAATCCACGATGGTGGCCCCAAGGCCAATCCCCAACAGGGCCAGAACCGAGCTGAGCCTGCCCTCGGCTGCCTTGTAGAGGTTGCCGGTGACACAGCCACCGGCCAACACCATCCCCACTCCGAACAGAATCCCACCTGCTACTGCCGAGAGCAACCTCATGGGACTGGGATTGGGAATGATCCATCCCACCCCGGCCAGCAAGCCGAACCCGGCCATCGAAACCAGGATGGCCACGAGGATAGCGGCCATCCCTCGGAGGTTCTTTTCCAGCACTACCGAGCTGATGAGCGCCGCACCACAGAAAGATCCCCGCTGCAGAGTGAATCCCAGGGCCATTCCCAGTACCAGGGCCGTCAACAGGTGCCACATTGCATCACCATCCACAGAGATTCCCTGGTTGATCACAGCGGATCAGAACCTGCAGGCAAGAGATCATGGCTTCGTCCAGTCACAATATACACGTCCAGTTTCCCGTTGGTACACTTCTTCCAGTACGTCGACGATCTCTTCCGGGTCGATGTCGCCCAGATACGGGTGGCCACCGATAAAAAGAGCCGGGGTGGCGTCCACTCCCTTCTCCAGGCCTTCTCTCTTGCTGGCAACGATCTCGTCCAACAGAGCCGGATCATCGACGTCAGCACCAAACTGCTCCATGTCCAGACCCAGCTCCCGCGCCCAGAGATCCATGGAATCGGGAGTGAAGTCGGTGAAGTGCCGAAAGGACAGATCAGCGTATTCCCAGAAACGCCCCTGGCGATGGGCCGCCATGAATGCCAAGGCCGCCTCCTTTGCGAAGGTATTGCTCCTCAACGGAAAAATCTTGGCATAGAGCCTGATCTTGCCCTTCAGGGGGCCATTGGTGATGGCGCTGTACAAAAACGGCACCACTCGAGCGCAGTTGGAACCACGTGCGCTCATGAAGAGCACAACGCTGACGGCCGCGTCGGGGCTTCCCAACGACGGAGCCTCGTCCAGGTGGAAGTCCAGGGGTTCCGCAAAGGGAAACATGCTACTAGCCCTGCTGGACAGGCCAAGAGCAACCTGCTCTCGCACCTGCCCCTGCGCCAGGCGCCGGCAGATGTTTTCCGATAAACGCTTCGCCAGGCAACAGGTGGGTTCCTGCTGAAGACAGCGATCCAGTGTCTGATCGCAACAGTCGTGAATATACGTGCTGCCGAATATTTCGCGGGCTTCATCCGCCAGGGATGGGCTCAGGGTATCGCAAGTCGAAGCGGCTTGCAGAGAACCTGAATGGATGAGCAGGACCAGGGGCAACAACGAGAAGGCCGGGAAAGCCGGTATTGATCCCGGAAAAACTGCCAGGACTCCGTAGAACGCTGGTGACGATGGCCCCCGCGGTGATTGGCGCCGCGGCGTAGGTTTGCGCAGGAGCAGAAAGGGCCCAAATGAGAAAAACCCCAGGTATCCGGGCGCCGCAGCACCCCGCCTGCCTGAGTTGCTCTTGGCTGGAGTATTCACGATGGTCTCGTCTCGCCACGGTGCTCACGCGCTTTGCCGGGCGGGCGCCGCGTTACCCACGGTAGCAGGGAATTGTTCCACCAGAAACCCTAACCCGGGCTGTGGAAATATGGGACTGGCCCATGGAATGATTGCGATGGTGGGGGATGGCAGAATAACCTGTGTGGCAAGAACCCCTCCAGGAGCAATCATGACCCCGTCTTTTCCACCTCTACTTCCAGTGTTGGCCCTGTTCTCCCTCTCCTGCATCTCCGATAAACAAGACGACACCTGGAGGGAAACGCCGCAGGATACCGCTGAATCAGGTGATTCCGCCCTGGACTTCGAGCCTGGCTGTATCACCGTGGACGGGCATGGCGGATACGCCTACCTCGTTGATGCCCTGAGCGTCGCCCATGAAGGTTCGCTCATCGAGATCTGCGCTGGCGAGTTCCAGGAGTCGATCCAGGTCGAGATGGCGCTCTCCATCAAGGGAGCAGGTCCCCAGCAGACTTTCTGGAATGCACCCAGCAACCAGGTGCCCTTCGTTTTTTTCGGGGTCGATGGAGCATCACTCGTGGATATGAGCATCGGCAGTACGAGGAATGGGGTCGAGATCCGCTCCTCGTCATCGGTGACCCTCGAGAACCTGGAAATGCACTCGATACCCAATTTCGGCATCTACGCCGTGGACTCCGACAGCACCGTGGTGAACGACAGCACCTTCGCCGCCACCGAGTGGGGGGGCGTCTTCATCGAGGGTGGCGATGCATACATCAACGACTGCGTGTTCACCGACAACATGGGCTTTGCCGTGAAGGCATCCGACGGGGCGGATCTCTTGCTGAACTCCAACCAGATATCCGGTACCACCTACACGGAGTTGGACGACGACGGCTACGTTGTGGACGGCTTTGCTGTGTTCGCAGACGAGGCCGGCCAGGTCGACCTCATGGGCAACACGTTCCATGACAACCTGCTGGTGGCGGTCTTCGCCGACAGCGTGGACAGCCTCTACCTTTCGGGAGATGAGATCAGCGGGGGGCTCTACGGAATCTACCAGTGGGGCGGAGACCTGGAAATGCAGGATGTGACCATCCAGGATCCAACCGAGTTCGGGATATACTTCGTAGCACCAGCCGGCGAGTCACTGGATGCCTACGGACTCATGGTCTCGGGCGACCCAGCCGTGGTGTCCGATTACGATATCGATAGTTCCATACTCACTTCAATCGGGCTCTACGCAGAGGCCGATCATGTCTCCGTTGCCGACAGCTCCTTCGAAGGATACCAGGCGGCTGGTCTGTACCTGTTGGGCTACAGCGCCTCCGGAGCCGAGGCTGAACTCCAGAACCTGGTTTTCCAGGACAACGGCGCAATGGGCATCCGAGTGTTTTCCATGGACGTCGCCGCCAACGAGGTACAAATCTCCGGACTACGCGGGGATGAGTATGAAATGGAAGACGGCTCCGTGTATGTGGACTATCCCGCAGCGGCAGCCATAAGTTATGGGAACCTGGACTGGACGGGTGGCGGGCTGGAGTCATCACAGGGATGGGGAATAAGCGCCGTATACAGTGGGCTTTCCATCGATGGCGCAACGTTCATCGGTGGAGCAATGGCATCGGTGATGGACTATGGCAGCACATCCATCATCTCCAACAGCACCTTTTCCCAATCCGAGAGCACGGATTGGGGCACGGTGTGTGGCTACCAGAGCAGTGGGCTCTCCATCACAGGAAACCAGTTCGTGGAAAACGACGCCGGCACCCAGGTGTACGACTACTCCGAATACTGCGGAGTCTACTACGACTGCAAGGAGTCCTACCTTACCTACTACTACGACAGGGGATTGGACATCTACCTGTACGACAGCGACTCTGAGATCTCCGGCAACACTTTTCAAAACGGCGACTGGGCCATCTACCAGTACGATGGCCGGATGAACGCCCACGACAACCAGTGGTCCACCTACGGCCGTTATGCCATCTATGCCGTCTACGGTGAAACAAGCATCAGCAACTCCACGTTGTCCGACTGCGCGGGCTACAACCTCTACACCTACCTGGCCGATCTCGAGCTGAGCGAATTCAACGCCACCGACGGGGCGGCCAGCACCACGTCCTACGAAACCTGGACCGATGGAAAGCTGACCTATTCCTACGAATACGATTCCTACAACGCAGCACTTTCCCTGAACAACACCACCGCCATCCTGGATGGTGTCAACCTGGCGAACCACCCCGGCCCAGCTCTCTACGGTTACGATTCATCAATCGAAATCGAGGACCTGAACATGGACACCGTTGGCAGCTCGTTGTCCTACTACGACACAATCACGCTCCGCTGGTACTACGAACCCGTCTCACTCTACGCCCTGGGAGTATCCATCACCAATTCCGGCTATGGTGACGGCATCTCCCTGATCCAGAACAGCGATGCCTCGTTCGAGGCGGTGTTCATGCAGGACCTGCAGATCGACGGGTCGCCTGGAGCGGGGATCAAGCTCGATGGCCTGGAGGATGCCTACATCGCCCATTCCTCCGTGGCCGACTCCGGCGGATCCGGGCTGGAGGTTCTAAACAGCTCTCTTTCACTGAACGACCTGACCATCTCTTCATCCGGACAGTACGGCATGAAAGGGGACAACTCCACCATTGACGCTGATGCCTGCACCATTTCCGACAACGGCGATTCCGGAATCTACATGAACGATGGGACGCTGATCCTGGCAAACTCCTGGATCAGCGGCAATTCGGGCGACGGACTGTCACTACATGGAACAGACCTGTCTGCCACGGCAAATGTCATCTCCAAGAACGAAGGCTGGGGGATGAGCTGTTGGGACGTGGTCGTCTCCGATTGCGGGAACCTGGTGGAAGGCAATGTACTTGGCGAAAACAACGGCTGCGACGAAAGTTGCCTGGAAGTGCCCTGACAACGAGTGAAATCACCATCCACGCCTCCAGCCACCCATGGTCACCTCTTCGATTTGATCTCGTTTGACCCAGCCTCGCTTACCATCGGAAAGAGCTATCATGGCCCAATCACCCTGCTGGTCCAGAACCAGGGCCTCACTCCCCTCGTGCAGCTTGAAACGCAGCACCGAGTCCTGCGACGTCCCGGCGAATACGGCCAACTCCTGGCTGGTGACAACCGCCAGTTCCCTGGGAGCCAGGGTCTTGAACGCCCAGGATCCTGAGAGGGCAAGCAGCGGAATGGCGAGAGTCCATGTAGCCCATCCAAGGAGTTCGGAGTCCTTCCGCAGCAGGCGGACACCCAGTATGCACCAGAAAAGTACGTTGGTGACCCCAAGACTCCAACACAGCTCGCTCCAGCCCAACGAGTAGTGCCAGAATAGGAGTGTCCGCCACAGTGCCGTAGTCTGTGGCGGGTCCAGGGCATCCTTTGTGCTGCGTCTGGCAAAGGCCAGATTGGCACGCAGATCTTCGTCTCTGGGGGAGTAGTGGGAGGCACGAAGATAGGCAGCGATTGCCCGCCCCAGTGAGCCTTTCCTCAAAAAGGCATTCCCCAGGTTGTAGTAGACTCGCCCGGACTGAACACCATTCTGCACGAGGGCTTCGTAACCCTTGACGGCCGCAGCAAAGTTGCCGTTTTCGTATGCCTGGTTGGCCTGAACGAGAAGCTGCTCCGGTTCCAGGTGGAGGTTGCTGGCCGCCGAAAGGGCAGCGCCTTGTTGCTGTGTTGGAATTTCCAAGACAGGAGCCGCCCCTGCGAGCCGGGAACTGTTGGCCACGGCTTCGTCTCCATCAGCACTGTTGGATGCCCCCAAGGCTGGCAGGTGCTCTTGTTCCATCTGCCCGACGGCAAAGACAGCACGCGCCGAGGACAGCGACAGCAGTGCGCCAAGAATGACGAGCTTCACAATGGACACGATGTCCGAGCTTGTCATTGTGCCCTCCTGGAGAACTCCTTGTTCAGGCGCTTCAACAGCTCGCCGACCATCCGGGGAACCGAAGACAAGGCCTTTTCGTCGGCGACAACCCCGTAGTGCATGGCTTCCAACTGTTGGAGTGTGCTCTCCACCTCGTGACATAGACTCTCTGAAATGGCCTTCCGGGCCAGAACGGCAGCAACCTCGGCAGGAGTCAACGCCGAGCCCTCTGTCCCCGTTTTGTCACCGATATATGCCTTCAACGCTCGTGTGGCGACCAGTGCGGCGTCCTTGTTGCGACCTTCAGCGACAAGTGCCCGGGCTCCGCGCATGGCCTTGCGGGAGTTCTGGAATGCTTCCCGCCGTCTGCGAAGTTGACTGTTTGCGCTATAACGATAGCGATGCCGGCGGATCAACAGCAGAGCGAACCAGGCTGCCGGGGGCAGTGACATGGAGATGGCAAACAAGGCCTGGGCCCGCGTTCCACGAACACGCGGGATGGCGTCCACACGCCGATAGATGGGCAGTATATCATCACCGACCACCTTGACAGCCACCTTGCCGGTACTGGGCCCCAGGCCTTCCGTCAGGTTCAACTCCTCTCCGTTTTCCGAAGGAAGGACATTCATGTCGAAGGAACCGGAAGAAGCGGTGCGGTAGATCCTGGCCTGCGGATCAAAATAGATGAGCCTGGTGGCGGGAATCGTGTATTGACCTGCTTTCAGCGGTATCAGAGCCTTCTTGAACTCGCGGCTGGCTCTGAGCCGACTACCGCTCGTGTCGAGTTGCGCCGTGGGTTTGTCGTCGTAGACCTTGAAACCTTCCAATTCCGGGAACAGGGGACTGGGAATGGAATGGACGTTTCCGCTCCCGGTAATGGTGGCGGTCAAGGTGGCCGACTCACCCACGTGAAGAAGGTTGCGGCTCAAGCTCGCCTTCAGCTTGAAACTCCCCACGAGCCCGGAGAATCCTGAAGGAGCAGGGGGAAGTGGCTTGATGCGCATGTCGATGGCGGGTGCGTGGAGCAGCTCGCTCCTTGTCTGGTAGCCGGAAAAGAAATCGTCGAAGAGCGATCTGCTTCGCTGCCGCCTCTCAGCAACCTGGCAGTTCAGGCTGGCAGCAGCGATAGTTACCTCCCCGGCCTCCTGGGGGAAAAGAGCCTTCTTGATCTCGGTGACCAGGTACTTCTGTCCGTTGAGTGTCTTTTCATAGTCACGTTGCTCGCCCAGATCCTGGACGACGAAATCGTCCATGGATGGAAGCTGCAAGCTGGCATCCGCAACCTGCACTCTTCGGTAGAACCTGAATGTGTATACCACCTGTTGGGAAACGTACGGATCGGTTTCGGAAACAGTGGCGGTAATGAACAGGTCCCTGCCAGAGTTTGGCTGCTGCTCCGGGGGCAGCACGGTTATGCGGATGGGATCGCTCCTTTGCGTACGCCCCTTCAACTCCACTGTTGCGGGTCCTATGGTGAAGGTTCCCTCGCGCCTGGGCAGGAGGTAATAGGTGTAGACCGCGGAAAGTGAGCGCTTCATGTTGACGATCTGGACCTGTGTACTCTGCCCTCCAGAGTACACCTGGAACGGCGAGAGATCGGGCAGGGTGGGTCTGGCACGCATCGAGCCTTCGACCGTGATTGTCAACACGAGCCTGTCCCCAACATTCACCTGGGTACGATCGACGGTGGCGGTTATCCCCGCTGCCCGGGCAAGCGAACCACCCGGCAGGAACCACAGTCCCAACAGAAACAGCAGGAGCAGGTGGGGTTTCCTCCACATCACCAGTCCTTCCCTGTGCTCCTGCCCCGCACGGCACCGGCAGGAAGTGCATCCGGACGTTGTTCTTGCAGGGCCTGTAGGTATCGTTCGGCCTCTTCGGGACTGAGTTCCGTGGCTTCTTGCTGCTGTTGTTGGGCAGTATCCTGTGCCGAGTCGGGTACTCCATCGCCATCGCTGTCCACCTTGTTGGGATCTGTCTCGCCCTGGTCGACGGTTCCGTTGGCGTTGCGGTCCTCTTCACCATCGGCAAGACCATCGCCATCGCTGTCGGGATTGGCGGGGTCGGTGGGATTCTGCGCGTTTCGTTCCAGTTCGTCCGGCAGACCGTCGCCGTCCGAGTCCTGCCCCGCCTGTTCCTGTTGCTGCGACCCACCCCGATCCTGCTGGTCCTGCTGCCGAGATTCCTGCTGATCCTGTTGTTGGTCCTGTTGCTGATCCTTTTGTTCCTGTTGGCGTTTCTGGGCCTCTTCGTGCCGCCTTCGGATTTCGTCTCTTACGAATTCCAGGTTGTACTTGGCATCCTGGTCGTCTGGATTGCCTTCCAACGCAGCTTTGTAGTAGTCGATGGCCTCTTTGAGTTTTCCCTGCCGGTATGAAACATTGCCCATATTGTAGAGGGCTTTTGCTCTCAGATCATCGTCTGCCAGGGTTGCTGCCCTGCCAAAAGATGTTGCAGCGGCATCGTAGTCGCCCATCTGGTACTGAGAGCTACCCACATCCATCATCAGCTCCGGATCGTTGGGACGTTCCACCTGAAGATCCACGAACGCCTGGAGGGCCTCGTTCCAACGACCAGCCTGGTAGGCTTCCCAGGGATCGCCAATTTTCCCGCTCCTCTCCGCAGCCTGGCCCGTTTGTGCCGCAGATGCCGATCCCGTGTCCTGCGCGGCAGAGGCAGGGACATACAGGAAGAGCAAACCAAGAAGAAAATACTTTCTATGCATGTCGTGTCCTCCGTGTCCTTTCGGGTACGAAGGGTTCCAGCACCAGGGCAAGAAGGGAAATGGCCAGCAGCCACTGGAAGCGGTCCTTCCACAACTGGCGCCTGCTGGATTCCAGCTCTTGATCCTGGAGAGTGGCCTTGACTCCCTGGTTGTAGATCTTTTCCAGGTCCACGTCGCCGGTCACCGAGCGTACGTAGCGGCCACCTGTGGCCAGAGCCATCTTTTGCAGCGTTGTCTCGTCCAGCCGACTCAAAATCATCTCACCGTTCTTGTCACGCCGAAAACCTCCTCCTTCGGCGGGAATGGGTGATCCTTCGTCTTTTCCGATGCCGATGGTGAAGATGCGCACCCCTGATTCCGCGGCTTCCTTCGCTGCTTCCAGCGCCTTTCCGGAATGATCTTCGCCGTCGGTTATGAGAATGATTGCACGAGAGTCCGCTGCTCCCCCATCGAACGCATCCATGGATTTTTCGATGGCTTGTCCGATGGCCGTACCCTTGACCGGTATGAGATCCGTGTCCATGTCGTCCAGAAAAAGCTCAGCAGCGGCATAATCAAGCGTGAGCGGACACTCGATGAAGGCAGCCCCTGCAAAGGCCACCAGACCGATGCGGTCACCATCCAGGAGCCCCAGGAGGTCGGTGATCTCTCTCTTGGCTCTCTCCAACCTGCTCAGACGTTCACCGCTGGATGCGTCCTCCACCAGCATGGAATCGGAAACATCCAGGGCGACCACCAGGTCCACCCCCTTTCTCTGGACCTCTTCCCAGGTGAAGCCGTACTGCACTCGTGACAGGCTCAAGATAGCCATGGCAAGGGCGAAAAGAACCAGGGCAGTCTTGAGTATCTGGCGGGCTCTGCTGAAACCCGACATGATGCGTACAAGCAGCTCCGGGCTGGCAAAGCGGTGCAACATCCTGGTCTTGGTTCTGAACACCCAGATCTGAAAGACCACCAGAGCAGGGATCAGCCAGAGGAACCACAGGAAGGCCGGCTCCCCGAGACGAACCCCCTGCGACGCAGCCAGGGCATCGTTGCATAGCAACACCGCTCCCAAAATTGTAGCCATGCCGCACCTCACTAGGGGATCTTCCTGAAGCGTGTTCCCAGAAGAAGCATCTCCAGAATCAACAAGAACACAGCCGGGATGACAAACAAGGGAAAACGCTCGTTGTACTCCATGTAGTACCTGGTCTCCACACGGGTCTTCTCCAGCTTGTCGATCTGCTTGTAGATTGCCTCGAGAGCACTTGCATCTTCTGCGCGAAAATAGTCACCTCCGGTGGTTTCGGCGATCTCTTTCAAGGTGGGTTCGTCGATATCCGCCTGGATATACTGGACCTGTCTTCCGAAAATCGTGTCCACCAGAATGGGAGCCTTGTCCCTGGTGCCAGCGCCGATGGCATAGACTTTGATCCCGAAAGTCTTGGCAATCTCGGCAGCCTTTCGTGGAGCGAGAACGCCGGAGTTGTTGCGACCGTCCGTAAGCAGAATGACCACCTTGGATTTGGCATCGGATTTCTTCAGCCGTTTTACCGCCGTCCCCAGAGCCGATCCCAGGGCAGTGGAGTCACCGGCTACGCCCAGCTCGACGCGGTCCAGGAAGGTGGATACGATCCCGTGGTCCAGCGTCAGCGGACATTGGGTGAAGGCCTCGGAACCGAACACCACGATACCTATCTGGTCGTTTTCACGGTGTTCCACGAAACTGGCCACCACGTCCTTCACCACTTGCAGGCGATTTCTGCGGCGGCCGACGGGTTTGTCTACGTCCAGATCCAGTGCCTGCATACTCCCGGATGTGTCCAAAACCAGCATGATGTCGATCCCCTCGCTGGTGACCTTTGTATGCTTCCGCCCAGTCTGGGGACGGGTCATGGCCACCACAAGAAAGAGCACCGCCAGCAAACGCAAACCCAGAACGAACGGCCTCACACGTACCGCCCACGAGGGTTTCAGCAGGTTGAGCCTGTGGGTGCTGGAAAAGCGCAGGCTGGATGGAGCCAGGATCCGCCAACGCCTGCCCATGGGAACCGTTACGAACCATGCCATCGCCCAGAGAATGTAGAGCGGCACCAGAACCCACAAGAGTTTGATATCAGAGAAGAACACATCCACCTCTACTGCATGGGCTCCGGTTGCGATGGCTCCTTGGAAAGCGGCTCCGGGACCGTAGATTCCACGAACCCCAGGGCAGCTTCGAAGCAGGCTTCGATCTCCTGGGAGCCCGGACGGTGCGCTGCGAACTTCACCATGTCGGTATCCAGCAGGAACCTGCGAAGAAGCTTCCGGTTTTCAGCGGAGAGTTCCGCCAGCTCCACGAGATGGCCGAGTATCTCTTCCGTGGTGAGGTCCGTTGCGTTCAATCCGAATCTGGCTTCCACGTATTCACGCAGCACCTCCGAGATGGCAAAGTAGTATTTCCTCAGCGCTTCCAGGTCTTCAAAATCGGTGGAGCGCAGGGAGTCCAGGGCCCGAAAAGCCAGCTCGTGGGGTGGAGTCTGTGGCTCGACCCTGGGACGCCGACTCCTTCTCCAGAAGTACAGCGCCACGGCGAACGCCAGCACTAGCAACGCCAAAGCAATCCCAATCCACATCCAATCCAGATGCAGGCGCCTGGGGGGGAGCGGCTTGATGTCCTTGATGTCCGTGGCTTCTTCGTTGGCGGGCAACACCGACTCAACCTCGACGAAGATCTCGGATGTGCCCACCTGTTCCCACCTGGCGCCGGAACCCCCTTTTTCGGCTTCTGATCCGGCAGTCTTGCTGGTCCGGGCTTCCTGCTCCTCTGCCACTTCCTCGGCTTCCGCGACAGACGCGAACTCCACCCACGCCGCCGGCAGGACATAGGACCCCACCAGGTCGGCCCGTAGCTTGTACCAGTATGTGTCGTACACGCGACCATCACTGGCCTCCGATGATTCGCTTCCCAAGTCAACTATTCGAAAGCCAGCTATCTCAGCGCCCATTTCGGGAACCTTGACTTGGTAGGCGGGATCTCTTTCGACCTTGAGCGTGTAGGTGATGATGTCACCGGTGGTAGCCACCGCCTTGTCCACCGAGGCAGACACCCGCACCGGTGGCAGATTCTTACTGGCTGAAGCATCTTCCTGGGCCAAATGCTTGTTTCCACATGCGCTGAAGGCCAGTAACAACCCGAACAGGGCCACGAGCAGCCTGGCGAGATTGCCATGCCCTTCCATGGTTCCCGGTATCACCCGGCCAAATCGGCCCTGGCTATATGATGAAAAAAAGGGAAGGATGGGTCCATTGAAGCTCATCCCTGCTCCTCCAGGGCCTGGGGGAACAATTGGACGTCATCGGCAGAGAGTTCCTGCTGGATGAGATCGCCATAGGCTTCCTGGACCCTGGCCATCCTGTAATCTCGCTCCACCTGTTCCCTGACCTCGTCCAAGTCCCGTGATCCACCCTGCTCCAGCTTCTCCAGACGTAGCAGGTAGACATGATCGCCTGCTTGGAATGGCCCTACCACCTGCCCTTCCCTGGCGGAGAACAGAAGATCGGAGATGGTGCGGGCGTCGCCTTCACCCAGAAAATCCTGCCCCTCCTCCACCCAGCCCTCCAGCAGCCCTCCCTTGCCACGGCTGGCCTCGTGAAGGGAATTCTCCCTGGCAGCCAGCGCAAAGGCAGCCTTCTGTGAGACAGTTGGAGCAAGCTCCCTGGCCCGGGCCATGTCCGCAAGTTCCAGAACCCGGACCCTGGCGCGATCCGGCTCGCGGTATCGCACTTTGTGGGCGCTGTACCAGGTCTCGAGATCCGTGTCGGTGGGCACAACTTTTCCCAGAATCTCTTTTTCTACGAACGCGCCCAGGACTATCTGCCTGGTGGCAGCCTGGATCTGCTCCAGCACTTCGGGATCTGAATCATACTCCAGTTTTCGCGCCTTCCTCCAGATTAGTTCATCCGCGACGTACTTTTCCAGGAAGGCCTTTTTCCCGGCCGACCCCGAATAGGGCTCCGCCAGGCCGGGGGGCAGTTCGTCAAGGGCACGCAGGAGTTCCGACAATCTGATCTCCCTGCTGCCTATGCGTGCCACCAGAGGATCAGCGTCGGCATGTTGGAGCTTCGAGGCTTCCAGCGTGGTGCTGGAAGCCAACACCGCTTGCGCCTGGTGCAACTTCCCCAGCTTTTCCAGGCAGTGCACGATCTTCCGGGCTGCTTCACCGGTAATGGAGCCCCCCTGTCCACCGGTGACCAGCCCCCCTGACGTGGACGATGTTCCGACTGTCTCGGCTTCGTAGTACCAACGCAGTGCTTCCTGGTATCTGCCTGCATCCAGGTAGACGTTTCCCAGGCTGAAGGCGATGGAGGCGTGGGAATCCGGCGAAACTTCTCCTGACCAGAGGTAATCCTGGTACAGAGAAGCCGCTTCATCTATGACGCCGGCTGAAAGGAGCTTGGAAGCAACTTGTCGGGTGAGCACTGCTCCCTCCGCCCTGGATGGATCCCTGCTTACGCCTGCTACGAAGATTACCGCCGACAGCAGCACCAAGCTCACGACCAGTTGCAACCACAGAAGAGTGCGACTGTAGACGCCGGCTGGCTGCGCCGACGTACTTGCTGGTGGAGAACGAAGCTTCACGATGGATCCCCCATTCATCACCCCCTCAACATTGGTTTATCGTTCCCGCCTGCGGAAAAATTCCACGATGTCGTCCACCGGCGAGCTGTCCGTTCGAATACCCAGGTTGTCGATCCTGGAAACCCGGAACTGTTCTCGAAGCTGCCTGCTTTCCTTCCTGCCCAACAAGGAAAAGCCCTCGAGAGTACGTGGATCCGAGGTGTCCACCAGTATCAATTCACCGGTTTCGGCATCTTCCAGCTCCACCAGCCCGATGCGCGGCAGTTCCTCTTCACGGGGATCGGAAACGGTCACGGAGGTGATGTCGTGCCGCCGCCCCAGCACACGCATTCGTTCATCGTATCCTTCGTCGAGAAAGTCCGAGATGATGAAAACCACGCAACGACGTTTTGTGACCTTGGCCATGAACTCCAGGGCGCCCTCCAGGTCCGTGGCTCGCCGGTTGGGCCTGAACAACAAGATTTCGCGAATCACTCTCCAGACATGTGCAGTGCCCTTCTGGGCGGGAATGTATCGCTCCACCCTGTCGGAGAAGATCACCAACCCGACACGGTCATTGCTCTTCACGGCTGTATAGGCGAGTATGGCGGCAGCTTCGGCGGCCAGCTCGTTCTTGAGCCGATTCGTGCTCCCGAAGGCACCCGAAGAACTCACGTCCACCAGCAACATGACGGTCAACTCGCGCTCCTCGCGATGTACCTTGACGAAGGGAGCGTTCATTCTGGCGGTCACGTTCCAGTCGATGTTGCGCACGTCGTCACCGGGCATGTATTCCCGAACTTCTTCAAACTCCATGCCCCTGCCCTTGAAGGCGCTTTCGTAGGAACCGGCCAGGACATCGGTCACAAGGTGCTGGGTCCGTATCTGTATGGCCTTGATTCGGGCGAAGAGTTCGGACGGAAGAGCCTCTGTGAGTTCACGGCGACTGGTTGCCATCGTTGATAATCCATTACTCTTTGACCGTCACGGTACGTCTACGGTCGAAAAGATCTCGCTGAGAATGTCATCGGAGTTCAAGTCACGAGCCTCGGCTTCGTAGGATACGATGACCCGGTGACGCAACACATCGGGCCCGATGGTCTTTACGTCCTGGGGAGTGACGTAGCTCCTGCCCTCCAGCATGGCATGGGCCCGCACACACTGGTTCAGGTATATACAGGCCCTGGGAGAGGCACCGTACTCGATGAGCTTCTCCAGATGCTCCATCTTGTAGACCCGTGGTTCCCTCGTTGCGAAAACAATGTCTACGATGTAATCCTCGACCTTTTCATCCATGTACACGGAGTCGGCGACGGATCGAGCTGCCAGGATGTCGTCGGGCTTCAGGATGGTCTGCACCTTTGACAAGGTTCTTTGTGCCATGCGACGCATGATCTGCTTTTCCTCGGCCTTGTCCGGGTAGCCCACCCTGAGTTTGAACATGAAACGATCCACCTGCGCCTCGGGCAGAGGGTAGGTTCCCTCCTGCTCGATGGGGTTCTGTGTGGCCAACACCAGAAAAGGCTGCGGCAGGAGGAAGGTCTCATCACCCAGGGTCACCTGCCGTTCGGCCATGGCTTCCAACAAGGCGCTCTGCACTTTGGCCGGAGCCCGGTTGATCTCGTCCGCCAGTAGCAGGTTGGTGAATATTGGCCCTTTCTTTACCCTGAATTCGCCGGTGTCTGGTCGATAGATCTGGGTACCCACCAAGTCCGCCGGAAGCAGATCCGGTGTGAACTGCACCCGCGAAAAGTCGGCGTCTACTGCAGTGGCGAGGGTCTTGATGGCCGTGGTTTTGGCCAAGCCCGGCAGTCCCTCCACAAGTACGTGCCCGTCGGCGATGAGCGCCAGAATGAGCCTGTCCACCATGTAGCGTTGTCCGACGATCACCGTGGCGATCTCCTCTCGCAGACGCCTGATGGCCAGACCCTGTTGCTCAATCCGAACCGCGATGTCGGTTGTGGCTTCTGTCATCTGCTGTTCCCCTCTTTTTCGGTCTTCCTCGTTCGATGCGGTTCAATCTTCTTGTTCATGGGAAAATGATTGCTCCTTGCTGGAATCCCGCGATGCCAGCAACACCTTCAACACCTGCCGAGCCTGACGCTCGACCTGATCGAGATCCTGTGCACTGGGCGCGAATCCTCCGTATCGCACACGATCCCGCCACTGTCGCAGAATGCCCGTTGTGGTGGAATCAGCATCGATCCCGGACAATGCTGGAAGCAGGACAGATACGAACCCGTCGATGTCACCCGCCACACGACGAGCATGGGCTTCATGAATGGCTGCCTTCAGTTCCTGACCCGGTTCCGTGGGCGGTGGGCTCGTCGAGGTCTGGCGCCGGCGAAGCAGCAGCACGACTCCCAGCAGCACTGCCAGTGAGAGAGTGCAACCAAGAAGTAGCGTCCAGGGCGCTACATCGTGCCAGGAGTGCTTCAATACCTCCAGGGTCGGGCCCTGAACTCGTGCCACCAGAGGTTCTTTGCTCCCATATGGCAGGTAGCGCACTTCAAGCGGATCCAGGGAGTAGTCCCCCTCCTGCCGGGCCAAAAGGCCGATCTCGTAAACGATCAACTGCCGCCCGCCCAGGCTGTCGCTGCTGGCCGACGTGCCTGTCTGCTCCAGCCCTTCGGGCAGATCCACCTTCGGGGGAAGCACCGAATAATCCCGTATATCGCCGTTCCAGTGAACTTCGACCTTCAAGACCACCTTTTGGCCCGGCCTGACCTGCTGGGGCTGGAGACTGGCCTGGGCAGTGGGTGGCTCGATGCCATCGGGCAGTTCCACCGGCTCTGCCTGGGGCCTGTAGGCCGACGACGTCGTGGACCCCGCGGCCGAAGTCGAGGCTATTTCGTCGAACAGCAGCTTGAAACCACCCCAGTCATGGGCTCCACGGGCCATGCCTACCATTAGGCCAGAAGGATCTATGAGATAGCTCAGGGGTATCGCGCTGGCACCATATGCTCTGGCAACGCGACCCTCCGAGTCCAGGAGCACGGGAAAGGTCAATGCCCTGTTGCGAATGTAATCCACGACCTGTGAAGACGAACGGTCCGTGGACACGGCCATCACCACCAGACCTTCATCGGCCAATGAGCGATGAAGATCCTGAAGCGAGGGCATCTCGGAGGCACAGGGGCCACACCATGTGGCAAAAAACGTGAGAAGCACCCACTTCCCATGCATTTCGGAGAGCGATTGCTCTCCGCCGTCGATGTTTGGAAGAGTGAAATCAGATGCGGGAGTGGCGGGTTGCAGCGGGCTCAAGCCAGCGCTGCGCAACACCTCCGACAGATCCTGGGCGGCAACCAATGGCGCCCAAACGAGAAGACACGCCAGGAGAATTGCGTTCACGAGATATGCTTTGCCGCGAAATCTCATAAGGATCATCCGTACACCGGGCTGCCATCCTGCTCCTGGACATGGGGGTTCATTGCTGTCCATGAAAGACATGGAAGATGCCATGGTCACAGGCTGGTGTACCCCATGAATGGCAGACAACACGACACCACGATGCCAATACAGGCAGGAAACCTCTCCAACCGGAAAAAAACGGCGTCGCCCCTCGTAACAGGGAATCACCGGGAGCCGCGGTACCGCATTGCGAGGAGCACGCGGCTCTTCAACACGCCTTCAGCCGCTATCATTCCTGTCGACCACGGAGTACTTCATCTGGCGAACCCTGTCCGGGCTGTTGGAAACGTTTGGGCTCGAGTTCGACGATGGCCGGGCCATCCAGCACGACCCACGAGATCTCGCTCTCCCCGAGTGTGCCCTTGGTTTGCCCAGCCATTCCTCGGCTCCTCTAGGTGCTGATGGATATGCGAGTTCTGCGAGATCTGCCATCCGCCATGGTTGCGGAGGCAACATCCCAGCCCCTACTCCAACTCGTAGAAATCCTGCAGGTAACGGATACTCCCATACCATGCGCCTACATCGCCGGTCGCTTCCCAAGCTATCTGGTCATCGGTCGTCACTTCCCGCAGCAGGCCAGCATAGCCGAAGTTGACGAGTGTACTCCCGTTGTCCAGGCGTATGGCCTGACCCATGGCCAGGGAGTATATGAACTGGTCCTGGCCGTATGACCATACTTCGGTGAGAGTCTTGGCCGTGTCGTCTACTTCGTATTCGGCGGCCATGAAATCCCCTTCCTCGTTGTAGTGCGAGGTCATGATCAGGTTACCGTTGTCGAGCCAGTGGGCATCGTGCTGAAAGTAGAATGCCGGAGCACCGTCCACCACGGAATATTCCCCGGCGCCGCCGAAAGTACGCAGTACTTCGCCGGTCGAACGCTGTATCTCCACCACCATGTCCAGGTGCCCCATGGACATGAGATAGGTGTCAGTATCGCTGTAGTAGTAGAGTGCGTTTCCGTGGGTCCAATCGTGCCCGGCACCGTAGAAATCCAGATCCCAATATGCATTGGGCTCAGGCTCGATCCAGTCCCAGACACTGAAAATGTTGGTCCAGACTCCATCCGGCGAAAGTTCATATATGCCATCACCGATGGTCGGTTCGGGTTCCTGGGTCTCTTCGTTGAACCACTCGCCTCCCTCGGCCTTTATTACCGCCAATGTTCCATCGGGCAGTTGCGCAAACGCATGATGAGCGCCCTCGGTATCGATTTCCTGAAATTCACTTCGGTCCAGGCTTTCGCGCCCAAGCCATGCACCGCCGAACGAAACCGGCCAGTCGAAGTAGTTGTAGATCACACCACTGCCATCAACGTCGAACTGGAGATCGAAGCTGGCGGTGGTGGCTCCTAGGTCATGGTACCAGAGCCACTCACCCTCCCGGTTCATGGCGAATACCAGGTTCTTTTCGCCTTGGATGACACCGATGATGTAGGGACAGTCATAGGCCAGATCGGCGTCGTAGACGGTCACGTCCATGTCGGGAAGGGTTGATGGCACGTTGTTGGTGCTGATCTCGCCCGTAGCGCTCAAGGTGGCATCGGCCGTCTGGGTAAATGCCTCCAGGTAGACGTCGGTGAGCGGCGGAATACCATAAAGTGTGAAGAAATGTTCGGTGGATTCTTCTTGCGTCGTGGGGGTCGAATACTCGTAGCTGCCCTCGGTGGTTCCATATTCCACCCACGAGACTCCGGGGTCGCTTGTCTGCCAGGTGACCTCCACCAGGGTTGCCACGTCCGGGTTGATGGATAGTTCGATGTCCAGGGAGCCGGTACCGTTTTCGTTCCTGCAGCCGGAGGAGCCCAAGACAAGCGCGGAAAACAGGGTTGGGATCAGGAAGGGGGAGTAGAAGGGCAGACGGGACATAGTTACCTCATGAGGCAATAAGGAAGGCGCCTTTGCGCTATTTACAATTCAGCATTCCGGAGGGGCAAGGAGGATACCACGGGGTTCGGCCGCTGGCGATACCCGTATCCATGAAATTGGCGGTCGATTCCGAGCATCTATGTTGAAGAGTCCTGTCGGAGCGACATGATGGCGAAGCCAGTACTCATTGCTCCCATTGAATGTTGTACAGGTCGTCCACAAGGATGACCTTGCTGAACCACATGCCCACGTCGCCCTGAACTTCCCACACTATGTCGCCTTCCGGAGTGACTTCACGCATAGTGCCGGCCGTTCCAAAGCTCACGAGAGTGTTGCCGTTGGGAAGTCTGGAGGCCTGTCCAAGGGCGATGGCGTAGAAGGTGTCGTCTTCACCGTGCGACCAGATCCGGGTCATGGTTTTCGTGGACTCGTCCACCGAGTACTCGGCAGCGATGATGCGTGTACCATCGAGCATGGTGGTCATGATGAGGTTGCCATCGTCGGTCCAATGAACATCATGTTGGAAGTCGAAAGGTTCCGTGCCCTCGGCAAAGGTGTACTCCCCGTCAGGCCCGAAACTCCGGAGGATGTCGCCGGTGGCCCGATCCACTTCCAGCACGAGATCTATGTTGCCCAGCGATAGCAGGTAGGTGTTGGTGTCTTCGTAGTAATACAGGCTGTTGCCATGGGTCCAGTCATGACCTTCGGTATAGAAGACCACGTTCCAGGAATCGTGTGGGACCACTTCCAGCGTGCCCCAGGTGTTGTAGACCTCGGTCCACGAGCCATCGGGTGCCAACTCCGTGATGGTGTCGCCCACGACCGACTCGTACTTCGAGGTCTCGGGATTCAGCCAGTCCTGGATATCGGCGATGATGAAGCCCACGGTTCCGTCAGGCAGAACGGCAAATGAATGGTGTGCTCCGTCGGTCACGATTTCGTCGTACTGGGAGTCATCAAAGGCATGGGTGGCGAAGGCGCCCATTTCGGTGGTGAATGGGTAGGCGAATACGTTGTAGAACAGGCTCTTGCCATCTGGGGAAGGCTCAAGTTCGAAACTGCAGTAGTCGTCTCCCAAGTCCTTGTACCAGAGCCAGTTGGCTTCACGGTCCATCCCGAAGATGAGGTTGCTCCCCTGGGTCACCCCCAGTACATAGGGTGCGGCATCCATGCGCTCGGGGTCGTATACCGTCACCTCCAGGTCCGGCAGGGATGAAGGAGCGTTGGGTATGGTCACCTGGCCACCTACACTCATGGTAAGCCCATCCACCTGGGTAAAAGCCTCGATGGCCACGTTGTCGAGAGGGTGCATCCCCAACAAGGTGAACTGATGTTCCGTGGAGGGCTCTTCCTCTTGGGGCGTGGAGAAACCCAACTCCCCGTCCCTGCCGAAATCGACCCATGATACTCCCGCCTGGTCGGTCTGCCAGTTGGCCCGAATCAATGTAACCATGTCCTCGCTGGTGGAAATCTCCAGATTGAAATCAGCAGAGCCGCGGGTACATGCCAGACCCGAAAACACCATCGCACCTGTTATCAGTAGGGCCGTTTCTGTCCTCACCATGTCGAACTCCTGTACAGGTCTGGTTTGCAAGGCGAGCTTCCAATCCGCAGTGCTGGAACGGGCGAAAGATACCATGCTGTCTTCCGGCTGGCGATCACAGTGCAAAGGTGCTCCGATGGCTCTTTGCAGCTCATGGGATAGGTAAGTATTTTCTCCAGTTGGCTGTCGAGTATCCAAGAAAGGAGCCTGTATGCCAGATGGAAGAGCCCCTTGCTCGACCCGCCCCTGCCTGCTGCTTGCAGTTTTCTTCTCTCTCGACTGCGGGCACCAGTCGCAGGGAGATTCGGCCTATCCGGCGTCATCATCCGTAATAGAGGCGCTTCAGGTGGAAACGGATCCCGAAATCTGCACCATCACTCGTTTCCAATGGACTGTGCTCTACGATGGCGACGATTCCGCAATCTCAAGCCAGGTACGGTACTGGAACACCTTTTCCGAGGAACGAACCGTACAGGCCACCAAGACCGAAACCAGCGATGAAGGCCCTGTCTTCACTGCCACCTTGTTGGGACTGGCCGCTGGCTACACCTACGACTACGAGATCGTGGCCCAGATGGACGGCCAGACCATCGGGACCGTGCAAGACCAGGTTTCCACCTGCACAAGCCCGTCGGATTTCGTACAGATCAGCGTGGAAGACCTGGCATCGGACTCCTGGAAAGATGGTTTCCTGCTCTCATCTTTTTCCAACGAACCCCTGATAGTCTTCATCCTTGACCGTGGTGGCCACTACGTCTGGTGGGCGACCGAAGAAGACGAAGAAGACAACATGGCCGCCACCACGACCCTCTTCTCCCATGACGGCAGTTCGGTGCTCTACGGCCTCTACCGCTATTCCTTCGCCTCCTTGCGCGACGAAGAAAACACAAAACATGCCAAGATAGTTCGTAGATCCCTGGATGGACTTTCCCTGGAAGAATACGACGCCCCCCACATGCACCACGACTTCACGGAGCTTCCCGACGGCACATTGGCCTGGATCGCATACGACTTCCGTGACTATGAAGGAACGATGTACTTCGCCGACCAGATCCTGGAACGTGCGGTGGATGGGACAATTTCCTGTGTCTGGTCAGCCTGGGATACCATTGAATTCGGTAAGTACCCATACTCGGTCGCCACGGGATGGACACACGCCAACGCCATGGAATACGATGCCGATGAAGACGCCTACTATCTATCTCTCCACACCTACAACGCCATCATCAAAATATCGAGATCTTCTGGAGAGATCCTGTGGATGCTGGGAGATGGGAGCGATGACTTCATCCTGGAATCGGACTCGGTCTTCCACTACCAACATGGCTTCGTCGTCTTGAACGGCGGAGAATCCATTCTCCTGTTCGACAACGGCGAAGTGGAAGACCCCCTGGACCCCGACGATGCCCCCGAGGACTCTGGCCAGGCCAGCGAGTTCCCCGAATCCCGTGCCCTGGAGCTGTCCCTGGATTCCAACCTGAAAACAGCCACGACAGCCTGGGAGTACTACTCGGATCCCCCACGGTTTTCATTTGCTTTCGGTGATGTCCTGCGTTTCGACTCGGGCAATACCCTGGTCAACTTCGGCTCGGCCGGTCAAATCGATGAAGTAACAATGGAGGGGGAACTGGTCTGGCGGCTGAACTCCTACGTCGGGGGGCCCTTTGCCTATTTTTCTTTTGCCGAAGATCTCTACAACCCCGCTCCGACGGACTAGAACGCCGGCCTGCCCACAAGATCCGTTACTGATCATCGTCTCCCGGCTCTTTTTTTCTGCCCAGTTTTTCGCGTAGTCTCCCTATCAGTCCCAGGCGTTCCTTCTGCGATTGGAACTGCGGAGCGCTGCCCGCCGGATCCTGCTGCCCATGCTCGCCCATGCCATGGACGCTGCCGTGAAGTTGACAGTGCTCCTTGGGGAGCCTGCGAGAGTCGAACCATTCCAGGTATGTTTCGGGACACTCATCAGTGGCGGGTTCATGCGACTCGACACAGACTTTCACGCTCACCAGGTGTTCCCCACCCCCAAAGCTGGCTCCCGAAGCACCCACGCCTTCCATGAACCTGGCCCAGATTGGAAGCGCTGCCCTGGCCCCCGAGAGCCCGTGTGAAGCCCCACGATCAAAACCCACCCATACCGCCACCACGAGGTCCGGCGAAAAACCCACAAACCAGGCGTCCCGCCCGTTGTCGGTGGTACCGGTCTTTCCCCCGACGGCCCCGGATACACCGTAACGAGAGGCGGATGCACCTGTGCCGCTCTTGATTACGTCCAACAGGACCTGGCGTGCCAGGGAAGCGGCGCGGGCCGAAACCGCCGGCACGACTCGATGTGCCTTCCTGGACAACATACGCCCGTCGGGCTCCGAGATGGATCTCAGGAGAAAGGGGGCAGCCCTGCTCCCACCGCTTGGGAATATCGTATATGCCGACGCCACCTGGACCGGCGTGGCATCAAAAGCACCCAGGGCGGCCGATGGCAGGGCTGTGGCGCCTTCAAGGCCCAGGGAGAGCCAGAAGCTCTTCAGGTTCTTCATGCCGACACGCCGGGCCAGATGGATACAGGGAACGTTGCGGCTGTGGACAATGGCACGGCGCACCGTAACCCTGCCCTCGTATCTGCCGTCGTAGTTGGTGGGGCGCCAGGTCCTGCCGCCAACATTCAACTCCAGGGGCTTGTCGTCCAGAAGCGTGGAAAGGTGCAACGAGGGATCCTTGTCCAGGGCCTCGACGAGGGTCAGCGGCTTCACCACCGACCCAAGCTGCCGCTTTGCGTAAAAGGCCCTGTTGAAACTGGACCTGGAGTAATCCCGACCTCCCACCACGGCCATGATCTCACCGGTGCTGGCCTCCAACGCCAACAGTGCCACCTGCACGCCCCTGGCTCTGGGGTACCTGGTCTCTATCTCTGCCAGTCCTTCTTTCACCGCCTGGCTCGCCAGACGCTGTAGCGGTGGCAGTAGAGTGGTGTCCAGTCGTAGACCCCGAGCAGTTACTGAACCAGCACCCTGGGCGGCCTCGGCGAGATCCACTGCCAAGTCTACAGCCCAGGTGGCGCCACTGCTCAGGTTGGTAGGCCGGAGCAGCAGCGCCTGCTGCCGGGCGGCGCTCTCCTGGGCTTCGTCCACCAGCCCATCTTCCAACAGTCTTCTGAGTACCAGGTCTCTTCGTTCCCTCGCTCTTTCTGTGTTCCGAAGAGGGGAATAGGCGTTGGGAGCGCTTATGATGCCCGCCAGGGTGGCAGCTTCGCCAAGATCAATCCGCTCCACCTGCTTTCCAAAGTACACTCTGGCGGCTTCGGCCACACCGTGGATGGCCTGCCCTGCCGCCTGCCCCAGGTAGACACCGTTCAGGTACAGTTCCAGGATCTCGTCCTTGGAGAGTCTGTCCTCGATGGCCATGGCCAGGAATACCTCGCGCGCCTTCCTGGCATAGCTCCGTTCTGGACTGAGAAAGAGGTTTTTGGCAAGCTGCTGGGTGATCGTGGAGCCCCCTTGCACGGTCTCTCCGGCCAGGGTGTTGACCAATGCCGCCCTGCACACGCCCACGAAGCTGATTCCAGAATGCTTGCGGAAATCACGGTCTTCCATGACCAGGACGGCCTGTTGCAGTTGGTGGGGAATCCTGCCCAGTGGAACCAGTTCCCTCCGCTGGGCTGACGGCCCTGAAAGGGTTGCCATGATCGCAGGTGAGAAGGTGGCGGGTGACCTGGGACTTACAGAGGAGACCCGCGTTCCCCGGAAATTTACGAGGACATCACCGGCAGGGACGGCCCAACCCGGCCCCGATGCCTCCTTTCCCTTTACGAGAATGGCGCTGTCACCAACCTGAAAATCACCTTCCTGCCGAGCGGTTTCAACTTGCGTATATCCGGCCGATCTCAGGTCGGTGGCCAGCTCGCCAGGACTCATGGCCAGGCCAGGCCAGATCTTGAGGGGTGCTGAATACACCCTGCCCGGCAAGCTCCACACCTGCCCGGAAAGCCGGGCTTCCACGGTATTCTGGGCCTCTCGCACCAGGGCCGTGACGACGATGGCCATCCCCAACGCCACACCGGTCGAGAGGATCGCAGCGGCCTTCAAGGCAAAGGAACGGGAGGATTTGCCGGAGCCACGCCGAGGAGACCTGCCTGATCTCCTCTTTCCGGACGACGATACCCTTCCTGGACTCCGTCTTCCGCGTCTCTCGCGACTCGTTACCTTTCCGGAGGATCGTGCCGACGGCTTCCTGCTCTTCTTCGTGGCCGAGGGGCGGGTCTTCCGCGGGCCGGAACGGCCACCGGCAGATGCAGATCTGCTCTTTGGCCCGGCCTTTCCGGGTTTTCTGCTGGAAGTCCTGGCACGCTTCCTTCCAGATGCTGCGGACCTGGGGCCGCTACGCGCCGGAGGGCTCACTGAGACCGTCCTTCGTTGGAAGACAGGCGAAGACTATTGAATGAGGTTCTTCACCGTTTCTACCACGTTTTCCACTGACAAGCCCATGAAACGAGCCACTTGGTCACCGGGAGCGGAGTGCCCGTAATCGTCTATACCCACGCTTGCTCCGTCCAAGCCCACGTAGCGTTCCCATCCGTTGGTAGTACCGGCTTCGACGGACACCCTGGGCAAGCCATCCAGCAGAACCGAGGAGCGGTATTCTCTACCCTGCTGTTGGAAGAGTTCCCAACTTGCCAGGTTGACAACACGCACGGGTATTCCGTCGGCGTCCAGTTCTTCCTGTGCCTGGAGGGCAAGGGAGACCTCGGAACCGGTGGCGATGATTATGGCCCTGGCGCCATCCCTGTCGCTCAATACATAGCCACCCCGCGAAAGATTCCCCGCGGAGGAGAGCCCAGTCCTGTCCAGGACAGGCAGTTTCTGCCTGGTGAGGACTATGGCGGTTAGGCCATCGTGGCGCCGCATGGCGATCTTCCAGGCCTGGGAGACCTCGTTGGCGTCGGCAGGACGCAGGGTGACCAGACCCGGGACCAGGCGCAGTGCTTGAAGCTGCTCCACGGGCTGGTGGGTGGGGCCGTCTTCGCCCACAAGGATGCTGTCGTGGGTGTACACGAACACCACGGGCAGGCCCATCATGGCGGCCAACCTCACGGAGGGCCTCATGTAGTCGTGGAATACCAGGAAAGTGCCACAGTAGGGACGAATGGCTCCGTGCAGGGCCATGCCGTTGCAGATGCCTGCCATGGAGTGCTCACGAACACCGAAGTGGATATTGCGACCCGTGAAGTCCATGGGAGAAACATCGCCCTTGCCCGGCAGGTAGGTCTGGTTGGAACCAGCCAGGTCGGCAGCGCCGCCCACCAGGTTCGGGATGGCATTGGAAAGTGCCGCCAGAACCTGCCCGCTGGCTTTCCGGGTGGCGATACTGGTTCCGGCCTGGAAGGCTGGCCAGAGCACTCCCGAAAGCTGCTCCTGGGCGGCACCCCACCAAAGCCGCCATTCCCCAGCCCTGGCCGAGGCCTCCAGGCGGGCTTCCCAGGCCTGACGTTCCCGGGCTCGCGCCGGGTCGTTGTCGCGAAAACGCCGGAGCACCTTCGAAGGAACGGCAAAAGCTTTTTCCGGGTCCAGGCCGAGTTCTTTCTTGGTGCGCTTGATTTCGGCGGGCCCCAGCGGTGCGCCGTGAACTTTGTTGGAGCCGGCCATACCAGGCGATCCGAAGCCGATGGTGGTACGACAACAGATTATAGAGGGGCGTGTATCGGCCCTGGCCAGCGTGATGGCCGCGGCAACCTGCTGTTTGTCATGGCCGTCCGCGCTGAGGACATGCCATCCGTATGCGGCGAAACGTGCCGGGACATCTTCGGTGAAGGTGAGGTCGGTGGAACCGTCGATGGTGATTCCGTTTTGGTCGTACAGCAGCACAAGCCTGCCCAGTCGAAGATGGCCCGCCAGGGAAGCGGCCTCGGCGGCGATGCCTTCCATCAGGTCGCCGTCGCCTGCCATGACGTAGGTGTGGTGGTTCACCAGATCTTCACCGAAATGCTCCCTCAACAGGCGCTCCGCCATCGCCATGCCCACCGCGTTGGCAAAACCCTGCCCCAGTGGACCGGTCGTGGTCTCAACCATGGGTGTGAGCCAGTGTTCAGGATGACCCGGCGTGCGGCTTCCCAACTGCCGGAACGCCCGCAGGTCATCCAAAGTCAACTCGATACCAGAAAGATGCAACAGGCTGTAGAGGAGTGCGGAGCCGTGTCCACCGGACAGCACGAAGCGATCCCGATCAGGCCAGTCGGGACAGGCAGGATCGTAGCGCAAAAACCTGGTCCAGAGCACGAAAGCCACGTCTGCCATTCCCAGGGGCAGGCCCGGGTGGCCCGAGTTGGCCTTCTGGATGGCGTCCACGGCCAGGCCCCTGATGGTGTTGGCGCAGAGCTTGTCCAGTTCCTGTTCCCGGCTGTCGGGCCGAGCTGAATCGCTGTTGGCTGGAAACCGTCTCGAGGAAGCACTCATCATTCACTCCTTTGGCAGTCACGGCTCTTATTCTCCCCACTCATCTCCAGCAACGCCCTCCGACCCTTTCCAACATGGAGCGGACCAGTCCCTACATCTCTGGAGCACATACATGTTATGAGCTTGCCTGCATTCCGCAGCCAGCACAGGACACCCCTACAAAGAACACGGAAAAAGGTATGAGCACACACGAGTTGGCGATTACCCCGAGGGCCGACGACTACAGTCAATGGTACCTGGACACCATCCAGGCAGCACAGTTGGCGGACTACTCTCCAGTCAAGGGCTGCATGGTGATCCGTCCCATGGGCTACGCCATCTGGGAAGCCATCCAGAAGGACCTGGACAGGCGCTTCAAGGAAACCGGGCACACCAACGCCTACTTCCCACTTTTCATCCCACAGAGTTTTCTCTCCCGGGAAGCCGAACACGTGGAAGGATTCGCCAAGGAATGCGCCCTGGTCACCCACCACCGCCTGCGTTCCACTACCGTGGACGGCAAGGCGGCGGTTGAACCGGATCCCGACAGCCGCCTGGAAGAACCCCTCGTCGTAAGGCCAACCAGCGAAACCATCATCTGGCACATGTACCGGAGGTGGATCGATTCCCACAGGGATCTTCCGCTGCTCATCAACCAGTGGGCCAACGTAGTCCGCTGGGAGATGAAGACCCGCCCCTTCCTGCGCACTGCGGAGTTTCTCTGGCAGGAAGGCCACACCGCCCACGCGAACTCTCGAGAAGCCATCGAGGAGACCCTGCGCATGTTGCAAGTCTACAGCGACTTCGCCCACGAGTTGCTTGCATTGCCGGTGGTTTCAGGTCGTAAGAGCAGCTCTGAGCGCTTCGCAGGCGCGGTAGATACCTACTGCATCGAGGCCATGATGCAAAACGGCTGGGCCCTCCAGGCCGGCACCAGCCATTTTCTCGGGCAGAACTTCGCCAGGGCATTCGACGTCACCTTCCAGGACACGGATGGTCGGCGCAGGCTGGTGTGGGCCACGTCCTGGGGCGTCTCCACCCGTCTCATCGGAGCCATGATCATGGCCCACTCCGACGACAAGGGCCTGGTTGCTCCCCCGGCAGTGGCGCCGTTCCAGGTAGTGATCACGCCGATATGGAAAGGCGCATCAAAAAAACTTCAGGTCCTTGAATACTGCGAAAGGCTCAAGGCAGAACTCTCCTCCGCATTCCGTGTCCACCTGGACGACCGAGACAACATCAAGCCGGGTGCCAAGTACTACGAGTGGGAGCGGAAGGGAGTCCCCCTTCGCCTTGAGGTCGGTCCCAGGGACATGGCCCGGGAAAACGTCTTCGTGGCACGTCGCATCGACGCAAAAAAGTTTCCCCTTTCCATACACGGCATACGGAGTTCCATTCGCCAGGAGCTGGATTCCATCCAGTTGAAGATGCTCCAGATGGCCACGGAAAAACGTGAATCCAACACCCACCGTCTGGCGGACTACGATACCTTCAAGAACCAGGTCGCCCAGCAATCCGGTTGGTACCTGGTGCCCTGGTACGACGACGCCCGGGAAGAGGCGGCCATCAAGGCAGAAACCCGAGCTACGCTGCGCTGTTTTCCCCTGGAAGGCCAGGAAGAGGCAAAAGGGCTCTCCTGCTTCAAGACGGGGCGACCCGCCACCCACATGGCCATCTTCGCCAGGGCCTATTGAACTATTGAGACTGCAAACGCCAGGGCCTGATGGCGAGCCGCTGGTGGCTGGTTCCCTCCGCCCGCGCAGGGCGCATGGACCCGAAGAACCGGGTGTATCGGGTTACTCGAACTCCAGGGCGAGGTTCAGCTACATCGCCCCCCGACATCCTGCCTGGATTCTGGCGGCTGCAATGAGCCTGTCCGACTCGTCGGGGCGCACCTTCAGGCACTCCGGGTGCCTCGCTCGTAGACACGAACCACAAGTCATCCGGGCCCTACCATGAAAAACCTGAGCGTCAAAGATCTATCGCGGATCCGGAAGATCGTCTCCGTCCTGGTGCGCCATGGCTTCGGCCAGAGGCTTTCATCTTCGCCGTTGAATCGCTTCCTCCCGGACAGGCTGGATTCGGTGAACCACAGCCTCCACTGGACCGAGAGAGTGCGCCAGGCCATCAACGACCTGGGGCCCACTTTTGTCAAGCTGGGCCAGGTACTCTCCGTGAGACCCGACCTGGTACCTCCGGTATTGGCAAAGGAATTGGAAAAGCTCCAGGACAGGGTGGACCCGGTTTCCTTCGAAACCATAGCCAAGGTTTTGGAAGAAGAACTACAATCCACCATACCCGAAGTATTCCGGGATTTTCACGAAGAGCCACTGGCCTCGGCATCCATTGCGCAGGTGCACCGGGCCAGTCTTCGTGACGGAACCGCGGTGGCGGTCAAGATCCAGAGGCCCGGAATCGAGCCCATCATCCGCTCCGATATTCGAATCCTCTACACCTTGGCGCGACTCGTGGAGGGCAGCCTTGACCTGCCGGGAGCCTATTCGGCGGTGGACATCGTGGCCGAGTTCGAGACAGCCCTGCACCAGGAAATGGACTTCTTGACAGAGGCTCGAAACTGTGACCGTTTCAGAACCAGCCTGGAGAACTCCCACCCCGGCATCGTGGTGCCACGTACCTTTCCCAAGCAATCCAGCCGCCGTGTCCTGACCCTGGAGTTGATAGACGGTGAGCCCGTCAGCACCCTCGTCGCTGATGATCCCAGGGCACGAACATTTTCCAGGACCTTGATGGAGTGTACCTTCACCCAGGTTTTCGAAAACGGCTTCTTCCACGGAGATCCCCACCCCGGCAATATCTTCCTCCTTGAAGACGGTCGCACGGCCTACCTTGACTTCGGGCTGATGGGAACACTGTCGGGCGAGATGCAGCAGATGCTGGCTGCCATCTTCACGGCCCTGGTGTTCCGTGATGCGGAGGGACTCACCCTGGCGGTATACCAGGCGGGAGGTACCGCGGGGCGGGTGGACCTGAAGGCGTTCCGCAAGGAAGTTGCCTTCCTGATGGAAAAGTACCACGGCGCAGCTCTGAAGGACTTTGCTGATCGCTCCAATCTCCTGGAGATCATCCAGGTGGCAGCCAACCACAACATCGTTCTCCCCCGCGAATACGTATTTCTGGCGAGAACCGCGGCCTTGACCTATGGGCAAGCCCAAAGACTGGTTCCCGATATAGACATAGTGGAAGAGTTGAAACCATTGGCCCAACGCCTGCTGACCAGTCGCCTGGATCCTGGCAAGGTGCTGGGAGACACGGCCAGGATGCTCCTCCATGCCCGAATGAGCCTCTCCCAGCTCCCGCTCCAGGCCAACCAGTTTCTGTCGGACCTGGAGGCTGGCCGGCTGCAGATAACGGTTCATGACCCCGAGACCGAAAAGCTCCGCCTGGAGGTACGAACGGGCGCCTACCGGCTCTCGGTGGCGCTGTGCGCCGTGGGCATGGCCCTCTCCGGCTCCTTGATGATCGCCAGTATGGATGTACGAATACTCGGTTTTCCGCTCATACCCTTGCTGGGTTGCCTCACGCTCCTCTCGGGTGTGTTGGGCTGGGTCTCGTTGGTGGCCCACATCCACCTGGCAGACCACCTCAGCCCCCGACTGATTCCCCGAACCTTGTTTTCCTTGTTCAAATACATGTTTCGCCGTTCCGGCAAATAGCGCATGGCCGCGCAGGCCCTTCCAGTCCGCTCCAGGAGAAGACCCACATGAAACCAGTAGAATCCATCCGGAAGCTGGAAGAGGAACAATGCAGGCGGCTGGAAGGCATACTCTGCGACCTTGACGACACGCTTACCGAACACGGTCGCGTGGTTCCCGAGGCATTCCTGGCCCTGCACAAAGCACGGCAGGCTGGAATCAAGACCGTAATCGTCACCGGCAGGCCCGCTGGTTGGGTGGACCACCTGGCCCGCATGTGGCCAGTGGACGGCGTAGTCGGTGAAAACGGCGGACTCTGGTTCTGGCACGACGGCCACAGACTCCAGCGGCGTTTTCTTCAAAGCCGCAGCCGCCGAGCCGAGAATCGCAGTCTACTCCGTGCCCTGGGCGAGAAGATTCCCCTGCTGGTACCAGGCTCGGCCCTCTCGGCGGACCAACCATACCGCGAGCTGGATCTGGCCATCGATTTTTGCGAGGATGTTCCCCCTCTCGACGATTCGGCGGTGGACGATATCGTTGCTATTTTTCGAGAAGCGGGCGCGGTGTGCAAGGTCTCGAGCATACATGTAAACGGATGGTTCGGAGACTTCGACAAGCTGGAGGGCTGCCGCAGGTTCTTCACCCAGCGTTGGCGCCTGGATCTGGACGACTGCCTCCACCGTTGGGTCTTCTTCGGCGACTCGGCAAACGACGAACCAATGTTCCGGGCCTTTCCACACAGCATTGGCGTGGCCAATGTCAGGCGCTTTCTGCCGCGCCTGCGACACAGGCCCCGCTACATCACTTCACTTCCGGGAGGGCGGGGTTTCGCCGAGGGGGTCGAGCAGATTCTCGCCAAGCGCGGCCCCGGCCCCAGGCTTGGTCGTTGACAGTGGCAGGTCCATCTCCAACCAACGTCCCATAAACCGCAAGTCCACAGAGCAATGGCTCGATGGACAGCGCATCAGGCTATTCGGTTGGGGATTTCCCTGCCCTTCATCCATGCCTCGAGCGCCAGGACCAGTTCGTCGGTGATGGCATCGGCCAGACCGACGTGGTAGCCGGCAGCGTGGGGGGTAACCAGAACACCCGGACGCTCTGCAAGGGCCGAAATATCGGGATAGGGTTCTCGTGGAAAGACATCCACCGCCAGGCCCCGAATACGGGACTCATCCAGAGCCCGGACAGCCGCCTCCAGGTCCAGCACTCCGCCGCGCGCGGTGTTCACCAGGATCAAATCCTGCCTGGCCCCGGCCAGAATCCGCCCATCGACGACGGGCGCTGCTCCACGTTCAAGGCGACAGTGCAGAGTCACGGCCCGACACTGGGAAAACATCCGGGGAGGGACCATTCGCTGGTATCCTTCCAGTTCTACGGACGGATCCCAGGTGATGACGTTGGCCCCGAGGAAGTCCAGCACCTGCACCATTCGGCTGCCGATTACTCCCAGGCCCACAACGCCCACGTTCAGGGACTCCAGCCGGACGATGCGGCGATCTGGCAGTTGGCTCCTGACCCATTTGCCGCCCCTTGCGTCTCGCTGCATTCTTGGCAGGTCACGCAACAGGGCGAGAAGCAAACCCAGGGAGGCTTCCACCACGGCATCACGACGGGCGATGGGCATTCTACCCACCATGATACCCAGATCCCTGGCTGCCTGCAGGTCCAGATGATCATAGCCGCTGGTGGTGGTCAACAACAGCTCCAACCCTGGAATTGCGCCCAACACCTGGCCATTCACCCGTTGCCGACTGGTCACCACCAGGACATGAGCCCCGGACAAGTACGAAAGAGGTGCATCTGGCTCCACTTGCAGGCATTGCAGGCCGAGTTCCTGGACTCTGTGACGTTCCCGCTGCAGTGCGGCGCCACGTTCGTAGGAACTCCGCCCCCATCGCACTACCAAGGCACCGTTTTTCATGGTTCCACCCGCCTTTTGCCGCCCGAACCTCCCAGCGGAGTTATCTCGACTTGCCTGGAGAGCCGTTCACAAGCCGCGGGATCCAGGTGAGCGACATCCGGCCTGCTGGCGTTGTGGGCTCCACAAGCCACGGCAAAGGCCATGGCTTTCTGCGGCCCCCTGTCCGATGTGAACAACAAACCCGCCAGGAGGGAATCGCCGCATCCGACTGGGTGGACCACGTCGACGCTGGGAGGTTGCACCAGGTACTCCCTTCCGCCTGTCCGAAAGATGGCGGCGCCGGCACCATCGGTGACGATAGCCCAACGCGCGCCCTTCCTGGCGAGCAGGCGAGTCGCCAATGAGGGATCCTCCAGCCCGAAAGTGGCGAGGCACTCCTGGGCGTTGGGTTTTGCCACCAATACGTTTCCTATGGAGAGGGCTTCCACCAGGGTTGGCCCGCAGATGTCCAACACGACGGGTACCCCCGTGGCACATATTCGCCTGTACAGGTCGGGCCTGGGGGTGGAGCCTGCCAGCACTATGCAACGTGCGGGCAGAAGCCCGCGCACCGTGGCCAGTATGGCCTCGGTGTCGGAATCCGACAGTGGGGGGTTGTCCTGGTACACCGTCGTGACATGGTCTGGCCCGTAGATGGTTGTGCCGACCCTGTTTTCACCGCGCACACCGACTATGCGGTGAGGTATGCCTTCTTTCAATATGCGCTCTTCGATCTCACGACCCCGACGGCCCCCGGCCGCCACCACGGCCACGACTTCGGCCCCAAGGTCGTTCAAGGCACGGGCAACATTCAGTCCCTTCCCCGTGGCCCAGGTTCTTACGTGCGAGGGCCTGTAGGCCCTGCCCGGTGTGAAGCCTGCCACCGGGAAGAAATGCTCCACCATGGCGTTTACGGTAATAGTAACTATCATGGCCGTCTACACTAACAGGTTCATCTTTGTTCCACAGCCCGGATGTGGCACCTCGAAATGCACTTTATCGGCCAGGGCCCGTAGCAGTAGCGCTTGGCTGTTCCGTAGCTGGCATGAGCTTTCCCGGCGGCTCCCAGGAGCCGTCGTGGGACTTCGCTTCATGGAGACTCCACGTACCCCAACTGGCCCAGGTTCCGCAGCGTGTCGTCGGAAAAAACCATGGGGGCTCCCGTAGCCGCCGGCGGTGCAGTTCTGGCGTACTCTCCCCCTGCCCGCCTCAGAGCGAAGGTCTCAGGGTCCCATCGAAGCCCTCCCACTGCCACGGCATCTCTTTCGTTTTCCATGAGATTCTGCCCAGGCATGGCCCTGGGAATGTGCAGCAGTTCAAGGATCGTGGCGGCCAGATCCCTCACCGCAACCTGGCCGCCCACTCTACCCGGCTCCACCCCCGGGCCTGCCATGGCCAGAGGCACCAGTAGCTCGGCGTCCGTCCGACCCTTGCCGTGTCCACGGTACCCTGTTTCACCAAACGCCTCTCCGTGGTCCGAGGTAAACACGACAACGGTATCGGAAAAATCCACCACTTCCAGCAGCCACCGGATTCGATCCTCGGTGGCCGCCACGTTCAGCGCATAGGCTCGCCACAGGAGTTCCAGGTCTTCCATACCTGGTTTCCAACCGTCCATATCAACGGCAAGATCCCTTTGGTACTCGTGGGGAGCCAGGAGATGTACCCAGGTGAATCGCGGCTTTGTAGCCGGACTGCTCAACCATCTCCGCGCTCCCTCCACCAGTAGCTGATCCCGTTCATGCCTCAAACGCTGGACACGCCCGGTAAAGCGATGGCGCCACTCTTGGATGCTGTGATGAAACAGGTGAGGCTCGAAGAAGGAATCCGAGTGGACAAAGTGCTTGAATCCACGAGAAAAACCTGCGTCCGCAACGAGATGGGGATTGCATGTCCATGCCGCAGTTTCATACCCCGCTCCAACGATCACTTCGGTCAGCCACGGAAGGCCCTCCAGGGGCTTGCTGTATTCCTGGTCACCCAGGGGCAGCCCACCGCCGTGGGCAACAACGGGCAGACCAGTGAAAAGGCTGTAGAAAGATGGCGAAGTCCATGGTGCGGGGCTAACGGCCTGGTCGAATACCAGCCAGTCTCCTGGAGAAGGCATCGAGAGAGCAGCATCGGCCCGCAGTGTGTCCACCGTGATCAACAGCACATCTGGCCTGTGGATGCCGCTCTGCCTTACTGGAACGTCCCAGGAGCCATGTACCTGCCCGGTCTGCCGGGACGGCTTGCCGAGAAGTTCCGTTGCCACCGGTAGGACAGAATGACTCTGCAAGAAGAAACCGAAACAGGGCAAGGCCCACAACGTCAGGGCAGCCGCCAAGGTACTCCGACACGCCAACGTGTACGAGAACAACCCCAGCCCCAGCCCCCACACGGAAGCATGGCCCGCGAGGTGCAAGGGCCTCGATGACAGCAACAAAGCCATCAGCCCAACGGTGAGCGCCCTGGAGTTGATACCATATTTCCCATGTGGCACACGCCCCGCGAAGACACCCACCAATCCACCCACAAAGGTAGTGCCAAGCAAGGCAGTTGTGGTTTCCATGGTGTGGAGATGGACCAGCGGAGTGGGAAAGAGCCTGGCGAGGAGCCCTTCCGCAACAGCCCAGCCCAGGCCCAGAAGAATCCCGAGAAAAACTTCGCGCCGGGGCAGCAGATGGCTCAGGGCTCAGCGCCTTCCTCGATCCAGCTCTGGATACTGGTGAGGTCTTCGTCGGAGAGCACGGAACCCAGGGGCATCTGGTCACCACTGCCACCGACGTCGGCCTGTGTTCCCTGGAGCTTTTGCCAGAGATAGCTAATAGCGGTGTCCAACGGTTCTACTCGGTCCATGCTGGGGAGTTCGTTGCTGGCCACGTTCACGATCTGGTCGTAGGCATCGTCCAGGGCCAGCCCGCCGGAGGCAGCTCCCCCGGTGTGACATCCACTGCACTGGGCGTCCCAGATGGGCTGGATGTCGGTGGCGTGGCTTAGAGCCACTCCCACGCCGCATTCGTCGTTGACCAGGCCCGGGGAGCCGGCGTTGCCTGGAGCATAGAAGCTGCTGGCCTCGCACCAGTTGGAGCCGTCGTCGTTGGCGGTGGCGTCGGTATGGTCCGGGTCGAGGTTCATGGAGGCGCCGCTGGGATCCGGGAAGGTGGCACCGTCGTCCCAGACGACGGCATCCAGCAGCTCCGTGGTGTTGGCCAGGTAGAGTTCGTCGTAGCCGTTGGCCAACTGCATTTCATCTAGGAACTCGTAGTCCACGTTGACACCACCGTTCACCAAGGGATCGGCGTTACGACCGAAGACCAGGCGCATGCCGGCCTCCACCAGGAGTTCGCCGGTCACGGTGAAAGTGTCGCTGCCTTCGTCGTAGACCTGCAAGCCGTCCAGGTCGACATCCAGGCCGCTGTCGTTGTAGACTTCGAACCACTCACCCACGGAGTCGTCCACCACGGCGGGGTTCTGCATGATCTCGGTGATGACCAGATCACCGTAGGCCAGGTCTTCCACGGAAAGAGCAGCGCCAAGGGTTGCGTCGACTCCGTCACAGTCCTGGTCGATACCGTCGTCGGGGAAGTCGGTCGCGGCGGGATTGATAGTGGGGTCGGTGTCGTCACAGTCGTCGCCGCCATAGCCGTCGCTATCGAAGGTGTCGTAGTCTGCGTCGAGGTCGCTCCAGCCATCGCAGTCCTGGTCCACGCCATCGTACCAGATTTCTTCGGCGGCGGGATTGATGGTTGGGTCGGTGTCGTCGCAGTCTTCGTCTATGGAGAAACCGTCGCCGTCGGCGTCTCCGGCAGACGGACAGGAGTCGTTTTCTGCGCCGGGAGTGCCGTGATCACCCAGACCATATTCAGTGCTTGCGTCGCACCAGTATGCACCCTCGTCGTTGTCCACGGCGTTGAGATTGTCGGGATTCAGGGTCAGACTGTAGCCGGGGCTGCTGGGAAATATGATGCCCACATCGAATTCAACCCCATCCACATCCAGTACGGAGTTGGAGAGCAGGAGGAAATCTTCGCCGTTGTCCAGGAGAAGCGGGCCGTACTCGTAGTCGATATCCACCCCGCCGTTGAGAGCGAGGTCGTCGTTTGCTCCCAGGACGACATAACCGCCGTCGGTGATTTCCAGGTCGGCTTCCACCGTGAAGGTGAAGGAGCTGGCTTGAACCACCAGCCCCAGGAGATTCAGGTCCCGACCGGAGACGTTGTAGATCTCGAACCACTCGCCTGTCTCGTCCGCAACCTCGGAGGGGTTCTTCATGATTTCGGTTATGACCAGCTCACCCTCTGCCAGTGATTCCACGTCGGCATAGGGGTCTGTTGCGTCTACGCCGTCGCAGTCCTGGTCGATGCCGTCGTCGGGGATGTCTTCGGCCGATGGGTTGATGGATGCGTCGGTGTCGTCGCAGTCGTCGCCAGCCGCATGTTCTGCACTGTCGAACCCATCCAGGTCTGCATCGTAGTCGCTCCACCCGTCACAGTCCTGGTCCACACCGTCGTACCAGATCTCGGTGGCACCGGGGTTGATCTCGGGATCGGCATCATCACAGTCCAGGTCTGCCGTGAACAAATCGCCATCGCTGTCGGTGAGGCTGGGGCAGGAATCGTTGGGTTCGCCGGGCGTTCCCAGGTCGCCATCCCCGTAGGTGGACCGTGCATCACACCAGTTACCCGGATCATCGTTGGAAACGGCATCTTCGGCACTTGGATGGAGGCTCATGGCGGCCCCGGCCGTGGAAGGAAACTCACCCGCGGCGTCTCCTCGGGTATATTCCACTTCGTCCAGGAGGACCGAGGCGGTGTTCAACAGGTAGATGGAATCACTG
This sequence comes from Myxococcota bacterium, assembly GCA_024276675.1. GTDB lineage: Bacteria > Myxococcota_A > UBA796 > UBA796 > JAFGLY01 > JAJRWT01. The sequence goes on along the minus strand of JAJRWT010000051.1, from coordinate 32,428 downwards.
CTGTTGGAGAGCGAAAAACCAGCGTAGTCGTAGTCGACCTGCAGGTTCCCGTTCTGTTCGGTGTCGGAGTTGACTCCAAACACCAGCCTGCCCCCAGACTCCAGCAGCAACTCCAGTTCTACGGTGAAGTCGTTGGAGCCATCGTCCTGCACTACCAGGCCTTCCAGATTGACGGTTTCGCCAAAGGCGTTGTAGATTTCGAACCACTCTCCCTTGGCGTCGGTCACCGAGGCGGGATCGGCCATGATCTCGGTGATCACCAGGTCGCCGTACACCAGGTCGTCGACGCCGGCATAGACAGGCCCGGTGTCGCCGGTTTCGCCCGTTTCCAACTGGGTGTCGGTGTCGGTGTCGGTGTCGGTGTCGGTGTCGGTGTCGGTGTCGGTGTCGGTGTCGGTGTCGGTTTCAGATGCGGTGGTGTCGCCGGTGTCGGGCTTGTCCTCGCAGCCAAGGAGAGCGAGCAGCGGAAGAAGAAAGAAGAGAGTAGATATGGTTCTGGCCATTGCGAGCAACTCCTTTCCAGACGACTGTACACCTAAACCGACGACGGGTGTACCGCAAGCTCCTCGCCATGGCAGTGTTGTCTGCTCGTATCCCTCTTACCAGGTCGCAATCCGCCATGCCGCGAAGTCACGTAAGTTATCGCTGCTCCAACTGCCAGGTCGAGCAATCCAACTGGTTCGGACAATGTCCTCGCTGCCACCAGTGGAATACATTGGTCCGGATGGCCCCGGAAGCCGTGGGCGGCAGGCCCAGAAGGGATCGTTCGCCCCAACCATCCTCTATTCCTTTTCCACAACCGGTTCGCCTTGACCAGGTACCCACTGGACCACTGGCCCAGGTGCGGCTTCGCACCGGGTTCGCGGAGTTGGACCGTGTGCTGGGAGGCGGCATGGTGAGCGGCGCCTTGATGCTCCTGGGAGGAGACCCGGGTGTCGGAAAATCCACCTTGCTGCTGGCTACGCTGGTACGACTCGCCAACAAGGGTCTTCCAGCGCTCTACGTCACGGGCGAAGAGTCCTCCAACCAGGTCCGCATTCGAGCTGAAAGACTGGGGCTCGATACCGACTCACTCTACCTGTTGGCCACAACGGACATGGACGCAGTGGATGCGGCTCTCTCCTCCGTCAAACCGCGTTTCCTGGTTCTGGACTCCATACAGGTCTTGCGCTCGCCTGGGTTGGAGAGCAGTCCCGGAAGCGTTCTCCAGGTGCGGGCCGTTGCCGACCGGGCCCTGACAATCGCCAAGCGCCTGGACGTGGCGACGATCCTGGTGGGCCACGTCACCCGCGAAGGGACCCTGGCCGGTCCGCGAGTGCTGGAACACCTGGTTGACACGGTCATCTACTTCGAATGCGACGGCCGCTCTCCCCTGAGGCTCCTGAGAGCCGTGAAAAACCGCTTCGGCCCTACTGGCGAATTGGGCATCTTCGAGATGACCGAAGCCGGCCTGGTCCAGGTGCCCGACCCCAGCGCAAGACTTCTCGCGGAACGGGAACCGGACGCTGCCGGGACGGCGGTCGTGGCCGGAATGGAGGGTACACGACCGCTTCTCACCGAGGTCCAGGCTCTCGTTGGGCGGGTCGTTCCAGGCAACCCCACCCGCACGGCTCTTGGCCTGGACAGGGCACGCGTGAACCTGCTCCTTGCCGTCATGGACAAGGCGGGTCTCTCCCTCGCCGAGCGAGATGTCTACGTGAACGCGGCCGGAGGCGTGAAACTCCACGAACCTGCCGCCGACCTGGGGCTCGCCGCGGCCCTGGCCTCCAGCCTGCGAAATAGACCGATAAGACCCGACACCGTTCTTTTCGGTGAAGTGGGTCTGACAGGCGAAGTTCGCGGGGTATCCTATAGCGCACTACGCCTGAAAGAGGCGTGGCGACACGGTTTCCGAAGAGCCATCATTCCACGTGCCGCCGCGGCTGATGCTCCCGGGGGCATGGAGACAACAGGTGTGAGGCGCCTCCGCGAGGTGCTGGACCTGTTGCGACAGGAGAGCTGAACCTACCCCGACAAAGCCCGGTTCTTCACCATCCTTGAACCAGCCATCCACTTCGTCTTGCCAATCGTGCAAGCCTGGGATCGGGTGACACACACACGGGGTGCCCCACGGCTTCCAATACCTGCCTGTCAGCCATGCTGTCGGTGTAGAATGTGGCCTCTCCCAGGTCCTCGTCCAGTTGGTCAGCGTAGGCCCGCGCACGTTGGAGCTTGCCCGGGCCGTAGCATATGGGGAGCAGGATCCTGCCCGTCAGCCGCCCTCCATGGACCTGAAACCGCGTACAAACGAAGTCGTCCATTCCCAGGTCTTCCACCGCGGGGGCGGAGATATATGGTGAACTGGAGGTCAGGAGTACGATCCTGTCTCCCCGACGCCTGTGCCGATCCACCGCGCGGCGAGCGCCATGGCGTATCGAGACCTTCACCCGTTCTTCCCAGAACTGCCTGGTTTCCTGGGCCAGTTGCTCCTCGCTGGCGCCCTTCAGGGTGGCGGCTGCCCTGTGCAGAGCGCTCTCCATGCGGGTGAGGCCCACGCGATAGAGGCTGAACCATAAGGCTGCCTCGACGAGTCTGGAGGCGCCAATCCTTCCAAGCTCGTACTCCCTCCTGATCCACAAGGAAGCCGAGTTCACAGAGATAACGGTTCCGTCCAGGTCGAAGAAAGCAAGTGCCATGCGGTACTCCGGGCTGTTTCAGGTCTCGTACCACGGGGGGGTCACCAGGCGTTGGTAGCTGCGGACCTTGAAAGGATCGAGCCTCATGCGAAGGGAGTCGAGGGCCATTCGCGCCGACACTATTGCGAACCAGGTGTACATGGCGCGCCTGTAGCGAACCGGGCTCAACATTCCCCTGATCAGCCACCTGGGGTTGACGAATATCTTGTTGAGTTCGTACAGGGCGTCGGCGATCTCGTCCCGCGTGAGGAAACGGCTGTCCACCAGGGGCGTGAGCCAGTCGAAGTCGTCGAAGTCGGCGTCCTTCAGCCACCCTTCCTCGATGGCCCGTTGGTACAGTCGTGTCCCCGGCACGGGGGTGATGGGATGAAAGGCCGGAAAATCCACGTCCAGTCGCTGGGCCAGTTCAGCCTGCCGTCTCAGCGATTCCCTGGTTTCGTCCCTGACTCCCACGATAAAGGTGGTCTGCACGAAAACCCCCGGGTAGCGGCGCCTGAGTATTCCCACGGCCCTCTCTGCAACTCCACCGCTGTAGAACGGCTTGTCCATGGCCTGGAGCTGTTTGTCCTCGGCTCTTTCGACCCCTATGCACACATGCGACAGGCCCGCTCGCACAAGCTTTTCAAGGATGCCCGACTCTTCGTCGCGCACCAGGCAGTCGGCGCGCATGAAGGCGAACCAGTCAAGCTTCATGCGTGACCGAAGAAGCATTTCCGCGAAGGAGTCGTTGAAGCGCGGGTCCAGGTTCCAACTCGCGTCCACCCAGACCAGGGAGCGCTTTCCGTATCTATCATGGAGCAGCTCCACCTCTTCCATGGCCCTGGCAGGGCTCTTGGTTCGCCAATGGGGAAGCAGCCTGGTCTTGCCGTCGGCGCCACGTCCACGGTGGGCCATGGTGGTCCACCAGGCACAGAAGCTGCATCCAGAGGTACATCCGCGGCTGTGGTGTATGGTGGTCCCCCCCGGACTGAACAAGAACCTGCTCCGCCCGTAGAGATGGACGGGCAGCAAGTCGTAGGCGGGAAGGGGCAGAGAGTCCAGGTCCTGGATGAGCTTCCTGGGATCGTTTTGAACAACCTGGCCTTCCACGCGATAGGCGATTCCGTCAACCTTGCCAAGATCCGGTGACGCCTTTGAGAGTTCCAGGCACAACTCCAAGAAGGTCTGCTCGCCCTCACCTATGACGACTATGTCCAGGCAGCCGGGGGCAGCGGCGGTCTTGCCAGGAACATCCTCCGGCCGCTTCCCTCCCAGGTAGTGCCTCCAGAGGTTCGAGAAGTGGGCTCCACCCGCGACGGTGTAGGCAGCAGGAACGACCTCCTTGCACATCTTGAAAAAACGGAGAGCCTCGGAGGCATACAGGGCGTGGTTCTCCCCACAGGCCACCACCTGTGGATCAAACTCTCGCACGAAATCGGCCAGCGAACGCCAGCCGATCTTCAGGGGCATGCAATCCAGCAACGCGACCTCCACCCCTGCTTCGCGCAATGGAGCCGCAAGGGCTGGAAGCGCCTGTGGAAGCATGAAGTTGTCGCCTTCGCTTACGTATGGCCAGTACCTTCGGGGAGGCTGCACCAGGAGGACACGCATGGAAGCTGCTCCTTTTTCCTGGAAACTGTTACGCGGGTTTCCGGGCGACGGCGGTCCATGCCCGATTCCACTGCCGTGTCATCGGGTGGGATCTGCAACGGGTTTCCCATCGCAGCATCTCGCGGATGTTGCCCACCCTGGCAGCGGCTTCGAAGGGCCCCCCGGACACGTAGTGGGTGGGAACGATTTCCATCACTTCGAAACGAGGTTCCAGAAGCTCCGTGAATTCCTGCCGTTGGAAGGTCCGTACCCAGCGATCCCCGGGAACGAAAACAACTCCATCGTCGAAGAAGGCGGGCAAGGTGCCCCCTGGTACGTCCAAGGCCGAGACCCAACCATAGCGCGCTTCCACGCTGGCCAACAGGTATCCACCAGGTACCAGCAGTTGCCAGGCACTCTCCAGTGCCTTCACCGGATCTTCCACGTAGCACAGTACCTCGGCTGCCAGCACGAGGTCGAACGGTCGCATCGGGGGAAGGTATTCGGCGGTGCTCCAATGCAGATCCAGCCTGCCTTCCCCCCCGGCAGAATGCTGTAGAGCACGCCACAGGCTCCTCAAATCGGGATCCACCAGTTCCACCTCCAGCCCCCTGGCCAGGAACCACTGGGTAAACCTGCCTATACCTCCACCCAGGTCCAGTATTCGCCCCGCCGATGCCATGTACTCCTCCCAGAGATGCAGGTAGAGATCTCGTTCCAGCAGCTTGAAGTCATGCGCCGGGCTGGCAGGATCCAGGAAGTCCATCCAGCCGGGATGCTCTTCCCACAGCCTCGCCGCTCCCACGAGATTGTGGAATGCAGGGCTGGGCGGAGTTCCACCCCTGAAGAGGGGTTCCAGTCGGCTGTCGTAGGGAGGCATCCAGAACGAACGACCTCGCCATGCCTGGAGTTCGCCGCAGGGGTATGGAGGAACGCCGGGAAGGCGTGGGAGCGGGGAGCCGGAAAAGGCATGGGCGTGGAGGAGAGACAAGAAACGTTCTTCCCTTGCTGGGTGGGTTCCTGGGCCAGGATATCGTCGGGTGTTTTAGCCGGTTTCGGGTGACTGCCGTCCCACTTTGGAACCATCTACATTGACAAAGGCTTGCTCGTCGAACATTATTGCTATGGAATAGAGGGGTCTACAATAGACCTTCCATCGCCCGGAGGTACATCATGCAGTGGCGTCCAGCTCCTCGCCCCCGCCCAAAGCGCCCTTGACCGGGGCTCCCCGCTGAAAGGTGCCAACCTTCCCGGGGGCAAGGTCTGCCCACATCAGTTTCCTTCGGTTCCAGGTCGGTCTTCAATGCTCCAGGCCTCGGGCCTGGCCAGTAGTTCGCGTAGAAGCGCAACGTGAAGTGTGTGCCCGGGCATGGTTGTTTCCAACCTTGCACGCAGCGGCATACCCACCAGGGCAAGATCGCCCATAGCGTCCAGCGCCTTGTGGCGGGCGGCTTCATCGGCAGCGCGCAGCCCCTCGGGATTGACCACGCCATCCCTGTCGAACAGGACGGCGTTCTCGAGCGAACCACCCTTGATGTAGCCCGCCTTGCGCAGGGCCTCGATCTCCCACGAAAAAGCGAATGTTCGCGCCCAGCAGAGTTCCCGCTTGAAGGCACCGTCCGATAGATCCAGGTCCAGACTGCGCCGTCTCAACAGTGGATGGTCATAGTCCACCAAAACCGAGATCTGGAGAGAATCGGAGGGTAGCAAGCTGGCTTTTCTCGGCCCGTGCTGGACCAGCACGGGCCTCCGCACCACCAGGCTGCGCCTGGGAGCCGCCTGCCGTGTTCGCCCGGCCGCCTTGATCCCTTGAAGCCATCGCTGGGAAGAACCATCCAGGGCCGGGATCTCTGGCCCATCCACAAGAATTCTGGCATTGTCGATCCTGGCAGCAAGCAGGGCAGCCAGCAGATGCTCCACCATGGATACCACCTGCCCTCCGACACCGATGGAAGTGGCCAGGCGTGTACTCACCACGTTGGCCGCCAAGGCCGGAATCGGGAACGGATCCGGCAGATCCACCCTCTGGAAAATCAGGCCATGTCCGGCGGGAGCGGGGCAGATGGTCACAGACGATGGCTCACCGCTGTGTATTCCCCGACCCTCTTCGGTGAACGAGGCACCTATGGTGCCTTGCAGGTACATCCAATTCTCCGGTGTAGGTGCGGCATACGCGGTTGAACAAGTACATGTCCATGGGAACTCGCCCACAGGCGACGGCGTTGTATGGGTGTGGCTAGTTTTTCGAGGGATCGGGCAGGCCCGAGACCATGGAGCCCGGGCCCACATCGTGCGCGACGAACCAGCCCTGGTTCATCTCCAGGGCGTACTGGGCTTCTCCGTGGGAAGAAACGGTACTTCTGTCCAGGGGACTCATATCCGCCATGTGAAAGACCCGCCCGGATTTGTCGATGAAGGCGATTGACAGGGGAATGGTGGTGTATTCCATCCAGAACGAGCGTGGAGCTTCGTCGGGATAGACAAAAAGCATTCCACGATCGGCGCCCAGGGTCTTGCGGTATTGCAGGCCCTGGCTACGTTCGGCGGGCTCGTCGGCCACCTCGACCCTGATGCGCTGCTCTCCCAGCGTGATGCGGAGAGTTGGAAGCCTGGCTTCGTGGGTGCAGGCCCCCAACGAAGAGAGCAACAGGAAACTCCCAGTGACAATCATGAAAACAGGTCCTCCTGCCGGGGTTCCACCGCCATGCCCACGTGTTCACGGCCACGACTGGTGAGAATCCTGCCTCTGGGGGTCCGCTGTACGTAACCCTCGCGAATGAGGTAGGGCTCGTAGACGTCTTCTATCGTGTCTCTTTCTTCGCCCGTGGCAGCCGCCAGGTTCTCCAGCCCCACCGGCCCACCGTCGAACTTGTGCGCGATGGTTTGCAGGATTCTCCTGTCCATCTTGTCCAGACCCGCCTGGTCCACCTCCAGGCGCTCCAGGGCCGACCTGGTGATGTGCAAGTCCACGGTTCCATCACCTTCCACCTGGGCGAAATCCCTGACGCGCCGGAGCAGCCGATTGGCTATTCGCGGAGTACCCCTGGACCGTGCCGCCAGCTCCGTGGCACCACTGGCCGTGATCTCCAGTCCCATGCGGTCGGCGGAACGTAGCAGGATCTCGTGGAGTTCGGACACCTGGTAAAGGTCCAGGGTGCAATGTATACCGAAACGAGCCAACAGAGGCGAGGTCAGGAGACCTGCCCTGGTGGTGGCTCCCACGAGGGTGAATGGAGAGATGGCGACTTTCAAGGACTGGGCAGCCGGACCCTGCCCCAGCACGATATCGAGCTGGTAGTCTTCCATCGCTGGATAGAGGATCTCCTCCACCGCCCTGTTGAGCCTGTGGATTTCGTCGATGAAAAGAACCTCCCTGGGTTCCAGGCTGGTGAGAATGGCGGCCAGATCCCCGCCACGTTCGATGGTCGGCCCGCTGGCAGTGCGAAGACGGGTCCCCAGCTCCTCGGCAATAATATAGGCCAAACTGGTTTTCCCCAATCCAGGAGGCCCCGCAAGGAGCACATGGTCCAGGGCTTCGCCCCTGGCCAGGGCGGCTCTCATGTAGACGCGGAGGTTTTCCTTGATGCGCACCTGGCCCACGTATTCGTTCAAGTTACGGGGTCGAAGGGCCGGGTCGCCATACTCCGGCTGTTCCGGGTCAAGCAGTCTACTCACCAACGGCCTCCTTGCAGGGAGCGGGGATTCAACGTGAAGCACCGGCACTCAATAACTTGAGTGCAGCCCGAAGGCGTTCCTCCAGAGTCGCATCCGGCCCGGGTTCCCTGGACACTCTTTCCAGTACGGGCTCCATCTCGGAACGTCTGAAGCCCAGTTGTGCCAGCGCCAACGAAAGGCGTTGGTCAGTTTTGGGGGGGACCTGCCCGGCTTGCGCTGCTTCACCCGGTGGTGGCTCAACGTCCAGTTTCCCCGCCAGTTCCAGGGAGAGCCGCTGCGCCAGCCGCTTGCCCACGCCCGGAACGCGCTGGAGCGTGGGCAGGTCGGCGGTTTCAACGGCCCTGGAGAGATCCCAGGGGCGCAGCGTGGAAAGGACCGCCATGGCAACGCGGGTCCCCACCTTGTTTACAGCCAACAGGGTCTCGAAGACCGTCCTTTCCAGGGGGTCGGAAAAACCGAAAAGCTGTATAGCGTCTTCACGGACCTGGGTGTGGACGTGAAGGCTGACCTCTTCACCGGGCTGGGCTCCCCGCAGGGTGCCGGTGGTGACCTGTACCAGGTATCCCACGCCGTTTACGTCCAGCACCAGGGAAGACCTGTCCTTGAACAAAACGACACCCTTCAACCACGCAATCAACAGCCACCTCCCGTTCCCGCGGGCCCCGGCTCCACAACACGCATGTTTCCTGCGGGGCCGTGGGCCAGGTGTGTTATCGCCACTGCCAGGGCATCGGTAATGTCGAAGGTGCCGGTCATGGTTTCACCCAGGAGCATCTCGACCATTCGCGCCACCTGCGCCTTGTCCGCCCTGCCATAGCCAGACACGGCTTTCTTGATGTGCGCCGGGGCGTACTCGTAGATGGAAAGGCCTGCCTCGGCCGCCGCCAACAATACCACTCCCCGAGCATGGCCCAGCTTCAGCGCGCTGTCAGCCGAGCGGTGGTGGAAGATGGCCTCGACTGCCACCACGTCGGGTTGGTAGCGGCTGATGACCTCGGAGACCCCACGGTGAATGAACAACACCCTGTTGGCAAGACCTTCGGTGACGGTGGCATGTATGGCCCCTGAGGCCAGGTGCTTGTAGCCGCCTCGGTGGCGGGTCACCAGCCCCCAGCCGGTCGTCCTGCTTCCGGGGTCCACTCCCAGCACCAGCATCAGGGTTCCTTTCAGGCTCCGGTGAAGTCCAGTTCCGGTGGAGTCCTGGCAACAGGAGGGAAACAACCATGCGGGCAGCAGGTGTTGCACCGAAATCCGCTGGCCATCCCTGGAGCGGTCCAGGAACCAGGGTTGAACCTTTGGCCCCGGCGAAACGCCCCGCCGTGGGAACAATGTAACCCGGCTCGTTCATGCCTGGCTCAGACGCTCCATGTCGGCGTCGGAAATATCGGCGTTGGTGAATACATTCTGCACGTCGTCGCTATCTTCCAACATCTCGATGAGCCGCATCACCTGGTCCACCTGTCTGCCCTGGACCTTGACGTCGTTGGAGGCAACCCAGGTGATCTCGGCCGAGATGGGAGACATTCCGGCGTTTTCCAGGTGGGTCCTGCACTCTTCGAAAACCGAGGGATCACAAGTTACTTCGTACTGATCGGCATCCCGAGCAACGTCTTCCGCTCCGGCCTCCAGGGCTTCCATCATGAGATCGTCTTCGTCCACGCCCGAGGCGTCGAAGGTGAGGACACCCAACCTGTTGAACAGGTATCCCACGCAACCCGTGGTCCCCAAGTTGCCGCCGTTCTTGGTGAAGGCGTGCCTTACCTCGGCGGTGGTGCGGTTGCGGTTGTCGGTCAGGACCCTGACCAGGACCGCGACTCCACCTGGTCCATACCCTTCGAACTGGACTTCTTCGTAGTTGTCTGAATCGAGGTTCCCGGAGCCCTTGGCCACGGCCCTTTTAATGTTGTCGCGCGGCATGGAGGCTGCCTTGGCCTTGTCGATGGCTGCTCGCAACCTGGGGTTGGAGGCTGGATCGCCACCCCCCATCCTGGCGGCCACCGTGATCTCGCGAATGATCTTGGTGAACAGCTTTCCACGTGCGGCGTCCTGGGCACCCTTCCGCCGCTTGATGTTTGCCCACTTGCTATGGCCTGACATTGGTACCTCTGGGTTGATTGATGTCCCTGGCTATCACAGGCCCAGGCAGCTATCAACGAGTCTTTGCCCGGCGCCATGGGGGCTCGCCGGCCAGGCCCTGCTCTGGTATGTTGTCTCCTGCGTCCAAGCGCTGTGAATCTCATCGCCATCCCTCCCCGGGCGCCACAGGAGAACCACATGCTCCCTCTGGCCCTTCGTACGATCCTGTTGGCCATTCTTCCCGCCACCTCCATCTCCCACGCGGCGAGTCTCCCCGAAATTGCAGTGGTGGGCCTTCACTTTTCTGGACAAGACGAGGAACAGGCGCGCAAGACGGCAGCCGCCCTCGTGGACACGCTCGCGGAGTCGGGGAAACTTGCTCCCCTGAGCCCCGATGGAGTAGCTGCCAGAATCAGGGGGCGCGAGGAGCTGATCTTGAACGAAGCCTTCCTCGGCCCCGGAAAGGAACTCCTCAACAAAGCAAGGGTTCTCTACGACAGGGCCCTCCCGGACCAGGCGATTCCCCTCCTCGACAGGGCCGTGAGTTCCCTGGAATCCAGTATGCCATCCACCACCGACTCTCGCATACTCATGGACACGCTCATCCTGAAGGCTCTATGCCACCAAGCCATGGGGGAAACCGACCTGGCAAAGGAATCCTTCGGCATGGTCGTGACAATGGACCCGGCTCTACAACTCAATCCCATCAACTATTCGCCCAGCATCATCGACCTTTTCCTGCAGGTCCACAGCGAGGTGATGGGTCGTGGTCTGGGCGCCATCGAAATCACCACCGCCACGCCCGGAGCCACTGTGTTTCTGGACGGGCGGCGCGTGGGGGAGTCGCCCACCACCGTCACGGGGCTTCCCGCGGGGCCGCACTTTTGCCTGGTCTTCAACGAAGACGGCTACCGTTCCCATGGCACCATCGATGTGGAACCGGGAGCGCGAACCACCTTCAAGGCTGAGCTGACCGAGCGTATCGTCACTGAGCCCGCGGATTCCGTCAGGGGCAGATCCCAGCAGACTCGCGATCTCTACACCAGCCTGGGAGAACATGTACAGGCAGATCTCGTGCTGCTGGGTGGAGCCGTCGAAGATGGCCAGTTGGGGCTCCAGCTCTACGCCACCAGGACCAACACCTTCTCCAAGTCCATGACCACCGTGATCGAAGGAGATCCCCTGGCAATCGCCCAGGATCTCATGCCTGTGCTGGTGAACTTCACAACCAGCACGGGCGACATCCGGAGTGACAGGGTTAGCGCAAAGGTCCTGCCTCTCTACGCAGACTCCAACCCGGTGTTGGCCGAACTCCTGTTGAACCAGAACAAGTCGGGCCTGCTGGTGGCCGACGAAAACAACGGCTCTCGCTGGTATCTGTGGACCGGAGCCGCGCTTGTGGCCGCCATCGGCGCTACGGCGGCCACCCTGGCCCTCACCAGCGAAGCGCCGGTGAACTCCGGCACAATCATCTTCAACATGCCATGATGCCACAGGCGTGTACCAGCCTCGGCTGGTGACGAAACCATGACCGGCACTTTGTTACTCTGTGTCGTTGCTGAAGAACACCGCCTTGGACTCGCCACCGGTCACGGTGATGGTCTTGCTCTGGTCCAGGCCCAGCGCTTCGTTTACGACTCGCACCTGGTGCTGGCCAGCGGAGAGCTGGTGGTTGTACACAGGTGTTTCCGAAATCTTGACGCCGTCGATGAACACCCAGGCCCAGGACTGCGAAACGTTCACAGAGATCTTCCCGGGTGGGGCTTCGATCTTCTGGAGCGTGCGGCTCCTGCTGATGGATTCGCCTTGTTCTGGTATTTCTACCCCGAAAGACAAGGTCTGGTAGCCATCCAGACTGTACTCGACGGATATCTTCTGCCCCGGTGGGCCCCCGTTCCACGTGAGCGGAGTACGGCCCGCGTTGCGTCCGTCGATCTTCACCCACGCACCCGAGGGAGAAGATGTGAAGCGGACCCTGGGCGTGATCTGCCCTGGTGGGTCGGCGGTACCCTGTCCTTCCTGGGCGGGAGCCGCGACCTGGGCAGGTCTGGGAGCCGGCGGCGGCTCCGGTTCCCGGACCTGTTGGGGTTCAAGGACGATCTTCGCGCTGTAACGCTGGCCTTCGGCCAGATTGAAAGGTTCTTCGTGGGGCTTGTAGCCTTCTGCCACTACCTTCAGGTTGTGCTGCCCAGGGACCACGTCGGAGGCATCGATCAAGGCACCCTCCCCCAACAGGTAGCCATCCAGTATTACCTGTGCGGGAACGTTCACTCGAACCGAAATCGAGGCCGTAAGCGGCTGGGGTGGGGGCAGCGGCTGCTGCTGGGAGGTCTTCATTCCAAACACCAGAAAACCCACTATTCCCAGCATGATCAACAGGGCCGCCAAGGCCAGGTACATGGGCGTGCGCGAAGACCTGGTGCGGAGAGTGCCGGAGGCGGGTCCGGTTTCTTCCCAGGATTCGTCCAACTCCAGTTCTTCGGCCCGGGAGTACAGCTCGAGGGCGGCCCGGGTGCCGGTTTCCAGGCGCAGGCGTTCGTCTTCCATCTCTTCTTGAAACAGGAGCTGCAGGAAGTAGGCGAGGCTCTGGCGGGTGCGGTCGGGCGTGGCAGGGTAGAGGACTTCCAGCAGGTCGTTCTGGAAGTCCTGGGCTTCCTGGTACCTGGCTGAAGGATCCCTTGCCAGGGCTCTCATGACGATTTCGTCCAATCTGGGCGAGATGGCCGGATTCAGGACGCTGGGGGGCTCGACTTCGCATGCCTTGATGGCTTCGAGGGTGCGGATTTCGGACGATGACTTGAAGAGCCTTCGGCCGGTCAGGCATTCATAGAGGATGATCCCCGTTGAGAAGATATCTGAACGATGGTCGACTTCCTGACCGGAGGCCTGTTCGGGGCTCATGTATTCGAACTTGCCCTTGAGCACGCCCGCCTTTGTGTCGTAGCGGTTGGTGGCGGCCTTGGAGATGCCAAAGTCGGTGATCTTGACATCGGCTTCGTAGGAGATGAGCACGTTGGAGGGGGATACGTCACGGTGGACGATGTTGATTCGCCGGCCCTGCTCGTCGACCCTGCGATGGGCGTAGTCCAGGGCCTTGCAGACTTCGTGGGCCACGTAGACGGCAAACTCCGCCGGCAGGAGCTTGCGCTGCCTGGCCAACTTCCGCAGAAGGGCCTTGATGTCCTTGCCTTCCACGCACTCCATGGCGATGAAGTAGTTGTCCTGGATGCGGCCGAAATCGTAGGTCTGGACGATGTTGGCGTGCTGGAGCTTTACGGAGACCTTGGCTTCGTCCATGAACATCTGGACGAACTCTTCGCTTTCGGACAGGTGGGCCAGAATCCGCTTTATGACCAACAGCTTTTCGAAACCGCCATGACTGAAGGTCTTGGCCTTGAAGATCTCGGCCATGCCGCCGATGGCTATCTTGTCCAACAGAAAGTACTTGCCGAAGACATCCGGAGTGAAGGCCAGCGGCTTTGGTTGCCCGGAGCCCCCCGGGGAGCCCTTTCCAACGGCTGGGTCTTCCGGATTGGCGGACCGGCCTTCCTGCCCATCGGCTCTGGCGTCTGGAGGGGTCATTGGTCAAAGGGTTCCAACATGTTTGGGCCAGTGTAGCGGCTTTGCCTCTGGCAGGTCAATCCCCTGCCCTCTCGAAGTGTACTCTCCAGCTTTGAGACGTTGCCATGGCTTCATCGCCGTGCAGCGTGATGCTGCATATCAAACGCCCGGGCGGGCGGCCAACGTCCATCTACGACCTTGGTGAGAAAGCGCCATGGCTGGACTCAAGACGAAGCGCTCGACGGCTCATGGGGTGTTCAGTGGGACTCCATGGCGCCGGAAGCCGTGTCGCCGCCCTGAGAGCCTTCCAGCAAGTCGTCGAAATACCTGTCGATGTCGCCACAGTCCCACCAGTCGGCCACGGAGGCGTCGGCATCTCTGCAATCACTGCGGTGCGTGGAGTCGGTCTGCCCCAGCGACTGGGCCTTGTAGCACTCTTTGAGGTCGTCCCTGGTCCAGTCGGCCCCGCAATCATTGACCGCGAAATCGTAGATGTCGTCACAAAGGGCCTGGCATGCGTTGTGGCAGGAAGGAGCCAGAAGCAGCAGTAACAAGATATGGTGTAGGTTCCGCATGAGCGTGGTCCGTGTTGCGGCCCCATGGAGCCGTTGCCAGTATTGAAGGTCTCCGATAGCACTGATGGAGCCCAAACACAAGCGGCTTCACGGCCTCGTCTGCTCCAAAGGCCCCCTGGACCGCCCATGCCCCCGACATATCAGCTTTACGGAGATTCCGGGCAGATGACCAGCGTTCCCAAGGGTATGGGCGTTCTACAGTTGGAGCCAACGGATCTTTGCGATCTCCGCTGCCAGATGTGCCAACCCCACCACCGGCCGCATCTCCCGGGCTCCGGCGTGCACGGCGTCCCATCGGGTTTCATGGAAATGAGCCTCTTCCGGAAGATCCTGCGTGAACTGCTGTCCGGGGACTCTTCCCTTGACCATCTCATCCTGCAATGGATGGGAGAACCCTTCCTCCATCCCGCCATGGAAGAGATGATCGGTCTTGCCTGTGCAGCCCTTGGAGGCAAGGCCGACTACGTCCGAGTGGACACCAACGGGATCAACCTGACTCCACCCCGCATCGATTCCCTGCTGCGGCACTGGCTGCCACAGGCCGCCACTCCCCTGCTGCTGGTCTTCAGCCTGGACGCAGTGGACGAAGGCACCTACCTCCGTGTGAAAGGAAGGAGCGAGCTGGACACGGTGCACCGAAACATCCGCTACCTGCTGGCGCGCCGCGCCTCCCTGTCCACGGGCGGAGCGTCTCATGCTCCCCTCAACCTGCAGTTCCAGTTTGTAGTCCAGCCGGGCAACCATGGCGAGGCATCCCGGTTCGTGGAATACTGGCTCGCCCTCCTGGCCTGTCAGGGGAAGAACGCGGGGCACGACGAAATCCTGCTCAAGCGTCTGAGCGTGGGCTCGGGAGGATCAGCCCAGGAACAGGCCGACGCCCTCTACGACGATGTCCTGGCAAAGCATGGACTGGGCGCTCGCCCGGGTCCACCGGCGGCAATCGTCACCTGGGAGCGTCGTCCATGGCGCGGAGAGCCCCCGGAAGGCCATTCCGCTCCCCGCCCTCCCTGCTCCGCCATGTGGACCACGCCCGTGGTACGCCACGACGGGGATCTCACGATGTGCTGCGCCGATCTCGGTGCAAGACTGTCCCTTGGCTCACTGGCGCGGCACTCCTTCCGGGAGCTGTGGGAAGGCCCGGAGGCCACCCGCCGAAGACTCGCCCACGTCAAGGGAGCATTCCACCAGTTGGAGCCTTGTGCCAACTGCGCCGGTTTCGACTGGTACCGCCTGGAGCCCATGCGGGTCCGCCGATGGCTGGAGTCGGTGGACCGGCAGGATCTATGGCCGGAATACGCCGAAAGAATGGGGCTGGCTACCTCCTGAACAGACCGCGCCTGCTGCGCTCCAGTTCTTGCCGCACATTGACCAGGTCGTTTTCCAGGCGGCGTTTTTCGTCTTCCATTGCGCGCAGCTCGGCGTTCTTCTTGGCCAGGTCCGCCCGGGCGATGGACAGCTCCCTGCCCAGGTTCCTGGCCTGGTGCCGAGCCTGCTGGCCGGTCCGGTCCAGCACGTCGATGGCCTCGCGCTTGAACCCCGCCACCTCTGCTACGGCTCCTGAGAGGTTGGAGACGGTCTCGGTGAGGCGATGGATCTGTTCCACGAGGGCGACAGTTTCGAGTCGCTTCTCCGCCACCTCGCTCTCGGCCGCCCTGAGCCTGACCTCCATGGCTGCAATTCGCACGCGTTCATCGGACAGGCTCGTCCACAGGCGGGCCATGCTGCCCATGGGAGAATCACGACGCTCCCTGGTGGTTGGAGATTCGAGCCACCTGAGCAGGGGAGCCTCGCATACCTGCCGGGAAAACTTGCTCCTGGCCAGCTCGCGGGCGCGCCGGGACCGGAGGCCATTGGCGCGCGGATCGTCCAGCACCAGGTCGATGGCCTGTTCCACCGGGACATCCACGAGAGCCGCGCCCCGAGCGCGCAGGGTGTGTGCCAGGGCGTGGTCGCCGGTAGTGATCATGGGGAGCCCGCAGCCCAGGTAGTCCATGTGCCTGAAGGACATGGCCAGGGAGCGCTCGGGACCGGGGCTCATGACATCCAGGGCAGCGGTTGCCTGCGAGTACTCCTCCAAGAGTCGATGATACGGCAACATGCCCCGGTACTCCAGGTGTTCATCCGCGGGCAGCGCGGCAGGGAGATCCCTGGTGGACTCCGCACCCAGGACTGGCGGCCCTCCGTAGAGCACAACCAGCCCATCCCCCCGTCGGGCCAGGTGTTCCCTGGCACGCCCCAGGGCCTCCATGGGATCCTGCCAGGGCCAGTACACGCCACCCATTATGAACCGATGGGGCTTGCGAACACGCCGAGGGGGCCCGTCCGGAGCACACAACGGGACCACGGCGCCGGGCTCCCGGCGCAGATCGACCCCCGCCATGGCCAGCAGGCCCATGTAGAAATACCTCTGCCTGTGGTTGCTGAACAGGAAGTAGTCGCCCGCCTGCATGGCCGTGAGCGTGTTGGCTGCCTCCCCCCCCAATGCCCCTGGAACTGGGCCTCCAAGAGCCTTGGAGCGTAGAGGTCCACCAGCATGGGGATGTCCATGCCCTCCAGGTGACGCGCTTCTTCTGGTTGAACGCAAAGAATGGCATCAGGGGCGAGCGCCTTCACAGTGGAGCGCAGCCCCGCGGGAGACGAGAAGGTCGTGACGAGCCCCGGCGTGGCGTCTTGCTGGCGGGTCAGGCAGACGACCTCGTGGCCCTGGTCTTTCATTGCCCGCGCATGATGCCATGCTCTCAAGGCGCCACCCGCCACGGGACGGCTCTCGTCGGGAAACCAACCGTGGAAGATCAACGCGACACGCATGTGATCTCCTTATTGCAGTAAGATGATTGGCGGAGGCCCTCTCACCCTGTATATCTCGTGGTTCCTACCCGCTTGACGACAGCGCGGAGCCAAGACCTCTCGACTGCAGCGCGCAGCTCCGAAGCCACGGCTCAACTCCACTATCACGTTCCCGACCGGAACCGACGGATCGAGCAAATGGCAACCCTCCCTTCCAGCCTTCGAACCGATCTGCTCATGTACCTTTCTCGGCGCATGAACCGCTCGCTATGCGCTCCCGACTGGCTTTCCGTGAACGTCACGCTGCGCTGCAACCTGCACTGCCTGATGTGCAACACCTGCTACCCCCTGGAACGTGAATTGGGAACGACCGAGATCCTGGATATCGTGGACCAGGCTGCCATCATGGGGGTCAAGGTCTTCAACCCGCTGGGTGGTGAGCCATTCACGCGCCCCGACCTGGAGGAAATCCTGGCCCACGCCGCCGGCAAGGACCTGTTCACCACGCTCACCACCAACGGCACTCTCATCAGCAGGGCCCGCGCCGCTGGCACAGCACGCATCGCCCCGGAAAAACTGCACGTGAACATCTCCCTGGACGGTCCGGAACCCACTCATGACGCCATCCGCGGCCGGGGGACTTTCCAGGCAGCGATCACCGGCTACCAACGACTCCGTCTTGCCGACGAATCCGAGGGCAATCCCAGGCGCAAGATCCTTGCCAACACCCTTGTGCTCTCCCCCAACCTCTCGTCGCTGCCAGACTTCGCGCGCCATCTCCGGGAACGTGGCTTCGACGGCATCCGCCTGCTCTCCCTGTACCGCGACCCGGCACCCCGCGGCGACCCACGCAAAGTCGAGGAACTCTGGATACATAGGGAAAGACTCCCAGAGTTGGAAGATGTGCTGCTCGCGTTACGAGACATCCCCGGGCCCGGAAGCGGCGTACCCTTCCTCCAGAACTCCCCACAGGAGCTGCGGCTCATGCTGCGTCACTACCGGGGCAACCCCAGCGCCGTTCCATGCTGGGCCGGCTGGAAGGAACTCTACATAAACGCCGATGGCAGCGCCGTCATGTGCGATGCCCACCTGGACTTCCTGGCGGGCCGCTTCGGCGACATCCATACGATGACCCTCCGACAGCTCTGGCAATCCCAGGCCCTGAGGGACCGGCGCAGACAAGTACTTGGATGCCGGACCCCCTGCTCGCAGACCTGCTATCTCCGCCCCCAAAGCGACTCGCTCCCCAGGCTGGCCGGGCGCCTGGGCTCCAACGCCGGCAGGCAGATCCGCTCCCGCATCTCAGCCTCGTCCCCAAGGAAAATCCTGCCCAGGCGATGGAAACGCGTCCATGGCGGGCTTCTCACCCTGGAACTCTCCGACGTGTGCGACTGTTCCTGGTCATCCTGCTCCACTCCAGCTTCACGCCTTGGGGCTCTCCTGCACAACAGTCCCGGCACCCTGGATGCCTGCTACCGTGAGCCCAAGCTCTGGCAGCAATGGCGCGACCGACACCACGTGGACTTTGGTCGCGGATTCATGGGCTTTGAACTCGTCAAGCAGGTGGTCCGGGATCTTCGGGCCGCGCACCTGGGCTTTGACACCCTGGCCCTTCGCTGGCGTGGAGAACCGCTCCTTCATCCCGAATTCACGTCCATCCTGCCCTACCTGCTCACCGCCCTTGGACCCGGGCAGCCCTTCTCACGCCTGCTGGTGGAGACCAACGCGCTGCTTCTCACGCCGGACGTGGCCACCATGCTGGTGCAGACTTCAGCCTCTCAGGTGGACCTGTTTCTGGACCTGGACAGGATGGGACCATACCAGGACCTTGCACTCATGCACCTGGAACCTTTGTTGTCCCGCCGACGACCTGGGTTGAACATTGTCGCCTGCCGGAGAGCCCACCTGGCCTCCGCCAACGAGGGAGCCATGAAGGCCGAGATGGAACGCTGGTGTGCCATGTTGGATGGCAACCTGCGTGTTGCCGGCCTCCCCCCTCCACCATCGCGGGACGCATTCTGGCTCAGGCGCCGGGATCCGGGAACCTTCACAGCCGACTCCAAGGCCCAGGGCGACCTGCTGCACCTCGCCCACCGCCTGGCTCTACGATGCACGACGCCGGAACGTGAAACACAGCGCCGTTGCGGCGCTCCCCTGGTGGCGCCCACGGTGAGTTGGGACGGCAAGGTGACCATCTGCCCCTGGGACACCTTCCTGGAACTGCGGGTGGGTGAAGTCACCCGACTTGACCTCTCCCGGATCTGGCGGTCTGGTGAACTACGGGCAATCCACCAGGACATATCCACCAGGGGCCTGCCCGCCGGCCGGCTCTGCATGGACTGCCATCGCATGTACTCGCCAAACCATCCCGGAGCCACCTCACCCGGCAGCCCGGCAGGGGACCGGGCTGGTTCAGGTGGATACCATGGCCCCGCGGACTGACAGCTCGTGGAAGCAGCACCTTCGGTGCGACGAGTCACTCTTTTCCAGGCAGCCCAAGGACCTGTTCCAGGCCATAGAAACCGGGAGGCTGGTCCACGACCCATCGCAGGGCCCGAAGGGCGCCCTGGGCGAAGGCTCCACGGTGGATGGCCACGTGCTTCAGCTCCAGGTATTCGCCGGAACCAGCCAGCAGAACGCGGTGTTCACCCACGATGCCTCCACCGCGGATGGAATGTACTCCCACCTTGTTCGAGGGGCGTTCTCCCGTGTCGCCGTGACGGCCGAAGACAAGGGCCTCCCCCGCATCCAGCCCCCTGGCGGCAGCGGCCAGGCTTGCAAGATGCAGGGCGGTTCCCGAGGGGGCATCCAGCTTGTGGCGGTGGTGGGCTTCCACTACCTCCATGTCGAATGTGTCCAGGACGCGTGAAGCCATGGAAACCAGCTCGGACAGAAGGGCGATGCCTGTTGAGAAGTTGGGGGCGAAAACCACGGGCGCGGCCTGGGAGTGCTCCCGGAGCCTGGCCAGCAGTTCCGACGAGAGGCCGGTGGTACCCACCACCAATGGCCTGTGGCCGCAGTGTCGGAGAAGCTGTTCCGTTCCGGCTGGGAGGGAAAAATCCAGGATGGCACTGCTATGTGCCCAGGCTCGGGGCGATGGCTCCGACAGGCTGACGCCGCAGGGCTCTAGCGATGCCAGCGGTCCTACATCCTGGCCCTGGGCGGAATTGGATGGATGGTCCACGGCCGCCAGCAGTTGCAGGTCAGCGGCTTCCAGGACAGCGGCCAGCAACAGGCGGCCCATTCGTCCTGCCGCGCCGTTTATTCCAACCTCGATGGGCATCATGCCTCCAGCAGGGGCAACAGGTCAGGGGGTACGGTGGAGCCCAGAGCCACCAGGGGAAGTCGCATGTCCGGCGAACACAGTCCGCCGGCGGCCATGATGGCCTTGCAGGGAATGGGACTCGACGTATGGAAGAGCCAGCGCACCAGGGGGAGAAGCCGGTAGTGCAAGCTCCGCGCTCGCGACATGTCGCCCCCGCGGGCACATCGATACAGCTCCACGGTTGCTGCGGGAGCCACGTTGGAGAGCACGCTGATTCCCCCGGCGGCCCCCAGGGCCAGGAGCGGGAGCAGGGTGCCGTCGTCGCCGGAGAGGACCGGCACATCCGTGGCGGCCAGCAGATCGCCGGCGAAGTTGGCGTCGCCGGTGGCGTCCTTCACCGCCACCACGCCCCGGATGGCGCACAACTCCGCGAGAAGCCGCGGCGACACCTTGAGAGCGGTCCTGCCCGGCACATGGTAGAGCACCAGGGGGAAGCCCAGGCTTGCGCAACGCTCCACGTGCTTGCGAAGCCCTGCGGGTGGGGGCTTGTTGTAGTAGGGAAGAACGACGAGGGCGGCGTCGGCTCCAGCTTCTGCAGCCAGTTGGATGCGCCGGCTGGAAGATTCCGTGTCGTTGGTACCGCAACCGGCCACCACCGGCACACGCCCGGCCGAAGCCCCCACCGCGCAAGTCACGCAGTCCAACCACTCGTTTTCAGTTAGCGTGGGGGTTTCGCCAGTGGTTCCACAGGCCACCAGCCCATGCACTCCGGCTTCGAGCTGCCGGCGGCACAGAGCCTCGTAGCGCCGCAGATCCGGTTCGCCCTTGCTGAAAGGGGTGATCAATGCGGTCAGGATACCGTTGAACTCCATGGGGTTCCCTGTCGTTACACTGTCGTTCGTCAGAACCAGACGGTGCCGATGAGGCGACCGCCCAGGGCGGGCTGGTTGAAGTCGGCGCCGAAGTCGTCGTCCTGGTACTCGGTGAAGTACTTGCCTGGCAGGAGCAGGCCCAGCGTGCCGCTCAAGGTGAAATGCTCGTATGGGTCGTAGCTGACATTGGCATCGATCTCGATACCGTAGCCCTTCATCTCGCTTTCTTCTTCCGGCAGCTTTGCCGCCTGGGCGACGAAGAGGGAAAGATCGCCCTGCAAGCCGGTCAGGAATTCGTATCCCACGTGGGGACGAAGGTAGAGGGCGTTGCGTATGCCTTCGCCGGTGCGAACGGCGTCCAACTCCAGGCCTTCGTTGGTTTCGTTGGCGGTCTGGGCTTCCAGCCGGGGCAGCGGTTCCTCGAAGAGCAGCAGGGTGAGGTTATGGTCGCGGTCGAAGGTGAAGGTGTGGATGTTTTCGTCGTCGGGGTCGGAATCGCCGGTGGCCAACCCACCCTCGATGCCCAACGCTATCCTGCCCGTTCGGAGTTGGGCGTTCACCATGGCTCCCAGGGCTGAAATCCGGATGTCATTGGCGCCGCTCTCCAGGTTTCCACTGCCGTAGACCCCCACGACCTCGGCTTCCAGGTTTGCCGCTCCCAGCTCTGCACGCAGCCAGAGATCACCGGTGTAGGCGTTGAAACCCTGTGAGGGTTGGTAGCGGTAGCTGTTGTAGAGCCCTATCCCGGCCGCCTCGGTGCGGTAGGCCACGGCGAGATTCAGCGACTGCATGTCGTCGGGATCGTTGAGATAGCCCTCGTGCTGGACGTCCCAGGCACCCATGAGGTACATGACACCCACCCTCGATGTGAACTGGATTCGATCTGCGGTATCGCCGTATTCGGCGTCGGGGGCCAGGCCGTCGTTCAGGTATATGCCTGCTCCCCAGTGCAGGGGAACCCGACCGAAGCGCAGGCGGCCCACGTCGGTATAGACCTCGCCCCATGCGCGCGTGAGCGCCAGGGATGAAGGCAGGGAAGCGCCTTCGTCGGTCGTGGGGCTGACCACCGTGTCGCTGTAGGCGAGATAGGTCTGTTCGCCGGTGACGGGATCTTCCCAGTATTCTTCGCTGGCGCCCCATGGTTCCAGGTTGAGGGCATCCAGTTGGGCGAAGATTGCGACCCGCTCACTGATATACCAGCGCGGTCCCAGGCGGAGCCTGTGATCCACCAGGTTGCTGGTACCTTCTGCCTGGGAGTTGGAATCCGAGAGACTCAATGAGTCGTAGATCAGCCCCCGAGCCCGGTAGTGACCCGACCATTCCAGGTCCGTGGCGTGAGCGAGAGGCGACAGGGAAAACAGGAGCATTGTGGGCAATAGAGGCATCGGTATTGACGCTCCGAAGGCTGCACCCGCTGGGGTATTGGAGCCTCGTGGATATGATGAGCGTTATGGCGTGTCAAGAGCACCGAAGGCTGGTGTTTTCGCCATTTTGCTGTTATCATGTCGATAATGACGAAGCCTTTCCAAGCATAGATTTGACGAGCGGGCCTCCACGTGGCAGAGGAAGAACATGTTGTACCTGATGAAGAACATCTGGAAGCAGTGGAAACGCTTCGCGGCACTGCTTATCAAGCTCCAGAACGGGCTTTTCCTGGGACTGGTTTTCATCTTCGGAATCGGTCCGGCCGCGCTGCTGGCAAAGATCACTCGGCGTAAGCACCTGGATCTCACCTGGGTCCCCGAGCCATCCCCCGACACCTACTGGCAACCCACCGATCCCACGCCTCCAGGCATGGACCAGGCACAGCGGCCCCATTGACCCTGCAATGGGCTCGCCTATTCCAGTAATCCGCCGATCTCCCTCTGATTCAGCCACGTCCGGATCGAGCGATGGCGACGAGACTACTGTGCTGGAGATGGAAGCGCTTCCGGGAAACGAAGCTCTTGCAGAAGGCATTGCTGCTGAAGGAGATATCCGGGAGCCTGTGCGAGGATGAGACGCCCGCGCTCCCGGGAACTCATGGCAAATCGGGCAGGAGCCTGAGCATCTTCCTGCCCAGGGAGCGCAGGCCCACCGGGCTGGACGTCCAGCGGGCCAGGACCCCTGCCCGCCTGGGATGCAGGTAGAAACGCAGGTAGGCGTAGTACTGGAGAGCCCGGAGTTGGCGGGGGCTCAGGAGTCCGCGGAAGGGCTGGCGGGAGTAGTAGTCGAAGTCGGCGGCGTGGTCGGACATGGCGTAGCCTTCGCGTTTCATGCGTTCGTGGATGTGGGTGCCGGGTATGGGTACAAAGAGCGAGAAGCTGGCCTCGCTGGCGGGCAGGGAAGCCGCCACGCTGATGGTCTCCAGCACCTCGGCTCTGGACTCGTCCGGGGCCCCCAGCATCAAGAACAACAAAACACGAATTCCCATGGCCTCTGCCTTTCCAACGGTGCTCTCCACCTCGCCAAGGGAGACGCCTTTGTTGAAGAGCCCTTCCCGGATCCTGGCCGACGCGCTCTCCAGGCCCACTCCCAGGCGTCGGAGCCCCACCCGGTACATCTCTGACAGCAGCTCAGCATCCAGCAGGTTTGCCCTGGTGGTGCAACCCCAGAAGAAACGCTCGCCGAGAGACCCCAGCCCCTGGCAGAAAGACGCCACCCAACGGGCATCGCTGGTGAAGGTGTCATCCGTGAACCAGAACCCCCGGATGCCATAGCGGCGTCGAAGCTCCCTTATCTCAGCGATCACCGAGCGCGGTGAACGCCGCCGACATCCCTTGCCGAACATGGTGTCCAGGACAGGCTGACAGAACGAGCAGGCAAAGGGGCAGCCCCTCCCGGCGCTGATGTTCACGCCGCGTAGCCCGGGCTCGAACGAATCCATCTGCCCCCAGGCCCGCAGGTAGCGCTCCATGTCCATGAGATCCCAGGCTGGCAGGGGGAGGCTGTCCAGGTCCACGGTCCTTGCAGGAGCCGAGGGGCTCAACACCCGGCCATCGGCATCCCGCACCCACGCCCCCGGCAGGGCCCGGCGACGCCCGCCCATGAACATGGCCAGCAGCTCCGGCATGGTCTCCTCGCCCTCCCCCACCACAACCGCGTCGAGGAAGGCATGTTTCATCATGGAGGCGGGCTGCATGGTGGGATGTGGTCCTCCGACGAAAACCACGGCGCCTCGCTGGTGAGCCAGTCGACATGTCTGCAACGCGTCTTCCAGCATGAAGGTGGACAGGCTCACGCCAACGAAGGTCGGCCTCTCCCTGTCCAGGAAGCGCCTCACGGTGCCCAGGCCAGGCTTGAAGGTGGTGTCACACACCGAGACGCGCAGATGGGGCAACTGCCGGGCCCGGGCCGCCAGCATGGCCACGCCCAGTGGAAGGTCCCCCGATGCGTAGTGGAAACGCGGGAAGACCAGCCCCAGTTTCGCGCTCATGGACGCACGAGAAAGGGCCCCAGGGCCATGGCGTCCAGTTGAGCGACCTTGAAGGTGCGCACGGCATCGGCGGGACTCTGGACGATGGGTTCTTCATGTACGTTGAAACTGGTGTTGATGAGCATGGGCTGGCCGGTTTCCCGTTGATATTCCAGCAGTATACGATGGAATCCCGGGCTGACGCTCTTTTCCACCAGTTGCGGCCTGATGGAACCGTCGACGTGGACAACGGCGGGGCACATGCCTTCCAGGCGAGACCCCGCCTGCACTGCAACCGTCATGTACTGGGCGGCATGGGCCACCGACCCCAGGTTGCCCATCAATTCCGGGGCCGCCTCTGCCCTGATGGCGGGTGCGAAAGGCATGAACTCCGAACGCCACAGTTGGCTGTTCAGACGCCGTACCAGGGCCTCGTCGTCGGCCCTGAAGAGTATCGAGCGGTGGCCCAGCGCCCGCGGCCCGAACTCCATGCGTCCCGCCACCCGAGCTACGATCAGGCCACGAGCCAGCAGACGCGCCACGCTTTCCTCGATCCTTGTTGGACGGCTCCATCGCAGGCCCGAATCCCGCAGGGCTGTTTCCGCCTCCGACTCGCTGAAGGCAGGTCCCAGGAATACGTCGTGCAACGGGACGGGAGCCCAGTGCTCCGGGTGGAGGGCCATGTCGGAGGCCAGGGCGGCGCCGGCTCCCAGCCCCCCGTCTCCCATGTGGGGGAACACGTGGAGGGACTGGACTTCCGACAGATCGGCCACGCGGCGGTTGAGTTGAACGTTGGCGAACACACCCCCCGCCACGGCCAGGCCTCCAAGCCCAGTGCGGCGGGACCAGTACTGGACCAGAGCGGAGATGTCGTCTTCGAGGCCTTTCTGTAGCCACGCACAGATGTCGTCGCGCCTGTACTGGCGAAGCTCATCCAGCCAGGGTCGCATGGGCGCGCCAAAGCTCCTGGTGAAGGTCCGCCGATGGGGCGGTCCAGCGAACGGAAACGCTACACCCACGGCACCGGGGTCGCCGTGCGCCGCCAGGGCCATCACCTTGCCCTCGTGACGAAAGGGCCTGAAACCCAGGAGACCCGTGATGGTGGATGCCAGTAGACCGTAGGAATGGGGAAACGGCATTCCGTCCAGCATCTTCAGGGTTCCACCCATTCCCTCCCAAACGCTGAGCGCAAGGCCGTCGCCCAGACCGTCGGCCACCAGCACCAGGACCTGGTCCTGCCCGGCACAATGATAGGCTCCCGCGGCATGGCATAGATGATGATCGTGAATTGCGAGTCTGCCCCGGCGCAGCAACCAGTGGGCCATGCCCGGGTGCGGAACGGTGGTACCGCTATTTCCACGAAGATCGGCGGAGAGTTGATATGCCAGCAGCGCCTTCAGGGCAGGCCTGTAGGCCTGAACCATGGGTGAACCTGCCCTGAGCCTGGGGAAAAAGCTGTCGAACTGGAGCCACTGCGAGAACAGCGCTCCGAAGCCCTGGGATTCCGTGTAGAACCGGTCACAATCGAGCAACCACTTTTTTTGCAGGGATCGTAGCGCCCGCAGCCCGGGGTTTGGATTCACCAACCCGGGAAAGGCCACGTGCTCCACGTCGTCAATGGTAATGCCGGCCACGTCGAGACATGCTCTCACGGAGCGGGCCGGCCAGGCGCCACTGCCCTTTCGCCTTGTGAAACGTTCCTCGTTGCAAGCCGCTACGATTCGGCCCCGCGACACAAGGGCAGCACCCGCATCGTGGGTGCCGTCGTGAATACCGAGGATCATGGATTCCTTCCTCAGCCGATGAACGAGAGCATCTCTGGCACCATAGACTACCCTGCCAAGGAACCTGGCCAGCAGGATATCGGGCTTCCCTCACGGGCGCAAGTCCAGCGGGCCTCGCATCCGGCAAAGTCGAGTTCTGCCCTGGCGGGTAGACAGGCAGAAGCTTCAAGGTAAGGCCGGCCTGACAATCCCGTAGATGGCCAGTATCAACACGAGTCCACCCAGGATGGCGGGCGCCAGCCCCAGGGAGCGCCTCGCATCCACGACCACACGATCCCTGGTGAGATAGTAACGAAGCAGGTTGGCCGCCCCCAGCAGTGAGAGCACCGAAAACAAGTGGAAGGGATTGCTGAACATCGAAAGAAGCCACCCCGCCACCGCCACCAGCATGGACCCCAGTATGTACCTGCGGGCCAGGTTGAAGCGCTCTCTTCTCTGGAAGCAGGTCCGGCACATCAACCCCGCTTCAACTCTGATGGCAGCAGCGGGTGAGATATCCCTTCCACAGAGCAGGCATTGCTCGGCCATTACTACACCTCCTTTCCCTGGAGCCGGCATGTGCGCCACGCCGGGTCCACCAGGGCGGTTGCCGGACCCTTGCGCTCCCCCATGGTCAGGCCGCCGGGTCCAGATCCAGCTTCAACCGTGGAAAAGGGGGCCCTCCGGGTCCCGTGAGGTTGTCTGTACGCTTCCTCTGTGCTGCTCCGCCTCCTGCTTTGTCGGCCAACTGACCAAAAGACCTGAATTATCGTTACTGTCAAAATCCTACACCAGGGAGAACAGCAGGGCAAAGCCACCTGGGATCTGGCCGTCTGCCGCGGCATCGTACTCGGCAGCGGTTCGGGCCTGGATGGCGCATCCCTCGGTACAGGTTGCGCGACAGCCTCCCAGGAGCCCTCTTTGCTCCAGGGCTTGGTTAGTTCCCATCCGGAAATGGCTCCCATCGCCGGAGCGGCCCATTCCTTCGCCAGGCACATCCGCGCAACCACTTGAAATAGCGCTGCTATTCCGGCTGGTTACGCAGGATGCGCCTGGCTCGAAAGCGACTCACCCCGGCTCGGTCCGCCTTTTCCGGATGGGAACTTGGTTAGACATGAGCCCCAACGGGGAGTAGATCCGGCTCAGGAGGTTCCCATTCCCAGGTACGGCAAAGGCAGCATCCTGGCCAGCAGAGTCTGGAGACCGATCTCGTGGATCCTGGTGTTTCTACTCTGGTGGGCCCTGCTCATGACCGTGCATGCCCTCTCCTACCGATACGCCAGTCTGGACCAGGCAGGCGCTGTCCTGGGCGTGATCTACAGGACCGTGGACGTTCTCTGCCTGCCATTCGTCTTGGCAATAGCCCTTCTCTTCCCCCCGGAATCCCACTATACCGAACCCTATCACTACCTGGGCGGGACTGGCCTTTCCGCCATCCTGTACCTGTTCCTCTTCTACAAGACGCGCCACATCCTGTCCAGGAGGCGTTCACGCATACCGAATCCCACCCCCGGGGACTGCTTCCACCCTGAGCCTCCCGCGAAAGATGGCCCCGCCTCCCGGGGCCAAGGCCAACCCTCGGCAAAGGCCCGGCCCGGTTTCGCCTGGCGTACCGCAGCAGGCGTGAGCCCGCCTCTTTCGGCAACCACTTGCGCCACGGCGCCTGGTCGCGCACCTCCCCCCGCGCCGCCGCTGCCCCCGTTGCCCACCAGGCACCAGCGCCCTTCCACCTCGCGCAGGAGCTTCATGGCGGGCTCCCTTGCCATCTCAGCCACCGTGGTCGGGTCGGGGCTGGCATACTGGGCCACTTTCGTGGAGCCGCTGGAACTACGCCTCAGGACCTACCGGGTATCCATCCCAGACCTTCCGCCTTCCCTTCACGGAATCCGTGTTGCCCACATCTCCGATTCACACCTGGGCCCCTACACCGGCATGGAACATATCCAGCGCGCCATCGCCCTCCTCAACTCGCTGAACCCCCATGTCGCGGTGCTCACGGGGGACTACATCTATCGGAATCCCAGGGCCGTGGCACCGGGCATCGACATCTTCCGGCAACTTCGCAGCAGCCACGGCACCCTGGCCGTCCTGGGCAACCACGAACACTGGATCGGGGCTCAGGCCTGCCGCGACCAGCTTGCCAGGGCCGGCATCCCACTGCTGGAGAACACAAACATCTTCCTCACTCCGCAAGGATTGAAGAGGCGTGAAAGCCCCGGCGAGAGCCTGGCCATCTGTGGACTGGCCGACATCTGGGAGGGCAGTCCGGACGTTGAACAGGCCATCAGCGGGCTGGCGCCCGGCTGCCCACGTATTCTGTTGGTCCACAACCCTGACGCCGCCGAGATCCTGGCCAGGCCAAAAAACGACCTCCGCTTCGATCTCCAGTTGAGCGGCCACACCCACGGCGGCCAGGTGGCCATTCCGTGGAGGGGCGCCGTGCTGCTCCCCAGCGACTACGGCACAAAGTACGCCGGCGGGCTGGTGTCGGGGCCTGGTTGGCCCGTCATCGTGTCACGTGGACTTGGCACGACGGTGGCGCCGGTTCGCTTCCTGGTTCCTCCAGAGGTGGGCATGATCACGTTGCTTTGCCCGGGAATGGAATCGCCCGGGTCCAGGCTGTCATGAGTCGGCCCCACGCAATCCGGAACCATCTGGCCCCTGGCAGCCCATCATGCCGCCTGGCACCCCTCGCCGGCTGCCTCTTTCCCGAAGGCTCCCATGTTCAGGCCACCCATGGGCGACGCAGCAGGGTCACCACGGCTGCTGCAAGGATGGCCATGATCCCCGCGCTGTTCTTCGAGCCACGAACGGCGGAGCAGGAAGCGCCCCCTTCCTGTGGTATGGCCAGCACAGAGAAGGAGCGAGGCTCACTGGCCTCGCTCTTGCCCCAGGGGTCTGAAGCGGCCACCTGCCAGGTAACGGTCTGGCCCGCGGCCACCTGCCCCGTGATATCCAGGAAGAGGTCGCCCAACCATACGCTGTTGGGTTCCTGGGAACTCCCGGTCCACCAGGTGACCTCGTATTCAAGCCAGTCGCCATCCGGGTCGTCCGCCGGCTCCCAGCGCAGCAAAACCAGGTCTTCCCAGGCCTGTTGGAGAGGGCCAACAGGTTCGGGAGTTTCGGGCAGTTCGTTTGCGACCGCCATCACGGCGGCGGCGGCATCCACTCGTCCGCAGCCATAGTAGGGGCTCCAGCCAAGGTCATCGTAGCCGGCGTTTGCGGGGTCTACCCGGACGGCGGTGTCGCAGAGTACTTCGCGCGCCTGTTGGGCGCTGAGCAGGGGATTGGCCGCGAACATCAAGGCCAGCACGCCCGACACGATGGGGGCCGACGCGCTCGTTCCCGAAAACCCGCCGTAGTAGTCCGGATCGGAATTCCACGAGCCGTAGCCGTCGCTGCCCTGAACGTCGGTGGTCAACAAGCCCCCGGAGGGTGCAGCGATGTCGATTACGTCGCCGTAGGAAGAGTACGACTCCCGCTGGTCGTCGCCGTCTGTGGCCGCCACGCTTATTACCGAAGGGTGGAGTTGGAAACCGTCGCCGGAGACGTCGCAGCCCCCGTTGCCGGCGCTGGCCACCACTGCCGCCCCCAGGCCGCCGCGGCCTTCTTCTTCTGCGTAGTCCAGGGCGTCCTGGAGGCTCCCCCAGGTTGGAAAGTCGGTACAATCGTCGTAGAAACCCCAGGAGTTGGAGAGCACTGAAGCACCTGCATCCACCGCTTCCACGAAGGCGTCGTACATGTCCGATAGACTGGTCCAGTCGCCGATGAGACGAATGGCGTAGATCTGTGCGCCCCAGGCCACGCCGGCAACTCCGGTGCCGTTGTCGCCGATGGCTGCCGCCAGACCGGCAGTGGCGGTTCCGTGGGGACCAGCGTCGTCTTCCAGGTCCGGATTGGAATCCGAGTCCCAGGACACGTAGTCCCAGCCGGAAACCACCCACAGGTCCGGATGAGCCAGGTCGACTCCGCTGTCTATGATGGCAACCATCGAGCCCTGCCCGTTGCTGATGCTCCATGCCGCCGATGCGTCGATGTCCACGCCTGGGGTCCAGCCACTCTGCCCGGTGTTTTCCAGGTGCCACTGGTCCACCAGGTAGGGATCGTCCGGCAGGTCGGAGGGAAGCAGCTTGAAGGCCAGGTCAGGGTGGGCCCACTCTACGCCTGGAAGGTTCCGCAGGGAGCGGGACAGGGCCAGTTCGTCCACCCCCGGTTCCGGATGGACCAACAACACCCCGGCCTTTCCCCGGAGTTCCTCTACCCGGCGGACTCCAGGGAAAGCGGATACCACGTCGGGCTGGCCCTTGCCCAGCAACAGGGCTCCGGTTCTGCGAACGGGGATCCCGTTGACGGTCGAGTCGGGATGGATGGTCAGGATTCCGGGGCCCCTGCCGGGATGGAACCAGGGCTCTCCCTGAGCCAGGGCCACGGCCAGCAGCGGCATGAAGACGATCATGGTTGGAACATAGCCCGAAATCGCACCCGCGGCGCGCCCGTTCCACCAGCGTCGAGCCAGCCGTCCGGGACTGCGGCCCGATGATCATATGGAAGGGGGATTTCACATCGGCAGTCTCGCCACCGGGCTATATTGCACACATGTCCGCAGCAGCCATGCTCGCCCTTTTCGTTTCCTGCGCCGGCGATGCCGTCATACCGCCCGGCTGTGGCGACGGAGTGCTGGAGGGCGCCGAGGCCTGCGACGACGGCGAGGCCAACAGCAGCACCCTCCCCGACGCATGCAGGAGCGACTGCACCCTGCCCTTCTGCGGCGACGGCGTGACCGACCGGGGCGAAGACTGCGACGACTCCAACGACCAGGGCGGCGATGGCTGCACGCCCACCTGCCTGCTGGAAGATGGGCTCCTGGAAGAAGAACCCAACGACAGCCCCGCTGAAGCCCAGCAGTGGAACGGCCAGGTCATCTACGGCTCGCTGGCCCAGGGAGATGTGGACTGTTTCGCCGTGGAACTTCCTGGATGCGGCGCCATCCAGGCCTGGCTCGGCGAGCCCTGCCCTGCTCCCGCCACCCTGGCACTCCACGACCCGGAAGGGTCGTTGTTGGCCGTGGGAGCACCCGCCGAAGACGGCTGTGCGTACCTGGACCCGGAGCAGGCTCCGGGTGCCCGCTTCGTGGACGAAGGCCAATGGACCCTGTGCCTGTCCCCCATCCTGGATGCCGCGCTCTCAAGCTACGCACTCGAAATCCGCGTGGTCCAGCCCGAAGACGCCAGCTACACCATCGACACCGAGCAAGACCCAGATGGCGACGGAGTTCCCGATGACTGCGACTCCGACCGCGACGGTGACGGCGTCACCAACGAAGACGACAACTGCCCCGACATCCCCAACGGACCGGACATGGCTGCTCTTTCACCCAGCGAGGACGGCTATCTGCGTGTCTGGTTGGCAGCCGGCCCATTCGCTGGCACCGAGAGTACCCAGGACTGCCTTCCCTCCTACGACAACCTGCTGGGAGACGACGACGCCAGCGTGGAACCAAGCCTGGGCCAGGATGCCGGTGACGCGGTCTGGACCGTCCTCTGGAGTTGGGAAGACCGGGTGGACTACCTGGAGGACTTCGCAACGGTCGACGCTCCCCGCGAAATCTACACGGCCGTCTATGTCCACAGCGAGGCCCAACGTGAACTTACGCTGGCCCTGGGTCCCGACGACGGCGTGAGGGCATGGTTGAACGGAGACCTGTTGATGGAGGAATCCGGGTGCCAGGGCACCGTCGTGGACTACTTCAGCACCCAGGCCACCCTACTGGCCGGGTGGAACCTCGTGTTGCTCAAGGTGCGCGATCAAGGCGGTGAATGGGGTATTTACGCCCGCTTCAAGGACGATGGCGAACCCATTACCGACCTGGAACTCTCATTGAGTCCCGATGGTACATGGGAATCCAACCAGGAAGACTCCGACGCCGATGGAATAGGTGATGTCTGCGATTCCAGCCCATAGCAGGCTCTCTCGACTCAAGCCCTCGAGGGCGGCCGGACCCTTGGGAGCCTGTCGGGAAAAGCCGGCGCGACGAAGGACCTATGCCCCCGAAAGTGATCCACCTGGCGACCTATTCCCCCGAAAGTGATCCACCTGGCGACCTATGCCCCCGAAAGTGATCCACCTGGCGACCTATGCCCCCGAAAGTGATCCACCTTCCGGCCACGTTCGCCGTTGTCGTTTCTACTCCGACGGTACAAAGCGCCTTTTCGGGGT
>JAJRWT010000050.1 GCA_024276675.1 Myxococcota bacterium | reverse complement strand
GCTGGGTACGGAGCAGCACGCTTCCCTGGAGGGAGCGATCCTGAGTGTGCTGCTCGCCAGTTACCATCCGGAAATGGCGGACCGAGCAGGAGCGAGTTGCTTTCGGACCAGATCCGTCCGGGCAACCCGCCCCCCGAACCCGCCGATCCCGATCCACAACCCGCCCCCCGCTGTGCTGGCGTGGGGCCCCCGTGTCAAGTGTGTCCCAGGGTAAGCACCCGGGGGGGGCGTACCAGGGACAGCATGTACGGAAGGATGGTCTGCATGGCAGGCTGGAAAGCCTGCCCCACGATCATGGGCGGACCCTGCCCCACTGCGGGGGCGTAGCAGGGCGAGCATGTACACTATTTCCGGACGGAACCTACCTGCCCTTCCCGGACGTGGTATTGGAGCCGTCCTGGTCGAACTGCACCCGTTCCACCCGGTCACCCTGGATGACCTCGGATACCTGGGGCCCGGGGGCCGCCTTTTCCGGCGCCAACACCCTGGAGGCGGGCGGGGCGTCCAGCCCCACGAGGTTGCCCGTGATGGCTCCGTGGGTCTTGACGTGGGTAACATCCACGTCGTTGCGCAACACCAGGTGGATGTCGCCCTTGGACGCGGAGAGTGCCAGTTCCTGGGCCTGCTCCAGGTCCAGTTCCAGCGTGACGGTGGGTTTCTCGCGGCTGCTGGCCTTGCGCACGAGAGGGTCGGCCTCTTCTTCGACGCCCATGTTGCGCCCCACCGCCAGGACCTTTACGCCCTGGAGGAAGGCATGGGACACCCACTTGTTTTCCAGGCTGCGCTCGTCGGGACGTATGGTGACGATGACGTCCACGTAGTTGCCCGGCATCAAGAAACCGGCGACTCCGCTTTCGCTGTCCACCGCCACGGCCATTGCACGCTTTCCGGGGCTTATTATGGCGTTGAGACCTATGCCGGCATCGGCCACCGCCAGGCGTTCATTCCTGATGATTTCGTTGGCGAGGATCCGCTCCCTGGGGGTGCGGCCCAGGACGGATTCCTGCTGGAAAAAGGCGGAATCCCGGGGGACCATCTCGGGTGACAGCCGCTTGATGGCGATGTCGTCGGGGCCGATCCGAATCCCCACGTTCAGTTCGCGCCTGGCTATGACCACCGACAGCGCGTCGGGCTGCTGCCTGGCCCTGGCAACCTCTTCGCGAGCCTGGTGGACAACCTTGAACACCAGCCAGACAGCCAGCGTGGCGGCTCCAAGCGAAACCACCAGGATGAGGGCGGCCTTCAGGCGCCCATCGCTCTGCTTGCTTTGCATCCTGCACTCCGGATTGACGCAGGTCCTGCCAGTGCCACCACCCCATGGGAATCAAGGGAATCAAGGGAGCCTTAACCGGCACGGCGGTCAGATGACTCGTTCCCGCTCAGACACCCATGGGAATCTCGGTCCGCCATTCACGATTGGTGCTAGTTGGTTGCGGCGTCCATGACGGTGTCGGCCACCGTGTCGAAGAGGACCTCCAGGGCATCGCCCAGGGTAGTCAGGGCAAGGATGATGGCCACCGCCACCAGACCGGCTATCAGTCCGTACTCGATTGCCGTCGCGCCTTCTTCTTCGCGGATGAATTTCATGATCATGGCGTGGTACTCCAGTGTTGACTTCGCTGTCCGGAAGGGACGCGCCAGTGGCGAGACTTACGCCCCGGCGTGGCGACCGTGCCGTCGAATACGGCCAATCCACCAGCGGTGGAAATTATTTTACAGATGGAAAAATTTTTCAAGCAAATAATGCAAAACGGCAAAGATTCTTCCGGGGCGGGCGGTGGAGCACCCATCCCGACGCCGTTTTCCACCCTGTTGCTGCCCGCCGTCGCGGGGGCCTCGTGGTGGGCCGTCTGCACGGGAGCGGCCCTGTGGTTCTCCGGTCCCCAGGGGCAAGTATACGCGCTCTCCTGCCTTGTGCCTCCACTCTCGGCCATGCGACTGTCCGCACGATTCCGAATCCCCCGCCAGTCCGAAAACAACCGGCCATGGGTATCCTGGAGAGGCCCGTGGCTCCTGGTGAGCGAGGCATTTCTGGCGATACTCTGCGGCGAGGTTCCCTACACGTGGTGGCTGGTGGGTTTCCTGCTGTCGCTGCTTCCGGGCAAGGGGCCCGCGATGCGCAGGGTGTCGGGCGCCGCCTGGGCGGCCAGCCTGTCCCTTTTCTGCTGGGCTGCCACGGACAGCCCCATGAGCGACGCCTACCTGGTACTCGTGGCCTGCGCCTCTGGAGCAGGGGCGCTGGTGGTGGGCTCCTGGGCCGAAACGCCCGACAAGGGGTAGGCGGTCAGCAGGGAATGCCGCCAGCCCGGCTCCCCCAGGAACCGGCGAAACCGCTGGGGCCCGGATTCCACGTGCTGCCCGTGTACCACGAGAACACTGAAGCCGTCGTCCAGCAAGCGCCGAAGATCGGCCGGCCGGTAGACGGGAAGGGCGCCCTCGCCGTGCAGCGCGAGTTCTTCCAGGGCGGCCAGAAAGCTGTTGGACTCACAGTAGGCGCGATGGCCTGGGGGCCGGGTGTTGTGGCCGCGAATGCCGGGTCCGCCCAGCAGGGGTTGACGATGAAGCACCTGCCAGGCGTACTCTTCGTTGGAAGTCCACAACGGTACGTGGATCATTCCGCCGGGCCAGCGCCGGGCAACGCTGGTGTAGAAGTCCCCACCATCAAACACCGTGGTACTCCCCAGCTCCGAAGACGAAGGCCCGGCAAGGGCCCAGCCCACGGAGGCCATGCCCAGCAGGGCGGAAGCCAGCAGGCCCATGTTCCGGGAGGGAGCCCAACGCAACAGCAAGGCCCGGAAACCCAGCGAGACCGCCACCATCAGCCCCAGGAGTGGCGCCACCACGGTGCGGTCGGGGTGATGACAACGTGCCATGGGGGGAAAGATCCACTGGGCCATGCCCATGGCGCTCACCAGGACTCTGTCACCAACCTGCACCATGGGCCCCATGGGCATTGAAAGAAAGAACAGGCTGGCCAGCCCCCAGGCCAGGACCCGCCGACGCCCGGGGAGCAGCACCATGCCCAGACCCGCCGCCACGAGGCACAAGGGCAGACCCAGGGATTGCAGCGCCTGGATGGCTGTCCACAAGCCGTGAACCTGCACCTGGGGCTGGCCCCGCAGCGGCAGGCTGGCGAAACCCAGGTCCACCTGCCAGGAAGGCGGGCTCGCCAGGTCGGGGATCCACGTGGCTCCATCCCCCGCCAGGACATTCCCCACCAGGCCGGGAGCCACCAGGAATGCCACCAGCAGGGCCGTGGCCCCGGCAACCGCGCTCCCCGCCAACAAGGGCCCGCACTTCCTGCCGAACAGAAATGACTGGAGGACAACGGCCAGGGCCGCCATCATTCCCACCGCAAGAGCACCGAACCAGTACACGAAGCAGGCCGCTGCCAACATGAGCCCCGCCAGGGTTCCCGCCAGGAGAACCCGCCCCATGGGGACCGGTTCCGGGTTCCGGAGACCCCCGGATGAGCTGGATGGCCAGCCGGGCAGGTGCAGCAGGGCCAGCAGAAACAGGGCGTGAAACACCAGGTGGACCTGGGTGGGCCTTCCCTCGTAGATCTGCCCCATGACAAAGGGATTGCGGATCCCCAGCACCGAAAGCCCCAGCGCCAGGGGCCATGGCGCCCCCGCCTGGATACAGAGCAGATAGATGGAGAACTGGCTGAGCAGCAGCACCATCATGACATGAAGGTCGTAGAACCCCGGGATTCCCATGATCTGCACGAGGGGCCAGGCCATGATGGCGTCCAGCCAGGCACGGGCCTGGGCCGCGCCCTGGTCCCAGCCCAGGGGCGCGAAGACATCGGGGTTGAAGGTGGAGGCCGTTCCATCCAGCAAACGCTGGACGAAGTCGAATGTCCAGACGGTGCCCATGAGGTCCACGCCGCTCCCCAGCAGCAGGGGCTGCTCCGCGGGAAGGAACAGGGCACGCACCAGGTCCCCGGGCCCCCCGCCCCGGGCCGCCGCCAGGGGCCACATGAGGCTGCAAACCGTCACGACCATGACCAGCAGGACCAGCGACCACCTGCAAATCCTGGAAAAACTCCCGCTGCCCCAACCCGGAGAAGCGGATAGCCTGGCAGAATGAAAACCCACGAAAGCGCACCTCGCAACATGGCGTAAGTGTTCGCGCAAGCTCAACCAGGGCGCCGAGGCGCCTGCCCGGCAAGGCGCTGGCAGCAAGGTATATCAGGCATAACGAGAACATACGAGCGACGAACGACACAGCCGGGCGGATGGAACGCTGGGAGCCGTCGCAGGAATCTCAAGTAACGTGAGCCCCGGAATGCACACCGCCAGACGACGAATCACGGCCACCATGCTAGCCATGTCCCTGGCGATACTGCTCCAGGTACTGGCGGTGCTGCTCTACTCCACCGCCATACACGACACGGAAGAGCTGTACAACGCAGCGCACGGCTGGCTGATCCTCAACGGGGGCCTGAAGCTGGCCTTCCCCCTGCAATACCAGCCGTTTTGCGGCGGCTGTACGGTGGACGCGGTCCTCGGGGCCGGCGCCTTCGCGCTGCTGGGGCCTTCGATACTGGCCTGGAGACTGGTGGGGACCCTGTTCTTCCTGCTGGCACTCCTGGCGGGCGCGCAGGTGGCCAGAAAAACCATGGGCCGCAGGGCCGCGGCCTACTGCGCCATCTTGTTTGCATTCGCCCCACCGGCCTACCAGGAGCTGGCGCTCATATCCAACGGGAACCACCCGGAGGGGGGGGCACTGCTCATGCTGGAGATCCTGCTGGCCATCATGGCCATGGAGAAACCGGCGGGCGGCAGAAGGGAGCTGCTGCTTGCCGGGCTGGGACTCCTGGTCGGTTTCGGCCTGTTCTTCCTGCGCTCCATGGTGCTGGGCCTGGTGGTGCTGGCTCTGGCCAACATGCTGGCGCCTCCGCGAAGGCGCTGGTGGATGGTCAGGCTGCTGACCATGCCGGCCAGCCTGGCGGCTGGTCTCTCTCCCATCCTCCTGGTGCGCCACTACTGGGGGGCCTGGCCCGTCACCCCCATCTACCAGCCCGAGGAATGGCAACTCTCTTTCCAGTGGGTCGGGCACAACCTGGCCTCCTTGCTGCTGCCCGTGCAGATCAGGGGGATCTGGGGCGACGCCGCCGCACCGGCCTTGAGCTGGCTGGGACTGGGCTCCTTCGGCACCTGGTGCATCCTGGTCGTGCTGCTGGCAGCGGCCACCACCAGGAGCCTGATTGGCGGCAGGCACCGGCCCCTCTTGCACGGAATCCGGCTACGTTCCGCGGTGCTTGTCCTTGGAACCCTGCTGGCTTTCGTGCTCCTCTACAGCACCTTCCGCCTGAGCGTCTGGCTGGACGGCCAACAGGTGCCCCGCGCCCAGCAACTGCGCTACCTGGGCCTTGTCTATCCCCTGTTCCTGGTGATTGGGGCCATGGGCCTGGCTCTCCTGCATGGAGCACTTGGGAAGGGACGGGGCCGTCTGCTGACCATGGCCCTGGCCCTGGCGCTCATTCTGCCGGGCATCCTGGGCCGCTTGCGGGCCATGTCCGCCGGAAGTCCCACCTGGACCCGCCAACGTCTCGCTCCGGAGTGGTGCTTCCAGGAAGAACGGGTCAGGGGCGACCTGGAGATCCTGGAGGCCGCCAGCAGGGGCAGCCCCCTGCCCCTGGTACCCTACTCCGCCGGCCTGCTGCAGGGAGATCCCGGCTTCGCGCTCAAGGCCACCGATGACCTGCCCCTGGCCATGGATGGAGTGGACACCAGCCCCGGGACACCCGAAGGGCATGCCTGGTACAGGGGCGAAATCGCCGGAATCATCGTGAGGGCCCGCGACGTGGCAAAGGGCGAGTACGCCTTTTCCATAATGGTGAAGGAGCTGGCATCCCGCGTCCCCGAAACAGGCTTCCCTCCCGGCGCGGTGCGCGAAGCCGCCTGGTGCCACGCCAGGTCGCACCTGGTGCAGGGCGGCCAGGTCCCCGACGCCCGATCCGTCATGAACGCCACCAGGACCCTGATGAACGACCAGGCATGGAGCACGGCCCGTGTTCTCTGGGCCACGGCAAGGGGTGCCATGGCCGCCCGACTCTGCGTGACCAGCAGCAGCACCGCCAGCGAACGGGCCAGCCTGCTCCTGGACTGGAACCCCTCCTGCCAGGCCTGGGTCCGCGGCCTGGACGCGGAAAGCGCGGGTTGGGGCGTAGGAGTCTCACTGGCCGAAGCCAACGGTGCGTTCCTGCGGCACCTGGAAGTCAGGCTGCCCCGTTCCTTCCAGGCCAAGGGCACCGATTCACCATCCGCGGCGTTTCAGAAGGGTATCCATGAAGGCTGGAGCTTTGGCGCAGCAACGCACTGGGTGGAAGGCGGGATCCCGGACCTGGAAATACGGACGCTCGCCAGTGATGGAGCTTCCGATTCTGGATAGCTCCAGGGTAGCTCCCGTTCCCGCGGGTCCTGCAGGCACCCCATACTGGGCACGACGGGCTCAATCTCCCAGGGAAGACGCCGGAAACGGCCCAATTCACTCTTTTCCACGCTGTCCCCCACTCGCCCGGGGCCGGCCAGCCTGGAGGGTTGGTGGGAAGGTGATACAGCGCTGTCCCCCCTCGCCCGGGCCGGGCCGGCCTCCCCCCGCTCCATTGGCCGGCAGCGCCGGCAGCGCAGCGAGAGCCTCGCTTTCTTGCGCAGCGAGACCGGCCTCCCCCCGCTCCATTGGCCGGCAGCGCCGGCAGTGCTTTTCCACGCCCACCATGATCATTGCCCCATGGACGCGGGGGGGCTAGAGTTTTCTGCTACAATCTGGCGGGGAGTCTTGATAGCCTCATCTCCCATGAACCAGGTCTCCCACGAACCCGGAGGCACAGTGCCACGCCCCCTCCCCACAGCCAGGATCAAACAAGCCAGCTCGGGTCACCGGGTTTGCCTGCTGGTGCTGACGATCCTGGCGCTCTGGTCAAGGACTTCATCAGCCGAAACCCGCCCCCTCACATACCAGTTGGTGAGCAGCGGGCAGGTGGTGGGCACGAGAGACATCGAAATCCGCTACCTGCCGGGAAGAACCTCCGAAGTCCGCCTGATCCAGGCCTGGACCAACTTCAAGTTCACGCTGGGTCCCACCACCTACAGCTTCAGGCAACGCCTGGGGGGGCGCCTGGGCGGCTCTCGCAGCTTCTCCTCCTACATCGACGACAACGGCAGGGTGCGTGAGATCCAGGGCCAACTGTCTTCCGCCGGCACCTGGACCGTGACAATCGTGCAGGACGGTCGCGCCAGGATCTGGCACCTGGACGCACGGGACGTGGATCTCACCTCGCTGGAGTTGCTGGATCCGCGCCTGGCCAGGCGCGTGCTGGAACAAACCGACTACCTGCGCGTCCTGGCCACCGAAACAGGGGCCATCCTGGAAGGTCCGCTGCAAAAACTGGGATCCGCCCAGGAAAAGATCGGTGGGCAATCCACCACGGTCCAACGTTATCGCTGGTCGCCACCATCCGGCGAGATGACTCTGTCCTACTCTTCCGACGGCTTCCTGGTATCCTACGACGTCTCCATCGCCGGCCACCTGTTGTCCGCCAACCTGAACGCGCTGCCACCTCCCAGGACCTACGGCGACCTGGAACAGCCCATCCTGGGGGAAGTGGTGGTGGAAGAACCCCTCTGAACCAGCCCTTGAACCAGAACCAGGCGACCCTGCCATAATGCTCTTGCCCCTCCAATTCCCCAACGAATCGTGGAGCCGGCCACCAGCCGGTTGCTATCGATGCCCGGGCCCTTGAACCTGGTCTCTCGCGGGCCTACCGGCCATGGCACTCCACCAGCTCCCCAGGGACCACCGGTCATGTCCACCCACAAAAGCCTGCTCGTGTTCGGCACGTTCACCCTGATGCCTCTGTCGGCGATGCAGCCCGCCTGCGGAGACCCGCCGGCATCCACCCAGGCTACCCGGGAGTCCGAATCCGTGCTGGACCTGGGCGACCTGCTCACCCCGCCCCCGGAGCCCACCGCTGCCGGCTCCCCCCAGGGCAGCCCCCCCCAGGCCTCGCCTCCCACGGGCATCGCATCACCCGCTGCCCCGCCTACCGCTCGAGGCGACTCCCCGGCGGCTCCCAGCGCGGGCTCGGATCTACAATCCCCCGACGAACAACAAGCCGAGCAGCCCCAATGTACCAAGGCTCGCGCAGCGCTTCGCGAAACCCGCCAACGGGTGGACCAGAAACGCCAGGCACTGCTGGAACCCGCCGAAAGCGCGATGTTGGCCGCCAAGAACGCCCTTTCCTCCTGCTTCACCAACACGAAATGCGCCGCCGACTACGAGCACCTGGCCGCGCTCAAGGCCCGCGCCGACTCGGCGGCGAGCCGCTTCCAGGCAGTCCAGCAGCAGGTGGCCCAACTGGAAACGACCCTGTTCCCCCTGGACCAGGCAGTGGACCGCGCCTGCGGGCGTCCACGATAGCAGGCCAACATGTTCCAGTCCTACATACCCCGACTCCTGGAACAATACCGGAGGCTGGCCCGCTCCCGCAACAGCCAGCTCTGGCGCATCGTCTTCCTGTGGCTCATTCCAGCCACCGTGGCCCTGATCCGCTCACTGCGCAAGGACAGGATCCACGTACGCGCCACCACCCTGGGCTACTGGACCCTCATGGCCACCGTTCCCATGCTGGTTCTCTCCTTCGCCCTCATGGGGCCGCTTGGACTGTTGGACGACGCCGCCGTCAAGGTGCGCGAAGCTCTCTTCGCCTCGGTACTGGCCGCCTCCATGTCCGACGTGGGCCAGGCGCTGGACTCCCTCATCGGCGGAGTCCACCTCGAGACCCTCGGAATAGCCGGTTTCCTTGGCCTCATGCTGGCAGGCGCAAAGATGTACTTCAGCGTCGAGCAGGCCTACAACGACATCTTCCACGTCAGGCTGCGGCGGCGTTGGGCGCTCCGCTTCATCTACTTCTACGCCATGGTGACCCTGACCCCGCTGCTGCTGGCGCTGGGCTTCGTGGCCACATCGTCCATGGGCCATTCGCTCCCCTCGGGGCTCCTGGGCAGAGCCGTCCCCGTGGCCCTCACCAGCACCGCCTTCGTCATCGCCATCAAGCTCCTCCCCCAGGTCGAGGTCCGCTGGAGCGCCGCCCTCGTGGGCGGGTTGTCCAGTGCAATCCTGTTCGAAAGCGCAAAAATAGCCTTTGCCGCCTATACGCAGCTTCTTGGCGCATCCAGCAGCGCCGCACGTCTCTACGGTTCACTGGGCCTGCTGCCGGTATTTCTCCTGTGGATCTATGTACTGTGGATCATCGCCCTGCTGGGGGTAGAGATGGCCTACGTGGTGCAAGACGCCGAATCCCTCCTGGCCGAAGAAAAAGTCCGCCTGCTGCAACCGGAGTTCTGGGAACGAAGGCCCGATGCATTCTTCGGCCTGCAAGCGCTCCTGGTGGTGGTCAATGCCTTCCAGGACGGCAAGGGAGCCTCCGATCCCGCCACCATAGCAAGCCGCCTCTCCACCTCCCACAGAGCCGTGGTGGAATGCCTGGAAGACCTGGAAAGTGCCGGGCTGCTGGTCCGGACGGAACCAGGAGCTTTCCTGCCGGCTCTTCCTCCCGAAGACCTGACCGTGGAAGACGTGATCACCCGCTACCGCGGCGCCACGGTCCCACCCTGCCGCGGCACTTCGCCCGGAAACCAGGTGGTCCAGGACTCCCTCCGGGCCATGGGAAGCTCCATGTCCGCCAACATCGCATCCCTGGCCCGCAAGCCCGGAGCCGAACCCGCGCCCGGCCAACCAACCCTGCTCCCGGGGAGGCCGGCAGGAGATGATTCATGACGGCCCCGAGCCACCGGGCAGGTGGCGTCCCGGGCCAGGCCAGCGGAGCGACACCATCTTCAGCCCCACGCCCCACGCGGCGAGTGGTCGTTTCGCTCCTGCTCCTTGTCCCCGCCGCCCTCGTGCTGGCAGCCCTGCTCCTGCTGCCGGAGTTCGCCGCCCGGCAACTGGAAGCCCTGGGATGTTCCGCCACCGAGATCCGCTGGAGCATGGAAGGCCTGACGCTCTCAGCCGTCACCTGCCCAGACCTCCAGCTACGGAAAACCTCTTTTTCCCTTCATGGTACGAATATCCATGTGCTCATCGACGGAGCCCGCGCGGACCTGCTGGGCCTTGCGCAGCGCCTGCTGGGCACCCACGAAAACGAGCCAGGCCCCCTCGCGGCTGCCATGCCTGGGCAAGGCCCTCTCCATACCTCCCTCGGCCAGGTGCTGGCAGATGGCATCCCGCTGGCAAGGTACTGCCGCGTGACCAACCTGGACCTGCTGGCGGGCCGGACGCCGCTGGCAAAGGGCCTGTCGGGCACCCTGAAACCCCTGGAGCTGTCCTCGCCGGGCACGGAAATCTCCGAAAGATCGGGCATTCTGTATCTCAATTCCAACATGCCCGTCCCGTGGGAGCAGGCCAGCGGGACGATATCGCTGCAAGCAGAGCTGAACACCACGAATCTTGACCTGCAAGCCCGGATGCACGCGCCCAGCCTGGGCATCTCACACCCCGTGCTGGCCCGCCGTCCCTTCCAGGTGGGCCCCGTGGGGCTGGACCTGGCGGGCAACATCGCGAGCTGCATGGCGGGGGAATCATCCCTCTCGCGCCATGGTGTTCCCTGTGCGTTCACGGGTGTGCTGAAGGTGGGAACGATTCACGCCACGATCCATGTGCTCTGGGGCCCGGAGGGCCAGGACTCCCCTGCTCCGCGCAGCGCGGGCCCCGACGATGCCGCCAGCCGGGAATCGGAACCCTTGGCCGCACCCCAGGCCTCTACTGCTGACTACGCACCATCCCTGCCGGGTTCCCCAAGGAATCTAGTGCTGGAAATCCCCGAAGGCCCGCTGGCCTCGCTGCTGGAGCCCATGAAGCCCCTGCTGCCGGAGCTGGCGGGGGCCAGGGTGGAGGGCAGCGCAGGCTTGAAGCTGGAATGGAGCCACGACAAGCCTCTGGAAGTGGACATTACTCTCTCCCACCTTGGCGTGACGGGCGCAATCCCTCCGGGAACAGACCTGGAATGGGGCCCCTTCACCTACCAGGTCACCGACTCACAGGGCACATCCCACCCCCGGCGCAGCGGAGAAGGTACGCCCGACTGGACTCCACTCGCCAGGGTGTCCATGCACCTGTCGCACGCTGTGCTGGCCGCCGAAGATTCCTCTTTCTTCAATCACCAGGGCTACGACGCCACTGCCATCCAGGAGGCACTCCAGGCGGATCTCCGAGAAGGAGAGATCCTTCGCGGAGCCAGCACCATCACCCAGCAGTTGGCCAAGAACCTGTTCCTGGACGGCCGGCAGACCCTGGCGCGCAAGTTGAGGGAGCTGCTCCTTGCGGTGGAAATGGACCGCTCCCTGGGGAAGAACCGCGTGTTGGAACTCTACCTGAACGTCGTGGAATGGGGACCGGACATATGGGGCATCGGGGCCGCCAGCGAACGCTATTTCCTCAAGCAACCCCAGGCACTGGACCCGCTGGAGTCGGCCTTCCTGGCGGCGATGCTCCCCAACCCAAGAAAATACCATGATTCCTGGTACCTGGCGGATCGCCCGCCCCGCCGCCGCATGGCCGCCATCCTGGACAACATGGTGGACGCCGGCTGGCTTGGCCGACGAAGCGCCGAGAGATGGAAGCAAAGCACCCTGCTCCTGGTCCCTCCGCCGCGAGAGAACAAGCGATGAGAGCCGTCGAGAAGAACCAGCCGACGGCTCCCCGGTCGAAAACGCCCCATCGCCGCCCTGTACCGAACCGTCAACCCCCAAGCGAGAGCCATCATCATGCCGCCCACCTTCCCAGCCCTCCCCAGCCCTGCCTCCATCGGCCTGCTGCTGGCAATCA
The DNA here is from genome assembly GCA_024276675.1 of Myxococcota bacterium. Taxonomy (GTDB): domain Bacteria; phylum Myxococcota_A; class UBA796; order UBA796; family JAFGLY01; genus JAJRWT01. Next base: position 21,051 of record JAJRWT010000050.1, on the reverse strand, counting down.
CCACTTCGTGCGCGACGGCCCTGGGCGGCGAGAGCCCCGGACTGGATGAACTGCTTGCGCGGGGCGAGCTGGCCCTGGTGGAAACCCACGACGACGGCAGCCTGAACAAGGTCACCGTGCTTTCCAGGATCCAGGCTCCCAGGGCAGTGGTCTGGAACAAGCTGGCGGACTTCGAAAATTACGTCGCCTGGATGCCCCAGGTGGTGAAATCCCAGGTGGTCTCACGGCGGGAGAGCCCCGAGGGCACCGAGGTGCTGGTGGACTGGAGCATCAAGGTACCAGGCCCCAATGTGCAGTTTCGAACCCGCTACATCCTGGACGAAGCGGCGGGCAGCATCGTCGGCACATGGGTCAGCGGTGCGCTGGAGGGCAGCCAATGGGAATGGCGTCTGCTGGACGAAGGAACCAGCACCATGGTCTTCCGCATCTCATTCTCCACGGCGGTGGCCGACAACTGGGTCTTGCGCCAATTCGACGACGACTTCCACACCCTGGACGTGGGTATAAACTCGGCCACGCCCATCATCGAGATCAAGGGACTGAAGCACGCCCTGGGCCTGCCCTGAGAGAGCCTTTCCGCGGGGCAGCCCCGGTCCGGCGCCCCTCAGTTCCTTCCGACTATGGATACTTGCACCCTTGGTGCCTTGGACCTGGAAGCTCCGGGAGTGGCTCTGCGCGAAGCCCTGGCTGGGGACCCGGCCCGGCGCCCCTTGCCCACGACCCGTGTGCTGGCCCTGCCGATGCCCGTGGGCAGGTAGCTCTGAAGCATGGAACGGGCCGACAGCCAACCCTCGCGAAGAACCTTGTTGGTCACGGAAGGCCGGTGGAGTTCCAGCAGCTTGACGTCGTTTTTCAGGTCGGTGAAATGACCGGTGAAGACCCCCTGAATTCCCAACTCCAGGAGCGGACGCCAGAAGCGAAGATCGTGGTGGGCCTTGATCACCGCGGCAGCCACCTGTTCGTGGCCCCTTATCTCCGAATCCTGGATACGCCCTCGAAGGCGCCTGTATGTTTCGTCCAGAGGAGCGGAATGAAGGGCATCCAGGTGCTCCTGGTAGGAATACATCTGCCCCACCTCGTCGGTGTCGAAGCCATTGTTGAAAGACAGGCCAACCATGCTCTCATCCCAGGTATCGCCGATCTGCACCGCGTCGCCGTCCAGCGGCTCCAGGTTCTCACAGTCCAACTCCTCCAAGTCATATCCCAGTAGTTCAGGCACCTCCGGCAGACCATTGGCGTCGTTCAATCCCAGCCAGGGCGGATAGGCCCTGGTCTCGCCACAGCGCGCTTCCGCAGCGCCAACGGAATCCATGCCGTGTTTTCCATCGTGTGGAACATGCGATATGATGCTGATGCCAGCCATGGAACAAGCCCTCCCCGTGTCGAGCTGGATTTCTGATCGAGGAACATTCACACAGCTACCCTATCGGCAGCCCTCCCCCGGCCTTGAGAAATCCCGCCAGCACACATGAGCGAGAGCCTGCAAGAAGCCCCGAGAGAAACCTTTGTTCCAGGTTTTTTCCTTCGCAGGACTACTCCGCCCCGGGTAATGTTTGCCATGTCAACTCCAGACCCGATTGCTTGACTTGAACAATATTGATACAAGCACTCCGCCCCGCGAGAGCATAGGCCAACATCACCGCACGGAATGCTCGCGCACGTGATTCCACGGATGGTCCGAAACCGACTGACGCGATTACCATCGATCGCACATTTCTTGTTGGAGGTCCAGATGAGCAGAATCCCCGCGCTGGCTGGCCCTCTCCTGCTGGCATGGCTGCTCTGCGCCGGCGCGGTCCATGCCCAGGACACCGACACCCTCGACGTCTCCGGCAGTCACTATAGCGCCCAGGGTACCTTCGAGCACATCTGGCCCGCCCTGAAGCCCCCCGGTTCCGTATATGCCGCCATGGGCCTGGCCTACTCCAGGAACCCCCTGGTGCTCGAGTACCAGTCGGGGGAGATCCACCAGGTGGTCAGCGGCCAGTTCTCCACCAGGCTGGCGGCTGGCAGGACCTTTGGCAGGCAGTTCAGGCTCGACCTGGACGTTCCCGTCTACCCCTCGGTGATGGTGGAGGGCGATTCCCATCTTGCTATGGGAGACATCCGCGTGGTGGGCGTGATCCCCATGCGCCCCATATCCCGGGCGCTGGAGCTGGCCTTCGCTCCCCGGCTCACGCTTCCCACGGCGGGTTCCCAAGCCTACCTGGGCAACGGGGGCCTGGGTATGGCGTTGACCACTGCCCTGGGCGGCACCCTGGGTCGGCTTGGCTGGGTCGCCAACCTGGGCCTCGACCTGCAAAAGACCGCACAACTGGAATCTACCGACCAGGTGACCGGCTCCGGCGTCGAGATGGGAGCTGGCCTGCACTACGACCTCAGCGACTTCTTCCTGGTGGGAACGGAAGTGGACGGCCGCATCACGCTGGCCAACGGCCTGGGCGGCTACGAAGAAAACCCCTTCGAGTGCCACCTGTACGGTCTGCATGGCTTTCCCAACGGCCTACAGCTCTCGGCGGCGCTGGGAACGGGACTGGTGGAGGGCATGGGAGCCCCCAGCTACCGCGTCTTCCTGGCCATCTCCTATCGCAGCCCAGACGTCATCGACACCGACGGCGACGGCATTCCCGACTTCAAGGACTCCTGCCCCCACCAGGCCGAGGATTTCGACGGCTTCCAGGACCAGGACGGCTGTCCCGATCCCGACAACGACGCCGACGGCGTCCCGGATACCAGCGACGACTGCCCCGACATACCCGGTCCCGCCAACGCGGGAGGCTGCCCGGATCGGGATGGAGATCGAGTCCCCGACTTCCGCGATGCCTGCCCCGACCAACCCGCCGATCCTCGCATCGACCCGGCACGCTCCGACGGCTGCCCCAAGCGGGTCTTCGTCAGCAGGGAAAAGATCGAGATCCTGGAAAAGATCTTCTTCGACGTGGACAGGGCCACAATCAAGGAGATCTCCTTCCAACTCCTGCACGAAGTGGCCAACGTGCTCAACGACAACCCCGACATCCGCCTCGTGGAAGTCCAGGGCCACACCGACTCCACGGCCAGCGACGACTACAACCTCCAGCTCTCGCAGGACAGGGCCGAGGCCGTGGTCAGCTTCCTCATCCACAGCGGTGGCGTCGATCCCGACAGACTCGAAGCCAGGGGATACGGCGAAACCAGGCCCATCGACACCAACCTCACCGAAGAGGGGCGCGCCAGGAACCGTCGCGTGGAGTTCGTGATTATTGAGCAGTAGCCTTCACCGAGGCAACCCGACCCCAAAACGAGATCCAAGGGAAGAGCCATGATGCTACTCCTCGCAATCGCATCCTCCCCGCTCTGGGCCACGGACCTGCTCCAGGTGGACGCTGCCGCCCCGGGCATGAACGTCGTGGTTCACATCATCCGCGACACCGGCGGCTTCACGGGCTCGGAGTCGGTCAGCACGAGCTGTGCCGACATCACGGTGAGCCCCGTGGATGTCTTCGACGGCGACGGCGACCCGTCCAACCCCATCGAAGGAGCCGTTCTGTCCGCCATCTTCTTCGTCTCCCCCGATGCCTCCACCGGCCAGGACTGCTCCGTGTACGTTGACGGCGTCCAACTCGAGGCCACGGCTGCCATGGACAACCTCTTCTCCATAGTAGAACCATCCCCGGCTCCCACCGACGGCGGCCCCTACGACGCCGACGGCACCGTGGACGGCATCATCGTGCTGGACTCTGCCGAACGTTCCGACGGCGGAGTCTACGTGCTGGAATCCCTGGAAGTGGCCGCCACGGAGACCCTCCTCTTCTCCACCCACGATCCCGCACCGGCCTACGACGGCAACAACGCCCTTCTCCCGGTCATCGTCCTGGTGTCGGGACAGGCCATGATCGACGGTACCATAGATATTTCCGGCGAAGACGGCGGCATGTACGGCAGCGGCAACGCGGCGCACGGCCAGGACGGCGATGGGGGTGACGGCGGCGACGGCGGCCCCGGCGGTGGCGGTGGCGGCGGCGGTGGGCCCCAGGGCACCGGAGATGTCACCGGCTACTCGGGCAGCGGCGGCATGGGCTACGCCGGTGGCACGGCGGGCCTGTCCGCCACGGAACCCACCCAGGCCCAGGGCGGCAGGGGCAGCGGCTCCGAGCCCGACGGCGCAATGGGGGGAACGAGTCCCTTCTCCACGGGCGCGGCGGAGCCCGCAACCGACACCACCCTGGCGGGTCCGGGCAGTTCAGGGAACCCCTTCGGAACCGGAGGCGGCCCAGCCACCTCCACCCTGGCGGGCGGCCAGTCCGGCTTCGGCGGCGGCGGGGGCTCCACCCTGCTCTGCGCAGAGGGCGGCGGCGGAGGGGGGGGCTTCGGCACCGACGGCCAGAACGGAGGCAACACCGAAGACATCCGCGTGGGCGGGGGCGGGCTGGCCAACGGGAACCAGCAGTTCGTTCCCCTCATGGGGGGATCCGGGGGGGCCGGAGGCCAGGGCCTGTACGAGCTTGAAGACTTCTACGACGACTACGCGGGCGGCGGCGGAGGCGGCGGGGGTGGCGCCCTCTTGCTGGTGGCCTATGACTCCGCGCAGGTATCGGGCAGTATCCTGGCCAACGGCGGCTCCGGCGGCGACACCACCGGCGCATCCCCCTACTCGGGCGGCGGCGGTGGCGGCTCCGGTGGAGCCGTGTTCCTGGCCTCCCCCACCCTGTCCCTGGACGGCGAAATCCAGGTTTCCGGCGGGCAGGGGGGCGTGAACTCCTCCTGGAACCCCGACGGCGGCGCCGGCGGCGAAGGCAGGATCCGCTTCGACGGAGCCCCACCGCCAACCCCGGGCACCGGGCCCACGGGCTACCCCGCCACCACCTGGGAGGGCTGCGCCGTCACCTCGGTGGATGGCCCGTTGATCACCATCTCCTCGCCGGCTTCGTGCGCCTACGTGGGCCTGGACTCCTCGGCCACCCCCGTCTTTTCGGGCACCCTGGCCACCGACTCCACCATGGACATCACCTCCGACCTGCTGGCGGCAGGCGGTGGCGACACCTGGGTGGTCTTCTCCCGCGACACGGTGACCAGCCCCGTGGGAGTGGCCACCATCACAGACGGCGACTACGACGGAATCGCCAACAACGACGGCTGGGACAACTGCCCAGAAGATCCCAACACCGACCAGGCCGATGCCGACGCCGACGGAATGGGAGATGCCTGCGATCCCTGCACCGACGTCGACGGAGACGGATACGGCGACGACTCCTACGCCGGCTACGACCCCGAGGAATGCGAGGCCGACTGTGACGACGCCGACCCCGACATCCACCCGGGCGCGGAAGAACTCTCCGATGGCATCGACAACGACTGCAACGGAGTGATCGACGACCTGGACTCCGACGGCGACGGCCTCACCGACGACGAGGAAGGAACCATCGGCACGGACCCATACGATCCCGACAGCGACGACGACGGCCTGAGCGACGGCGAGGAAGTGCCCGACACCGCCGACCCCAGGGATTCCGACGGCGACGGAACCATCGACGCCCTGGACGACGACGACGACGGCGACGGCATCCTCACGATAATAGAAAACTCCGAAGACGACACCGACGCCGATGACGACGGCATCCCCAACTACCTGGACCTGGACTCCGACAGCGACTCGGTGCCCGACGCCGACGAAGGCACCACCGACACCGACGAAGACTCCACTCCCGACTACGTGGACGACGACGACGACGGCGACGGCATCCCCACGAGCACGGAAGAAACCGAGTGGTCCGACGACGCCGACGATGACGGCATCCCCAACTACCTGGACCTGGACTCCGATGACGATGGCCTGAGCGACGCCGAGGAAGGCACCGAAGATCTGGACGGCGACGGCATCCCCGACTACGTAGACCCCCTGGAGCCCGCCGACACCGGCCTGCCCAAGGGCAGCTACCACGGTGGGGGCGGCTTGAGCTGCGCCGCCACCCGGGGTCACCTTCCCGGATTCTCGCTCCTGCTGGCTCTGGGCGCTCTCCTGGCGAGTACGCGCAGGCACCGATAGCCCGTCAAGACAACACAGGACAACCACCAATCCATGTTCAGAAAAGAGCTGCTGATTCGCGCCTCGCGACGGGGCCTGAAAGACATCACCTCCCAGGTGGTCGACCTGGTTGGGGCCGCCGGGATCTCCGACGGCATGTGCAACCTCTTCGTGCGCCACACCTCCGCATCCCTGGTGATCCAGGAAAACGCCGACCCTGCCGTCCAGGCGGACCTGGAAGCCTTCTTCCGCCGCCTGGTGCCCGATGGGGATCGCATCTTCCGCCACAGATCCGAAGGCCCCGACGACATGCCCGCCCACGTAAGATCCGCCATCACCCAGGTTTCCCTCTCAATCCCCATCCTCGACGGCAGGCTGGCCACCGGCACCTGGCAGGGCATCTACCTGTGGGAGCACCGAAGCAGGCCCCGCCAGCGCAAAGTTCTCGTGACCATCTTCTGAAACCATCTTCTTAAACCGGCTTCTGAAACAGGCGCCACCGGCACACCTGTCTGCTGCCTGGGTGGAGCCACCCAGGTTGGCGCCCGGCTCCACACCCGCCAGACCAGCGGGGCAATCCCGTATTTGCATGCACAAGGCACTTGCGCGAGAAGGCCCGGCGGGTGACGGTCTATGATATCCGCGGCGTCTTCACCTGCTGTGTACGGGCTTTTTCTTCACCCCGTTCTTCACCCCGTTCTTCACGATGCTCTTCACGATGCTCTTCACGATGCTCCGCACCCCACACCAAGTTCCTCCAACCGGTCCTGCCAGGGGGAGTATACTGTGCTCATGCTAGTTTTGACCTTCATCGGCGCCCTCCACGCGTCTCCGTGCCAGACATCCACAACCTCCATGGATGTCTCCAGCGCTGCTGGGCAGGTGGTGGCCACCTTCACACAGATGGACGCCGAAGGCGTTGGAAAGGCTCGAACCGAGCTGGAAGAGACCATCCGCTGCCTGGGCGAAATCCTGCCCAGGCCCGACGCTGCCGCAGTCTACAGGGCCGACGCCCTGGCAGCATACCTGGAAGACGCCCCCCAGCGCGTGATCGCCGACTTCCGCTCCGCCGCCCAGCTTCAGCCCTCCTACAAGCTCTCCCTGGCCGTGGCTCCCGAAGGCCACCCACTGCGGGGCTACTACGATTCCGCCCAGGCCCTGGGCCCCGGCGGCGACGAGATGCTGCCGGCAGGACTGGTGGCCTACGCCGACGGCGTAAGAGCCTGGGTCCGCCCCCTGGAACGACCGGTAATACTCCAGTTCATGGACAGCTCCGGCCAGGTTCGGTCCAGCATCATGCTCAGGCCAGGCGATCCCCTGGAAGCCGTCATTCCCTGGGAGCTGGTCCCCGACGATGCCACCAGCAGCACGGATCTGGCACTTCAAGGGCAGGCCTCCTCGGCGGCTCCCACAAGCGGCACCGACTCCGCCGCCCCCTCGCTTCGCTCCCCCCTCCTGGTGGGAGCGGGCGTATCGGCGGTGGGAGCCATCGTGGCCTTCAGCGTGGCCAACATCGCCCTGTCCAATTTCAACGACCCTCAGACAACCGACATCACCCAACTCGAGTCCTACCGAAAAACCACCAACAGCGGCGTGGCCATCTCCGGAGTCCTGGGCCTGGCAGCCGTTGGATGCGGTGTTTCAGCCTTCCTGGTGGGAACCTGGTGACCCCCCGGATCGCCACATCGCCCTCGGGGTCCCATCACCCCCAGCAGTCGGAAAAACGATGATACCCGTATTCCTCGCCATTACCGCATGTACATGGATCACCGACGCCGAATGGCAGGCCAGGACCGCCGACCTGCTGGACAGCGGCCCATCCCTGGACACCGGCCAGGGACAAGACACCGGACCGCCCAACGATTCCCATGAACCCCGGGAAACCGGCGACAGCGGCCCATCCCTGGACACCGAAGACAGCGCCCCCCCCTTCGACCCGCGCACCTACCTGGGCGAAGTAGAACTCACCAACGAAGCCATCCGCTTCTTTCCCGATGAACGTGCGTCCTACCTGGGCCACGGCCCCCAGGCCACGGCCTTCGCCGGCGACATCGACGCCGACGGCATCACGGACCTGGCCATGGGTGCCTACGGGGCCGACGATGGTAACGGGACCGTGTACCTCTTCTACAGTCCCATCACCGAAAAACCCGGTGACTACCTCAACGTCTCGGAAGCCGACGCCATTCTCCTGGGCGAGGGTGGCTGCGACTGGGTGGGCTGGGCGCTCTCCGGCGCCGGCGACGAAAACGGCGATGGTTTCGACGATCTGCTCATCGGCGCCGACGGCTGGGATCCCGCCCATAGCTGTCCCAAGAGCCAGACGGGATACGGCAAGATTTACCTGCTCCACGGCCCCATCACCGCGGGCACCATGCAACTGCTGAACTCCGAAGTCTCCTTCCTGGGGCCCCGCAGCGACGCCGATGCCGGCTGCGCCATGACAGACCTTGGCGACGTTGGCGGCGACGAGCTGGACGACTTCGCCATCGCCGCCCGCTACGCGCACAGCTCCACCGACGTGGCCGACGTGGGGCAGGTGTACGTGTACCTGGGCCCGGTGTCCGACGGCGAACACGAGCTGCTGGACGCCGATGTCACCATCTCCGGAGCCCTGCCCGCCTCCTACCTGGGCTCCTCCGTGGCGGGCCCCGGCGACGTCAACGGCGACGGCTGGAACGATCTGCTCATCGGCTCGGAAGGCAGCGACGCACCTGGCTTCTGGGCCGGGGAAGCCTACGTGTACCACGGCCCTCTCTCCGCCGGAGCCTATCTCTCCACCGACGCCGATTTCACCATGCAGGGCGAGCAGGAACGCGACAGGGCCGGCTACTTCGTCAGCGCGGCCGGCGACGTCAACGGCGACGGATACGCCGACCTCCTGGTGGGGGCACCCTACTCCGACGACCGGGGGACCGACGCCGGCATAGCCTACCTGGTCCTGGGCTCCTTGAAAACCGACGGAATAATGAACCTCTCGGAAGCCGACAGCCGCTTCCGCTCCGAAAACGCCGACAGCATGCTGGGCAACACCACCTCACCGGCGGGCGATATCGACCAGGACGGCTTCGACGACATCGTCCTGGGTGCCACGGGCTTCAGCGACGAATTCAACTACATGGGTCGGGCCTACCTGTACTACGGGCCCGTGTCCTCGGGCAACGTCGAAGTGATGGCGGCAGATGCCACGTTCACCGGCACCGCGTCCCAGCAGTTCCTGGGCTGGGCATTGTCGGGAGGCGAGGACGCCAACGGCGACGGCATCGACGACTTCATCATTGCGGCCCCCTACGACAGCACCGTGGCCAACCTCGGCGGCATGATCTACCTGTTCCCCGGGGGAATGTAGGGGGCGGGAGGAACGTACCCCCCACCAGTCACCGGCCCGGGATTCGTGAGAGCCTGGTTTCTTTCCGGCAATGGGGGCAGATGACGTCGTCTGCTTCCACGAGCTGCTTGCAGTGCATGCACCTGGGCCGCCGGTCGGAGATGAACAGCACCACCAGGATGCCCAGGGGCCCCAGCAGCAGGCCCACGATGAACCCGATGACGGCATTGCCCCGGGGGATGGAGATCAGCATCGAGACGATGATGCCAACAAGCCACAGTACCGCCAGGAAACCTGTCATGGTTGGCTTTCGTCGGTCATGGCGCTGCCGCGTCATGGCCTGGGAAGGTGGTTGAGAAGGGGAAGGAATTGCCTTGAATGAATACCAGGGTCCAGAGTGGAGTACAACAACGCCCGCCGGTACTACAGGGCAACCCGGAGCCCGATGTGGCCGCCTACACTGTTGTCCAGGCCCACGTTCAACTGGCCATAGACCCGGGCCCAGAGCACGCTCAGCTCGATGCCGCCGAAGATCCTGGGGCTGTACTCGGTTACGGAACCCTCGCCCGTGGAGATGACCAGGGCGTTGCCAAGGGTTTGCTCCTGGTCCGCCACGGTACCCACGATATCGCCTTCAAGGCTGATTTCGTTGGTGGCCACGCCGTCGGAGATGTCCAGGGCCCCGCCCAGGAAGGCCGAGGCCATCATGACGTGCAGGCTGGTGGACAACTCGATGGGGATGCTGGTGGTGGAGGCGCTGATGTCGTAGGTGCCCACGGCATCCCAGGTGATGGCGTTGCCGTCCAGCTCGGTGGAGATGGGCATTGGCTGCTGGAGCGAGAGGCCGTAGACGGCGTACTCGTAGCCAGAGGTCAGGTCGATGCCGCCCCACTTCACCACGGCCAGGCCCTTGGGCTTGATGAGTTTCAACTGGATATGGGCGCCCAGGTTGGTGAGAGATGCCTGCATGATGTCGCCGGAGCTGTTCATGGTGAGGCCGTTCACGTAGAGCCGCACCCTGCTCAGGACACTCTTGCCGCCGGTGAACACGCCCAGGTTCACCCCTGCCATGGCGCTGGCCTGGAAGGCGAAACCGAAGTCGGGGAGTTCCTCGCCGGCCTTGTTGAAGCGGAAACCGCCGGAGTTGACCCCGGAGCCCAGGGAGCCGCCCAGGGTGAAAAGCTTGAAATCTGATGCGTACTCCACCCCCATGCCCTTGGATGCGATGACGGCGGCATCGGCCATCTGCTGGCAGAATACAGCCTGGTCCGTGAGGTGGAGTTCGTCTCCGATGACGCCGCTGATGTCGTCTTTCATGGAATCGGCATCCAGCCCGAGCTGGCTGGCCAGCTCTTCGTCGATCTGAAGTTCGATGGCCTGGGCCCTGGCGGCCCCGGGGGCTGTAGCGGCCGCGGCCATGGCCAGGACGGGAAGCGAAGCTCCCAGGATCTTTCTCCGAAACGACATGGTCTCCTCCTTTGCGTTGTCTTCTTGCGCTGTCTCCTGCTGTGGCGTCTCCACTTTCCGAGCCTGACAGCAGACGAGGTCACCCGCTCGTTCTTTTTTTGTGAGGTATCTCGAATCGCCTGTCTTCTCACGAAGCAGCGGTGGTTTTTTCTGCCTGCTGCCATGGCGGACACGGAACCTGTCTTCCGTGGTATCTTGGGCGTCGAGTGAAGACGGAGGTGCCGGGCAATGTATTCGAAGGATTTTTTGAAAAGACTTCTTCTCGTGTCCGGGCTCGCCGTGACGAACCCGGCCTGCCAGCAACAGTCCCTGGACACGGCCACATGGACGGTGCTGGAGCGCCAGCCCGGAGAAAGGGCCCCGCTCTCCGCGCCATGCGACCAGCAGGACCAGACCAGGTGCCTGCTGCCCTGGCCCTCCGACACCTTCACCGTGGCCGATCCCGGCACGGCAACCGGGCTCCGGCTGGATCTGCACGAAGACTCCATGCTCGTGGAAGACGACCCCTCCTTCACCAACCTGGCGGACGGTTTTTCGCGCATCACCGGGGTCTCCACCGCCTTCCACGCCAGCCTGGACGCCGATTCCCTGGGGGTGGACGCCCTGCGCCTCCTGGTGGCCGAGCCCCAAGACCCACGCTACGGCGAGAGCATCGCCCTCCAGCAAGAGATCATCTCCACCGAGGGGGACTTGAGCCCCGATGATCTGCTGGTGGGGCGCCCCCTGGAGCCCCTGCCGGCAAATGCCGAACACGTCGTGCTGGTGACCAGGAGTCTACGGGCCGACGACGGCCAGGTTCTCGAGCCCTCTCGCGAGACCCTGCTGATCCTGGGCCTGGAACAACCCGCCAACCAGGACGAAGCCGACCTGCTGGGCTACCACGCCCCCACCAGGAGCCTGCTGGAACAGGTGGGCGTGGATCCCCAGGACATCCTCCGGGTCTGGACCTTCACGACCCGCTCCCGGGACGACCCCACCAGGCGCCTGCTGGCCATGAACGAAGTGATGACGGCCCAGGCCGCCGGCCTGTCCGTGGACCTGGACCAGGTGGAGATCCCCTCCTCGGGCAGCATCGCCGCCATCGTCGGTGGTTGGCTCCGGGATGTCCCGTCCTTCCTCGGCGACGACGGCAACCTGAGCCTGGACTCCGATGGCATGCCCGTCCAGACCGGCACCCACGACGTCGAACTGCGCCTGGTGCTGCCCGCGGGCAGCTCCGACTACCACGTGGCCATGTACGGGCACGGCACCGGCGGCACCCTGGACGACGACAGCTTCGACGAAGAACTCGCCAGCGAGGGCATCGCCAAGTTCAACCTCCAATGGCAGGGTTGGACCGAAACCACGCTCATCAGCACGCTGGCGGACTTCACGGCTCTCATGTCCGGAGTGGCCCACTCCACCGCCGGGCTGCTGCAATCACTGGCCGACGGCGTCGCGGTCCTTGGCGCCCTGGACGGCCAACTGGGCGACGCCCTGGCAGCCGCCACCATCGCCGGCGAGACCAATCCCGCCGCCGGCCGGCGCCCCGACACCTCGCTCCCCGTTTGGGTGGGCGGCAGCCAGGGCGGCACCATGGGGGCGGTGTTCTCCGCCGCCAGTTCGTCCATCGGCCATGCCGTGCTCAACGTACCCGGCTGCGCCTGGAGCCACATGATCCCCGGCTCCTACACCGACGAATCCTACCTACACTCCATCCTGGGCAGCGTCTACGAAGAAGAGCTGGACATCTCGCTGGGGCTCACCATGAGCCAGGTGGCCTGGGACGACGTGGACGGCAGCTCCTGGGCGGACCTGTCCCTGGATGACGGCGACATCTACCTGCTGCAGGAAAGCATGGAAGATCCCATCCTGCCCAACATCGGCACCAACATCCTGGCGGCGGCGGAAGGCGCCGTCCAGGTGGACCCATCGCTGGACGACATCCTGGACCTGGAACACGACCGGGGCCCGATCATGGCCCGCACCGCCATCGAGCAGTTCCGCGTACCGGATACCGGCGTCTACGATGTTCACGGATTCGCCGCCCGCGACACCCTGGCCGGCGAGGCCGCCCGGGAGCAGATCCTGGAATTCCTGGATTCGGTCTGGGCTGGGCAGCCGCAGATCTCGCACCCGGACACCTGCACGGAAAACACCTCCGACGGGAGCTGCGACTTCAGCGGAATGTGGTAGCCCCCCGCCCAGCAGAAAAACACCCCCTGTCCCGCCCCAGGTTCAACACCATCCAGGTGAAACAAACCGCCGAAAATCCACGGGAGGAAAACCTTGCGATGCACGTCATTTCTTGCACTGACCTCCGGGATCGTGGCCCTGTCCTGCCACGGGGGGGCTGGTTCCTCCGGCGATCCAGCGACCGGAGCAAGCACCGACACACAGTCGGTGCTCGATACGAATGCCGCGGGTGACACAAACGGCGACAGCGCGGCGGAAGCCCCATCCAGGCCCAACATCGTGCTCATCATGGCCGACGACATGGGTTTCTCCGACCTGGGTTGCTTCGGCTCAGAGATCCTCACCCCCAACCTGGACTCCCTGGCCGCCAACGGTCTGCGATTCACCCAGCTCTACAACTCGGCACGTTGCAGCCCCACCCGCGCATCTCTCATGACCGGGCTCTACGCCCACCAGGTTGGGGTTGGTTGGATGGTGTCCGACACCTGGGAAGAAGTCCGCGAGGCCCTGGACAGCCCGGCCTACACCGACCACCTGTCCATGGAGAGCGTCACCATGGCCGAGGTTCTCGCCCAGGCAGGCTACCACACCCTCATGTCCGGCAAGTGGGGCATCGGCGAAACCGGCCTCAGCAACTACCCCGTCAGCCGTGGCTTCCAACGTTCCTTCTACCTGACACCCGGCTACAGCAGCTACTGGGTCCCGGAAGATGGCAAGCTCTGGCTGGACGACCAGGTATGGGAAAACGACTACGGAGAGTTCTACATCACGGACGTCTTCACCGACTTCGCCCTGCAGTTCGTGGACGAGGTCTACTGGGACGACGATCCCTTCTTCCTGTACCTGGCCTACACGGCTCCCCACTGGCCCCTGCACGCATACGAGGCTGACTACGAGAAATACCAGGGGCAATACCTGGCCCGCGGCGGTTGGCAGCCGCTGCGCCAGGAACGCTACCAGGCCATGAAAGCCATGGGGGTGCTGGACGAACGGTGGGCCCTGTCGGATGCCGACTACAAGGTGGAAGACTGGCAACAGGTGGACCAGGTGGACATGGACCTTCGCATGTCGGTCTACGCCGCCCAGATCCAGCGCATGGACCAGAACGTGGGCAGGCTGGTGGAGCACCTGGAAAGCCTTGGCCTGCTGGAAGACACGCTGCTGGTGTTTCTCTCCGACAACGGCGCCTGCCAGGAAGACATCGACGAAGACAACCCGGCCCCGGTGGGTTCGGCCGACTCCTGGCTGAGCTACCACCGCTCCTGGGCCAACGCCAGCAACACGCCCTTCCGCTGGTACAAGCACCAGGTACACGAGGGCGGAATCCGCGCCCCTACCATCGTACACTGGCCTGCCGGGATGAAGACCACCGGCATCTTCGTTGGCGAGCTGGCGGACGTCATGGACCTGGCCCCCACCTTCTACGATGTGGCGGGCGCCACCTACCCCGAGACCTACGAGGGCCGCGAGATCCCCCCCCTGGAGGGCCGCTCCCTGCTGCCCACCCTGCTGGGCCAGGAGCGCAAGGGCTATGATTACATAGCTTTCGAGCACCAGGGCAACAGGGCGCTTCGGATGGGCGACTGGAAGATCGTCTCCCTGGAGTACGGCCAGGCCTGGGAACTCTACGACATGGACGCGGATGGCACCGAGACCAACGACCTCTCCGGCGAGTACCCCGACAAGGTCGGCGAGATGGAAACCATCTACCAGGAATGGGCGGAACGATTCGACGTGGCCTCACCCGAGGAATGGCTGGAGGCCATGAGCAAGCGAAACCACTGAAGGACGGTAATCCTCGTTGCAGGCCACACATGGGCGATTGCCCTGGAGATCCAGCTCCCCAGCACGTTCACCCTCCCCACCGGCCCGGCGGTTTCTGATAGGATGGTTCAGCACGGGAACCAACTGTTCGTCCATAGCAGCCGGGGTCCCGGACCAGGCCGGCGAGTCGGAAGTTTTCGAGGAGGTAGCGTGACCCTGAAGATGCACTGTTCGTTCATGGCTGGTTTGTTTCTCATCTCCTGCTTGAGTCAACTGGATCGCGACAGTGGGATCATCGGTGGCCTCGCGGATGACACGGCCACAGCCTGCAACGAGGCCAACGAAGACTGCGACGACAGCAACTGCGGCGGCGGGGCCAGGACCATGCTGGCCGGCTCGGATTGCCTGGGCTGCCATGGCCAGGAGCAGATCGTCTCCGAGTCCCTCCTGTTCTCGGCAGCCGGCACGGTGTTCATCGACCTGGACGGCAGCGAGCCCGCCTCCGCGGCCATCATCCGGTTGACCGACGCGGGCGGGCAGGTGATTGAACTCACCAGCAACTCGGTGGGTAACTTCTACACCGACACCGCGCTGGAGTTTCCCATACAGGCCGAGGTCGAAAACGACAGGGAAACGACCACCATGACCACCCAGCCCGAGACAGGCTCCTGCAACGACTGCCACGCTTGTTCGGGGACCGCCGGTGGCAAGCTCTCCACGCCCTGATATTCATCCTTGCGCGGGGCTCTGCCCAGCCCCGGTGGATACCTGCCCCGGCATTGCCACGACAACCCCGCCCATGGGCTGTCACCGGCCCATGGTCTCGGCATGGCACGACGCCTGGATGTCAGGTCTCCGGAATACAGCCTGAACACAACCACCAAGAACGGGCACCGGGGCCGACGGTACCCGCCAGCACAGGAGAACGGGCCATGAGACCAGAAGACAGGGACAGGATCCTGGTGGAGGTCACCAGCCGGATCACCGAGCACTACACCCAACTGGCCCGCGGCGCTCCCGATGGCTTCCTGGAAGAGCTGGTGAACGACACCCTCTACCACGAAAAACTCCGCCTCGGGACCGAAAACCCGAAAGACCCCGCCACCAGGCGATACAAGGCATTCTACGCCGCCATGCAAAGGGAACTCAAGGGCGCTTCCAGCCACGTCCTGCAAAGAATGGTCTCGGACCTGGCCCGGCATTTCGCCCAGGAAGTGGTGGGCAATTTCAACAGGCGGGTCTACAGGCTCTCCACGAGGGTGATACCCGTCGGCCTCTCGGCGCTGCTTGGCGCCAGCAGCCTGCCAGGCATGTTTTCCCGCCCCGGGGACGGCAACTTGCTGGACAGGCACCTGGAAGTGCGGGGTGAGCTGGATGCCGTGCGCGCCCTCCTGGGCAAGGGCACGCTCCTGGTGGTTCCCACCCACTCCTCCAACCTGGACAGCATCGTGCTGGGCTACTCCGCATTCAAGGAGTCCATCCCACCCCTGCTCTACGGCGCGGGGCTCAACCTGTTCACCAATCCGCTCATCTCCTTCTTCATGCGAAACCTGGGGGCCTACCGCGTTGACCGAAAGAAGAAGTCCCGCATCTACAAAGATGTCCTCAAGCAGTACTCCGTGTGTGCCCTGCAGATGGGCTACCACAGCCTGTTCTTCCCCGGGGGCACCAGGAGCCGCAGCGGCGCGGTGGAACAGAAGCTCAAGAAGGGCCTCCTGGGCACGGCCATGGAAGCCTACGTGCGCAACCTCATGGACGGAAAACCCTCTCCATCCATCTACATCGTGCCATGCACCATTTCCTACAAGCTGGTGCTGGAAGCCGAAACCCTCATCGGCGACCACCTGCAGGACGTGGGCAGATCGCGCTACATCATCACCGACGACGAATTCTCGCGTCCCCGCCGTATATACGATTTTTTCAGGAACCTGGTGTCCCTGGACGACAACATCGTCATCACCTACTCCCGCCCCATGGACGTCCTGGGCAACCCGGTGGACGACCGGGGGCGCAGCAGGGATCCGCGGGGTCGGCCCGTGGACCCCTCCACCTACGTCACCAGGGGCGGCGAACCGGTCATGGACCCCCAGCGGGATCGGGAATACACCAGCGAGCTGGCCAGGCTCATCGCCCAGAACTACCTTGGCTCCAACGTGATCATGTCCACGAACCTGGTGGCCAGCGCCGTGGACAGCCTGCTGCGCCGCAGCAACCCCGGCATGGACCGCTACAGGCTCCTCCACACCGGCGGCGACCAGCAGTCCTTCCCCATGAGCCAGGTACACGCCGAAACAGGACGCCAGCTTAAAGCACTCGGGACCTGCCCGGGCCCCAGACCCATACTGGGCGACGACCTGCTCTCGGACGACATCCAGGAAATCGTCTCCGACGCCATTCGCCACTTTTCCATCTACCACACCAGGCCCGCCGTGGAGCGTAGAGGGGACCGGCTCTTCCACATGGATCGAAACCTGCTCCTCTATTACGGGAACCGCCTGAAGGGTTACCGTCTGGATGGCCAGGCAGCATCGAGGTGACACCATGGACCAATGGGTAGCGGTCATAGGGGCGGGAAGCTGGGGCACCACCCTGGCCAGCATCCTGTCCATGAACCAGGAACGGGTACTCCTATGGTCCCGCCGCGAGGAACTCTGCCGGGAAATCCGGGAAACCCGCGAAAACAGCCGGTATCTGCCCGGTTTTCGCCTGGACCCGAGCATAGAACCCACCACCGACCTGGAGCGGGTCTGTCACAGCACCAGGCTCCTGCTGCTGGTGGTGCCATCCCACGGCCTGCGAGCCGTGGCCCGAACCATGGGTGAGCACCTCGACGGCGAACACTGCATCGTCCACGCCACCAAGGGCATAGAGCAGGGCAGCTTCAAGCGCATGAGCCAGGTGTTGCGCGAAGAGACCTGCGTGCGCAAGCTGGGGGTTCTGAGCGGTCCCAACCTGGCTCGCGAGATCGCCATGGGCCAGCCCGCCGGCACCCTCCTGGCCTCCAACTTCAACGAGGTGCTCCAGGGTTTCAAGCGCTCCCTGCACACCGACAGGCTCTTCCAGGTCTACAAGGGGCGCGACATGGTCGGTGCCGAGGTGGCCGGCGCCGTAAAGAACATCGTGGCCGTGGCCGCCGGAGTGCTGGACGGGCTCGACCTTGGCGACAACACCAGGGCTCTGCTGCTCACCAGGGGCTTGTACGAGATGGCCCAGGTGGGAGTCAGCATGGGTGCATCCCCCATGACCTTCGGTGGCCTTGCGGGCATCGGCGATCTCATGGCCACCTGCGCCTCTCCCCTGTCCCGAAACCACCAGGTGGGAGAGCGCCTGGCCCGGGGCGAGAGCCTGGAGCAGATAAGCGATGCCATGAACCAGGTGGCCGAAGGCGTAAAGACCGCCAGATCCGTGCATGACTACGCCGCACGAAACGGTTTCCTGGGTCGCCTGCCCATAGTCCGCACGGTGTATCGCGTCATCTACGAGGGCATGGATGTCAGGCAGGCCGTGGACTACCTCATGTCGCTGAAAACGGGCCACGAAATGGCGGAGCTGACCTATTGACCTTCCCCATCGACAGGGTGGACCACCGCCGCCTGCCGCCTGACTGGCAGGGCGAAGTCCTGGTCTGCGACATCGACCGCACCTACCTCGACACCCGCTTCTCTTCGCTGAGGGGTCTGCTGCGGGTGCCGCTGGAGAGCGCCCGCAGCAAGCGCGCCATTCCGGGCATGGTCGCCTTCCTCAAAGAGATAAGGCGCGGTCCCGGATCCGCCAGCCGCCATACGCCCATCCATTTCGTGTCCGCCAGCCCGGCGCACCTCCGTTCCGTCCTGGAACGGAAGATGCTCATGGACGGCGTGGAGCAGGACGGCACCACCTTCAAGGACTGGAGCCAGGTGCTGCGGCGGGGCAGGTTCTCCCGCCTGAAGGAACAACTGGGCTTCAAGCTGACCGCTCTGCTCACGGGCCGGCGCCATCTGCCGGTGGGAGCACGGGAGATCCTGGTGGGCGACGATCTCGAAAACGACCCCCTGGCCTTCTCGCTCTACGCCGACATCATCGCGGGCAGAACCCCCCTGGGCCGCATCCAGAAAGAGCTTCAAAGGCGGGGCGTTGCGCGCAGCGACATCTCCGGCATCATCGGCCTGAAGGCATCTCTGCCCGACGTGGACGGGGTGAGCCGCATCCTCATACGCATGGAGCGCTTCGCCGATCCCCAGGTCTTCAAGAGCCTCGCCCCCCTGCTGGTGGCCTGTCGAAGCCCCTGCCAGATGGCCATCATCGCGTGGCGTGACGGCCTGATCTCCCGAGCCGGCGTGCAAAGGGTGGCCCACGAGCTGAGCGGGGCAGGCATGGCCCGGAAGGAACTCAGGCTCCAACTTGACGATCTACAAAGCCGGGGCGAGCTTGGCGAGCGCCTTGTCCTGGAGCTGGAGGGAGCCCTCTCGCTTCGCTCATGAACACCGGCCCGAATCGCTCATGAACACCGGCCCGAATCGCTCATGAACACCGGCCCGAATCACCCGCGCCGGCGATTCCCGGAAGCCTGGGCGTCTTGAGATACTCCGGGGGCAGGCGAGAGATCACCGTCCGCACCTTTCCCGATGGATCCTTGATCCTCTGTTCCATGGAGATCAGTTCCAGGTGGATGCCCATGTGGGGCCCCACCAGGCTGCGTGTCATGGCTTCCAGGTTTTCACGCGCCTGCTCGCCCCATGCCATTCCCGGCACCACCAGCACCCGCAGGTACGTGGGACTCTCCTGCAGCAACTGCAGGAACCTCACTCCCGGCGTGAACCGGGGCAGGACGAAGAGGGCCGGCAGGTAGCGGCCCCCGGGCGTGACCACAATGTCTTCGCTTCTGCCCAGAATGCCCTTGACCACGGGAAAGGTCCGACCACAGGGGCAGGGCGCGGGGTGGCGGTACAGCAGTATGTCGTCGCCCGTATCGTAGCGCAGCAGTGGCATGGCGCGATTGTAGAGGGAGGTTCCCACGGCCCTGGCCACCCGGGTGTCGGGGTCAGGGCCGGGGCGGGGATGCAGGAGTTCCAGCATTCCGTAGTCGTCGTGAACGTGGTAGCTTCCAGCCGGGCAGTGGGAGATTGCCACGGTTCGTTCCATGTGACCGTAGGAATCCAGGACGGGACAGCCGTAGATCTCCCCCAGCGCGGCGTGTATCGCCGGGCTCAACAACTCGCCCCCGGTGAAGATGGCCCTGGGGCGCGGAAAAGAAGCTCCCGTCTCCCGGAGCAGGAGACCCAGGTGGTAGAGTTCGGAGGGCAGGCCCTTGAGGAAGCTCGGTCGGTGACGGACCATGGCCCGCGCCATGGAGCGCACCTGCCGCGGGGCGAGCTGGCTCGTGTTGATGAGCAGACGGCGCAGATGGGCCTGCCACACCCATGGCGCCCGGATGTCGGCGCCGGGCCTCAGAAAGAACGCGGTCGTCAACTGTGCGAAGGAATCCCCCAGCCTGAAACCGCCCCAACCCCAGTACCTCAGGTAGTAGACGAACTCCTGCGCGTTGGCACGGGCGTCCATGAGCAGGTCAATGGGCTCCCCGCTGCTACCGCTGGTCTTCTGTCGGACCGGCGGCCACAGCGAAAGACGACGCGAGTGAAGCGCCTCCGGCCTGCCGCGCAACGTGTTCTTCCGGAGCAGCGGCAGAGCGGACAGGTCCCTGGCCCTGATGAGCTGCTGGGGCTGGAGACCCCGACGGGCGAACAGCCGGCGGTAGTAGGGCACGTGGTTGGCGGCATGCCTAAGCACGCTGGCCAGGCGGCCCCACTGGTAGTCCTGGCGTTCCTGCCGGGAGGCCCACTGGTTGCGCTCCATGCGCCTGTGCAGCGAAAGCAGCAGGAGGGGATGGAGGAAGTCCCTGGTGCGGAAGTCGATGGCCATGGTCAGGAAACATAACCGGAAGCCCAGTGGTGCAGGCTTTCCAGCCTGCACCACTGGCAGGCTGGAAAGCCTGCCCTACGGCTGGAAAGCCTGCCCCACTGGCAGGCTGGAAAGCCTGCCCTACGGCTGGAAAGCCTGCCCCGCGGCTGGAGAGCCTGCCCCACTGGCAGGCTGGAAAGCCTGCCCTACGGCTGGAAAGCCTGCAGCACTGGCAGGCTGGAAAGCCTGCCCTACGGCTGGAAAGCCTGCCCCACGGGGGGGCGTACCAGGGCGAGCATGTACCTTGGTCCCGGGTGTCCCGGTCAGGGATCGCGGGTGCGGGCCAGGCGGAAGCCCAGGTCCCTGTCACCGTCGTTGGGGCGCTGCCAGAAACGGTAGGCCAGGCGGACGTAGAGGGGCTCGTCGAACCAGGAGC
>JAJRWT010000049.1 GCA_024276675.1 Myxococcota bacterium | reverse complement strand
GGGATGACCCCTTACCCCCGCCAAATAGTCGCCTGGGGCGACTTTCTGGGAGGGATGACCCCTTACCCCCGCCAAATAGTCGCCTGGGGCGACTTTCTGGGAGGGATGACCCCTTACCCCCCCGAAATAGTCGCCTGGGGCGACTTTCTGGGAGGGATGACCCCTTACCCCCGCCAAATAGTCGCCTGGGGCGACTTTCTGGGAGGGATGACCACCTTGGAGACCGGCCTGCTGGATTTGCAGCTTCAAAACCCAGAATACTCTCCAAGTATGTCCGGAGGGGGCTTTCTTCGGTCTCCCAGGACGCCAGGGACGCGTTTGTAGCCCATGTTGGGGCCCCTGATGGTACTCCACGATGGAATACCGCCGTGCAGCGGGCCGTTCTCCAAGCCATTTCACACACGCCAGGACCGCTCCAGCACCTGGGGAGACAGCAAACTGAGGTCGGCCTGCCGTTTCAAGGCGAACTACACGTCCGGTCAACGGGGTTTCCTCGCCGCCGGCGAATCCAGCTCCACCTGCGACACTCCTGCGCAGAAGGCGAAGCGTTGCGCCCGGGAGCGAATGCTTGCTGTGCTCGCAAGGTCGCTGGAAAAGGCATTCTCTCCGAAAATCAGCGAGGGCGCTACGGCCTCGCTCCCAGGGTCGCTCTTCAGCCATGCAGGAATCTCGAAGGCACTGGAAACGCCGGCTTCCAGCCGTGGGGCAGGCTTTCCAGCCTGCCAGTGGTGCAGGGTACCCACAAGGGCCGGTTGGAAGCCGGCCCCACGATCCTGTGGTACATGCTCGCCTTGATACGCCCCCCTCGACGGGTGCTGCCATGTACAACCGTTCCACCTTTCACCCTTTTCCAGGAAAGCGACCTCAAAGGGGTGGAGAGGTTACGTGGCTCGTCGTGTCTTTCATGGTGGGAGCGCCATCCGGGCTGGGTTTGCCGGCAGGATTTCCCCCAAAACGTGTACGCCTGCCTGAAGGCCCGCGGGGCAGGCGTTCTGGAGTGACAATGGCCATGTTCAATTCGTCTTTTCCAGTGACCACGAACAGTTCCCAGGAACTGGTGGACATCACGTCCCGACTCCGCCACCAGGTTGGAAAATCCGGCATAGAAAATGGCGTCTGCCACATCTACGCCATGGGCGCCACCGCGGCTGTCATGATCCAGGAGAACGCCGATCCCAATATCGCCCTGGATGTACTGGACTGCCTCTCCGGGCTCGTGCCCGGTGGCCGGTGGCGCCATGACAGGATCGACGACAACGGCGCCGCCCACATCAAGGCCGGGTTGGTGGGGCCCAGCGAGACCATTCCCGTGCGCGAGGGGAAGCTGCTGCTTTCTACCTGGCAGAACGTGTTCCTGTGCGACTTCGACGGGCCCCGAAAGGTCAGGCAGGTAGTGGTCACGATCATGGGTGAATAGGAGCCACGAATTTTTTGACCGGGGCTCCGGGATCGCTCTTCACGTTCGCCGGAACGGATCTATGTTTTGTGAGTGCGGAAGCTGTGGTAGATATACGAAGAGCCCATCCCGTCACCAGCACGCGGTATCGGAACAGCACAGGGGAAGGAACGCGAGATGCCATCGAACGCGCCCACATACGGGCAAACTTTGGCCCGGAAGGCCGAGGCCTTCGTGCATCGCACCTTGCCAGGGGGCGGCTCCGCCACCGATTCCGCCTTGGGCCGCTCCAGCGCGCTTCCCCACTTGTTGCAGCGCGCAGAGGCCTCCCCACCTGGCTCAACACGTTCCAGGGCGGGATTCCCGGCCGGCCAGACCGGCCGGAAGCTGCTCGGCAGGTTGCTGGAACGTGCCGATGCGAGCCGCGGATACTCGCCTGGCTGGCACATGCTGGCCTGCCTTGGGCGCATGGACCGTTACCCGGAGTTTCCCGCCTCCTCGGCCTTCCGGTATCCAATTTCGCCTCCCGGCTTTTCCTTTGTGCTCCCAGAACCCGAAGCCCCCACCACGGGCGCCGTGTCTCGCCGCCGGGCCGGGGCGTCATCCGTCCCAAGGCTGGCCTTTGCTCCCTCTCGCCAGGCGCAGGCCTCCCCGTACTCCGCCCACGGTTCTTGGATCGCACCTGGCAAAGCGACTTCCACCGGCCTTTCATCGCTGCTTCACCCCGAAGCCCGCCAGCAACCTGCGCCCGCCTCGTATGGCATGGGCGCCGCCCTGTCCCGGCCCCTTGTTGGGGCCGGGCTCCCCCCCGTGGCTTCCGCGTCGGAACCTGCCACCCGGCCCCTTGTTGGGGTCGGCCTCGCCCCGGCATCTGCCGTGCCGGTGTCTGTCCATCTCCCGGAACCTGGCGTTGGTAGCAGCCCCGCGGCGCGGCCAGTTCTGCTCCGCTACTCTCCTCCTTTCCAGTTTGTCCAACATGGCTCCCCCTTCGTCCAGGGGCGGCAGGCCCCGGGGCAGGCATCGTTTTCGGGGCAGCAACCTGGTTCCACGATCCACGCCGGCAGCAGATTGCTCCGGCCTGCCGCTCCTGCACCGGGCCAGAGCCCCGGCGGGTTCTCGATCCTGGGGGCAGCGCCGCTGTCGCCCGGCACCTGGGGCCGGCCCTACGCCACCCGGCCCGGCGCTCAGCTCGGCATCCACCTGGCCACCGGCACGCCCCGCGTCGAAGATACCGGTTTCCCGGCCATCACCGGGAGCCATGGGGACGGGAGCCGGCGTCGCCCTCGCCTCGCTTTGCGCCCACTGGGCACCATGTCGTTTCCGGTGGTTTCTCTGGAACCGCGTATTCCTGCGCCGTCTCCAATCCCAGGCCACATTCCGGAAATCTCCCCGCCACCGGCTCGCCGGCCAGGCACCTCGCCCGCCCAACAGCCGCGGCCATCGCTTTCGCCTCGGCCCGGCGCCCTCCAGCCCATGGGCCCGGCGCCCATTCCCGCTGCCGTGGCAGCTCGGTTGGCAATCCCGCCATCCCCGGTCCAGGGTCGAATAGTTTCCCAACAGTCCCGGGCGAGGGGGCTTGGTTACCTGCAAGAGCCGCCAGCCACGGAGGCACGACGCACCATCGGCGCCGTGGCAGCCAGTCCCTCTCCACCCGCCACGCACCCCATGGCCCGCACGGTTCATGGTCACCTGTCGTCCCGGTCCATGGCCAGCCCGGGCATGGTCAGCCCGGGCATGGAGGGGCCCGCCTTCAGCCAATCACCTCTCTCCGGTGGCGCCGCGGCAGCTTTCCAACGAGCCATGGCCCTGGCGCCCAGCGCCGACCGTCCGCACTTCCAGCTTCCTGGAGCCAGCCCGGCCTTCAGCCATTTGCTGGCCAGGAGCCCAGGGGAAAGCCCACCCCTGCTGCGGAAGGCCCCTCGCTACGCCACGAGCCGGCAGCCTTCGGCAGCCTTTTTGCCCGTGGCTCCCGCTCTTTCACCAGAAACACCAGGAACGCCCCGGGGCCCCGCCGGGGAAACCTCACACCTGCCGCAGGTCGCCGGTGGCTACCGCGCCCCGTCCTGGGCGTCATCCAGCGTTACAACCTATCTAAATGCCCCATCAACGCCCGATATGACCGAAGGCCAGGCTCGCTACTCGCCTGGCGCCCATCGTGATGGCTTGAGCCGGCTGTTCAGTGCAGCCTATTTCCCGACGCCTCCAGGAGCGCACGGGTCCTCGTTCGCACGTTTCGACCTTCCCCTCCACCCCTCGGTTCCGGCTCCCACTCCAGCCGCGCACATCTCCCCGGCTCCCATCACTCGCCTGCCGCCCCTGGTCCCAGACCCCACCGCAATACACGGTCCCACGGTCCGGGCTCCGTTCATGGCCAATCTTCGGGGTGTCCAGCCTCTCCAGGAGCCCGCGCTCCAGCGGGGTTCGGCGGCGCCGGCAGGGACCGTTTCCCGTCCGCCAGCATCCATCCCCCTTCCCGCCACGGGGCAGGCAGCCCTTCGCGTGGATTCAAGGTGGCCGTATCGCCGTTCGTTGCTCTCCGCTCCCCCCCGCACCGTCCCGAGCCGGTACCTTCGGGCCCCTTCGCCGCCCGGGCTCGGCCCGCAGAGCCGGATCCTGCCATTGCCCCGGTCCATGGACCGCTGGACACCCGCTCCCCGGGGGCGGGCAGAGTCTCACCAGGATGAGCGGGCAGAGTCTCACCAGGATGGGGAAGCTCTCACATCACTTCCCCGGTGGCTCCCGACCCAGGCTCGCCAGGGGCAACGCTCCGGTCTCGGGGCCCAACCTGCTGCTGCCGGTCTCGCCCCACGCCACCTGCTGGAAGCCACCAGCATGGCCCCGCTGGCCGCGGCTCCCGTGGCCGGCGGATTGGGGCCGCGATTTCCTCGCGTGTACCCTGGTGAACGGGCCATGGCCTTCGCCCGTTTTTCGGGGCATGGGACCAGCCCCCCGTCTGCCGGGAGATCTACTCCCAGGCTCCCAGGGCAGCCACGCGAGGTTGCCCCCGGCTCCGTCTCGCCCTACTCTGCCCAAGGACGGGCCGCCCGTGCCCCTGGCTCCGTCTCGCCCTACTCTGCCCAAGGAGGGGCCGCCCGTGCCCCCGGCTCCGTCTCGCCCTACTCTGCCCAAGGACGGGCCGCCCGTGCCCCCGGCTCCGTCTCGCCAGCCTCTGCCCAAGGACGGGCCGCCCGTGCCCCCGGCTCCGTCTCGCCAGCCTCTGCCCAGGGACAAACCGCCCGTATCCCGGCGGCAAGGCTCCTGGCCCGGCGCGCCGCCGGCACACACCCGGTGCCGCATCTCGGTCGCCAGGCCATCAGCCTCCTCGCACGCCAGGAATCCACCCCGGCGCCAGGTATCGGCGAAGCAGGACCGCGCACGGACAACGCCCTGAAGCAGCTCTTCCAGGCCATGTCCGGCTCCAAGCAGCCGACGGAGCTGCTGGAAGCCATCATCGCCCAGGCATCCAGGCCCGGTGGAATCCGTATCCCCTCCACCACGGGCAAAGCCCTGCTCCGTCTGCGGGACCGCCTTGCCGGAACCGGCGAGGGTGCCAGGCATGGCCGCGACATCAGGCCAGCCGCGCCCAGCCCCACCACCACTCCACTGCGCAGGGCCGGCCAAGGTGGGGACCAGCGACCGGCCGCGCCCAGCCCCACCACCGCGCTCCCCGGAGCGGCGCCACCGGGGCCGACGGCCCCCCAGCAGGTCGTGCAACTGGTGACCAGGCTCCAGGACCTGGTTCACCTGGTGGAGTTGGAGGGGCGTCTCTCCCAGGCACGCAGCCAGGTGCGAATGGCCGAGGACTCTCCCGTCGCCCGGAGCGAGGGCGCGGCGGAACCCACCCCCGCCGGTGCCACCGCGGGCAGCCCAAACTCCCTCCAGGCGGAATCCTCCCAGGATCGGGCCGCGGCCTCCGCCGCCGTGGAGCAGCTCACCCGGCAAGTATGGGAACTCGTCTCTCGTGAGATGGAGCTTCGCAGGGAGCGCTCCATGGGCGAACCCCGGGATGGCGACTCCTACCTGTTGATCTAAGAGGCCGCCTGGAGAACCTGCTCCGCAGCGAGGCGCGATAGCCGGCTCCTGCCCGCCTTGCCCGTCGTGCCCGCCTTGCCCGTCGTGCCCGCCTTGCCCGTCGTGCCCGCCTTGCCCGTCGTGCCCGCCTTGCCCGCCTTGCCCGCCTTGCCCGCCTTGCCCGTCGTGCCCGTCGTGCCGGAGCAACGTGATGCTGCGGGTTCACTCCTGGAAGGTGCTGCCCAGGACCCTCTCCCAGTTGCCCCAGCACACCGCGTGGATTTCCCGGGGGGACCAGCCACGGTGGGCCAGCATCTGCGGGATGCCCTGGTAGTCGGAGCAATCCTGGATGCCCGAGGGAAGGATGGGGATGCCGTCGAAGTCGCTCCCCAGCGCGGCGCAGCCGATGCCGCCCACTTCCGCCAGGTGTTCCAGGTGCCGGAGGATGGCTTCGGCGGTGGGGAGGGGGACATGGGCCATCTCCTGGCGCGCCCGTTCCATGGCCAGACGCAGGCGGCGGGGATGGCCCCCGGCCTTCTGGGCGTGGCGGGCGATGACGGGTGCCTCGGCCTGCCGGTACTGCTCGCTCAGGAATCCGGGAGCCATCAACACTCCCACGGCACCGCCCCGAGCGGCGATTTCGCGTATCTGGCGGTCGGTGAGATTGCGGGGCGAGCTGCACAGCTCACGGCAGTTGGAGTGACTGGCGATGAAGGGGGCGTCGGTGAGCCTGGCCAGGTCGTCGAAGGCGGCGTCGGCCATGTGAGAGACATCCACCAGCATGGAGAGCTGGTTCATCCTGCGAACCACCTCGCGGCCCAGGCTGGTGAGGCCGAAGTTCCGGCCGAAGCTGCTGCCGCAGAGTTCGTTGTCGTTCCAGGCCATGGTCAGGTAGCAGACGCCCAGCTCCTTGAAGGTGTCCAGTACCGACAGGTCGCCGTCCAGGGAGTCGCCGCCCTCCACGGCCAGGAGTACGCCGACCTGCCGGGGGCTGTCTTGCAGGCCGGCGAGCTGGGCGCGGGAGCGGGGGATCAGCACCCCGGGCAGCCGCTCCAGGGCCGCGCCGGCTCCCAGCATGTCAAGGGCCCTGCGGGTCACATGTCTGCCATGTTCCGCCCGGGTGACGAAGCACGCGAAAACCTGGCAGCCCACGCCGCCTCGGGCCAACCGGGGGAGGTCCAGGTGGCCGTCGGGCTGCTCCCGGGAGAGGTCGATGCCTTCGTCCAGCACCCTGATGAGGGTATCACAGTGGGTGTCGATGATGCGGTGGGACATGGTACCTGGTTGTGAAGGGGTTCGCGCAAGATCAACTATCTCGTATCAGAGGAGTCCATGAACTGTAGGACAACAACCTGCCTGGGCCGGAACGTGGTGTCGGTTCTCCTGATCAACGCTCTGCCGTGGGCTTGTCAACCGGGAAATGGAAACGATTCGGGGCCTGGCCTCGATTCGGGCTCGTTCCCGGCGGAGCTGCAATGGGAGCTGCTGGATGACCTGCCTTCCGTGGTGCGGGTCACCTGGCAGCAGCATACCACCGCCACCACCTTCCTGGAGTTCGCCCCCAGGGGCGAGGACTGGTCCACGAGCCCACCAACCCGGCGGGAAGCGGGGCAGGCGGAAGAGCTGCTACTGGGCCTGCCCTACGCCACCGACTTCGAGTTCAGGTTGCTGGAAGAGGGCAGCGAGGGACTGTCGCGGGGTGAAACCCTGCAAGGGCGCACCGGCGACTTTCCCCCCGGCCTCCAGGTTCCGCAGGTTTCGGTGTCTCGACCAGAGCTGTGGGACACCGGTTTTTCCTGGATCCTGGCGGCCATCACCGACGGCTACGACTCATGGACCATCATCTTCGACCGGCAGGCCAGAATCGTCTGGGCATTGGAGACCCCCCTGCTGTACACCACGCTTCAGTCCCAGACATCCCGGGACGGCAGCGAAATACTCGTGGACCACGACAGTTACTGGTCCGTTTTCGACAACGGGGCCGCTTCCCGGGTGGTGCGCCTGAAGATCGACGGCACGCAGGTGGGTGTCCAGGCCACGCCGGGTCTGCACCATCCCTTCACCGAAATCGCCGGCGGCACCATAGTGTGGGGAGCCTTCGGCGACGAGTTGGAGACCCTGGAAGAGGTATCCCTGGACGGTGATCAGAAGACCATCTGGTCCTGCCAGGAACTCCAGGATGCTGCTGGTCTTTCCGACTACTGCCAGTCCAACACGGTTTTCTGGAATGAAGCCGACGACACGTTCCTCTTCTCGCTGTACTCCACAGATTCCATCCTGGAAATCGACCACGGGAGCGGTCGGTTGCTTCGCACCTTCGGCCACATGGAAGGCGCTTGGAGCTTCGACCCTGGGGACTCAGCCTTCTACTGGCAACACGGCGGCAACTTTACGCAGGAAGGCACCTTGCTCACTTCCACCCATACCGGCCCATCCACCGAAGAGGTGGCGGTTCGTGAATACCGGCTGGACAGCGGGTCATCCACGCTCAGGCAGGTGTGGAGCCATGGCGTGGGCCTGGGCCAGGAGGCCTCGGTGCTGGGCGAGGCCCAGAGGCTCGCCGGAGGCAACACCCTTCACAACCAGGGCTCTGGAGCCCGTCTCCTGGAGATCACCCCTGGGGGAGAGATGGCCTGGGAGGTCTACTGGGCGGAGGGGACCTACCTTGGTCGCACCACCCCCCTTGAAGACCTGTACGCCCTGGCCCCGTGATCATGATGGCACAGCGATACGGGAGCATCCCGCTGGTATTCGGCGTGACTCTCCCACTCGTGATATCTTTATCGGACTTTCTCCTTGCGACAACTTCAGCCCTGTTCCAAGCCAATCAGGCAAATGAAATGAACAACAAGACAATTCGAATCCTGGCCTTCGTCGTCGTGTTGCTCGTGTCTTGCACCAACATGGGTTGTACCTGGAACGAAATATCGGGCCTGGTCGTGGACCTGGCGGGAAACCCCATCGCCACAGCCCGGGTGGAACAGCTTGACAACCCCCTTGAAACCATCACCGACAGCAGCGGTGTCTTCCGGCTCCCCTGGCTGGGGGCAGAAGCCCATGTGGAGGTTCGAGCAGAAGGCTACCTGCCCGTGCGCGGACCGGTCAGCCGATCCCTGCCCCTCTCCACCCCAAACCAGTTCGTGCTCTGGCCTGACGGCGCGCCGGGCGCCAGCATCTGCATCCTGGACCTGGCCGGAGCCCACTTCGTCACTCTTCCCGAGGCCAACACCCTGCTCCGCGCCTCGACCAGGGACACCCCACCCGGCATCGTCGTCCAGCTACCCACCGACATCCCCAACATCGCCCTGGTAGATGGGTTGGCAATCTTCGTCGATGGGGATCCCCGCCCCATCCAGTTGTTCCGCCTGGACGAATCCGGCTCCTTCTTGCAGTCGGCGGATGCTTCCACGGGTTCCTCCGCCAGGCGGCCCCTTCCGGTGAAGGACGTCATGCTCCCGGGAATCTTCCCCGTCGATGTCGTCAGGGCCGCCCGTATTCGACCAGGTCTCTATTGCTGGGCAGAGGTCCATCCACGTGATCGCTCCAGGCTCCTGGGCAAGGGAACCAGCCTCGTATTTCGCGCAACCGAGCCGCTCGAAGCTGGCTCGCCCGGACCACTGACCACATTTCGCCTGGGGAAAAAGCCTTTCTACGCCCCCAGGACCACCCTTCCCCTGCCTGCCGACCTGCTCCTGTTGGAAAAGTTCGGCCTTGGCGGAGCCCTGGAGAGAGTCGCGGCCAACCGCATCATGAGGCAGTACGATGACGACACGCTCGTCAACACTACGGCCGAAGCGTTGCTGGAGACAGGGCACCGGCAGCAGTTGGAAAGGCTGTCGGTCTTGTACACGAAGCTGGTAATTCCCCCCCAGCCGCCCACTCCCGGGGCCAGCCAGGAAGGAGCCGCTGAATGAACTGGAAGACACTCTGTCATCGCTGTTCGCTGCTCCTGCTCCTGTTTCTCTCGGGTTGCGAGTACCACCTCGTGCTCCATTACACCATCGTCGTGCTGTACGGTGGAGAGATCGTGGTGAATACGGCTTTCGCCATGACCGACGTTGGCGAATTCCCCGAGCGGGTCGAAACTACGCTCGAGGAAGCGGGTTACGGGAGCGTCCACCGGGAAACAACTGGGGACATGGCCACCATCTCCGGTGTCAAGGTACTCGAGCCCGGAGCGTTCGGAGCGGGTATCTTCCTGGGGAACTTCTTCCGTGACGGCTCTTCGGTGGAATACGGCATCCGGAAATCACCGGCCGGCACGGATCTCGTCATCGACATGGATGTCCCCCTGGGCAGCGAACAGATCGACCAGGCCAGGCAGGACGACATGGTCACACTGGATCTGCGTCTCCTGGTCACGTTGGTGGTCCCCGGAGAATTGGTGGAATCCAACTCCCAACGCACCGAGGCGCTCATGGTGGGCGGCACGCCTTTCAGCAAGTTGGACTATGAATACAACCTGCTCGAAGATCGCTCCATGACTCTGCACCTTGTCTCCAGGATCTCCGACGATGCCGCTTCGGGTTGCTCACTTTCCAGGGCCAGCCAGGTTCCAAAAGGAGAAAACCGCCCGGATTCTTCCCTGGCCAACAACCACGCCATGGACCTGGGAGCTGCGGGCATGAGACTGCTCCCCACCGACTCTCGGGACCGGGTTTGCGAGATGCGTCCCCGCTCGCAACGGAAAGAGCTGCCGACCAACCCTGGCCCACAAGAACTCCGGCCCAGCCTGGAGCTGTGTCAGGCAAACGATTTCGCCGCGGCTGCCCTTGGTCTTCCATATCTTTGTGGCTCCTCCAAGCCTTTCCGCCTGGCGAGAGCCGCTCCCGCCAGGCTGGTAGAGCGGCAGATGTCGACCACAGAACTGGCTACACCGCTGGGATGCTCTCGCACCACCGTCTGGCGCTGAATGGAACTAGCGAGTACCCTCGGAACGGCTTCATGCTACCACTCTGCAACTCGCCTTGCGGGTTTTGCTGCGAGATGACCGTGGAGCAGCGCGGCAATTGCCCCGACAACCCCGTTCATGAGCTGCGCGTTGCAGATCCGCGATTCCTCGCGGAGGTTTCGCGAATATGAAACCGATGGGGAGCCCAGGCGTTGCAGATCCGCGATTCCTCGCGGAGGTTTCGCGAATATGAAACCGCCGGGTTCCGTTTGCGCCTTCTCCCCTGCCCCAGCCCCTTTCATGATAGGAACGCTGTCGCCCCGCCCATCATCCCAGCACCTGGAAAAGACCTACATGCAAGTCAATCCAATGAATAGCGGCAGAGATGAACGCAGAAGCAGGCTGAAGGACTTCCTGGAGCACCCCAGGCGAGCCGTCTGGACCATGGCCATGCCCATGATGGCCGGGATGTTGTTCCACACTCTCTACAGCATCGTCGACACAGTCTTCGTGGGCAGACTGGGGCCGGAATCCCTGGCGGCGCTCACTTTCGTGATGCCGCTCTTCTTCGTGGGGATCGCCCTTGCCAACGGCATCACCGTGGGGGTGGTGGCGCTGGTGAGCCAATCCATTGGTCGTGGCGACAGCGACGAAGCCGACCTGGTGGCCACCAACGCCCTCTCCATGGCCCTGGGCGGCGGGCTGCTGCTCTCGGGAGCGGCCATGATGGCGGGGGAGCCCTTGCTCCGTTCCCTGGGCGCCCAGGGAGCCACGGTGGACCAGGCATGGGCATATTTCAGGATTCTCGTGCTGGGTGTTCCACTGTTCTTCATCTCCGGTTCCCTGCGTTCGGTGCTCATGGGTTCGGGCGATGCCAGGACCCCGATGTTGGTGATGGCGGCGGCTACCCTCACCAACCTGGCTCTGGATCCCATCTTCATCTTCGTGCTGGACTTCGGGATAGCCGGCGCGGCCATGGCCACCCTGGCCGCCCAGTTGATGGCCATGAGCGTCTTCGCCTACGTGGTGCTGATTCGCCGCAAGACCTACGTGCGCTTCAGGAAGCGCTACCTCAAACCCCAGGCGGCCGTCCTGCTTCGCATAGCCGCCATCGGAGTCCCCACCGCCGCCTCCATGTTGGTGATGTCAGCAGGTGGAATGCTGGGGAATCGTCTCCTCTCCACCTTCGGCCAACTGGCAGTGGCGGGCTACGGCGCCGCCAACAGGGTGGACATGCTGGTGTCCATGCCCGTGATGGGGCTGGCGGCTTCCACCATCACCATCATCGGCATGTTCTCCGGAGCCAGGAGGGCCGACCTGGTGCGCTCCACCACTCTCTATTCCTACCGCTGGGCGCTCATCTTCGCCCTGGGCCTGGGCACCCTGGCCTACCTGTCCTCGCACTACGTCATGAGCATCTTCACCAAGGACCCCGAAGCCATCGCCGTGGGTCGCCTGTACCTGGGCTACATGATCTTCGCCTACCCGCTGATGGCCATCGGCATGGTGTCGGGGCGGATCCTCCAGGGCCTGGGCTATGGCATGCCGGCCCTCGTGATCACCGCGGTGCGCGTCCTGGTGGTAGGCATCCCGGCGGCCTACGCCGCGGTCTTCCTGTTCGACGCCCCCATCGACTGGGTGTGGATCTGCATGATCTTCGGTGGCCTTTGTTCCACGGTTCTGTCGGTTCTGTGGATAAGAAAAGTCATCTGGAAGCAGGATCCCACGGCAAAGGCCTTGCGGCGTCGCCCCGCGCCCCTTGGGCATTCCCATGATGATCTCCATTTCCTGGAGAGAGGAGCGGGGGAATAGGCTCTCGGGGTTCTGCCCCGTCGGGCTGTGCCCCTGCTCAGGACTCGTGGCCGGCACGCCGGCGCCATGGCGGCAGGCACGCCAGCAGGGCAAGCAGGTACCACGGTGTCTTCTGTGCGGGAGGGCTCGTTCCGCACAGCAAGCCCGTCGGTTCTTCGGTCAACTGCGTGAAGAAGCAGCTTTCGGATGCCTCGTCGCAGTAGGATACGTAGCCGTCGCGGCTGCCGCAGTCCCTGTCCTGGCCGTAGCAGATGCCATCCGTGCAGGAGTCGTACTCGGAACACCACAGCCCATCATCGCAGGCCACACCGTCCAGGGCGGGCTGGGAGATGCACTCGCCCGTGGCCGTTTCGCAGGTGCCCACGGTGCATTGGGCGTCCAGGTAGGAACAGTCCACCGGGTCATGGTGTACGCAGAAGCCGTCCTGGCAGGATTCGGTGCCGGTGCAGGGAGAACCGTCGTCGCACTGGGAGTCGGATTCACAGAATTCCAGGGAGCGGGTGGGGTCGCCGTAGAGGTTGTATTCGACCCGCGTGGTCCATGTGACCTCCGGGTAGTAGGCATCGCCGGACAGGGCGTACTTGGTGTAGGCCAGGGCCTCGCCGGCGGTGCTGCCGGCCAGCAGCTCCTGCGTGAAGTAGTACCCCACGGTGGTGGACGTGGCGATGTCGGGCCTGGGTTCCCAGGTCGCGCCGAAATCCACGGTCACGGCGAAGGCCAGGCGGCTGGCGGTGGCGGTGGCCGCCGCTCCACCGTAGAGCAGCGAGGTGCCCAGGTTGTCTGCTTGTTCGGGGAAGCCGTTTTCACAGCTCACGTGGAAGGTGAAGGCCCCGGGGGCCGACTCCAGGTCCGAGGCGCCATCCGAATCCATGAAGGAGGGGTAGTCGCACTCGCTGGAGGATGCCAGGCCGTCGCCGTCGCCGTCCTGGGACCAGATGGTCCTGAAGGCCCCGTTGACGGACCCATGGCCACACCAGACCACGATGCCGCGACCCTCGTTCCAGTACTGGATCACCTGGCCATAGGAGAGCGAGTCTTCGTGCTGGTAGGGGCTGGTGAGCAGGCCTTCGTCTTCGAAGAGGCGGGTGGAGCCGTCCTGGATGTACTGGGGCATGTCGCGGTAGATGGTGGCCAGCACGCTGGCGCCGTCGTCGTCGTAGTCGTATGCCCCTCCCGTGGGTGATGGGGCGCCCTCCACGGCGAGGAGCGCGCCCGGGAAGAGCTGGTTGGCGCGGTAGCTCTTGTCGGATTCCGTGTCGCGGTCCAACGTGCGCTGGAGTACGGTGTCCATGGCCACGTGGTCGCCGTCGTAGACGGGGATCCTGCCCACGTACAGCTCTGGCCCGAAGTCCACGCAACCAGAGCCGTCGTCGTCGGGGTATTCGCCGTAGTCGCCATCGCCGTCGCAGTCCCAGTCGCCGTCCAGGTCGGCGTAGTAGAAGTCGGTGGGGATGGGGTCCAGCAGCTCCGCCAACCAGTCGTCATAGTAGGAGGCCCATTCCTTGAAGGGATGGACCATCTTCATGGGGACGCCGTCGCCGTAGGGATCGGGATCGCCGATCAACAACAGGAAAGCGCCGGGATCGTCGGAGTAGCGCTGGGCCAGGTAGGCTCGTATACGCTCCTGTCTGCCGTCGTCGCCGCTGGTGAGGGGTACGTCCCAGTCGGCTTCTGTTGCCAGGACCACGTTCCAACCTTCGGCTTCGCGGAAGCTCATGAAACCCTGGAGCACGGTGCTGGCGGTGGCCAGGGCGTCGGTGGTGAGGATCACCAGCTCCTTGCGAGCCTGTGGGGCGCTGTCGGGAGGCGGGCTGCCGGTGGAGGATTCCTGGTGGGAAAACAGGCACAGGGGCCTGGACCGGCGGTAGGGCCCGGGTGCGGCAGGCTGGTTGTTCCAGGTGGGCACGCAGCTTCGACCGCCGAAGCTCACGGCTGGTCCCCTGTGCAGGCCGGTGCTCGGGGGCGGTACTTCGCCGAGATCCACTGCCCCCAGCCAGAGGTGGTAGCCGGGCGACGATGGGGGGGCGGGCTGGGCATGGGCTGGCGAGGGGCCGGCCGGGGAGTGCCATGTTGCCCAGGCCAGCGCCACGAAAGCGATGGGCCGAATGACGAGGCGAGAGATTACAGGAGTAGAGGGCATATGGGGCCTCGGGTAGATGGCTGCGGATCCTGCCTGGTCACAACGTAGTCCATGAAAAGCGAGAATTGATCCTGAACCCGAGAATACGGGATGATATGCTGTCATCCAACATGAGAGAAGGTCGCCATGGCTGGATGGAACATGGGCTTTGGGGTGATTGTCCTCTTGGGGGTGCTGCCGGCTGCCTGCTCCTCGGGCGAGGGTGGAACCGATTCCGGGGGCCCCACGGGTCTCCTGGATGGTATCTTGATGGATCCCTACGTGGACGATGCCCCCATCGACGGAGCGTGGGTGGTTCTCGACACCGGCTCCGAGCTTCTCTCCACCCGCAGCGCCGCCGACGGCACCTTCTCCATCGACATGGTGCCCCTGGACCAGCCCCTCACCATCACCTTCGCGGCTCCCGACAGGGTGGCCCTGACCCGCACCGGCTTCCTGCTGGAAGAACAAACCCTCCCCATGGAAGTCCGCACCTGTATCTATCGCTCCATGGATTTCTACGACCTGGGCACCATCACGGTATCCGGCACATTCGAGGGCGCCCCCGACGGTTCATATGTGCTCTTCTACGGTGAAAACGGCTATCACGGCTACTCCAAGGCCAGTGGCGAAGGCCCCGTCTCCTTCGGGTTCGAGGCGGAGCTGTACCCCGGCGCCCACAGCTACACCTTCTCCGCGGTGGCATTGAACGGTTCCAACTACGACATCGAGGGAGTTGCGGTGGCCACCGTGCAGGACGGCGACGAACCCAGTCTGACCCTGAGTTCTGATTTCACGCCGTTGACCGTCAGCACCAACCAACCATCCATCGATGGCCAGGCGGTCACCCAGATAGAATCGTCCAACTGCATCTCCACCGCCTACACCCATCCCACCGAGCTATGGGCGGTCGTCTCGGGCTGGACCAGGAGCTGCGAAACCACGGAAGACGGCTTTCTCCTTTCCATTCCTTTCCTGGAGCAGGATCTGGGCACAAGGGTGGCGGTTTCGCTGTTCAACGACCTGGACTCCGCGGCTTTCGCCTACGTGGACAGCCCGGTGAACGGCGAGCAGGTGGAGCTGTCGCTCCTGGATTCCCCCATACCCGACACCCACGGCACCTTTGAGCCCGGCACCAGCATCTCCTGGACCCAGGTGGACGGCGCCGACGACTACTACCTCCGGGTGGTCGAAGACGACCTGGCCGCATGGTATCTCATGGCGGATTCAGGTACCGCAATCGCCTTCCCTGCCTTCCCCGACGACTTCGACAACAGCATGATCATGGAGACCGGCAACTGGGAGCTGGCGGCCCGCCACGGCGAGTGGGACGACGACGGCAACTTCGACTACGCCTCCACCTACCAGGTGTCCGTGACCGAGGGCGGCCTGGTCAGGTTTTGATCCAGTACCTGGTCTCGTTGGAGGCCGGGGTGCGCCCATCGAGCGCGACGGCCTCCGTGCCGGCCAAAACCACGAAGGGCTGTCAGCCGTCAGGCAAAAACACCGTGGATGGGAAAAATAGATGATAACGTTGGCACCTCTGCCAACCGGAGTCGAAAATGAGCCGCACACTCTTCCGGCCTCTTTCCAGGAGGCCTACCACCACGGCAGCACTCATCACAATCAGCTTGTTGACTACAACATCGCTGGCAACCGTGACCTGCGGTGATTCCGCTTCCAAGCCGGACAGCGGCGACACCGCCGCCGATACCGGCGCGGGCGAGACTGGCGATACCACCGGCAACCCCGGCGATACCGCCGCTGACAGCTATCACCCCGGTGACTGGAGCAACCCCGTTCAACATGGAATGGCGGCCAAGATGCAGGATCTCCAGTGTACCTCCTGCCACGGCAGCGAGCTGGACGGAGGCAGCGCAAACCAGGGCTGCGACGACTGCCACGAAGAAAACTGGCGTACCGACTGCGTATTCTGCCACGGAGGGGTGGAAACCAACTCCGGCGCTCCCCCGGTGGACATCGACAACCTCTCCACCGATCTCTCTTTCCCCGAGCACAGGGCGCACGGACTTAGTGATACGCACCCCGACTGGGACTGCGATCAATGCCACCGTTGGCCGGGCAGCATCCTCTCTCCCGGCCACCTGTTCCTGGAAGACAGCACCGCCGGCCGTGCCGAGGTGGACATGAAGGCCGGCTTGTCGCCCGGAGGCGTCTACAAGGGCGCCGGTTCATGCTCCAACCTCTACTGCCATGGCAACGGCGCCGGCAGGGCCGGCGATGCCGCCATGGGCGAAACCTACGGTTGCGGAGATTGCCACGGCGATTCCGCTCGTCCGCAGATGCTCTCAGGGCAGCACGCCAGCCACATGGAAGAAGGCATCGGCTGCACTGGCTGCCACGGCGACACGGTGAGCAGCAATGACCAGATCGCCAACGCCGACATGCACGTGAATGGCGATGTGGACGTGGCCATGTCAGGCATCTCCTGGGACGGCTCCACCTGTAGCGGAACCTGTCACGGCCAGGGGCATTCCAACGCGCCCTGGTAGTCCGTCTGCCCATTGGTCTGGGAACCTGCCGGTTCACACGCGGAGGAGCGGACGCGTCCTTCCCAGACGAATCGTGACGATCCATCTGAGGACCGTGACGATTTTTTTTCCAAGAACTACGCCGCGATCATAGCCGACCCACCAGAGGCGGCCCAGCAGTCCTTGACAGCAAGTGGATCGGGACGGCGTGGGGCGTGGCTGCCGTGTCCCGATACTCTTTTGCCCGGGGGGGCAAGGCAAGCATGTACCTTGTGCCCCATTTGCGGACCGAACTGCCCCCATACCCCTGGGTATACCCCGACTTCGGTCCGCTTTTGCGCCCATTTGCGGACCGAACTGCCCCCATACCCCTGGGTATACCCCGACTTCGGTCCGCTTTTGCGCCCATTTGCGGACCGAACTGCCCCCATACCCCTGGGTATACCCCGACTTCGGTCCGCTTTTGCGCCCATGGTGCGCCGCTCTCGCTGCTTCTCGCCCCTATCTTCGCCAGCCGGCCCAGCAGTTGGGAAGCCAGGTACGGCACTTTCACCCAGGGAAGGATCAGGAGACGATTGAAGATGGGAAGCTGCTATCTGCGCTGTGGGTCCATTCCAGAGACGGCCGCCTTGTTGCGAAAATGTCAGTTCCATCACGCTCTCTGCGGGGGCGTACCAGGGTGAGCATGTACCCTGAAGCGGCTCCTGACCTTTCTCGGGGCCGGGAGGTTGGACCTGCTCCAGGGTACCTGCTTCGTGGACTGGCTCCATCTGCTGGCGCTGCCCGAGGGTGGCTGAAGCTGCCCTCCATGATCATGGTTGCGCCTGGCAGTGGAAGCCTGTACCAGGGATGGTTCACGGTGCCTGGTGGTTGCAGCGGCTGAGGGGAGGCGGTCGCCAATGAAGGCTCCCCGGGGGAAGTCCCGATGCACGGTAGCGCGATATCGCAGGCCCGCGAAAAGGAGTGGGCCGGCGTGGATCCGGCCGGCACGGCTGCGGTCACCCGCCGCGTAGTGCAGGCTGCCCTTGTTAACGGCGCCCACCTGCTGGATGAGTCGGAACGTGACCTGCTACTGGCCTTTCTGGAGCTTCCCGTACAGGCGGCCAGCCTCCAGGCCAGGCTCTTCAGGCGGGTGAACGATGTCTTCCGACCGGATCTCTTGCCCAGGCGAGACAGGGGCTGGCTGGATCTGCTCGAGGAACGGGGATTCCTGGACGCCCAGGTGGAGTGGCCCCGGCACCTGGAGATCATGCGGGTACCGGAGCTGCGCGCCGCCTGCAAAGGACTGGGTTTGCCCCACAAGGGCCGGCGAGTGGAGCTGGTGGGCAGACTTTCCCAGCAACTCCTTCAACCGGAGGTACCGGCCATGCGCACCCTGCACAGGGATCTGGTGCGCATGGCAGATCTGCTCTGCTTCCAGGATCCCCACAGGGATCACCGGGTCATGGTCCTGGACATCATGGGTGTGAGAAAGGCTCCCCGCTACGATATCACACCGGCGCCTCCGGCCTTCGCCCATCGCAGGGAGATGCTGGCCTTCCTGGAGGCCCTGCAGCGCCTGGAGCAGGAGCCGGCCCTGGAGCACCTGGGCTGGGCGCGCCGGCGCTGGTTGGAGTATCCGGCTCCCTCGGTGCTTCGTCGGCGCCTTTCGCCTCGCAACGTGGCAGGCCGGCTCATGTACCGGGCCGCCAGGGAGCTGGAGCGTAAGGGCCAGCACCGGCAAGCCGCCGACATCTACCTTGAGCTGCTGGGTGGCGCCTCGCCGGGAGAAGGCGGTGCCGGCGTGCCGGAGGGCCTGGTTCGTCGGGCGGCCCTTGCCTTGTCCCGGGCAGGCCGGACCAGGGAGGCGTTGTCGCTCATGGGGGAGCGTCGCCAGGGGCTCCACCTGGCAGAGAGGCTGGCCCTGGACCGCACGGCCCGTCGCCTGGCGGCTGGCCTGGGAAGCACATGGGAACATTGCCCGCTGCTGTTGCAGGCAGGTGAACGCCGCCTGCGCCTGACAGCCGCGGCCTCTTCGGGGCCACGTCCCCTCTACACGGGTTCCAGGGGTGCCTTGCCGGTGGAGCAGGCGGTCGTGGAACTGCTGGAGGCCGGGGGCCGCCGGGTGTTGTACGGAGAGGGGGCGCCCTGGACTACGCTCTTTGCGCTCCTTTTCTACGATCTTCTGTGGATGCCCGTGCCGGGAGCGCTGCCCGTGAGCAACCTCGCCGCTCCCCTGGACATGGGCACCCACGCCTTCTGGGAGAATCGCCGTCAGCCCATCCTGGAACGTTTGCGGGAAATCCGCGGGGGAGCCGGCCCCCGCCTGGTGGAACGTCGCTACTCCCGCCACTTGGGGGAGCAGATCCAGGGGGCCCGCTGGAACCTGGCAACGGGGCAGGAGTTGGCCCTGCTGGCCCGGGCCCTGGGGGGGCGGGCGTTGGCTTCCATCATGGAGTACATGGCGCGAGCAGGCCGCCAGGCGCGCAGCGGCATGCCGGACCTGGTGGTGCTGCCGGGCGCGGGCGTGGAGATTCCCGGAGTCGTGCCCGGCGGGCTGTCCCGGGAGCTGTTGCTCGTGGAGGTAAAGGGCCCGGGAGATACGCTCCGGGATCGACAGGCGGCCTGGATCCATCGGCTGCTCCAGGTCGGAGTCAAGGTGGAGATCTGGCGTGTGGAGGCCCGCGACAGTCCATGAGGCGGCATGGTGGGTTGGCCTCCCGTCCCAGTGATTCCGGAGCCGGTTGTATTGGGGCGGCCATCCCCAGGAGTACCCGCCGGGCCCGGTTTTGGATTACAATCGCTCGTTACGCGCCATGAGACCGAGGGTTCAACTCTGCACAGAGGTTCCAATGCTCTTTACCTGCGCAATTCTCATCTCTGGCCTGGCTGTCGCCGAAGAGCCCCAGACCGGGTGGGACTGGGCTGCTCTTCCCACGCCCAACTACAGCAGCGACGACGGCGTCGGCTACGGGGCCTACGGTACCCTGTTCAACTACGGTCCCATGGGATCGGGAGACGACCCCTACAAGGCAAAGATAGCCGTGTTGATCTACCAGACGACCAAGCTCTACCGGGATCACTACATCAACCTGGACTTCCCGGGCCTGCTGGGTACCGAGCTGCGTTGGGATCTGAAGGTGGGGTGGGAGGCATGGAACCACGCCTGGTACTTTGGCAGGGGCAACTTTCTGCCCCGACTCCAAGACCAGGTCCTGGCCCAACTGGGCAGCGAAGACTACTACGAATACGCCCTGGATAGCGTCAAGGCCTACACCAACCTGCGCATTCCCGTGCGGGGCCCCTGGGAGCTTCTGTTCAATTACCGGGGGCGCTACATCTGGCTGGATCTCCAGCCCGGCAGCCTGTTGGAGCAGGAACAGCCCACCGGCGTCGAGGGGGGCTTCTTCAGCCAGCTCTCCGTGGGAGTGCTGTTGGACACGCGAGACAAGGAGCCCAGCCCTTCATCGGGCGTGTTTTCGGAACTGTCGGTGCGGGGAGCCCACGCTGTCCTGGGATCGGCCTGGTCTCTGTTGGGCTTCAACCTCACCGACCGGCGCTTCATCTCTCTGGCGGCCGAGGACAGGCTGGTGCTGGCAAATCGTTTTATTGCCGACTATCGCCTTGGCGACGTGCCCTTCTTCGAGGACTGGGTGCTGGGCGGCAGCCAGTTCGTGCAGATCGGCGGTTCGCTGACCCTGCAGGGACTGAACGCCGGTCGATACCGGGGAGACCTGGTGCTGTTGACCGAACCAGAACTCCGGTGGACCTTCGTGGCAGCCCACATCGGAGCCAACACGCTGGACATCATGGCGGTCCCCTTTGCCAACGCCGCCAGGATATGGGCATTGGACAAGGACGAACCCGACGCGCTCACCCACCTGCACTACTCCGCGGGCCTGGGTGCGCGCTTCGCCTGGAACGAGACCTTCCTGGTGCGGCTGGATATGGGCTTCGGGCTGGAAGAGTACATTCCCCTGGACATGAGCCCCGACTCCGTCAGTCCGGAAGACGTGGAGCGCGGCTTGACCATGGGCATATACATGGTCTTCGACCATCCATATTAGACCCCGCGGGGGCTGGGAGCCTGGGGCAGCTCTTCTACCGACGGCTCATGGCTCCTGGGTCGATCCCCGCCCCTTGAATTCCTGCATGGAAATGTTGATTCCCAGTGCGTTGGAGATGCTGTCGAAGGCCCAGGGAGGCAGGGCGCGCAGCATGGGCACCGTGTACACGATGGGGGGCATGAACAGTCTTGGGCGGTTTCGCCTGATGGCCTGGACGATGGCTTCGGCCACCTTGTCTTCTTTCAGGATGGGCAGGATGAGCGGAAAGCGGGTCTTGACCCCGTCGAACATGCCGGTGTCGATGAAGAAGGGGCAGACCACGGTGGTGTATACGCCCGGTGCTCGTTTCTTCAGCTCGACCCGCAGGGACTCGTCGAAGCCCACGGCTGCGAACTTGCTGGAAGCATAGTCCCCGAGCCCGCTCACGCCGATGAGGCCTGCCGCCGAGGCCACCGTGACCACGTGGCCGCTGTTGCGCTCGATCATGGATGGCAGAAACGCCCTGGCGGTCCAGAACAACGAGAGCGAGTTCACCTTGAAGGTGTTTTCGATCTTTTCGTCCGGCATGTCCAGGAAGAATTTTCCACTGACCACGCCCGCGTTGTTCACCAGGATGTCCACGTTGCCGACCTGTTCCCTTACCCGGTTGGCACAGTCGTAGATCTGCTCCCTGTCGGACACGTCGCACACGAATCCCTCGGTGCGGACGCCTTCGGTGCTTCGCAGCTCTGCCAGCGTGCTCTCCAGCCTGGACTGGTCGATGTCCCAGATGACCACGGTGGCCCCCCGGGCGGACATTTTCTTGGCCATCAGGCGCCCGATGCCGCTGGCCCCCCCGGTCACCAGTGCAATGCTGCCGCGTAGTTTGCTCATTCGTTCACTCCGTGGGCTATTGGTTGGTCCAGGATGACAACTGGTAGAACATCTGCCAGGAGCCATCGGGCATCTGGACGACGCTGGGAAAGCCGCCTTCCTGTACCACGGGCTGCTGGGAGATGCTCCAGTCGTCGTCGCCTTCGAACTGCGCCAGAAACACGCCGCCGCTCCATCCGCTGAAGTACATCCGGAGATCCTCGCCGGTCTGGACCAGGTCCGGAGCCCCCCCGTCGATGGGAAGGTCTTCCTGCTGCCTTTCGTAGACGATGCCATCGCTGGAGATGGCCTGGTGGATGCCCGACCAGAACATCCTCCATGTGCCATCTTCCTGGAGCATGTGGCAGGGATCCACAAAGCTGGCGTCGTCCAGCGCCACGGACCAGTGTTCCCAGGTGGCAAGGTCATCCTGTGAACGGGCAAGGTATGCCCGGTGTACCGAGGCCATGAAGGGATCCACTGCGTCGTCGGGCATGTCCGGCAGGGAGACCCCGAAATACAGGAGCTGGTATCCGCCTCCAGGCAGGGCCACCACGTCCGGGTCCACCAGGTATCCTCCGGGGTTTCCGGTGATGAGCAGGTCGTTGGTCTCGGTGAAGCTCTGGCCCCCATCCCGGGACTCCAGCATGGTCAAGCCACCGATTCCCACCAAGCCCCTGTCCTGGAAGACGGAATCGTTGGCCATGGCACGTTCCACGAAGCGGTCCAGATCCCCATCCACCAGGAGCATGTAGAGTGTGCCATCGGAGTCGGTGAACACCTCGGCCACGGAACCCTGCTCCCAGACTGGTCCGCCCAGGTCTTCCCAGGTCAGGCCGTCGTCGGATTCCGCCCGGTAGATACTGTGCCACCAGGGGCCGTCCTGGCTTCGTAGATCTTCCACTAGGTCTTCGAGATGGGGGCGGTCCTGTTCTTTCACCACGCCGTCCAGTACGCGCTCCAGCAGCTCACGGACATCGGCGGCGGGAGCCCAGGAATCGCCCGTGTCCAAGGCCGGATCCGTGGCGCAAGCCGAAAACAGCGGGAGAGAGAGCAGAAGAAGAGCAGGCACGCTGTTCATCGGCGGGTTGTCCAGCCCCTGAAACCATGGCAAGGTGATGTGGGCGAAATCACAAAGGATGTTCCAAAGGGTGTCTGGTTGGTTACATCTTCATAGAATAGAGCAGGAGGTGTTTCTGTCAAGCCCGGAAACCAACCCTTCCCACCCGACGACGACAGAATCTCTATTTGCAAAGGTTCCCCGAGCCCAGCCACGTTACGGTAGCGAGTATCCAGGCGATGCGAAAACCCACCCACAGAGACCTGCTCAGGCGGTTTCCCGGAATCGACGCGCTCGACTCCACCCACCAGGAACGCCTCATGGAGTTTTCGTCCCACCTGGAATTCGAAGAAGGTCAATGTATCTTCTCCCAGGGCGACCCGGCCATGGAGCTTTTCCTGGTGCTGAGCGGCACCATCCAGGTGAACGTCCAAATCCAACCGGGCGACACCGTCCCCCTGGGCCGGGTGGGAGAACACGAAATCCTGGGCGAGATGGGCCTTCTGGACGACGCCCCTCGCCTTGCCACGGCCGTCGCCACAAGTCGGGTCCATGCTCTGGCAATCTCCAAGGATCGCTACGCCCGCCTGGCTCGAAGGGGGGATCCCCTGGCCCTGTGGCTCCTGGATGTGACCGCCACCGGCCTGGCACGCCGCATACGCGCCACGACAAATCGCATCGCCCAGGCTAGAAACAATCCCGCGCTGCTTCTGCAACTCCCGAAAGATCCCGGGGAACGCGCTCGCCATTGGTGGCAGTTCCTGAATTTCAACAGGCCCTGACCATGAACGACACGGCAAAGCAGACTCTGTTGGCCTTCTTTGGGGAGCTTCCTGCTCCAGATGAGCAGCTCCTGTTCGAATCCGTACACCGGCGCCTCTACCAACCTGGACACGCCATCGCCC
Organism: Myxococcota bacterium; assembly: GCA_024276675.1. GTDB lineage: Bacteria > Myxococcota_A > UBA796 > UBA796 > JAFGLY01 > JAJRWT01. The sequence goes on along the minus strand of JAJRWT010000049.1, from coordinate 18,885 downwards.
GGGAGGGCAGGAAGCCCAACCACATGTTCCTGCTGCTCTCCGGTCGGGTGCGGCTTTCCAAGGAACGCCCCGACGGTGGGCAGGAAATGGTCGCCTACATCAGGCCTATCGCCATGTTCGGCCACGTCTCGGCCTTCGAGATGTCCACCCGGCTCACTACCGCCGCCGCCATGGAACCAAGCGAGTGCCTCCTCATCCCCCTCCGCCTGTTCCACCCCCAGATCCATGCGGGCTCGGCCATGCGCCTGGCACTGCGGCTTCGAGAAACCGCTCTGCTGGCCATGAACAAGCAGCTCCGCACCATGAACACCAGGTTGTTGTCCATGGCTTCGCCCGGTGAAATGGTAGACGCCATGGCCAACGACCTGGGGAGCTGGTCGTTGGGCTGAACCAGCAAGTCGTTCACCAGGCTGTCGCCCGGGGCGGCCACCGGCGTTGCGCAGCAGGCACGAGCTTTCCCCCCGGCTCATGCCGGCAGATGGGAGCGTTGGGAAGGCCCCGGGGAGGTTCAGAAGGTGATATCGCCCTGGTCGCGATCCTGTGACAAGCGAGCCGAGCGGATCAGGATCGGGGAGAAGCGGAACTTGTGGGTCGAGGTCTTGATGACACGGACGCCCTGGACGTTTGCGATGGCGGTGGGGCCGATCACGCTGGTCATTGGGCCGGCATAGGCTGCAGAGGAGGCGAGGAAGGCTGCCAGTACGATGAGACGACGCATTGTGCTATCTCCTTGGTTTTCGGGTTTCCCGACGGATTGGAGACAGAGGCGCATCCTGTTGGATAGCCTGTTGTACCATCCGACGGAACAAGTGTAGTCTGGAGAAACAGATGCCGATGGTTTTTTTTGAAAAAAGTGGCGGTCACCGCCTGGCGGTGTCGACTGTCGGGTGCTGCCTGTGGGCGGGAACCCAGCCCTTCTTGGCCAGGCGTTGCAGTACGCCTTTCACGAGCAGGGGGAGTACCAGGGTGGCGTCGGACATGACCTCGGCGTATAGTCCGCCTTCGGACCTGGGAAGGAACTTGGCCCAGGAGATACCCTCTTCGTAGGTGCAACCCGAAAGGTGCCCCCAACTGGGCGGATCCGGGCATATCCGGACGCCGCGAGAAAATCGCGGAGCGTGTACGCGGTAGCCGTCCAATTGCATGATGTCCAGGGTGGGGGCAACCTGCTGGGCCCAGTTGCGGGGGACTCCTCCGCCCAGGGTGAATATGCACAGGTTTCCGGCACGGTGGGATTCGATCCTGCGGGTGAAATCCAGGAGGTCCACGAAGCCGTTGTAGGGCACCGGCTCCACGCCACGGAAGGGATCCTGGCGGTGGCCGGCACGCACGACCCTGCCGTGGAGCAGGTTCAAGGCCATCTCGCTGTCGGTGAAGGCCGGTATGTAGATGGGCACGCCCACCTCGGCCGCGGCCGAGAGTATGCTGCGATGCTGGGGATGGGTCTCCAGCAGGACCTGCCCCAGCCTGCGGCAGAAGTCGGCGGAACCCCTGGGCCTGCCGTCGGATACGGCGGGCAGGAGGCGCTCGTAGTTGCTGGCCACCAGTTTTTCGAAGGAGTCCAGCGAAGTCTCCAGCTCCACCGAGTCGAAGACCCTGCATATGCCTTCCTGGTAGGACTCGGCGTCGGATTGGCGGGGAGCTTCGTAGTGGGAAAAACCCATATTTTCTACTACGTCGTGGGTCATCAGCGCGCCGGTGCCTACCACGATGTCCACCAGGCCCGAGGATATCAGCTCGACGAAGATTGGGCCCTGCTGGGCCACCGTGAGAGCCCCGCTGATGGTGAGGATCACCATGTTGTGGGGTTCCGTGAACATCAGCTCCAGGACATCCGCGGCCCGGCCCAGGTTGCGCCCCTGGAACGAGGTGTGGGACATCCGGCGAAGCATGTCGTCGAAGTCGTTCACGGCGTCCAGGTTCAAGCCGTGCAGGGCCCGGAGCCCCTGCCCGCGGGACCACGGCGCCTTGCTGCGGGACGAGGACTGAAGCGCTGAGATGTGTTCTTCTTTGCTCACTTTCTACTGCCTTTCTGGGGGGAGCCACTGCTTGTGCCTGCTTGCCGGACCTGGGTGGCGATGGCGGATTCTGCGCTCGTTCGGTCCTTCTCGAGCCCGGTGCCCGGGGCCGGGACCTGTGGCCGGGGAGCGACGGCTGTTCAATGTTTTCTCCAACGGGCCAGGAGCACGGCGCCCAGGAGCAGGATTCCCCAGGGACCGATGCCGGGCCGGAGCGCGGAGCCGCATGAGCAGCCGGTGCTGGGAGCGTTGGTGCCGTTGGTTTCGCCCTGGCCGCTGTCGCTCGTCCCAGGCTGTTGGTCGTCGGGTTGCCCGGGGGAACCGGTATCGCCCGGTTGGACCGTGGAGCCGGTGTCGCAACCGTTGTCCAGGCCGTCGCAGTCCTGGTCCAGGCCGTCGCAGGGGTCGTCGGCTCCGGGGTGGATGCCGGCATCGGCGTCGTCGCAGTCGCCTTCGTTTTCGGTGTACCCGTCGCCGTCGTCGTCTACCTGGTCGGGGTCGTAGCTGCCCACCGTCCAGGTGTCGAACACGGTGCCGTCGTCCTTGTACACCGTCCCGGAGATCAGGCCTCCCTGCACCTCCACCAGGATGAAGTGTTTCATTACTTCCACTTCGGCCCGCCACCAGCCCCCCTCGTAGTCTTCAGCGTAGCCAAGGAGGTTGAGTATCCACATGATGGCGGAGTTGTCCTCCAGGTACTCGCCGACGGTTTCGGTGGCTTCCATTCCCAGCAGGTATTCCAGGATGGTGTCGATTCCGTCCACGAAGTCGCCCGCCGAGCCCGGCGCTCCGCCGCCGCCCGTGACCACGTAGAGGACATCGCCGGTGAGAGATGGGTCGCTGCGCTCGTAGTGGTGGTCATGGCCGTTGAAGACCAGGTCAACGCCATGGTCGCTGAAAAGGGGCACCAGGTAGGTGCGAACCTCGCTCCACTCATCGGAGTCGAAGACGCCGTGGGCCCCCGAGGTGTACGGGGGATGGTGGAAGAGAACGATCTCGTGGAGAATGGCGGGATCGGCGTCGGCCGTGGCCAACTCGTCCTCGATCCACTGGTACTGCTGGGAACCGGTGACGAAGTCTTCGTTGGTATCGACTATGACGAATCGTGTGTTCCCATAGGTGAAGGCGTAGTATGCTTCGGTGGCGGAGCTGGAGTCGGGCAGGTGGAACAGTTCCGTGTAGATGGAGTCGTTGGCGACGTCGTCGTGGTTGCCAGCCACCGGGAAAAAGGGAGCGAGCTGCAGCAGCTCCGATTCAATGGAGAAGAAATCGGTCCACTGATCGCTGCTGCCGCCGTCTTCCACCAGGTCGCCGGAGTTGAAGTAGAGCAGGGGTGCTCCCAGGGTGGCCAGGATCTGGTCCACCACGGCCTGGTGGTCGTCGGTGCCCGTGCGGGTGTCGCCCATCACCACGAACGAAAAGGGCTGCTCCGATAGCGGGGCGGTGACGAAGCTGCCCGTGGAGGAGGTGTCGGAGCCGGAGCTGACGCGGTAGTAGTAGACAGTGGACGGCTCCAGGTCGGTCAACTGTACCTGGTGGATATTTGTGGAGGAGTCTCCGACGCTCAGGCCCAGGGACTCGGTGGTGCCGTATTCCACGGTGCCGGCGCTGTAGGAGTCGGATTCCCAGCACACGAATATGCTGGTCTGGCTCACCTGCTGGAGGTACGGCCCCTTGACGAAGCCCGCCTGGGCTTCCCATGACCAGGACAGGCAGAGCAGGATGGCTCCCAGGGCGGCGCAAGCTGCGGATGGGCGCGCGGTTCGCACGGGAACTGCCACCATGTCCGGTCCTGGAGCCGTCTTCCCCGAGCGGTTGGCGCGGTGATGGCATCGTTGCGAAGTGGTTTTTCCTGGGCAAGCCCCAGAACCTGCCAATCCCGGGTGCCCGGCGGGCTGCGCCGGACCAGTGCTGCCGGAAGATGTTGAAACCATCGTGATCCCCAATCCTGTCATCGCATTTCATGGCTGCCCGTTCAAATGTCCAGGCAGTCTCGCGGTCCATGGGAGGCGCCACGCAGGGGTTGAAGATAACCTGGACGAAGCTCCCGGACCCTGAGTTGCAGACGACTGGCGGCTGCCCGATGGCTCCCGGCGGGAAGCCGGGCGCAACGCCGTGGTCGTTTCACCCTTTCCGCATCCTGCCTCTGGGATATCTGTTCATACATGACTACCTCGTTGCACAGCATAGACTGGATCATAATCGGCGCCTATGGCTTGGCTGCCTTGCTGCTGGGTTCCTGGTTCGCCCGGAGCGCCTCCAGGTCCGTCGACAGCTTCTTCGTGGGTGATCGGCGCTTGCCCTGGTGGCTGGCGGGTACCTCCATCGTGGCCACCACCTTTGCGGCCGACACGCCCCTGGCTGTGACGGGTATCGTGGCCAGCGGAGGCATCTCCGGGAACTGGCTCTGGTGGTCCTGGGCCATCGCCCACCTGGTGGCCACGTTTTTTTTCGCACGCCTCTGGCGAAGATCCGGCGTAATCACCGACGCCCAGATCACCGAATTGCGCTATTCCGGTCGGGCCGCCGCGTGGCTGCGGGCCATCAAAGCCGTCTACTTCGGGCTGTTTGTCAACTGCCTCACCATGGCCTGGGTGATCGCCGCCATGGTCAAGATCAGCAGGGCCTTCTTCGACGTGCAGCCCGCGCTGGTGATAGCCGTGTGCGTGGTGGTGGCGCTGGCCTACACGGTTCTGGGTGGTTTTCGGTCGGTGGTCTTCACGGACATGTTGCAGTTCTTGCTGGGCATGGGCGGCGCGGTACTCCTGGCCTGGTTGGTGCTGAAGGACTTCGGGGGAATGGGGCAGATCCCCGTGCCCGGCACATCCAGCGGAACAGGTCTCCTGGGTGAGCTGGGCCAGACCGTCTCCCGGCTGGGAGGAAACCTGGACGACGTCCTGGACTTCGTGCCCGGTCCGGATCACCCCCAGATGACCCCCATCTACATGGTGGTGCTGCTCCTGGCCGGCTGGTGGCGCTACGCCGAGGGAAGCGGCTACGTGGTGCAGCGCTTGGCGGCTTGCAGGGACGAGGCCCAGGCCCAGGCGGCCAGCCTCTGGTTTGCCGTGGCCCACAACGCCCTGCGGCCCTGGCCCTGGTTCCTGGTGGCCCTGGCCGCCATTGTGATCTACCCGCAGATCCCGGCACCGGAGCGCCTGGAGGGGAGCTTCCCTGCCTCGGATCAGCCCGTGGTGGTGGAGCCGGCGGTCCTGGACGTGGCCACCGGGGGCACCCTGCGCGTTACGGGCGCGCCCCCGGGTTCCATCGTCGGGATCGGCTCCCAGCGGGTCACCCTGAAACCAGGCCATGACGGCTCATTACAGGCTGTGTTCGCTGGTTTCCCCGAAAGCTCCACCCAGGATCTGCTGCTTGTCACCCCGGACGGCGCCAGCCTGCGCCTGCCGGGACTCGTGGTCCGCCTCCAGGACAGGGAGATGGCCTACCCGCTGATGATGGGCATCTACCTGCCTCCCGGCCTGCTGGGCCTGGTCGTGGTGAGCCTGCTGGCGGCCTTCATGAGCACAATCGACACCCACACCAACTGGGGGGCCAGCTACCTGGTCAAAGACCTATACCTTCGCTTCATCAGGCCAGGCGCCACCCAGCGCCAGGCCGTGGCCGTCAGCAGGTGGAGCATCCTGCTCATGGGCCTGCTGGCGGGGATCACGGCCCTGTTCATCCAGAACATCGCCGACGTCTGGCGTTTCCTCATCACCCTGGGGGCCGGCCTGGGCAGCGTGTCCGCGGCACGCTGGTACTGGTCGCGGGTCACGGCCCACGCCGAGCTGGCGGCCATGGCGGTGACCACGGTGCTTGCCATCGGTATGCAGGTTTTCTGTTCCTCCCGTGTTTTCGGCAGCGCCAACCCGTTCTTCCTGTTTCAGATCCCCGCATGGGGCCAGATACTGCTCATCGCCGGAGCCAGCCTCTGCACCTGGGTCCCGGTGGCCCTGTGGGGTCCTCCCAACGATCCCGCCACCCTCGATGGCTTCGCCCGCAAGGTAGCGCCTCCCGGTCCCGGCTGGCCAGGCCGGGAATCGGGCGGCTCATTTACCCCCATGTTCCTGCGTTTCCTGGGTGGCCTGGTGGTTGTCTACGGGTCGCTGTTCGGCATCGGCTACCTGGTGCTGGGCCCCCGTCTGCCGGGCGCCATGCTGCTGGGGCTGGCCACCCTGGTGCTCGCGTGGATTCTCAAGAGTCCGGCAACTTCTGCGCCTCCAGGTCGAAACAGAGTTACTCTGCATTGAACCCTTGCCGGCTCAAGGAGCTGTGGGATGCCGTCCATGGTCACCCTGTTGTTGCTTCTGGGGGCCTGTTCCTCTCACAGGGCTCCCGAGCAGCGCCCGCCCGACCTGGTGATCTACCTGGTGGACACCATGCGCGCCGATCACCTGAGCGTCTACGGGCACGAAAGGCCCACATCGCCCAACATCCAGGCCTTCGCTGAAGAATCCGTGCTCTTTCGCAGGGCCATCTCCCACTCGGGCTGGACCCTGGCCAGCACAGCCTCCCTGCTGACGGGGCTGTACCCCGTGGAGCACCTGGCCACCAGGGATCCCGACGATCCCCTCCGCTTCAACAGGTTGTCGCCCAGCACCCCCACCCTGGCCTCCCGACTGAAGGCCGCGGGCTATGTCACCGCGGCCTTCGTGGACAATGTCTTCCTGGCGCCGGAGTTCGGCCTGCAAAGCGGCTTCGATGTCTACGACTTCGTGGGGGCAGGGGGGACCGACGAACGCTCCGCCTCCGACACCGTAGCGGCAGCCCTGGCCTGGATGAGCACGCGGGACGAGCCCTGCTTCGCCTACATCCACGTGATGGAACCCCACATGCCCTACATGCCTCCAGCCCACCTGCGAGGCCGCTTCACCGGTCCCGGGCCCGCTCCCGTGCCCACGCCCTTTGCCGAAGGAGAAGTGCTGGGTCGGCTGATGACCGGGGACCTGATGCCCAGTCCGCGTCAGAAGGAATACATCGAGAAGCTCTACGACGAAGAAATCCTGGCCGCCGACGAAGCCTTCGGTGAACTCGTGGCGGGATTGCGGGAGCAGGGCAGGTGGGATCGCAGCGTTGTCGCGGTGACGGCGGACCACGGCGAGGAGTTCTGGGAACACGGTGGCTTCGAGCACGGGCAAACCCTCTACGGCGAGCTGCTCCGCGTGCCCCTCCTGGTGAAGGGCCTCCAACTGGGCCCGCGGGGGCAGGATGGGGTCCAGGGGGAATTTCCACTTGATGATCCCTCGGGGCGCCAGGTGACCACGCAGGTGCAGTTGGCGGACCTGTTCCAGACCTTTCTGGCTTTGGCGGGGCAGGAGGCACCTGCCGGCACCCACGGAGACGACCTCCGGCGAAGCCTGTGGGATCCGGCCTTCGCCGCCACCACCAGACCCGTCCTGTCGGAAGACTGCCTGTACGGTCCCCCCCGAGTCGCCATCACGTCTCTCAGGTACCGGTTCATCCTCAACCTGGAGAGCAGGAACGCCGCGGTCCTCCAACTGGACGACGTGGGGCAGAACGACAAGGACATCGATGACGAGGCCACGGCCAGACAGCTCGGCAGGCAACTGTTCGATGATCTCATCGAGCTGAGGGGCGATGTACGCAAGCACCGGGGCACGGCCCAGACGGCCCGGATCGACAGCGAAAACATGGAAAAGCTGCGAGCCCTGGGCTACGTGGAGTAACCGCCGCCGGGGGCTGAAAGCTCAGCCAAGGCCTGCTCTTCCTGGCGCCAGGAGTCCAGGTTTCGGGCGATGAGCGCATCGGGATCGTGGCCCCTCTGGCGAAGGGTCCGGCGGATTATACGTTCCATGATGGGGAACTTGGCGTCAAGGAAGTCGGCCACGCGCTGGGGGTCGTAGGTGGTGTGGAAGTCCACGACGATGTCCAGGGAGTGCTGGAACCCCAGCAGGCAGATGGGCTGGTAGCCGTTGTGGCTACGTCGTTTTCCCCAGCCGGCTTTCATACCATGGGAATTCAGTATCTCGACTTCTTCGGGTTTCTGGATGCCCAGGTCCAGGAGCGGAGCGTTGTAGCGCATACCGAACCGGGCATAGAACCCAGCTTTTTTGTTGCGGGTGATGGGCATGGACATGACCGCATATTCGCCGCCCACGCTGGAGCATATGAATACATTGGTGATACCCCGCTCCAGGTTGTGGATGATGGTGTGGGTTGCCATGGCGCACTGGCAGCCCAGGCAGCAGACGAAATGACCCTTGAACCTGATGGCATCGCGGAGCATCCTGGCGGCGCTGATTTCGTTCCAGATGTGGGTGTGATCCACCAGGTGATGCTCCACCCTTTTCCCCAGAACTCTTTGCAGGTCGGGGATATGGCGCCGTGACCATTCGTTGGCCAACGAGCCGTAGCGGTGCTTGTAGGTGAGAAGCTGAATGCTGCCCGTGGTCAGGGGCCCGATGATGAGCGGCACGGCGGTGCTGTCGAGTCCGCCGGAGAAGAGCACCGAAAAGTTGTTCAGGTGTCCGTACTCTTCCAGGGTCAGAGGCATCTGGTCTCCAGGCATGGGGTACTCTGGTGCGAGGTGGCGACAAGGAATAGTTTAATCTGTGGAACGGTCTTGGGTTCCTCGTTTTGTTCATGATTGCCTTGTCTCTCGCATGGACAGGCGATACGAGCCCTCCCCAACCCACCTTTGTCTTGTCTTTCGTGTTCAATGTCAGCGCTGGTCCCCCGGGGGAGCAGGAGCGGAGCCGCCGTTGGAACCAATGGTCGTGCATACCAGCGGACTGTGTCGTCGCTTCGGCGGGCGTTGGGCCCTTTCTCGCCTGGATCTGGATATCCAGGCCGGCGAGAAGTTTCTCATCATGGGCGAGAACGGGGGGGGCAAGACCACGCTGCTGAGCGTCCTGGCCACGGTCATCCCCCGCAGCAGGGGCAGCTTGAGCCTATTCGGGATGGAGCCGGAGCGGCATCTCACTCGGATACGCCAGAAAATAGCCTTCCTGGCCCACCTCCCCTCCCTGTACGAAGACCTCTCCGCCGCGGAAAACCTGGGCATCTTGTTTCGGCTCATGGGGGCGTCCAACCCTGGCTCCAGCCTCCTGGAGCAGGTGGGGCTGGATGATCGACCCGACCCGGTTCGTAGCTATTCCGCCGGCATGAGAAAGCGCCTTTCTTTCGCTCGTGTCCTGGCTCAACGTCCCGATCTTGCCCTGCTGGACGAACCTTTCGGTCAACTGGATCCCGAGGGCTTCAACCTGGTGGAGCTACTGGTGGAGCAGTTGGCCTCTCGCGGTTGTACCGTCGTGATGGCGTCTCATCTGGTGGATCGCGCTTCGCGCATCTGTGACCGGGCGCTGCTAATCCAGAAGGGCCTGCCCCGCTGGCAGGGGCCCGCGGCGAGCGCCTCCCGGGCCTGGGGGCTCCTCTACGGCCACGAAGTGCCCCGGGCGAGGGAGCAGGCACCATGATGCAGTTCGTGTGGGTGCTGCACAAGGATCTCTTCGTGGAGTGGAGAGCCAGGTCCAGGATCGTGGGACTGGCCACCTACGCCCTGGTCATGCTCTTGATCTTCGCTTTTGCCGTGGGCACCGACACCACTGCCTTGCAGCAGCACGCCGGAGCCTACCTCTGGCTGGCGGTGCTCTCGGCTTCCACACTGCTCCTGGTACAGTCGTTTCAGCAAGAAACCGAAGCCGGGGCGCTGGACGGCCTTCTCCTGTTGCCCGTCAACCCCGTGGCTCTCTTCTACGGCAAGGCAGTAGCCAACCTGGTGCTGCTCACTCTTCTCGCCGCTGTCGCCCTGGGATCCTCTTTTTTCCTGTACGACCTGCATCTGCGCGGTTCCCTGGTGCTTCTCTGTCTGAACGTGGTGCTTGGCACGGCTGGACTGGCTGCTCCGGGAACCCTGTATGCGGCCCTCACCGCTCGCGCACCCGCCCAGCAGTTGTTGCTGCCATTGCTGTTGCTTCCGCTGGTGGTGCCACCTGTGCTTGCTGTAGTGAAGGTCACAGACTTGTTGTTGGTGGGAGACCCGATGAACCAGCTATCTTCATGGTTGGCGGTGCTGGCCAGCTTCGACCTGGTGTACTGGAGCTTGACTGGCGTGTTGTTTGCGCGATTGGTGGAGGAGTAACTGGCCACCCCCGGGTGTTCCGGGACGGATTGGACTCCACGCTCTTGAAAGGATGAGGTATTGTTGCTGAAATCGACAGGACCAAGACCTGTTTCGAGGTCCCCGTGAAGTGGGACCACGCATTGTTGCTATCAGGTGCCGTCATAATGGCCGTTGGCCATTGCATGGGGCTCTTCGCCACCCCGCCTGAAGCCTACATGGGCGAAACCGGTCGCATCCTCTACCTGCACGCCCCCACCGCCTGGGCGGCCATGCTGGCCTACCTGCTGGCTTTCCTGGCGGCAATCGGAGCCCTGTGGACGGGGCGTCTGGCTTGGGATGCCACGGTGGAGTCCTCCATCGAGCTGGGCGTTCTCCTGTCTGTAATGCTGCTTTTTCAGGGGTCCATCTGGGCAAAGCCCACCTGGGGGATCTGGTGGACCTGGGATGCCCGCCTGACCTCCACCGCCATCATGCTGGTGGCCTTCATCGGAGTACTGGTGCTGCGCAGCGTCGTACACCAGCCGGCTCGTCGCATGGTGGTGACCGCCGTGGCCACCATCGCGAGCTTCGTCAACGTTCCCGTTGTGTACTTTTCCGTGAAGTGGTGGTCCAGCATCCACCAGCTTCCTTCCGATACGGGCTCGGTTGACACGATTATGGCCCTGCCGCTTGCCGTCTCGGCTTTTGGCACGGCGTTCTTGACCGTGGGGTTCATAGGATCACGCAGGCGCCTGGCGTGGAAACGGCTCTCTCGGGAAGACGCCGCGCCGGACCTGCCCGAGCTGCCCCCCCCCCTGGATCTGGAGGTTGGTTGATGGAAGGAACGGTGCAAGGGGGTTGGGGCTACGTGGCCGCCGCCTATGGTTTGAGCTGGGCCCTGTGGGTGATCTACGGCCTGGTGCTAATCTACAAGTCCAGGAATGAACAATGACGCCCTCCCTCAAACGACGACTGGTTCTGTTGCTGGCTCTGCTGCTCGCCGGGGTGGGCCTGGCTTTTCTCGCCATGGGCAACCTGGGCAAGAGCCTGGTCTACTACTGGAGCCCCACCGAACTCATCGAATCCGGGGGAGCCGCGGTGGGAGCCAGGGTTCGCCTGGGCGGCCTGGTCAAAGAGGGTAGTCTCGAGTGGGACAAGTCCGGAAGCGAGCTTCGATTCGTGGTGACGGACGAAACCGCCACCGTCGAGGTTCGGACCAACGCCGCTCCGCCCGACATGTTCCGTGAAAACGTGGGAGTACTGGTGGAGGGAACCATGACCGACTCCGGCTACTTCCGCGGTGATCGTCTGCTGGTGAAACACTCCAACGAGTACCGTGCTCCCACCGACTCAAAGCACCTGGAAGAAGCATTCAGGACCGTGGAGGGCCTGTGATTCCAATTCTCGGCCGCGGGCTCGTTCTGGTGGCGCTTGGCGCCTGTTCGGCAGGAGCTCTCATCGCCTTCGTCTCCGGCTACAGGCGCGACCCTGTTGGCGCAGGTCTGGCCAGGCAGATGGCTCTGCTCTATGCGGGAGTCATCGTTCTGGCGGGGCTTCTCCTGGAGTTCGCCCTCGTGACCCACGACTTCTCGGTCTCCTACGTGGCCGAGGTTGGCAACCTCTCCACACCGCTCTACCTGGCTCTGGCGTCGTTGTGGTCGGGGCGTGACGGCTCCATTCTACTCTGGGGCGTCGTGCTGGCCGTGGAAGCCCTCGTCTTTGCCCGGGTCTCGGCCAGGAGGGACACCCGCAACGGCAGCTACGCCCTGGGTGTCATTTTCGTGATCGGGGCGTTCTACAGCCTGCTCTCCGCGGGGCCTGCCTGCCCCTTCAACTCGGTCAGCCCCGTCCCCTCCGACGGCCCCGGCCCCAATCCGCTACTTCAGAACCACATCCTCATGATCGCCCATCCCCCGGCTCTCTACCTGGGCTACGTGGGCATGGCCATTCCTTTTGGCATGGGTATTGCTTCATTGCTCTCGGGGCGCCTGGATGCCGTGTGGCTACGCTCCATCCGGCGATGGAACCTCTTTGCCTGGACCTTCCTGACCCTTGGAATCCTGCTGGGCGGCTGGTGGAGCTACGAGGTGCTGGGCTGGGGTGGATACTGGGCATGGGACCCGGTGGAAAACGCCAGTCTGCTGCCCTGGCTCACCTCCACCGCCCTGTTGCACTCCGTGGTGGCTACTCAGCGCAGGCGTCTCTACATCGGTTGGACCATGGTGCTGGTGGTGGCAAGTTTCCTGCTCACCATGTTGGGTACCTTCATGACCAGGTCGGGAATCTTCAACTCGGTCCACAGCTTTACCCAGTCGGCCATTGGGCCGGTGTTCCTGGCCTTCATCGGTTTCTTGCTCCTTGCTTGCGTCTTGATCCTCTCCAGCGGCGTTGAACGGCTCAACAGGTCAGCCAGGCCGCTCGCCAGACCCCTGAGCAAGGAAGGGAGTTTCCTGCTGGGCAACCTGGTGCTGACAGTGATCACGCTCACGGTGCTCCTGGGCAGCTTGTATCCATTGATCCACGAAGTCCTGACGGGCGAAAAGATCTCCATCGGCGCTCCCTACTACAACAAGATGGCCATCCCCATGCTGGTTGCCTTGTTGCTGCTCATGGCCCTGGCGCCTGTATTGCCCTGGGGAGGAGCCCTGCGGCGTGGACTCTGGAAGCAATATTTCGTGCCCCTGGGTGCGGCCCTTGCTGCTTTCGGCCTGGCCCTGGCCCTGGGAGCCCGCAACCCCTGGGCCTTGATGACCTACTCCGTGTCTGCCATGGCAGCGACCGTCACCTTCCACGAACTGTGGGCTGCTGCTCGTTCCTCGGCAGGAAAGGGTGGTCGGGGCTTGCCGGGGATCTTTCGCCTGCGTCGCAGGACGGCCGCCAACCTCGTCCACCTTGGGGTGATACTTTCCGCGGTGGCCATTGCCGCGTCATCCACGCAAGGTCGGCAGCAAGAAATGAACTTTGTGCCGGGAGAAACCGTGGATTGGCAGGGCTGGACCCTGAACTACGTCGGCATCGACCTGGCCGACGAAGGTTTCCGGGTGGCCGAAAGAGCCAACTTCCGCGTGAGTCGCGGGGATCGAATGGTGGGGGTGGTGCAGCCGGCCATGACCCACTACAGGACCTCCTCCCAGCCGATTGCAACGCCAGGTGTCCTGGCCCGAATCGGCGGTGATCTGTATATCTCCCTGGTGCAGATGGATCGGAAGGAACATTCGGTATCGGTGAAGGTCATCCTGGAGCCCCTGGTTTCCTGGCTCTGGGTGGGTGGGCTCCTCATGGTTGCTGCCGGGCTCATGGCCACCTGGCCCCATGGTTTTCGCCCATCGTTTTCCACGGTAAACTCCTCTCCGGGGCCTTCAGCCACCGAGGAATCGTCGCCTGGCCATGCCTCGTCCGCCGATGTGGTGGCATCATCTCCATCCCGGGCAAAAGGGGAAGACCGGCCATGAACTGGAAGCTGCTCGCAACCGGACTGGTGTTGGTGCTGGCCCTGGTCTGGGTTCTGGCCAAGGGATTCGGCCAGGATCCCCGCGCCTTGCCTTCGACACTCGAGGGCCGCAAGGCCACGGATTTCCAACTGGAGACCCTGGACGGAGACATGGTCAGCCTGGAGAGCCTTCGCGGAAACCCGGTGGTTCTCAACTTCTGGTCCACGTGGTGCAACCCCTGCATCTACGAAAACCCCATACTCAAGGAAGCGGCACGAACCTACGACGCCCGTGGAGTGGTCTTCCTTGGTGTACTCTACGGCGATGATCCCGACCGGGCGCGTGCCTACCTCCAACGCGAGGGTGCCGCCTATCCCACGCTGGTGGACCCCAGCCAGGCGGTGGTCATCGACTACGGGGTTGGCGGAGTTCCCGAAACTTTCTTCATTTCCCGCGAAGGAATCATAGTGGACAAGGTCACCGGTCCCGTGAGCCGCCAACAGCTCAAGGAACTGGTTGAAAAAATACTGTCCGCCGGGGGTGCTTCATGATTTTTCGTGCCCGGGCTGTGGCGGTGTTTTCGCTGCTGCTCGTTCTCTGGGCTTCTTCTGCCATGGCCGAAACCTCTGCCATTCCGGATCCTCCCCTGAATGCCCCCATTGCCGATACCGCCCTTGTCCAGGAGCGCACTATCGCTCTGGCCACGGTCATGAGATGCCCGGTCTGCCAGGGCCTCTCCGTGGAAGAGTCACAGTCGGATGCCGCCGTGGCCATGAAAGCTCGCATCCGTGCGCTGGTTGAGCAGGGCTACAGCGACGAGCAGATCCAGGACTACTTCGTCGAACGTTACGGAGTGTGGATTCTGCTGGAGCCTCCGGCCCAGGGCATGAACTGGTTCGTCTGGCTGGCACCTGGCCTGGCTTTTCTGGTTGGGGCCGCTCTCGTATGGCTAAAGGTCCGCGCCTCCGCCACCACCTCCGGAGCAGATCCGGGTTCCCGCACAGCACCATCGGAAACCCCGCAGCCACCGGATTCACTCCGTGACGAAGCCTCTGGGGATGGAACCTCTCTGGATTCCTACCGCAGGCGGATTCTCCAGGAACTGGACGATCAACCATGACCCAAATCCCCGAAGGTTTCGACTGGAACATGTGGATCCCTCCCGCCCTGGCGCTCGTTTCCGGTTTGCTCATGGCTCTGTGGATGTTGGCGCGCCGCCAGCACAAGGCGTCTGACGACATCGGCGCTCGCCTTGCGGCTCTAGGTGCCAGAAAAGAACTCCTTCTGGAGCAGATCAGGGAGTTGGAAGCCGAGCGTCGAAAGATACCCGCCGAAGCCTACCAAGAGCAGCGCGAAGAGCTGCTGGACCAGGCCAGCGAAACCCTGGCCAAGCACGAATCGCTTTTGAAGAGCCTTCCCCAGGGCCGCGAATCGGCTGAGACCGGAGGGCAGTCCATGCTGTTTGGCCTCGCCGTGTTGACCGTGGGGCTCGTGTTGGTGGTGTACATGTCCTGGTCGGAACGGAGCGCTGCTCAGCCCGTCGCCACCGCAGAATCCGCCTCGGCCATGGGAATGTCCGGCATGGGAATGTCCGGCATGGGAATGTCAAGTGACGGCTCTGTGATGAACCCCCATGAAGCGGCGGCCCAGGCAGCCCAGGAAGCCGAACCCCGTGATCTCCCAACCTTGGCGAAGATGACCCACGAGGCCATCATGAACGGAGACCTGCAAAACGCCATGATGCTTCTGGACCAGGCCCGTGGCATCGACCCCGACGACCCGGATGTCCTGGCCCATCTCAGTGCTCTGCGCATCATGGTGGGCATGAACGACCGTGCAGAGGAAACCCTCAACCAGGTCCTGGAGCAGCATCCCGACCAGCCCCGCGCCCTGTTGTGGCTGGGGATCTGCCGGCAGCGCCAGGGCGACATGGAATCCGCCAGCCGATATCTCGACAGGGTATTGGAATTGGTGGCACCCGGCAGCGACCTGGCCCAGGCAGCCCAGGCAGCCCTGCAACCCGACGCACAACCCGCCGAGGGTACCCAGTAGATCGTCCCTTGACGGCGCAACCGCAGGTAGTTTCCAACAACCGCTTGGACAGTCCTGGCCCATCCATGGCTCCTCTCGTGGGAGCGTGGGCGTCTCTGCCACGTAGGGCATCTTTCGGCGGTACCGCCTTCGGCAGGGCCCGGCGCAGCAGCGACTGGCGTTCCGCAGCAGGCATGAGCTTTCCCGAGGGCTCCTGGTGGTTCGTTACCAGGTATTGGCTGCTGTGTGCCTGCGCAAGGCTCTTGTCCAGCATCAGCCACAGCCTTCCCGGCGGCGGTTCAGCGCTGGAAGCAGCGCCAGGAGGCCCATCCAGACAGTGCCGACCACGGGAGATGCGCCCAGCGATGAGCAACTCCCGCCGTCGTAGCTGCCCTTTCCGTCGCCGGTATCGCTGCTCCCTTCCTGCTCCTGCGCATCTCCGCCACTGTCCAGGCCGCCGGAAGATTCCCCGCTGTCTTCGCCCGGGCCGGGCCAGTAGCCGCTGTCTCCATCCGTTTCGCCGATTCCGCCTGTGTCGCTCCCCTGGTCGGGATCTCCGCTCATGCCCGTGTCGTCGGGTTCATCGGAGCATGGGCCGTCATGGTCGTCGGCATCTAGGTAGTTGGGCAGCCCATCACAGTCGGCGTCGTCTGTTCCCTCGTCGATGTCCAGGATTCCATCGCCGTCGGCGTCCGCGTCGCAGAAGTCGGGCAGTCCATCGCCGTCGGTGTCGGCCATTCCCTCTGTCTCGTCGGGTATTCCGTCGGCATCACGGTCTCCCGTGTCGGAACCACCGCACTGGGATTCGACATAGTCATCTATGCCGTCGCCGTCGGTGTCGGAGTCGTTGGGGTCCGTTCCCAGGTCGTTGATCTCGCTCCCGTCGTCCAGGCCGTCGCCGTCGCTGTCGGCCAGCAGCGGGTCTGTGCCGTACTTCGCGATCTCTTGCCCGTCGTCCAGGCCGTCGCCGTCGCTGTCGGCCAGGGTGGGATCCGTACCGTGGACGAGGGCTTCCGAGCCGTCGTCCAGGCCGTCGCCGTCGCTGTCGGCCGCTACGGGATCCGTGCCCCAGGTGAACACCTCATCGCCGTCGTCCAGGCCGTCGCCGTCGCTGTCGGCCGCCACGGGATCCGTGCCCCAGGTGAGCACCTCATCGCCGTCGTCCAGGCCGTCGCCGTCGCTGTCGGCCACCACGGGATCCGTGTCCCAGGTGTACATCTCATCGCCATCGTCCAGGCCGTCGCCGTCGCTGTCGGAATCGAGGGGGTCGGTGTCTCCGTAATGTTCCAGGGAGTCGCTCAGGCCGTCGCCGTCGGTGTCGGCTTCCGTGGGGTCAGTGCCGATATAGTCCAGCTCCGTGGGGTCGGAGAGGCCGTCGCCGTCGGTGTCCATCTCGGTGGGATCCGTGCCCGCGGCCAGCTCCTCGAAGTAGTCCAGCCCATCTGAATCCTGGTCGATGCCGATTTCTTCGCTGAAGGTAGCGGCGATGGAACATACGACCAGGTCGTCGACGCATTCTCCACGATCCGTGGTGAAGGAGTAGTCGAAGCCCCCATCACGCAGATCTCCCCAGTCCCAGGCGCCGTCCTTTTCCACCACGGCGTTGACACGGAAGCTGGTTTCAGGGGTGATCACACCGGCGGAATACAGGTCACCAATGGGGAAGGCCAACTTCATGTAGGCATCGTTGATGTCGCCAAAACCCGAGTCCAGGGAGAAGTGCTGGGCGTACTCCTCGCCGAAGGGATCGTCGTATTCCTCCAACAGCTCATCGGCGGTGCCGCCCAGCCCGGTGCTGCCGTCGGTGTTTTCTGCGATGAAGAGGGTCGGCCCCGTCACGGTGCCGTCGAGATGTTCCAGGCGTAGCACGCCCAGGGCAAAGTCAAAGGCGTCCGTGTCGCCGTCGGTGTCCATGAGTATGGCCCATGCGCCGAAGTCGATGTCGTAGCCGATGTCGTGGGGGTTGTCGTTGAGCCGCATCCTGAAGTAGAGGTAGTAATCATCGAAATACCAGTGGAGCATGGGGGAGTCGTCGTCCCCCACCAGGTCCCAGCCGTCTTCCTCGGGGTCTGTGGCCCTGTCGGTCTCCCAGTCGGTCATGTAGCCGCCGCTACCATCGGGCACGGGCTCCCAATCGCTGCTTTCGGGCCAGGCACGGGCCTCGTCGCAAAACAACATGGACAAGGCCAAGGTACTGGAGAAGAGAATGATCGAGCGCTTTGACATCGCAGGTCCCTCTACCTGGTTGGGGTGACAATTACTGTGTGCCAGTTTTTTCAAGCAAGTTGCATGCCAGCCGATATCTGGCATTTCAAGGGGCGGTGTTCGAGCAGAGCCGTTGGTTGCCGTCGAATCGGACGAGTTTCGACGCTTTTCGACACTCTCCACGGTCCTTTTATACTCTTGTCTGTCGGTCCCGGTTTTGCAATCGGTCCACGAGCGAAAACCTCCGTTACCAAAAAAATCCTGAATGAACCCTGCCAGCCGGCGTCAAAGGCAGCAAATACCCATCGTTGGAGGAAAAATGAGCCCAATACTACCCGTTCTCGCCGTTTCCGCCTTCACTCTCTTCGGAAACACCGCCCGGGCGACCACAACTGTGGACGCCAGCCCGAGCGCCAGCGAGGATCTCAGCCTGGACCTGGCATACCGCAGGCCGGTGGCACGGCGCCGTGCGGCGCCCGCGCGCACTGCTCGCAGGCATGTGGACCGCACCGGTTCATACGCGCTGGGCATCAGGGCTGGGAGCTATCTCCAGGGCTACGCCAACGGCACTGGCTCTTTTGCTGATCTCGCCTTTGGGATCGCCGGGCGCTATCGTGCCGCCCCGGCCCTTGGCTTCGAGTTGGAATGGTCTCACGCGGAGAGCATCGGTCGTGATCGCATCACCAACCCATTCTCCCTCTCGGCCCAGGTCTTCGGTTACTCCTGGACCCTGGTCAATCCCTACGCCACCGTGGGTCTGACCTGGGCCTTCCGCGACTACAAGGATCCGTATACCGTCCTTGACAAGGCCATGGTATTCACCACCAACGACATCGTCTTCGGTCCCCATGCCGGCCTGGGAGTCGAAGTGGGCGTGGGACCGCGGGCCACCGTCAACCTGGAAGCGCGCATGGTTGGCTACCTGAACCAACCCGACGACGATCCCTACACCAGGGCTGCCATGCAAACTGAACTCGGTTTCAACTTCTACTTCTAGATCGTTCCCATCCGGAAAAGGCTCCCGTCGCCGGAGCGGCCCATTCCTTCGCCATGCGCGCCCGCGCAACCACTTGAAATAGCGCTGCTATTCCGGCGGGTTACGCGGACGCGCCTGGCTCGAAAGCGACTCGCTCCCGCTCGG
>JAJRWT010000048.1 GCA_024276675.1 Myxococcota bacterium | reverse complement strand
GGGAGAGCAGGCGCGTCTCGTTCCGAGGGCTGGCTCGGCCGCAGCGAGGACAGGGGGCGGTCTCGGGGGCGTAGGAGAAGAGCTTGATGGGGGACGCAGGGGAGGCTATGATCGTCATCGGCGCTGGTCGGGGATTGAGGTGCTTTATAACTCCCCAAGTACCCGATCATGCGCCGATCTACAAGCTCGAAGCCGGCGGCTCGGGGGCGACAGGCATTTCGTAGGCGGCCTACCCCCATCGGGCCCCTGCTTCAGCACTCAGGCAGGAGTGTCGCCTTGAAATGCTGTTTTCAACGATGGCCGTGCCTGGGCATCCCAAGCTCGGGTCATACAACGGAATCTTTCCATTTCCCAAGACCTGGTGGGCATCACAACCCAGGGCGGCACAGGACCAGGTAGGCGGTACCGGCAAGACTGCCGCCGTCGTCGTTGCCGTAGGCCCCGATCATAAAGTCGTCCAGGCCGTCGCCGTCGACATCGCCTGTGCCTGCGACGGCAGAGCCCAGGAGGTTGTGTTCGTCTTCGCCAATGAGTTTGGCATCGGCCAAGGAAAGATCCCTATCTGCCGTGACCGGGCCGTAGACCACGTAGACGGCGCCGCTACTGTGGTCAAACATATAGGTGCGGTACGGTGTTCCCACGAGTAGGTCGGCGAAACCGTCACCGTCCAGGTCTCCTGCGCCGGAGACGGCGGCTCCCGCCTGTGCATTCGTAGCGTCGCCCTGGAACTTGGCATCTGCCATGGAGAGGTCACGATTTGCGGTGACCGGACCGTACAGCAGGTATGCAGCACCTGCATCCAGCCCACCCTCGTCGTTCCCGTATGCCCCAAGCAACAGGTCGGCAAACCCGTCCCCGTTCACATCTCCCGGGCCGGACACAGCACGTCCCGCATAGTCGCGCTCCTCTTCACCTATGAGCTTCGCGTCGGCCAGAGACAGGTCGCGGTGGGCCGTGACCGGGCCATAGATCAGGTACGCGGCGCCGGCATCCTCTCCGCCCTCGTCGTTTCCATAGGCTCCTACGAGCATGTCGTCGAAGCCGTCGCCGTTCACGTCACCAGCACCGGAGACGGCGTAACCTGCATAGTCATAGGATGACTCACCCCCAAGCTTTGCGTCGGCAAGCGATAGGCTACGGTCCTCGGTGATTGGACCATTTAGCAAGTACAGGGCACCTTCACTTGCCCCCTCGTTATCATCTCCTTCGGCTCCAATGAGCATGTCGTCGAAGCCGTCGCCGTCCACGTCACCAGCACCGGAGACGGCTCCTCCCGCCCAATCGGAAGAGTCTTCACCAATGAACTTTGCATCGGCGGACGAGAGGTCGTTGTCTGATGTGATGGGGCCAAAGAGCAGGTAGGCAGCGCCTGCATTTGAACCGCCTTCGTCGTTTCCGTTTGCTCCGATGAGTAGATCGTCGAAGTCGTCACCGTTCACATCACCGGCGCTGGAGAGGGATCTTCCCGCATAATCATAGGTTTTCTCTCCCACGAGTTTCACGTCGGCGAGCGAGAGGTTGCGATCTTCCGTGACCGGACCGTACAGCAGGTATGCAGCGCCCACCATCTCATCCTCGTCGTCGTAAGCGTAGGCACCTACAAGCAGATCATCGAAGCCGTCACCGTCCACGTCGCCCGCGCCGGAGAGCGCGTATCCAGCGTAGCTGGAAGGTTCCTCGCCCATGAGCTGTATCACTTCGGCGCTGCCGACGCAGCAGGGATCGATGTCGCCGTCGCAGTCGTTGTCGATTCCGTCGCAGACTTCGTCTGCGCCTGGGTTGGCGTCGTCTTCAGTGTCGTCGCAATCGGTGTCGTCGTTCACGAAGTAGAGTGGTGCCTCGCAAGCGGTGGTGGAGACGGATGCGTCCCCATAGCCGTCGAGGTCAGCGTCGCGGTACCAGGTGACCATGTCCACCGCATCTTCGTCGACATCGCCGTCACAGTCCTCGTCTACTCCGTCGCAGTGTTCGTCGGCACCTGGGTATACACCGTCGCTGCCATCGTTACAGTCGGTGTCGTCCTCGACATATCCCGATGGCCGCTGACAGGCCGTTGCGGTTGCGGAAGCGTCACCGTAGCCGTCGGAATCGGCGTCGCGGTACCAGGTACGGGAGTCGACGGCGTCATCCTCGTCCACCTGGCCGTCGCAGTCGTCGTCAGCGCCATTGCAGTACTCCTCGGCTCCAGGGTGCCTGTCGGCGTTGGCGTCGTCGCAGTCGCTGTCGTCTTCAACGTAGTAGTCGGGCTGTTGGCAGCTCTCGAGGAGTTGGTCGGGGTCTCCGAAGCCGTCGCTGTCATTGTCCAGGTAGAAGCTGCCTTTAACGCCTTCGTCCACTTGGCCGTCGCAGTCCTCGTCGATCCCGTTGCAGTACTCGCGTGCGCCCGGGTGGATCGTGCCGTCTGAATCATCGCAGTCTTCTGCGGTGGAGTAGCCATCTTTGTCGGCGTCGGTGATAGTAGTGGCGATGTTGCCAGCACAGGCCACAAGCAAGAAGCCGAGAGTGGAGGCGATACTCGATGGAGCCATTGCTTTTCCTGGAAGACGGGTGGCGAGGAGCGGCGAAAGCGAGGCTGGACCAGGCACCCTGGCATGTGGATCTCGTCAATCGCCGAAGGGGCAGGGGATGTCGTCATAGCAGTAGCAGCTTCCATCGCCCGGGCAGTAGAAGCTCTCGTCGTCGCCCAGGTCATCCACGCAAACGGGCTCGTCGTTGCGGATCCCGAAGTCGCCGGGGGTGTTGTCCAACTCCCCCACGCCCCAGTCAACGTTGTGTGATTCGAAGACATCCGTCGGGGTAATATCCACCGCTGAGCAGCACTCACTGACGGATTCGTTCTCCGTGAAGTTGCTATCACTGATCGAGAGACTGGTGTAGCCGTATGAATAGAGTACCGCGTTGCCACCGTGGATGCCATTGGATGTGTTTCGCTGAAAGACACTGTCCTGGATGGTTATTTCGGCAGGAAAGAGTTCGTCCGAGTAGACCTCGACAAGTTTGCTGTCAACGATGTTGTCGCTGAATGTTGAGCCACGGATGGATAGCGAGCCCCTGCCAGAGGTTGGGTGTACGTCAACGATCTTGCTTTCATTTTCGTTAAAGTCGGAGTCGATTATTTCGACCCGGTGGTCTCTCCCGCCCCACAAGCGGAATATGGTAAAGACTGTGTTTCTGTTGACCGTGCATCCACGTAGGGTGAGATCGAAGGACAGGAGTTCATCGGGTAATTCCGAGCCCAGCAATCCGCCGCTGTTGTCGGTGAAGATGGTGTCCACGAACTCCATGGAGAACCGCCACCCGGTTACGACGGAGAATGCACCGCAGTAGCCACTTTCGCAGGCGGTGGAGTTTTCCTCGAATGTGCTCGAGGAAATGTATACATCCGTTGTCCCCTGGTTGGCGAAGCTGAAAACCGAGCCCCCCCAATCGGCGTTGTTACCAGAAAACGACGAGTCCTCGATGGTCCAGGTCTCGTAGCTATCCGACTCGGTCCTGATGACACCCCAGCTAGATGTGTTGTCAACGAAGGAACTGCCCGAGATGTCCATTTGCACGGAGCCTTCACCCCGTATAAAAAGGGCTGCTGCATCCGGGCCGTAGTTGTCGCCGAAGTAGCTGTCGGTCATCGTGACACCCACGTTCCCTTCTACTTCACCTGAATCCACTACGATACATCCCGCCAAGTAATAGTCGTAATAATCTGGGATACCATCGCAGCGGCATCTCTCGAAAGAGCATCCATCTACCACGAACGAAGGGGAGATCCCAAACCCAACTGGCTGTGGTTTGAAGACGATTGCGCCGACGATTCCTATGGAGTAGTTGTCCAGGAAGTTGCAACCCAGTAGCTCGAGTACCTGGCCATCTGAGTAGATTGCTCCTCCGCCGTCCTCGTGGATGTCATCATATGGGTCGGTATAGTTTAACCCGTCCTGGAAGGTGATGTTGGAGATGCTCACCTCTGATCCGTCATCGATGAAGAGGATCCTCTGGAAACCACCGCCATCCAGGATAGTGTCGTCCGCGTTGCCGGAGAAGGACTCCATGCTGATCCTGCGATTTTTTCCGATGCTCAGACCACCGCCGTGGTTCCCCGGGCAGACGTAGACGACACCGTCGTCCGTGACTGCGTCGATGGCGTCTTGCAGGTCCTTGTATTCGATGCCCTCCACAAGCGCAGCCATCAGGCCGTCTCCCACGCCGTCACAGTCCGAGTCCAAGCCGTCGCAGAGGCTTTCCTCCGCCCCTGGATGGATGGCCTCGTCGCTGTCGTCGCAGTCCGAGCCGTCGGCCACATGGCCCACGGGTTGGCCGCAGTCCTGCAATGACGATGCGCTGGCGTCTCCGTAGCCGTCACCGTCTTCGTCCGGGTACCAAGAGCCGGCATCCACGGCGTCTTCGTCCACCTCTCCGTCGCAGTCGTTGTCCTTGCCGTCGCAGTACTCGTCGGCAGCGGGATGGGTGTTGGGGTCTTGGTCGTCGCAGTCGATCCCGGCCAGGTAGCCATCGCCGTCTTCGTCCACCAGGAGTCGTAGGCCGGAATCTTCAGCGTATGGCTCTCTTCCGCTGTCGAGGATGACGCTATCAACGGGCAGGTCGGGACCGCAGCCGCCAGTGCAACCATAGAGCACTGCCAGGAATAGCTTGGTCCGGATATGGCCAAGGGCTTCACCATGCATCTCTGTGTTTCACTTTCTATGGGAGTTCTATTCCGGCGGCCCTGGAAGGATCTTCCAACTCGGTAGAGATGGAAGATCCCGTCTACTACCAGTGCTGTCGTTGGTCTACGACAGTCAGGGAGTGCAGGTGGCGGTGTTGTCCTCGCAATCGTCCATGTTCTCGTTCTCGCAGTTGTCATTATCTACTTCGCCCGAGCCGCCGTAGTGGTAGTCGGTGCCGGGGCCACCGCAGAGGAAGTCAGCGTCATCCTGGCCGTGCAGGCTGTCATTTCCCGTGCCACCATAGATGGTGTCAGTGTTTGTACCGTTCAATTCGACGTCGTCACCATCCACCGCGTTGTCACCCCATATTACATCATTCCCCGCATTCCCGTTGATGGTGTCCACCGCAAGGCCGCCCTCGATGTAGTCATCGCCATCGTCACCGCGGATGCTGTCGTTGGAGTTGTCCCCGTAGAGATAGTCATCGCCGTCACGACCACCGATGATGTCGCTCTGCTCCCCGCCCCATATATGGTCCACGCAGCTATCGTCCTCGGAGCCCTTCAAGGTGTCTGGCCCGTTGCGCCCATATACATAGGTGTTGGAGCAGAGGAGGTCTATGGCCCCACAGGCGAGGTCGATGGTATCTGCCACATTATTCCATTCTTCGTCCGAGGGATCTGTTCCGTAGACGTACAGGTCGGTCAATCCTAAATCCACGAACTCACAGCAGAAGGGGTTGCCGTTGCCGTCGTAGCCATAGGCCCTGAAATCGTCAACGGTGTCGGAGGTGCAGGCGTCGAACTGTGGATTTCCAGAAGACGAATGTCCATGCTCATCCAAATCGCATGTGACCACTGTTCCAGAGTACGAACAGATGCTGTTGCAGTCGGTGCCGTATCCGACTGGGCAGAGAGCATGGGATGTAGATGGAAACAAGAGAAAAGAGAACACTCCTATTGCGATGGCCTCAAGGACGTGGTACTTGACCTGACCTGACCTGACCTGACCTGACCTGACCTGACCTGACTGGTTTCATCTGTCTTTCCTTTCTTATGGGTTGATAGACACAGCCTGAGGCCGGGGGGGGCCTTGGCTGCTCATCGTACCATAGCAATGGCTGCGGCGCCCTGTCAAGGACCGTAACCATAATCGTCGGCCCAGATCTGGCACGTAACTTGCTGTTGGCATCGTAACGCCTCCCCGAGGTCCGTGAGGTCGCGATGTGGGCCAACGCGGGTGGTGTGCAGAGTAGATCTTACGCTCGATGCGCCCATATGCCACATTTGCTGGGCATGACAGCGGGTCGCGGGCACAGCACTGCCCTGAATGGCAGTGCCGTCATCGATGATCAGGCGATTTTCGGGGTCAGCCAGGGGCGAGCAGGCGTGGGCGTAGGAGCGCAGCCAACTCCACCAGTGCATGACGCAGGGCGATGAGCAGGTGGGCCTGGGGCAGCGCCTCCCACAAGCGGACGCTCCAGGTCCCAGCGTGAGTAGTGAGGCGAGCGCCGAGGGCAAATAGGCGGAAACGCAGTGTCTTGGGTCGTGCGGTGGCGATGCCGTCCTCCTTGGCCAGCAACTTGACCAGCTCCAGGAGGTCGTGGGTCATGATACCTATGTACCACCATGCGGCGTTGGCGCCCACGTTCACTCGCTCCGCTCGGCACTTGCCCGTGGGCACGACCCCGGCGCCCAGGTCGTTCTTCATGACGCCGTGGCCGAACTCCACGGTGCCCTGCTTCTCCCGGTGCCAACGCAGCAGACGGCCGCCATTCCAACTCATGTTGCTTACCACGCAGTAGTGGCGCCACTGCCGCTCGGCCTCTTCGAACAGATCGCGCTGGCGAGGGCGGATCCTTATCGCGATGTAGCGGAAAGGCTCGGCACCAGGGCGCCTATTGCGCTTCCAATCGGGCACGTAGTCGATCACCTCGGCCCATTCGCGCTCCTCTCTAGTTCCCGTCCGGAAAGTGCGGACCGAGCAGGAGCGAGTCGCTTTCGAGCCAGGTACGTTCGGGCAACCCGCCGGAATAGCATCGCTATTTCAAGTGGTTGCCCGGGCGTGCCTGGCGAAGGAATGGGCCGCTCCTGCGATGGGAGCAGTTTTCGGATGGGAACTCTCCAATCTCGTCGGGATCCTTCAGGTCTCTGTAGGGTCGCCAACAGCCTTCATGCATGCACTCGATGATCTTGGCCAGAGGTGACACCATGTCTGCCGTGACCACGAAGTCGATACCCTGCTGGCCCAGCCAGGTGAGGGCTTCCTCGTTGTAAAAGGCCGAATCGCCGCGCATCCGTCGCTCCTCGATACCGTCGGGAAGGGCCGCGAATGCGCGCAACAAGAAGTCCTTCCCCTTGTACTCGGCGTTGACGTTGCCATCGCGGAACTGGTCAGCAACCCAGACGCCTTTCTCGGCCCACCAGGCCATCTGTGGCTGGTAGCCTACCGTGCCCTCGTAAGCCTTCAACGCCTGCTTTTTGTTGGCCTCCACGATAACGGCGTCTACGTCGAGGGTCGCGACCCGGCGGGGCTTGCTTGCCTGGATGGCCTCGACTACACGCTGCGGGAACAACTCCAGGACCTGTAGCCCGGGGCCCTCGGGCCGAATAGTGGCCTGCCCCTTCACGGACAGCTTTGAATCCTCTTCGGAAGTGAGCCGGTGCCCGTCCAGCCCCTGGTGGAATCGGTAGAGGAAATCCTTGGCCTGGGTCGGGCTGGAAGGAAGGAAACCCACGAGCGCCTCCAGGCCAGGGTCGGCACGCAGCATATCGAGGTCGCTCAAGTGGTCGCCCCCCGCAGCGATCAACAGCACCAGGCTCGCCAGGTGCCGGCGCACGACCTTCCATGAACGGTATCCAAGGGCATCGCGTAACTCGCGGTACAGCGAGTTGTCGACCACTGTCAGTATGGCCTCGTACACAACAGGCAAGCCCGCGTAGGCGGTCACGAAGTCTCGCCTCGCCGTCAGTTTATAGTTGAACGGAACCAGCCCCTGGGATACACTCATCTTGGCACATCTGGTTCAGGATATTCCACCTACAACCTACCGGGTTTCTCCCTCGCGGAAAACCCGGGGTGCCGCCTTCTTGCGCATTCCTGAGTTTCGCCGCAGCCAATATTGGACACAGTGTTGCGCCTTCTCGCAGATAGGGCTCTTGCGTTGGGCGCGTATCTCTCCATGCCCCTCTCGCAGGAAATCCCGTCAAGAGGCTCTGCCAACTGGGCCCCCCCCCGCTGGCCCGCTGCCCTCCACCTCGCGTCAACCCTGTCAAAGAACTCTCCCACCCGCGCATGAACCTATCTGGAGTCCGCCAGAGGCTACCTTCGACTTCACCTGGGAGGTGAAAACCCACGCTGGTCTCTAATCCGCGTAGAATCTATTACAAAACCTCATATGGGCGGTTGTGGGCTAAAATGAGCCGACGATCAAGGACATACGCTCTTCCGGCGCGGGCCACACATCGCCCAACCCAGGCGTAGGTGGGGGAGCTGCTCCCGGGCTGATTTACTGCTCTGGTTGACGGACAGCCACAAGAGCTGCCCCTACAAATCTCCTTAGTCTCTTTTTTAAGGCCATCCCATCCTCGAACAGAGAGACAATGTTAGGCTCCACTTGCTCACTATCGACATTGGAGCTTTGATTTCAGATGTCCATAAACTTCGTTCATGCTGCGATCATCTTACTGTTACCGGCCCTTTCGCTGTGGCTGGCGCGTCGGATCAAGCTGGTGGAGTGGCTGGGTCCGGTGGTGCTCTGCTACCTGATGGGTATCGCCATGGCCAGTCTCCCCTGGACCGTCGACGAAACGCTGATCGAATGGTTCAAGAAACTGACGATTGCCCTGGCGCTGCCGCTGCTGTTGTTCTCGGCAGACGTCAAGGCGTGGTTCAAGTTGTCGCGGATGACCTTGATCTCCTTTGGGCTGATGTTGGTAGCGGCGGTCAGCAGCGCGGCCCTGACCCACTGGCTGCTCGGCGACCGGGTTGAAGACTCCCCGAAGATCGCGGGGATGTTGGTCGGTATGTACTCTGGAGGGACGCTCAACACCAACGCCATCGGCGATGCGCTGGGGGTCTCCGATGAGACCTATACCCGGGTCACCACCGCAGATTTGATGCTTGGAGGAGTATATCTGCTCTTCGTCCTGGGCTTCGGTCAGCGCGTCCTGTTGCTCTTTCTGCCGGCCTTTCAAGCGGCTGAGGAGCCGCCGCTGCCGCCGCTCGTGGAGGTCGATGAAGGCGATCTCACCACGCGCCCGAAGGCATACCCTGAATGGCTTCAACTGGGGCTCGCGCTGCTCCTCAGCCTGCTGCTCGTCGGGGCCAGCGTCGGGGCCAGCGTCGGCCTCAGTCTGCTCCTCAAACACGAGTTGTCGAATGAGCTGATCATCGTGATGCTCACGACCTTCGGGCTGTTGGCCTCATTCGCCCGCCCGATTCGCGAGTTGGCCTGGAGCTACGAAGCCGGAGACTACCTGCTGCTGATATTCTGCGTGGCCATCGGCGCGTTGGTCGATGTCCAAAAGATGTTTCAAGAATCAGCGATGCTTACCTTCCTGGGCTTCGTGGCAGTGCAGATGTTCGGGGCGATTTTGATCCATTTCGCGCTTGCAGCACTGTTCCGGATCGACGCGGACACTACTCTGATCACCTCCGCCGCCGGGATCTTTGGCCCCCCCTTCATCGGCCCCGTCGCTCGCGCCCTCAAGAACCGTGCGCTGCTGGTCTCTGGCCTGAGCATGAGCATCGCCGGGCTGGCCATCGGCACCTACCTGGGCCTGCTGTTGGCTAAACTGCTGCGCTGAACCGGGGGGCGTGCGGGCGGGCCAGTGGTCGAGCGAGAGGTCCAGTCTCGACCACGACAGGCGCGCTCCAGAGAGAGCAACTTCCAGGTAATGGAGCTGTGATTGGGGACTTGGAGATAGATCGGCCTGCCTGCAGGACGGGCACGCTTGGAAATGACAGTTCCACATCCAGGCCCTGGGCTTCGACGCCAATGTCTACATCCTCAAGATGCTCCCCTACGTCTGCCACCCTGCTGGTGCTGCTGTTGGCCTCATGCGGTCCATGGAGCCGTTTCATGGGGGCACCCGCCGCCCTTGGCAGGCCCTACGCTCGCGAGGAGCGGGACTGACTGTGGAGTCGGGGCCCGGCATGGCCGAGAGCAACGGCAGCCAGGGCCCCTGGGTTCAAGCAGGCGCCGCCGGTGCGACCGGCCTCAGTCCTTGTCTATCACCTCAGGTTCTGGAAGATGTCGCTGTGGCTTGCCGTGCCGTCCGCGCCGAAGCTGCCCAGCCAGCGCAGATCCGTCCTTATGTGGAGCGGGCCTGCGAGCTGGAAGGTGAACCCGGGATGCGAGACTCCTGCATGGCTGGTGAGCAACCCTGGGAGCGAGGGTCTCTCGCCCTCGCTGGTCCTCGGCGAGAATGGGTTTTTCAGCGACCGAGCGAAGGCTGGAAGCCTTCGCTCCCAGGTGCAGTGCTTCACCTCTTGCGCAGAAATGTCCGGAATGCTGCCACGTTGGACTTCAGTACCGGCTGGACCCGTTGGCCAGGCCAGCCCACAGTTGCAAAGTTTTTTGCGAAGCCGCAAGGCCAAACAGGCCGCACTCCCCGCCCACGGGGCTTCTGTTCCAGCACGGTGCGGGGGATCGTCTTGGCGGGCGCTATTCGAAAACCTGGTTGTCAATCAATTGATTGGCGGAGCCGTAGTCCATCACGATGCCATTCACCAGGCTCTCCCGGATATCGTTCCCCGTGACAGCGTTGCCGTTGCCGTTGATGGCGATGGCGGTGCTGCATTCAAAAAAGATATTGTCACGAACGACGTTGTTGTCGGAGTAGAGATCCAGGCCCCAGGTGGTCTGTCCTTCGAAGAAGTTGTCTCGCAAGTAGGTCGGTCCCCTGCCGCCATCCAGGACGACCCCGGTGTGCCCCCCTGAAAAATAGTTGCCTTCGATGTAGATGTACCGGCAGCCCTCCTGCCACACAGAGAACAGGATGTTGTCGTGGACTGTGTTTTCGCGGAGCCTCACGTCGCTGGAGTTGACCGTGTACATTGCCTGCCCCAGCGCTTCGGAGCTGCCCTCGCGCTGGAATTCGTTGCGGAAGATGGTCACGTCGCTGGAGCTGTCTACGTTCACACCGTAGCCGACCCTTGGTGAATCATCGCCGGGAAGTTCCATTTCACAGTACTGGATCTGGATGTCTTCCGAGCCTGAGTTCACCCAGACGGCCATGGCCTGGCAATTCACGATGCGCAGATTGTGCATGAACACGCCGTTGGCCCCCACCAGGTTGACCCCGATGGAGCCGTTGGTGTCGCCATCTTCGTTGTCGCAGTAGATGGTAGCCGGAGAATCGCCGGGGTAGGTGGCGATTGAGATTCCCGGCATGGAGGAGTCCAGTGCAATGGTCTCGTGGTACACGTACTCCTTCAGGTAGAGTGAGTCGTATGAGCCCATGGAGACGGCCATGGACTCGTCGAATGCCCGGGAGACCGTCTGCCAACATTCCGAGGGATAGAGACCGCTGGCGGCGTTGTCTCCCGAGTCTCCATCCACACAGTAGCTGGTAGAATGAGCCGGTGCGGAGAAAAGGGCCGCCGCGCCCAGGAAGACCCCGAAAACAGTCGTTGGAATGACTCTGTCGTTGAACATCTCTTTCTCCTTGTCTTGTCACCCGTAGCGTTGTAATACCCGCTCGAGCCAGGCGGGGATTGGCGTTCAGCCGAAGAACCAAAATGGTACCACCGCTGCGCACACCAAGACAAGTGCTTTCTCGACCTTTGCTCACCAGCCCTTCATCCATTGCCAGGGCGGCTCGGCCCAGTCGGCCGTCTCGCTGGATTCGGGCTGCCCGTACCACTCGGTGGGGCGGCCCGTCCAACCCGAAAGCACCAGGCTGCCCACGTAGTCTCCGTGCTGGTAGACCCTGTCGATCCGGCTCCTGATGGCGGCGATGTCGGACGGGTCCACCACGCCGTTGCTGGTGGCCTTGTAGAACTGCACGGTTACGCGAACGGGGTAGCGGGGATCTCGCTGGATCTCCAGGTCGCCAATCTCTTCGAAGGGACCTTCCGTGGCTCCATGGCCTATGACGGCGTCTTCCACGTCGCTTCGTGGCAATACCATCGGCTTGGCGCAGGCTCTGCTTCCAGCAGTGGAGTCCATTGGGGCCTCGAAGGCCAGCCAGCTACGCTTTTCTTTCTGTTTGAGAGGCACCTGTACCAGCAGCACCACGTTCAGGCCGTCGTCGCTGGCGCCCCGCTGACCCCCTGCTTCAGGGATGTGGGAGTCGTCCACCCCCTGGTACCAACTGCGTTCGGATTGGCGAACTGCCGTGAAAGGGGCACGTTGGCCGTCCTCGTTGAAGTACAGCACCTCGGACATGTAGCCGGATTCGTTCTCCACCACCTGGATGCTGGTGCCCTCGCGGGTGGCAACCATGGTCAGGACCGCGGGATTGCCCGGGTAGGACTGGTAGTTGTAGATGACCGGGGT
The DNA here is from genome assembly GCA_024276675.1 of Myxococcota bacterium. GTDB lineage: Bacteria > Myxococcota_A > UBA796 > UBA796 > JAFGLY01 > JAJRWT01. Next base: position 5,515 of record JAJRWT010000048.1, on the reverse strand, counting down.
GAAGGTTGCCTCTCCATGGCGGGGCACCGGCAGGAAACATGCCTGGGCGCTCAGCAGCACGCGGGAGTCACGCGAAGCCCACAGGCTCCTGCGCCATCCACGCCAGCTCTGGGGATCGTGTAGAAAGCCGCGTAGGTCCTTCAACAGATCCGCAACCGACACGGGGTGGAGATCTCTGCCCGACTCGTTGCCCACCAACACCTGGAGTCGATCGCTGGGCAGGTCCGCGGTGATGTCACTGAAGTTGTCGAAGCGAATCACGGGCATGGGGTGGAGGCGGCCACGGCTGTCACGGACACCTATGGTCATGTCACTGATATTGGGCCCCCACACAGAGCCCTTGAATCGCCCCGTGTCTTCCCAGGTGACGTTGAGAACCTTCAAGCCTCGCATCTGCACCAGGTTGTTCACCCTGTTGTCCTGTACCATGGATTCAACGCGGGAAATGGCAGCATCGAAGGCAGGGTCTGCTGCCGCCTGGACCGGGGGCGCGGCCGTGGAGCCGGAGATGGCCAGAAGAGCTGTTGTTCCGAGAATACGCATGATGACACTCCGTTGCCTGGCGTTGCTGTTCCGTGGACTTCGGCACTTGAACGAACATGAAGAGGGAGTTCTTACACCTTGGGAAAAAGAAATGGCTGGCGTTGCCAGGTGCCGCCAAGTACCTTGACAGTCGCTTCGGTAGCGGATAGTATGTATGCGAATAATACGTAACCATGTAAAGGGGGTCCGCCATGTGGCCCAGGGACCGGAAACTGCGCAAGCTCGACGAATGCCCGTACTACCTGGTTTCCAGGGCTTCGCTCTTGATGACGGCCACGTTGAAGAAGACCTTTGCCGGCGCCGGCATCAGGGGCCTGCGGCCATCATACCTGGTGGTGCTCTGGTGTCTCTGGCAGAGGGATGGCCAGAAGATGATCCAGCTCGCACGCTGTGCCGGACTCGAACCCTCGACCATGACAGGTCTGCTGGACCGCATGGAGCGTGATGGATTTGTCACACGCGAGCCCGCGCCGCAAGATCGGCGTGCCATGCACATTCAGCTCACCGACAAAGGCCTGGGTGTCCACGACACGGCGATGCGGATGATGGACGAGACCCTTTCTATGCTCTTCATGGGAATACCCCTGGAAGAAATCGACATTGCCGCCAGGGTGCTCCGCAGGATCATTTCCAATGTACGTGGTACCACGGGCGAATCCACGGGCCGATGAAGGCGCACACGCCAGGAGAATCCAATGCCGGGCAACTCCAAGAGCAGGCGATATATCGGTTGGGCCTGCGCCTACACGCCACTGGTCCTCATGGACGCCGCTGGTTTTTCTCCTTGCCGGGTGCTCCCGATGGGCAACCCACCCGACCAGGCGGGACGACTGCTGCACGAGACCCTCTGCCCCCACGTCAAGATCCTCCTGGATCGCGCCATGAGCGCGGATCTGCCGCCCCTGGAGGGCATGGTCTTCACCACGAGCTGCGATGCCATGCGCCGCCTGGCCGACGCCTGGAAGCCAGCGCGTCCCCAGGATCGCGTTTTCCTGCTGGATCTCCCCACCGACCGCGGCGACTGGGCCAGGCGTTACCTGGCCAGCGAACTCCGGAGGCTGGCGGATGCGCTCGCCCTGTGGGGTGGGGAGCAGGTGACCGGGCAGCGCCTGCGCCGGAGCGCCCGCCAACGGGCGGAACTCGGTTCACTCCTCCATGAGCTTGCCCGGCTGCGAGCAACAGGACGCTTGCACGGCAGCGCGGCAGTACTTCAACGCCTCAACAACCAGGCCGCGACGCTCCCCCTGGAAGAGGCCACCGATGTGCTGCGATCCGCCGCCGCAGAGCTGCGCCAGGAGCCCGACGGAGGCACCGACGTGCCCATCTACCTCTTCGGCAACGTCCTGCCGGATCCCGACACCTTTGCCCTCATCGAGGATTGCGGCGCTCGCATCGTCGATGACGACCTCTGTACCGGTTCGCGCTGGCTCACCACCACCCATTTTTCCGCCGCGGGGGACGCCTTCCAAGAGCTTGCAGCAGCTCTCCTCCACCGCCCCCCTTGCGCCAGGACCGTTACCTGCTCCGAACCCGTTGCCATGGCCCGGGAGCTGGTCCGGCGGGCTCGTGCCTGCGGCGCCCGGGGCGTGGTTTGCCATACCCTGAAGTTCTGTGATCCCTACCTGGCGCGTCTGCCCGCCATCAGGCAGGCCCTTCGAGACGAGGGGGTTCCGTTGCTGGTCATAGAGGGCGATTGTTCGCTTCGCACGCTGGGACAGCAGCGGACCCGTATCCAGGCCTTCGTGGAGATGTTGGTGTGACACCATGATGAACACGATGAGAGAGTACTTCGCCGGTATCGTGAATTCCCTGGAGCACAAGTTGGAGGTGGATCCGGTGCAGACGCGCACGGCGCGCCGCAAGTACGCACTGGAGACCGCTCGCCTGGGGCAGCGCCTGTACTCGGGCACCGAAAGAGTGGCCTGGTGTGGCGTCGCGGCGCCCTTCGATCTGCTCAACGCCCTGGACATCAGCTCCTGTTTCGTGGAGTTCGTCGGTGCCAACCTGGCTGGCAGTGGGATGGTCTCGACTTTCCTGGATCGGGCCGAATCCCAGGGCTGGGCGCCCGACTCCTGTGCCTACCACCGTGCGGTCATGGGGGCTGCCCTGCGGGGCATGATGCCAGAGCCCGACGTACTGGTGGCTACGAGCGCTCCATGCTCGGCCGGGGTCGCCACCCTGGAAAACCTGGCCAGGCACTTCGGCAAGGATCTCTTCGTCCTTCACGTCCCTCAAACCGACAGCCCCGAGGCGGTGGCCCTTCTGGCCCAGCAGATCAAGGAGATGATCCGCTTCGTCGCCCAACGCACCGGGACAACAGTAGAACCAGCTCGGCTACGCGAGGCCATGCTGCTTTCCAACCAGGCCCGCGAGTTGCTCGTGCAGGTCTACCACCTGGCCAATCGTGTCCCATCGCCGGTGTCCAGTAACGATCTGCGGGACCTGGGCATAGTGCTGCCCCTGTTTTTCGGTACCCAGGCGGCGGTGGATATCGCACGGGGCTACCGCGATGAACTCCTGCGCCGCGTAGACACGGGTGAAAGGGCGCTTCCCCGGGAGCGTATCCGCCTGATGTGGATCCAGAACCGCATCCAGTTTCGCACCTCCATCGAGCGCACCATCGCCCATGAGTTCGGCGCCGTGATAGTCATCGACGAGCTGAACGACGTGACCTGGGAGCCCGTTGATCCCGACGACCCCTGGGAGGGGCTCGCCAGGCGCATGTCCGGTATGCCGCTCTGCGCCCCGGCAGAGCAACGCATCCGCCACCTCAGGAATCTCGCCCGCTCCCACCGCGTGGACGGCGTGATCCACCCCTGTCACTGGGGATGTCGCCAGAGCCTGGGAGCACGGGGACTGATCCAGCAGGGCCTGGGCGAAATCGGTGTCCCCATGCTGGACCTGGCCGTGGACTGCATCGACACACGCGCCTTCTCCGCGGGCCAGGTGCGCACTCGGATGGGCGCTTTCCTGGAAATGCTCGCGCAACGCCCCTCGCCCTGGAGCTGAACGGGATGTACTACCTTGGCCTGGACATCGGGAGTCTCTCCTGCGATGCCGTGATCATCGACGGCGAAGGAACAATCCTCGCCTGGGCAGTGGTGCCCACGGGCGCACGCAATCGCCGGTCCCTCGCCCGCGTTCGCGCCCAGGCCCTCGAAAACGCCGGCCTGCCGGCCGACAGTGTCGAGGCCACCGTTTCCACGGGCTACGGCCGTGATCGTGTCGATGGCCGCCTGGCGGCGGTGACCGAGATCACCTGCCACGCCCGGGGAATCAGGGCGCTTCTTCCCCAGACCCGCCTGCTCATCGACATCGGGGGCCAGGACTCCAAGGTCATCCGCCTGGGGCCCGATGGCCGGGTGGCCGAGTTTGCCATGAACGACAAGTGCGCGGCCGGCACCGGGCGCTTCCTGGAAGCCATGAGCCGAGCCCTGGAGGTTGACCTGGAAACCCTCTCGGACCTGGACATGGGGGCCAGGAGTGGATTGACCTTGAGTTCCATGTGTACCGTCTTCGCCGAAAGCGAAGTCATCTCTCTCCTGGCCGAGGGTGTCGAGATCAGCGAGATAGCCCTTGGGTTGAACCGCGCGGTGGCTCAGCGTCTGCGGGCCATGGTCAGACGGGTGGCTCCCGACGTGGCTGGCCTGCCGGTCTCCATGTCCGGAGGCGTTGCCTACAACGGCGGCGTGGTGCGGGCCCTGGAGGCCGCGCTGGGGAGCGCCATCTCCATCCCGGAGAAACCCGACATAGTGGGCGCGCTGGGAGCGGCCCTCATCGCCAGGGAGCGATCACGGCAGGTTCGTTGAGAATACAATCAGCCGCCGGAACCCGGAAACGAGCGGCGTAGTCGGGTTCCGGCGACTGCTGTACGGGGCCCACGCGATGTGCATGGCTGTCAGCCAGTGGCGGGGCTGGAGGGAATCTTTCGCTTGCAGGTTTTCATGGAAGGATGGTGCATGGGAGGTGCTTTGCATATTTTTGACATTTCACCCTGCCGCAGATTGCTCGTGTGGCACAGAGTTCCGCCTTTTTCGATCATGAGACGGGCCGGCTCGCACGGAGGTGTTCCATGAAAGCGTGTACGAGACCGAGCGCCGTGGGCGCTGTTTCCCTGGCATTCCTGGCAGTAATGGTCACATCGTGTTTTACCGACGGCTCTGGAACTTCGGGAGATGCGGATACCGCGGGAGCGGGTGACACTGGAGATGCCGACGGCTCCGTGAGCGCGGAGGATGCGGCAACGGAGTCGACGACGACGGAGATGGCCTTGTGGACTGTGAAGACCATGATTGCGCCACCGAGGAGAGCTGTTTCCTGGTACCTGACGCCGAGATGTCGCTCTCTGCGGCCAACGCCAGCTTCGTGGGCGAGGCATTCTACGACTATGCCGGCTTGTCTCTGGCCGGTGCCGGAGATGTCAACGCCGACGGATACGATGATTTCATGATCGGAGCGCCCTTCGCCACCGCTGGTGGAACGAGCGCCGGAGCGGCCTACCTGGTACTGGACCCAGTGAGCGGAGAACACGGCCTGTACGAGGCCGACGCCACCCTTTTTTCGGAAACTCCCGGAGCCGGGGCGGGACACTCCGTGTCGGGAGTTTCTTTCCCAACCAGGTAGCAGCAGCCGGAGACGTGGACGGCGATGGCTTCGAGGATGTGGTCATCGGTTCCATGTGGGGCTTGAGCCACAGCGAGTGGGACGAGGGCATGTTTCTGAAACTGATCGCCACCGACCCGGCCGCCCGCTGGGCCTGTCCCTTTGCCCAGGCCATTCCGCGAGGGAAACGTGCTGTCGAGACCCAGCGACTGACCTGTACCGCCAGCCCGAAGGCCCGAAGGGGACCTCGCCACACCCGATACGGCAGCCCGCCCCCCTCCGATCCCCATCCCGCCACCTCCCCTCCGACGAAACGCAAAAGTGAACCGCCCAGGGCCCGAAACGGTTTCAGATCTGCGTTTCCTCTCCG
>JAJRWT010000047.1 GCA_024276675.1 Myxococcota bacterium | reverse complement strand
TCCGGACATGTTCGGAGAGTATTCTGGGTTTTGATTTTTGGGACAAGGCTGGCGTGCTGATGCCTGCCTTTGGGTGTTTGCGGGCATAGAAGTGCCTTCTTCGGCAGTGGCTCGGAAAGGAAGACGGCGATGGGAAAGACCAGAGGGTGAAGGCTATGCCATCGCGTGACGTGCGATGATCAGCAAGTTGCAAGAGACCACGGATGCCCATGCATAGCTCTTGAACCCCTTGAACATGATCCAACTGTTCAAACGCTGTAAAAAAAAACAGCGTGATAGCGCAATGCGGGGTTTTCGGGTACTCCCATGGGCTGAAGACCGGAGGGGCTTGAAAGAAGAACCCACACCACCCTGCACGAGAAGACCATGCGATTCATTGTTTCTTCCCCCATTATTTCTTCAGCCATTGTTTCTTCCGCCGTGTTGCTCCTTCCCTGGAGCGTCGCGGTGGCCGACCAGCCCGTTGCCCCGCCCATCATCAATGGTGAAAGCGCCACCATCGACGACTTCCCCATGGCCGGCGCCACCATAGCCGACATCACCGCTCGCCTGGGTTCCCAGACCGTCTCGCTGCGCATGATGATGTGTTCATCCACGCTCATCGCTCCCGACGTCGTGATGCTCGCCGCCCACTGCGTGGACGAAGACACCCTGAACTACTCCATCACCATGGGGCAGGGCAGCATCACCAGCCTGGAGATGAGCTGGACGCGCCAGGCCGACCTCTCCGACTTCGACGGCTACTCCTTTCCCGCCCTGCCCGACGACGCCGTTCCAGCCATAGACTGGGTCGCCAACCCGGGCTACGACTACATGAACCTGAGCTACGGGCTCTCCGAAAACTTCGACATCGGGCTGGTCTTTCTGGGCGAGGCACTCGAAGACATCCCCCTGGGCTATCTCCCACTTCCCGAAGAGGCCTCCCAGGTCCAGGAAGACAAGGTGGTCCAGGTGGTGGGCTGGGGCCAACAGGTGGCCACCAACGTCTGGGAGATGCCTCCCGAGGGCACCTACGGCTACAAGCAGATGGGAGTGTCCTACATCGCCAACATGAACGACTTCGAACTCCAGATCGGCCTCCTGGAAGAAGATGTTCGCAAGTGCCACGGCGACTCGGGCGGGCCTTCGTTCATGGACGTGGAGTCCATCTACTCCGTGTCGGATCGCGTGGTGGGCGTGACTTCCCATTCCTACGACCAGAGTGACTGCTTCGAAACCGGCGGCGTCGACACGCGGGTGGATCGCTACCTGGACTGGATCCAGCAGGAGATGACCATTCGCTGCCAGGACGGTACGAGGGTCTGGTGCGACGAGGAAGGCATCATCCAGCCCCCGTTGCCAGAAGCCGCCGACACGGCCGACACGGCCGACACAGGCGGAAGCGGCAGCTCAGGCGGTATCGACACCGGCGTGGGCGGCTGCTCTTGTTCATCCGCGCCATCCACGGCGGGAGGCGCCGCGGCGCTGTTGGCGCTGCTCCTGGCGTTGGCGGGGCTTCGCCGGCCTTGACTGGCGTCCCGCGGCAGAGCCGGCATGGGCGACAGCTTCGTGGCCAGGCCGGTTCAAGGACTGGTCAAAGGTCCAGCAGCAGCTTCACCGGGCAGTGATCCGATCCGAGAACCCCGCTGAGGTGCGATACCTGCGCAACGTGCCCAAGAATGCCGGGCGTGACAAGGAAATAGTCCAGCCGCCATCCAATGTTGCGATCCCGGGAGCGGGCGCGGTAGCTCCACCAGGTGTAGTGGCCGGGTTCGCCGGGGTGGCGTTCACGGAAGATGTCGTGTAGGCCGGTGGAGAGGGCATGGGTCACCCATGCTCGTTCTTCGGGAAGGTAGCCGGGGTTCTTTTCGTTGGCCTTGGGGTGGAACAGGTCGATGGGGGTGTGGGCGGCGTTGAAGTCGCCGCAGATGAGCACTTCGCGGCCCTGGCCCCGCAGTTCCTGGCAGCGTTCCAGCACAGCCGCGTTGTAGGCCAGCTTGTAGTCCAGGCGACGCCCCTCGGGTTGGGAATTGGGGAAGTACCCGCCGATGATCACGAAGTGGCCGTAGTCGGCCACGACGGTCCGGCCTTCGTCGTCGAATTCCTGGATGCCCAGACCCGGAAATACCTTCCGGGGGGAGCGCCTGCTGTAGAGGGCCGTGCCGGCGTAGCCCTTCTTGGCGGCGGAGGCGAACCAGGTGTGGTAGCCAGGCGGCTGGCGCAGCTCCGCTGCCAGTTGTTGGGGGTGGGCTTTCGTTTCTTGTAGGCAGAGCAGGTCCGGCTGTTCCTTTTTCAGCCAGTCCAGGAAGCCCTTCCTGTGGCAGGCCCTGATCCCGTTGACGTTCCAGGTACAGATGTTCAGCATTTGGCGGACTCCCATGGCTGGCTCGCGCGGTTGTCGAAGCACCATCAATAACCCGCCGGGCCGCGGGGGCCGCGCTCCATGCCCCAGGCTGCGGGCGTGGCTTGAGCCGTGGACGGAATGGGCGCTTCCGCGTCGCTCCATGCCCCAGGCTGCGGGCGTGGCCCTTGACAAACTCGTTGCCAGCAGGCCGGTCCGGCGCCGAAGCTATGGGAGGTTGGCTTCGATGAGGTCGAACTCGAACATGACGTCGGGGTATTCCACGTCCACCCGCAGCAGCTCCGCGCCCAGGCCCATGAAGGTCGTGCTGGGAAAGACATCGGTCATGTCGTAGTCGGAAGCCACGTGGGTGTCGGCGAGCACCGGAAGGGTCAGGTCGTAGTATTCGGCCAGGTACTGGAGATCTGCGATGTCGGGAAGTTCACCCGCCAGGTTGACCGCGTAGAGGAAGATCACCATCAAGCCGTCTTCCTGGTACTTTTCGTAGATTTGCTGCCCCACCGGGGCAACGCTGGAACAGCCGCTTCAACTGCTCTCCCATTCGCCATACAACAGGTAAACGCTGTGGGCACAGAAATCGTACAGGTTTACCATGTCGCCGAACTGGTCCATCAGCTCGAAATTGTAGGCCACGTCGCCCTCGGCGGTGCCGGTTCCCTGGACTTCAAGCCGGCAGGAGTCCACGGGCCAGCCCCCCTGGTAGGTGTAGGGGTAGTCGTCGGGATCCAGGGGGTCGGTGTAGGAGTCGCGTTCCTCGGAGTCGGTGTAGCCGTCGCCGTCGGTGTCGGCGTCGAGGGGGTCGGTGCCGAGCTGTTCTTCTTCAGAGTTGAGGATGCCGTCTCCATCGGAGTCGTCGTTGCCGTCCAGGTTGCCGGTGGCCGGTCCGCAGGCGCTCAACAGAAGGGCCGGCAATAGAAGTCTGATCATTGTTCTCCCTTTCTCGTGCCTTTTCTGGCTGGATTCGGTCCAAGCGGCATGCTTCCACACGATTCTGCCATGATGGCAAAGGAAGATCAATATCCTTGTGTCGGTACAGGAGATCAGCTTCCCGAAAGGCGCTTTTCCGCGGAGCCGTGGCGCCGGGGCACGTGGCCCTGGACGATGCCAAGGAACCTGCGACTGGCTTCAACCAGGCCTCGTGGGTCTCGGTGGAGGTCGCCCCCGATGAGCAGCGCCACCTGGGGGCCCATGACCTGCATGATGTCCTCCAGTCGGTCCAGGTGGACGCCGCCGGCCGCAACGGGAAAGATGGTATCTATGTGGCCCATGGGCACTTCGGTTCCCCATGCCACTCTTCTGCAGGTGCGGCGACTGAACGGCAGGCGACCGTTGTGCGCGGGGAAGATACAGGCGTCGGCCCCGGCCAGCCTGGAGATTTGGCCCAGGAGGGCGTGGGGCGCGATGCCGTGGCGAGGGGACAGCATGAAGGACCCCAGCATGGCGGGGTGGCTCATGATGGGCAGTCCCAGGGAGTCGTCCTGGGCCAGGTGGCGCATGGTGTCCAGGCCCACCAGGCCCGGGGCAAGCAGCAGGCCACCTGCGCCCACATCCCTGGCAAAGCGAGCACGTTCCAGGACCCGGTGGAAGGGCGCGGTGACGTTGGCGAAGTACAGGCAGTTCCGGCCGGTCTGGGCGTTGACCCTCGCCACCGCGGCGGCGCAAAGCTCCACGCGTTGCCGAAATGGGGCGTAGGGTTGGTCTGTCAGTCCGTGGTCGTCCTTTACGATGTCCACTCCGCCAAGAGCGAAGCTCTCGGCCTGGGCCGCCAGCTCTGCGGCCGACAGACCCATGGGTTTCAGCACCGTGCAAAGCAAGGGTCTGCGAGGTACTCCCAGGGACCTTCGCAGGCCCCGGCGGCCCAGGCGCGGGCCTGGGAAGGCGCTTGCGAGCCGTGGAGAGAGCTGGAAGGAGCGCAGCACGATGCCCATGCGGAGGCTGGAGTTGCCGAAGAGTATGTTGAGAAGCTGCGTCAGCTCGCCGGCAGCGCTCTCTTCATCGTAGCTCAGCACCGCGTCGTATTCGCCGTTTCCTTTCTGCCACAGGCCCTCCACCCTGCCTGGAACCGTCTCGCGGGCGGGTCCCGGAGGAAGAAGTTCCGGGGGAAACTCCACTGTCTGCTCCACGCAGAGAGCCCTTGCACGCTCCATGGCCTGGCGCTCGTCGGAGGCCGAAATTCGGTAGGTGGCGATGAAACGGCCTGGAGGCGGGGCGAGTCGCAGCCGAGCGTTCATGTCGAAAATCCTGGGAGCCGTCGGGAAAAAAGGCAACGGAAGGCGGCCGGCTGATGCCGTGGCGGCTTCATGTCCTGGAGAAGCGGGCCGAGCAGGTATGAGCTTTCACGATGGTTCCTGGGAACCTCCGCCAGGGGGCAGGATGGCGGTGGGGCCCCTGGGGCGGTCGGGGTTCAGAAGGCAGGTGACGTTCTTGCATCGCCTGCAGGCCAGGACGTAGTGAAGGGCGTGCCAAACAAGGGCCACGATACCGTAGATCAGGAGGAATCCCCAGGTTCCCCATGCAACGAAGAATGGAATGGGGAACAGGGTGACGACGGCCCACCAGGCTCCGACGATGGCATCATCGGGCATGCGAGGGCCGTGCTGGCGCTCCTTGAAAAGGTAGCTGGCGCAGGTTCCGCCAAGCATGTAGCACTTTTTGCCGTAGTAGTAGCAGCGCGTGCAGACCAGGTAGCGGCATGAGACGTACTGGGCGATCCACAACAGCAGGTAGCTGGCGCCAGCGGCGGGGTGGAGGGCCTGGAGGAAGGCGGTGCCTGTCAGCACCCACAGAAGCAGGATGCCCGTGGCAATGGCCACCGAGCGGTTCGACCAGTGATCGACTTTGTTGGACATGCCGTTATCCCTGTATCATGTTGTCTGTGTGAATATCTTTCCCTCTATCTCCAGCGTGCGCCGGAGGCCCCATGCTTCGTATGACCAGTGGCGCTGTTCTGATTGCAGTCCTTGCGCTTCTACTGTTGGCCCCGTCCGCTCCCCTCCGGGCCGCGGATTCACCCCCAGATGACCTGGGAGGGGCGTCCCATGCCATGCTCTCGGCCCTGGCAATATCAAGTTACGAAGATCCGGCAAACACTGTCCCCCCGGGCGACGACTTTTCCAGAGTCCAGGAATTGCGTGCCGCTTTCCATGGCGAACACCCTGGAGAGGACTCCTTCACCCACCAGCCGGCCCTGGACTTCGTGGCGCGCGTGGTGGCTCTCTACTTCGCCCGACGAGGCCAACTGCCGGCGGCCTCGTACATGGATTGGCTGGCATGGAAGGTCGGAGTCGTCGGGCGTTTCGAGAGCGCCAGCGTCCTGAAGCTGGGCGAAGGCCTGCGCGGGGTCATGCGTCACAACGTACTGGACAACCTGTACCCCGGCGAAAAGGTTTCTTCCGCACCCTGCATCTACGGCCTTTCAATCCTGAGAACGGGCCGCAGAGACTATCTGCAGGTGGCCCTCTCATTCAGACAGCCCCTCCGAATCGCATCCCTGCCCAAGTACTACCAGGCCGGCCAGGACTTCCATCTTCAGGCCCGGCTCCGCCATCCCTACGACCAGTTGGAGTTCTTCATGGACGTGGAGCAGGGAGGCCTCTACTCCACGCCCCTGCAGGTGGACCCCTCGGGAAACCTGGAAGTGAATCTGCGGCTCCCCCTGGAAGCGGGGCGCTATTTCGTGGAGATCCGTGGAGTACCCGAAGACCTGCGGGGCCAGATTGGTGCCTCGCAGACCCTGCTGCTGCTGCCGGTCTACGTGGAGGAAAGGGAGCCGCCGCTTCCGCCCGCCTGGATGCTGCCCTCCACCGAGGCGGACTCGCAACCAGCCGATTGGGCTGCCCTGATCCTGGATTCCTACAACCGGGAGCGGGGCCGTCTGGGCCTGGAGCCCCTCGTAGCGGATCCCGTGGTTGCAGAGCTTGCGGCGGATTGGGCGGGCAGGCTGGCCAGTGGGCAGGTGAGTGGTTTCCAGCCTGAGCTGTCCTCCCGGCTGGCCAGCGAAGGTGTGCCCCACACCGACATCTACCGGATGCAGGCGCACGTGACTTCGCCCCGTGAGCTGGCGGCCAGGGCGTTGCAGGAACCCTCGTTCCGCTACCAGGTGCTGGACTTCCAGGTGAGCAGGCTGGGGGTGGGCTTCAGCCCCGTGGAAACCGGCAAGCCCGACCACGTTTCGGTCACCTACCTGGTGGCCACTCCGCCACCCTTCCAGCAGGAACTGGAGGTGCGCCGCCTGTACCAGGCCGCGGTCTCTCTGCGTCGAGCTGCCGGGATGTCAGGTTTTCGAGCCGATCCCGTGGCATCTTCCATCGTGGCCGATTTCGCAGACAGGGTGTGCAGGGGCGAGTTGGCCCCTGACGACATGGACACCCTCAAGAAGACATTGCGCCATGGGCTCGACGAGCCATCGTTGAGCCTCGTGGCCCAGCAGTGGACGGGCAGCTACCTGCCTCCCGACGACCTCTCCGGTTTCGATGTCATCTTGACCAGGGCGGACAGGCCCCGCCTGGCGGTCCACGCATGCCGGGGTGACATCCCCGGTCAGCCGTCGGCGGAGTACGTGATCTTCGTGGTGCTGGCCGGCAGGTAGTATCGTCAGCCGCCCTGGAATTGCTGTTGGGCTTTCTGGGCCAGATCATCATCCAGTGGCAATTCCTCGGAAACTTCTCCCTGGGCCGCGCATTCTGCCACAATGGCTCTTGCTGGCGGCAGTGGAGGAGAGACCGATGGGAGGAAGGAAAAGGCGCGGAGTCGGGGCGTTGAAGTCCGTACTGTTGGCGGCTTTTTTCCTTTCGGGTTTTTCCACGCTCGTCTACGAGATGGTCTGGATCAAGTACCTGGTCTACCTCTTCGGGGTCACCTACCACGCCATCACCACCGTCGTGTGCGTGTTCATGCTGGGCATGGCCCTGGGCGCCCTGTCGTTGGGGCGGGTGGTGGACAGGTTCAAATCTCCCCTGCTGCTGTACGCGATCCTGGAGCTGGTGATAGCCGCCTGCGGCGCAGCCTTCCCCATGGCTCTCTCTCTCACGACCTTCTTCTACAACCGCGTACACGACAACCTGCAACTGAGCTTCTTCGGGCACATACTGCTGCGCTTCCTGCTGGCCTGCTTCCTGCTGCTGGTTCCCACCGTTGCCATGGGAGCGACGTTGCCTGCCCTGGCTCGATTCTACGTGTCTCGTCGCTCCACCATCGGCGTTCACCTGGGCAGGCTCTACGGCGTCAACACCCTGGGAGCAGCCCTGGGTTGTGCCCTCACGGGTTTTGTGTTCCTCAACGCCCTCGGCCTTTCCTTGACCAATCGCCTGGCCATCGCCACCAACCTGTTGGCCGTCATCATGGCGTTGCTGGTGGCCTGGAGCCCATGGGCAGGGACCATCACAGCAGGCCCCCGGCGGCCGGAAGAAAGCGCCAGGGGTTCGTCCCTGCTACTGCTGCTCTTCCTGCTCTCCGGATTCACCGCCATCGGCTACGAAATCCTCTGGACAAGGATCGTGGCTCTTTTCCATCCCAACGCCCATACCCTGGTGTTCAGCCTGGTCCTGCTGCTGGTGCTGCTGGGAACCGGGTTGGGCTCCGGGTTGTACAGCCTGCGCCCCCTGGCCAGGCTGAAGCCCGTGACTCTGTACGCCACCGTGCAGCTCGTGGTGGGCGGCGTGGCGCTGGCCGCTCCCCGGCTCCTGCTGTGGATGCGAGCTGCCGAGGGCTGGAGCTGGTACGATGGCTGGAGCAGCGCCAGAACCTGGCTCGACATGTACATCTCCTGGCCCGAACTGCTCTTCGTGCTGTTGGTGGTGGCCCTGCCCGCCCTCCTGCTGGGGACTACCTTTCCGCTGGGTAACCGCATGTTCGTGAGGCGCTTCTCCGCCCTTGGCAGTGGAGTGGGCGCCGTCTACTTCTTTTCCACCCTGGGCGGAATCCTTGGTTCCTTCGTGTGTGGCTTCGTACTGATGCCATGGCTGGGAGCCAAGGGCAGCCTGTTCCTTCTGGGCGCGGTCAACCTGGGGCTGGGAATCGTGCTGTTGGCCACGCTCGCCTCCCGGCGTCCCATGTATCGCGCAATCATCGTGCTTGCGGGCGTCTCTGCCAGCAGCGCCCTTGCTGTCACACTTTCCGGGACCGTTCCCAACTGGGTCTGGCTCAACATCCCGGCGCGCTTCACGGTGGATTTCTACAAGGACGGCCGTAGCACCAGCGACGGAGTGATCTGGGTTGGGCGGGCCCAGGGCTGGACCAGGTATCTCTTCGCCAACGGCGAATTCGTCGCTGCCGGTGGCCTGGGTGTGTGGATGCCCATGCTGTTCATGGACGACCCCGCCAGGATCCTCATCCTGTCCTTCGACACCGGCTGCACAGCCGACATGGCCCTGAGTGATCCACGGGTCGAGCAAGTGGAAGCCGCTGACATCAGCGATGTGCAATCCCAGATAGCAGGCCACTTCGCTACCGAAAACCACGGCGTCATGTCCAACCCCCGCCTCCGGGTGGTGGCCAACGACGGGCGCAACCACCTGCTCACCAGCAGAACCGACTACGATATCGTCTTCAACGGGGTGGCCGCCTATTCCGGCTACCTGGAACTCTCCACTCGCGAGTTCTTCCGCATCGCTCGCCAGCGGCTCTCCCCCGGCGGCATCTACATGCAGAAGCTGCATCCCCACATGCTCACCGTCGAGGGCTTCAAGCGCGTCATAGCCACCTTCGTGGAGGTGTTTCCCAATAGCGCCATGTTCTCGTCCAGAGCCGGTTCGTTGCTCTTCCTGGCGGGATGGAACGGCGATTACCGGCAGAACTTCATGGAGCTGGAGGAGCGTATCCGCAACGTGGAGGGCGGCAATCTGCTGGGAGCCGTCGGGAAAGAGGCTGCAGGAAACAGCCGGCTCGGGCCCAGGCGAGGGGCGCCAGGCGCGTCGCGAGACGGGCTCTGCTGGATATCGGGCGTTGAAGGCGTATTGGAATGCGTCGAAGCTCAAGACGTCCAGCAGGGCCCGGCGCAGCAGCGCATGGCGCACCGCAGCGGGACCGAGCTTTCCCGACGGCTCCCAGGGCAGACCGCCAACGAAGTGGCCGCCAGGTTCCTGATGGACGGGCGGGTGCTGTCCCGCCTGAGTCGTGGAGCCGAGATCATCGTGGACGACAAGCCTCCCAGGCTGGGCCGCACGCTCACCCTCATCGACACCGGTTCCGACACGATTGCGTCCAGCGGCAGGAACCCGCCCCACCCCGACGAGGGAAGGATCATGGACCTGGTCATGATGAATCTCCAGGAGCCCCGGGCAATGTTCAAGGGTTTGAGCCCTGAACGGGAACTCCAGGTGCGGTCCCAGCGTCTGAAGTTTCTGGCCACTGCAGGCTACCCTGTCAAGGGGGCTGCTCCCGGGTATTGATGGCTCCAACCCGGAGCCTGCTCATTGGCGGGGGCGGTCCGCTCCTTCCCCGGGAGCGGCCCAACTGCAGATGGGGCAGTCCCTGGCCACGTGGCCCCGGGCGGGGCAGTGCTGACGACCGAAGTAGATGATCTGCAAGTGCCGCTTGTTCCAGCACGACTCGTGGAAGATACGCTTCAGGTCTGCCTCGGTGCGGGTCACGCTGCTGCCGTCGGACAGACCCCAACGGGCCGCCAGGCGGTGTATGTGGGTGTCCACCGGGAAGGCAGGGACGCCGAATGCCTGTGACATCACCACCGAGGCGGTCTTGTGGCCCACTCCAGGAAGGGCCTCCAGTTGTCGGAACGAACGGGGCACCTGGCCTCCGTGCTCATGGACCAGGATCTCCGAGAGTGCTTTCAGGTAGCGTGCCTTGCTATTGGCCAGCCCCACGGTGCGAATGAATCCGTGGATCTCGTTCAGGTCCAGCGCGGCCATGGCCCTGGCGTCGGGTGCGCGGGCGAAGAGGGCGGGAGTTGCCTGGTTCACCTTCTTGTCCGTGGTCTGGGCGCTCAGGACCGTGGCCACCAGGAGGGTGAAGGGATCCCCGTGGCGCAGTGGTATCTCCGGCATGGGATAGAGTTCATCCAGGATGAGCGCTATCCTGGCTGCCTTCTGTTTTTCGTGCATGGGCTTTCCCGGGCTTGTGCCACCGTGGGGCAGCTTTCACCTTGGCCTGGCGTCGGTGGGGGAGTGGTGGGACGGGCGGACAGCAGTGCTGGAGGATTCTGGTCCCGGAAAAACGACACCGCCAGACCCGTTGAGCGCCGCGAAGCCGGGGAACGCAGGTTCTACATGTCCGACACCAGCAGGTAGGCGGCCCCGGCAAAGGAGCCGCCGGTGGAGTTGCCGTAGGCGCCCAGCAGGATGTCGGCGTTGCCATCGCCGTCCAGGTCTCCGGCACCGGATACGGAGCAGCCGGCGTGGTCACCGGGGTTCTCGCCCAGGATGCGGGCGTGGGCGTCAGAGAGATCCAGCTCGCCTGTCACGGGCCCCAGGACCAGGTAGGCGGCGCCCGCGGAATCGTGGGCGGAGCTGTTGTCGGGAGCGCCCACCAGGATGTCGTCGAAGCCGTCGCCATCCACGTCTCCGGCCCCGGCGACGGATTCTCCAGCGTGATCCTCGGCGGACTCCCCCACCAGCTTGGCGTCGGCTTCGGCCAGGGGAAGGTCGCCGGTGACGGGTCCCAGGACCAGGTAGGCGGCGCCAGCCACCGTTCCACCCGCGCCCTGGCCATCCGCGCCCACCAGGATGTCGTCGAAGCCGTCGCCATCCACGTCTCCGGCCCCGGCGACGGAACAACCGGCGTAGTCCCAGGTATCCTCACCAAGGAGCCGGGCGTGGGACATCGCCAGGCGAAGGTCGCCAAGGGTGGGGCCCAGTACCAGGTACGCGGTGCCGCCGTCGGTGCTGCCGGCGTCGTTGTAGGTGGCTCCCACCAGGATGTCGTCCAGGCCGTCGCCGTTGATATCTCCGGCGCCCGCCAGGGCGATGCCGGCGAAGTCGTTGGCATCCTCGCCCAGGAAACCGGCGTCGGCATGGGCCAGGGACAGGTGGCCGGTGACGGGACCAAGCAGGAGGTAGGCGGCGCCGCTGCCCGAGGTGACGGTGTCGGCGTAGGGGCAACCCACCAGCAGGTCGTCCATGCCGTCACCGTCGAAGTCTCCCGCGCTGGAGACGGCCCAGCCCGCGTAGTCGCCGCTGGAGGCGCCGGAGATCCTGGCATCGGCGTCGCCGAGAGCGATTTCACCGCTGATGGGTCCAGTCAGAAGGTAGGCCATGCCGTCGTTGAATCCGGCGGTGTCGTGGTATGGTGCTCCCACCAGGATGTCGTCTAGGCCGTCGCCATCCACATCCCCGGCGCCCGAAACGGAGTAGCCCGCGTGGTCGGTGGAGCCTTCGCCCACCATGGTGGCGTGGGCGTCCACCAGGTCCATGGTGCCGGAGAGGGGGCCCAGCAGAAGGTATGCCGTGCCATTGTCGATGTTGTAGTCGTCGTGGCCCAGGGCTCCCACCAGGACGTCGTCGATGCCGTCGCCGTCGACGTCTCCGGCGAAGGAAACCGACATTCCGGCGGTGTCATCGCTGTGTTCGCCC
This sequence comes from Myxococcota bacterium, assembly GCA_024276675.1. Taxonomy (GTDB): domain Bacteria; phylum Myxococcota_A; class UBA796; order UBA796; family JAFGLY01; genus JAJRWT01. The sequence goes on along the minus strand of JAJRWT010000047.1, from coordinate 40,939 downwards.
AGGAGCGTGGCCCGGGCCTCGGCCAGGTCCACGTCACCCGCGGGTATGCAACCGGCGGCCCCGCCGTCGCAGTTGTTGTCCACGCCGTCGCCGCAGATTTCGGGGAGCCCCGGGCTGACGGTGGCATCGTCGTCGTCGCAGTCGGTGTCGCTGGTCACGTAGCCGGATGGTGGAGTGCAGGCCATGGTGGTGGATGATGGGTCGCCGTAGCCGTCGCCGTCGGTATCGGCGTACCATGTGGAGCCCGTGCTGGTGTCCAGGCTGTCGTCGTCGTCGTCCACGAGCCCGTCACAGTCGTTGTCCACAGTGTCGCATTCCTCGGTGGCCATGGGGTTGACTTCGGCTTCCGCGTCGTCGCAGTCGGTTGCGTCGGCGACGAATCCCGCGGGGGTCAGGCAGCTCATGGTGGTGGTGTCGGCATCGCCGTAGCCGTCGCCGTAGGCGTCGGCGTACCATGTGGAGCCCGTGCTGGTGTCCAGGCTGTCGTCGTCGTCGTCCACGAGCCCGTCGCAGTCGTCGTCCAGGCCGTTGCAGGTCTCGCCGGCTCCGGGGTTGATGTGGGGAGCGGTGTCGTCGCAGTCGCTGTCGTTGTCGGTGTAGCCGGATGGAAGCTGGCAGGAGAGCATGGATGAGTCGGCATCGCCGTAGCCGTCGCCGTCGGCGTCGGCGTACCAGGTGTGGGCGCTGGAGGCGTCCAGGGATGGGTCGTCGTCGTCCAGCAGGTAATCGCAGTCGTTGTCCAGGCCATCGCAGATCTCGTTGGCATCGGGGTTGACCTGGGGATCCATGTCGTCGCAGTCCTGGTGGTTGTCCACGTACCACTGGGGTTCCTGGCACGCGTAGCTAGTGGTGCCGACATCACCGTAGCCGTCCCCGTCTTCGTCGATGTACCAGAGCGTGGCGTCGGCGGCGTCGTCTTCGTCGAATTGCCCGTCGCAGTCGTTGTCAACGCCGTCGCAGTACTCTGTGGCCTGGGGGTTGATGTCGGCAAGGCTGTCGTCGCAGTCGCTGTTGTCGGAGATGTAGCCCGCCGGGGCATCGCAGCCGACGTCGCTGGTGTATGGGTCGCCGAACCCGTCGCCGTCGGCGTCCAGGTACCACAGGTCGGCGCAGAACTCGGTGCCTTCGGTACATGACTGGAGCGGAAGCGCCAGGAGAAGTGCGAATAGTAACGGGGGGAATGGCTTGTTCATGGTTGAAAAGTCCTGTTACTGGACCCGGGAATCCCGGGAAGAGCGCTTGGCTGGGGAAAATTCGGTGGAAACGTGGTGGGCGCGTCGCGCCCGCAAGAGGGACTATCCATCGGACAAGAGCAGGTAGGCCGCTCCACCCCGGTAGGCTCCCGTTCCGTTGCCGATAGCACCCAACAGAATATCGGCGTGGTGGTCGCCGTCCATGTCGCCGGCACCGGTCACGCAAATCCCTGCCAGATCCATGGCGTTTTCGCCCACCAGCAGGGCGTCCGCCGCCCCCAGGTCGAATTCTCCGGTTATGGGGCCGAGTACCAGGTAGACCATTCCGGCGGCGTCGCCTCCCCGGTCGGCGCCGGGGGCTCCCACCAGTATGTCATCGAAGCCGTCGCCGTCGATGTCGCCCGGGCTGGCCGTGGAGTAGCCGGCGATGTCGCCTTCCTCTTCGCCCAGCAACCTGGAATCGGCGAGAGCCAGGTCCAGATCTCCGGTGATGGGCCCCGATACCAGGTACACGGCGCCCGCATCCGGGGCCCCGGAGTCCTGGTCGCTGGCACCAAGCAGGATGTCGTGGTAGCCGTCGCCGTCTACATCGCCGGTGAGGGACACGGAAATTCCGGCCGAGTCGGTGGCTCGTTCGCCGATGAAGCGGGCGTGGGCATCGCCCAGCTCCGTTTCGCCGCTGAGCGGTCCCAGCAACAGGTAGGCCGTACCCGAGTCCTCCGCTCCAGAGTCGCCGTACGGGGCTCCAACCAGGGTGTCTGCGAGGCCGTCACCGTTGGTGTCGCCTCCGCCGGACACGGAGTAACCAGCGGAATCTCCGGGTGTTTCGCCAAGGAAGGTGGCCTCGGCGTCGGCCAGGGAGATGGAGCCGGCAACTGGACCCCGCACCAGGTATGCCGCTCCCGTGTCCATGGCCATCCAGGTTCCCACCAGCATGTCTTCGTAGCCATCGCCGTTGGTGTCGCCGCCGCCCGATACGCAGAAGCCGGCCTGGTCGAAGGCGTCCTGGCCTTCCAGGGTTGCGTCGGCCCCGGCCAGGGTCGTGTCGTCGGTGATGGGGCCCGTCAGCAGGTAGGCCGCCCCGCTGGCGTAGCCCGTGGCGTTGACGTTGGGCGCTCCCAGCAGGATGTCATCGAAGCCGTCGGCGTCGGTGTCGCCCACACCGGCCACCGAGTGCCCCAGCAGGGCGTAGGCCTCTCTGCCGGTGATGGTGATGGCGGAGTCGTCCAGGTAGTGATCACCCACCACCGGGCCTGGAAACAGGTAGACCGTTCCGTCGTTGTCTCCGGTAAAGGGGGCCGCCAGCAGGATGTCGTCGCTGCCGTCGCCGTTGGTGTCGCCCACGCCGGCAACGGAAAAACCCGCGAAGGAGTTTTCCTGGCTGCCGAAGAACCTGGCGTCGGCCTCGGCAAGGTCCACCACACCCTCCGGAATGCAGCCGGTGGCGGTGCCGTCACAATCGTTGTCCACTCCGTCGCCGCATAGTTCAGGAGCCGCGGGGTTGACCTCGTACTGTGTGTCGTCGCAATCCGTGGAGTCGGCCAGGTAGCCATCAGGTGGGTCGCAGGCCGACACGGAGACCAGGGCGTCGCCAAAGCCGTCGGAGTCGGCGTCCAGGTACCAAGTGTAGGCCGAGGAGGTATCCAGGCCGGGGTCGCCGTCGTCCACGAGGCCATCGCAGTCGTCGTCGATGCCGTTGCAGGTCTCGGTGGCGTCGGGGTTGACCCCGGGGTCATCGTCGTCGCAGTCGCTTTGATCTTCAGCGTAGCCGGAGGGGGGCTCACATGCCAGCGTGGAAGTGCCCCAGCCGCCAAAGCCGTCGGAGTCGGCGTCCAGGTACCACCTGGTGGCGGAAGAGCTGTCCAGGCCTGGGTCCTGGTCGTCCGAGAGGCCGTCGCAGTCGTTGTCCAGTCCGTCACAGAGTTCGAGGGCGGCGGGGTTTATCGTGGAGTCCAGGTCGTCGCAGTCCTGCTGGTCGCTCACGTAGCCCTGTGGTTGGGTGCATGCCCGGGTGGTGGCCGAGGGATCGCCGTAGCCGTCCTGGTCGCGATCCTTGTACCAGGTGGGGGCGTCGATGGCATAGTCGTCGTCGGTGGTGCCGTTGCAGTCGTCGTCTACGCCGTTGCAGGACTCCGATGCTGCGGGGTTGATGTCCGCCGAGGAGTCGTCGCAGTCGCCGGCCTGGGCGACGTAGCCGGAAGGAGACTCGCAGCCCACCAGGCTGTCTGCCGGGTCTCCGTACAGGTCACCATCGGCGTCGTGGTACCAGGGATCGGGACAGGTCTCAACCTGGCCGGAGCAACCCAGGCAAGTCGAAACGGTTGCTATCGAGAGCAGCAGAACGAGATCCTTCATGGTACGCTCTCTCCCGGCGGTCCCCTGGGTAGCCAGGGCCCTGGAGCCCCTGGGGGCAGTTTTCCGCGTGCTGGAGTGTTTGGAATGGGCGCGCCGTGGCATGCAACATGCCGGTGGCGGACCCGGCGCGAAGTACCTGGATGGACGGTATCGGCCTGACGGCCAGGGATCAAGTCCGTGCTGTCCGCCCAACGGATTCAACTGAAGATACCGGGACGGTTGTACCGGGAGAAGGTAAGATGCGCTCCATGAGAATCACAAGAGCCATGCATGGCCTTTTCGCCTGCTGCCCGGCAATGCCACGCCAGCCCTGGCGCTCTCTCCCGCCGGGTCGCTGGCTGTGGATCATGGCATTGGCCAGCTCGTGCCAACCTTCGGGGTTCGAGGTCTTCACCAGCCTGAGCGCCAGGGTGCCAACGGTCGTTCTGGTTGACTGGACCCCCCTTCAAGAAGACGTGGACGAGGCCTGGGTGGAGTTGGGAAGCACCAGATCGTATGACAGGGTGTTTTCGATGGATCTCTCCTCCGGCACTCCATACGAGGCGGTGCTGGTGGGTCTGAAGCCCGACAGCCAGTACCACTATCGCGTCGTGGCCCGCTCCGACGGCTCAACGATGGAAAGCGACGACATGCTCGTCACCACCGGTTCCGTGGATGTGGCCCTGCCCACACTCGTCACGGAAACCTACGACCCCGACCTGTTGAGCGACGGCTTTCTCGTGACCTCCATCTTCAGCGGGCCTCCCGCCGCCGTGATCCTGGATTCCGACATGGACTACGTGTGGTGGTACATCCCCGACGGAGAGTTCTTCCCCGTGGTCCGGGCGCGCCTGTCCCAGGATGGCCAGCACGTCTACCTGTGGACCGACAACGCCAGCAATGGTCCCTACCAGCAGTTGAAGCGAATCAACATGGCCGGCACCAGGAAGGTGGCCCTGTCCCTGCCCGGGGGGCACCACGACTTCGTGGAGCTGCCCGATGGGACCGTGGGCTACATTCAATACGAATCCATGGACACCCAGCAGGGCGAACTCGTGGGTGACGTCGTGGTGGAGGTCATCAACGGCGACGACAAAGAAGAGATCTACTCGGTCTGGGACGACGTCTCCCCCGATTACGAGAGCGCCGCCCTCACCGGCGAGGGATGGTCCCACGGCAACTACATCAGCTACGGCGAAGGCGAAGACAAGTACTACGTGTCGTTCATGGGTTTTGAGGCGATATTCAAGATCGACCGGCCCACGGGGAGCCTGGACTGGATCATGGGCGGTGCCCTGAGCGACTTCACCGACGCCCAGGGCGGCACCGCGTTCTGGGAGCGGCAGCACGGCTTCCAGGTCCTTGACGACGCCATACTCATCATGGACAACGGTTCCTTCGACCGTGGCTGGTCCCAGGTGCTTCGCTACGGTTTCGACGAGAGCACCGCAGAGGTGGACCTGGAATGGAGCTATCGACCGGAACCATCGCTCTACTCCTACTGCCTGGGCTCGGCCATCCAACTTCCCAACGGGAACGTGCTGGCCACCTTTGCCGTCAGCGGCCAGATGGACGAGATCTCCCCCGACGGCCAGCTCGTGCGCCGCATCAACCTGCCCATCACCAACGCCTTCGGCTACACGAGCTGGGTGGAGCAGCTCGGCAGGCAGGACTGAAGGCGGACTTTTTGACGGCGGTCCACCACCTGGGCGGAGGGTGTGTTCATCGAAAAACGATGGCCTCGGTGACCCTGTCCACGGCGGTCATGCCATCTATGACCATGGGGCTGAAGCGCCATCTCATGGCTGCTCCCGTGGCGGCCTCCACCAGCGCCCGCGGGCAGTCGGAGATTTCCACCCCGGAGGGCTTCCCCCGGGGATCCACGTCGAAAGTGGCCGCGCAGGTGGCCTCCTGGATGCCCATGGATCTTGCCTTGCGAGGAATTTTGGGGAGCTTCTTCTTCGTAGGCTCGGCGTGGTGGACGAGCTGTATGCCCGGAGGCCCCGACAGCCCGGCGAAGGCGGCGTCGTGGCCCGGGTCCAGCTCGGCGTGCAGGGTCATGAGGCCCAGGCTCTGTTCGTAGCGGGCCACCCAGTTCACCACGAAGCTGCTGGAACCCGTGGACTGGGCGTCGGCGGGAGCCAGCCGCCAGTTTTCCAGGGCAGCTCCACAGGCCTGGGCCATGGTTTCGGGACATTCCAGTACTTGCGTGGAAACCTGGGATTCGGCCGTTACCGTGACCCGGATGCGGCAGCCGTGGAAGCGCGAGTAGTCGGTGATCCAGGAGGGATCCTGCGGAGGGATCTCATAGCCGGAGAGTAGTATGGGCCAGGGGTCACCCATGACGGGGATGGCCTGGTCGGCGTTGGCCGTCCTCGCCAGCCACAGGAGCAGCACGGAACATGAGAGAGCGCGTTTGTTTGTTGGTATCATGGGTATGAACACCGGAGGGGTGGATGGTTGGCGCCGGAGGCCGGAGCTGGTTGTTGGAGGCTCCAGGATGACTCCTTCAACGTTCGTCGACAGGTTCTGGCGGCTGCTGATCTTCCTTGAAGGCTCCCGGGGAGCGGGGAAGCGGGGGGGACGGTTCATCGCGGCTGTGATGACAGCCAGGTGGCCAGGGCCCAGGTGGAGAGCATGGTTGCGTGGTATCCGTGGTAGGGGCTGGGGGCCTCCAGGCTCCACGAGCCGTCGTTCTGCTGGCTGGCCAGGAGAGTCTGGACGAAGGGCTGCCCCCCTCCCGGCAGTGGGTCGGGGAGCCAGGCGCGGGTCATCAGGAGCATGAGCAGCCGTTCCGCGTAGAGGTCCACGTCGCTGGCGTTACGGAGGGGCGATGAACGTTAAAGGACAGCAAGGATCTCGGTGGAGATATCCTGGCCGGCCATGGTCAGTGCAGACCCTTCCCGGCAGCCCCGGGCCTGCAGCAGGTCCAGGGCCCAGAGTGCGTGCGTGCTGTGGTAGCCGCCCTGGTCCCTCATGGGGCCGGTGAGGTAGTCCCAGCTCTGCTCCCTGAATCCGTAGCGGTCGCAGAACAGCGCCTCGCCCACCACCCGGTTGACGTTGACCCTGCGGCTGTCGGGAGCGGCCCTGGGGGCAGTCCATCCCAGGATGGCCTGGATGGGGGCCTGAGCGGATTGGTCCCAGAATCGCCGCATGGGGTTGTCGTCGTCCTCCCGGGCCTTTTCCCTGGCCTTGTTCCAGGCGCCTTCCAGGGCCGGGCTGTCCACCATCCTGCGGATGGCGTACAGGCCGATGGCGGCGTCGAAACGAAGCTGCTCCAGGGGAAAGTCATTCAACCACTGGCCGGCGCGCCAGACGGCCAGCGCCGCGGGTTCCCCGGTGGAGGGCGGTTGCTGCAACAGCAGGAGCCTGGCGGGATGGGCATCCCTGGAGACTGTGCCGTGCTCCGTGGGCTGCGGCAGCGGCCTGGGGGGGGAATCCGGACTGCCGTTGCAGGCTGGCGGTGCCATGGCCAGTACGCTCGCCAGAAGTATCGTGGATGGAGATGGAATGTCCACTGTTTGCTCTTCCATTGGTCCGGGGGGTTCATACATGTGTCCAGTGGAGGGGGCTCGTGCTACTCTTCCGCCAGAAGAAGCGAGGTCCAACAGTGCCGTGTCTTGCGCGAGCGAAGGGTTCCGGCCTTGCCGTCCTGGTGGCAGGTGCCATTGGCTGTGGCGGGTCCACGGACGAGCTGCCTGCCTTCCACATGGAATCAGACAGCCAGATAGTCAGGTTGGTAACCACGGATGTACCCGACGGCATCTACCTTGAAGTCCTCTTCCCCCTGGAAGAGCCCATGCTGCCCGATGGCGCTCCAGTCGTGGTGGTCGTTCACGGAGGTCTCTACACCGACGTCGTGCCCGTGGAACGTTTCCTGGTGGACAGGTTTGCCGGGCTGGTGCAGGTGTACCTGAACCTGCCCGGCGGCAACGGAGAATACTCTACTCCAGGAACCGACGACCAGCGCGGTGAAAGCTCCCGCCTTGCCCTGGCCCAGGCCCTGCGCTACGCGGCCGGTGAGCTTGCCGACGAAGACGGTGTTTTTCTCTCGGAGCTGGTGCCCGTGGATCTCCTGGATCTGCCCCCCCTGGTCCACGGGCAGTCAAACGGTGTGAACCTGGCGTTGGCCACCATGGCGGATGCCGAGCTGGCGCTGCCCGAAATCTCCGGGCTCAGCGCCTTTGAATCGCCCATCTCGGCCCAGTTCGTGTCCATGGAGCTGGGCACCGAGCAGGAGCCGCTGCCGGTGTACCAGGATGGCTGTTGTTCCTGGGACCAGGAGTCAGGGCTGGTCTGCGACGTGGACTACAGTGATCTCGCCTGGGATTCCGATGCATGGTGGGAACAGGGTGACCGGCAGGGTGTGGTTTTTCTGGACCTGGACCACGATGGCTACTACGGCGAGGGCGATTTCCCGTTCTACGGCGTCCAGGTGGACAGCAGCCAGCAGATCGCCTATTCACCCAGACTTTCGACTGAAATCGAGAACCGCGCCATGGACGCCGGGCCCGCCATGTCCACCGCGGACAGCCGGGACTTCTGGTCCACCCGGGACGGATCCCTGCTGCCTGGGGATGTGTTCGCCCGTTTTCCGGACCTGCCCCTCCTGGTGATGGGTACCGAGGTGGACCACGTCTCGGGAGTGACCGACCACGCCCACGTCACCGGGTTCGCCTGGGCAGCGCAGGAATCAGGAGCCCCCTGGGTGCGGGTCAACCCCGGCGCCGATTACCTGGCTGCCTGTCTGCCAGGCGACCTGGACTACGCGGAGAACGCTCCCAACTCCGTGAGCCGGCCGGGCGATCCCGCCATATCCATGCTGCCCGAGGAGACCGACCTGGGGGTCTCCTCCGCCACGTTGGTGGCCGTGGCCATCACCGAGCTGGTGGAACTGAGCTATTGATATTCCGTGCCACGTCGGCCTCGTGGGGAGGCACGGATCCCGACTCGCCCGCCCTGTGGCATACTTCCCGGCATGAACAGATCCGGGACATGGCTGCTGGTCGCCACGTTGTTCGCCACCTGGGCGACAGCCATGTACCTGGTCTGCGGTGCTTCGCTCTGGGCACCAATCAGCCTGGCGCCCGGGGCGGGTTGGAGCGAGGCGCCCAATCATCTCTGGACCCTGGCCATGGCCACCGAGAGCCTGGGGAGCACCGGGCCCTTCCACTTCCAGACCATGGCCGTCAACTTTCCAGACGGCGTCTCGCAGCACCTCATGGACCCGGTGAACCTGCTCTGGTTCGCGCCCCTGTACCGGGCCGCCGGGGGAGGGGCTGCGGGTGCTGCCCTTGGCTACAAGGGAGTGGTGGCCGCCAACCTGCTCCTGGCCATCGTTGGTGGCTACCGGGCGGGAAAGCACTTCAGCGGCTCATCCATGGGGGGGCTCGTGGCTTCGGTGGGCCTGGTGATGAGCGCGTCGTTGCTGTCGCTGTTCAGCTTCGGTTTCACGGAACTCATGCCGATAGGATGGCTGGCCCTGCACTACGAGGCCATGGACCAGGTGTTGTCGGGGCAGAGGAAGAGAATCCCCTGGGCATCGTCGACCCTCGCTGCCCTGGCCCTGTCGGGAGCCTACATGGCACTCATGGGCGCCATGTGCGCTTTCATGTGGGGGCTGGCCAGCTTGCTGGCCCGGCCCCCTTCGGACGGGAGATTGCGGGGTTTTCGTTCCACCTTGCTGGTGTGGAGCATAGCCGCTGTGCTCTCGGTTCCCAACATCGCCAGCATCTACGGCGACCGGGAGCACCTGCTCCAGGCTCGGCCGGATCTGCCCGTTCCCGTGGCAGAGTTGCGCCCCAGCGACCTGCGGCGGGGGTTGGATCTTCGGGATCTCCTGCCATTGGAAAGCCGCGGAGCGCTGGCTCGGAGCGCGGGGGTCGGAGGGGCAGGGGACACATCGCCCCAGGAGCCGCACCGAGCATGGCCCGGGCTGTTGTTGTCGGGCCTGGCCCTGGTGGGTGTATGCGGTTTTCCCAGGAAGACCCTGCCGCTGCTCTTGCTGCTGTTGCTGACGGCCAGCATGTTGCCCGGCCCCTTCGCCTATCTGGACGGCAGGCTCATACAGTTGTCCGGTCGTGCTGTCTCACTGCCGCCCTACTGGATCTGCTGGATCCTGCCATTCGCAAGAATGGTCTCCGACTGGGGCAAGTTCGCGGTCTTCGCCAGCTTGCACCTGGCGATGCTGGGCGCCTTCGGCTCGGTGGTACTCTCCCGGATCCTCCGCCGCTTGGCTATCCCCGGTCCTATGGGCCTGCTTCTGCATGGGCTGCTGCTCATGCTTCTCTGCTGGGAGACCCTGCTGCCGGCCAGGTTCGCCCGGCAGCCTCCTGTTTTCTCCCTGGAGCCGCCGGATGGACTGCTGGCCGTGCTGGAAGAGCTGCCCCATGGCCCCGTGCTCCAACTGCCGCTGGACAACTCCCACCGCGAGAGCAGGGCATCACCGGCATATGCCTACTGTCTCTGGCAGCTCTCACACCGTCGTCCCATCTCCGAAAACGACGTCGGTCCCGACGCAGTCCTCTTCAAGCTGCCGTGGCTCGCCGGCCTGCAGAGCACGGAGCCCGGGATCCGGCCACATGGAAGAGCGGCCATCCCCACGAACTGGGAGCCGGTGTCCGATGGCGACAAGCCCTGGAACCAGGTGGGGGATGTGGGTAGACAGATGGAAGAACTCGGTTTTACGGCGATGGTTCTCGACAGGAAGCGAGCACTCTCGCCCGAGAAATGGGTTCAATCACTGGAACATCGCCTGGGCCCGGCGACCGTCGTCTCCGGAGCATTTATGGGCTGGGCGCTTTGATGGGCGTCGGGGGCTGGCTTCCCACCCACCATCGACACTGTGGCTGTGTCGAAGGAACACAGTTATCATGGGGCAACGGCTGTCAACCGTAAACAACCCGGTTTCAGCCGCCTCGCCGCCACCCGGTACATCGCTTCGAGGTACAGCGTCCCTGGCCGGTCGGCTCCACGAAGCAGGAGGACTGCCCAATGCCACCCATCGCCAGCAAGGGTTCGCACAAGAACGACCACCTCGCAACGGGGGCCTCGGGGCGCCCACTCGGCAAGGCGCTCTTCGCGATGGCCGCCTTTCCCCTGGGGCTCATGGCTGCAATGCTATCTGGCTGCGGGGGCGGGGTCCAGTTCTGTCAACCCGATGCCCAGCGATGCTACGACTGGGAGATCATAGAAACTTGCGCCAGCGACGGCACCATCTGGAACCGGGAGTACTGCGAGATAGGCGAAATCTGCTCCGATGGCGAGTGTGTGGTGGAGCCTTGCGAGCCGGGCGAAATATTCTGCCTGGACAGCCAGACCGCCGCCCTGTGCCTGGACGATGGCCAATCCAAGGAAGAAACCCCCTGCGAATCGGGCACGGTCTGCGTCGACGGCGAATGCGCCGCTTCCCAGTCCTGCACTCCCGGCGATACCCGCTGCGCCGATTCCGAGACCGTCGAACAATGCAGCGACGACGGCTCCGCCTGGGAAGTCCTGACCACCTGCGAGTACGGCACGACCGGCGTGTCCTGCTTCAACGGTGAATGCATGGACCTCTGCAGCCAGTCCGAACTCTCCCAGTCCTACATCGGCTGCGAGTACTTCGCCGTGGACCTGCACAACGAAGTGGACATGACCTACGCCGTGGTGGTCTCCAACACCAACGACTCCCTGTCGGCCAACGTCACGCTCAGCTCCGCCACGGGGGTCGTTGCCCAGGCCACCATACCTGCCGGGCAGCTCGACATCCTGGAGATCCGCCAGTCCACCTACTCGGTCCTGGACAGCGAACTCTCCGCCAAGGCTCTTCGCCTGAGTTCAACGGTTCCCATCACGGCCTACCAGTTCAACCCCCTGGACAACACCAGTCAGCCATACTCCAACGATGCCTCGCTGCTGCTTCCCACGGTCAGCCTGGGCCAGGAGTACTACGTCATGGCCAGGCACCACAACCGCTACCAGGAGCTGTTCACCACCTACGACTTCCTGGGTTCCATGACCGTGGTGGCCGTTGAGCCGGGGGTGACCAACGTCACCATCCAGCCAACATTCAACGTCAAGTCGGGCAGCGGGGTCCCTTCGCTGAACGCCGGTGACTCCCACACCTTCCAGTTGGAGCAGTTTGATCTCGTCAACCTGGAAACCAAGGTGGACCAGCAGGATCCCACCGGTACCTGGGTCTCCGCCGACAAGCCCGTCGCGGTCTTCGGCGGCAGCCCCTGCTCCTTCATCCCCGACGACGTCTGGGCCTGCGACCACCTGGAGGAGCAGATATTCCCGCTACAGAGCTGGGGTACCCACATGGTGGCGCCAAAGACCTACCCTCGCCGCAAGCTGTTGGGCTACAACGGAATCGAAGACGACTACTGGCAGTTCCTGGCCGCCGAAGACAACACCGTCATCGTGACCGACCCGGTACTGGCGGGTACGCCCCTGGTCCTGCAGGCCGGTGAGATGATCGAGATCGGCTCCAACGAGGACTTCGTGGCATACTCCGACAAGCCCTTCCTCCTGGGGCAGTTCCTGGTGGGCGAGGACGACATCGCCACCAGCGTCCTCCAGACCGGGATCGGCGATCCCGCCTTCATGCTCATCCCTCCCACGGAACAGTACCGTGACCAGTACATCATCCTGGTTCCCGAAGCCTACGCCAACAACTTCGCCTCCATCTTCTGCAAGACCGGCACCGTGGTCTCCATGAACGGTTCACCCATCTCACAGTCCGAGTTCGAAGCCGTGGGCGACGGTGAATACTCCCGGGCCTGGGTGGATCTCTCGGTGGGCGTCTACCATGTGGACGGTGACGGGCCATTCGGCATCATGGTCTATGGCTATGACCAGTACGTGTCCTACGGCTATGCTGGCGGTCTCAACCTCCAGCCCATCAACACCGCGGTGCTGGAGTAGCCCCCACCAACAAAAGGACTCCCATCATGACCCCATTCAAGAAAGAGCGTGGAGCCATGCACAGGTTGCTGGCCCTGGCCCGGCCCCTCTCGATGCTTGCCCCGTTGATGGCTGGACTGGGATGTTCCGACTACCAGGTCATCAGCCAGGGGCATGTGGACGTCTTCTACCAGGATGTGGCCGCCTCCGTGGACATCCTCCTGGTGGTCGACAACTCCCCGTCCATGACCGAGGAACAGCAGAAACTGGGCGAAACCTTCCAGACCTTCATCCAGTATTTCACCGGAGGCCAGGTGGACTACCACATCGGCGTGGTCTCCACCGACGTGAGCGATTCCACCACGGCGGGGGTTCTCAACGGCGGCTACATATCGATCGACGACGAATCCGCCGAAGACGACTTCGCTCGCGCCGTTTCGGTGGGGAGTGACGGTGATGGAATGGAAAAGGGCCTTCTCGCGGGGCTCATGGCGCTCACAGAACCCCTGGCAAGCGATGAAAACGCCGGTTTCATTCGCGAGAGTGCTGATCTTTCAGTGATCTTCGTGGCCGACGAAGACGACTACTCCCCCGGCTCCGTGTACGACTACATCAACTCCTACCGCAACGTGAAGCTCTACCACTCACGAGACGCGCTGAAGATCTCGGCCGTTGTGGGCAACGTGCCGGAAGGCTGCGCCGGCGACGGCGTGGACGCGGCTCCCGGCTACCGATATGCCGAGGCAGCGGATTCCAACTTCGGCATCGTGGAGAGTATCTGTGCCGACAACTTCTCCGACGTGGCCGAGCGACTGGGGATCACGGCCTCGGGACTCATGACCACCTTCGAGCTGTCTGCCCACCCCGACCCGGACTCCCTGGTGGTCACCGTCGACGACGAAGAAATCGAACGTGACGTGGATATCGGCTGGGAGTACTACGAAGACGACAACACCATCGTCTTCGCGCTCACCGCCATTCCGCCGTCGGGTTCCGTAATCAGGGCCACCTACGACACCTACTCCACCGAAGCGGCCGTCATCGAGTGACCCCCGGAGAAACCCGGAGAACGCAATGTCCGCACTTCAAAAGACTATGAGCCGTCGGGAAAGCTCGGGCCTGCTGAGGAGCGCCAGTCGCTACTGCGCTCGGCCCTGCTCGACATCGCGCATTTCGAGGTATTCCAATACCCCTTCAACGCACGAAATCGAGCAGAGCCCATCTCGCTACGCGCCTGGCGCCCCTCGCCATGGCCCGAGCCGGCTGTTTCGTGCAGCCTCTTTCCCGACGGCTCCTCATCGCGCATCCATGGCTACCAGGCTGTTGACCGCTTCGTCGTTGCTGCTGCTGCCTTTGTTCTTCCTCGTTGGCTGTGGATCCGGAGGTGGATCCTACAAGTGTACCGACAACGGCGCTTGCAACCAGGGCTATGCCTGTATCGGCGGCACCTGTGAAGAGGTGGAGTGCCTGGCTCGCAGCGATTGCCCCTACGGCATGTACTGCGACATACAGGACTACTCCTGCCAGGACGGCTGCCGCGACGACAGCGACTGCTATGCCGGTCAGGCCTGTGAAAACCGCGAATGTGTGAGCGCCAGTTGTACCAACACCCAGGTGGACTGTGGCTTCGGCGAGTTTTGTGACCTGGAATCGGGTACCTGCTACGACGCGGGCGAACTCTACTGTCAACCATGTGATTCGGATCTCGAGTGCGGAGGCAGCGAAAACTACTGTATCCAGCAGAGCGCCGGCACCTACTGCGGTGTTTCCTGTACCTCCGTCGAAGACTGCCCACAGGGTTACGACTGTATCGAAATCCAGGATCAGTACGAGAACATTCGAGGCTACAACTGCTATGCGGAGTGTGAGTGAGAAGGGCTTCGCTCCACCGTTGCCTCCAACACCTATCGCTTTGACAGTCCTGCTGATGTTGGCCTGCAACGCGGACCATGGGCAGTCCTCCGCCGGAGCTGCCCAGGATGGGCCAGGAGCCGCAGGCCGTCTCGACAAGCCGCCGCCTGGCCCCGAGGACCCCAGCTTCAAGTTCCTGGCGCGGGCTCGATCCAGCGACGGGCGGAGCTGGGAGCCCATGCCGGGTGTGTTGGCGGAGCGGGCATCTTCACCACAACTGCTGGATTTGGGGGGTGTGTCGACCGTTGTCTTCGTGTCTCGAGGCAATCACCTGGCCCAGATCCCCTTCAACGCGGATTCCGGGCAGGAAGCCCATGAACTGACGATACAGGGGCAAGAGGCGGGGTTGGTGGTGGATCCCCACATGCTGCCACTGGGCGATGGCCGTTACAGGTTGTATTACCTGTATCAACCGGAAGGCCGCGATCCCGGTCGTGCCGGCAACAACCAGGTTCGTTCAGCCATTTCGCGTGACTTGCGCACATGGGAACGGGAGCCGGGAGTTCGCCTGGAGGGTGGTTTCGTGGATCCCGACGTGGTACGGCTGCCGGGCGGTGGATTCAGGATGTACTTGACTCGGGGAGCCGAAACTGTAATGAGCGCCATCTCTCCCGACGGATTGGAGTTTATCCTGGAAGATGGCAGCCGCCTACTTGGCGGGGGCGTCACATCCACCTTGTACCGGCAGCCGTCGTGGCTGATGTACTACCACGTCAGGAACCGTATCCACCTGGCCACCTCGCCAGACGGGCTGGCCTTCGAGGCAGATCCCCGCCCACTGCTGCAACCGGAACACCCGGATGTCGTCGGCGCCGCCGTGGAATCACCATCGGTGCTGGTGAAGGGCGATCAATGGTACATGGTCTACGCATCTTCCGGTCGCCAGGGGCTCCGCCGGGAACGATAGGCATGTTTCACGAGTAAAAGTTTCAGCCCCCATGCTGGAGAGCAAAAGAAAATGTTACGAGACACAAGCAAAGTCGTCGTGGTGGCCGCTGCAAGAACCCCAATCGGGGCCATGGGCGGGGGACTGGCGTCGCTGCAGGCAGTGGATCTCGCCGCACTGGCCATCGGCCAGGTTATACGGCAGGCAGGGCTGGAGCCATCCCTGGTAGAGTACACCTGCCTGGGTTGGGTCGCCCAGGACCCCAGGGCCACCAACATGGCCAAGATAGCCGCGGAACGTGCTGGAGTTCCGCAGACATCGCCTGCAACCACCTTCCACGAAAACTGTGCATCGGGAGCAGCCGCCATCCATTCCATGGCACGGCGCATCATGCTGGGCGAGGTGGAGCTGGGTGTGGCCGGTGGCGCCGAGAGCATGTCCAACGTGCCTCGCTATCTCTACCAGGGGCGCATCAAGGGGCAGGTCTACGGTGACATGACCCTGGAGGACGGTCTCATGGGGGCTCTGAAGGAACGCGAACTCCCCGCCGGTCCCCAACTCGTGGGGCTCATGACCGAGCGCATCGTGGAGCGATACCAACTGACCAGGCAGGAACAGGACAAGGTGGCCTTCCGTTCCCACGCCAACGCCATGGCTGCATGGAGCGGCGAGTACTTCGACGGATACGTGTTTCCGGTGCAGGTTCCAGCCCACCGGGGGCCTCCCCGTATCGTTTCGCGCGACGAGGGGCCGAAGGACCTGCCCATGGAGTACTTCTCGAGCGCAAAACCGTATTTCAAGCCAGACGGAGGCAGCATCACGTCAAAGAACTCCTCTTCCATCAACGACGCTGCCGCGGCCCTGCTGCTGTGTACGCCCCGGCGGGCCGAGCAACTGGGATTGACTCCCCTGGCCGAGCTGCTGACCTTCCACAACATCGGTGTGGAGCGTGCCTACATGGGTGAAGGAGCCTTCAAGGTCATTCCCCCCTTGCTGGAGAAGGCGGCTCTGCCCATGTCGGCGGTGGACTACTTCGAGATCAACGAAGCCTTCGCCGCCGTGTTGGCGGCGGCCTTCAAGTACCTGCCAGAACTCAAGTGGGAACGAGTCAACCAGTGGGGCAGCGGCATCTCGTTGGGCCACCCCGTGGGCGCCACGGGAGCCCGGCAGGTGGTGGACATGGTTCACCAGCTTGCGCGGAGAAAAGCCCACGTGGGCCTCACCAGCAGGTGTGTCGGGGGTGGGATCGGCAGCGGCGAGATCATCCGGCGCCTTTGATGCCGGTGGCGTTTTGCCTGGGGTTGTCAGTGTGGCTCGCCTTGCAGCAGGACCCGGTTGTTGATGGTATCGGCCATGTTGTTTAGAAGCTGTCGGATCTCCATGTAGGTTTCGGGTTCGAGAACCGGCCTGTCCACTTGCAGGGTTTCTGTGACACGCAGCGTGGAGGAGTCGGCCATCTGGTATTTCAACTGGTAGCTGAAGATGCCATCGGGGTGCCGGTAGTCCAGGGAGCCCGGCATGGTGGCGACGTGGAAGCCGGGGGGAATGGCGTATTCCCAGATTCGTTCCTCGCGCCATGGATTGGCTGCCCATTGGAATGGATAGATGCGCTGGGGATAGCGTTGGAAGGTGCTGCGGTCCAGGAGGCCCGCTGACTGTGGCAACAACAGCCACAAGATGCCGGTCTCCTGGTCCCAGGCCAGGTCCTTCAGGGGTGTGGAGCTTTCCAGGGTGAGAACCACCGGGTTGGAGAAGTCGGACAGGTCGTGCTGGAAGTCGTAGCGCTCCACGTCGCCGTTCCTGCGCCAGGCCTGGGCCACGAAACGGTCCAGCTCGGTCTTTTCCAGCCACCGGCACTTGTGCCAGTGGCTGGCCCGGGGGCCGCGGAACTGGCAGGTGGAGGAGTCCAGCAGTTGCACCTTGCCCGGGTGGTCGGGTTGCAACTGGATGATCACGTGGTGGACCTGGGACTGGAACGAGTCCTTGGAGTCCATGACGGGAGTTGTCACGGCTTCGAGGCGACCATCACGGAGCACGAGCGCGCTGCGCCCCTGGTCCGAAGGGGGAAGGTAGTCGAAGGGAAGGCCCAGGTCCATGAGATCCAGGTAGAGATCCATCGGCTCCACCCACACGAGCATGTGATTGAACTGCTCGACCAGGGGGAAATCCAGCTCTGCGTCTGGGACGGACGTGGTGGAGATGAAGACCGGGAAGGCCCGGATGCCCGCGACGTTCAGCATGGAGATGAGAAGGCTGGCTCGCTCGACGGCGTCACCGTAGCCGTTGGCGAGCACCTCGTCGGCGGAGGTGGGGTTCCATCCAGAGTCCAGGTTCATGGTGGTGGGCACATAGGAGATGTTGTCGCGAATCCAGTAGTAGATTGCTGCGACTGCTTCGTTTCGCGAGAGTCCGGAGATCAGCCCGCGGGAGAGGGCCTTGATGGGAGCCGTGGAGCGCAGCCTGCCCCAGTAGCGACGGGTGAGCCAACGGCCGGCCTGGTACCAGCTCTCGGCGGTGGTGACCATGACGCTGGGCGAGTCGTATCGGCGCACGGGTGCTTCGGGTTCAAGGACCTCTGGTGCCTGGTCCTGTCGAGTGAAGCAGATCCGGTGTTGGTCGCCGGAGTCGGTTTCTTCGACGGTTACGGTGTTTGCCGGGTCCCAGAGCCGGTAGTGCAGTACGACCCGGGGGCTCATCTGGTAGCAAAGGCGTTGCCGGATCACGGGGGTGGAGGAGTTGAAGGTGTGGATCTCGCCGAAGCCACGCCCGGTGGTCTTGCGGTCCGAGAACGACAGTTGGCGAACTTCGATGAAGTCTCCAACTTGAACGTCGGGGATGGTGAAGGTCTTCAGCCGACCGTAGCGGTACCGCTGCATGCGCTGGTCGTTGTCCAGCAGTTGGTCGTTCACCCTGGAACCCTGGAGACGAAGGAAGTGCTCCCCGCGGATTCGCCTTCGCTCGGTGATCCACAGGGATTCCCGTTGTGCGTCGAAGGTGAACATGAAACTGGCGGCCCCGATACCCTCGGGTTTCTGGATGAAGTCGATGGTGATTGTTTCGGCTTCCCAGACGCGACCGGTACCGCCCGACTGCCCCTTGCCCTTCACGGCGGAGTCGTGGATTGTGACCAGCCGATCGTGCAGCATTCCAACAACGGGACTCGATGAGAAATCCTGGGGGATGTCCTGTTGGATGGCCTGGATGGTGATGACATCGGCGGGGGTGCGGGGATCCAGGAGCGGTTCCTCGCGTGGCGAGGCCTGGATGGCAGGCGAAGCCAGCAAGTACAGACACGTTGCACGAAACAGGGTTTGACGGAGCGGCCCGAGCCGCCTTGGCGAAGGGACAGTGGAGACGATCCCCGGCCCGTGGATGGGTGCACGCGGCGACGCATGAGCTGCCATGCGGTGACTATCCCAGGCGGCGAGGATTGGAACGTTCCAGCATCTGCTGCAGTACCCGGGCCGGATCCCGGAAGCGGGTCAGGAGGATCATGGCGGCGATGACGTAGAGCTTGTGCTCGGCTTCGTGGTAGGTGGCCAGGCGGTAGCGGTCGAACACGCTGGAGGAGACTTCGCCGTGTTCACAGGAAACCCCGGTGATGTCTGCCGGGAGACAGTGCATGTAGAGGGCTTTTCCGCCGGCGGTGGAGGACATGAGCTGTTCAGTGCATTCCCAGTGGCGGAAACGGTCGTTGTTCTTGATACAAGCCTGCTCCAGTCGGTCCAGCTCTTTGGCGGCGCCGGCGCGCAGCAGTTGGGTGCGCTCCTGCATGATGTGGAAAGGCGCCCAACTCTTTGGGTAGACGATGTCTGCGTCTTTGAAGGCCTCTTCCATGTTGTTGGTGACCTTGAAGGAACCGCCGCTCTGCCGGGCAAAGCCGCTGGCCAACTCCGTGATTTCGGGGATGAGGCCGTAGCCTTCGGGATGGGCCAACGTGACGTCCATGCCGAAGCGGGTCATGAGAGCGATGATCCCCTGGGGCACCGACATGGGCTTTCCGTATGAGGGTGAATAGGCCCAGCTCATGGCGATTTTCCTGGAGCGGAGTGCTTCCAGGGAGCCAAAGGTCTTTTTGAGGTGAAGGAGATCAGCCAGGCTCTGGGTGGGGTGATCGCGATCGCACTGAAGGTTGATGACTGCCGGACGCTGGGGCAGGACTCCTTCTTTGTAGCTCTGCTCCAGGGCTTCTGAAACCTGGAGCATATACTCGTGTCCGGCACCCAGGAAGATGTCGTCCCGGATACCGATGACCTCGGTGGTAAAAGAGATCATGCTGGCGGTTTCGCGTACAGTCTCGCCGTGGGAAAGCTGGCTCTTGGTTTCATCCAGATCCTGGGTGCTCAGTCCCAGGAGGCTGGAAGCGGAGGCAAAAGAAAACCGGGTCCTGGTGGACTTGTCGCGGAAGTTCGAGACGGCCAGCCCGCCGGTGAATGCGCTAGTGGAGATACCCGCCCGGTACAGGTCTTCCAGGATCTCCGCCGTGGTCAGTACGGCATCCAGGTCGGCCCTGCTCTGGTTCCACGTGAGGAGGAAGTCCTTCTGGTAGAGGTTGGTGGAAATGGATGCAAGCCTTTGTATGGATTCCTTGATGGTGTTTTCTGGCATCTGGTTCTCCGACTGTTCCAGGTGGAGTGTGGGAAGCTGCTTGTGACTCCGCGTGGCGGAGTGGGATGGGACTGGATGACCAGCCCGGCTGTTCCGGCACAGAGCGGAACCCTTAACCTGTACATCCCGTGCTGGTAGCTCCTGAATACCGGCTGATGACCTGCTCCCCCCGGCGGATGGAGCAGAAACGTGTCGTGCGGAGCCTGGATTCTACGACCGTTCGCCGGCCTCGCGCAGGCGGCGCGCGGCCTGGGAAGAACTCATGCCCCGCGTGCTGGGGGGGTAGTCGGTGAAGAAGGGCACGACGTCAGTGCCTCGTACTCGCCTGCGCATGAGCATGAATGGCAGGTAGTGATCGGGGTACCGGGCGACCCAGGTGCTGAAGATGTCGGCGAATGCCTGCATGTTGACCTGGAATGCCTCCATGCGGTCTGGATGTTCCTGCCAGGTGAGAGGTGCTTCGATGACTATGCGGTGCCTGACCGTGCCGGTCTGGCGCACCACCACGGTGGGGAGCAGGGCGGCTCCTGTCTTGTGCCAGAGCTGGGCCGGCTGTACCGAGATGTTGGCGGTTCGAGAGAGGATCTTCACCTGGGCCCACCGGCTTCCGCCGCCGCCGTCGAAGGCCAGCCCCAGGACTTCGTTGCGAAGGAGGCATTGGTATGCTGGTCGCAGGAACTTGAAGACGTTGATGTGTTTTACGGGGAGCTTCTGCTCCAGCTCCCAGCGGCGGGCCAGGACCTTTTCCCACAAGGGAGTTGTGCGTGTCTCGCGGAGGATGTCGGCCCAGACCGTGGGGGGGGCCGAGAGCTGGTTCATGGGGTAGCCCTTGTGACCCAACGCGGGCATGATCATCTGGTTGGCGCCGAAATGCCCGATGAGGACGATGGCGCCGCGTCCTGCTTCCAGGGCACGATCCAGGTGGTGCCTGCCCTCGATCTCACAGACGGAGTCGATGGTGTCGGGGTTCAGGAAGGGGTATCGCAGCACCTCCAGCTCGTTGAACATGGTGAGTCTGAAGGCTTCCTGGAGGATGGTGCCGGCGTTGACGGGCAGGGGACGGTCTGCGAACAGCAGTTCCAGTTCCTGGCGCATCTCGTCAACCTGCTCGGGTTGAATGCGGCGGATCAACCATGCACCCAGGCGAGCCGTGGATGCCAGGACGTCCCTGGGTACACGGTTGAGCAGGGTTGCTCCGGGATAATAGAGGAACAGTCCTCCAAGATCCTTGGTGAGAAGGGTAAGGGAGTGCCTGGCAGGCATGATCACCGCTCGTCGCGGAGCGGGTCCACCGGCCTGGCTTCGAGGCCCTTCTTGTCGATCTTGCCGTTGGGAAGGCGTGGGATTTCCTTCCAGAATTCAATGATTCGAGGCACCTGGTAGACCGCCAGGCGGTCGCGACAGAAGGCCTTGACGCCCTTGGGGTCCAGGGTGGATCCCGGCAGGGTGGTGATAATGGCACGAGGTACCTCGCCCCGCAGGCGTTCTTCGTGACGGACCACCACGGCCTCGGTTATGTCGGGGTGGGTCTTCATGACTTGTTCCAACTGCAGGGGGTAGACCCTGATTCCGCCCACCTTGAGCATGTCGGAGCGGCGACTCTTGAAGTGGATCCATCCGTCGGCGTCGCGCACCACCAGGTCTCCGGTGTGATACCAGCCGTCTACGAAGTGGGAAGCGCTTTCTTCGGGCAGGTTGTGGTAGCCGTTGGCCACGGCATCGCTCTTCATGAGCATTTCGCCGATGGTCCCCGTTGGGGCCTCGGCGCCGGAGTCGTCCACCACCCGTACATCGTAGTATGGGGCGATGATGCCGGTGGCACCGGGCAGTCGGGGCTGGCCCAGGGGCATCGCAAGGGCGACTCCGGTGGTCTCGGTGGAGCCCCAGACCGGCATGAAATAGGCTTGAAAGTGCCGTTCCATCTTGTGGAGGGTCTCTGCGGACACGTAGGCGCCTCCGGCTTCGGTCACCCGAAGGGAAGAGATATCGCTCTTGCCGATGCCCCCGCGGTCCAGGATCATCTCGTAGAAGCTGGGGACGGCCATCATCCAGGTGATGCGGTGCTTTTCGATGAGCTGCAGGGTGATCCTGGGGCTCATGGTGTCGAACACCACGAAGGGGCCTCCCACCAGGAGGCTGCGGTGGAAAAGCTCGTGGGGATGGGAGAAGACCGAGAACATGCCCATGAAGACGTCGTTCTGGTTGAAGCCGTAGCCCTGGATCCCCGAGAGAGCGTTCACCTGGATGTTGCGGTTGGTTGTGATGGCTCCCTTGGGACGGCCCGTGGTTCCGGAGGTGTAGTTGTAGTAACAGACCGTGTCGGGTTCCGGCGTGAAGCCGTTGCTGGTGAGGGGAACCTCGCCAATACTGGAGTAGTTGGTCCTGCCGAAGGAGCCGGGCTTGCCCACGTAGATGATCTTGTCGCGGTCCGTGAGCACGGGCGAGAGCTGTTCAAGCAGGGGATCGAACTGCTTCTCGGCCAGCACGCAACGGATGTTGGCCGTCTTGAACTGGTCCAGCACTGCGTCGTGGTGCAATTTGAAGTTGACTGGTGAGAGTATGGCGCCCATGCGTGCGCAAGCCAGGAAGGTGGTAACCACCTCGGCGCGCTTGGATGTCATGATTCCCACCGGATCGCCGGGTTCGACCCCAAGGTTGACGAGCAGGGCCGCCAACCGTTGGACTTCGTCGTCCAGTTGGGCCCATGAATAGGTGCGATTGGCCGCGATGAGGGACGGAGCGTCGGGTCTGTTCCTGGCTGCCGCATGCAGGGCATCGCTCAAGGGGACATTGGCGGGATCTTCGAAAAGGAGACCACTCTGTTGGGCTGCGTGGCTGTTCATGGTCGTTTCTCCTTCTGCTGCTTCTGACTCCGTTACGAAGGGCCACGACTAGCCCGGCGGGGCCAGATCCGCTACCCTTGGGGGCATTATTCGTATTTTGGCGACCACATGTTCGGGTTGCGCCAGGGACCGTACCGTATACGATGGTATGTGAAAAAAAATGGGAGAACACGATGCGCTTTCTCGGCACCTGCCTGCTTCCGCTGTCCCTGGTCTTCGGTCTGCTTGCCTGCGGAGACGACGACGACACCAAGGACACCTCCGATACCTCCATCACAGAAACCGACACCGACACCGACGCCGATGGCGACACCGACACCGACACCGACGCCGATGGCGACACCGACACCGACGCCGACACCGATCTCGGCACGCTTTCCGGCAAGGTGCTGTGGACCGACGGTACCCCCGCCGATGGCGTGATGGTCAACGTCTGCCACGATTCCTGCCGTTCCACATCCACCGAATCATCCGGGGATTTCCTTTTCGAAGACCTCCCCCCGGCATTCTACAGTTTCGATCTCAACGTCCTGGAAGATGGCAACTGGGCCGAAGGGCTCGTACCCATCGAGGTCATGGCTGGTCAGGACAGGGCCCTGGGCGACGTCTACGCCATGGAGTTTCAGGACAGCGGCACCGTGGGCGAGACCTGGCAGACCCTTCCCGCCGGCGACGGGCTCTACATCACCGGCAACGCCTCCCAGATGACCTTGCCCTTCGGTGAAGACGAATACCTCATCGAGGGAGTCCGCGTGGACGAGAGCATGTGGCCCAACCTGGATGGTATCGAAGGCGATGTCCTGGCCCTGTGGTACCTGGGCGTGTTCAGGGCCGAATGCGCCACTCCCTTCGCAATAGAAGTCGACAACGACCTGGGGCTGCTGGCAGGCGACACCGTCGATATCTGGTATTCCAGCTACGAGGAATACTCCTGGATCAGCGGGGGAACCGCCACCGTGCTTCCCGACGCTTCACTCATCGTGTCCGACGACGGCGCCGGTGTGAGCAGCCTCACCACCCTGGTTCTCACGCAATAGGCAGGAGCAACCTCCGGGGGCTCCTGCGAGTCCATGACACCTGCGATGGCCTGGAGTGCCCCGGGGAGTTGGCCTTCGGAATAGCATCGCCATTTCAAGTGGTTGCGCGGACCTGCCGGGCGAAGGTATGGGCCGTTTCGGCGAGGGGAGACTTTTCCTGATGGGAACTCGCATACAGGGAGCTGTTCCCGGCGGAGTTCCGCTACAGCGACCAGCGAGGGCTCTTCGTCGAGCTGGACCGCCTATGCCGAACCTGGACCGGGGAGGAGCAGACCTTGAAGGCTGCTCGTCGGGGGCAACTCGCCCAGCCCTGTGGCCCCGGTATCCTGCTCCGCTACCGGCAGATCAAGGAGGATCTGGTCGAGGGAGCAAGAGCACGGGGCCCGGGGCGGCGGGAGCAACAACGGGCGTTGACGGCCGGTGGCCCCGGGGTTCGAGAAGACGTGGAGCACCTGAGGTATCAATCCATCCGGCGGTTGCGGAGGGCTCCGTGACCCATGCCGTGGACGCCACCGCGACCCATGCCGTGGTGCCCCCCTCCACAGCGGCCTCCGTGGCCCATCCCATGACCATGGCCGCCTCCGGACACACAGTAGCCCATGGGATCCACCTCGGGGAGTTCCCCCCGCGAGAGGATCTCGAGGTTCTTCTGCACCGTGGGCGCTCCAGAAAGAAAGACCTTCTTGCCGACGGCCTTGAAGCGGGCGACGGCACCGGCTCCGATGCCGCCCACCACCATGGCGTCGAAGTCCTGCACCAGCAAGTGATCCACGGGGCGACAGGTGCCGTGGGGCTGGTCGGTGGGACCGGGCACCAGTGTGAAGGTACTGTCGTCGCTCTGGACGATGAGGTACCAGGGAGCGGATCCGAAGTGTGGGTAGACCCTGGATTCGAGACCCTTTGCCTTGGCTATCGGGAAGCAATACTTCATCGGTTTTTTCCTCCTCTCCGGCAACTCGCGCCGGAACGGCGTTGGACCCGACAGTTCGTAGACTGATCCAGGACCAGCGCCTTGCCGTTGATCAGCGCGTCGGCGATACGTCGGCGTGCTTCCTTGACGTAGCGTTGGACAGTGCCACGAGAGACGCCCATGTGCTTCCCCGCCGTTTCCTGGTCCAGGCCTTCCAGGTCGCACAGCCGCACGGCTTCCATGAGTTCTATGGAGAGCTGGACGGGTTCCAGGTTGCACATGGGGATGGAACGCGGCTTGAATACCCGGTCGACGGGAGAGAAGCGGCAGCATTTGCGCTTGCGCGGTCGTGGCATCCTGCCTCCTGGTTATGTGTATATACACAAAACCATGGCAAGGCAAGAAGAAACTGTGCCGAGGGTGTCGGGTTCGGGGCGGGAGGCTGCCCAAGCATGGCGGCTCGTCGAGGAGGGTGTAGTTCCGCGGTGAAACCCGGGGGCACCGCCAGGATCAAGGCTGTGATCCTGGGTTTTTCATCCAGCTCCGGCCTTGGGGGGGATGAGTCGATCCGCCACCTGGCGCAGCACATCGGCGGCGCCATCGGTGATCCACTGGCCGTGGGCAAAGACAAGGCGTTGAAGTTGGGGATCCCCGGCCTCGTCGTGCAGCCAACTGGCCAGATTCCGGCGACTGGAGACTCCGAACAACCTGCCAATTGGGGTCACCTTGGGGCCACCCGTGGAGCCCAGCCAGGTCATTACTCGGCCTTCGGGGCCCTCCAACCTGGGGAGATTGAAGATGAGATCCGTGAAGACCAGCGTTGTGCCGTCCCCGGAGCGTACACGCATGAGGCACTCGCCACCCCTGGTGCCCGGCGGGACCTGGAAGCTCACCATGCCGCCCAGGACGGGGTCGCCGTCCAACTCTTCCAGGCTGCGGTCCACGGGAAGGGCCTTTTCCACTGCCCGGCGCGCCTTGCGGGGACATGCAACCAGGATGTCGGGATAGCGCTTTTTGAAGGCCGGGGCATCCAGGCGGTGCCAGGCGATGGGTACCACCAGGATTCGCGGGAGGCCCCATTCAAGGATCCGGGACCATTCCGCCTGTTCCAGGGCGATGGCGCTGTGAATCAAGAGGCCAGCGTCAGGGAGCCTCACCAGCGTGCAGGTTCGTGGCAGTGAGCCCTTGGGCAGGCTGCCCGTGACCACGCGGAGGTTTTCGGCCAGCGCGTGTACCGGGCCATGGGGCAGGACGGTCCATTCGTGGTGAAACCTGGGCATCTTGGCCGCTCCTTGGGGCTTGGCTGGGAGGAACATGATATTCTCGGGAGACCCGCTGGGCCAGCCCCGACCCGGAATGACCCGCTCGATTGCTCCTCGGCCCGCCACTCCCGAATGGAAACCTGCAATCCAGGGGGCGGGCCGGAGCCACGAAAGCGCGGAGAGGAAGGTGTCGATGGGCCGATGGACGGCAGGGGTTCGTCACATGCTGCTTCGCAAAATGAACACTGCCTGGGCGCCCGGGGGGCTGAAATCGGCGTGGCCCATGGCCCTGGCGTTCCGCAGCAGGCGGTAGCTTTCCCGACGGCTCCCGTACCTACTCCATGGCGCCCAGCACCAGGGAGAGCAGCGCCATGCGCATGACCACGCCGTTGAAAGCCTCTTCCCAGTAGCGGGCGTGGCGGGTGGCGTCTACATCGGAAGGTAGTTCGTCCATCCGGGGCAGGGAGTGGAGCACGATGGAATCGCTCCTCGCCTTGTCGCGCAGCAGCTCGCGGGTGACCCTGTACTGGGGCGGGGTTAGGCCCTTGTCGCCGTCGGCTTCCACGCGGGACTGGGTGTAGTCGGGCTGCACCACGGGTTCCATGTAGATTACGTCGGCATCGCCTATGGCCTCTTCCGTGGATTCCACCTCGCGGAACTTGACGTTGAGTTCTCGAAGCTCTGCCTTGAATTCCTCGGTGAGCGACATGTCGGGGGGCGAGACGAAGGATATCTGGGCGTCGAACTGGGAAAGGGCGTAGCCGATTGAGTGCATGGTGCGCATGCGCATGTCGCCGACGCACATGAAGTTGAGCCCGTCCAGGGTGCCCAGCTCGTTGAGGATGGTGTAGAGGTCAGTGAGGACCTGGGTGGGGTGCTCGCCCCAGCCGTCGCCGCAGTTGATGATGGGCACGCTGGACCAGCGGGCAGCTTCTGCCGGGGCGCCCTGCTGGAAGTGGCGCATGGCAATGACATCGCCGTAGTATTCCAGCATGTGGATGGTGTCCTTCATGCTTTACTGGTAGAAGTCGCCGGCACGGGTCATCTTGAAGTCGGCGAAGCCCAGCACGTGGCCGCCCAGGCGGTGCATGGCCGCTTCGGTGGCCAGACGCGTGCGGGTGGATGGCTGGTAGAAAGCAGTCAACAGGGTTTTACCCGAGAGCAGGTCGGTGTTCTGGCGGTTCCTGGCGAAGGGTGCCAGTTCGTCGGCCACCTCGAACACGCGGAAGAACTCGGATCGTTCGAATCCCTTGAGGGATAGTATGTCACGGCCAATGAAGCTTCTCATGTTTGTGTTCTCCTTGCGTTGGTGGAAAAAGGGTTTTCGGGCCTTCCGTAGCCACCATGGCCTTGCCCGGCCGGTGGCGGAGGCCCCTTGGAGCTTGCCGGCGTGCAGTTGGCCATGCCGGGGGAACAGGCGGTATATCAAGCCCAGGGCAGTTCTGTGGAGTCAGGGCCCAGCTTTTGTAGCAGGGCGGGCCCGTCCAGACCCCCAAGGTCAAGGGCCCGGAGTGTGCGGCCCGTGGCGAAGAAGTCGCGTCGGTACAGGGAGCTGCAGAGCCGTACCGTGGCGTTCATGGTGGGAACCGGCACGCCCAGCGCCCGGGCGATGGAGCAGTATGGCACCAGCCCGGTGGGGATGTCTTCCAGCAGAAGGCGGGTCTGCAGAGACCTGGGCCCCTTGATGGTGGCGTAGGGGGCAGTGGCTGCCACCGCCGCGTGGTAGTCGGATTCCTGTACGCCGTAGGCCTCGTGAAACCACTGGGTGAGTGGAAACCCGGGTATGCCCAGGGCACGGAGTATCTCCATTCGTTCCCCGTCCAGGTCTTCCACTACTTGCATGATGTGCGGTGTTCCTCCCTGCACGTAGAACAGGAAATCTTCGCCACCGTCGATGCTGCCGGCGTTCAGCAGGGTGATGGGCGGGTGCAGGATGGCGTTGAAGTTGTGGAGGCTCACCTGGAGAATGGACGGCAGGGGCGAAAGCGAAGGGAAGAGCCTTTCCAGGAGCGCTCCGGCGGCTGCGGTGCGCGAGGCGGGCAGGGCCGCGTACCACACCGAGTTCTTTACGGCGTAGACCTGCACCCTGCCGGGGCTCGCCAGCCTGCCGGTGAACAGGGTGTTCAGGGTTTCCACCGCGGTGATGCCGGCTCTCATGCCGTGGTGCATTGCGGTATGGAGGAAGGTCACGGCCGAGAGGGTTTGGCCCGGCTGGATGAGCAGCAGGGCGCCGTCCTGGATGAAGGGAGCCAAGGCCCTTGCCAGGGCCTTGTGGGCCGAGGCCGGTACCGCCGAGATCACCAGGCGGGCTCCTTCCAGGACCCGTGCGATGTCGGTGGTGGCGGCACGGATGGGTGCCTGGCCCTGTATGACACCTTCCAGGCGGATGATACCGGATGCTGAAATGGCCGAGACGGCTTCGGGGGACAGGTCGAATATGGAGACTTCCATGCCCTGCAGTGCCAGGTAGCCGGCGGTGGCGCAGCCGATGGGGCCGGCTCCCAGCACTGCGGCTCGACCAGGCACGTGTCCCGGACCGGGGTGGGAGGCGTTCATTGGGATGCTCCGGGCGCCGGCTTCAGGGCCGTTTTCCGGTGTGTACGAAGTTTATGATTCCCTCGGGGCCCAGGCCGGAAAGCCCCAGGTTCCGCATGGTGCGGGCACCCTTCCAGAAGTCCCGTCGGAAGATCTCGTTGGCGATCTGGATGAGAGCCCGGCAGTTGGGCGTGGGAACGCCAAGCTCCTGCCCCAGGCTGGCATAGGGCACCAACCCGGTGGGGAGGTCTTCGTAGATGAGGCGAGTGTTCACCGTCGTGGGGGCGGTAATTTCGCTGTAGGCGGTGTTGCTGCGGACCTTTTCCCACAGCGCTTCACCCTTGGTTTCGTAGGCGGTGGAGAAGAACTCCTGAATGGTGATGGGTTCGACCCCCAGGGCCCTGGCCAGGGCCACGCGCTCCCGGTCCACGGCTTCCACCAGCCTGGACACGGCGGGGGTGAAGCCCTCCCAGTAGTAGAGGAACTTTTCTGCCCGGTCGATCTGCCCCAGGTTGAGGAGAGTCACGGGTGGATGAACCGTGGCGTTGAGGTTGTCCAGCCCGGTCTTGAGTACATCGGGAGCCCTGATGGAAGAGGGGTAGACCTGGAAGAGCATCTCTACCCGCCCAAAGCCGTGATCCGCCGGGAATACCGATATGGGCAGGGCGTTCTTGATGGCGGAGACGTTCACCCTGGCCGGCCCCGTGAGCCTGGAGGTTAGTAACGAGGTCTGGATCTCGGCGAAGGTGATGTCGCGGTCGACGCCCTTTTGTTCCAGGGCGGCGAAGAAGTCGATGGCCCCGAAGGTGTGCCCGGGATGAAGCACGACGGCCTGGCCGTCTTCCAGGTAGTGGGCGGATAGCTGGGCGATGGCGCGGTGGCTGGAGGCTGGCACCGTGACGATGAGCATGTCGCGGCCGGGTACAACCTGGGAGATGTCGGAGGTGGCAAGGTGCATGGGAGCAAGACCCTGGAGCACGCCTTCGATGAGGATCCCGCCTCGCTCGTTGATCTCGTCCACGCGGGCCTTCGTGCGGTTGTAGATGCTGACCTCGTGCCCCTCCAGGGCCAGGTGGGCAGCCATGGCCTGCCCCAGGTTGCCTGCCCCGATCATCCCGATTTTCAAGCCCATGTGGTTCCTCCGGTGTTCTTCTGTGGTGGTGACCTCGGCGTATACGGCCGGCGGCGATGTGTTTCCCTCGCTTCTTCGCTCTTTGTGGCAGCCGGCCGACTGCGGGAGGCTAACAGGTTGCCAT
This sequence comes from Myxococcota bacterium, assembly GCA_024276675.1. GTDB lineage: Bacteria > Myxococcota_A > UBA796 > UBA796 > JAFGLY01 > JAJRWT01. Next base: position 11,278 of record JAJRWT010000047.1, on the reverse strand, counting down.
GCCGGGCTCAATCCACCCGGGGACAATATATGATGCCGCGGACAGTCCGCGGCGCAGCGCAGCCAGGCGGGACGGATCGGCGCCCGAATACCGAAAGTCGTTCTTTCCCGAGCCTTTCGGAACTCGCCTGAATCCAAGGAGTTTGAAATGAAGGTCACCAGAATCGACGCCCACCACGTGGTGCTCCCACTTGTTCAACCCTACAAGCTCTCCAGCCGATACGGCACCGTGACGGAAGCTCACGCCGTTGTGGTGGAGTTGCACACCGACGAAGGCCTCGTGGGCCTGGGCGAGGCCAACCCCATGCCGCCTTTCACCCAGGAGTCCTGGGGATCCGTCTTCGCCGCCATCCGGGGCTACCTGGGGCCAGGTCTGCTGGGCCGCGATCCCACCGACCTGCTGGCGGTCAATGCCACCTTTGACGCGGTCCTTTCGGGAAACCTGCTGGCCAAGGGAGCCCTCGACGTGGCCATGTGGGATCTCCTGGGCAAGGCCCTGGGCGTGCCCGTCCACAAGATCCTGGGCGGGGCGTTGCGGGACTCCGTCCCGTTGCTGTGGCCCCTGGGCAGCGGCACTGCGGAGCAGGATCTCCACCGCATCCGCCGCAAGATGCACGAGGGCTATCGCACCTTCATGATAAAGATGGGAGCCCTCCCCATCGCTACCGAAGTTGAAAGGGTCAAGGCCATCGAGTCCACCTTTGGCGGGCGCATCAGGGTAAACGTAGATGCCAACCAGGGTTGGGATCTGCCCGGTACCTTGAGCTTCATGGACGCCACCGGTGATTGCAGCCTGGACTTCGTGGAGCAGCCCGTGCCGCGCAACCAGGCCTGGGCCCTGACCCCCATCCGTAGCCGAGCCACCCATCCAATTTCTGCCGATGAGGGCGTTCAATCCCTGGACGACGCCACCATGCTGGCCAGCCGGCACCTGGTGGACGTATTTTCCCTGAAGATCTCAAAGAACGGAGGCATCCTGCGAAGTCGCAACATCGCCCTCATCGCGCAGGCCTTCGGCCTGAAGTGTCTCGTCAACAGCATGATCGAACTAGGCATCTCGCAGGCGGCCGGTCTCCAGTTGGCGGCAACCATCCCCAACCTCCTGGACTGCGGCCACTGTTTCATGTCCACGCTACGCCTCAAGGGCGATGTCACAGATTTCGCCGATTTCATCCAGGAAGCCGTCGTTCACCTGCCACCCGGTCCTGGTCTGGGCATCGCCCTGGATCGCGAGCGCCTGGAGCATTACAGCCGGGCAAGCATCTCCTTGGGGCCCTGACCCTGGAAGGCCCCCGCGAACAAGCCCCAGCCCGGCCTGGGAAGGTCAGCTCGTGGCCGAGTCGTGGAGCGGGCGCTCCACGCCGTGCAGGCGGCCATGGCGTTCCCACAGGTGGGCCAGCAGGGCATCCACGGGGTCGCGATCCCCGGCCACCTGCCGGAGCAGTTGGGGGGAGTCCATGATATGCCCCTGGCTGTGGATGTTCTCGCGAAGCCAGGCCAGTACCGGGGAGAAGTGACCCCGCTCCACCTGGCCCCACAGATCCGGCACCTGGGCGGAGATAGCTTCGCCCAGCAGCGCGGCGTAGAGGTTGCCAAGGGTGTAGCTGGGGAAGTAGCCGAACAAACCGCTGGCCCAGTGGACGTCTTGCAACACGCCATGTACCAGCGAGTCGGGTCGGATTCCCAGCGTGCGATGGTAGGCCTCGTTCCATGCGTCGGGCAGCTCGTCCACGGAGATCCGCCCCTCCAGCAGGGCCAGTTCCAACTGGAAGCGAATCGACACGTGTAGATTGTAGGTTACTTCGTCCGCTTGCACCCTGATGAGCCCGGGCACTACCCGGTTGGCCCCGCGGTAGAGGTCCATTGCAGTGGCGTCGGTGCCTGGGAAATGTTCCCCCAGCATGGGCTCCATCCACCTGAAGAATGGCAACGAGCGGCCTATGTAGTTCTCCCAGAAACGGGACTGGGATTCGTGAAGGCCCATGGAGGCTGGCTGGCACAGCGTCGTGCCTCGCAGGTTGGCGGGAAGCCCCTGTTCGTACATGGCGTGGCCCGCCTCGTGTATTGCCGCCCCCAGGCCCCCCAGCAGGTTGTCGGGGTGGACGCGGCTGGTGATGCGCACGTCGCCGGGTCCCAGCCCGACGGTGAAGGGGTGTTCTGCGGCATCCAAGCGCCCGGCCTCCAGGTCGAAACCCAGGGCCCGCACCACCCGGAGCTGCATGTCTCGTTGCTCCTCGGGCTGGAAGTGCCGGTCCAGGGCCGGCAGCGGGTCCACCTGGCGGACAGCGCCCATTATTTCACGGAGGCCGTCCCCCAGGCGTGAGAACATGGAGCGCAACGATGCGGTGTCGGTGCCGGGATCGTAGTCGTCCAGCAGGACGTCGTAGACGTGGCGGGAGTCGTCTATGTGGCGGCAGGTTTCCACGGTAAGCTCCACCAGCAGGGAGAGAGCCGGCGCCAATTCGCCGAAGTCGTTTCTTTCCCTGGCACGGATCCAGGCGTTGAACCCGCGGCTGCTGGCGGACGCCAGACGTTCCACCAGGTGGGCGGGAACCCTCCGGGCACGGGCGTGGGAGCGGCTCAGGTTACGAAGGGCAGCTCGCTGCAACCTGTCCGGATCTTCCGACTCCAACTGTTGGAGGTGGCGGCCCAAGAGGGGGTCGGCCAGCACCTGGTGCCGCAACCTGCTCATGAGTGCCAGGTGTTGACTGCGCAGCGGTCCACCAGCCGAAGGCATCATGGTCTGTTGATCCCACTCAAGCAGGCCTATGACGCCGTCCATGGTTTCCATCTCGCTCACCTGGCGGCGCAGCCATTGCCAGGCGGGGGTTTTCCAGGAAGCGTCCGTTCGATGGGACATGTACAGCTCTCCCGTGGTTCGGAAATATCGGAAAGAAGGGCACCCCGAAACAGGCGCGGGGTTTCACGGGGTCTGCAAGGGGCCCGAGTTCTGGATGGCTTCCATTGCAGCGTCCAGGTCCGGCTCTATGGGGATGGGTTCGCCAGCCGCCTTCAGGGCCGATGCCACGTCTTTCAAGCCGTTGCCGGTTACCAGGACCACCACTGTTTCAGAGGAGTCCACCAGGCCCTCGCCCAGCATGGATTCCAGCCCCGCCAGGGCCGTGGCCCCGGCCGGCTCGGCGAAGACTCCGGTCTCGCGGGCCAGTCGTGACATGGCCGCAAGGATCTGGGAGTCGTGGACGGTGATGGCCATGCCGCCGGTCTCCAGCACGGCCCGCGCCGCGGCGAGGCCGTCCCGGGGGGCGTCCACGGAGATGCTGTCGGCTATGGTGCTGGCTCGAACCGTGGATATCTCCAGGGTGGAGGGGTCGATGGGGCCATCGAGGCCACGGATGGAACGGGACAGCGCGTCGGAGCCGCTGGACTGCACGGCCACCAGTTGTGGCATGCGACGGGTCAGCCCGCAGGCCATCAGATCCCTGAAGCCCTTCCAGATGCCACTGATGATGTTGCCGTCGCCCACCGGCACCAGCACCTTGTGGGGTACCCGCCAGTGCAGTTGCTCGGCTATTTCCAGGGCGCAGGTCTTCTTGCCTTCGCGGGTTGTGGGGTTGGTGCCGGTGTTTCGGTTGTACCAGCCGTAGCGGGCGCTGGCCTCCAGGGAAAGGTCGAAGGCGTCGTCGTAGGTTCCACGAACCGCCAGCACGCGGGCGCCGAACATGAGGAGTTGGGCCACCTTGGCGCGGGGAGCCGCCGCCGGGACGAAGACCACGCATGGTTGGCCGACACTGGCGCATAGGCAGGCCATGGAGGAGCCGGCGTTGCCGGTGGAGGCAGCGCAGACCATGCTGGCCGAGGACTCCCGGGCGTGGGCCAGGGCGACGGCGCTGGCTCGGTCCTTGAAGGATGCGCTGGGGTTGCGGGTGTCGTCCTTCAGGAAGAGGTGTGGCAGAGCCATCGAGCTTCGCAGCCGGCGGGGCGCCAGCAGGGGACTGCCCCCCACTGGCAGCGGCGGGTAGAGATCCGGGTCGGCAACCGGCAGGAGCGGGAGGTAGCGCAGGATGCCGGTAGTGGTGTCGACGGCCAGGGATTCCCGGTTGAAAACTCGGCTCAGGGCGGAATGGTCGTATTCCAACTCCAGGTTTCCGCCGCAGTTGAGGCAGGTGGAATGGCTGCTGGGCCAGGGGCCGCTGGAGCCGCAGCACAGGCAGATGGTGCCCGCCACGTAGTTCATGACGGCCTCCTGTTCAGCCCATGGTGATACGCGTGCCGGTCTTGCCTTCCATGGCGGCCATCACGTGGTCGGGATGGCAGATGATTACCTCTTCCCCGCCGTTCTGCAGGAAGTAGATGGAGGCTTCCACCTTGGGCCCCATGCTGCCCGGGGGGAACTGCCCCTGGGCTGCAAGAGCCTGGAGTTGAGACACGGTGGTTTCACGGAGCGGCTTGCGCTCGTCCGAGAGGTAGTCGGTGTAGATGGCGTCTACGCCGGTGGTCACGATCATGCGCCTGCAGCCGAGCCCCACCCCCAGGACCGCGCTTGCCCGATCCTTGTCGATGACTGCTTCCAGGCCGTGGATACGACCATCCGAGTCTTCCATGATGGGGATGCCGCCGCCGCCGCAGGTGATGGTGCAGATGCCCGCCTTGAGCATGTCGGCCACCATGTCCATCTGAACGATCTGTATGGGCAGGGGTGATGGCACAACGCGGCGGTAGCCGCGATTGGAGTCTTCAACCATGGTCCAACCACGGGAGGACTCCAGTTCCTTGGCCTGTTGGTGGTCGTAGAAGCTGCCTATGGGCTTGGTGGGGTTCTGGAAGGCTGGGTCGTCGGGGTCTACGGCTACTTCGGTTACCACGGTGAGCACCCTGGGGGCGAGGTTGCGACGTTCCAGTTCTTCGCGGAGGCATCGCTGGATCATGTAGCCGATGCTGCCCTGGGAGTCGGCCACCAGGGAGTCCAGGGGAACCTCGTGGACGTATTCCTTGCTGAGTTCGGAGCGGAGCTGCATGAAGCCCACCTGGGGACCGTTGCCGTGGGTCAGCACCAGCTTGTTTCCGCGCTCCAGCAGGTCGGCGATGGGGATGATGGCCCTGGTGGTAACGTCGAACTGGTTTTCTACCGTTGGTGGCATGCCTGACTCGATGAGCGAGTTTCCCCCCATGGCTACTACTATGCTGTCTTTCACTTTGATACTCCTGCAATATTGTCTGGAAGGCCCTGGGCACAGTCGGAGAAAGAGTTCCCGAAGGTTGCCGGCTCAAGCTGTACCTACTGGCGTTCCGTACTTGGCATGAGCTTTCTCGAGGGCTCTATTTACGCGGCATGGAACCTCTGGCAAGCGAGCGGGCGCAGTTTCCATGGAAGAGCCCGGGAAAGCTGTTCCTTGTGCGCCAGATCCAGACTCAGGGGGGATCCACGACTCCCGTGCCTTCGGCTTCGCTGCCGAACTCGTCTTCAGCCACTGGCAGCACGCCGGTACCCACAAGGAATGACGCCAGGGGGCGCCCGTCGGGAGTGGCCCAGGACCGTGGGCTCCGGGAAGACGAGAGAGAGTCTGGGCCGGTGGCAAGAGCGGGTTCACCCAGGAACATGGCGTCGGAACAGCCATCTTCGGGAGGGCCGGCGGGATCCAGGCCAGCGAATACGAACTGTACCGGGCCAAGTCCGGGGGCTTCCCAGCGCCCGGACACCAGCTCGGTTTGGCGCAGATGGCAGAGGCTGTCGTTGGTCTGTAGTGGCAGGGCCCAGGCCTGCAAGTCCACATGGTCCAACACAGAGGGAGTGAAGATCACCGAGAACGGACGCAGATCGCCGTCGATGGGGCCCACGTCCAGCACTGCGACGGCCTCGGCCAGCTTGCCCAGGGACTCGTGGTCCTGTTCGCTCCACCAGAAGGCCAACACGCTGCCGGAGAGGCTGGCGTGTTCCTGGATGGCGTCGGTGAGCTGGCTGTAGCCCTGCCCGGAGGGCTCCAGGGCCTGGGGCCGATGGGCCAGGCCATCCAGCACGATGGCTTCCACGGAGAACCCCCATGCCATTGGCAGCACCCGGCCCTGCTGGTCGGTGATACGAAGAGGCTGCCCCTGGAGCAGGCATGAGCCGGCCTGCAACTGGCATGTCACGGGTTCGGCCTGCCGCCGGTTCCACAGCAGCCCCAGCACCTGCCCCTGGTCCAGGGCTGGGCCCTGGAGAAGGCCCACCGAGACCCTGGCTGAGGGGATGGCCACCTGGGCGTAGGGATCGTTGGAGGGAATTTCGGCGAGGAAAGGGAGGATGCGGGCAGTGATGGCCTGGGGGTCGGGGGCCTGCCCGGAGAGCAGGAGGTCAAGGGCGGCGGAGACATCCAGGAGTCCGGCGCCCAGACCGTCCAGGAAGGGCGATGCTGGATCTGGGAGAAGTGAATCCGCGTCGGCCGAAGCCTGGAGCAGCAGGGGGATCTCCTGGGCGGTGGCGCCAGCGGCCAGCAGGTGGACCACAGCGCCGCTGACGATGGCCGTGGCCTGGCTGGTGCCGGCCATGTAGGTGGGACCCATGTGGGAGGGGTACTGGAATGCGAAGGACTGGGCCAGGATGGCATCGGGTTCGCCGTCGCCATCCAGGTCGTTGTCGATGTTGCCGCCGGGGGCCACGATGTCCAGCGCGGGGCTGGCGTTGGTGTAGGAGGCCGCGCGGAAGCCCAAGCGGGGATCGGGCTGGCAGGCGCCCACGGCGATGATACGCCCGTCCGCTGCCGGCCAGGTCACCAGGTCAGAGCCGTCGTTCCCTGCCGCCGCCACCATGACCACGCCCGCGTCCGCGGCATAGCGGATGCTCTCCAGCAGCATGCGCGAGGGCACGTACCAGGAAGCGAAGGACAGGCTCATGTTGATGACGTCGGCTCCGTGATCCACGGCCCAGTGTATGGCGTCCACCAGGTACAGTTCGGAGCCTTCACGGTTTTGATCCAGCACCTTGACGGGCATGATGGTGACCCCGGGGGCCACGCCGGGTTGTTCCCCCGAGGATGCGATGATGCCGGCTATGTGGGTGCCGTGCTGGTGGTCGTCGTTGGGGTGGGAGTCGGCGTTGACGAAGTCGTGGGGTGCCACGAAGGGGGTGTCCTCCAGGCCTTGGGCCAGGCGGTAGCGCTGGTTTGGGGAGGGACGATAATCTTCGTAGGCCACGCCGGTGTCCAGGACCGCCACCACGTAGTCCCGAGAGAGCCGGGTCTGGGGCAGGTGGATGGCATCCAGGTACCAGGGGAGGGCTCCATCGGCCTGCTCCACCAACTCCGCCGCGCCCGAGGGCAGGTCGGCAGCCCAGGTTCTGGCGTTGAGGGTCACATCGCCAACCTGGGGGTCGGAGTTCAGGAGGCGGATGAAGCTGGCGGTGGAACTGCCGTCGGGAACCTCGAAGATGGCGTAGCCAGCGGGACCTGGTGGCCGCAGCACCTGGCTGTGGTAGCGCTCGGCGATTCGGTTGGCTTGCCCGCCGGCAGCGATGGCCACCAACACCTGGCCTGGCAGGTAGGTGGCCTGGGAGGGTTCACCTGACCTGGTGGCCAGCGGTTCCTCACCTTGAAGCGAGGAGGAGGGAGCCCGTGGCGGAGCAAAGAGAGTCGCATGTTCCCCGGGAGTGGTTGGGCTGCCTGAACCCGGAGTTGAATCGTGCACGGTAGCACCGTGGGGGTAGGCAAAATAGATGCCGCCGCCCAGCAGGAGACCAGCCCCGAAGAACAGTGCTTTGCCACGTTTCGCCATTGCACACCCGATCCTGCTGGCTTGCAGCCCTCCGCCGCAAGGCTCAAATCAACATAGCATGTACGGCGGTATCATGTCGCTGTGCTGCTGTCCCGTGCCTCTCCCGCGCCGGAAGACTGTAGCGGAGCTGTTGCCGCCCAACGATTCCCCGGGGAAGCCATCTCAATGTAGTGGACATGTATCCGGACTGTCGCGGCCCATCTGGACGCCCCGGGGCGTTGCCGCTATGAGCACCGCCTGGAGGAGGTGGCATGAAATGAAGAAGGAACCGGACTGGCTGGCCCGCTGGACCCGACTGGTGGATATGCAGCGCCACTGGCGGCAGCGTCGCCCCCCCCAGGATGCCTGGGCCGGAGCGGCAGAGGAGTACCGCCTTCGTGTCAAGCGCAAGTGGCAGCATCCCGATTCGTCGCGCAGGATTGTCAGCTCCTGGCTGGGCCCGGGCGTGTCCATCCTGGATATCGGATCCGGCTCGGGTTCGTGGGCGGCGCTGTTCGCCGGGACCGGTGCTGATGTCACAGCCGTAGAGCCATCCCAGGCCATGCGACAGGTGCTGCTCCGGACCCTGGCCGAAGAAGGGGCGAGCCGGGTTCGTGTCGTGTCCTCACCATGGCCCCAGGCCAGGGTTCCACGCCACGACGTGGTGTTCTGCTCCCACGCCATGTACAGCAGCAGCGACTTCAGGGCATTCGTGGAAGCCATGGAGCGCACGGCCATCCGCAGATGTGCCCTGCTCATACGGGTTCCGGTACACGGTGGCCCCATGTGGGAAGCCGCGGGCCTGGTGCTGGGGCATCCCCACGACAGCCCCAACTTCATCGTAGCCTACAACGCCTTGCTGCAGATGGGCATCGTAGCCAACGTGAGGGTGGAAGATGCCGGGCCGCGGGGGGCCTGGACCCACGCCACCCTGGACGATGCCCTTCTGGATGTGAAGGGCCGCCTGTGCCTGGAACCCGGCCCCAGCCCATACGATGCCGACTTGATGGCTGTCCTGCGGCGCCACCTGGTGCTTGTGGATGGCCGTTGGCAGTGGCCCCCCACCGTGCGTTCGGCCCTGCTGTGGTGGGAAGTTGGAAAGCACAGGTCTTGAAAAGGCGGACCATGCCTTTTCAAGACGGGAGCTGGGTGTGGTGGGGTGTCGCGCCTGGGCGGGGCAGTCGCCCCCGCTCGGGGGATCCCGGCTATTGTTCCTTCAACAGCGACATATCCAGGTTGGGGAAGTCTTCGTACCAGTAGGCGTATGATCCCACGTAACCGGCAATCATGGGGGCGCCGATGTCGCCCAGCAGCATGTAGCCTTCGTCATCCACCAGTAGTTCGCGGGTTTTGTCCCACTGGTACAGGACAGACGAGGTCCAGTCGTAGCCGATGAAGTCGAAGCCGCCATCGCCCGTGGGGTGGTTGACGGCTATGAACGAGGTGAACAAGGCCTGTTGGTACTCCTCGTAGTACTTGCCCCAGTAGCTCATGAGGTAGTCGGTGAAATCGCCGAAGGCCAGGCCGAAGTGCATACCGCTGAAGGTGTCCACCGGCATACCGTCGGTCCACTCCGCCGGGTCCAATTGTACGCATGCCTCGGAGAGGAGGTCGCTGTCGCTGAAGTCCAGGGTGCCTTCCCAGGCCTGCCAGGCCTGGGCTGTTTCAAGGGTATCGTAGTGCATGACCTCGAAAGCGGAGGGGGTGGCATCGAAGGTGGCGATGATCTCGCAATAGTGACCCTCTTGTTCTTCCACCGTGGTCAAGCTGAAGTACTCTTCGTCGGCCAAGGTGATGATTACGTAGTAGGGATACTCGGTACCATCGTAGAAGTAGCTGGTGAGGCCTTCGCCCTGTAGCTCGAGGCCCCCGTAGTACTCGAAGCCAACGGCGACGGGGTCCAGGTAGGTGACGTCGGTGTCGGTGTCGGTGTCGGTGTCGGTGTCGGTGTCGGTGTCGGTGTCGGTGTCGGTGTCGGCCTCGGTGCCGGTATCGGATGTGTCTTTGGATTCACCACAGGCCAATGCCGTGAGGGACAGGGCCAGCAGGAGGGAGAGATGGATAGGTGTTCTTTTCATGGGAGTCCTTTCATCGGTGTGTGTGGGAAAAACAGGTGTATTGATCTTTTAATGACTGTCTTATTGATAGCATGGATATTGTCAAGGGACATACGCTCCGGCGCCTGGAATCGGCTCTCGTGGGTGTTTTCCAGGGCAGGACGAATCCACGCCGATACTGTGACCGCGCGGAAACACTCGTTCAGCAGCGGCCTCCACAGTGGAACCGAGTTTGAAGAAAGTGTTCCCGTCTCCAACGCATGAGGGTGTTTCATAGGTTCGTTTTTCTACAACATCACCCATCCAATATGCGGGCGGGTCGTTCAGGCGGTCGATTCATGGTTTCAGGCGCTCGTGAAGCTTACCGACGGCTCCCAGGGAAGCGCGAACCGTCAAGAGGGTGGGGGGCACTGGGTGAAGCAAGTGGATCCGAGGGAGAGGGCTGACACGAGAAGGGCAACCACGGCCAAGCTCCCGAAGGGCCGTTCAGGCCTTCTTCACCCAGACCTGCTTGCCGTCGAAGACCACGCCGTACTGGAGTATGGGTCGGGCACCCCTGGAGCGCAGCTCGGCTGCGTAGTCCCGCTCCCGGACCTGGGCAAGGGCGGAGTCCAGGGCCTGCTCCACGGTCTCGCCCCGCCTCTTGCGCAGGGTCTTGAGTTCCAGCACCACGCCGGGGTTGGCGGGTCTGCGGGGGAGCACCATCAGGTCGTAGCGCCCATAGCCCGACTCCCGCTCGGAGCGCAGCTCGTGGCTGGCCTCCAGCGAGACCAGCATCCCCAGCAGGAAGGCCTGGTAGACGCGCTCGGGGCGCTGCCCGGCGGTGTCGTGGTACGAGAGGGTGGTGGCGACCACATCGGAGAGTATGTCGGCGAAGTCCTCTTCCCGACCAGCCAGCATGGCCGCCGTGAGGTCGTCCAGGGTGGCCCGACCCACGGTGCCATCCGTCCAGGACACGACGCTGCGCCTGAAGGCGCGCCGCACCTCCGCGTTGGGGATCACCAGGTCCGCCCAGGTGTGGTCGTCGTCCTGCAGCACCTGCCGGGCGGTGAGGTAGCCGGAGAGCAGGAGCAGGCTCCACATGGCCTCGGGGCTCCGGTCCACGTCTCGCAGCACCACGTGCTCGGTCACGTCCTTGCGCACCGAGCCACCGGCCAGCAGGGTCTCGAAGTCCGGCGCCACGGCGTGGCCCTTTTCCAGCACCAGGGCGCGCAGCACGTCCTCGGAAGAGGTGAACACCCAGTAGGGCTTGAACCCGGCATCGGGCTTGGAGAGGTAGTTGAGCACGGACCAGGGGTTGTAGATGGTGTGCCCCGAGAAACGATAGCCGTCGTACCAGCGGCGCAGCTCGCCCAGCAGCGCCTCCTGGCCGCGGGAGGCCGCAAGGGCCTGGACCTCTGCCTGGGTGAAGCCGAAAGATGTCGCGAAGTAGGGGGTGAGGATGGAATACACGTCGACGTTGTTGAGCCCCGAGAATATGGACTCCCTGGCCACCCGCAGCACCCCCGTGAGCACCCCCTTGAAGAGGCTGGGGGC
>JAJRWT010000046.1 GCA_024276675.1 Myxococcota bacterium | reverse complement strand
CAGCGCTTCGGCGAATCCATGCTGCTGGGCGTAAATGTGCTTCGAAATTCGGCCGCGGCTGCCCTGGCAGTTGCCACTGCCGCCCAGGCACAGTTCATCCGAGTCAACGTCCACAGCGGAGCCATGCTCACGGATCAGGGCCTGATCAGCGGTGATGCTCGCAACACGGTGCTCTATCGCAAGCGCATCTCCTCCCGCTGCGCCATCGCAGCCGACATCCTCGTAAAACACGCTGTGCCCATCAGCCCCATGGATCCGGCCCTGGTGGCCCAGGACACCTACCACCGAGGCTGCGCCGACATCCTGGTGGTTTCGGGCTCCGCCACCGGCATGCCCGCCAGCACCCAACGACTGCACTCCATACGCGATGCCGTCCCCGAGGCCCCTCTGTGGCTGGGGAGCGGCCTCACCCCCCAAAATGCCCGTGACTACCGCGCCCTTTGCGATGCCGCCATCGTGGGCACCAGCCTGCACCGGGACCGCAACCTGCAAGCTCCCGTCCAACAGGATCGAGTCCGCCGTGTTGTCGATGCCTTCGGCCCATCCTGAACGCGGCGGAATGCTCATGGACCACGCCCCGAACCAGGGGCGGGGGAGCCTGTTCCCCATGCGCGCCAACTTGAGGCCACGTCGCCGGTCCTGCCCGCTCCCTCGCTCCAGACGCCCCCGCCTTGTGGAACGCTTGTACATGGGAGCCCCTGTTTTTGAAACGCTTGTACATGGGAGCCCCTGTTTTTGAAACGCTTGTACATGGGAGCCCCTGTTTTTGAAACGCTTGTACATGGGAGCCCCTGTTTTTGAAACGCCTGGGCCCCAGATGTTCCATTTTGGTGGGCTCCCCTGCACAGATGTTCCATTTTGGTGGGCTCCCCTGCACAGATGTTCCATTTTGGTGGGCTCCCCTGCACAGATGTTCCATCTTGGGGGGCTCCCCTGCACAGATGTTCCATCTTGGGGGGCTCCCCTGCACAGATGTTCCATCTTGGGGGGCTCCCCCCTGAAGAGATCGACGATGGCGCGGCTGATGACGAGATCTTGCTCGACCTGGGCGTCGAGCCGCCACGGTGCCTGGGCTCTCCACGCCGTTATGCAATCCTTTGGGATCATTCGTCTGGCTCCACCTCGACGTTGACGATGAGCTTCCAGCGCGGGCTGCGTTTTCCACCCGCGATGTTTGCCGCGCGCCGCAGCGGCGTGTAGCTCCGCGCTTTCTCCCACACGAAAGGTCCGAGAGCTTGGGTGAGATCTTCCTGCCCGACCAGTTCCAAGAGGTGGCCCAGGCGTTGCGACCAGCTCACGGGGCAGAGCCGCGCGGCCTCGATCAGCTTGTCGGCGCCCATCTCCTCGGAGAGTTCGGCCAGGACCGTGGCGACGTTGTCCAGCCCACCGGCATGGCCGGGATAGCCGAGCAGCTCAAGCGCCGTCACCTCCGGGGTGGAGTACCGCAGCACGTAGCTGGGCACGCACCGCAGGGGGCTTGCCCTCGATCGCCTTGATCGCGTCGGCGGTGGTGAAGTGGTAGCTCCCATTCGCCGCCAGATCCCTGATGTACTCGTTGGCCCGCATGTCGTTACGATTCTCCGAAAAAAAATGCCACTCTTTACACACCAAAGGAATCGTCTCGCAAGAGCGTTACGATTCTTGCCGAGGACAGCTCAAAGCGTTTCGTTTAGCAAGAATCGTAATCACCCAATCACCCGCATCCCGATCTCCGTCCCGGTCTTCGGCCCGCCCCTGCGATCCCTGACCGGGACACCCGGGACCAAGGAACATGCCCACCCTGGTACGCCCCCCTTGGCGCAGGCTTTCCAGCCGCAGGGCAGGCTTTCCGTCCAGCGTTTTTCTGACAGTCGGCAGAATGCGATGGTGGTCGTTCTGCGCGGGTCACCTCATGCGCGGAAGATGCTGCGGAAGCCCTTGGCGCCCGGACTTGTCGGACACGCTCTGCGGTCTTTGTTCAGCGATGGCCGGACTTATTGAGAAGTTGCGGCACGCCCGCGCAACCACTTGAAATAGCGCTGCCATTCCGGCGGGTGCGCTCGGACCGCCTTCTCGGGACGGGTACTCAGTAGCCCCCGCCCGAGAGCAGGCATTGGTTGTCGGGGTCCCGAGTCTCTCCCATGGAGCTGACCCGGATTCCGGGCCTGTCCAACACAGGGCAGACCGCCTCGCAGATGCCGCAGCCAATGCACAGGTCTGGATCCACCAGCGGGCGGTGAACGGTGACCGACGAGCCGTCGGGCAGGAAGGAGCGGACCTGAACCGTTCGGATGGCCTTTGGGGAGGTGGGGCAGTGCTCCTCGCAGACGATGCAGTCACGCCCCAGGGCCAGGGGGAGGCAGCGCATGGGATCCACGTGGGCGGTTCCGATGCTGGTTCGTTGCTTCTGCCCCAGGGAGAGCCGGCGGATGGCGCCGGTGGGGCAGATCTGGCCGCAGAGGGTGCAGTTGAACTCGCAGTAGCCGCGGACAGGAACCAGTACGGGGGTCCAGAGGCCTTCAAGCCCTTGCTGCAGACCCATTGGATGCAGACCGTTTGTCAGGCAGACCTTCATGCACTCACCGCAGCGCAGGCAGCGGGCGAGGAAGTCCTTTTCCGGGCGTGAGCCAGGAGGCCGGATCCGCTCCGGAGGGGCAGGTTGTACCAGGTTGGTCACCCTGACGAGCGGGGCGAGCATGAAACCCGCGCCGGTGCCCGCCAGTATGGTGCGGCGCCCCGTGTCGAAGCCCTGGACCTTGCCGCCCAGCAGGCGGGGCCAGGTCCAGTCGAAACCCAGGCTCTGCTTGCACGAGGCCGTGCAGTTGCCGCAGACGAAGCAGTCGGCCGGCCGCCAGCCACCTGCGCCCGCCAGGTGGGGATTGGCACCCGCCGGACAGCTCGTGCTGCAGCGTCCGCAGTTGTTGCAGGTCACCCTGGCCCCCAGGCGCAGGCTGCCCATGCGCGCACCCAGGCTCAGCAGAGCACCAAGCGGGCAGAGGTGGCGACACCAGAAGCGAGGCAGCCACAGGTTCAGCGCCAGTATTGCCAAGAAGATCAGGCCGATGATCTCCGCGCCACGAAAGGCGGGCTGCTGGAAGGAGAGCAGAGTGCGCTTGAGCAGGTTGTAGCCGGGCTCGGAGACAGCCAGCAGCGGCTCGAAGGCCGTGTTGTACAAAGCGGTGAAACAGCTACGTACAAGCCACTCCAGCACGGGCCCGATGGCCAGTCCCAGTGAGCGGATGGTCAACGAGATGGGGTCCATGATTCCCAGGGCATTGAACCCCAGAGACGCCGCCGCGAGTACCATCAGCAGAATCCCGTACCTGGTTCCCTGGAGGCGCCCACCATGTGAGTGATTCCTTCCTTTGGCGGTCGATTGGCCACGCCAACGCCCCGCGAGCTGGTTCAGGGCGCCAAACGGGCAGAGCCATCCACAGAACGCTCGCCCCAGCAGCAAGGTGAGGAGCAACATCGCCGTGGACGCCAGGAACGCGGCGGGCACGGTATGGGCCGCCAGCAGGGTGCCCAGCAGGATCAGGGGGTCCAGGTCCAGGTAGAGCCGCACGGGCCAGGCCAACTCGTCGGTGCCGCCATAGCGCGTGAGAACGAGCAGGACGAGGAAGACGAGCAGGCTGCCGGCCTGGACGCAGCGTCGTATCCGTTGCAGCACCGACTCACCCCGCCGCGGAGAGATCCAGCTCGGTCACTCCCACCGAGCTGAGGTCGCGGCTACCCAGGCCCCGTTCCTCCGCCATCCTGAGATAGGAGATGTCATCGGGGCCGTACTGGAATAGCGATGCGCCGAAGGTGTCCACGGCCACAGGGTCCGCACCAGCGCATAGAGTGGCGATTTTGCGAACATCCGCGACATCACCCCCCGAGGGCCCGTTGGCCACCAACACCCGGTAGGCGTCCAGGATGGTGAGCTGGGGCCTGAAGAAGGCTGCGAGGTCGACCACCGCCTTGTTGATGTGTTGATGCATCACCCCTCGGCGTCCACTCACACAGCCCATCCAGTTCTTCATGCCAAGAGTGACCCTGGCAAGGCGGTGATGCTTGGCCACCGGCAGGTTGATTCGGACGTCGACGTCCATCATCTCGCGATACACGCCCCACTGGGAGAGCACCTCTCCCGCGAGATTCGTGGTCCTGATCCGTTCATCGTCCGCGTGCAGCACCGACGCCCCCGCCGCGGTGGCCGCAGCCTGGATACCGCTGTTGGTGTAGGAGCGTCGTGGATCGTTGCAGGGTCGGTCCATCACGATGACGCTGGCCGCACCGGCGGCCAGGCAGAGTTCCACCACCCGGGCCACCAGCTCTGGGTTGGTGTTGGCCGCAAGCTCGGGGGCGCGATCCCAACCGATGTTGGGCTTGACCAGCACCGTGGCCCCCCGGGACACGAAGCGCCCCATGCCGCCGAGCGCATCCATGGCGGCATCCACCATGGCCGCCGGGTCGCCGTTGCGCACCAGTGCCAATCGGCCTCCACCCCCGGAAGCCTCTGCGCCGGGAAACTTCGGAGTCCAGCCCTGGCTCACCGCGGGGACCGTGTTTATCCCGTGCCATACAACGCTGGCACCGCCGATGGCCAGCGCCGTGCCGGCCCCCATCCATCCCACAACCTTGCGACGACTGTAGCCCTTCGTCATCCATCACCTCCATGGCGAGGTCCGGATTCCGTCATGGGAGCCCGGGCGAAACCTTGCCGTCTATGCACTTCATATCTTCAACCACATACCACGGCAGCCACCAGAGCCCGTCACCCGTTACGGTCGTTACGCGCCTGGCGCCCCTCGCTGCGGCATGAGCCGACGGCCTTCGGCTGCCTTTTCCCGACGGTTCCTGGGAAGCATCCGCGACCTGTTCCTGCTAAAACGCGACCGCCACGGTACCGCCTGGCCAGGGGGAAGACAGCCAGCACCACGAGCCATCCCCCCAGCCGGCACGGGGCGCTTGAGCAGCCGCAGCCGGCGGCCCCGCCAGGAGCCGCCGCGCCGGAACCGGAGTCGCGGGGGCTGTCGCCGGGCCCGCCGGCCCCGGTCTCCGCCCCGACGACGGAGCCGCCGGTGTCCGGGATGCCAGTCTCCTCCTGGCCCGTGTCACCGGGCCCCGCCAGGAGCGGCTCCCAGGAGATGGAGAACTCCTCGATCTCTGCCGTGCCCACGGCGCTGAACTCCAGGGCGGCCGCCGCATCCAGCGGGGCTTCCAGGGCCTGGCCGTCGTCGAAGATCACCCGGAGGGTTTCTCCGTCCCAGGTGGCGCGCAGCTCTAACCACTGGCCCGGATCGGGCCGGGTGGCGGCGTGGCCCAGCACCTCGTAGCCGGTGTGGGCGTAGCTGTAGGCGTTGAACCACATGTGGTAGCTGCCGTCATCGGTTCTCCAGACGCTGGGAGCCTGGACGTAGCCGTCGTTCCATTCGGCCCATCCCCCTTCCAGCACGGGCTCGTCCCCGTAGATGGTCCAGGAACTCCAGTCCTCCGGCTCGGCCCGGGCGAAGCAGATGGACGACCAGCACTGGTACCACTGCTCCAGCCCCCACTCGCTCTGCACGACGCTCCCGCCCTGGAGCTGGCTCTCTCCATCCGTGACCGCCCCCAGCTTCTTCCAGCCCCAGCCGTCCGCGGAGCTGGCCAAGCCGGTTGGGCCGTAGTGCTCGCCGTCCTGGGTGCCGTTGTAGAACAGGTACCAGGTGCCGTCTTCGGCGATGCTCAGGTCGGGCTCCCGCAGACCGTCGCTGTCGAACTCGCCCTCGCCGCCCATGTCTAGGGCCACGTAGCCTTCATCCAGGTCGGGGGCGGTCCATTCGTATGCGTCCTCGCTGGTGGCGTGGCAGATCCTGTTGCCAACGTCGTTCTGGTAGCAGGCGAAGTACATATGCCAGGTGCCGCCTCCGTCCACTATCACCGTGGGCATGTGCTTGTGGATGCCGTCCACCGTATCGTGACTGTAGTCGATGGTGAGAATCGGGTTGCCCGTGTACCGGGTCCAGGTGAGGGCGTCCAGCGAGGTGGCCAGGCCTATCTGCCGGTAGGCGTAGCCGCTGCTCATGGCCCCGGTCCAGTAGAGGAACCAGGTCTCGCCGTCGTGGTACACCTCGCAGTGGGAGGTACCAGCCCCCTCCCAGTAGCCAGCGTCATCGTCCACCGGGCTGATGACTGGCTCGGGCTCGGTCTCCCAGGTCCTGTGCCCGTAGGGAAATCCCTGCAGGCCGTCCCCCATGGTGATGGCTCCGCCCGGAGCGTAGTCGGCTAGCCAGACCTGGTCTCCCACGGTGAAGGACAGGCTTTCACCTTCGGGCCCCACGCGGGCCAGGACCACCGCGTCGAAGCTGGCCATGTCGCCTGTCCGGAAAGTGCTGGACTCGTCCCGGAGCCAGAGCACTCCGTCCACCACCGTGCCTCCATCCCAGAGCCCGTCGGAGACCTCGAAGGTGGCGGTGTAGGTGTCGGCCAGGAGCAGCGGTAACAGGAGCAGGACGAACATGGGGGCCCCGGCGTGGATGGATGGGTCTCTGGGAGCATGGTACCACGCCCCGGTGCCGGATCTGGCCAGGCACTGGTCCCAGCCCCGGGAAGGGAGTCGTGGAGATCAGGCCCGTAATGGCCCGTCGAGCGGGAACATCATGAGCATCCGCTGGAAGCCCCGCAGTTGAAACACTTGTAGCAGGTACCGGATCGGACCATTATGTTCCCGCAGACCTGGCACGGGGGAGCATCGGCCTGGGAAATGTACACCTGCCGCTCCTCTTTCCCACGGGAGGCTCGTGCCGCGGCTTCCTGTCCCGCATTGCCGGTCGCGTAGTGGTCGCTGATGGAGACCTGTGCATCGGGGGCGGAACGGGCGCTCCACAGGTCCGGAGCATCGGAGTTGCCGGAAGAGGGTTCTGCCGAGCTGTCGTCGGGGGAGTCTTCAGTGGTGGATTTCATGAAACGAAGCTCCAGCCAGCGGAAGATGTAGTCCAGTACGCTCTTGGCGATGGGGATTTCCTGGTTGCCGGTGTAGCCGCTGGGCTCGAAGCGCGTGTGGGTGAACTTGTCACAAAGCACTTGCAGCGGTACACCATACTGCAGGGCAAGGGAGACACTGGTGGCAAAACCGTCCATGAGGCCAGACACCACCGAGCCTTCCTTGGCCATGACTATGAAGATCTCACCGGGACTGCCGTCGTCGTACATGCCAACCGTGACGTAGCCCTCGTGCCCACCCACCGAGAACTTGTGGGTGATGGCCTTGCGTTCGCTGGGCAGCTTGTGGCGAACCGGGTGGTACTTGGATTCTTTGGCTTCGCTGCTGGCCTCGCCCGTGTTCAGAGGTTGGCTGCGCTTGCAGCCGTCGCGATAGACGGCCACGGCCTTGAGCCCCTGCTTCCATGCCTCCAGGTAGATGTCGGCAATCTGCTTGGGGGTGTAGTACTCCGGCACGTTCACCGTTTTCGAGATGGCTCCTGAAAGATGTGGCTGCACAGCGGCCATCATCTTGATGTGGCCCAGCGGCGTGATGGAGCGAGAGCCGTTGCGCGGCTTGAAGGCGCAGTCGAAGACTGGCAGGTGCTCATCCACCAGGTCGGGGGCGCCTTCTATGGTTTCGTGGGTTTCGAGATAGGCGGCGATGGCGATCTGCTGCACGGGGCTGTAGCCAAGACGGGCAAGTGCCTCGGCCACCGTGCTGTTGACGATCTTCATCATGCCGCCGCCAACCAGCTTCTTGTACTTGATGAGTGCGATATCGGGTTCGATGCCGGTCGTGTCGCAGTCCATCATGAACCCTATGGTGCCGGTGGGAGCCAGGACGGTCACCTGGGCGTTGCGGAAGCCATGGCGCCTGCCAAGGGCCTCACAGTCGCTCCAAACCTCCTGGACCACCTGGTACAGGTGGTTGGGCACCACGGACTGGTCCAGCGAGCGGGCGGCATCCACATGCTTGACTATGACCCTGAGCATTGAACCCCTGTTGCGAGAGTAGGCATCGAACGGTCCCTTGTGCGAGGCGATCTTTGCCGACCAGCGATAGGCTTCTGCCTGCATCAAGGCGGTGACGGCGGCGGCGTACTGCCGGCCCTGGTGGGAGTCGTAGGGAAGACCCGCGGCCATGAGGAGCGCTCCCAGGTTGGCATAGCCCAGGCCAAGGGGGCGATATTTCCGTGAGTTCCGGGTGATGCGCTCCGTGGGATAGCTGGAGCGATTCACGATGATTTCCTGGGCCGTGATGGCGCGCCTCACGGCCGCCCTGAAGCGATCCGGCTCAAAGGTGCCGTCTTCGGTTCTGAAACGCATCAAGTTCAAGGACGCGAGGTTGCAGGCTGAATCGTCCATGAACATGTACTCGGAGCACGGGTTGGAGGCCCGGATCCTTTCCGTGTCCAGACAGGTGTTCCAGTTGTTGATGGTGGAATCAAACTGCATACCCGGATCGCCGCAGATCCAGGCAGCCTCGGCGATATCGCTCAACAGATCCCGGGCCCGGTAGGTTGCCATGACCTCGTTGGTGGTGATGGCATGGGTTTTCCAGAGACCATCGTTCACACAGGCCTGCATGAAGGCGTCGCTGGCTCTCACGGAGTTGTTGGAGTTCTGGAAGAAAACCGAGTCGTAGGCTCCTCCGGGCACATTGAAACCGGAGTCATAGCCGGCACCGATGAGGGCCCAGGCCTTCTTTTCTTCGTCGGCCTTGCAGTTGATGAACTCCCGGATGTCGGGATGGTCCATGTCGAGAATCACCATCTTGGCGGCCCGACGGGTCTTGCCGCCGCTCTTGATGACTCCCGCGAAAGCGTCGAAGCCCCGCATGAAGGACACGGGCCCGCTTGGCTGCCCACCCCGGGCCAGTTTTTCGGTGGAGGCGCGCAGGCTGGAGAGGTTGGTGCCGGTGCCGGAGCCCCACTTGAAGAGCATTCCCTCCACCTTTGCCAGGTTGAGGATGCTCTCCATCGTGTCTTCCACGGAGTTTATGAAACAAGCGGAGCACTGGGGTTCCTGCTCCACACCCACGTTGAACCACACCGGGCTGTTGAAGGACAGGTGCTGGTGGAGACAGAGCCAGGCAAGGTCCGCTCGAAAGGCGTCCTCGGACTGCTCGTCGGCGAAGTAGGCGTCCTGGATCCCCCAGCCAGTGATGGTGTCCACCACCCGGCCTATGAGCTGCCTAACGCTGGTTTCCCGCTCGGAACTACCCAGGTGCCCCCTGAAGTACTTGGAGACCACGACGTTTGTGGCTATCTGGCTCCAGTGGGAGGGAACCTCGACCCCCTTCTGCTCGAAGAGCACCTTGCCGGAGGCATCCTGGATCTGGGCGGTTCGTTCTTCCCATGAAACCGTGTCCCAGGGGCTACGGCCTTCGGGGCAGAACATGCGCCGGAACTCCAGGCCACGACCTGGACCAGGAAGAGCCCCGGCACCGTGCTCCTTGCCATGCTCCGCCAGTGAAGTCTCTCCTGTGGCCACAACAGACTCCATCTATCCTCCAATATTATTTGGATTATTTTGCGTGATACGACTTGCGCCGCCGAAGCCCACGGCGACGCACATTGGTCCGGCCAAGGCCCCGACAACCGACAGGCAGAGCCTCTCTGTTCCGTTACTCTACTACTCCGGGAGCCAGCCCTGCGTCAAGTCCCAATAACCACTACATATAGCGTAGAAAGGCCACATGACCGCTATATCTTGTGTGCGGCGGACTGTGGAAAACCCGGCGGGGACATCCGTTCATTGGCTTCTGCACGCATGAATCAGGCATCCCTGCCTATGGAAAACCGCCCGGTGCGAAGTCCTCCCGGGCACAAAAAAAAGCACTCCACGAGGCCTCGAAGGGGTCTGGAGCCAAAGCTCCGGGCGGGGTGTGGACAACAACGCAGACGTGGCAGCTCACAGTTGAGGACAGAGTCGTCATCATGGCTTTTCATGGATTCTTTTCGAGCAGCGACATGATTGCTCCACCTATGGGTAAGACGGCAGCAGCGGCGCACGGACCGCGACCCATGGTGGGCTCAATCCCGTGTTACGGTCGCTACGCGCCAGTCGCCCCTCGCCACGGCCCGAGCCGGCTGTTTCGGGCAGCCTCTTTCCCGACGGCTCCTGGGAGCCGTCGGGAAAGCTCGGGCCCGCTGCGGTGCGCCATGCGCTACTGCGCCGGGCCCTGCTGGACATCGCGCATTTCGAGGTATTTCAATACCCCTTCAACGCACGATATCCAGCAGAGCCCGTCTCGCTACGCGCCAGTCGCCCCTCGCCACGGCCCGAGCCGGCTGTTTCGGGCAGCCTCTTTCCCGACGGCTCCTAGCCTCCGGAACTTTCGTTGGCGGTGGAGCTGGAGTAGTCCAGCCCCAGGCCGTTCTCTTCCACGTCTGAGTAGGCATCGGAGTTGGAGAAGTCCACCCTGGCGAAGCCTCCCCTGGCGATTCGCACGTAGTAGATCTCTGTCAGGCCCTTCGCGTAGGCTTCTTTGTTGACGAACTCGATGGTGATGTAACCATTGTCGGAAAAATCGCTGTTCTGGTTGGTGACCCACCCACGGGGCGAAAACACGATGCAGTCGGTGCTGGAGCTGCTGGAAGGTCCGGAGATGGTGTCCCACTGGGCGATGGAAACACCGGGGATGGCGTCTTCTCCGCCCTGGGAAATCACCACGCTCCCCTCGGATTGGAAGCCGTCACCGTTCCCGTCCACCGGGAGCGTGTCCCACGCGGATGAACCCGCCGACGAGTTGCCCGCCTGGATCCAGTACTCGCCGTAGTTGGCCATGTCGGCGTTGCCCAGGGCGTTGTCGAAGTCCACCATCCAGATGCGATACTCCACTCCGTCAAAAATGGCTTTCGTCCTGGCCATGTCCACGGCTGCCGCGAAGTCCAGGGCGGCTTGCCTTGCGCGATAGCGTGGCAGCAGGTCGTCCACCAATCCCCACCCGACGGCGGTGATTACGCCGATTATGGATACGGTTATCAGCAGCTCGATGAGCGTGAAACCGGCTCGAGCCCCGCTCCTTTTAAGCATCTCTTTATCCTTGTTGCCGGTTCTCTCCAAATCAAAATACCTGCGGACAGAATACCACAGCTCCACCCACATGGCTGCCAATCCATTGACATCCGACTGCAACTGCGCTAGGGGTGGCCGGCGTAAACCTTGTTCAGCCTCGGCAGGTTTCCACCTGGCCTGGACACGTGGCTTTCAGCCACTGCTGTCATACCTGCGAGGACTCCATATTCCCTCACTCTATGAATTGGGAGCTAGCGATGGCCCGTTATCGTGGCCCACGGTTGAAGAAATGTCGCACGGTAGGTACCATCCTCCCCGGATTGACCACCGCCACCACGCTCGATCGGCCCTACCCGCCAGGCGCACACGGCGCCCGTAGAAGGTCCAAGAACTCGGACTTCAAGGTCCGATTGCTGGAAAAGCAGAAACTCCGCATACACTTCGGCATCTTCGAAAAGCAGTTCCGCCGCTATGTCCGGCGCGCATCTCGCATGAAGGGCCCCACGGGCAACAACCTCCTTCAGATCCTGGAACAGCGCCTGGACAACATCGTGTGGCGGTTGGGATTGGCCCCCACCATACCGGCCGCTCGGCAGCTCGTGGTCCATCGCCACATCACGGTGAACGGCAGGCGCGTAGACCGTCCCAGCTTCCTCGTAAAGCCGGGCGACGTGGTGTCCGTATACGAACCAAAACGGAACAAGCCCTTCATCCAGGAAGCCCTGGAGCGCTCCACCTCACGCCCCCGCCCCTCATACCTGGATTTCGACCCGGCAAAGGCCGAAGGCAAGATGCTATCCCTCCCCACGCCCGAAGAGTTCCCCTTCCCCTGCAACACGCAGGCCATCATAGAGTTCTACTCGCAGAGCATGTAGCGTCGGCGGTCGGGAGCCGGCTACGAACCGCTCCCGGCCTGTGGAGCTGGTTGTTCCAAGCGCGTCAACAAGCGCCACCCACGGGGATCCGGAGATCCCAGCTTGTTGAAGGGCGAAAACCTGACCACCTGGAATGAGCAGGTACCGGCAAAGGATGCCCCGGGCACAAGCTCGAAACGTTCATCCAGAATGGGATGGCCCCACTGGCCCACGTTTTCGAACCGCGTGGCGGTCGCGCTGTCCAGCCTGAAGTAAAACCTGCTGGTGCGAAGAAAAGAAGCTCCATCGACGGGTATGCGCCTGTCCAGCAGGACGTGGCCGGCAGGACTTCCGGTGGATGACTCCAGGAAGTTGGCTTCGAAGGCATCCGCCTCGCGGGGCTGGGCGTGGGCCACCCTCCAACGGATGGCCAATCCCCGTGAGAATCCACGTTCCAGGACGGCTGCCCGATGCAGGGGCCGCTCCGACGAGGCCTTGGCGACGGTGGAGACGTTCAGGGGCAAAGCCAGGGGGTATCTGCCACGAATCCACATGGCCCAACCCCGCCCCTTGCGAGGGGTGTGGGCTGAAAATGGTTCTTCGAGGGTGACGCAAACCAGCAGGGCCACATGCCGCGACAGGTACGCGCCCAGTGCCGAGCCAGGAGGCTTCATGGGCCTGCCCAGCACGAGTCCGTCCAGGTACAGACAGGTCGGCCTGCCCATGATCAGGCATTCACGTCCTTTCATGGGGGGGGCAATTCGCACGCGCCGAAGCGGCTTCAGCAGGCCGAGCCTGGCATCTATGGGGTCAGGCAATGTCACTCGCTCTTCCCGGGCTCGGGTGATCCGCCGTCGTGGAATGGAAGGAGGAAGCGCCCGCCCGCCGCCAGGCCCTTGCCATGACCCTGTGGGCGTTGTTCCAACAGATTCCCTCGATGTCGTCGTACTTCAGCGAGGGCTCGGACTCCAGCGCCTCGACAAGTCCATCCTGGAACTCCGAAGGATCACTGCAATCGTCCATGGGGTCGGATAGACCATCGAAGTCCGAACCTATGGCCAGAATGCGGGTGGAGCCGGTGATCTTCTTGACATGTTTGATGGTTTCCAGCAGCAGGGGAAGACCACGGTCGGACTTCTTGCCACGATGTTCATAGGAATGCCGGCAGGTGGACAGGATCAAACCCAGGAGGCCGTCCATCTCGTGCAGCTTCAAGAGTTCCTGGTCCGACAGGGCGTAGGGATGGGGCTGGAAGGCGTCGTCGGGCCCGCGCACGCAACCGTGGCTCACAATTACGGGCCTGTCATGGTCCTTGCAGGTTTCCATGGCTCGCCAACGTGCCTCTGGGCTGGCATGCACCAAATCCACGGCGATACCCTCCTGGCAGCAGGCTTCCACGACCAGCCTGGCGAAGGGAGCCTGGTGGAACAAACAACAAGAGCCCTGGTAACGCATGGGGGCGCGGTCATCGGAACTCTTGAAGGGAAGCTGGGTGTTCTCGCACTGTGGGACGAAGTGGGTGTCGAAGTAGTGACTGGTGGTCACCTGCATCAGGCCCAGGTTCCGCAGCGTGGACAGACGCTCTCGAAAAACATCCCAGGTGTCGCCTTCGTGGAGCGTAAACAAGAGGGTCTCCGGGTCTGGAAAGGCGTCGTACAGGCAGTTCCCGCCTTCAATGGCGTGGTAGATGGCCACCAGCCCCCGGTCCACTGCCAGATCCAGCTCATTCATGGACTTGATCAGGGCCAACCTGGGTTTCCCGGAGCCAGGATCTCTGTCGCTGGCGATCCGGCTGGCCACGGAGTTCATCATACCCAGGGTGAGTTGGTATGGCGTCTCGCTGGACAGGCCCCGCGTAGCAGTGGGGGCCAGCCTGCTGATGATGAGCCGTTGGAACCAGGCGGACAAGGTCTTGCGCTGGAACAGGCGAACCCTTGGCTCGGGGACCACCACGGCGCTGGCCAGGGCTCCCACCCGGCCCTTCACCAGCCGTTGGCCGGAGCAGCGTATGGACAGCGGATAGAAGCTCCTCAAAGGGATGTTGAACAAGGGGATGGCGTCGAAACCACGATTTTCGGGAATACGGTCTTGCAGGTAGAAGTACTTGAGGACCGGATGGGCGTGCAGGTCGAAGATCTTCAAATCGGCTCCGGTTTCATGCACTTGGATGTTAACACAGGTTCACCCGCTCATGTCTCAGTCCCCCTTGAAAGACGGCTCGGACCATCCCCCTGTGGGACATCCCTTTTTGCCAACGGGGGCTCCTGGTAGTAATGTTGAACATGTCATTATTCCGATTATCAGCCGTAGAGGATCAGAACACCAAGGGCTTGAGCCCCCGCTGGTGCTGCGGGGACCGGCCACCAGAACTGGCCCGAACCCTCCCGGAGAATGCTCTTCCCATGAAACCACCTCGCACCACGGGTGCCTCCCCCAGCAACATGGCGCTGTTTCTTCCGCTGCTACTCTTGCTATGGGCGTGGCCTGGTGTTTCTTTTGCCGAAGAAGCCACTGGCATCTTGATAATCACCTCGTCCCAACCGGGCGCCACCGTCTTCGTGGACGGGCAGGAGCTGGGCAACACGCCACTGACCAGAGTGCTGGCCGCAGGGTCACACCAGGTACGGATCGTTGCCGACGATTTCGATCCCTACGTCAGAAGAGTCACCGTGGACCAGGACATCACCACCCGCATGAACGCCGACTTGATCCCTGGAAACGGCACGGTCGAGTTTCTCATACATCCGTCGGGGGCTACCGTCCTGGTAGACGACCGCGAGGTGGGGCCCACCCCGATCCGGATCCGCGAGGTGACTCCCGGCTCCCACGACTACAGGGTGTTCCTGGATGGCTACGAATCCCTGGAAGGCACATTCTCCTTCGAAGAAGGCAAGAACATCCTGATCAACGGGGAACTTCGCAGCTCGGAAGGGCTGTTCCTGGTGGAATCCAACCCTTCCGGGGCCGTGGTGTACTTCGACGGCTGGGAAGCCGGCCTCAGTCCCCTGGAAATGGATGACATCCCACCGGGAGTCCACCACGTGCGCCTGTCCCTGGACGGCTATGCCGATGCCTTCCGCACGGTGGACACGACCGACGGCTCCAAGGGAGAAGTCCACGTCAGGTTGTCCCAGCGGGGAACCCGCCTCACGATCCGCACGGACCAACCCGACGCCACCGTCCTGGTGTCCGGCAACATGATCGGTATCGGCTCCAGGGTCAAGCTGCCTGCAATGGAGCGGGGTATGCACCAGATCAGGGTCGAGGCTCCCGGCTGCAAGACCGTCCAACGCTCCGTGGCCATCCCGGCCAGGGGCAGGCTCAAGGTGCGAGTGAACCTGGCACGGGCCGACAGCACCCGTCAAAGCAAGCTCGTTGTCCTGGAACCATTCTACAGGCGATGGACCTTCTGGGCCATCGCCGGGGGCAGCGTGGCCGGTGGAGCCGTGGCCGGAACGGCCATCGCCCTGGCCCTGGCGCCCGAACCACCACCTGAAGGCGACGTGACCGTCACCCTGCCCTGATCCCGCACTTTCCCAAAGATCATTCCTTCCCCCGTCGAGGCCCGACCAGTCCATGTCAAAGCTCTATATGGCAATTGGTACAGCCGCTTTGCTGGCTGCCTGCAACAGCGACGATGGCACATCCATCGTTGTCTTCCTGGATGCCGCGGCCACCGAGGTCATAGAGGCAGCCGACACCATTCTGCTGGTGGGAGACCCATCCTCTCCCCTGCTGGACGATGCCGGCCAGGCCATGGAAGAAGGCTCCCTTTCCGGGGGGGCGGAGCTGCGCGACATCCTCACCGACGACCCCGAGCCCGAGCTGGTGCTCAGCGCCAGCCTGGCCTTCTACACGGACTCCCTGCCCTCCTTCGAGATCCTGCCTGGCGCCAACAACCCGGATCCCCTGTTCAGCTTCTCCGCCATGGGCCTGGATGGCACGGCCATCACCGTCACGAGCGGCACCACCGAACCCGTCGGCTTCGTCCAGAACGAAACGGTGCAGGTCACAGTCCCCGACTTCTTCGTCCTGGCGGAACCCATCACCGCATGTACCAACGGCCTGGACGACGATGACGACGGCTGGCTCGACGGCGACGACCCGGACTGTTCCACGGGTGACGAGGAACTCGGTTTCAACGCGGAATACGAATGCAACGACGGCCTGGACAACGACAAGGACGGCTTGGTAGACGCCGATGATCCGGATTGTGACTGGGCCATGGACAACGACGAACTGCCTGCCTGTGAAAACGGCCTGGACGACGACGAGGACGGTTGGACCGACTACGACGATCCCGATTGTGCCACCTACGGAACCGAGGTTGGCTACACGTTCGAAACCGAGTGCAACGACGCCCAGGACAACGACGACGACGGCCTGATAGACGCCGACGACCCCGAATGCGACTCGGCCCTCGACGACATGGAGGCCGTCCCCCCCTGCGAGGACGGGCTGGACAACGATGCCGACGGCTGGACCGACGACGACGATCCCGACTGCTCTGAATTCTCCGATGAGCTTGGCCTGGACACCGACTACGAGTGCAACGACGGCATCGACAACGATGCCGACTACGAGGACGGCGACCTGGTGGACGCCGACGACCCGGGCTGCGCCGACGGTTTCGACGACTCCGAGCTGACGGAGTGCCAGGACCTTTTGGACAACGACGGTGACTCCTGGGTGGACCTGGACGATCCCTCCTGCGAAGGCAGCCCCCACAACGATACCGAAGGAGACGGCTTCGAAGACCTGGCCGCCTGCTCCGACGGTGACGACAACGACGGCGACGGGTGGATCGACGGCTTCGATCCGGAATGCTCCAGCGCATGGGACGACACCGAGGGCCCCGAGTGTGAAGACGACCTGGACAACGACGGCGACGGCTGGGTGGATGCCGACGACCCGGACTGCCAGTCGGAAGATGCCTCGGAGCTGGGCTACGGCGGCGACACCCAGTGCAACGACGGCATCGACAACGACGGCGACGGCCTGGTGGATTTCGACGATCCCGACTGCGCCAGCGCAGACGACGACGCCGAGGCCGACACATGCTCCGATGGCGAAGACAACGACGGCGACTGGTGGACCGACGCCGACGACCCCGACTGTGAAATCATCGGCGAAGAGTCAGGCTTCAACGCCGCCTATGAATGCAACGACGGCATCGACAACGACGGTGACCTGTCCACGGACGCCCTGGACTCCGCCTGCACCGAGGCCACCGGCAGCACCGAGGAAAGCGCCTGCCAGAACAGCGAAGA
The DNA here is from genome assembly GCA_024276675.1 of Myxococcota bacterium. Taxonomy (GTDB): domain Bacteria; phylum Myxococcota_A; class UBA796; order UBA796; family JAFGLY01; genus JAJRWT01. The sequence continues at coordinate 88,787 of JAJRWT010000046.1, read as the reverse complement.
CGACGACGGGGACGGATGGACCGACGCCGACGACCCCGACTGCATCTCCAGCGACGAAGAAAGCGATCTGGATGCCTCCTACGAGTGCAACGACGGCATCGACAACGACGGCGACGGCCTTGCCGACGCCGACGACCCCGACTGCGGCGCCGGCTGGGACGCCTATGAAGCCGACTATGCCTGCTCCGACGGCATCGACAACGACGAGGACGGCTGGGTGGACACCGACGATCCCGCCTGCGGCGATTCCACCGGCACCAGTGAATCTCCATCCTCCAGCTCCTACCAGTGCAACGACGATGAAGACAACGACGCCGACGGGCTGACGGACTCCGAGGATCCCGGTTGTTCCACGGGCTCGGACAACGACGAAGAAGACGAACTCACCAACTGCAACAACGGACTGGACGACGACGGTGATGGCTGGACCGACGCCGACGACCCCGACTGCATCGACTCCACCGACGAAACGGGCACGGACGGCGCATATGGTTGCAACGACACCGTGGACAACGATGGCGACGGTTTGGTGGACGTGGACGATCCCGGCTGCGCATCCGGACTGGACTACGACGAATCCGACGACCAACCCGCCTGCTCCGACGGCGCGGACAACGACGACGACGGATGGACCGACGACGACGATCCCGATTGCGCCGACTACGGCGACGAACTTGGCCAGGGAACCACCGCGTGCAACGACGGCATCGACAACGACGGCGATGCTCTCGCCGACGCCCGCGACCCCGACTGTGAAAGCGCCGACGACGACGACGAGTCGGAACCATCCACATGTTCCGACGGCGTGGACAACGACGACGACGGTTGGACCGATTCCGACGACCCGGACTGCCCCGGCACCGACGAATCCGGTTTCGGCGCCAGCGCCTGCAACAACGGCGTGGACGACGACGACGACGGCCTCGCCGACGCCCTGGACCCCGGCTGCGACGATGCCGCGGACAGCCAGGAGTCCGATACCGCCCCGGAATGCGAAAACGGATACGACGACGACGGCGATGGCTGGACCGACGACGACGATCCCGACTGCACCATGGGAACGGAAGAAACAGGCACAGGCGACAGGCTGTGCAACGACTCGCTGGACAACGACGGCGATGGTCGGATCGACGCCGATGATCCCGACTGCCAGGCTGGCTGGGACGACGACGAATCGGCTCCCCTGCCGCCCTGCGAAGACCTTGAGGACAACGACGGTGACGGCTGGGTGGACGACGACGATCCCGACTGCACGACGGGCGACGAGATCGGTTTCACCCTTACCGCCTGCAACGACGGCCTGGACAACGACGGTGACGGCCTCGTGGACAGCGAGGAAAACGAAGCCGACGAATCCGTCTGCCCCACGGCCCTGGACGACGACGAATACAGCTCCAGCGCCAACTGCGAAAACGGATACGACGACGACGGCGACGGCTGGACCGACTCGGCCGATCCCGACTGCCTGCATGGAGGCGACGAGACAGCCCTGGGCGTCTCGGCCTGCAACGACGGCCTGGACAACGACGGCGACGGACTGATGGACGCCGACGATCCCCAGTGCCTTGACGCCTGGGACAACCAGGAATCCTGGTCCACCGACTGCGATGACTCCGCCGACAACGACGCCGACGGCTGGCTGGACGACGAGGATCCCGATTGCATTCTGTTGGGGGCGGAAGCCGGCCCATCCTCCAACACCTGCAACGACGGCATCGACAACGACGGCGACGGCCTGTCCGATGCCGACGACGAAGGCTGCCTGTCTGCCTGGGATCCCTCCGAAGACGATCCCGCCACGAGCTGCCTGAACCGTGCCGATGACGACGGCGATGGTTGGCGCGACATCCTGGATCCCGACTGTATCCTGGGAACCAGCGAAGACGGCTCCTACTCGGCCAGCGCCTGCGACGACGGCCTGGACAACGATCTGGACGGCTGGATCGACTCGGAAGACGCCAACTGCGACGACGCAATGGACAACGACGAGAGCGGCAACCCCGCTCCCTGCGATGACGGCGTCGACAACGACGGCGACGGCTGGACCGACGCCGATGACCTGGACTGCTACCAGGGGGACCAGGAACTTGGCTTCCTGGAGCCTGCCTGCAATGACGGCATCGACAACGACGGCGACGGCCTGGATGGCGCCGACGATCCCGGTTGTGCCTACGCCTGGGACAACAACGAGTCAGATGTGGACAGCACCTGCACAAACGGTCTGGATGACGACCTGGACGGTTGGACCGACTCCGACGACCTGGACTGTGTGGACGGCGTCACCGAGGACCTGGGCGAAACCACCGCCTGCGCCGATGGCATGGACAACGACGATGACGGCCTGCTGGACGCGGGCGACCCCGACTGCGCCTGGGCCTGGGATGACGACGAACTGGCCGTTGATTCCTGCACCGTCGGGGTGGACAACGACGGGGATCTTTGGTCGGACGACGACGACCCCGATTGCAGCCAGGGTCTCCCCGAGACGGGCTACAACGTCTATGAGTGCAGCAACGGCCTGGATGACGACGGCGATGGCTTCCAGGACGGCGCCGATCCCGGCTGCTACAGTGCCTGGGATGCGTCGGAAGCCACCCCGGTGGAATGGTGCTACGACGAGCTGGACAACGACGACGACAGTTGGACCGACTACGACGACCCCGATTGCTGGGACGCCACCGCCGAGGCGGGCGCCCTGGGCACCGCCCAGTGCAACGACGGGGAAGACAACGACGCTGACGGGCTAGTCGATGCCGACGACCCCGACTGCCTGGACGCCTGGGACAACGAAGAAGGCAGCGGCGGCAACTGCGAAAACAGCCTGGACGACGACGGCGACGGTTGGACCGACTCCGACGATCCCGACTGCACACTGGGCGACGAGGAGTTGGGGACCGATGCCCTCCTGGTCTGCAACGACGGCCTGGACAACGACGACGATGGCTTCATGGACCACGAAGACCCGGGCTGTGCCTCTGCTCTCGACAACGACGAATCCCACACGCCGGAATGCGCCGACTCCGAAGACAACGACGGCGATGGCTGGATCGACACCGACGACCCCGACTGTTCCAGCGCCGACGACGACTCCGAGGACGGCTCCGCCTTCGGTTCCACCCAGTGCAACGACGGCCTGGACAACGACGGCGACGGCCTCATCGACTACGATGACTGGGCCTGCGACGACGGCCTGGACGACGACGAGACCGATCCCGACGCAGCCTGCAACGACGGCCTGGACAACGACGGCGACGGCTGGATCGACACCGACGACCCCGACTGCCCCTCTCCCATCCTGGACTCCGAAGATCCCGAAGACCCCGACAACCTGGGCTATGACACATCGCTTCAATGCAACGACTCGCTGGACAACGACGGCGACGACTTCGAAGACGCCGATGACCCCCAGTGCCACAGCGGCTGGGACAACAACGAAGGGGCATAGGACTTGCGCGACGCCCTCATCGTCTCCGCTCTCTCCATCCTGCCGCGCGAGAGATTGTCCCGCTCCATGGGGATGGCGGCCGCACTCCGGCTGCCACCATTTCTCAACCGCCTGCTGCTGAGCTGGTACGTGCGCCACTACCGAGTGGACCTTTCCCAGTACCAGGGCGAGTTGGAGGACTTCACCACCCTGGACGATCTTTTCGTTCGACGGCTCCGAGCCGGGGCCCGCCCCATGAGCACGGGCGCACGGGATCTGCTCTCTCCGGTGGACGCCCAGGTGGCCGGCACGGGTACGGTGAATGCAGACAGGATTCCTCAATCCAGGCGCCACGACGTCCAGCTCAGCACCCTGCTGGCCGGGCCACACCCCTTCGAGGGGGGAAGCTACGCCGTCTTCTACCTGTCCCCTCCCGACTACCACTGGGTACACCTGCCGCTGACGGGCAAGCTCACCAGGTGGACCTACCGCCCCGGGCGCCTGTTTCCGGTCTTTTCCGCGTCGGCAGACATGGTGCCGGATCTCTTTGCCCGCAACGAAAGACTGGTGGTCTGGCTGGACACCCAGGCCGGCACAGTAGCCGTCGTGCTCATTGGAGCCTTCGGCGTGGGGCGCATATCCGCCACCTTCACTCCCCTGCTCTCCAACAACAAAGAAGCGGCGCGGGACGAACACATGGAAAAACCCCGGGTCCTGGAGCGGGGGGACGAGTTGGGGGCCTTCCACCTGGGAAGCACGGTGATCCTGCTCTTCGAGCCCGCGCAGGTGGCCCTGGATATTCACCAGGGCCAGCGGGTGCTGGTGCGATCCCGCATCGGCGAGGTCAGGTGATGCACCGGACATTCACCCGGCCGGACCACGAGGCGATTGACTCGTACCAGCTTCCAGGGGCACGGCGACTACGAGCATGGCCAAAACCGACACTGCCAGCAACATAGCCATAATCACCCGAGCGGATCTCTTTCCGCCGGTCCACGGGGCCGCGGTGCGCGTGCTGCGGGTGGCCGAGGCGCTGGCACTCCAGGGCAGCCGCGTCTGCATCGTCACCGAGGATCGCGATGCCTACCTGCGGCGGGACGACCGGCACTGGACCAGAGTACCCTACCCGCTCCGCATCCGGGCCATGGAGGAATGGCCACCCCTTCCCCGCATGACCCACCTGGCCGAAGCCCTCTGCGGGGCCATGGGCTATCCCCGCGAAGAGTTCCCCCTCTACCGGGCCATGCTGGACCCGGCCTGGTGGCTCCGAGCCATCACGGTAGGCCGCACCGAGGGCATTCACGTGTTCCAGGCAGAGTTTCCGGGCTTTGCCGTGCCGGCCATCCTGGCCGCCCGGCTCCTGGGCAAGCGTTCGGTGCTGGTGCAGCACAACGTGGAGTTCCAGCGCCTTCGCGAGACCACCTCCATCTCCCGGCAAGCTTTCCGTAGACTGCGCGCCGTCGAAACGCAGATACTCAAGGCCGTGGACAGGGTCATCGCGGTGAGCCTGGACGACCGGGATCGCATGGTGGCGGTGGGAGTCCCCCCCGACAAGATCGCGGTGGTTCCTCACGGCGTGGACCTGGAACCTTTTCGCGAGGCCCTATCCCAGCGCCACGCCAGAGCCGCCGAGATCAGGCGTCGCCACGGAATCCCCGCTGATTCGCCCCTCCTGCTCTTCCACGGCGTGCTGCACTACCAGCCCAACGCCTTCGCCGTGCGATTCATCGCCGAGGAACTGCTTCCCGCCCTCCTGCCGCGCCATCCCCATCTGAAAATCCTGGTGGCGGGCATGAACCCGCCTACCTACTACGACCATCCGGCCCTCATCTTTCCCGGCGTGGTGGATGACCTGCACTCCTACGTGGTGGCCTGCGACGTGGCCATCTGCCCCCTCTGGCATGGTGGAGGCACACGCCTGAAGATACTGGAATACCTGGCGGGTGGTCGGGCGCTGGTGAGTACCACAAAGGGGGCCGAGGGTCTGCTCTGTCGAGACGGCAGGGAACTCGTGCTGGCCGACACAGCCTCCGAATTCGCGGATTCTGTTTCCAGGCTTCTGCTGGATCCGGAAGGTCGTGCGGAGCTGGGAAGGAGAGCCCTTGACTTTGCCGCTGGTTTCGGCTGGGAAGCCATGGCCCGAGCCCACCTGTCGGCCATAGGAGGGGGCAGCTCCCCCCTGCATCCACAGGCCAGGCCTTCTCTACGTGTTCCACGCCATCAACCCCGGCACACCACGCCACTGGACGACCCCACCACGGCGGTGGACGCCCACATCCCCCACCGCCGGCCCTCGAAACCCCTCACCATGTTGCTCATGATCAACAGGATCTGCAACCTGAGCTGTGAGTTCTGCCACCTGGACGGCGGAGCCCTCCAGGACTCGCCCATCTCCATGTCCGAAGAAGTCGAGAACCGCGCCCTGGAAGGCGCTGTCGCCATCGGTGCGAAGGTGCTGGTCATCACGGGCGGCGAGCCGCTCCTCCATCCCCGGTGTTTTCGCATCGTGCGCAGAGCCCGGGAGTCGGGCATGTCGGTGAACATCACCACCAACGGCTTGCTGGTACCGAAACGCCTGGATGAAATCATCGAGTCGGGCACCTCCAGCATCTCCGTGAGCCTGGATGGCATGAAGCGAATCCACGACCGGCTGCGCGGGCGGCAGGGAGCGTGGAAGTCGGCCATGGCGGCATTGGAAATCCTCGCTCCCCACACCGAGATCTCCCTGTCCATCTACTCCGTGGCCACAAACCGGAACCTGGCCGACCTCAGGAGGGTATGGGAGCTGAGCCGCGACCTGGGAGCCGCTTTCGACATGTGGCCGGTGAACGACTCACCGGGGCTGTGGTTGACGACACCGGAGCAGAGGCAGGCATACGAGCGCCTCGTGGATGATCTCTCCCGAATGGATCCCCACGTGGCCAGCCGCCGCGACTACCTCCTTGCGGGCCTGGACTACCACGCCGGCCAGCAGGGCAGGGTGCGCTGCCTGGGCCTGGTGGAACAACTGGGCATCACCCCCGGCGGCGACCTGCTGCCCTGTTGTTTGTGGCAGGCCGGGGAGCTGAAGGTGGGCAACATACTCGAGTCACCACTGGCGCAGCTATGGACCGGCCCCAAGGCGCGGCGTTTCAGGGAGTTCCTGTTCAACCAGGGCTGCCCGGTGGGTTGCCACAACCACAGCCTGTGGGAATTCACCAGATCCACGGGCCTGCCCTTCAGACTCTCGTGAAGGTGCTGGCCTGCTCCCGTTACGTGAGGGGTCACTCTCCGCCTGGGCAGGCCAACCAGGCCGCCGCCCCGAAGGCAGGCCGGTTTCCTGCCCGCGGGGTCAGTCGTTCTCCTGCGGTAGCGGGGCGGGAGCTGCCTTGTTGGCCTTGACGCGAGGGGATCGACGCCAGGCGCCCCCGGCGGAAAAGCCCTTCCAGGCCCAGGGGATCCAGCGGACCAGGGCAGAGGCGAGCCAGAGGGACCAGAACAGCATTCCCACCCTCCAGACCCACAGAGGCAGTGACAGCACCAGCGGTTGGGGCATTGCTTCTTCCACCCGGTCCTGGAACCAGCGCAGCACGTGGTTGCCCGAACCGTTGCCCTGGATCTGCATGTCGGGCTCGAAGAGCAACCCTGCGTGGACTGCCGCGTAGAGGCTCGCGGCCGCGGCCAGTGTCAAGGCCACCAGGCCCAGTTGAACCATGTCGAACCAGAGCCATTTTTTCACCTGGGCCTGGCCACGCCAACCAAGAGCCAGGAACCAGATGATCACGAACGCGGGAGCCATCACCGGCACCTGGGTCATGCCCAGCCCCAGGAGAGCCCACTGCCATGCCTTCAGGGGAACCCAGGGGAGCCGGGCCAGCAACGGAGCCACGGCAAGAACCAGGAGCACGTAGGTCCAGAACAGCGGAACCGGCCCCCAGCGCGGCCCTTGCAGGAAGACTATCCAGCGGTCGTCGGGAAGGCGAACCTGCACCGTGGCATTCACCGCCGACGCTCCCAGGTCCAGGCGGGGAACTCGATAGACGAAGGAGGGCTCGTGCTGGCTCTGCCAGGTGAGGTGGATGGCCTGTTCGCCCGGTTGGAGAGGAATCACCAGCTTGCCATCGCTGGCCTGCAACGGACTTGCCCTGCCATCCAGGGTCACTCCCTGCAGGTGGGCTCCGGGTGGCAGGTGGATGGTCTGCTGCCCCCCCTGGCTGGTGCGTACCAGGAGATCCAGGCTGCTCTCGGCCAGGCGCCTGCCGGGAGTCACCTGGAGCAGGGCGGAGTCGATGGTGATGGTCTGCCCAGACACCGGGTCCGGCCTGGTCACGTCTACCGCCAGGCTTTCGCCAGGCCAGGGCAACCAGCGAGGCAGGTATTCGCCGCCCTTCACGTGCTCCAGGGGGGCAGGTCCGTGGAAGGAACAGCGGAAAACGGGGCTGCACGACACGGTCCACTCCTCGGTCCAGGAGGATCCCATCGGGCTCTCAAGCACAACCTGGTCGGTGTAGTCCAGGGTTGACAGCCAGGAGACGGATTCCTGCTCCCTGTCCAGGGATACCAGCACCCGGGCGTCTTTCACCTCCAGGCCTTCGTCTATGACGGCTTCGCCGGGGATGAGAGGCACCTCGATGGTGAGGGGACTCCGGGTGGGTCCCACACGTTGAACCGTGGTCCTGGTCTTCCAGGGGATGCCCAGATCCACGAAGCGTTTCACCTGGATCCACGGCAAGAGGTTTTCGGAAGACGGACCTCCGGCCGAGGAGGCCATTGCCCTGGTAATCTGCACGCTTCTCTCGACGCTTCCGTCGACATGCAGCCCCGCCAGGGTCCATCCGTCGCCGCTCCATTCCAGCATCCTGGGTAGCAGGCCGAATCGTAGCGTGACGGAGTCGACGGGCGGAAGAGGGCCAGAAACGCGCAGCGTGTGTACCCCGGGATTCAGGCGCACCGCCAGGTAGTCTCCATCCAGCCTGGTCATGGCCCTGGCCTGCACGCCGTCCACCAGCACCTGCTGCGGTACCCACGTGGCTGCCGGTCCTGGAACGGGCCAGGCAGAGGCCACGGCAGCATCGACCCAGACCTCCATGAGCAACCCATCATCGGCGACCTGCAGCTTCATGCGGGGGACATCGACGCAGTTGGGCTGACAAGGGGGGGATTCCGTGAGTTTCTTTTCCAGTTGTTCCAGAAGATCGACGGAAGGTGCGGCCAGGGCGCGGCCGGACAGCAGGATGGGAAGCATCGCCCCCAGGCAGAAGAAGGGTATCGCTGGCCCAGCAAGCCGGCGAACCAGCTTCAGGCTGCCAAGCCCGGCCAGGCGAAGGGCCAGGGCCAGCAACAGAGATACCCGAAGGAACGCGAGTACAAGGTTCACGCGGGGTCCGATGAGAAAAAGCCTGATCTGCTGATCCGCGGAAACAGGACCGGACCATCCAATGTGGTGGCTCTTCCATGACCATCGCTGCAGGCCGAAACCGGTGTTGGCCACCGAACCGGGATCGAATTGCAGGGTGACCTTGTGCTCCAGCGACGAGGCGTCTTCTTCACCCCCGGAGAGGAGGCCCTGGGATCTCGACTTGCGCTTGGCCAGGCCTTTCATTCCGCCCGAAGAGTCCAGGACGTACAGGTCGGGCAAGTCCCGGGACAGTGTGCCCTGGGCTGCCTCTGGCACGGGAGGTGCTCTGGTCTCTTCGAGTCTGTCTTCATCCACTGCATGTGCCTGGACGCCGGCCTGCTGCCAGGGAAACTCCAGCACGGGGAACAGGCCCACCCGCACCTGGCGCAGGCTGAAAGGCAACAGGAACACAAGCAGCAAGGCGGTAAAAATCCAGCGGCAGGCCCTCGCCAGGGACCGCGCTCGACCCGCAGTGGCCACACGCTGGAAAGCCATGGAAACAAGCAGGAATACCCAGGTCCAACCTGGCGCCTGGGGCTGGTGGCGCCCCAGGGCAAGGGCCAGCAGGGCCAGCAGCCCCCAGCCCGGTCCCGCCATCCGAAACACCGCCATGGAAATCACCAGGACGAAGAAGAGATCGAACAGGCTCCATTGCTCCAGGAGCGCCCCCTCCATGCTGTCCATTCCCAGGCCCCCCAACAGAGTCCACCCTGGCGGTAGATTGAGAGTGGCGGAGAGCCGCCGCAGGTCCGTCTTCCAGCCTACCGCGGGGAAAACCCTGGCAGAAGCATCGAGCCGCGAATCGGCGACGACGTTGGGATCGGCGCTACGAAGCTCCACGCCCGCAAGGCCATTGGCCGAACGGGTGATGACCTGGTCCACGCCGTCCTGGGCGACATGACCCAGGAGCCCGGGGGCCAACATGTCGAGTCTCCAGCCCTGGCTCAACTGGCCGGAGAAAGTATCACGCACCGTCATGGCTCCACCGTCAAAGTCCAGCCAGAACTCGCGGTCCAGCTCCAACTGGTTGGGAGGAGGTTCACTCTCTCCACGCCGGATCTCGTTGAACTCCAGTGGCACATCCGGCCCCATGATGAAGGCGGGCAGGTTTCGCCATTCCTGGGGCAGCGGGGTCCTTGCTGCGTCCACCGCTTGCGGACCCTCCAACTGCACCGCCCGCACCCTCTCGTTCTTCTCCACGACCCAGTACTCCTGCCGGGGCCATGCCGCGGTCCCTTCGGGCACCCGCAGGCTGGTCACCGGCCCCGTGTGCAGGGCGTGGAAGGTGAGGCCGAAGGTTCCAGGACGCACCTGGATCACGAGATCGCCCTCCGGCGTGAAACGTGCGGGAAGGTCTGCTTGCAGGGACACTGGCTGGGTTCCGGGTACCGGCACTTGGCCCAGGTTCTGCTCCCGGGCACGTCCGGAGGCCCGTATCATCACCCTGGTTTCCACCTGCACCGGCACCCCGTCCACGACTCGCCGGGAGACTTCCAGGGCGAGGCGGTTCTCCTGGCTGTCCTCCACCTGGCCCTGGCCCAGGCGAAGCTGGTGGCTGCCCGGATCCAGTTTGGGCCAGAGGACCCTCTTCCCGTCCACCAGCAGCTCCACACGGGCCAGGCGAGCTGGAAGCTGCATGACCTGGGGCATGTCGTTCCAGAGGAAGGAACCGGTGATCCTGTGCCAACCCTTCTCCAGCGGAGTTCCGGGTACATCGTCGTTGCCCAGCACCACGGCCGGCACACCGTTCACCCGCAGGTCCTGGGGCCACCTGCCGGCCCCCCCGGGGAGAACCACCCACCTGTCGGCGTCCAGCAGGACCTCCATGGTGAAGCGCCCACCGTCCTGATCCACCTCCAGGCGAAGCGAGCCAGGCCAGACACAGATTCTGCTCTGCTCCACCAGCGCGCAAGCGAGATCGTCGTGCTCCTGGAGCACCCATGGCACCCAGGGTTGGAGTTCAGCAGGTACTTCCAGGGGCGCGGCCTGGCCCACCGGGGTCCGGAACACGAGCAGCGAAAGCAGCAGCAACGAAAAAAGTGAAAGGCAGGAGGCGGGGATCTCTGGAACGCGCATCTGGGAAACTCCGTGCTGGTTTGCCGCCACATCGTGTGGTCCCGGGCATTCTACAACACGGGGCCTCCCTCAGGGACCCGCTCATGGCAATGAGCCCGCGACGTCCTCCGCGCCCCCCTCATGTCCGGGAGCTACCCCAGCAGCACCCGGAGCCTGTCCCTGGCTCGATGCAGGCGCGAACGCACGGTACCCACCGGCACGCCCGTTGCCCTGGCCACTTCCTCGTAGCTCATGCCCTGAAGATCGAACAGGGTGATGGTCATGGCGAACTCCGGCGGCAGGCTGGCTATGGCCCTGTGCAGGGCAACGGAACGTTCACTCTCCAGGACCGATGCCAGGGGGTCCGCGGCATGACCGGCAGTCTCCATGCTCCTTTCCATGGGAACCTCCCGGCGGCCCCGTGCCGACTTCAGTTCATCGATCCAGATGTTGCGCATGATCCTCAACAGCCAGGGGTAGAGGGGGGCCCCTGGCTTGAAACCGTGCAGGGATCTGAAGCCACGAACCAGCGCCTCCTGGGCCAGATCGGCGGCCTGGTCGGGGTCGCCCGCCATGCCAAGCGCCACCTGGTAGAGCCGACGTTGGTATGGTGCGCACAGCTCTGCATAGGCCTCGGGCTCCATGGCCTGCACGCCGGCCCCTGGTTCGGTGCGCGGTCGTCTCCGGCGAAACCAGGTCATCCACGCAACTCCACCCCCAACGAGACCAGGCGCCTGGAGTAGGATCTGTCGGAGGGCCAGTCCTCCCCTGACAGGGTGGAGCTGTTGAAGAGCCCGCTGAACCTGCCGAAAAGGTACAACTGCCCCGCGGCCCGGAAGGAGTTGTCCAGGTACAGCCAGGTGCGCCTGTCCCGCCGTTGGCCTTCGTAGGTGAAGGACTCGCCATCCACGTCATAGACCAGGATCTCGGGCTTCCCGTAGCCGCGCCAGGACAGACCCGCGCTCCAGTCCAGCCTCAACTCCCGCCAGGGGAACTCCATGACGGCTTCAAGGCGGGGGCCATGGCCGAAGAAGCTGGCTTCAGCCGTGATGAGGGCCTCGTATCCACTTCCCGAGTCAAGGGTCCCGGACCAGGACAAGGAATAGGCAGCGGCGTTTTCTGTTTCGAAGTAGTAGCCCGGTTCCAGGTAGGCCCTGCGTGACAACATTATCCGCTGGCCCAGCCGACCCCATGCTCCCAGTGCGTCCAGGTTCTGGTAGTCTTCCAGGTGAGCCTTCCGCCTGTAGGCACCCATGGCCGCCACGCTACGAGTCCTGCTGTGCTGGATCCAGTGACCACCCAGGTATGTCTCCTGCAAGTCCAGGAACAGGTCCCAGCCCAGCCAGGAGACACCGCTGCCGACGCCCGCCCAGAACCGATATTCCCGTCCACGGGTTCCATACTCGATATTGGAGTAGATCTGCGTAAGTTCGTACTCTCCGGGGCCCCAGGGGTAGAGTCGCAGAATGCCCTCGGCCCCCAAGGCCAGGGTGGAGCGTACACCGTCCAGGAGGAGCAGCTCCCCCGTCGGCTGAAGCGAAAAGCCCGTGGCGGCTTCGTCGTCCTTTACGTACGAGCTTTCGGGGATGTAGGCCGGGTTGGAGTCCATGTCCACTGAAAGGGGCAGCGTCCATCTACCCCCGGAAAGCCAGGAGATGGACCCGCTGGAGCCCAGGCCGGCGTTTTCCTGGTTCGTCGTGCCGAAGTTGCCCAGGGAGTCCAGGGCGGACCTGGCTTCCCTGGAAACTCCGACATCGGAGCAGTCCAGCAGGGAGCGCATGATGTCGGCTGCCTCGGCAGTTTGCCCCAGGCGATCGAGGCAGATGGCCTCCATGTAGCGAGCCCAGTAGTAGTCGGGATGACTCTCCACAATCCCGCGGAAGCCCAGCAGGGCGGTTTCGTATTTGCGCATCCGAAACCAGGCGTAGGCTCGATGATAGGCCATGTCCGTGTCGTCCGGCTGCGCCGCGAGCAGATCATCCAGCAATGAAACAGCTTCATTGAAGCGTTTCTTCCGGATCAGCTCCCTGGCCTTCGCCAACCCCAGGCGCTGGCTGATCTTTGCCAGTTGCAAAGCCGCAGAGCGCCCCAGGTCGGCAGCAGGTCCGGCCTGCGCCACTACCCATTGGAAATGCTCCCGGGCCAGCTCCGGGCGCCCCGCCCCGAAGGCCGCCAGCCCCGCCAGGTAGTGGGGGTCCACCCAGTCCGGCTCGAGTTCCAGGACTCTCGATGTCTCGTCGAGGGCTTCCTGGAATGCACCTGATTTATAGGTGGCATAGGCCAGCCAGAAACGGGTTTCGGCACTGTCCGGCTCATCTTCGACCAACTGCGACAGGAGCCGGACCGCCTGGGCAAACTGCTGCTGGTCCACCAGGCTGCGTGCCTGTTCCATGATGTTGGACTGTCGTGACTCCACGGCCCAGGAGGCAGGCGAAAACGAAGACAGCAGGCCAAGGCCCAGGAAGAGCAGAAGAACATGCGGCCAGGATGCTCCATCCCTGGAGGAAGAGCTTTCGGGTTTGAAGCGACGAGAGGATTTTCGTGGAGTTCGCGTGCTTTTCAAGACCTGGTTTCCTCTGTGGAGTCATGGGGACGATGTGGCGATGGCCAACCCTGGCCCTTTTCCCTTCCCATGGAGAGCAAATGCCGTGCCCAACGAACAATTTGCCACCAGGACGGAGAGTGGCCACCGCGACACGCTGCAAGCAGGGTCTTGGCCAGTGGATTTGTCCACTTGTTCCAGGCAGAACGAGGGGCCAGGCGAGCGTGGGGACAGGTATCCGAAAAAGCCGAGACCCCCGGCCCTTGAAAAGAGCCAGAGGTCAGTGGATGATAGTCTTCACCGTTGGAGAGTATTGACGAGCGGAGGGAGTACCGCGGCGCCTGTCAGTGGCCGCCCATGCCGCCGGAACCGCCCATGCCGCCCATGCCCTCGTCTTCGCCTCCGCCCATGCCGCCCATGTCACCGGACATGGAGCAGTCGGCGTCCTCCATCATGCCCTCCATGTGGTCCATGGAGTCCATCATGGAAGAGTGGTCCCCCCCCATGCCCATGTCGCATTCACCACTCATGCCTGCGTCCGTGCCGTGCATGTCGCCCATGTCGCCCATGTCGCCCATCTCACCGGATTCCCCATGCCCGGCCATTGAACCCATCTCGTGCATCGGTTCTCCATGCTCACCCATGGAGGGAAGCTCCTCGGAATCCAGGCAGGGCATGTCGCCCATGTCGCCCATGTCGCCCATGTCGCCCATGTCGCCCATGTCGCCCATGTCGCCCATGTCGCCCATGTCGCCCATGTCGCCCATGTCGCCGTGGTCACCGCCCATGTCGCCCATGTCGCCCATGTCGCCATCACATCCCATGCACCCCGAACCATCCGATTCATCCGGTGTGCCACCGTCGTCACTGGGGCCGGTGCCGTCGTCACTGGGGCCGGTACCCCCCGATGGCTCGGTTCCGGCGAAGAAGGCGTCCAACTGGTACCTGGCGGCTTCTGCGGCTTCACGCAGGAACATTACCTGGGAGTTGTTCACCTGCTGGGCCGTGGCCAATGGCACCAGTTGGGCGTCGGCCTGGAGATGCTGGTTGCTGGCCTGCGCCAGGCTCGGGCTGGCCACCATGGCCAGAATCGCGAGTTTTTGCATGGATTGGAACATGAAGTCCTCCTCTGGGTTGGTTGAAAGTTGAAGGAGCCGGGTATGCTGGACCGCACCTGGCCTGGACTCGGGGGAAAGCGGGTTTGCTCGGTATCCCAGGGAGTTTTCCAGGCGTGACAACTGGAGCCCGTCGCCATGGGAAGTCACCAGGAAGCTGGCCGTTGAAGACCATGCCTCCGTCTGGGCCTTGACCTGAATTTCCCCGTTGGCAGTGGGGGTGACGGCCTCGAGTCCGATGAGACGGCGTGAAAGGTCGCCGGAATCGGCAGTGAGACGCCAACGAAGCGCGTGTGTGGGTGGCAGCTCGGCTGCTGTGCCAGCCAGCACCAGGTCATCGGGCCATCGCACATGGAAGACCGCCTGGGAATTGGTGTCTGAAGAATCCAGGCCCACGCTGAGAAGAACCGCCCGCGGAGTCGTTGATACGCCTGTGGGCAGGGTTGACAGCAAAAGTGCCACGGCCGCGAGGCAGGTGGCGGCCAGGGCAAAGCTCCTGGTGGGCCTCAGGCCCCGGAGCCCCGCCAGGCGAGCCAGAATTCCATCCAACGGTGCCCGAGAAGCAGCCACGGAGTCGGGCCTGGTCGCCGTGATGGCCCCTTTCCCGAGTCTTTCCACGAGGCTGGCCTGGAAGCCTTTTGGCAATGCAGGCGGTTCGGCCTCGCGGAGACGGGCCAGGACGTTTTCAAGCTGGGCGAGCCACTGCCGACAGTCGAGGCAGGTGCGGGCATGGGCTTGCGAGCCCTGGTTGGCCGGAGAGATGGTCCTGTCCGCGCCCACGCGCTTCCGAAAGTCCCTACAGCTCTGTCGGGTCGTTTCTTCCATTCCCGAGCCTCCGCACTTCCTACGAGACAGGAGTGCAGAAGGTTCCCGAGAAGGAAAAGAAACTGGCCGGTTCACATCGTGGGAACTCGACACCCATTTTTTGTTCCGGAACCCTTCGGTGGTCGTCGTGCTTGGTGGCCGAGATCCGACCTGTGCATCACGGGGACTGCTGCTGCCGGCGACCAGAGAGAGCCAGGAGCATTGCCAGGGCCAGCCCTGCTACCGCGGGCGCGCCCCCCCCCGGGGCAGACTGGCAGCCGCAGCCCTGGCTTTCCGTCACATGCAGCTCACCTGGTGCCGCAATGGAACCCGAGCCGGTATCAGCCTGGCCCCCTGTCCCGTGATCGGTGTCGCCCCACTGGCCGCTGTCCGTGTCAAGGCAAGGGCCGTAATCACCGATGCCGAATCCCACCGCGATGAGCTTGGCGATCTCGCCCCTGGTGATCTCCTGGTCGGGACAGAAAATGCCGTCCCCACAGCCGCTCACCACGCAGGCCTGGACCAGAGCCTCTACGATGGCGGCCTGGTCGTCGCTGAGGTCGAAAAACTGCCCCTGGGGCTGGGTGCTTTCCAGGCCCATCCCTCGAAACACGAAGACGGCCGCTTCGTAGCGGGTGGTCAAGCGGTCGGGGCAGTAGATGCCGTCGCCGCAGCCCGTGGTGATGCCAGCCTGGTAGAGTGCTTCGATCCATCCGGCGTACCATTCATCGGGATCCACGTCCGAAAAGCTGGCAGAGTCCTGCTCCTGGAGCCCGAGACCGCGGGCCACCAGCACTCCGGCGTGGGCTCGGTCCAGGACGCAATCGGGGCAGAAAAGCAGGGGGTCTTGCTGGCAACCATCGGTGATGCCGGCCTGGTAGAGGGCCTCGGCGTAGCCCAGGACCCAGCTATCGTCGGGGATGTCGCCGAATACACCCGTGGCGCCGTCCACGCTTTCGTACAGGCAACAGGGTTCTTCGCCGTCTACATCGAGAAAACCCAGGTGGGAAGCCACGACCCGCTCCGAGCCGTCTGAAGGGTCGTTGACGACGCCCAGGCCCTCCACGTACATGGTGGTCGAGCCGCCGCCGTCCAGGTTGATGGCCCTGAAGGCCCCCAGTTCCAACATCAACTCCGCAAGCTCGGCGGTGGTCATGCCCGCCGCGGAGTCACTGCGACCGTCCACGGTGACGAGGATGGCGGTGCTGCCGTCTTCAGTCAAGCCCACCGCGGTTCTGGGATTGTCGTAGCAGAGGTGGGACTCACAGTCGTTGTCCACCAGCTCTCCGTCATCCACCAGCAGGGGCCAGCCCGGCACCATCTCACGCCACCATGGTTGGTCGTCGGGAGGCAACGGGACATCGGTGTCAAAGATGTCGGCCCTGGCGTAGGACGCGAAAGCCACGGCGGAGTAGCCTTCGTAGTCGCTGGCCGTGGGCCAGCTCTCGCCGTCGCCCATGGACCAGCCGATGGCGTCGTAGTCGTCATAGCTGAAGAATGCCCCGTTGATGGCGACGAAGGCGCCAACGCTCCCCGCCCACGCGGAGGTGGTCTGACTGCGCTCTTCGTAGCGCGTGGCCCGCGGGTGGAGGCCCGGCTCACACAGTGACACATAGGCAGCGTGGATACGCTGAGGGTCGGAGCCTGTCTCGATACGCTCCAACAGGCTCAGACCAGCGTGGGGTTGGGACCATGTGTCCGCGGCGCCAGCGGAGGCCAGCAGGAAAAGCAGGGCTGCCGTGTTCATGGAATCCTCCTGTCAGACAGGATAACCCGACGGTCCAGGTGGATTGCCCGCGAGCGCGCCACGATCGGTTGGCCGGCTGGTGCTGGGTCGTATTTCGCAGGCAGGAGTGCAGGCACCCTGTTACGCGAAGCGCCTGCACTTCAAGTGCAGCCTCTCAGCGCCGGCGGAAGCGCCAGCCGATTCCCACGTCCAGTCCCAGGCCGAGACGCACCTTGCTCGCTTCCACGCGCAGCGACAGGGGAAGGTGCAGCCGGCTGAGATGCCGCTCCCAGGTGGCGCTCGCCGTGAAGATGGGATCATGGTACTCCCACGGGCCCTCGACACACGAATTGCCTTCGCACTGGTATTCCACCCAGACCAGGGGCGTACCCACGCCCAGGCCCAGCGCAAACGGCCCAGCAGGGGGTCGATAGCGACCTTCCGCGAACAGGAAGATGTTCCCCTCATCGTCGAATACGCCGTAGGTGCCGGAGTCGGCGCGAATCCCCAAGCCAACGTGCGGGCTGATCCACCCGGTGAAGGCCCCGCCAGCCCGAGCCAACAAGTCGGCGCCCGACCCGCGGGACAGGGGCAGGCCCAGACCACCGTAGCCCTGGACGGTCAGGTCCAGGAGCGGTCCCCCGGGGGCGGCTTCGAGGGGAGAGACGAGAATGAGCAACAGGGACAGGATGATCATGAGCACCTCCGATGGCAACACTGATGCAAGTTGTCTGCCAACGGCAAGATCGGTTTTCATCATGCAAGATCGCCGTAGCGAAGATTCTGCGGGCCATGGATCCAGGACACAGATGTCTCGGTGGCGGCACTGGGCGTTTTCGGGCTGAAGAGGCGAGATCGCTGCGTTTTGCCAACCGGTAGCATACAGGTGGAGTAGAATCAGCGAGTTCAGGATTCTCCAGAAGGAAGCGGACTGCATGGAATTTCATCGTCATCCTCTGTATTTTGACACTGATGAGTTTGATCTCTTGGACGTGCTCGACCCCCTCTTGAGCGGGGAGAAGCAGAAAAAACAGCTCCGACGTCTCTTCGCCCCTACCTTGCATCCACGGGGCATCAAGGAGCTTGCCGCCCCCAGGTCGCTCCGCATCGCCGTGGCGGTGTTTGATTTGATCCGCAGCCTGGAGGGAGAGAGCGCCGAAGAGCGGCTTCGGACATTGCGTGCGGTAAGAGCCGAAGTACTCCATAGCGACAGCACGTCCATGTGCATGAACACGGCCCGGGTGTTGCTCCAGACCATGAAAGAGCTTGTGCGCTGCCAGGACGACCCTTTGCGCCAACTGGAACTCGCCAACGACTTCAAGGCGGCCGCGGCTGGTCGCCCTCGTTTTGTGCGTTGGGCCCTGAGTCGCCACCATCTGCTGGAGATGCCGGAGGAGTGGAACCAGATGGCCTTCGACTTCCACGTTCACGACGCCAACTCCAAGGGGCGCAAGACTCCGACACATCTGATCATGGACGCATGGATCAAAGGGATCCGCCACCTGGGGGTGATCTACTACAACCACTTCACGCGAAACGCGGTATCCGAGCTGCTGGAAGCGGCCAACATCATGGACGTTCATCTCCGCACGGGAGTGGAACTCCCTGCCCTCTACCGGGGCCGTTACGTACATCTCATCTGGGCCCCTCGGGGCTTTCACAGCAACGAAGACTTCGTAGCGTTCCTGGAAGAACCCGGCACGCGCAAGCTCATGGAGCAGGGGCGAGATGTCTCCCGCTTCCGTGAGCGTCAGTACTACGCCTTGCTACGCAGCTTCAACGAGCGCCACCTTCCCGGACTCAACGCGGAGCTTGGCATCTCGCTCCCCCCCCTCGAAGAGAGCGCATTCCGTGCTTTCGTGGGGGCCGGACAAACCTCGCGCCTGCACCTGGCCGAGTTCATTCACGCCTCGCTGCTGCCTCACCTGGAGCGACGCGTGGCGGAGCTTCAGGGAAAAGGCGCCGAGGCCGTCGCCACCACGGGTATCTCCCCTGAAGAACGGGTGGATGCCATGAATCGCATGGTACCGGAAACCATCGCCGAGCGATTTCTCTCCACGCAGGCCAACCCACAGCTTCCGGACCCGGCGCTCCAGGTCCACGGCGACCATGTCCCGGAACTCTTGCGGCTCGACATCCCCGCGCTTCTCGACCGCTTTGAGGGCGCGCCCCGTGGGAATCGCACCATCCTCAATGCATCCGGCCTGGAGCCCGAAGAAGTGCTGGAAATCCTCTACCTGGCGGAGGGGCGTATCACCCACATCGAGATCTTCAACCTCAAGGACTGGGCAGACGAGGGGGTCGAGCGTCAGGAGCAGATCTGTAGGGTCAGGCGAGTGATCAACCGGGGTAACATCCTGGAAACCAAGCGGCTTTGCCTGGCACTACTGGAGCGCGTGGAGGCGAGCGAGCATCCCGACCGAGAGGATCGTGCGCACGCCATCAAGAAGATAATTCGGGATATTCCACGGTTGATCGGTTTCTATCGCGAAGGGCACCTCAAGAGTCGGCTGGGGAGTGATTCCACGGGGCGCTCTCGGAACTCCCTCGGCATGGGCTTGGTGGCCGTATCCACCCTGCCGTGGCGAGCCAGAAAGCAAGTAAGACGCGAGGGGCGCCTCCTTCCGGTCCACACCGTGGCGTGTCGGCGGGTGTTGTCGGTACCCAAGGGCGGCACAGGTGCATTGACGCGGTTGGGATTTCATCTCCTGCGTCACACACCGGTCTTGAGGCCGCTGGGGTATCACCGCCGGGTGGAGTGGTTCCCCCGGGAGAACGCCACACATGTCGCTCCAAGAGGGAACATCGCGGCCTTGGGAGGCCATCCCGAAGAGAGCGACAACGGCCTGGTTTCATGCACCGCGCTTCACGTGGCCAACAGGGGCGATACGCCCAGTCTGCGTCACCTGCGAACACCCATCAAGAACATCCTCAAGGTAGTCATCGGCCTGGTTCCGGCCTTCCTCACGTTCCTGACCACCAAGGATTGGTGGCTCCTCGCCTACCTGGGCGCTCCTATCTGGTTCGGAATCACCGGGCTTCGCAACATCGTACAGTCCGTTCTCGGGGGCGGCGGGCTTGTGCGATCCCCCTTGCTGAAATGGCGCGATTTCGTGTCCTGGAGCCGGGTGGCCGACTCGTTGCTCTTCACCGGCTTCTCGGTGCCACTGCTGGACCTGCTGGTGAAACAGCAACTCCTGTCCAATCACATGGGCATCACCACCGCGACAAATCCGCTGCTGCTCTACACCGTGATGGCACTGGCCAACGGAGTCTATATCAGCAGCCACAATCTCTTCCGGGGGCTCCCAACGGCTGCCGCGGCGGGTAACTTCTTTCGCACGGTCCTCTCCATTCCCATCGCCATCGGCTTCAACGCCGCCCTCCTCCACCTGGCCATGAGTCGCGGGATCACCGAGGCGGTGGCCGATGCCCAGCTACAGCTCTGGGCCACTGTCATCTCCAAGCTCGCTTCGGACATGGTGGCCGGGGTGATAGAGGGCCTGGCGGATCGGAGCCGAAACATGACCATGCGCGCCGTGGACTACCAGGAAAAGCTACATCGTCTCAACGAGGTGTTTGGGGAGCTTTCGGTGATCTTCCCGGAAAACGACGTGCTGGAGATGCTGCAACGACCCGACGATCTTGCCCGATCGCTGGAGAGTCACGGCAACGACCTCTTCCAGCGGCTCACCACCAACGCCCTGGACCTGATGTATTTCTGGTTCCACCAGCCGAGGGGGCGGGACATGTTTCGGGAGATTCTCGAGAAGGCCAGCGTGGAGGAGCGAAAGATGGTGCTCCGAGTCCAACGGGTGCTCTTGCGGAAACGGGCCATCTCCGGAATGTTTCTGGACGGCCTGGTGGGGAAGCGCTTTGACCGTGCGCTGGCCTTCTATCTCGGCCGCATAGACAGCTACCTGGCGGCCATGGAAAAGCTGGAGTCAAAACTGGGAGTGCGCGGTGGGACCACGTCATGACCCATGGAGCCACCTGAAAACGGCGGGATTCACCCGCCGCACTCTCTTGCTCGTCGGTCTGCTCATGCCCCGATTCGGTCCATCCAGGCTCGATCCATGGGGATGGCGATCCTTACGGTCACATCGGGTTTGACCTTCATGGTGCCCATCATGGCCGAGAAGGGCTTGATCCCGTAGTCCGGCTGGTGGATCTCAAGGGTAGTGGTCAGGCGGTCCCCGTCGCGGACCACTGCCGCCTGGATGGACCTGGAAACGCCGTGGAGGGTCAGCGTGCCGGTGACACGGAATCCCTCGTGGCTCGGTTCCATGCTGGTGGATTGGAAGCTGATCTCTGGATGCCGTTCGGGATGCAGGACATCCTTGCGTGTGTACTTCAGCACCGTGGCCTTGTCACGCTCGCTCAAGGTACCCGGCGCTTCCCTGCCGTTCTTCATGACACAGACCACCTGAAGCGAGGAGGGATCCACAGTGGCCCGCAGGCTCGGAGAATCGTTCTCCAATTCGATGCTGAAGCGCTTGAATTCGAGCTTCAGATCATGGGCCACCTTGGACAACAGGCCTTCCTTGAAGGTGAATACGTGGCATTCCGATGTGCGGGCGTCGTAGGTAGGCATCCACAAACTCCTGGCTCGTGTGAACGTGCGGGCCGATGTACATATGCCGCACAGCGCCGCATACCTTTGGCCGCTGAACGCGATATCTCAGATCCAGTTCGCTAACCATGCCGATAGGACCGGAACAGTAGTGTTTTTTACAGGTCCAGGTGGCGTCTTGATGTTGCTGCCCAGAACCCGGTCTGGCTGCGCCGGCCGGTTGCAACCTGGAAGCGAGTCCTCTCAACTGGGGCAAAAGAGCCGACATGGGGCCAGACTATCCCACAAGTTGTCTGCTCCCCACGATGAAAAGCACATTTTGGAGCAGAACTCGGCTGGTTTTCACGGCACGGTTCCTGCTACAATCAAATCAAGAGTTGACTCCCAGCCGACAGCGAGCCATCCTCATGAGCAAGGGCCTGACACCCACCATCACAGCCATGCGCCACAGCCGCAAGGGGCAGGCTTCGGTGTTTATCGCCCTGCTGCTCTTTGTCCTCGTGTTGTTCCTTGCCATGGCCACCAATATCGGAATCGTGATCAACGACCGCATCAGGATGCAGAACACCGTGGATATGGCCACCTACACCGTGGCCTACAACGAGGCCCAGGTGCTCAACGAACTGGTGGAGATCAATCGCGAAATCGCCGACATCGTCGCCTACTGCCGCACAGTGCTCACATCCACCGTCTGGGCCACCTGCATCCCCGACGAGCCTGATCCCGTTGCCGAGGTATTCATCCTCTCCTGCAAGGAGATGCTGGACGTCCAGATTGACCGCTTCGTGGCGAAGGCCGAGTGGCAGAGCGCGGTTGGCAACGCCCTGGACGCCGGCAAGGAAACCGCCGAGCGCAACTTCGCGGGAACCAGGGCGCTCACCAGCTTCATGGACGGCATCTTCGGCTCCCCCACCTTCCCCGGCACCTACACCCTGGACTACTCCTACAATGTCTGGGGCCTGAGCTTCCCGCTCCCATCCATCGCAAACCTGCAACAAGCCCAGGTCACCCTGAACTACACCAGGTTGCCGGGTGTGCCGGGCCCCGACGGCTGCAACTACGAGCCCCCCATCTATCCGGAAAACGACGTATACGCCTGGTTCTACAAGGCCACCGACGAGCCCGAGATCTGGGTAGAGGGCCGGGTGAAGGGCACGCCCAGAAAGCAGCTCCTGGACTTCGCCTATTCTTCGGGCGGGGGCGACGGCGGCTACTTCGGCGCCAGCTCAACGGGAGGCGACGACACCATCTGGGCCTATGCCGTGGCCAAGCCCTTCGAGGGCAGCATCGGACCCACCAGGGCCAGCGACGGCGACCGCAACGGCGAGTGGATGGCGGGCCCCCTCTACGTGCCGGGCGCGGCCGCCTCCGTCTACACCCAGGCCTCGGTCCTGGGAATGGTGGATGAGTACCGAGCAAGGCTGGCGGGCATCACCGACAACCTGGCGGGCTCTGCCCTGCCCACCTGGCTCGCCGAGATAGACGGCTCCTGGGACTCCAGCCTCTTTACCCATTGAACAAATCATTCCTTCCTCTTGAAAGCCCTGAAAAGCTACTGAACACCACTCCGGGCACCAAACAAGACCGCACGGGATTCCAGCATGCGCAACGAAAAGACCATACCTCTCATCGCCATCCTTGCCACCGGCTGCTTGTTCGGCGGGGGCTACCCCACCGACCTTCCACCCTGCACGCAGATGGTGGTGGTCGAGGGTTACGCGGAACTCGATCTCACCGAGCCCGACGGTCCCGCCATACGCTGGACCGGCACCGAGGACTACTACCACTACAACCTGGACGATGTCTCCGGGGACTTTGTCGAAGACGGAGAGTTCCTCTGGGAGGTGGAAGGTGAGCTTGTCTCCCCCACCAAGGACCTGGCCGACGCATCCGAGTTCGTGGTCGACATCGTGGCCAGCCTTGCCGATTCCCAAGACGACACCCCGACGGAAGACGTCCTCACCACCTACACCTACGACAAGACCTCGGGGTTGATTCGGGTGACCAGAGAGGTCTGCACCCAGGACGGCTCGTTCGAGCACGAGATGGAGGTCACCTCCATGAACAGGAACCAGACCGCCGACGGCCTGGTGCTGATCATCGAGTACACCGACACCTACTACATGTCGTCGGACGGCGAGTGCTGCTCCCTGGACAACAGCTCATCCTCGGGCTCCGGCGACTGGCCCGACGCCTGCGGCGGACCTGCCGTCAACGGCATCGACGTCTCCTATTGGCAATCCACCATCGACTGGTCCTCCGTTGCAAGCGCCGGGGTCGAGTTCGCCTTCATTCGCGTGTCCGACGGCATCGGCGTCGATGACACCGAGTTTTCCACCAACTGGAACGAGGCCCGGGCAAACGGAATCGTCCGCGGAGCCTACCAGTACTTCCGCGCCTGCCAGGACCCCCGCGCCCAGGCCGAGCTGCTCCTGGAAAAGATGGGCAACCTGGAATACGACGACCTGCCCCCGGTCATCGATGTTGAAACCACCGACGACTGCGCTTCCTCGCTCATCTCCAACATGCAGGAGTGGCTGAACATCGTCGAAGACGCCGTCGGTCGCAAACCCATCATCTACACGAGCTGGGGCTTCTGGGACGGCTCGGTCGGGGGATACGACTTCTCCGAGTATCCCCTGTGGGTGGCCAACTGGGAGGTGGACTGTCCCGTCCTGCCCGATGGCTGGAGCGACTGGGTCTTCTGGCAGAGCAGCGACTCGGGATCCATCCCTGGAATCTACGGCAACGTGGACATGGATATCTTCAACGGCTCGTACGACGATCTCCTGGACTTCGCCATGGGGGGATAGCAGCCGCCGGAAAGGGCCCCGAGGAGCAGCTCCGGGAATCATCCCTGCTGCTGCCTGCCGTCGCCTGTCAACGAGTCATGGAAGACACGAGCCTGGCGGCTGCCGAGACCTGGTCGTGCAGGTGGCCATACAGGAAACGCCCGCTGCGCCCCAGCAGGTGGAGGTTGCGTAGGGAGGAGAGGGCATCGAGGATCCGGGCGCGCCGCTGCTCGATTCCGGTGGATTGGACCGGGTAGGCATGGGGGAGCAAATGGTGGCTCCACGAAAGCACCCTGGCAGGGTTCAGTAGTCCCACGTGTACCAGGTCGCGCAATACCCTGGCGACGAGCTGGCGGGCTGGCAGATCATATAAATGGTCGCCCTCGAAGCAGGGAACTTCCACCAGCAAGCCCGTCTGCCCCGGGGCAGCCATGGCCGGGGAGCGGTTGCGTGGTTCGGAGACCCTGGTGAAACATATTCGCCTCGAGGGAAAGTAAATGGTGGCGTGCTGGGTCAAACCAGGCTGGTCGAGAACCAGAAAAACCAACCTGAGCGCACGAAAACGCAGCTCCGGTCCGCCCCTGCGCAGCGAGTCGGGCAGGGCGTCGCCAAGGGCCGCCAACAACTCTGGAAGAGGCATGGTGGAGATGATCGGTCCACCCACGGGAATGAGCCGGCCGTCACGCAGGCGCAGGGCGATGACACGCCCTTCTCTTGTGAGCAGGGTATCGGGGATGGCCCTGGTGACGATGCTGCCGGGGCCGAGGCTGGAGGCCATGGCTTCCACGATTTCGCCGATGCCGGTGGCGGGGTACAGGAAAGAACCCTCGATATGGAAGGCTGGTCTGCCTGGCCAGGCCCTGAGCTGGGCCAGGACTTCTCGAAGGCGGAACCCCGAAAGGCGGGCAGTGGCAACCCGGGGAGATAGCTGGTGCCCGGGCAGGCCCCACAGCTTTTCGGTGTAGGGAAGCAGAAACCTGCTCGCCAGGGTGGGGCCGAAGGTGGACTCCACGGCCTCCTGGAAGTTGGCCGGCGGTGAGATGGGTCCGCGGGTCTTCAAGAACTCCAGGATGGTGTGGGGCAGGTGACCGAGGCCGGCGCCCAGGAGCATGTCGCGGGGAGAGGGGGGGAAATGGAAGGTCTGCCCTCTGTCCAGAATGCAGCTCGGTCGTTGGACGGGACTGAAGCGGATGCCAAGTTGGGACCGAAGCAGGTCGGTGACCACGGGATTCTGATCGTGGAAGCGATGGGCACCGCAGTCGTGCCTGTGGGCGCCATGGGTGAAGGTGCGCCCCATGCCTCCGATTCTGGATGTCTTTTCGATTACCAGGGGGTTCATGCCGGAACGCCTGGCCAGCCATGCAAAGGAAAGCCCCGCTGGTCCGGCGCCCAGTACCAAGGGTTCAGAGCCGGCTACACCTGGCGGACCGCCGGGCAATCTGCTTGGGCCACTATTCATGGTAGCATGTCTTGAAATGCTGAATTGGCAATGATGACAGATGGAGCCTGATTGCTGCTCTCTGGCAATCGACAGGTCATGGAACGATACGGACCTGGCAGGGGTCCATGGGCCAGGGCTTGATCCGGCTGTCGGGTCAAGGGGCTACCACAGCAGTTGAAGCTGCGAACCGATGCCGTGGGCGATATCGCGCTCGGTGATTCGGTACTCCCCGTTGTATTGCAGGGTGAACTTGACGGATTCGGCCCGGGTTTCATCGGCGTGCCGGGGGTAGATATTGACGCCCGCCTCGGCCCAGCGGGTTTGCAGGGGGGCAAAACTCTGGTCTTCCACCACCCAACCCAGGCGAAGCATCGGTTCCAGGCCCATGGGCAGATACCAGCCGGCCCAGCCGAATGCTCCGGTGGCCTCCACGGGACGGCTGGTCAGGGAGTCCTGCTGGAAACGGCGAAGCAGCTCAGCCCCCGTGCTCAGGCCGGCAACGGCTAGGCGAAGGGAGAGGCTGCACCGGATGTCGGTGAAGACAACGTCCTTGTAGCCGGCGGAGTCATAGGAAGTGTAGGGGTGGAATATGGCGCCGGCTCCCAGGCCCAGCCTGAAGGGACCGCTGGGGCGGCTTTCGTCGAATCCAAAGGAACCCAGGGGGTTGATGTCTACTCGGGCCATGTACAGGACTCCCAGGTCCTCGGAAGAGCTGACGCCTGTCCCGGTTCCGTTGAACAGTCCGACGCTGCCCAGGAACACGCCGTCCAGGTTCAATTCCGCCAGACCACCCAGGTCGTCGTCCGCCACGAATACCGAGTTGGGACCGGCCCTGCTGGGAAAGAGGAGCATGGTGTCGGGGCTCTGGGCCTGGGATGTGAAGGGTATGGGCATACGCCCCAGGCGGATGTCGAAGGATTCGGCTGGCTCGAAGCTGACCGATGTTTCCCGGACGATGTCGGCCATGGCGGCGCTGGTGGATGTCGCGATGGAGTCCATGGAGCCGTTGTTGTCGGAGTCCACGGGTTCCGCGGCGGTGATCGCCTGGATGGTGTCCACCCCAACCAGCAGGTAGGCCTTGAAGCTCCAGTGCTCCAGGGGTGCCCCGTGGAAACTCAAGCCCACGCGGCTGTCGGTCATTCCGAAGTCGAACTGGTCCTGTGGCACAGCGTTGGGACGCAGCGTGGCGGCGAAGGCGGGGCTCACGTAGCCGTCGAGCTGCCAGGAGTCTTCGGCCCAGGCTTGGGAGCAGAGCAGCAAGCTGAGGAGCTGGATCATGGTGTCGCCAGGCCCAGGGGAGCAAAGGCCACGGAGGTCATGTCTTCGTTTCCGGTGCTGTAGCCGGGGCCGGCCACCAGCCAGGCGGTGGCCCGGGTCGTGTAGACATCCAGTGGCCAGGCGCTGATCATGGGCCAGGTTCCGATGGCCGTCTGCGCATCGTTCCAGTCGGTCTGCCGGGAGGGATCGCTGCGTTCGTCCAACACGGTGATTCCGCCGGCAAGCCTGTCCGCCGCGGAGACGGAGGTGCTCCAGGTCTTGACCGCCCCCATGCTGCCGTTCTTGTCCAGCAGGGAAGCGACGGGATTGGCTCCCTGTATGCCCGTGACCCAGATCTCCCCTCCCCATCGCAGCAGTCCCGATGGTTCGAAGTCGCTCACTACCTTGGTGCCCCCCTGCTGCTGGTTGAAGATGAGCAGGCTTGAATCGCTGGACACCGCCGCTGCCAGCCCGTTGTCGGCCACCTGTACGAAGCCTTGTATTGCGTAGGCATCGTATGATTCCTGGAGATCCAGGTTGACGGTTCGTACCAGCTCCCCTTCGGTGTCGACGTAATGGACCTGGTTGACCCGAGTGCCGTCGGAGACGTAGGAGACGACGAAAATCCCCTCCAGGGAGGCTTCGTCCATTCCGGTCCCCAGCACCACCAGCTCCTGGGCGTTTTCGGGGACGAAAGCCACGGGGTTGGTATAGGTTTCCAGATCCAGGTCTATGACGACGTAGTATGGGAGAGAGTCAGTGGCGCCCTGCACCAGTGCCAGGAGACGGGTGCGGGATGGGGTGTCGTCAACCCAGGGGACCACTCCCAGGAAGATCAGCTCGGTGCCCGTGACCGGATCCTGGGAAAGGAGTTCATGGCAGCTCCCGGTGTCTCCGTCCACCGCGACGAGAGCGTCTCCGGCCCAGTACCACACGCGGTTGTCGGAGCGACCGGTGAATCCGTGAACCCCGAAGTCGCCCCGCTGCGCGGAGCAGCCGCCGCTCCATCCGCCCGTGGCGTGACCAACGAAGATGGTGTGCTCGGCGCGCTCGGTGTTGCCGTAGAGCACGTAGACATTGCCGTCGCGGTCGCTTGCGGGAGGAATGAGACGCATGGGCGGTTCGCCCTGGATTTCTCCGAAGTAGCGAAAGGTTCCCCACTCACCGGCCGAAAGCTGCCCCCCACAGCCAGCAAGCAGGACGATAGCCGATGAAAGAACGGCTGCAACAGGTCTGTCCATGAACACCGCCGCCAGGTGATGACTATCGTTGGGTGTAGGTGTTTACGAAGTAGGCGGAGGCGTCGCCGTTTTCGTTCTGGTACTCCTTCAGGTAGATATAGGGCGTGACGGAGTAGGAGTAGGTGCTGTATTCGTCTTCGGGGGTGTCGGGGTCGTCGGGCAGTGGAGGCAGGTTGCCGGCGAACATGGCGTTGGTGCCCACGGTCAGGGAATAGGCCTGCCCCCAACCGTAGGTGATTCCCCCGCCCACCTGGATGCCCGAGACCGTGATGGAAGCGCTGGCTCCCAGGCTGGTATTCAAGGTGGAGGTGTTGGTCTCGGATTCAGAGACCAGGTTCCACCAACCGACGTTGCCGACGTCGGAGACGGTGTACTCGGTGGGGTTGGTGAACAGCAGGTCGCTCTCGACGATGGGCTGGCCATCCAGGTACTCGGGCGTGGTGGGATAGGAGTCCACGACTCCCACTTCGTAGGGGATGTCGATGATGGGCAAGCTGCCAAGGACTTCGGCCAGGGCGTTGTAGCGAGAGCTGGACCACAAGGAGACGCCCCCACCCGTGGGAACTACCATCACGAGGTCTTCGTTGTCGGCTCCGCCCAGGTAGTTGGCAGGGTCGGACACTTCGTAGGTGTAGGCGTCGAAGCAGCCCCAGGACAGGACCACGCCGCCATAGTGGGTGCCGTACAGCTCCGGATAGGCGGACATGCTGTAACGGTTGCCCATGTAGGTGGTGGAGTCGTAGGAGATGCTGTTTGCCACGGTGTCGGAGACCGTGGAACTCAAGGATGCTCCGAAAATGCTCCAGAAGTTGGCGCTCATGCCGACGTCTACGTTCAAGCCCAGGGAGACGGTATCTGTGAAGTTTTCGGCCGTGCTTTCACCATCGCCGTAGCTGATGCTGGATGTGCCGTTGCTGTGGTCCTTGTCGTAGGGGGGGAGCAGCATGACCATCATGGGAACCACGGATCCCGAGCAGGGTTCGGGCCCCTTCTTGAGGCGGGCCTTGGGGGCATCACCGTCGTGGTCGGCCATGGCGATACGGCTGGGGTTGGATGTGACGTCCAGGGTGCTGGTGAAGCTGGTGCGCAAGGTCTGGCCAACGGAGTCCATGACGATGACCCGCCCACTTTCGTCGAGGGCCAGGAGCGAGGCCTGGTCGTCGACATCGGTGTCGCCGGCGGCAATGTCCAGCACGTTGGTGTAGCCGTCGACTTCGGCACGGCTCAACTGGCTCAGGCTGGCTTCGTCGGTTCCCTCAACGGCGTAGTAGAGCCCCAGTTCGTCGTCACACCAGCCGAAGCAGCCGCCGTCTTCCAGTACGATGACCTCGGCATAATGGTCGCCGTCGGTGTCGGCCACGGTGACCGCCAGCGGTTCGCCGCTGGGGTAGCCCCACCATGCTTCCACCTGGCCGGCTTCTTCCCAGTCCGGGTTCATCCCGTAGAGGTAGTAGGAGCCGCGATCTTCAAGAACGATGGCTATTTCGGCGCGGGTGTCGCCGTCGAAGTCGCCCACTCCCACGTCGATCATGGAGTAGCCGCCACCAAAGGAGTAGTAGTCGCATTGCTCCGTGTCGGCGTTGCAGATGGCCAGCTCGTCGGTGGAGGCCACCGCTACAAGCTCGTCCAGACCGTCGCCGTCGACATCGCCGGCGTCGAGTTCCTTTACCGCGAAATTGAGATCGATGGATTCCATGACTTCGCTGGACTTGTGGAAGTCCACGGTCTTGCCGCCCGACGTGGTGGCGTAGATTTCGGCCTTGGTGCCGTAGAAGTTTCCTCCAGCCAGGTCCACCGCGACCGAGCCGCTGGTTTCCCAGGAGTAGTCGTAGTCCAGGCGGCCGCTGGGAGAGTAGCCGTCGATGTAGTATGTGCCCTGGTATGGAGAGGCGTCGGCCACGGCGACGTCGTTTTCGTGGAAAAAGGTCAGGGTTTCACCTATGGGAGGGGCGCTGGAGGCCAGATCTCCGTTGCAGGCGTCCACCTGGCAGATGCCGTCGATACAGGCTTCGGAGCTGAGGCAGTCGTCGGAGTTGCTGCACGTGATGTCGGCGTTGCCCCAGGCTTCGGAGCCGGGGCCGTCATAGTCCAGGGCTCCCCCGTCCATGGCGTTGTCGGCACCCTGGCAAGCGATGAAAACCAGAGGCGAAATGATGAACAGCGAGCGAATCATTGTGGTTGGCCTCCACTCGATGGGCCTTGGGGGCAATACTCAAGGTTTTTTTGGGAAGTCACTTGACCATTGTAATATATTGTACCACGCCAGTCATGGCCGGGCCAAGGGGCAACGTGGTTGCAGGAACGGAGGCCACTCCCACACAGTGGCGGAGCCGTGCTCCCGATTCCGATGTTCTCGCGGACCTGCGCCCCCGATTCCTGTTGCGGTCGCGGCGCCGTCCCCCCGACGTGACGGCCCCTACCAGATCTCCACGCTCAAATGGTAGGTCTCGGTGCAGCTCTGCCCCTGGGCTCCGTAGACGAAAAAGCCGTAGCTGCCCGAGTCGTCTCCCCCGGCGGTCCCCCCCCATTCCAGGTGCTCCACTCCGCCCGTGCCGGCGTCATCGACGAAATCGAGCTGTTCCCAGTCGGAGGCGCCGTTGTACCATGCATAGAGTTCGATGCCCACGTCCACCCCGGAAGGGGGATCCACTTCCAGGGTGAGGCCGAAAGAAAAATCCCACCATTCGTCGTCCAGGTAGAGGTAGAAGGAGTCGGCGTCGTCTTCCGGATTTATGTAGGCATCGACGGACACTCCCAGCGAGTCGGTCATATCGCCGAAGTCGGTTTCGCCGTCGTAGGTTCCACCGATGAAGTCCTCGTCAACCTCGTTGTCGCAGTCTTCATCGACGCCATCGCAGTCGTCGCTGTGTACGCCTGGGTTGACATTTGGGTCGTTGTCGTCGCAATCGCCTTCGGCTGAGGTATAGCCGTCACCGTCTTGATCCATATCCGTGTCGGTGTCGGTGTCGGTGTCGGTGTCGGTGTCGGTGTCGGTGTCGGTGTCGGTGTCGGTGTCGCCGTATGTTGCGGCGTTGGTGTCCTTGCCCAGATCCAGGCTGGAGCTTCCGCTGTCGTCGCCGTCCAGACAGCCATATTGCAGGCCGACAGTGATCATCCAGCAGGGGAGAAGTAGCAGGTAGTACTTCATCGGAACCTCGCATCACGATGGGCCGAATTGTACAGGTGTGCGAAGCCGGGTTCAAGGGTTAGTCCTTACATTCCAAACCGATCTCGATGGGAGGCAGGCATGAACCTGATGGATTGGGGAGTCGTCACAATCTACATGGCCGGAATGGTGTTCATGTCGTGGTGGCTGGGGCGTAAACAGACCGACATGGAAAGCTACTACCTGGGCGGCAACAAGCTGAACTGGTGGTCCATCGGAATCTCCACCATGGCGACACAGTGCTCCACCAACAGCCTGCTGGGAGCACCGGCGTTCATCATCACTGTGGGGCTGCTGTGGTTGCAGTACGAGTTTGCGCTTCCCTTCGCCATGATCGTAATCATGCTCTTCCTGCTGCCCTTCTATCGCAAACTCAACCTGGTCTCGGTCTATGAATACCTGGAACACAGGTTCGGCGTCGGAGCACGGACCATGCTCTCGGTGATGTTCCAGCTTCTGCGCGCCTTCGCCACGGGTGTGACGGTCTATGGTATCTCCATCGTGCTCCAGGAGATCATCGGTCTTCCCTTCATCTGGTCCGTGATCATCCTGGGCCTGATTACCATAATCTACGACATGCTGGGCGGCATGGAAGCCGTGGTCTGGTCGGACGTCATCCAGATGGCGGTGCTCTACCTGGGAATCATTCTCTGCGTCTACTACAGCATCGACGCGGTGGGGGGGCTGGCCGCCGTGTTTCAGCTCTTCCCCGAAACCGGCCGGACCATCGCCGAGTATACCGGGCGGGCAAACCAGTTTCAGGGCTTGACTGCCGTAGATTTCTCGGGGCACGGATTGGGAGACGGCAAGACCTTCGGCTTTCTGCCCATGTTGCTGGGCGGTTTCTTCCTGTACGTGTCGTACTACGGCACCGACCAGACCCAGGTACAGCGGGAGTTGTCCTCCAAGGACTGCGACGACACCAACATGTCCCTCATGCTCAACGGTTTTCTCCGCTTTCCGCTGGTGCTCACCTACTGCTTCATGGGGATCTGCATCGGTGCCTACATCGTCGAGAACCCCGGGTTCCTGGAATCGCTGCGAACCGCCGACGGCATGGAGTACAACCTGGCGGTACCCAAGTTCGTGCTTGCCAACCTTCCTCACGGCATCATCGGCCTGGTGATCGTGGCACTTTTCTCGGCGGCCATGTCGTCCCTGGACTCCACCATAAACTCCCTCTCCGCCACCTCCATGAAAGACATCTACGAACGCTTCTTCGTGAAGGGCCGGATGGGGGAGAAGAAACAGCTATTCATGTCGCGGGTCTTCACGGTCTTCTGGGGGGTGGTCTGCGTGAGCTTCTCCTTTTTCGTCGGTGGCATCAGCGACTCCATAATCGAGTCGGTGAACAAGATCGGCTCCCTGGCCAATGGTCCCATCCTGGCCATGTTCCTGCTGGGGATCCTTACCCGTCGCGGCAACCAGGCCGGGGCCATCACGGGCCTGCTGGGCGGCTTTGCATGCAACCTCTCCCTCTGGATATTCGTGCCTTCCGTCTCCTGGATGTGGTGGAACGTCATAGGCTGCCTCGTAGCACTGGGGGTGGGCTACGCCATCTCGCTGGTTACTGCCCCGCCACCACAGGATCTTCACGGCCTGGTCTACGAGCGCGGCAT
Organism: Myxococcota bacterium; assembly: GCA_024276675.1. Classification (GTDB taxonomy): domain Bacteria; phylum Myxococcota_A; class UBA796; order UBA796; family JAFGLY01; genus JAJRWT01. The sequence continues at coordinate 55,655 of JAJRWT010000046.1, read as the reverse complement.
CGAAAAAGAGTTCCAGTACAAGCACAACTGGCCACGCTACTGGGCGGTTCTGGCAGGCTATGGGGTCTTCATGGTGGCTCTTTGCAGCTTCTTCAACAGGCTGGGATAGGAGCCGTCGGGAATTCGGCTGCCCTGGCCCGCCACTGAAAGGGTATCAACATGTCAAAACGCATTCTGGTCACCGGCGGAGCCGGCTTCATAGGCTCACACCTCTGCGCCCGACTCCTGGAAATGGGCCACGAGGTTCTCTGCCTGGATAATTTCTTCACCGGGCGCAAGTCCAACGTGATTCACCTCCTGGACAACAACCGTTTCGAGTTGATTCGCCACGACCTTGTGGAGCCAATCCTCGTAGAGGTGGATCAGATCTACAACCTGGCCTGCCCTGCTTCCCCGGTACACTACCAGCACAACCCCATCAAGACCGTCAAGTCCAACGTGCTGGGCGCCCTCCATGTGCTGGGTATAGCAAAACGGGTTGGTGCCCGTGTGCTGCAAGCATCCACCTCCGAGGTCTACGGTGATCCCCAGGTGCATCCTCAACCCGAGACCTACTGGGGCAACGTGAACCCCATAGGAATACGCTCCTGCTACGACGAGGGAAAACGTATTTCCGAAACCCTGTTTTTCGACTACCATCGCAACAACGGCGTCGACATCCGAGTTGCTCGGATCTTCAATACCTATGGTCCCAACATGGACCCCGACGACGGTCGCGTCGTGAGCAATTTCATCGTACAGGCCCTCAATGGTCAGGCTCTCACCATCTACGGCGACGGGATGCAGACCCGGTCGTTCTGCTACGTGTCGGACCTGGTTGAAGGCCTCGTCAGGCTCATGAGCGATTCGGGGCCCCACGAACCCGTCAACCTGGGGAACCCCGGCGAGTTCACCATCAAGGAGCTGGCCCACCTGGTGACCGAGATGACCGGCAGCTCATCGGTTCTCATCAACAAGCCCCTTCCCCTGGACGACCCGGTACGCAGGCGCCCAGACATCAGCAGGGCGCGGAGATACCTGGACTGGCAGCCCAGGGTGCCATTGCGCGAGGGACTGCTACCCACCATAGAGTACTTCAGGAGCCAACTATCATGAACTCCACGCGCCCCTGCCCGGGAACGTTGATGCTGTCTGGGCTCTTGCTGCTCTGGGGCTGCACCCCCCGTTTCTCCAAGGAAAGCTCCCCCGATACCGGCCGTGCCGACACCTCCCCCCTGGAAACCGGCTCCAGTGAAACCGGCTGGCCCGACACGGGACCCCACGACACGGCCCCCGAAACGGTGGACGCCGACGGCGATGGTTTCCCTTCCACGGTGGACTGCCACGATGACGACCCCGCTCTCTACCCCGGAGCCCAATCCGATCACCAGGGTATTCTCATGGCCTACGTCTGCAACGGCACCTTCACCATGGGGAGCCCCGAGGACGAGATCGGCCGAGACGCCTGGGACGAACCACAGCACGAGGTCACCCTGACCCACGACTTCTACGTCAGCGTCTACGAGATCACGCAGGAGCAATATCTCGCCTACATGGGCTACAACCCCAGCTTCCACTTCGGATGTGACAATTGCCCGGTGGAAGACATCGACTGGGCAGAGGCAGCGGCATTCGCCAACGCCGTGTCATCTTCCGCCGGCCTGGAACTCTGCTACCTCTGCACCACCGACGAAGGCCTGGAGTGTACCTCGTCGCCCGCCTTCGTGAATCCATACACCTGCCCCGGCTACCGCCTCCCCACCGAAGCGGAATGGGAATACGCGGCCAGGGCCGGCGAGCCCAACTCCTTCTCCAACGGTGGAAACCTGAACGTGGGCGACGACGTGAACTGCAACGGGAAGCTGCTCCTGGACAACGGCACCGTGCTGGACGACGTCGCCTGGTACTGCGGCAACACGCCGGATCACACCCAGGAGGTGGGGCTGCTGGCGGCCAACGCGCTGGGTCTCTACGACATGAACGGCAACGCATGGGAGTGGACAAACGACTGGTACGACGACTACCCGGAATCGGCGGTAACCGATCCCACCGGCGGCAGTGTTTTCACCTTCCCGGTGGTCAGATCGGGTTCCTACGACGCCCCGCCAAGTCGTTCCCGATTCGCCAACAGGGCCAATCCAGCACCATCGGACCCACGGGACAATCGCCGCATGGGGATTCGCCTGGTCAGGTCCATTCCATAGTTCCCGTTCGGAAATGGCGGAGCGAGCGGTTGCACGGACCTGCACACCTTGAACTCATTGGCCTGCCGGTGGCTGCCAAAGCTCCACCTTGTTCCCTTCTGGATCCATCACCCAGCCAAACTTACCAAATTCTGACTCCTCGATTTTGTCCAGCACCTGGCAGCCCTCCGTCCGTAGAACGCTCAGGAGACCATGAAGGTCATCTACTCGGTAGTTGACCATGAATGTGGACTTGCTCGGCGCAAAGTTGGAGCCGTCGCCGACTGACCAGACGGTCGTGCCGGCCTGAGGAGCCCCGGCATCATCGAGCCAGCGGAATGCTGTGCCGCCCCAATCTTGGACATCTATACCAAGGTGGGCCTTGTACCAAGCGCAGAGCGCTTTGGGGTCTCTTGCAGCGATAAAGATACCACCGATGCCCGTTACGCGCTTCATATCCGTCTCCTTCGCATCTCGTCGCCTTTCACGCATTGAACGTGCCAGCCTATTCAGCGGGCCGTTGTCCAGCAAACAACGCCGCGCCTGGCTCCACCTCCTTGCGCTGGACAACTCCCATGAAGCCCGATGGGCAGGCCCGTCGGAACAAGGCAATTGTCAGGCCAGGACTCTACCCGCCACTGAGGCTCAAGAGAACATTGACCTCCACAATGCAGCACCATAACATCGTGGCACTGGAAGACGTCCCTACAATCATGGGGGGGCGTCTGGGTAGCGCCCCCAACTCCACCCGCCAGCCAGGCGTAAGCCGGTGAGTACCAAGCCGCTGCGAGTACCACCTCGCGGCCACCAAAGCGGAGCAGGCGCTCTGGAGCCCGGACAGGCCGAGAGCATTCGCCCCCAGGCTCCGTTGCTGGAGGTACGCCTCTCCGCAAAACTGGGGTACTCATCAACGCCACGGACTGGCACCCCGGAGCAGGAGCACGCGGATCGTGTAACCAGCGACGAACCGAGAGCCGGTCCGAAATCATCACCTGGGTTCGGGAGAACCAGGACCTGCGGGCCTGCAAGTTCCCACTCTGCTCCGCCGAAGCACATCAACCACTGGCTGCACGGGCGGGCTACCCAGCAACCCCGTCTTTCGGGAGTAGATCCTTCCAAGAGTACAGAGCGCTGCAAGCTCGCCACCACTCAAAAGGGCAGCAATGAGTACACTCGGCCCCCAAAAACACATCGTTACTACTTTTTTCAACGTTGCCCTTGGCTCGGACCCAACGCGCTCGGGATGAGCGGCAGCCGCGAACGTGGGTCGAACGAGCCCTTCGAGCCAGGTTTTCCCTTTTGGACACGAGGCCTTCGAGTCACGGCGGTTGGCCGCTCCATCCCGTTGTTGGACGGCCGCTGATCGACGTAGGCCGTGTTCTACGCGTTCGTCCACGGGTCAATGATCGCAACATCGAGTTTCGCGAAGTCCTTCACGTTGCGCGTCACGACAGCTAGTTCGTGGACCTGGGCGGTCGCAGCGATCAGGCCATCTATCACGGGAACCGGCGTTCCTCGTCTTTCGGACTGAGCCGTGAGACGCCCCCACGCAGACGCTACGGCGGGATCGATTGGCAGCAGGCGGCGTCCGAACCGGGGCACGAGGGCTTGGTCCACCCATTCTACCAGTTCGCTCTTGCGTCGGCCGTCTTCGAGCTTCGCGATTCCCTTCTGGAGTTCCCCGAGGGACAAGACGCTCATGTACAGCCGAGGCTCATCCTGGGCCTCGAGCCACTCGAGCACCGCGGTCTCAGGCAAGGGTCGTAGGGTTTCCGACAGGACGCAGGTGTCCAGGAGGAAGCTCACAGGTCCACCCCCCGACCCAGATCGTCAGTCCGTTGGATGTCGAGTTCCACACCCGCGAGCGGTGACCCTCTCAGGAACGCAACGAGGCTCTTGCGGGGCTTGGTCAGGCGGCGATACTCGTCCATCGAGAGGATGACCGCTGTTTCTTGTCCGCGGACGGTGATGATCTGGGCCGCGTCTCTCGCTTCCGCGATCACTTGGCTCAGCCTGTTCTTGGCGTCGTGCAACTGCCAGGAGCCCATGACCGCCTCCTTTCATCTAGACCGTCTAGACAGAATAGTAACAGCGCGAGTTCTGAATGGCAAGTCGGCGGGCGGAGGGTCGTGGCTACAAGCGCCTGGACGGCCGCCGACCCCGAGGATTGCCTGACGTCGCTGAGCCCAGAGCGATGCTTGGTCGAATCAGGACTTTGCGGCCGCTCGCCCACATCCGTACGTTTCGACTGCCAGACGACGTGTCTTAGGGAGAGGCACGTCTCCTGCTGGCCGTTGCTCGGTTCGAGGAAGGACGCGTGTCACTTGCCATGGGGGCGGAGGTCGCCGGCCACCCGAAGCCCGCATTCATGAAGAACCTCGTGAACCACTATGGGCCCGAGGGTCCGTCCAACGCCATGCCGCTCACCTGCGGGCGGCGAAGCCGACCGGCGGGTGAGCGGCTTGTTCGCCAGTACGCCACTACTCACGGATCCTTACCTTGTCTTCTTCCACCACCCAGAGCCTACCAACCGGGGACTCGTCGGGGAGCAGGCCCAGTAGACGACCGACAACGCGTCGGAGAGTTGTCGCATCCTGACTTCTCAAGCGGAATACAATGATGCCAGGCGACTCCGACGGTGGGTACGACCGAATGTCCGCGAAGTCGAGGTCCAGCGACACGAGCACGCGTCGTTCATCCGCGCAGACCTCGGCGATCCGTGGATCTGGTGAGCCGGTGAGCCCTTGGTCGTGTACCGACACCGCGTCATGCCCGGCCTATCGGAACTGACCGACGCACTGAGCGGGGAGGTTCTCGTCGACCTTGAATCTCATGACGACTTACGCCGACAGCGGCACGAGCCTCTCGCGGGCGAGGTCGGCCGCGTAGGCCAGCGTTGCCCAGACTGCCTCGTCCGTCACCGCCGGGTACGACCCAAGGATCTCCTCGACCGACTGACCGGCGGCGAGATTGTCCAGGATGACTGATATCATGACACGCGTTCCGGCCACGCACGGCTTTCCGTGGCAGACTTGCGGATCGACTGAGATGTGCTCGCGCCAGTTCATCAGTGGCTCCTTCCATCACATTCTACTTTTACCAGTCCCCGCCGTCATTTGCCAGGTTCGTGCGGCAACTGTCAACAAGGCTTCACCTCCTTGAACTCGATGACGGCGAACGTAGACACATGCGACCCTACGGCAACAGGTTCTTGGAAGAGACGGTCTGTTCTTGTCCGTTTGCAGCTTCAGCACCTGGTCGGGCTGGCACCGGCGAAGCCCGCGCCAATGTAGACCTGCGGCCATCGCGGGGAACAGCGCTGGAAACGACAAGCCGAACTGCGGTGAGAAGTGAGGTCGGGCTGTGCCCAAAGACAGTTCGGAGTCGTGCAGCGGCTACGAAAGGTCGACACCTGCCCTTTCGTCCTGGCCCCATCTCGCGGCTGTTGTCATGGAACCGTGCGGGCCACACGAACACCCGTGTAGTAGTACGATGCGGTGGGGTTGTAGCTGTCGCGAATTGCAAAACGCGAGTAGTAGGGATCGAAGTTCCAGGAACCGCTTCGCTTTGATTTCAGGTAGCCGGACGATGGCCCCACCGGGTCCACCTCGTCGCCAGCGTACAGATCATACCAGTCGTCCACCCACTCCCACACACTCCCATTGGTGTCAAAAAGGCCCCAGGCATTGGGGGCCAGTTGAGCGACTGGCCGGGTGCTGCCTTCGCTGTTCCCACAATACCAGGCGACGTCGTCCAACAGAGCGCCGTTGTCGAGTTCCAGGGCGCCGCCACAGTCGTTTTCGGTACCGATAGAGAGACTTCCGCCGTTGCTGAAGGCGGCGGTTTCACCAGCCCTGGCGGCGTACTCCCACTCTGCTTCGGTGGGAAGCCTGTAGCCGGGGCAGTCGTAGATGGTGGCAAAAGACGGGTCGGGGCTGCATTCCGAAGAAGAACCGCTCCCGACGCACTGGTAGCACCGGTCCAGGTGGGCTGCCTCGGAAATGGCGTTGGTCAAGGCAGCGGCCTCGTGCCAGTTGATGGTCTCTACGGGGCAGGTAGGACACCCGGCGAAGTAGCTTGGTTGGTACCCGGCGAAGTGTTCGAACTGTTCCTGGGTGATCTCCCATATCCCCACGTAGAAGTTCCGGGTGAGCGTTACCATGTGCTGGGTTTCGTCGATCCATCGGCCAACTTCGGTTTCGGGGCTCCCCATGACGAAGCTCCCCGCCTCCACGACGGCAAGACAGACGCTCAGGACCGTGGGATCGGTGTCATCGCAGTCGGGAAAGCAGACATCGTAGCCATCGCCGTCCTGGTCCAGGCCCGGATAGACCGCCGGATCGCCGTCGTCGCAATCCACATCGGCGGTGTAGCCGTCGCCGTCTTTGTCTGGATATTCCGGTGCGGTGTCGGTAGTGGAGGTATCCCGTCGGGAGGTGTCGTCTGTGCAGGGGGAGGTGTCGCCGGAATCGCATCCGGAATCGGTCGAAGGAGGAGCTGACTGGCAACCCGTTGCCAACAGGTGGAGTCCCAGAGAGAAAAGCAGCAATGAAATATTCGAACGTTCTATGGCGTTGAACACACGCACTCCCCAAAAACCTGATGCTCGGACAAATAGCGGAGAACCTGTACATGATCTGCCCACTCACAGGATCTCACGGGTGGGTTGCAACTGTTGAAGGTATTATCAGGGTAGCACAAGAGCAAGGAGGTTTGGATGTCTTCCACGGGTTTCCGGAAAACGGCGATTTTGCCGCTTTGGCTGGGGACTCTTATTGATAGGATCCGTCGGGAAGGCTTATGCCTGCTGCGGAACGCCCCTCGCGACGGCGTGAGCCGGCAGCCTTCGGCAGCCTTTTCCCCTACGGCCTACAGAATACTGCCCATGGTTTTTCTGACCTGTTTTCTTCTGGCGTGTTTCAGCAGAGACCATCCTCCCGATATCTCCGGTACGGGACTGGGTTCCGACTCGGCTGCCGGTGGAATCGACACCAGCAACAAGGCCTTCGTTTCCGAGGATTTTTTTCAACAGACGCTCTACGGGCAGTATGTTTCCACCGTGATCGACACATCCCTCGGCGTGGGCAAGCTCAGTTCGTTCAACAGCGTCCACGGCAGCCCCGCGGCCATGAATCCATTCTGCTCGCCCCTCGTGGGCAAGTATCAGCTCGCCCAGGTTCCGATGGCACGAATCCCAGTGGGCGATGGAGGGGACTACTCCCTGGCGGGAATATTCCCGGATCCCGACGCCCCCGTGGACTCCACCAGCTCCTACAACTTCGCCAACATCGACCGTTCAATGGAGTTCATCATCAAGTCCGGGGCCGTGCCGCTCTGGCAGGCCACCTACGACATCGGCGACACCGATTCCTGGCACAGCCAGTCTTGTTTCCACGAAGGGCAGGCCCCGGCGGACCTGGACAAGTGGGCCGATGTCATACGGCACGTCCTGGCCCATTTCAATGATGGCTGGGCCGATGGGCATGACTGGAACGTAGAGTACGTCGAATTCCTCAACGAACCCTTCAAATCCCTGCTCTATCAACGCGATGACTACCACACATGCTGGATTGCATTCGCAGCCCTGTCCAGGGCAATCGACCAGTACAACCAGGACACCGGGCGGAATGTCAAGGTTGTGGGTTTTGCAAACCCCATCGACCCCGAGACAGGATACGAAGATGACTACTCCAGTGATTTCTGGCTTGTGGAGTCATTTCTAGGCTATCTGCGCGAGAACGATGTCAACCTCAACATCTTCAGCTACCACCTCTACGGCGACTACCTCGAACAATTCGAGACCGCACAGAATGTCAGGGAACGCCTGGACGACGCCGGTTTTGACAAGACGCCCATCTGGCTGACCGAGTGGAACACTCGCGGACTGGAAGACACCGACAAAGACGCAATCAGCGCGTTCTACGCATCCCACAACATCCAGGTCAAAACCGCTCTCCAGGGGCGGGTGGAGCGCATGTTCGTGTTCAGGGCAAGCCAGAGGCCCCTGGGTGACGGCGACACCATGGCCTCGTTCAAGGATTGTGACGACACCAACTACCTGGACCTGGACTCCACTCCGCGCCCCGCCTATTTTTCCTGGCTCATGATGCGTGACATGCAGGGCCGAACCCCCATACGCTTGAGGGCAAACCCCGTTGACCAGCACAAGGTCACCTTCCTGGCGGGCACAACAGAAAAGATCAAGAAGCTGGGGCTGGTGGTTTCCTACTGGGCGGAACAACTGCAAGCCGACCAGGTCAAGACCTATACGGCCACCTTCACCGGTCTCGACCCCTACTCCACCTGGTTGGCCATCATCCGCGCAGTGGACTCCACCACATCTGACTACCAGCCCATCGAAACCAAGAAGATCAACGCCGACATGAACGGCGTCCTCGAAGTCACCGGCAGTTTTCCTCCCTGGACCATCCACTACTGGCAGCTTTCCATGGTTCCCGGAACAGGAGCCGATTCCGGCGCCGACACGGGATAGAAGGCCCATCCCAGCGCATGCGCCGCACCTGTCCGGGCTATCGGTGGTTTTTGCCCGGGCTCAACTTTTCCCACATGTGCAGGGCCGCACCGTCCAGTGGCGCCGTCCTGTCGTACCTTCGCAGGGTGATGGGCCTGCCGAACTCGAAGGAAAGCTTGACGCTGAATCCGCCCAGGCAACGCCCCCCAACCGGCAGGTTGCCCGGATGGAAGATGACCTCGGGGTTTATCAGCTCACGGCAACTTTCCAGGCTGTGAACCCGGAAAAAGACGGAATTCAGCCGATCAGTCTTGTAGACGAGGTGGCTGGTGGGGCCGGTGAGGGGAATTCTCTGGCGGATGAACACGGGCAGGGGCAGGGGCACCTTCCTGGCGAGTTGCCTGAAGAATCCGTACTTGCTGGGGCCTTCCCCAAAGAACAGATCCAGCCAGCCGGAGACCAGGTTGGCGGTAAGATCCACCCCCATGTGCTCACCCAGCACGGTCTCCACCACCCGGCGCCCATAGTCTTTCAAGGAGAGAGCCTGTAGTCCCTGCCAACGAGCTTCCATGACCAGTGCGCCGTCCAGCACCAGGAAGTTGGCGCTGCGGTTTCGCTCCAGGGCCGCCGGAGGGGGGGGAAGGAAGGTGTGGGACGGGGTTGGCAGGTCGTATTTCGATGAACGCGGATGGCGTTTCGGGCGAGGGCCTGGACCTGGCTCGGGGGCTTCCCCTGCTCGGCCGGATGGAGGGCCCGGGGGGCGCCCGCGGCCATCCCTGGGCGGTGGTGGACCCCCGTGGGGAGGGCCCGGGGGGCGCCCGCGGCCATCCCTGGGCGGTGGTGGACCCCCGTGGGGAGGGCCTGGAGGGCGCGGGCCCATGGCGGGGAGACCATCCGGAGAACTGCCCGGTCCCCGCCCCGCAGGGCCCGGGGCGTAGTCGGCCCCAGGCACATCGGGAGTCTCCGCCCTGGACATGGCCTCGTCCCAGAACCGTACCTTGGCGAAACGCTTGGGAAAGCCGTAGAGTTCGCGACCAAGGGTAATGGCGAGGTAGTGTTCGGGATACACCTCGGGGCAGAAGGCGCCGGGCAGGTTCCCGGGTCCGAGACAGGGGCGAAGGATGGCGGCTTCTTCGTAGGAGAAGCTCTTTCCCATTCCCAGCTCGTGCCGGGATGTGATCTTGTTGAAGCGATTGAAGGCGAAGACATAACGGCGAGGCAGATCGCGAAAGAGAGGGATAATCTGGGGGAAGCCGTGAAGGCCCGGCGGCAGGTCCGCCGGGGGCTTTTCTTCTTCCATCAAGAAGAATATGACCTCCACGTCCTCGGCCAGGTAGGGCCCGGGGACCATCCCGGCGAAACCGGGCAGGAAGTAGTCGCGCAGGTCGCTTTCCCGCTTGTTGAGCTTGATGCGCAGGCTGGCCAACTCCCAGCGCTGAAGCTCCCTCAGGCAGCGAAAACCTTCGTCCCCGGATCGGCCCCCCGTGAGTAGATCCAGCAACACTTCACGCTCGATGACTATCAAATGTGCGGGATCGATCGCGATTATCTTCAACAACCCCATGATCACGGGATCCACGTCGGTGAGGCCCAGCACTTGTACTGAGCGGGTCCGCATGTGGTATCGGCCGTTTCTCAGGATGTCGCAGCGACCTCGCCGGACAACCACGACCTCGTCGGGCGAAGGTTCATAGGATTCGCGAGGCTTCAGGAAGATGTCCATGTAGTTGGGGGGAAGATCTTCCAGGGGCCCGGCGGCGCTCTCCAGGATGAGTTGCAGGATATTGGTGGAAACTTGCTGCTGCGCCACATCTGGGTTGAGTTTCAACTGTACCTCTCGGGTTGGCCGGATTCGGTATGGTCTCAAAGAAAAGGGAGCTTGGCCACCTGGGGCATGGCTCATGCTGGAATACCGGCGTGGCTCCTGGTGCAGAGCAATGATAGCTCAAGTGCCGGATGTCAGTCTCGACGAATCTCGTGGTAGGAGCTGTCGGTGTTGACTCGCCAGATGTCGTGCCCGGCTCCGTACAGGTTCTCGGCTGCCAGAAGAGCCGTCAGCATGGAGTGATCCGCGTTGTTGTACTTGAACATTCCCCCACGACCCATGGCCTGTAGGTTCCGGAAACGGCCCAGGTAGCTCCTGATTGTATCCAGGTGGGACCTGTAGCCCATTTCGTAGACGGGGTAGGCGCCCGGCACCCGGACCACTGTGCCACCGAGCACCGGGGCTCCGCGGAGCAGGCCGGTTCGGCGGATCTCTCCTGTTCCCATGGCCAGCAGATCCCGGTTGCTCATGGACCAGAGGGGATCATCGGAGAAGCAGAAATACTCCAGCCCCAGGGATGACCTGGATTGATCCGGCACCATGTATGGAGACCAGTTCTTGAACACCTGTATCCTTCCCAGCCGAAGGGTTGGATCGTGGACGTAGATCCACGTGTCGGGGAGGAGATTGGGATGATCGACGATGATATCCACTGTGATCAGGTTCCGGAAGCGCAGGGCGCGGGCAGCGGCCCGTACGGAACCTGGCGCGGGGGGGTCCAACGACAAGACAAGCTCCGTGAGCGGCATTGAGGACAGGAAATGGCTGCCTTCGAAGCGTTGCTCATCCTGGGAGCCATCAGGCCCGGGCACCCGCGCGGCCAACACGCGCTGCCCGTCATGTTCCAAGCGGGTGACCCTGTGCTGGGTCAAGATCCTGGCGCCCAGGGCTTCTGCCTTGTCTCGCAGGGTGTCGAACATGAGCCCCGGCCCGGTGCGGGGATAGAGAAACTGCTCGATGAGCGATGAGACCTGCTTGGTCTCGTTGTTGGGGCCAAGGCTCTTGAAAGCCTTGGATAGCGGAGTGTTCAGCAGGGTGTTCCTGAGCACGGTGCTCAATTCCATGTCTTTGATTCGTTGGGATGCCCACTCGGCACCGATACTGCTGCACGGAATGCCCCAGACCTTTTCCGTGTAGGTCTTGAAGAAGATCTGGAAGAGCCTGTCGCCGAAGCGATTGGATACCCACTCTTCGAAGTTGCGCTCCGTTCCTCGGGGTCGCAGCCTGGCCCGGGCATAGGAAGCGGTGCAACGAACCGATTCCAGGACACCCAGGTTGGTCAGGGCGTTGGAGGCCTTCAGGGGATAGTCGAAAAACCTGCCCCTGTAGTAGATACGTGACATTCGGGGTCGAAGGAGCAGGTCGTCGCCCAGGATCTCGTACCACAGGTCCCGTACCTCGTCGAACTTGGTGAAGAACCTATGCCCACCAAGGTCAAAATGGTAGCCTTCGTGGGTGATGGTGCGGCAGATGCCACCCACGGCTTCGGCCGCCTCCAGGGTAATGCTGGCGTGGCCGCGCCTGGCCAGGCTATAGGCTGCCGTGAGCCCCGCCGGTCCTGCCCCCATGATAATGGCCTGCATCTCTGGTACTCCTGGAAGAAAAGCAATTATCGCTGTCCTGAATGGGTTGCCGCTGCGACCTTTTCGTTCCCAGCCCGGGGATCACGCCGCCTTGACGCGGCAATTGAACTGATTAACAACAAAGCCACCATGACGAGAGAAGATATCGAAAAGCTCACCCAACTCGTGAGTTGCTCTGGTTGAGCGTCGAAGCTGGGTCCGGGGGACCTGCACGCAGTGCTCGACACGCTTCCGCAGGCGCAAGACCCGCGCCTGCTGGTGGGCGGTGGTACGTTCGACGACGCCGGTGTCTGGCGTCTCAACGACGAAGTCGCCCTTGTCCAGTCCGTGGACTTCTTCACCCCCGTGGTGGACGACCCCTTCGACTTCGGCCAGGTGGCAGCGGCCAACGCCCTCTCCGACATCTACGCCATGGGAGCCCGCCCCATCACGGCCCTGGCCGTCTGCGCTTTTCCCGCCACCGGCCTGTCCTTGCACACTCTCTCCCGTACCTTTGCCGGGGGAATGAAGGTGCTGGCACAAGACGCCGTGACGCCCCTGGGAGGCCATACGGTCAAGGGGCCGGAGTTCACATACGGGCTCGCCGTCACCGGGTTGGTACATCCCCACCACATCCTCACCAACTCCCATGCCAGGCCCGGCGACCGACTGCTGCTCACCAAGCCACTGGGGACCGGCGTCATGGCCACGGCTCTCAAGCGAAGACTTCTCCCACCAGCCCCCCGTCGCGCCATGCTGGCTTCCATGGTGCAGACCAACCGGGCCGCTGCCCAGGCCTGCCAGGGGCTGGGCGTTCACGCTCTCACCGACATCACCGGTTTTGGGTTCCTGGGCCACGGGATGGAGATGGCAAAGGCAAGCGGGGTTGCTCTGTGCATCGACGCCGACGCCATACCACTACTGGACGGAGCCCTGGAAGCGGCAAGACTGGCGTCCGACTTCGCGGGCATGGCGTCCAACCGGCGCTGGGTCGAACACAGGGCGAACTTGCAGGATCTGGACCCAACCACCCTTCACATACTCTGCGATCCCCAGACATCCGGCGGTCTGCTGGTATCCGTGGACCCATCCGACTCCCATGAATACCTGCGCCGCTGCCAGGCCACCGGGGTCCATGCCACCCTGGTGGGCCAGGTCATGGAAGGCCCCCCCGGCACCATCAGGATCTCCGGTGCTTGTGGGCGATGACCCTGAAGAACGCCGGGTTCTACCATCTACCAACCCAGCAGCAGATAGGCGGCACCGGAGCTTCCGGCGACATCGGCGGAGGCACCCAGTAGAAGATCCGGCGACGCATCGCCGTTCAGGTCGCCCCAGCCGGCGACATCGGAGCCGGCGGCATCGCCGTCACTGTCGCCAAGGAGTACCACGTCGGCCAGCCCCAGGCCCAGGGTGCCGGAAACAGGCCCCAACAGCACGTAGACAGCACCGGCATCGTAGGCTTCCCGATCATGACCGGGTGCAGCGATCACCAGGTCGTTGAATCCATCGGCGTCCAGGTCGCCGGCACCATCAACCGACCAACCCGCCTGGTCTCCATCCGACTCGCCTTCCAGGCGGATCCCCACACCCGACAGGCGGCGCCTGAAAAGGTAGGGAAGTTCGACGCTGCCAGGCACCAGGTAGGCGACGCCCCCGGGTTCGGCCTGGGGGGCTCCGATCAACAGGTCGTCGTGGCCATCGCCATCGATGTCGCCGGCGCCGGCAACGCTCCAACCAGCGTTGTCCCCCTCCTGCTCTCCCAGGATGCGGGTTCCAGCATCGGCCAGCGTTGACCAAGGGGGCAGGGGGCCAGGCACGAGGTAGGCGGCACCCGCCTGCGAAGCGGTCAAGCCATCGCCCGGTGCTCCCACGAGGAAATCATCCAGGCCATCGCCGTCCACGTCAAAGCCCGCCGCCAGGCTGAAGCCGGCCATGCCGCCCCGGGCATCGCCCAGCAGGAGAGCGTCGGCTCCCCCCAGGGACACGTCGCCCGGCCCGGAACCCAGAAACAGGTAGACGGCTCCACCGGCGCGAGCCCCGCCGCTGGCTCTCGGGGCGCCCATCAACAGGTCAGCCCGCCCGTCCAGGTCCAGGTCGCCGGCGCCGACAACGGCGGAGCCCGCTCCATCTCCCGCTTCTTCACCCCAGAACGTCGTGGAAGCCTCTGCCGGTCCGATGGAGCCGCTCAGAGGTCCGTACAGCAGGTAGACCGCCCCTGAATCCAAGCCCCCGAGATCTGCGCCAGGTGCTCCGATGAGCACGTCGTCCAGGCCGTCGCCGTCGGCATCACCGGCGGAGGACAGGGCCGCGGCACATAGATCCCCCTCGTCGGCGCCGGAGAACACCGCCCTTGAATCCGGCAGGTCGAAGGGTTCGCCGCACAGCTCATCGCTGCCGTCGCACGAGGTTCCCGCCACCAGGTAGGCCCCGCCCCTGCCGGACAGTCCTGGAGCGCCCAGCAGGATGTCGTCCAGCCCATCGCCGTCCAGGTCGCCAGCAAAAGATACGCTCCTGCCGGTGGCATCGCCTGGAGAGACGCCCAGCATGGAGGCATCGGCCCTGGGGAGGCGTATGAAGTCCAGGTCGCCATCGCAGTTGTTGTCGGTGCCGTCGTTCAGCTCGAATGCGTCGGGGTTCACCTGCGGATCCCCGTCGTCGCAGTCCAGGTCGTCTTCAACGAATCCCCATGGAGGCTCACAGGCCGTGGTGGTTGAGTGAGGATTGCCGTAGCCGTCGGAGTCCTCGTCGGCGAACCAGGTGATTGCATCGGCGGCGTCGGCTTCGTCGATCTCGGAGTCGCAGTCGTTGTCGATTCCGTCGCAGAGTTCCGTGGCATCGGGGTTGACCTTGGCATCGGAGTCGTCGCAGTCACCTGAAACATCCACGCGGCCGGTCACATGCTGGCAGTCCAGGATCGCCTGTTCCGGGTCGCCATAGCCGTCGGAGTCCTGGTCGCTGTACCAAAGGGAGGCGTCCCAGGCGTCGTTGTCCACATGGCCGTCACAGTCGTTGTCGATTCCGTCGCAGAGTTCTGGCGAATAGCCGTTGATCTGCGGGTCGGTATCGTCGCAATCACCGTCTCCACACTCCGAGGCGTCCTGGCCATCGCCGTCTATGTCGCAGACGAGGTCCATCACTATGGGTATGCGCAGCTCGTAGAATTGACCGCTGGGTTCCAGGGTCGTCCCGGCACAACCGGCGGAAAACTCGTTCATGACCTCCAGCTCCATCACCAGCTCGGGCTCGAAGACCTTGCTGGACCATTGCCCAAGGCTGGAGGTCACGCCCACCTTGATGAGGAAGGTTTCTCCGGGGGGGATGTCGGTACCGGGGTTGGGTTTTTCCAGCAAGG
This sequence comes from Myxococcota bacterium, assembly GCA_024276675.1. Lineage (GTDB taxonomy): Bacteria > Myxococcota_A > UBA796 > UBA796 > JAFGLY01 > JAJRWT01. The sequence continues at coordinate 40,279 of JAJRWT010000046.1, read as the reverse complement.
CGATCTTGCTGGAACCATCCCCTTCAAAGTTGGACTCCAGCAGACGCAGCGTGCTGTTGCCATTGTTGGTGACTTGGGTGGATGCCAGGCCCGAACCGCTCCTGCTGTCCAGGTATGTCAGCGGCCCGATGCTCAAGCTGTCTATTTCGGGCAGCAGGCTGGGTGCGCCCACGGTATCTTCTTTTGCCGTCTGGCAGGAGATGGCAAGAGCCAGGAGCAGGAGCCGAGCCCGGGCACCCACGGCGAATGAGCTGCTGGTGGCGATTGGCCAGGCGTCGGGAAGAAGACTCATGAAGGCTGCCAGGATCAATAGTAGTTGGCTTCGACGATGGCCTGGCCGGAGATGTGTCGGGTGCCAGTGGAATCGGTCACATCCAACTCGTAGCGACCAAGGAGGCGAATGAGCCAGACATCGCTGTAGAAAGCCCTTATGGCGGTTCGTACCGGCCAACTCAACTGGGCCAGGACGTCCACGGCATCCAGCAGACGAAGATCGCTGATGGTCCCGTGTACCTGGTAGCCGCCCGCGTTGATGCTCAGCTCCGCCGATGCCGGCAGATCCTTGCCGGTACTGTGCCGGGTCCAGGAGGTGGGGGTGAAGAGGAAGTTCCGCGTGGCGGCGACGATGCGGTCGTCACGCCCCAGCAGGCCGAACTTGTTGTCGGCCTTGCCGTAGCGCTCCGTGAAGTACTGGTGGTGCAGCACCACGGTGTAGCTCTCGTCGAAGATCCTCAAGGTGAACCACTTGCGCAGGAAGTCCGGAAGCTTGATGGTGGCCCAGCCGTGGTCGTGGTAGGCGTTGCCCGCCAGGTCGAAGGTCTTGCCGTCGATGGTCAAGCTGCCGGAGGAACGGGCCCGGGGGGCATCCAGGGACAGGGTCCACTCGGAGCTGAGATCTTCGCCGAACCTGACCTTGCCGTCGCCGAACTTGTATGGAGAGAGGACGTTTTCCAGGTTCAGGTCCAGCACGACGCCGCCTTCCTGGATGCTCATGTGGTAGCTTTTTCCGCCCCCCCAGACACGGGAGGCTCCCACGTACATGTCCATGCTCTGGGTGGAACCCCTGACCTGGTCGCGGCGACACTCCTGGTGGACGCGGTGGGCCGTGCCGTCGGGTTCGTAGTATTCCAGGTCGTAGCTGCCGTCGAAGGTGCGCAGGCCCAGGTTGGTGACGGAGGAAAGTGCGAAGAGCACTCCGCCGTCGTCGGCCTGCACCAGGAAGAACCAACTTTCACCGTAGCTGCCAAAGGGTTCCAACTCGGCGTGCCACGACTGGAAACGGGAGTCGGGTGCGTTTCCGCTGCCATCGTTTTCGAACGCGATGAAAGGTTCGGCGGCCCGGGCCTGCTCGCAGGGCAGTCCCACCCACGCAAGCAGGAGCAGCAGGGCGGCCAGGAGACTGAAGCGAGGCAACTGGGGTCTGATCAACACGGGGTTCCTTTCACTGCTGGTGGTCCCTGGCCTGGATACAAGGCATCCACCAGGCTATCACGTTCACGCCGTGAAAGTACAGCCCCCAACGAGCCCAGGGCGGCTGCTTGAAACCATGGGCTCGTGCAGCTTCCCGCTCTGACATACGAGTAGAACATGGAACAGGTGCGCGTCGACAAGTGGCTGTGGGCTGCCCGCTGCTTCAAGACCCGCTCGCAGGCGACCGGGGCCTGCAACGCCGGGCACGTCGAAATCAACGGCATCCGGGCCAAGCCCTCCGCCAGGTTGGCGCCCGGCGACCGCGTGGAGGTGCTGGTGCCCGCCGGCCACCTCCGCGTGTTGCTGGTGAAGGCCCTGGCCCAACGCAGGGCCTCCGCCACCGCCGCTGCCGTCCTCTTCGACGACCTCACACCTCCGCCCCCACCCAGGGAAGAGCCGCCGGTGTGGCGGGAGCGGGGCTCGGGGCGCCCCACCAAGCGGGATCGCAGGATGCTCGATCGCCTGTTGGACGACGACTTCTGAAGGCCCGCGCCCACCCCCTGCCTGGCGGGTGGCAGGGGAAAAGGCCCCCCAGCGCCCGACCTGTTCCTGGTGCCACTCAGTGGCTGGAGCCCCACCTCGCCGCATCGACGGTCCAGAGCAGCAGCCCGTCACTCTCCACGGGCACGCCCAGGACAGATCTGTACAACTCCAGCTTTTCCCGCCTGTCATGGTCGTTGGGACGCCACAGCACGAAGCGAAAGCCCGCATCCTGGAGCATCTGCTGGGCCCGCCCACGGTCGTCGCTGCTGCCGACTCTCTCCCACAGGGCCATGAGTCTCGCCACCCTGGGCAGGTAGCGCCGGGATTGGCGCGGAAGAGAAGTGGTGGCCCTTTGGTGGTAGATGGCAGAGAGCATGCCCAGGCCGCCTTCCCATGTCCCGGACTCCAGGGGAAGCTCCAACACCGCGCCTTGACGGGGATCGCGGGCCATGTCCCGCAACAAATCCACGGCGGGCACGGGCTCCACTGGCCTGGGCCACAGGGAGCGGGTGATGCGGATGCCGTCGGCCAACTGCGCCGCTCCCAGCAACCAGGCCAGGATCCATGCGCGGCGCCAGCCCAGGGCATCCAGGGCCGAGCCCAGGATTCCCGACAGTCCCAGGGAGCAGAAGATGATGGCCCGGTAGTACATGCCGGTTCGAGCCGTGGGAAAACCCAGTTGCTCCAGGTAGCGCAGGGGCAGGGCCAGGGTCCGCCCCCCCACAAGGAAGAACGAGTCGCCAACCACCAGCCTGGGTCCCAGGGCCAGCAAGGCTCCCACCACCACCAGGGACCAGAGGCGCCACCTGCCGGGGAAGGGCTTGATGGAGAGCAGCAGCGCCAGAAGAATGAAGGGCAGGCCCACGTAGCTCACGTGGATGGCCTGCCGGGGATCGTGCTCTGCCGGCACTTCTTGCCAGAGCATGGTTTCTGGCCTTGCCACCGGGCTTGGATTGGCGCTGGGATCCAGTTGCACTACGTGGGGTTCGAATGCCTGGGGTCCGTTTCCGCTGCGGAGGTCGCCGTAGAACTGGCGGGCGGGGAGCAGGGCAAGACCGCCCACCGACAGAATCCCCAGTATGCGGAGCAGCCCACTCCTCCATGCCTTTTTCTGTCCGGGAGCCGGTGCCCGCAACAGAGACGCCGCCAGCAGGGCCGTTACCCACACGAGCCCGGCGAAGGGGAAGAAAACCACCACCGAGGGAGCCGTGAACGACGCCATCAGGAGCAGGAGAGCGAGGGCCGCGAGGCCGCCCCACGCGCGGCGGCTGCGCATGGAGGCCGATATCGCCCAGAGAAATGCTGGCAACAGCCAGTGTTGAAGCTTGGCCACCTGCCCGCTGGCCATGGCGCCCAGGGCGAATGGGCACAGACCGTAGGCCAGGGCAGCCCCGGTGGCAACTCCGCGGGACATGCCAAGGCCGCGGGTGAAAAACAGAGCCGCGGCCAGGGCAGCCAGGCCAGGGCTCAGGAGCAGCACCAGGTTGTATGAGCCCAGTGCGCCCATCCAGGGCTGGAAGGGCAGGGCCAGCAGCGCGGGAAAGAGCCCCATGGCGCGCAGCTCGACCCTGTCGGGGAAACCGATCCCATCCGTGGCCAGGGAGAGGGGTTGGCTGCCTGACAGGATATCGTACAGGTGCCGGAAGACCCAGGTGTGGCTGTCGTGGAAGGCCCCCAGCAGGTGCCAGGTGGTCAGGTGGGGCAGCAGGGGATGCAGCAGGGCAGCGGCCACCATCACGGTCAAACCGCTGGATACGATGAAACACAGGTACTTGCTGGAACTCGGCATGGGGACTGGCGCCGTTTCTTCCCTTGGTGTGAACCGATATCACGCCAGGCCGGGTAGCAGTGAGCGCGGTCAGATATTCAGTGTCATCTCCTGGATCAGCTCGCCGTCGTCGCCCATGAACTGCACCAGCACCGTGCCGGTTCCCGGGTCCGCTTCGAAGCGGGTGTAGCACCAGGCGTTGAACACTACGAGGAACTGCTAGTCGATGTCGATCATGTAGGGTGCCGGGCCAAGGGTACTGCCCACGGGGCCCACCATGACCTCGAGCTGGTCACCACCGGGGCCCTCGCCGGGCATGTCCACGTAGCTGATGATGGAGGAGTGGAAATCTCCGGTTGTCCACAGCACGCCGGGAATTGAGTTGTCGGCCACGAAAGAGAGGATCTCGTCCCGTTGCTCCGGGTAGCCCTGCCAGCGATCCTCGGCCAGCAAGTCGCCGTAGTACCGATCATAGTCGGTGATGGGAACGCTGCTCATGATGAACTTGAATCGCGCATCGCTTTGAAGCAACGAGTCCTTCAGCCAGTCCATCTGCTCCTGGGACAGGTAATCGGTGGCGGTTCTTTCGCCACGACAGTCAAGCACGAACACGTCGGCCACCTTCCCCCAGTGCAGGATGCGCCAAATACCCGTTCCGCCGGGCCCTTCCCGCTGTGGCAGGGCTTCGCGATATGCCTCGAGTGCCGCGTCGAACTGCCCGGGCTGGAGATCGTCCTGGGTCCAGTTGTTGGCCACCTCGTGATCATCCCAGGTGGCCACCAGGCTGGTGCTGGCGCTCATGTCCATCAAACCCTGGGTGGACAGGGCCGTGCGCCAGAACTGGCGGTAGTCGTCCAGTGTCAGTGAACCATCGGCGTAGACGGTGTCGCCCAGCAGCATGAAGAAATCCAGATCCTGGTCGGCGGCGTGGCTCAAGCTGGGCCAGGGGTAGTTGCCTCCGAAACCGTGGGCGCCACCAAAAGTCAGTACTCGCCAGCCATCGTCGTCCAGGGCCGTGCGAAAGCGTGCCACCGGGCTTCGCCTCTTGCCGTCCTGGGCGTAGAAGGCACAGGAATATGCCGTGTCGGGCTCCAGGTTCTCAAGCTCCACGCGGGTCACCCATTCCGTGGGCTCCTCTATCGACTGGCCCGGAGACATGGTGACCTGCACGCCGGGATCCACCGATACCCATTCTTCGCCTTCGGCTTTCACCAGGGCGAGAGACAGAGTGGACTCGGTGCTGCGCAGTGACAGGATGACGCCGGACTCCGTGGCATCGCCAGTTTGCAGCCCCCAGGCGAAGGCGGCCTGGTCCCAGGTGCCGGCCGCGCTCCAGGGGGAGGGCTCTTCTTCGCGCTGGGGGGCCGGTACGGCGGGCGATCCCGATTCGGAGCCGTCGGTTCCGGAGCCACCACATGCCGTCAGTAACAAAGGAAGAGCCGCCAGGGTCGCCAGCAGATGAAATCGTGGGTGGAACAAGGTTTTCTCGGGGTTTGGGTTGGGAGGCCTGGAAGGACTTCGTGGGAGGGACTCATATGGTCCCGGAGCGCCAGGCGAAGTATCCCCAGCGGACCAGCTCCAGGAGCCAGGTGTGCAGCGGCTTGCTGGCCGGGTACGCGATGAGGCCCGCATCTTCGGGAGTTTCTTCCCCCGCCAGCCGAAGAACCTCCGCCGTGTGGGCTCCTCGTTGGGGCGGAGGAGGGACGTCCACCAGTGGGGTCAGGGAGAGGTGGAGCGGGTTGGCCACGAAAGACATCTCGCCGGGGCAGCCGGGATAGCTGCGCTTCCGGACCAGTGGAACCGGAGAGGGACTCAACCTGGAGATCTCGTCCACCAGCCTTCGCATCCTGGGCCAGCGCAGGATGGCCACTTGGCCGGAGACGCCCGCGTCATCGAGGCTTCGCTCCCAGTAGGCGATGCTGTGAAGCCTGATCCTGTGTTGCTGAATGTCCAGGGAATCGAGAAACGGTTCCCATGGATTCCCGGGCAGTCGTCCCCTTACCAGGTGGTGCTTTTCGAGCCATCTGCGGATGCCGGCCCGGGGGCCGGCGATGGCGAAGCGGCCGTCCCTTGCCCTCAGGATTCCTCCAATGACAAGCCGTTCCTCGTCCAGTGCCGGGCGGCTCTGGTCAGGGCCGTTCTCGCCCAGCACGGCGTCCCACTGGAAACGGGCGATGTGGGGAAGCTGGAGCAGGAGCGCCATGGAGGTCAGGTGGGTGTGGGCCACGACGCCCCCATGGCCCCGGAAGCGGCCCAGCAGTCCCACCAGGGTCGCGAAGGAACCCATGAGCCCCGAGCCGATGTCGATGACAGGGGTGGGGAGGAGCTTGGGCCGACCGCCCCTGGCGTAGCTCACCTGGATACCGGAAACGGCCTGTACCACCTGCTCGAAGCCGGGACGACGTGCCCAGGCACCATGGTCGCCGTAGGCGTTCAGGTGCGTGTAGACGACGTTGGGGAAACGGCCATGCACGGCCTCCGGGCCCACGCCGATGGTGCGGGCCAGCTCCATGTTGCGGTAGTTCTGAAGGAAGACATCGGGCTTGAAGGTGTCCATGATGGCCCAGAGCTTCTTCTTGCCTTCGTCGTCGGTGAAGTCCAGGGTGACGGATTTCTTGCCGGCATTGAACACCAGGTGGAAGGACAGTGCCCAGTCCAGGTTGCCAAGGCTCTGTATGGAAAGCACCTCGGCCCCAAGCTCCGCCAACACCCTGGCGGCGCAGGGGCCGGCTATCACCCTGGTCAGGTCCAGTACACGGACACCCTGGAGAGGGTGCTCGAGCCCTGCCTGCTCCGCGTCGGAAGCGGGTGGAGCTGCCATGGGAGATGGCTCTCGGGTCCAGGCTGCGAGCACGCGGGTCGCATCGCCCAGGTGCCTGGCCGGTGTCGAAGCCCGTAGGCCCTGAAAGTCCACGGCCCGGCCCGGAGCCAGGATGTCGCCCAGTACAGGGTCGGACAGCGTAACGGCGTCGGTCATGCCCGCGGCAATGCTGTCCTTCAGCCATTCCTCAACCCGGCGCACCTTGATGCAGCAGAGGGCGTCGCCCAGCAGTTTCTCCCATTCGTCGGCGGTTCGGGACTTGAAGATGCGCGTGTAGATGGCACGGATTCGCCGGGCCTCGGGCACACTCTGCACCTGGCTTGGATCCCGAATGGTGGCAGGCGAGAGCAGCTTGCGCAGTCGGGCCACGTCATCGCGGTGGCCCAACTCATCCAGCATGTCCATGATCTGCTTGTTGTGTGCTGGCAGCGTGACGTGCAGGTAGACGAAGCGGCCATCGCTGCACTCCCACAGACTGACAAAGGGCGTGCCCACCATCTTGAGCGGCAGAAACCCCCTGGGCATACCGGTCTTTATGAGTATCTGCAGGATCTGGGCAAAGAGGTTGGAGCCCAACAGCGAGGTTTCCACGTGCTGGCCCCGTCCGCAGCGCTGCCGGGCGATGAGGGCCGCCACGATACCATTGGCTGCGAAGAGACCCGCCATGACCGAGCCCATGGGAAAATCGTGGTAGAGGGGCGGGCCCAGCGGCTTGTCGTACAGGAAACCGGCGATGCCCGCCAGGGCTTCGTGCGGTGGAAGTTGGCCACGGGGATCCTGCGGAGGGAAGGAGTGGATGCTGCAACTCACCAGTCCCGGGTTGCTGCCCGAGCGGAGGTGGTGGAACGGCCTCTGCTCAACTGACGAATGCCTGCGCCGAGACGGCCCCGTTATCACCACGTCGGCCAGAGCCAGCATGGATTCCAGGGTATCGTCGCCACCCGACCCGGGGAGCCAGACATGAATCTTTCCTCGGGCCAAAATGGCGTCCAGCACGGGATCGGGCGGGAGTTCCCCTTCTTGGGCCAGGTGTATGACCTGGGCCCCCTGGTCCGCCAGCATCATGCCCGCCACGGCGGTGCCCAGGTCTCCCCCCAGTTCCAGCACCCTGAGTCCCGCCAGCAAAGACTCGGTTGTACAAAGATGTTGCTCGTGCTGGGTATCCCTTTCTGTGATTTCACCCATGGGCTGCCTTCCTTTCCGTCATGGAGAGATCAAGGGGGCCAGATATCAATCTATCCGAGAGGAGTTCGGATCCCGGAGCCCATCCAGGGGGCCCACCCGGTTTCGGCCTCTCCACCTCCTGCCATTGCGGTGCAAACGCTTGGCGCCCCCCAGGTGTATGACGAGGGCAGGCCCACAGCCGCAGACCCGAACTGTCGTTCAGGCCACCGCTCTGCGCCGCATGGCCAACCATGCGCCAATCAGTAGGGCCAGGAGACCTCCGGCTGGTCCGCCGGACACGGGGTTGCAGCCCTGGCAGTTGGTGCTGCCCTTGCTGGAGCCGGTGTCCAGGGTTCCCGGAGCGCCGTAGCTGCCTGTGTCTCCGGGGCCGCCGGGATTGCCGGTGTCGGAGCAGTCGGGATCCTGGGCGTCGATCAGACCGTCGCAGTCGTTGTCGGTGCCGTCGCTGCAACGCTCTTGAGCTCCGGGATTGACGCTGGGCTGCGAGTCATCGCAGTCATCTCCGCCGCAGGTGGCGTCCTGGTAGCTGTCGGAGTCGGCATCGCCACAGGACTCCACGGCCCATATCTGGATGTCGTCGATGTTCCAGCCGCAGTACTCGACACTCCTGTCGGTGCTGCCCATGGTCCAGCGGAGAAATACCGTGGGCTCACCATCGGCCACGGAGGAGATGTCGTACTCCTGCCAAGTCCATTCTCCGTCGTCCAGGGTGTCGCTGTTTTCCCAGACGGTGGTCCAGTTGGAGCGATCCCGGCTGACACTTATGGATGCATGGTCGTACTTGGAGGTTTCCACGCCCAGCCAGCGCCAGAAACCCAGGGTGACCCCGCTCAGGTCCGAACAATCGAAGGCCTCGGAGATGAGGTGCTTTTCTTCCATGTCGGAGGAGTAGCCACCTGACAGGTTGTAGCCGTACACCTTGGAGCCGGTGTAACCGGAGGTAGGGTCGGGAGCCCCGCGGGTGCCGGACTGCCCCTGGGGAACGCCCCAGGCCCAGTCACCCTGGGTGGACCAGCCGGGATCCGTGTCCAGATCCCACTCGTAGATCAGCTCGTCGCTGCCAACCGTCAAGGACACCGTGCGCGTAGCGTCGCCCTCGCCGGTGCTCAGGTTGTTGAAATACACGGTGCCGGAATAGCTGCCGGCACCAAGAGAGAGGGCTTCCGCGGCAAGTGACACCGTGACCGCCACCGTGGAACCTGCGGAGATGGTCGTAGAGCTGCGGTCGACTTCCAGCCAGGAGCGGTTTGTGGTCACTTCCAGGTCCAGGGAACTGGAATCGGTGTTTTCCACGAAGTAGGTGACGCTGTCGGGAGAGAAGGGCCCACCCACCGGGCCTTCGCTTTCCATGTCGGAGTCGGGACTGACGTCGATGCCGCCGCTGTTCCAGGGGGAGTAGGTGTCCAGGTGGCTGACCCCCGAACCCGTTGGGTCCAGCCAATCGCGCAGGCGGCTGCTGCTGGAGCCGCCCCCATCCCAGGAGGCGGAGAAGTTGCCGTACCAGTCGGATAGATCGTTGCTGCACGAGGCGTATCCGCCGTGAAGCTGGCCTATGACCCTGTGATCCTGGTTGAACAAGGGCGACCCCGAAGAACCGCTCTCGGTCGTGCCTTCGTCCCAGTCTTCTATGCGCACATGGCTGGCATCCCCGGGCGAATTGTTGCCGAAGTAGGAAGTGGTAGTGGTGGGGTCGTATTCGAAACTGATGGCCTTTTCGTCGGTGTCGGGGTGGTGGATACCCACCGCCGACGTGGCATCGGTTCCCGAGTTGTCCCATCCCGCGTAGGAGACATTCCAGGAAGAGTCGGGCAGGTCATCCAGCTCCACCAAGGTGAAATCGGAGCTGGAGTAACCCGCCAGGTAGGTTGCCCCGGTCTGGTAGTCGGTAAGCGAACCCCCGGAGAGCGCTCCGCAGGTGGGGCTTTCATAGTTCCAGTACACCACCAGGGAGCTGGCGTTTCCCGCCCGGATCCCGCAGTGGTAGGCGGTCTGGAAGTAGGGGGTTCCGTCCTGGGCGGTGTTGTTCACCATGAAGCCGGTGCAGAACAGGTAGCCGCCCGTGGAGTAGACCGCCACGGAGGCGATCTCGTCGCGCCAGTCGTCGCCTTCAGGGCAGACCACGTCCACGTTGCATGCGCCCTGCTTGTCGCCAGCCGCGCCGAAGCCCCGGTAGCCCAGGTTGACCGCTGTAAGTTCCAGGCGCAGTCGGGATACGTCCTGCTCCGGTAGAGTGACCTCTACCACGATGTCGTCGCTCTGGATTACAGGGGTCCAGAGTTCGCCATGGGGTTGGTTTTCTTCAGGGCCGAAGGGCCTGGGAAGGATGTCTTTCAGGTCGGAGCTGTAGAGCCACAGGCTACCGCCACGGGGCATATAATAAGAGGTGAACCCGAGGTTGATGCTTTCAACCCCGGGAGACGAGATGCGCAGCCTCCACATTAGCGTGCCGTCGCCCAGATCCTGCCATCTTCCGTGGGTGTCGGGAGTGATGAACGTGGCGTTGGGTACGGCAAAACGCGGTGCCAAGCCCTGGGCTTCGCGGTCTTCATCTTCGGCCAGGAGAGCGCCTGTGTCGGGAGCCGGAAAGTCCATCACCGGCACGAGGTCCAGGTCTGACAGGTTGTTTTCCATGGCAGCCGGTACCTGCGCCTGGGCTCTGAAGGCAAAAGCAACAGCGGCAAGCGTCGAAAACAGAAATGCCGAGAAACGGGTCATCGCCAACCCCGGGGTTACGCCCCGGGAGCGGAGACTCCAGGGGGCGACATAGAGTTCAAGATTGCCTCAGTGCATCTTGAATAGCCTGGAAAAACGATTACCCCCCAGGATTTTTTGTTGCTCAACGCACCTGGGGGCCAACTTTTTCAAACACTAGACTTATGGGGTTCTCCTCAATTCCACCCGCAATACTGCCATCCGCCCACCATCGCGGCCCTGGCTTCGTCTTCGTCCTGGGTAAAAAGCGAGGCAAAAGAAGAATTTGGCTCCACCGTGAGCACTCTGGCGTAGCCTTCCAGGAGGAGATCCCGGTTGAAGAAATCTGTACTCACGCTGTTTCCGGTGTGGACATAGGCCAGGGTGCGGTCGTAGTAGTCCAGGCAATCGGCGTCGAAGGTGAGCCATGCCCACTGCCCCAGCAGGCGCTGGCCGGTGTGGAATGTGGCTTCGTCGGAGTAGCAGTCGTCGGTGGATTCCTCGGGGGTGTCGACTCCTATGAAACGTACCTTTTCAGATGACTTCAGGTCATAGGGAACCACCCACACCGTGTCTCCGTCAACCACGGTGGTGACCTGGACCAGCACGGGGTCGCGGCAGGGCGTGGCACCCTGGGGCAGGGTGGAGGGATCCAGATCCCACAAGGGATCGGTTGCCGTGTCCAGCAGTTCCGCAGTGTCGGATCGCTGGCTGCCCTCCCCCGCGGTGTCGGGCGAGTCGATGCCCCCCGGAGAGAGACAGCCGGCCAGGAACAAGAAACTGATCCCACCTGCGAAGCCCGTTGAGAGGAGCTTCGGTTCCATCGTGGGCTTGTCCTCGAACATGTCTACCTGGCCGAATGCGACCTGGATCGTTGAAGCAGACGATCCCTTGCAAGACGGGTGGATTCGTCTTGCTCCGATTCGGAGTCGTCCAACTGGGCCACTACGACCCCCTGCCAGCCCAGGTGCTCCAGGGCCGCCGCCATACCCCGGCGGGTGAGGTTCCTGATGCCGGTGCTGGGATTTGCGTTCATGGCTTTTTGAAAACAATCATAGGCCTTGGCGGGGCGGTCCTGCAAGAGCCATGTTCGGCCCATCTCGAAATAGGCCGAGGCCGCCAGGGGGTCTTGGGAAACAGCCACAAGGGCGCGGTCCAGCAAAGCCCTGGTGATCTGCCCGTTGTTTTCGCGACAAAGGGCGGCGGACATGAGCCATTCGGCACGGCGTGGGTCGCCCGGATGCCTGCGGGCGAGGGCTTCGAATATTCCGGCGGCGACGCCATGGCGTTCCGCGTGATCCCTGAGCAGCGCGGCCTTCAGGAGCAGGGCTTCGGTGCGGAGTTCCGTGGCTGTCGAGACAGTGTCCAGCAGATGGTCCAGGTCTTGCACAGCTCCCTGGGGATCGTCCACGAGGGTGGTCCGAACAACGGCGCTCTGGTACAGAGCCCTGGCCCGGATGGAGGGGAAAGGGTTGAGCCTGGAGATGCTGGCCAGGGTGTGCATGGCCGATGATGTCTGGCCGTCGGAGAGCTGGCTTTGCGCCTTGTTCAGAGCCAGGGGTGACCAGGGGAAGGCGAATACCAGCCAGGCCAGCAGGACCGTGGAGGCCGCCGGCAGGGCAAATCCCAGCGCTGCAAGCCGCCTGGGCCTACCCGATGCACGGTAGAATTTTCGGATTTCGTCGATCAATCGAGTTGCTCGAATGCCTGTTGGTTCAAGAGGATAACCAGGCCAGGGCTGGCGCTTGCAACCCTCGGTGCAGCCAGGTAATTCCATTCGCCGAGATGGACGATGGGCCGGAGCAAGTGGTCACACAAGAACAACTTTCCATATTCTGGCACCGCTGTGTCCCGCCCGGCAGTGTCGTTGGGGGCCGGCATACGACAGGTATTGCCGACTCCCCGCAGCTTGCCAGGCCAGGTGCCTCGGCACCTTTGATACCACGGAGTTATTCTTGCGCGAAGCCCCAAGAGGCCGCGAGATATGATAGCCCGCCAGCCGAAGGCCAACAACCGGCCCATGGGAGGCATCGCTCCCCTTCCCTGCCCCCTGCGACATCATTCCCTTCTCCGTCAAGGTATTTCTTCATCCGAGCCCCGGCATTCCCAGTCATAAAGAGGACCAAATGGCTCGATTCAAGCTGGCGTCCCCATTCCGACCCTGCGGGGACCAACCGACCGCCATCCGGGAACTTCTGGACGGTCTCCGCCAGGGCAAACGCTTCCAGGTGCTCCTGGGGGCAACGGGAACCGGAAAGACCTTCACCGTGGCCAACGTCGTGGCGCAGCTTGGTCTGCCCACCCTGGTCCTGGCCCACAACAAGACCCTGGCCGCCCAGCTCTACGGGGAGTTTCGCCGGCTGTTCCCGGAGAATGCGGTGGAGTATTTCGTATCCTACTACGACTACTACCAGCCCGAGGCCTATGTACCATCCTCCGACACCTACATCGAAAAAGACGCCCTCATCAACGACCGTATCGACAAGCTGCGTCACTCGGCCACCCGTGCCCTGCTGGAGCGGGACGACGTGCTCATCGTCGCCAGCGTGAGCTGCATTTACGGCATCGGCTCCCGCGAGGCCTACGATCACATGCTGTTGCGCCTCAAGGTGGGCGAAACCGTACTCCGCAGGGACATCCTGGCCAAGCTGGTGGAGATTCAGTACCAGCGCAACGATGCCGATTTTTTTCGTGGAACCTTTCGCGTGAGGGGCGATGTCATCGAAGTCTTCCCTTCCCACGAAACCGAACGTGCCCTACGAATCGAACTCTGGGGGGATGAAGTGGAGGCAATCTCCGTGGTGGACCCGCTCAGGGGCACCAGGCTGGAGAGCCTGGAACGTACCGCCATATATCCAGCCTCCCACTATGTCACGCCACGGGAGAAGATCCAGGCGGCAATCCACTCGATTCGAGAGGAACTGAAAGACAGGCTCCGTGAGCTACGCCGGGCAGGGGATCTGCTGGAGGCGGAACGACTGGAGCAACGCACATCCTACGACCTGGAGATGTTGGAGGAGATCGGCCATTTCAAGGGAATCGAAAACTACAGTCGGCACCTGGACGCTCGCGAGCCCGGCACTCCCCCCACCACCCTGCTGGAGTACTTCCCCGAGGAGTTCCTGCTGGTAGTGGATGAATCACATGTCGCCATTCCCCAGGTCGCTGGTATGTACAGGGGGGATCGCTCCCGCAAGGAAACCCTGGTGCGCCATGGTTTTCGTCTTCCCTCCGCCCTGGACAACCGGCCGCTTACCTTCCAGGAATTTCTGGACAGCATTCACAAAGTCATCTGCATCTCGGCAACTCCCGGGAACTGGGAACTGGAGGCCGCCAACAACCAGGTGGTGGAACAGCTCATCAGACCCACGGGGCTGGTGGACCCCCAGTTGGAGGTCCGTCCCGCCAGCATCCAGGTGGACGACCTGCTGGACGAGATACGGCAGGTGGTGGAGCGAGACGAACGGGTGCTGGTGACGGTCCTCACCAAGCGCTTCGCCCAGGAACTCACCGACTACTACCAGGACCTGGGAATCAAGGCCCGCTACCTGCACGGCGACATCGACACCCTGGAACGAATGGAGCTGCTGCGGGATCTGCGCATGGGCAGGTTCGACGTACTCATCGGTATCAACCTCCTGCGAGAAGGTCTGGACCTGCCCGAGGTGTCCCTGGTGGCCATCCTGGATGCCGACAAGGAGGGCTTCCTGCGAAGCACGTCCAGCCTGATCCAGACCATGGGACGGGCCGCCAGAAACCAGCGGGGACGCTGCCTGCTCTATGCCGACCGGGTGACGGTCTCCATGCAGACCGCCATGGACGAAACCGAGCGCCGGCGCCGCAAACAGTTTGCCTACAACCGGGAACACGGAGTCGAACCCGAGTCCATTATAAAGAACATCGACAGTTCACTGGCCCAGATCCTGGATGCCGACTTCGTCACCGTGCCCGTCGAGGCCGGCGAAATCCCAAGGGATGCCGAGGACCTGCAGTTGAGCCGCATACCTGAAACCATAGGGCGGCTGCGTGCGGAGATGAAGGCTGCCGCCGGAAAACTTGCTTTTGAACGCGCCGCTGAACTGCGAGACAGGATCAAGGCCCTGGAGGAATGGATGCTGGAGCTGTCGGGGGAGCTGCCTGGCGCATGACAGGCAGCGAAGGGGAATTTCCGTTGGGACAAGGCTCCAGGGAGCCCCACCTGCCCACGGCTCCGGGCTGCGACTATGACGTGCTCGCATGCGTATCACTCGCCAGGCCGGTGTTGCCATCGATGGGCCCGTCGGCGAGATCGTCTTTGTTGGTTGGATCGTCGGTATCGCCGGTTGGTTTGCGGGAGTCTTCGAAGAACATGTAGTAGATCAGGAAGAGCCCCACCCCCACCACGATGGCTGAATCAGCCACGTTGAACGATGGGTATTCGTTGGTGCCCACATGATTGACGAGCCAGTCCTTCAGGGCGGGCTGGTCGGTGTAGACCTTGATGAAGTCGGTGACGGACTGCTTGAGCACCCTGTCGATGGCGTTGCCCACCGCCCCGGCAAAGATGAGCGCCAGCATGCCCGCCTGGAAGCGATCACCAGGAGAGAGCTGCAACAGCATGCTCAGGAGTACTGCCACGGCGATGATCGTGAAAACGGTGAACACGAACATGCGAATCGAGGCGGGCTGCTCCGCCAGAAACCCAAGAGCCGCTCCCGGGTTCTGGGCGTGTATCAGGGAGAGGAAGCCGGGGATGATCTCGACTTCTTCCCGCATGTAGGTGATCCTGCTCACTACCGCAATCTTGGTGATCTGGTCCAGCGCGATCATCACGATGCTTATCAACAGGAAAACCGTGTACTTGGGCTGAAGGAGGTGTCTGGTCGATGCCATGGTGCCGACGCCTAAAGTCTGAAGGGGTAGTTGACGGTGTAGGCCGAACCGCTGAAGGGCGGGAACTTTATTCCCTTGACGGCGGTGGCAAGACAAGAACTCAAATCCGAGTAACCGGATTCCTTCAAACTTGCGGAACTTACCGATCCCGTGGGTTGCAGCGTGAAGCGCAGAGTGACGGATGGGAGCTTTCCCGAACGTTTGGCTTCCTGGATGAAGCAGCTCTTCACGCTCTTGTTGTAGCGGAGCATGGTGTCTATGACCGAGGTGGGCACGGTAGTGGGAAGGGCTTCGGATGAACTGGACGAAGCGCCGCCGGACGATGACGAAGACCTGTTGCTGGAGGAAGACCTGTTGCTGGAGGAAGACGAGTGAGAGCTTGTGGAGCGGCTGCTGGAGGGGGACGAGCCAATGCCAGAGCGAGAGCTGCTGGAGGACGCGGTGGACGATGTCGTTGAAGGTACCACGGCAGGAGCAGTGGAAGAGGAGGAGGCGGATCGGCTGCTGGATGACCTGTGGGTACTGGACGAAGCACTGCTTCCGGAAGATCTTCTACTGCTTGAAGAAGCAGGTTCTTCCTGGCTTGATTCCTCGGGTGGCGGTTGGGCCGGTTCGGCGCCGGAGGGTTCTTCCTGGACCACGTCCAGCAGACGTTCCATGGGGTCTTCCCGGGGGAGCATCCCATCCAGGCTTTCGGTGGTCTGGGAGGGAGATGTTGTGCTGGGAACGCGCTGGTGAGGCGTAGTGGGCGTTGCGTCGGCCAGCAGATGGGCGTCCTGGCGGCCCTGCAGCAGGCTCTGGATGCTGTCGGTGAGGGTGAGCGCGGCAGAAAAGACCAGGGCCAGGATGATGGACGCGAATACGGACAAGCCCAGAGAAGCTGGTTGGCGGCCCCGACTGCCTGTTATTACCACCAACATGGCACAGAGCGACCCCCAGAGCGCCAGCAGGAGGCCGGAAAAGGAAAGAGCGGAGCCCGACTCGTTGTCCAGGGTCATTATCAAGGCGCCACAAAAGGCAAACACGGTTCCCACGAAGACCCAGAGAAGATCTCCGGAAGGGTCGTATGCGGTCTTGTGGATGGGGATTCCACCAAGAAGGCCAGAACCGCCCACGTTGGCCGATGATTCAGCAACGGGGGCTGGTTCGGCGGGGGCTGGTTCGGCGGGGGCTGGTTCGGCGGGGGCTGGTTCGGCGGGGGCTTCGCCAGGC
This sequence comes from Myxococcota bacterium, assembly GCA_024276675.1. Taxonomy (GTDB): domain Bacteria; phylum Myxococcota_A; class UBA796; order UBA796; family JAFGLY01; genus JAJRWT01. Next base: position 23,777 of record JAJRWT010000046.1, on the reverse strand, counting down.
CCGGAACCGGGCCGTGATGATACAGGTGGTGAAGCGGGTTCCCGCGGAGAGTTGGAGGCACTGGCTTTCGCTCGCTGGTAGATCTCCATGGGAGATGCCACCAGCGTGGCTTCCTCGGTTTCGAGGTCGGAGGCGTCGGAAGCCGGAACCGGGGCCTGCCTGGAGACCGGTCGCCGGATGAGCATCCGGTGACCGCACTTCCTGCAAGTGGCCTTGTTGATCTCCTTGACGAGCTTTTCTTCGGGGATTTTGTAGGTAGCGCCGCAATTGTCGCAACGGACCTTCATGGTGTTGCTTCCCGTGTCTGTTGAGGGTCATTGGATGTGGGGCTCGGCCTGGGAGGAGCCGAAATCCCTGAACCTGGAGAGTGATATCTACCCCACCGCGATGCCTCAGGCCCTATGGCTCCGTAGAACTTGTGTCAATATGGGAGTTTCCTGGAGAGGATCAGGACTCCAGGAGCGAGGAGAGGTCGAAAATCGACATATAGTAGCGCCTGGGCATCTCCTGGTACGGCAGGGCCACCTCTTCGGCCGTCCAGGGTATGTAGACGGGGCCTCCCGGAACGTTGTACTGGTTTCCCGGGTAGTCTACCCACGCATGTTCCACCACTTCGTCCGGTTTCAATCCCAGTCCGGCGGCAAGACGTTGAACGGCGTCTCGGTACAGGACCGGGCCGTGATAGGGATTGGCCAGGTAATATCCACGTTCGTGAACGATCATGTAGCGAAAGCTCCCCGCTCGGGCCAGTTGCGCCAGCTCTCCGCGGTCGATCTCGCTCACCGGGAGATCATTGGGATGTGTGGAGATCCTCTCCAGGAGTTGGGAGCCGGGAAAATCCAGTGGAAGCTGTTGGCCCAGGTAGCGCAGACGATCTCCGGCGTCCCCGCCCCCTCCCCTGGAAAGAATAGGAGGAAGGGCGCCCGAGGTGGCCCAGGATCGGAAAACTCTCTGCCGGTGAATAACCTGGTAGTAGCACAGGAGATCCTGTTCCCGCTCCAGGGGCAGTTCGATAATGCCTTCCAGGCGAGAGTCATCCAACTCCAGGTAGAACTCCGGTATCTCGATCCGACTCACCTTGATGGGCGCACGCCACCTGGATGGTTGGTAGGAGTCGTCGGGCACCTCCTGGACCTCGAAGCGGTAGGTCATCTGGAGCATGGCTGCCAGTATCACCAGGATGCAAGCCGCAGTCTTGACGAACGCCCACTTCCTGGTGGATGATGGCAGAGAGTCCAGGCCGGATGCCACCAACACCACCGATGCCACCACTACCATGGCGGCGAAGCGATAGGGAGCGAACAGGCGGGCTATCCCGGGCACCCATCGAAAGAGCAAGGTATAGGGAAGGCGGATCACCCACTGCTCTCCCAACACCAGGACCTCGCTGGCGTCCCGCAGGGTCTGGAGCTTGAGAAAGGGCCCCAGGCTACAGGCATAGAACAGGAGCAGCACCAGGAGCCAGAAGGGCCTGCGCCGTAGAAACAAGGCCGGGAGGATGCCCGCCAGAAAGACCACGATGGGCATGGTCCGCTCGCTGGTGGGGTAGACCAGGTAGTCGGCTGCCCAACTGGAACGAATCGTCCTGTGCAGCGATGCCAGCACGTTTTCTTCGTAGGACTTGGGCCTCATGGGCGCGGTGAGTATAGTTTCATAGCGTGGGAATGCCAGGAAGAAGGACATTTCGGGAAGATTGCTGCCACCGCCTTCATCGGTATCCAGGTAGGGCTGTATGAAAGGGAACGCCAACAGCACGGCCACGAACACCGTGGGGAGAACACCTCGCAGCATGCCGCGGACGCCCATCCGGCGAGTGAGGAGGTGCCAGAGGGCGTAGAGTATGGTGTAGAGCCCCGCAAAAAGCCCATAGAACCAGTACCATGCCGCAGCCATGCCCATGCAGACACCCGCCAGTAGCATCTCTGTGAGACGTTGCCGCCTCACCGCGCGGTCCAGGAAAACCGGGTAGAGCAGAAGCCACCAGAGGATGGTCTGCCTGAGCCCCGAACCGTTGATGTCCTGAATGACCAGTGGATTCACCAGGGCCAGAAGGCCGGCCGCCAACGCCACCAGCCGCCCCCTCACGAAGTGGCGAGCCAGTACGTAGCCGCAAAGACCGTCCAGCGTGAGTATGGTCAACACCTTGAGGTTGTAGTGGGCGGGAAAGTCCACGACATAGGACAGGGGCCAGGAGAAAAAAATGACGTCCAGGACGTTGCCGGTCTCCGGGTAGCGGCCCAGCGCGATGAGGGCACGCCATTTTTCATAGGGGGCTAGATCCATCTGGCCCAGGGCCTGGGCCTCCAGGAAGTGCCACCAGTAGCGCCACAGCCAGCCCCCCAGTTCCCCTCCCCCCAACACGATCTCGTTCATGTGCATGGCCGTGGGCCAGGTCATGAGGCTGGAGGCCAGGAAGTAGAAGGTCAGGACTGCCAGCAACTCGAGAATGGTCTTGAGGATGGAGTTCTTCATGGCAGCACATAGATGGTGACGTCGCCTCCGTCGTCCAGGAGGGCCGGACCCAGCAGAGCATCCATCAGGGAATGGACCTGCTGGCGCTTGATCTCGGGGTAGAGCCTTTCATGGATCACGATATAACGAAAGCCCTGTCGTGCCAGGATGCGGGTGGCCATGACCAACTCCAGGTCTGGAAGGGTCCTGGGAAGCAGTCGTGCGCGCCCCGCTTCGATACGAAGCAGGAACTGGCAGAGCTGGTTGTTCTTGATGGCCGGAGGCAGGGGCTCGTTGAGACTGTAGGGGATGGGGCGCTGGTGGAAGAGCTGGTACCAGTTGTAGACTGCCCTCTCCAGGATTGGAACAGCTATGGGAAGGTCCAGTACTGCGCCATCACTTTCATCCTGGTCGAGCACCTGGTATTCCGGCGGGACGCTGGCCGAGGAAGTGGTCAGCGGAACCCGGGCTGGTGAAAACAGGCAGATTTCAGCCAGCACCAGGGCGCAGCCCAGGAGGCTCAACTGCCATATCCTGCGGTTTTCCACCCGCCCCCACTGGGCGATACCATAGGCCGCCAGTACACCGAGGGAGAGGTCCACCACCACCACGAATCTGAAGGGGTGGGAAATCCTGGAGAAGATGGGCAAGGCCTCGAAGAAAGCCAGGAATGGCAGGGGGATCCGCCTCCCGCCCACTTCGACGTAGTGGCCAAAGGCGTACAGGTATGGTCCCAATGCAAAGATCGAGAATACCAGTGCCAACCAGGACCATGGGCCGGTCTCGTGACGACATTTCCATCGCCAGACCGCCCAGGCGGCCATGAGGAGAGCCACCCATCCCAGGTAGGTGACGATCAAGAGATTCTCGCCATAGAGGGCCTTGAGATTCGGGCTCTGGAAGTGGCCAGGCCTGAAGAGACACTGGATGTCGGTCATGTTGTGGTAGAGCAACGAGTTCCATACGAAATCCGGATCCCGGTTCACAAGTGCGTCGGGGGCGGACATGCTGCTCTGAAGGAGGAGCAGCCCCCCCAGGGCGATTGGTGCGAATGGGATGGCCCCCAAGAGCCCCAGTCCCAGGATCTTCTTCCACTGGAGCGCATAGGGATGCCGAAGAAGGCGGTGGAGCGCCAGGACCACGGTGGCCAGGGCACAAAAGAGCCCATAGTACCAATTGGACAATCCGCAGAGCACCAGGGTGGCACCGGCCCCCAGTCCACGCCGAAGCGATGGTTTTTCCAGGAGCTTGAACAAGGCCAGGAGATAGAGAGCCAACCAGCCCGTGTTGATGGTTTCCGTGATGCTGTTTTCGGCCTGGCCCAGTATGTGGGGACTGAAGCCATAGATCATACCCGCCACCAGCGCGGCGGCTTCGGATCTGGCCACGTGCCGGGCCAGCAGCCATGCAGAGAAAGCCGAAAACCAGAGCGAACCCATAATGATCAGGTTGTGGACCACCACCGGTCCGAAAACGACCTGCAAGGGCAGAGTGAGCAGGGCGTTGAAGGTGTCGATGAAGTACAGGGAGCCGCCCCTGGGGTAGGCGATGAGGTCCGTCCATCCGGGCCAGCGCCCTTCATCGAGGATTTCCCTGGAAACCCACCAGAAGCCCCAGACATGGTTCCATGTGTCGTTTCCCGGATGCCCCAATAGCACCGAGCCGAGTGATAGCACGGTGGGCCACGTCACGATGATGCAAGCCAGCAGGTACAAGGTGGCAGCGAGGGCGCTCCCTGGGGTCAGCAGTCCGGCCAGGCGCAGACGGATGCTCTCTGGCAGCAAGGGCGGACTGGCAGCTTCCGGGCGGGCAGCGGGGTCCTGAAGGGCATCGACTGGCATTATGGAAAAAACTCCGGTGCCGGCCATGGACTATCTTCAATCTGGCAACACGATTCCTTTACCCATGTCCGTACCTTCACGCCTATTCTCTTTTTCAAGCGCTTGCACCGGCACGCCTGGTCCCCTTTTCAACATCATGGACCTGGTTCCCCGTGTCTGCAACCATCGCCGATCCCGGGGCAGCACCGCCCACACCCGCACCCCTCCTTCAATGGTCACCGGTTCTCCCAGGACTTCCGAGAGCAGCAACTTGGCCCATCGGGTGAGTTGGGCGGCGATTCCCACGGAGGCCAGTAGCACCAGGTAGATGCCGGCAACCGTAGCGAACTTGCCGTAGCCCTGCAGCGAACCGGCCAATCTCCAAGGCAAACGGAAAACCAGGGCCAGGACCAGGATCGTGGCCAGTCCAAGAACCACTGCCGAGGGGCGTTCCCCAGTTGAACCGGTATTCGCGACGGCCTCCTACTGGGTTATGGCCATGAAGTCGCAGATTCCCAGGGAATCACAGGCCACCAACTCCACGTAGTAGTCGTCCGAGCAGGAGACGTTCGTGTCCTGTTCCCACTCTTCGGCCTGGAAAGCGCCGGCGCTGGAGTCGTAGTCCAGGTAGAAGGCGTCGATCCAATCGTTGTAGGCGCTCACCTCGTTGGCGGAGCCCCAGAACTCGGCTCTGACCCATTCGATGTCGGCCAAGCCGTCGGGATCGCTCACGTCGGCGGAGACCACCAACCGGGTGTCGCTGCCTTCGTCGGTGCAGTACCAATCGGCATAGGAGATGTTGGGGCCCAGGAAATCGATGCTTTCGGATTCGATGCTGTAGTAGTCACGAGCGCCGAAGGCATCTGCCACGGAAATGTCGGCGATGTAGGTCTGGCGAGGGTCCAGGATTCGGAAGTAGTTCACCGTGTCCACCACGAAGCGGTAGTGGTTTTCTCCGCTGTTGGTGTCGAAGTCCGTGCCCACGAGGCTGATCATGGGATTGCCGTCCATGTCCGTCACGTCTACGTTGACCTTGAGGAGATCCCAGGATTCATCGGCATCTGAGACAACAACGTCCACCACCCATTCCAGCATCGTGCCCGCATTGTTCAGCTCCAGCCCGAACCAGCACTCGTCTTCGTTGATCACCGGCGGTTCGTTTTCGACCGTTATGTCCAGTCGCTCGCATCCGGTGGAAAGGGTCGCCGCAGCCAGTACCATGGCGAACAGTTTGTTGGTTCCAGACATTTTCTCCTCCGTTCTTTCTTGCATTCTGGCGGGAACTCCCACCGGGTTCTTCGACCCATTCCAGTATGGACCATTAACCAGGTACCCGCGAAGACGAATCAACCCGTCTTTCATTCAAAAAGGAACGTACATTGTCCACGCCACGGAGCCAAGTGTCAATCCAACTTTGCAGGAATCCCCATTTGCTGTATATTTTCAGCAATACATGCACCACCTTGACTTTCAGCCTCCACCTCTGCCCGCCAGGAGCCATCGGGAAAAAGGCTGCCGAAGACCACCGGCTCGTGCCGTAATCACGAAGTGATTTCCATGACTTCGTCCCTCCACAATTTGATGAACGGAATCCGTGCCCAACGGGGCGACTTCTCCTTGATGCTGTGGACCATGGTGGGACGGCAAAAGCTGCTCAACGGTCTCAACTACCCCTTGTGGCCCTGGGCACGACGCCTGGCTTCACTCTACCGTGAAGTCGTCCTGAGAGACACGAAGATCGTGGCGGTGGTGGGCTCCATGGGGAAAACCACCACCACCCGTGCGGTATCGGCAGTGCTGGGCATCCCGGCATCCCGGGCTGTGCCGGGCAATAGCTGGAGCCACATCGCCTGGGAGATGCTGGCCATCGAGCCCTGGAGTAGCTACGGGGTCCTGGAGGTGGGGATCGCCAGGCGTGGGGACATGCCGGCCTATGCGGCGCTCCTGAGGCCCGACCTGTGCGTCGTGACATCCATCGGCTATGCCCATCATAGCTCCTTTGGGGGCCCGGAAGGCGCAGCACGTGAAAAGAGCCCGATGGCCGAAGCGGTCCCCGCGGGGGGCACCGTGGTGCTCAATGGCGACGACACCCACGCCATGGCCATGGCCTCCCGGACTCGTGCAAAAGTGATCACCTACGGATTTGGCGAGGGGAACGACATCCGCGCATCGGAGATCCGCCTGAACTGGCCTCGGGGGATGGGGATCCTGCTCCACACACAGGGCCATGCCTCCTGGCTGGACACACGCCTGTGGGGAAGGCACATGCTTTACGCTCCCCTGGCCGCCATGGGGGTCGCACTGTCACAGGGGCTTCCCGTGGCCCCCGCCATCGCCGCACTGGAGAAACTGCCTCCATCCCCATCCAGGATGGAATTGTTGCCCATGGAGAACGGTTCGTTCATCTTGCAGGACAGTTTTTCGTGCCGCCAGGCCTGCATGAAGGCAGCCCTGTCCACCTTGTCGTCCTTGCCCGCTACCCGCCGCACGGCAGTCCTTGGCCCCGTCTCCGAAGAACTGGGGAAGAGGGGGCCTGTCTACCGAGGCATCGGTCGCCAGGCTGCCCTGGCGTCTTCACGCCTGATCTTCATCGGTTCACGCCGGTGCTTCAGGGCCGTATCCGTTGGTGCAACTCAAAACGGCATGCCAAGAGAAGCAGTCCATCACGCCGGCCACAGTGTCCTCGAGGCAGCCCGTATCCTGGAACGTGACAAGCTGCCTGGCGAGGTTGTCTTGCTCAAAGGGCCTTTCCAACGCAGGTTTGAACGCATTCCGCTGCTCATGGCCGGTACTCCGGTGGCCTGTGATCTCCATTCCTGCCAGGTGTGGCACATCGATTGCGCCCACTGCCCCAGGCTGCTGGAAGGATGGAAAGATGGCCGCCGGAACATCTGGCTGCGCAGGTCAGACGGGCAGCCGGATCATTGAAACGCCTGCCCAACCTGGAATGGAACGGGTGAGACGTGCATCCTGTCTGTGCCACGTTACGACCCGTACTCCACCAGGCTTGCCGGAGTCGTTCACAATAATGCCAAAGGAAACTCCACGGCCCACCCCCGAAGGCAGTGCTTCCGTCAGCACCGATAAGCTGTTGTCGCCCATCCTCGACAGCATCGGGGAAGGTGTCTTCACAGTGGACAACAGCTTCAGGATCACCACGTTCAATGCTGCCGCGGAAGCGCTGACCGGCATCAGACGCCAGGATGCCATCGGCATGAAGTGCCGAGACGTCTTCAAGGCAGACATCTGCCAACGAGACTGCGCCTTGCGGCACACCATGGAAAACAATGAACCCCGCCGGGAAGTGCGTGTCAACATCCTGGACAGCCGGATGCGGGAAGTTCCCGTCAGGGTCTCCACAGCCGTCCTGCATGACCAGGATGGCGCCGTACTCGGGGGCGTGGAGATCATGCGCGACATCTCCGAACTGGAGGCACTTCGCCAGGAGCTGAACGACAAGGTGGTCTTCCAGAACATTGTCGGTGTCAGCCGTCCCATGCGCAACCTCTTTCGCATCCTCCCCGACGTCTCCTGCTCCGACGTACCCGTGCTCATCACCGGGGCCAGCGGAACCGGCAAGGAACTCTTCGCCCAGGCGCTTCACAAGCTCAGCCCCCGGTCGGAAGCTCCCTTCATCAAGGTCAACTGCGGCGCCCTGCCCGACAGCCTGCTGGAGTCGGAACTCTTCGGTCACCAGAAGGGTGCATTCACAGACGCCAGGAGCCGCCGCCGGGGCCGCTTCCAGGCAGCAAACGGGGGAACCCTGCTGCTGGACGAAATTGGCGAAACATCCCAGGCCTTCCAGGTCAAGCTCCTGCGGGTGCTCCAGGACGGCGAGATCTTTCCCCTGGGTTCCTCGACTCCCATCAAGGTTGACGTCCGCCTCATCTCGGCCACCAACAGAGACCTGGAATCAATGGTGCGTGAAGGCACTTTCCGGCAGGACCTGTTCTACAGGCTCCGAGTCGTAACCCTGGAAATCCCCCCACTACGGGAACGGCGCCAGGACATTCCCGCCCTCATCGATCACCTGCTCAAGCGCATATCCACCCGTCGGGGCCGCCAGGTGAAGGGCCTGACTCCCGCGGCACACAGGGCCCTGGCTTCGTATGATTTCCCGGGGAACATCCGCGAGCTGGAGAACATCCTGGAAAGAGCCATGGTGCTCTGCCACAGCCCCGATATCGGAGTCGAACACCTGCCTCCCGAGGTCTTTTCACCCGTACAACCCCCGATGCCAGGCGCCCAACCGCAACACCCGGCTCCATCCCCCAGCTTCCCAGGATCCACACAACCTGCTCCCATTCACGGCACTCCCCAGTTCGCGTCCGAAAGTGAGAGGCTCCTGTGGGCTCTGAACACCTGTGGCTGGAACCGGCAAAAGACTGCCAGATACCTTGGTATCAGCAGGTCTACTCTCTGGCGGCAGATGAAGCGATTCCGCCTGATACCTTGATCCGGAGTCCCGGGCGCCCCTCGCTACGATTCGCTCCGCCGGCACGATCCGTGCTTGCGCACGCTTCGCGCCGGCTATTCCCGACGACTCCTCAGAAGGCATGTGCAGTGTTGTGGTGGACCTTGTTGAAACAATTCCTTTCTCCATGAAACACGACGTTTCACTGGCTGTCACGGCACATGTTCCACTCCCCGGGCAGCCCGTGTCTGCCATCCCAAACGAGGCGTTCCAAGGTAGCTGACGCAAGGTGGCCTCCACAGTATGGCGACAGCCGAACATGGCACGATTATTGATTGACACCTGACCTGGCTCCAGGTCTTCTCCCAAACCTCGGGACTTCCGAACCCTGCAGCCACCGTTCATGGTCGAACCTGAAAACCCACTCACTGTGATCGAGCGGGATCCGAGGAGCAACAGTGTCAGCATTGATGATGGGCCTGGGCTACCTGGTTGCGGTGTTCTTCTGCATCGCCATCCTGGTACGAGTAGTTCACTTCGCCAATACCCCCGCACACCTTCGATGGGAACTCTATCCCGTCCCCCACGAACCACCCGAAAAGGTGGAGCACGGCGGCTCCTACCTGGAGGACACCGACTGGTGGACCAAGAAACACGAGTCGGACATACCCAACGAAATAAAGGAGATGCTGGAAGAGATCCTGCTCCTGAAGGCACTCCGCACCCACAACCGCAAGCTCTGGTATGTATCGTTCCCCTTTCATTCCGGGATCTACCTGGTGGCGGGCTTCCTGGTACTGCTCATCCTGGGTGCTGTGCTGTCGGCGTTGGGGCTCGTGTCGGCTCCCGAGCCAGGAGGCCTGGCTCGGCTGCTGTTTGTCCACCTTCCAGCTCTGCTGGGTTTCATCGGCTTTGCCATGGGACTCGCCGGTGCCCTGGGATTGCTGTTTCGCAGACTCACGGAGCCGGATCTCAAGGATTTCACCGGTCCCGTGGACCACGGCATTCTAGTGGGTTTTGTGCTGCTCTTCGGGCTGGCCTTCACCTGCCTGCTGACCGACCCGACAGCCACGGGTTTCAGAGCCTATTTCCTGGGGCTCGCCACCGCCACACCGGCAGCCCTTCCGCCGCTCACCTACCTCGTGGTGCTGCTGGGCTGTATAATGTTGGCCTATATTCCCGTCTCTCACATGTCCCATTTCGTGGCCAAGTACTTCACGTACCACTCGGTTCGCTGGAACGACGAAGCCATGGAGCCCGGTGGCAAGCTGGACAAGGCCATCCAGAAGCAACTGAAGCTGCCCGTAAGCTGGTCTGCATCGCACATCGCCGGCGACGGCAAGAAAACCTGGGCCGATGTGGCTGGCACCAACCCCACGAAAGAGAGTGGCAAATGAGCAAGCCAATAAGTCTCAACGATTTCGACAAGCCTTCGGAACAGCTCACCCACCTGGAACTCCAGGAGCTCATGCCCCTGCCCCCACCCTACGACAACGTGGACGAACATCCCAGGTGGGCCCCCTTGAAACCCCAGGCCAGGGAAAAGTACGCATGTTCCCTGGACGACACCATCGCCATCAGCCTTCCGAAACCCCAGAGCAAGGAAGAGGAACGGGAGCTGCTGGAAAAGTTCGTGTCCGGTCTGCGCAAGCTGCTCTCCAGGGAAGACAACTGGAGCTTCCTGCAACCGCTGCTCCTGTCGCTGGAACACTGTGAGAAATGCCAGAGTTGCAACGAATCCTGCCCCATCTATGTATCCAGCGGGCACAACGACCTCTATCGGCCCACCTACCGTTCCGAGATCTTCCGGCGCCTGGTGAACAAGTACGGGAAGGGTCAGAAACTGCGCGCAAAGATCAAGGGTGAAGACATCGATCTCAACTGGACCACGCTGTCACGACTTGCGGAATTGTCCTATCGCTGCACGCTGTGCAGGCGATGCGCCCAGACCTGCCCAATCGGTATCGACAACGGACTCATCACCCACGAAATCCGCAAGTTGTTCAGCCAGGAGTTGGGCATTGCACCCAAGGAGATCCACGACGACGGCTCCATGCTGCAGCTCAAGGTGGGCTCGTCCACGGGAATGAACCCCCTCGTCGTCAAGGACAACATCGAGTTCATCGACGAAGAAATGGAAGAGATGACCGGAATCTCCATCAAGACTCCATGGGACAAGGCGGGCGCCGACATCCTGCTCATCCACAACGCGGGCGAAATCATGGCGTGGCCCGAGAACCCTGGAGCCTTCGCCATAATCCTGGAAGCCGCGGGCATGAGCTGGACCTTGTCTTCAGATCTCGTTGGCTACGACGGTATCAACTACGGGCTGTGGTACGACGATGTCCAACTGGCCCGCGTGGCCCTGAAGCACGCCGAAATCGCCAAGAAGCTCGGAGTGAAGAAGATCGTCATCGGTGAGTGCGGTCACGCCAGCAAGGCCCTGACGGTAATCGCCGACAGGGTCCTGGTGGGTAACTCCTTCGTCCGCCGTGAAAGCGCCATGACCCTCATCGCCGACATCGTGGACTCCGGCCGCCTGAAGCTGGATCCCTCCAGGAACAACTTCCCCATCACCCTTCACGATCCCTGCAACCTGGTGAGACTCATGGGCGTGGTGGAACCTCAGCGGCGTGTCCTCCGGGCCATCGCCCCACAGTTCCGCGAGATGGAGCCACACGGGGTCCACAACTACTGCTGCGGCGGTGGCAGCGGTTTCGCCATCATGAGTGGACACAACTTCAACGACTGGCGCACCTCGGTTTCCGCCCGCATGAAGTTCAAGCAGATCCTGGAAGCATTCTCCGACTGCATGGATCCCTCCGTCAAGAAGTACGTCTGCGCTCCATGCTCCAACTGCAAGGGTGCAATCCGTGATCTGCTGGCCTACTATGACGCCTGGGAAAAATCCTCCATCAACTACGGTGGACTCGTGGAGCTGGTCGTCAACGCGATGCCCGAGATCAAGGAACCGTTCATCGAGTGGGAATGGCACTGATTCCATTCTCGCGGATTCCGCCCGTGGCGGGCCAGGGCCTCCGTGGCAACCATCCGCCCATTCATAATAGCCCCACAGGAACAGGAAGGTGAAATATGGCCGACCACAGCGCCCTTCAGGGCAAAAAGATACTCGTCATCGACGATGAGCCCGACGTCGTCACCTACCTCGGTGCAATCATCGAAGACAACGGCATGACCGCAATCTCCGCCCGGGACGGGGCGGAAGGAATCGCCAGGGCGCGCTCGGAAAAGCCCGACCTCATCACCCTGGACATCTCCATGCCGGAAAAATCCGGCGTAAGGATGCTCCGGGAACTACAGGCGGATCCAGCCATCGCCTCCATTCCCGTGGTGGTGGTGACCGGGCTCTCCAAGGATTTCAAGGGCTTCATCCACAAGCGCAGGCACCTGGATCCGCCCGATGGCTACATCGCAAAACCAATCGACGAAGCCGAGGTACTGTCGGTGCTATCCAGGTTGCTGGGATAGCAGTTTCGCGATACTGGAGAGCAGCGTGTCCTGGTCCACGGGCTTGGGCATCATGAATTCTGGGGCTCGGACATCGGGATGTTGGGCCAGGTAGGACTTGCAGTCGTCATCCAGTACCTTGTCGTAGCCGGTGATCAGGATCACGGGTACATGGGACCAGCGCCGTGCGCTCCGCAGTCTTACCAGGAAGTCCAACCCCGAACGGCCAGGCATCAGCACATCGATGATCAGCACATCGGGTTCAAAGCCGCTTAGTGCCTCCCATGCGGCGTTGGCGCTCCCGGCGCTCATGGTCCGGTGGCCCTGGTCCGACAGCAGTGACGAGAGGTAGAACACGATGTCGGGATCGTCGTCTACGATGAGGATCTTGCCGTTGCTCATGCTCTGCCTCCCTTGCCTTCCTGGCTCGATCATACAGCAAAGGGGCCAGGCTCCTGGTCTATTTCTGTGCTGGGTCGTGCCGCAAGGGGAAGCTTGACCTGGAACCGGCTACCCACACCCGGCTCGGATTCAACCAGCATGGTACCACCGTGCTTGTCCACGATTTTCTTGGCGATGAACAGGCCCAATCCAGTTCCCTTGCTACCTTTCGAGGAGAAGAACAGCGTGAAGAGCTTGGCCCTGGTTTCCTTGTCCATGCCGATACCGTTGTCTTCCATGGTGAACACCATCCATGGATGGCTACGTTCAACCTTGAAGCTCACCTTGTGAACGGGCTTCAGCCTGTCCGTGCGGCAGGCTTCGATGGAGTTTTCCAGCAGGTTGACCAGCATCGCACGTATCGCTCCCACATCGCCTTCGAAGGAGCCCAGGTCATCGCTCATGCCCAGCTCCAGCGGTATGTCAAGATCGGTGGCTTTCTTGTACATGATCTCGTAGATGTCATCCACCAGCTCCTTCACGTCGATGTCTTCCACGTCCAGCTCACGGTCCTTGGCGTAGTAGAGGATGTCAAGCACCATGCTCCGGATACGACCGACGTTCCGCTGGACCATGTCCCATCCGCGTTTCACACGTTCGGTGCTACCTTTTTCAAATCCTGTGTTCACCAGGTAGATGCCGCCATCCAATCCTGTGAGCAGCCCCTTGATGCCATGGGAGATGGACCCCACCAACAAACCTATGGACTCGAGCTGACTCTGCAGGCGCCGTATCTGGGTGATGTCGGTGGACATCTCTATGACCGCCTCAACCTTCCCGTCCTTGCCACGGATGGGTGAAGTGGAGCAGAGTACGTGTATTTTCCGCCCGTCGGATGATGAGACTACTTCTTCGTGTTCATGGGTTTCGCCGTCGGAGAAGGCCTTCATGGCGGGGCAAACCAGACATTGCTCCTCGCGATGCTTGTAGACGCCATAACAGTGCTTTCCGATGGCGGGCCCGAAGGTTTCCTGGAAGCGACGGTTGGCGTTGAGAATGACCAGGTCCGGTCCCTGCACGGAGATGTAGCAGGGGACTTCGTCGAAGAGAAGACGCAGGCGTTCCCGACTCCGCGTGAGCTTGGCTTCCAACTCCTTGGCCTTCGCGATGGACGAGTGCATCTACATCACGGCGATGATCTCGCCGGCATCGTTGCGAATCGGCGTCGTGGCCACCAGGACGGGAACCTCGCTGCCGTCTCTTCTCTTGAGAAGTTGCTCGCAACGCCGGCCTTCCCCGGTTTCGAAGGTGTCTCGCACGGGACAGTCGGGGCAGATCCCGTCCCTGCCCTTGTACAATTCATAACAGAGGGCACCGGGCTCATAGGGGAAATCGCTCCGAGTACGCCTGTTGGCATCGATGATGCGGTACTGCCTGTCATGGACCGATAGATAGCAAGGCATTTCCTAGAAGTACGTGTTGAAGCGATCCACGACTCTTCTCCAGGGTCTCGATGGTGAAGCCCCCGATCCTTCGGCACGAGGGCTATGGGCTCTTCTTTTCCTTGAGAGCCAGGATACGACGCGCATTCCGTAGCAGGTTCTTTTCGTCCACCGGTTTGTTCATGAAGCCTTCCGGCGGGGGAACAGTGCGGCTGTAGATTACCTTGCGAAACTCGGGATGCCCCGTGACGACGCAGACAGGTATTTCGGCCAGGACAGGATCGGAACGAAGCTCCGCGAAGGCGTCCACGCCGTCTTTGCCCGGCATCGACAGGTCCAGGGTGATGAGGTCGGGCTTTTCCTGCCTGGCAATGGCGAGAGCTTCGTCACCATCGCCGGCAACGAACACTGTGGCTCCGGCGTCTTGAAAGACCATGCTCAGGAACAAGCGAGCGTCCTCTTCGTCGTCTACCACCAGAATACGCTTTTCTGCCAGGGATTCCCTTGAAACCCTGCTGGATGTGCTTGGAGTCATCGGCATCTCCTCTGTGTTGATTGAAAAAAGTTTGAACCAGTCTTCTTCCGTGGTTGAATCCGCTCCACAGCCAGCTCCCATCGGGATTCCCGCTGCCCATGGAGCACTTTCGCCAGAGTCCAGCGGCTGAATGTCGGTGGCAGCGCCTGCCATGAAAGCCCGAACCGCACAACCCGCATTCCCATGGAGCCCCCAGGACACCCGTATCCCCAGCCTTTTGGCAAAGGGTAGGAAGCGCTTGTCGAAGCCACAGCACAGGATCTGCGTAACCCCGAGAGAGCCCAGGAATACCAGGCGCTGGGTCACACTGGCGCAGCCTGGCTCGATGAACCTGCCCATGGCGCCGCCCGCGATGCCCGGAGCCACCAACAGGAACCTGTCCGCGTAGCGAAAACGGGGTGAGATGTCCTTGCCAAACAGTGGCACTGCGATTCGCATGACCTGCTCCGAGGAGGTTTCTTGCACAGAACATGCCAGCCTCGGCGGAGCGATGAAACACGAACGATCCCCGAGATATTGACTCTCAAGGTAGGTTTCCAGGCACCGGGTATCAATGGCGCTTCTTCCTGGACACTGCCGGCGTTGCAGATTGTTTCACGCAGGCTCAAATGTAGCGCGTATGTTTCAAGCGTGTCGCCCCTGGACCGCCACTTCCCCACGCTGCCGGATGGTATCGGGTTGGAAAATCAGCCCGCCCAGCATCCGCGGGCCACGTAGGCCACGAGGGCCACCAGGACCAGTGCGAGCATTACGAGAGCGATGTGCTCCATTGTAGTAAATCGCAGGAGATGTTCCTTTTCGGTGATGTCGTCGTCGGGATCGGAGTGGTCGGGCCGGGTTGGTGGCCGGCCCCGGTCTTCCCCTTCCTGGACCGGCGAAGGTATCGGGATGGGTCCCCTGCCTTTCGGCGAAGAAACGTGCCCATCATGGCTGGCGGTATTGTCGGCAGCAGCCTGTTGCGGTTGTTTTCTTGGGGAACTTTCTTGCCGGGGATTCATCAACACAAGGGGTTCGGTGGGTTCAAGGGCAGGGTCCGAAGCCGGTGTGGATGTCAGCCGCCCACCCGGCCCTGGGAGGGTGGAGGCCCCGTCGTGGAGAACCTGCCCTGTCATTGATTCTGCCGGTGTTCCCACCTGCCCCCTGGAAGGTCGTCGCGCTTGGCCGCTGCCCGCGGTGTTGGGTGGGGACTTGTGCGAACGCGACACCGGGACTTGCTGGTCTTCGGCAACTATGGTGGGAAAGGCCGTTGGGGGGGACAGTTCCGGGCCTGGGCGAGACCGGGGGGGGCGGGTGCCGGGACTAGTGCGTAGGTGGCTGGAGTCGCCGGAAATGGTTGGAGGAGTCGACGGAGCGGCGGGAGGCCCGGGGGATGAAGTGGCTGATGCCTCGCTGCTGGCCGCAGTAGCTGAAAAGGTTCGCAGTAATCGCGGCACATCGGCCAGGCTGTCGGCCTTCCGGGACAATGACAGCAACTCTGGGATGACTCCCTCTATGGCGGGCGCGCGACCCGTTGCCCCTACGACCAGGAGGTCTTCCAGCAGGCGCCCCGCCGCCGGCCAACGGCGCAGAGTTCGCTCGACGACATCGGCCAAGGGAACTTTTCCGGCTACTCGTGGCTGGAGCAGGGCTGCGAAGATGACTCCCATAGACCAGAGGTCCAGAGCCTGGCCAGCGGTGGTGGCATCTGCCAGGTCGGCCGGAGGCTGGTAGAGCCACCTGGGCGGATTCCAGCCGCCCCATCCCAACACGAGGACGTCGCCATTTGGCGCCAGGAAGACTGAAGATGGCGTGAGCCCGCCATGCACGACAGCAGGCTCCATTCCATGGGCAAGGCGAAGGGTTTGGGCCAACCGGAGTACGATATCGACGATTGTGCCCCTGCTTGCATCCATTATGCCTGTGGAAAGACGCTCCAGGATTTCAGCCAGGCTCACACCACGGACCATGTCCATGACCAGCGCGCCTCGGCCTTCGTAGAGGGCTGGGGAAGCGGGAACTCCAGCGCCAGCGAGCAGCGAGAGCCGCTGGTATTCGTTGCGGAGCTTCTGGACAGCGTGGGAATCCGAGGGCTCCGTGAGAAGTCGGATGGCCGCCACTGCCGGCCCTCGGAGTTTTCCATCGGCTCGATATGCTTCCCACAGTTCGTAGCCAGCCCCTTGCAGCAATAGACGTTCCAGTTGGTACGGCCCGATCCTGCTGTGACTATCCGGCACGGTCCCTCCTGGATTCCACGCCATCTTCATGGTGACCTTTAGTCGAGTCGGAGTCAATAGCCCCCACCACAATACCCGGCGCCGCCGCTGGAATTCGCTTGAGCGGGTAGGGCAACCTGCCCAGGGTATTGGAGAGCAGGCGCGAAAGGAATACCAGTGATTTCATGCGTGCCTTCCCCGGGTCCGGCCTTGGAGCCAGGCCCGCCAACAACACGGTCCCCACCAATGGGGCGCTCTTTGCGGTCTTGCGGTGTATGGGCCAGGCCATGATCCACGTGGGTACGGGAGAGATTGAAAGGTTTTTCTTACGAAAGGGCGCCAACTCCCCGAAAATCCGGGGCTGGGTTTCCGGACGGCCTTCACGGGCCTCAACAGCTTGCCTCAGTGATTGCAGGTCGGCAAATGGCAGGAGCAGCTCACCGGCGCGGGGGGAGGAAAAAATGGGGGACCAAGGGACCTGGCGAAGGAGTTCGTCGCTCAACACCGGGATCAGCGGAGCGCCCTTGCTGCGGGATCGGCGGTCCATCAGGAGGTGGGAGAGAAGAACCAGGTAACACTGGGCCTGGGCCAGCGATGCCATATGGGGAAGCAGGACATCCAGGAGTGTACCCAGTTGATCGGCCCTGGTGATGGATTGCGCGACTTCGTACAGCTCCAGGCGTTGCTGGAGCACCAGAGCCTCGTTGGCGCGTTCGTGGCGCTTGAGTGCGTTTTCTATGGAGTCATAGACCTGGGCGAGAGGAAAGGGCTTGACCAGGTAGTCGCTGGCGCCGGACTGGAGAGCCTTGATAGCTGATTCAACGGTAGCGAAGCCTGTCATCACGATACAGGGAAGCGAAGGGTCAAGTGATTGCGATGCCTCCACCAGCGACATGCCGCCCAGGCCCGGAATTCGCAGGTCCACCAGGACTAGGTGGAAGCGCCGAGTTTGCATGAGTTCCAGGCCGCTTTCGCCATCGTTCACGGTTTCGACATCGAACCCCCGCGCAATGAGATACTCGCTCAACAGCTCTCGTACACGAAGCTCATCGTCGACGATGAGGATTCGGCGCCTCTTGCTGTTCCCACGCACGTTCTTGGAGACTCCTGTGGTTGGCGGCAGGTCTATTCGCAACACGAGATGTTTCTGACTATTCTTACCCCGTTGAAAAATCACGACCAGGGTTATCGCCTCGCAGAGTTTGGACGAGCCGTGAACCGATGAGATGCCGGTCCAGTACCATGGACTGAAATCAAAATAACCCAGTGTCGTTTCCCACCCGGAGCCGCAATGGCAAAACGCGAACGTACCGATCGAGGACTGAAATCACGCCTGGACGACTTGGAACTACGCATCCAGCAGATGAAGATCCTCTACGAGAAGTACTTCAGCGGCCTGGAGAAGCTGGAACCTGTACGGGAACGCGAATCCTTACGCCGGAAGGTCCGCGAGTTGAACCGCCAGCCATTCAGGAGCACGGCCCAGCGGTACAGGTTCCAGACCCTGAAGGCCCGCTTTTCCAGTATAGACCAATATATCAACCGCAACATGGTGCTGGTGGAAAGGGGCATACACCCCCGCTTCAGGTTCCGTGCCGAGCTTGCCGGTCGCGGCAGCGACTCTGCCCCCCAACGAACTCTCCTGAGTCCCGTAGCCGTCCTGGAGGCCCGGCGTCGCCGCGAAGAAGAAGCCTATCGCAAGGTCTACGAAAAATATATGTCAGCCCGCCGGTCATGTGGTCAGCCCACGGGGCTTCCTTTCGAAAAGCTGCGGGGAATCCTGGTTAAACAGGTACGAACGCTCAAGAAACGCCACCAGTGCGACTCCGTGAAATTCCGTATCGTGGTGGCGGAAGGCAAAGCCAGGCTCAAGGCCATCCCCATGATAGCCGTCAAGAGAAGCGACGAAGGCTCCGACTCCTGATTGTTTCCGTGGATTTGCGGGGCGCGGCATCAGCCCATGGGGATGGGGCGCGAGATCATTGGGAGGGCTGGTCTTCCTGCACGCGGGCTCCTTCGATGGTGGCGCCCAATTCCCAGGTGTCGCGACCGGTTCTGCGCTGCCAGCGCGACTTGGCAAACAGCTCCACCCTGGTACCGCCCTGGACACGAAGGCGCAGCCACAGGCTGTTGGACTGCTGGGGAGTCCCTTTGAAGCTCAAGCATAGACTATCGGCATTGATGTTCAGGATTTGCACGGATTCCGTGGAATCCCAGCCCACCGGGTACACGGGCCAGGACAGGGCCTGGGTGTCGGGTCCAGGCCTGGGGCAGAAAGGGGGCGGGGATGCGAGGCCTTCAAGTGCGGCGTTGGCCCTGGAGTGGCGGAACAGAAGGGTTTCCAGGTCCTTGGTGCCGTGGGCACCGAGCCGCAGCAGGGTAGCGTGCCGAATTTCCTGGTAGTCGACCAGGGCCTTGAAAAACGCCGCGTTGCTGGCCGGTACGGCGGGCAGGTCCACCAAGGGAATGGGTTCGTCGACCCTCCACGGAAGCAGGAATGCCGCGGATTCCTGCCTGCCCGCGAGAGGGGCAACCGGATCGTGGGCTTGATCGATGTCGCGGGTTGGCGGCCAGGCGATCCGCTCGTTGATGGCAGGAGTGGTCAGGATGTCGCTGAGAGGTCTGGCCCCGGCTGTCCTTGCGCCCTGGGCATTGCCCGGTTCGGCGGCATGGGAGCCGCCTGGAAGGCAGCGAAGCACCGCTTCGACGACCTGGTGCCGCCCCACGAGATCCCTGGCCCCCACGTCAATCCACATCCGGCGCAGCTCGGACGTAATCTGGGAGTTTTCCGCAAAGACGAGCACAGGAAACTGGCCTTGGCCATGGGATGATGACTGGATCTGCTCCACGAGGGGGAGGAGCGAGTCATCGGACGGAAGAAGAACGAGATCAGGCTGTTCCGCCCCCAGGGTAGACCTTTGAACTACCCTGGCGATGCCCTGCAGAGGCCGTAGAAGCGGTGGTGTGGGGGCGTCTCCCAACACGGTGACAAGGGGAAGATCCTCCGTCATGTCCTCCTCCGGGTGATGGTGCCCTGGTCAAGGGCAGGATGAGCCAATGGGGCGCGAGAGATCCCGCCTGGATCTATACTGTCCTACCCTCATAGCCGGATACGGCCGAGAAGACAGCACCCGGCACCGCAGGAGCTTCAATATCGTGCGAGCCACGGGCATGGGGCGCCCATAAAAGCGCAAAAAGGCGTGCCTGCGTTCCCAGGACAATCTTGTCCAACTCGTTTCCGGATGGCGGAACCAACCTGGCTGGACCTCGTGTATGGAGAATCGGCCCGGATCGCTTTTCCTGGCCGGGTTCAACCAGGCGCTCCAGCGGCGGTACAACGGCGTGCCGGGAAGCGGCAGGGCGAGAGAGTACTTGGCCAGATCCAGTCCCAGGGTGGTGGAGAACCGGATTGTACGCCTCATGGTGTCGGGACGATCTCCCGGGAGCCCCAGCATGAAGTAGCCAATGGTCACCATGCCGGCGTCACGAGCCCAGCGCACCGCCAGGCGCGCCTGCTCCAGGTCTGCGCCCTTGCCGGTTTTTCGGAGTACCTCCGGGTCTCCCGACTCGAAACCGAAGGCAACCAGCCAGCAACCCGCACGTCTGGCCAGACGAAAGAAGGGAGCATCCACGCTGTCGACCCTGAGGCCGTTGGTGCAGGTCCAGGGCACCTGCAGGCCACGGCGGAGGATTTCTCCACAGAACGCGGTGGCACGGGGCAGATCTGTGCTGAAAGCGTCGTCAACGAGGTTGAAGGCGCGGAAGCCCGACTCCAGGGCTTGCTGCACGGAGTCCACGCTCCTCTGGACCGAAAAGGACCGAAACCTGCTACCGAAGACGGCCTTGCTACAGTACACACAGCGCCCGGGGCAGCCCCGCGAGGTCTCCAGGTCGGCCACGGGAACCCAGGGAGCCACGAGAGATGGACGAGCGTAGGCCCAGACCGGTGTGAGATGCCAGGCCGGGAGAGGCAGAGCATCCAGGTTGGCGATGGGAGGGGCGTCCGCCGTACTGCCATTCTTCCATGTCAAGCCAGGCAGGTCAGGCCAGGACGTGGTCTCCAGGAGGCGTGGAAGAACATGCTCTCCCTCTCCCCGGACGACCACGTGAAAACCCGTGGTGTCCAGGGTTTCGGCAGGCATGGCCGAGGGGTGGGGGCCGCCCGCCACCAGGATGGCTCCGGGACAGAGACGCCCGGCCAAATGGGCAAGGCGCCGGGCCTGGGCGAGCTGGGGGCTCCGGAAGGTCACGCCCACCAGGTCCGGCCCGATCTTGCGCAGGGCCAGAGACAGGTCCAGGCGGGGAAACCGTTCCAGGTCCAGGATCACCACCCGGTGATGTGCGGCTTCCAGAGAGGCGGCCAATGACGCCAGGTTGAGAGGTGGGGACAGCGTCACCGCCGAACCCACGAGGGTGTGTCGGTAGTAGCTACCCGAGGAAGGTCTTATGAGCACTACGTTGGCCATTCCACCATTGGAAGCCGGTGGGGCGCTTTCGTCAAGAATGAACCGGGCGTGGCTCCCTTGCAACGGGGACTGACGGCGCCACGTGGAGAGCCGCCAAGACACTGGCTGGGATGACGACGCAATGAAAATGAAAAGGGACACGCTGAGTTGGCGTCCAGGCCCACCTGCTTCGGCTACGGGTCGCTGATACCCGGGCAGGAGCTGGCGTTCAGGTGTTCAACGCGCATGCAGGACTGCACATGGGAAACCCAGTGGACCAAGCCCTCAGGGGCGCTTGGCCGTGAGCAGCATCTCGGGTATTGACAACAGTCTGGTCCGACGGAGATCCACGAAACCCAAGAATACTTCTACCACGGGAGTGGGAACGAGCCCCGACCACAGGGCCACCTGCTCCAACATTCCATCACCCGAGACCTTCAACCTCATGTCACCATCCCTCATGGTTGGTATGTTAACAGGTTCATGAAACCGCTCCGAGAAAAGAGCATGGGGCAAGCTCCCGTCCCGAAAGACACAGCGGGCCCATGAGCGCCTCGGGGATCCTGTCTTCACTCTTCCAGGTCAAGGCCGATGGAAAAAAAACGCACCGGAAGCTCCCCGACACTCCAGCCATTTCTCAAGTGGGCCGGGGGAAAGCGCAAGGTGGTCCCGGAGCTGGAAAAGCACATCCCCGATGACTTCGGAACCTACTTCGAGCCCTTCGTCGGGGGGGGGGCGCTGTTCTTCTCCCTGGCAGGCCGCCCCACCGGCCCACCCTTTCGAAGAGCCGTGCTGGCCGACAACAACAAGCGCCTCATCCGCACCTATCGCGCTGTACGTGACCGCGTGGACCCGCTCATCGAGCTGCTGCTGGAATACAAGAGCAGACACGACAAGGACTTCTACTACAAAGTCAGAGCCCAGGACATCGACAGGAAAAGGGACGACACCTCCGTGGGCGCCTGGCTCATCTACCTGAACAAGACGGCATTCAACGGTCTCTACAGGGTCAACAGTAGGAACGGGTTCAACGTCCCCATTGGCAGCTACGCCAACCCCGACATATGCAACGAGCAGCGGCTGCGTGACTGTTCACGGGCGCTCCGGGGCGTAGATCTGCTCCACGGTAGCTTCCAGGTCGTCCTGAAGCTCGCCAAACCCGGAGACCTGGTCTACTTCGATCCCCCCTACGTGCCGCTCAACGACACGGCCCGCTTCACGGCCTACACCCGCGGCGGCTTCGGTGCCGACGCGCAGGAGCTGCTGCGGGACGTGGCCCTGGAACTCAAGAGGCGCGGGGTGACCGTGATTCTCTCCAACCACGACACCCCCCTGGTGCGGGAACTCTACGCCAGGGACTTCACACTGCGCACCATCCGGGTGGGCAGGGCCATCAACTCCAAGGGCAGCGCTCGGGGCCCGGTCTCGGAGGTCGTGATCACCTGATTGCAACAATGGATGGCCTGTTCACTGCCAGGGGCACCTGGCGCGATCTCCAGTCTTTTGCCCCTGGCGCCCCTCGCCACGGCCCGAGCAGGCTGTTTCGGGCAGCCTCTTTCCCGACGGCTCCCAGCCATGGCGCGAGCAGGCTCGCCTTCGCCCCTTTTTGCACAATGCGCAACGTATGGCGGTGCAGCAAGACAGATGCGGAGATCTGGGCAACGGCACCGCAGCTCCAAGCCGGAGCATGGTCCTGCGCGGATGTCAGAGCACGTTGCTGGTGGAGCAACAGGAACCGAAGGGGGAGTCCATGTCGCAGGTCAAGCTCACGGGGCTGCGTAGGGCGCGGATCTGTTCGATGCCCACGGGGCCCTGGATGTCGCAGAGGTCGCCCTCCTGGAACTCCAGCAACCGCGGCTCGGCGTCGTCACCGTGCAGATGGATGATGAGGTTGATGGTCCCCTGCTCCGCATCGAAGTCGGCTATTCCAATGGGTACCGGGTCGTCGCGACCATCCACCCTGACGGTGACGAACTGGCCTGGGATGGCGTCGCGGGCGATTCCAGGGGCATGGACCACCCATAGGCACTGGATGGACGAAAACCTGTGGATTCGGGATATCTCGTACATTTGGTCGGTCCTCGTTTCAGTTGAGCTTCCTGGATGCCACATGAAGCCCACCGGGGCTCCACGAATACGGCAACAAACAGACAGCAAAGGGTAGTCACGGATTGTTGGAGTGTCCACTCCCACAGCCGGCTCGGGCCCCGGCGAGGGGCGCCAGGCGCTCGCGACTCAACGGATGCCGTGCTCTGCTGGATATCGTGCGTTGAAGGCGTATTGAAATACGTCGAGGCTCCTCCTCCCCCAGGGGCTCACCCCGGGACACACTCGACACGGGGCCCCACCGCAGCACAGCGGGGGGCGGGTTGGGGATCGGGATCGGCGGGTTGGGTGGGGCGGGTTGCGCGGACGGATCTGGTCCGAAAGCAACTCGCTCCTGCTCGGTCCGCCATTTCCGGATGGCAACTGGCTAGCACCTCACTCAGGATCGCTCCCCCCAGGGAAGCGTGCTGCTCCGTACCCAGCTCTGCCGACCCGACATCGGGCCCTGGGCGTTTCACTTTTGCGTTTCGTCGGAGAGGAAACGCAGATCTGAAACCGTTTCGGCCCCTGGGCGTTTCACTTT
>JAJRWT010000045.1 GCA_024276675.1 Myxococcota bacterium | reverse complement strand
TCCGTTACGGTCGCGACGCGTCTGGCGCCCCTCGCCAGGGCCCGAGCCGGCTGTTTCCCGCAGCCTCTTTCCCGACGGCTCCCAGGACTTGTGCAGAGGGGTTCTCGGCATTTTCCACGATACCCTCTGTGCCGGATCCTATGACTGATCGTCAGCGGAAGGTCATGATATTCAATGGTCCAATTGGACAGTGTAGCGGTGTAATGGTCGATGACTACTGGATGCTCACCAACGCCCATTGTGTCTCCAGTGCTTCAGGCTATTACCTGGATTTGCGGGATTCTTTCGTATGTTCCAGGGAAAACCTGCAAGATGGGGCAGAGTGTTGTGGTGTCAGTAAACCAAATACACCTGGCGACGCCTGGGATGGTACTGTTGCCGACGACTACGCTGTTATCAAGTTGGCGCTCCCTCTTGGCTCTTGGTGAGGGTAACTGGATGGCGATTTCAGAGGCATCTGACAGCATCATCGAAGCCGCCACGAATTACCATCTTGGTCACCCCGGGCATAAACCCGACTGCAACAGCAACTACTACACAGACGGCATTGTTGTTGTTGACGAAACCTACTACTACGGTATGAAGATGTACTGGGTAGATGGTGAAGTGTTTTCGTTGAGTTCCACAATTATCAGGACGAGGCTGGACTCCGGGCTGGGAATGTCAGGCGGTCCCATTTTCTACTACCCCTATGGGTATGGAGGTTCCCATTTCATCACAGGGTTGATGAGCGGCTACACACACAGGATTCTGGCCCCTGACTACACCGGCGGCCCAAAAGGGCCGGCCATCCGTGCGTGGGTAATCAACCACACGCCATGAAGGAAGGGTACAATGCACCGGACCATGTTCAACATTGCTTCCATGCTCCTCATGACAGCCTGCGAACTCAACCACTCCGACTTCTGGCTGCTTCCCTATTGTGAGGAGTCTTCTATGTCGGTGGCCTGGGACGATGACTCCTTCGGATATAGCGGCGAGGATCTCACCTATTTACTGGACCTGCCCCTGCAACTTATCGTAGAATGGTCGGATATGACATGGAGCAATGACGAGACAATCTTCAATTTGGGGATTTCGGCAGACACAGCGACATATCCTAGAATCTTTACCTGGGTGAACGATGGCGAGGCTTGCAACGAAATAGGCTTCTACGAGGGTTGGGCGGGGTACTCATCCGGTGATTTCCTTCGGATTCCTTTGTCGGTGGAGGTCACCGACTCCGACGGCACTATCACATTTCTGGATACAGGCACTATGGATGTCAACAGTTTGGGTAACACGTTCTTGGGCCTGACCTTGCGAAGCCATGATCTGGAAAACAACCTCGGTGGCACCTGGATGCAAGGAATAGCTGATTGTCAGGCTGACGGGCAACGAGAGGACTGGGAGATTACAGAGGTGCGACTTGGTTTTTACGGATGGCCGGAATATGGAATGTCCCAGCTTTCCGTGGTTGCACAAGATCCCGCTTCTGGAGTAAGAAGCGTGGATGTCTGCTGGCGCGGTTACTGGCATGGGTGACCGCTCAAACCAAGAGTTGTAGCGCCTGGCTCAGCAGTGCTCGGTTTGCAGGGGAAAAGTAGCGGGCCATTTTGACTACTGATAGGGTTGTTTTGTCAATGATACACCCTCAGGAGAAACCATCAAGATCCTCGATACCACCAACAGAATCCAGGAACAAGGCAAATGGGAAACGGTGCTCACGCTACGAAACCCCGACTCCACCCGTGTCTACCTGGAGGTCTCCGACAATGGCACGGGAATGGACGAGGACACGCTCTCCAGGATTTTCGATCCCTTTTTCACGACCGGGTTCGCGGGTCGTGGGCCGGGAAGACCAGGGCGCTGCGGCCGCCGTTCCCGCGGTGCCGTGCCATGACCTGCTTTCTCGTGGGCAGTTCCTGGGGAAATGTCATCATCCGTGGCTCCCATCGCCAGAGAACCCTTGTATACCGCCGGCGCTGCCCGGGCGAAGTCTCCCGGAGTCCAGGAGCCCTAGCCCGGGCTGACTCCAAACGGTGCTTCCACTGGCCAGGGGCATCACGGGACAGCAGCGCCCCCGACGGGCCCTGCCCCGCCGGACCCTGGCCCCGTGTCAGCCCGCGGATAGGAATCATGAAGGCAGTCCCGGAAGTACGCTTATAAGCCGGCATATGGCGGGGTCTTCTGGGGTTTGCCTGTCTCCCGAGGTGCTGGAGCGGTCCTGGCGTGTGTGAAATGGCTTGGAGAACGACGCGTTACCCTGCGGTATTCCATCGTGGAGTGCCATCAGGGGCCAACATGGGCTGCAAACGCGTCTCCGGCGTCTTGGGAGACTGAAGAAAGCCCCCTCCGGACATATTTGAAGAGTATTGTGGGTTCTCTCTGCGATGGAGTGGGTACGATCTCGTGGCGCCACCTGTTTCCAGCAGCCGCCAGAACCCTACTGCACCACTCGTGGGCCGCGTTTCGGGTCCTCCCGAATACCCTCATGTATTACAATACAATCTGGCATTCGGGTCCTCCCGAAACGCGCCCCACGAGCGGCTCGTTGGCAGGTTCTGGCGGCTGCTGTCCCGCAGCCAGGACGCCGTTGTAGATGATGGTATTGACATTGGGAGGTGGGATGATGGCAGCAATCCGGCCCAGAAGCTCCAGCGGGGTGAACAAGAAGGAAGCAGTCCCGTCAGCCCAGGGGTTTTTGAGGTGCAGAATCAACATGCCGTCATCGCTATGTTCTGCCGCCGCGTTCAGGATGGGCCGAAGGCATCGACAACACGGCGGACTCGATCCTGTTGGACGGGAGCTTGCAGGTTGCGGTCCCGGTGCAGGCTGGTGCCCACGATGGCGGCATCGCAAAGG
>JAJRWT010000044.1 GCA_024276675.1 Myxococcota bacterium | reverse complement strand
CCATCCGGAAAGTGCGGACCGAGCAGGAGCGAGTCGCTTTCGAGCCAGGTGCGTCCGGGCAACCCGCCGGAATAGCAGCGCTATTTCAAGCGGTTGCCCGGCGCGCCTGGCGAAGGAATGGGCCGCTCCTGCGATGGGAGCAGTTTCCGGATGGGAACTTTCAAGGCATCCGCGGTGATATCCTGGCACTACAAGGTACAATCTGGTTTCCTGAAAACCTGGAGAGTGAGTATATGGTGATGCGCCGTACAGAACATCCCTGGCCCCTGGATCGTTGTTCGCTGGAGAGGGACTGCGAAGTGGAGTTCTTCAAGAGCGGCGGCCCCGGAGGCCAGCACAGAAACAAACGTATCACCGGTGTTCGTCTGCGTCACCAGCCCACCGGCGTCGTTGTCAGCGCCACCGAGAGGCGTTCCCGGCAGCGCAACCTGGACGTGGCCTTTGAGAGGATGGCCCGGCGACTGGAGGGCCTCCAGGGGAAGAGAGCGCCACGCAAGCCTACGAAGCCATCCAGGTTTGCCGTGGAAAGGCGTCTTTCCAGCAAGCGTCGTGTTTCAGTGAAGAAGGCCCGCCGCCGTCCACCGGGGCCCTGGGACTGATGCTCCCGGGCCATGGCCTTGTCTTTTCCAGCACTGGAAACCTGTGGACAACAGCGGGAAGGGCCGGATAGAGTCCAACCCACGATTTCTCTTGAAGGTTTCCGGGCTGGAGGGCAGATGTTCCGACGCGCCACGGCCTTGTCGTTGGCCATTGCACTCACGGCTTGCCAACCCGCTGGAAAAGACAGCGCGGCTATCCTGGATTCAGCGTCGGGGCAGGACGACTCGGGCTCCGTCCAGGTGGAAATGGGCCCTGAGATCCCCACTGTGGCTCATCTTTCATGGGATGTCGCTACCCAGGGCGGCATCGCCGCCATGGAGGCCCAGGTGTCCTACTGGAACAGCTTCACCGACACCCAGACCGTTACCGCGCAGATCGAAGACAACGGCGACGGCACCGCCACGTGCAGCGCCACGCTTTTGGGCCTGGCGGCATCCTCCACCTATTATTTCGAGGCCGATGTCCACCTGGATGCCACCCGACTTTTCAACGCATCCGGCACCATCAGCACGGATCCCCCTCCCCAGGACCTGCGGCTCATCGCCGTCGACGACGCCCAGCCCGGCACCTGGCAGGACGGCTTTCTCGTCTCGTCGTGGATCACTTCCCCGCCTGCCGTGTTCATGACCGACCGGCAGGGCAACTACGTCTGGTGGTACATCGAGAGCGATGAAATCCCGGACATGGTTGTCAACACGGCAGTTTTCTCCAACGACGGGACATCCATCCTCTATGCCATCTACAAGGGCGCATTTTCGGAAGTCCAGAACGACGAGAGCCTGGAAGATGCCATGATCGTCCGGATGTCCCTGGATGGCAGGGAGCGGGAAACCTACGACACCCCCTATCTTCACCACGACTTCACCGAACTCCCCGACGGCAGTCTGGCCTGGCTGGTCTTCGATTTCGCGGAAGTCGACGGCACGGAGTACTCCGGCGATGCCATCATGGAACTATCGCCGGGCAGCGACGAACCTGTCCAGGTCTGGTCCACCTGGGACGTCCCCCAGGTGGCCGAATACTGCCTCTCCAACAGCCACCTGTGGAGCCACGCAAACTTCCTGGAGTACGAACCGGATCAAGATGCCTACTACGTGTCCCTGCACGCGTTGGACGCCATCCTGAAGGTGGACCGCGGCTCCGGGCAGACCCAGTGGATCCTGGGCGGCGTCGCCTCGGATTTCGCCATCCCCCAGGAAGACATGTTCGAGTGGGAGCACGGTTTCCAGGTGCTGGACGGCGAGTCCGGCATCCTGGTCTTCGACGACCGCGATCCCAGGAACGCCTCGGACCTGGGCGAGGTGGTGATCTCCAGGGCCGTGGAGCTGGAGCTGGACACCACCGAAATGACAGCCCATGCCGTGTGGGAATACCTGCCCGACCCGGCCCTGCTCACTTTTTGCTTCGGCGATGTCACACGTTTCACTTCGGGCAACACCCTGGTCAACTTCGGTTGCTCGGGGCAGATCGACGAGGTCAACCCCGACGGGGAGCTTCTCTGGCGCCTGGGCGCCCTGGCGGGAGGTGCGCTGGGCTACCACGATTTCCGAGAGGATCTCTACTCCCCCTGACCTGCATCCAGTCGGGCCTTCAGCGTGGCCGCCAGGGCCCGGCCCAGCAGGCCGTGGCCTTCCACGCTGGGGTGGACCTGGTCCAGCCACAGTCGGGCCGATGGGATGTGGGAGCTGGAAAACAACTCTCCCCCTTCGACAATGGGGGCCTCGTGGCGACTGGCGGTCTGCCGCATGATCTGCCGGTACTCCTCTACGCTGGGAGAAACCCCCCGGTCCAGGTCCGCCGGGGACGGAAGGACCATGAAGGCCAGCAGAGCACCTTGTTCTTCTGCCACGGATGCGATGGACTCCAGGTTCACGGCGTAGTCGGCGGGAGGCACACGATGGCGGTCATCGGCCTCGGGAGGGGACTGGGGGGGGGACCACCTGCCGCGTGCCCTGGCCTGGGTGCCCCGTCGGACCGCCAGCTCCCAGTGGAGGAGCCGGTAGAAGGCGCTGTGCCGGAGCAGACGATCAACGTGCGCAGCCGGGCTGTCGTCGAAACTGGTGTAGGCGTCCAGGAGTTCCGCGTCCACGAAACCCTCGCGGGCGTGGTCGGACCAGATGTTTGCCACCACGATGATGTCGGGTTCCAGCCGAAGCGCCCTCATGGCGAGAAGGTTCAGGGTCTGCAGCGTGCTGTAGCCCGGCAGGGCGGCGGCCCATCCTTCGAAGGGTTGCCCGTCCGTGCTCATCTGCCGGGCGGCAATCTGCACGAAGGTGGAGTCTTCAGGTATTCCGAAGCCGTAGACCGTGGAGTCTCCCGTGGCCACGATGCGAGTGAGCCCGGTTGGCTTGGGTGTGATGGGCTCCGGACCCCGCAGGCCCAGGCTGTTTATACGTACCGTGACCCCGTACTCCTGGCGTTCGCCGGGGCTATGCTCCCACAGGAGGTATGGGTTGGCCGGCATGGTGGTGCCGGGTACGGAAGCGCGGGGATGCGAGGGGTCGGGGATGATACGGTGTTCCAGGCGGCCTGACACAAATTCGCAGCACAAGATCATCGCCAAACCCACGAGCGAGCCAAGTAATAGCGCGTAGTACCTGTGTTTCTTGGTTGTGTGTTGTCTTGTGTCGGGGTTGTTGGCCTGCTGCGTGGCTCTGCTTGACACATGTTGCTCGGGCGGCCTGGACGAAACGGGTGTGTCGCTCACGGGCTTCCTCCAGGGTGGCGGAACTCCACCATGAAGGGCAGACGGGATGAAAAACCCTGGGCGGCAGCGGGGTTCCAGGAGCGGGGTTTTCCGTGTTCGTCCAGCAGGAACTGCGGGGAGAGCAGGCGAGCGGAGCCGGTGGTGACCTGCCAGGAGGCGGTGCCCCCGGGGAGAGCATTGGTGGAAGCGAGTATTCGCTGCTCCAGCAACGGGACATGGGAGGGAACGCAGTCGGCCATTCCGGTGTCCGCCATGAACAGCAGGGGCGAGTCGGGGGACTCCCTGGAAAAACCTTCCAGGATGGATCTGCACGCCATGGTGGATTCCCGGTTGGAGAAGGGGGATGGGCAGGCGGCAGAGGCTCCCCCTTCCCATGTGTCGGCGTGCCGGTGGGCCATGAACAGCGTGATGTCCTTGTTCTCGTCGGCATCCAGGTTCAGGTCCACCTGGAAGAGAGAACCGGCGGTGGCGGCCTGGGCGCTGCCGTCAGACTCCAGGCAACGGGAGGATCCGGGCATGTGGTGAGCGAGGGAAGACAGGACGGGTACACGGCTCATGACGGCCCAGGTGAAACGCTCGTGGTCACCGTCTGTCCCCAGCCATGGATATGCGGTCCCCCCCAGCGCCACGATGGCGGAGGCGAGGTACGCCAGGGATGGGGCGTCCAGGACGCCGTGGAGACAAAGGATGTCGGCCCGGGTGAAGATGATGGCTCGAGACAGCTCTCCCAGGCGGGCGGCCAGGCTGTGCTTTTCTTCGGGAGTCGGGCTGGCTGTGACCGCCAGGTTGTCCAGTTGGTAGACCACGACGCGGACCCTGGATGGGTCGGCACGGAGGGGCGTCAGGACCTGGCCCTGGCCGTGGTTCGGGGTTGGCGTGGAATCCAGCAGGCCCGAGGACAGGATGGCCTCCGCGTCGGCCACGGACCACAGCTTCGAGGAAAGAGCCTGGCCCAGGGGGAGGTCCCTGTCTTTCCAGTAGCGGGAGAGCGTTGAATCCAGCTCCCGTGCCGCCAAGAGTTCCCTGGGAAGCACGAGGGCAGGGGAGGGACCCGCCTCGTCGAGGATGGAACGCCACAACTCCACGCTCACGTGGTCCAGGCAGTTCCGACGGAAGGGGCCGGCCTGCATGCAGGCTTCCACGGCCCGCGGGTAGATGCTCGCATCCCCCTTCCGCGCCAGGTTCTCCGCCACCAGGAAGCCGCATTCACCAGCCAACCTGGGGTCGTCAATACCGGCACATGCCGTGGTGGGCTGCTCCACGCCCGCCAGCGCTGCTTCGGTGGCCTGCCGCGTGGCACATGTGGCCGGGGTTTCGTCGTCATGGCACCCGGACGGGGCGGGGATATCCTTCTCCGGCGCCGAGGGTGCCTGATCCTGGCCGCCTGTCCAGAGGTGGGCTCTGGAGAGCAGCTCACGGCAACGTTGACGGCATGGCTCCGACGACAGGAGCGGGCAGGTGGTCTCGACGTTCATCTCGGAACCGTGGGCCAGGACCAGGGCCTCCAGGGCCATGAGCCGCTGTCGTTGGGTGGGCAGGCCGTTTATGAGGCTCCAGGAACCCCGTGGATCCTGGGACCATGTCGCCACGACGCGGGCCATCTGGCGGGAGGAGGAGTCTTGTTCTACCCCCACACAGCTTGTGAACACCAGCGCCGCCAGCGCCAGCCGGCCCAGGATGGGTCTTCCGGGCTGTTCGGGGAACATGGAGTTCATGGCGTGGCAGGTTGTTTCGGGTGGGTATCGAGTTTCCATCCGGAAATGGCGGACCAAGCCTTTTCATGATGGGAACTATCAATGGGGGTACCACAAAAGGGGCACGAAGGCCACCAGGAGCAGCGCCGTGCCCATTATGGCCATGGGCACGAGGATGTGCTGGTAACGTCGGAAGAAACCACCGCCCGGCTCCGGCCGGGCCTGGCTGCCCACGGCCTGGCGGGTGAGCAGGTGGTTGATGGCCACCGGCGGGGTCAGGTATCCCAGCTCGAAGGCCACCAGGACCACCATCCAGAAATGTACGGGGTCGATGCCGTGCCTGTAGGCCACCTGGGCCACGGACACCGAGACCAGCACCACGGCGCCCATGGCGTCCATGACCATGCCCACCAGCAGCAGCACCAGGAGCAACGCGGCCATGGTGAGCGGGAGTGAACCCATGGAATCCGGAACCAGGTCCATCACCTGGGAGCGCTCCACCACGCCGCCGAAACCCACGGAGGCGGCCATCAACATGAGCAGGGCTCCGGTGTGGATGGAAGATTCCCGGGTGGCCGACACCAGCCCCTGCCATGGCGTGGCCCCGGCTCTGACGGGAAGGTGGGATGGTGTGACCCCCTGGGGGGGCTCGTGTCGCTGCCGGGCGTTGGGCCCGCGTCCTCGGCGGTCAAACACCAGCACCGCCAGCATGGCGACGGGAAGCAGGTAGGGGGCGTTGTGTTCGTTGATGCCCGTACCCAGGACCAGGGCGAGTCCTCCCAGGGTGAGCGCGGCCACGAGCATTGGGGGCGCCAGGTGGGCCAGTGCCTGGCCGGTGCGGGCCAGGGCGGCAGGGGCCGAGAAATGAGCCGGGACATGGGAATCGGCTCCAGCTCTGTGCATGAACAGCATGGCCAGAAGGTAGAGAGCAGCCGTGAGGGCGAAGACCTGCAAGCCGCGGGAGAACAGCTCGTCGCTCGTCACCTGCTTGTTGAGAGCCGCCACCAGGACCACCACCAGGCATGGCCGCAGCACCACTCCGAGACTGCCGGACATGGCGGTGGCCGCCAGGGCCAGGCTTCGGCTCGCCCCCGCCAGGCGCAGCCTCTCGAAGATCTGGGAGCCTGCCGCCAGGACGAATATTCCCGAGGCCCCGCTGTAGGCCGTGGGCACAGCCGACACCACCGCGGTGAGCCAGGCCAGAATGGTGGGAGGCAGCTTCCAGGGTTGGACCACCTGGAAGGCGAGGCGCGCCAGTGGAGTGAGAGAAAAGAGCATCCCCGCCCACACGTAGAGGCCGATGGCCATGTAGATGGATGGGCTCTGCACCATCTTGTGAAGATAGATGGCCAGGCCCGACGCATGGCCTTCCGCCAGGAGGAAGTACAGTCCGGAGATGATGATCAGGCAGGTGTAGAGGGGCGGAACCATCAACAGTCGTTGGAGCGACGTGCCTCTGTGGGAGATGGGTTCGTTGTCGGTACGGGGCGGTGTGGTGGCGATGTTGAGCAGGTTCAGGACCGCCAGAAATGCGAAGCCCCAGGTGAGCATGGCCGACAGCCACGGATCGTGGTCCCTGGCGGCGGAGGCCAACTGCACGCGCCAGTCCGCCAGGCAGGATGCAAAGAGGAGCAGGTTGGCCAGAAGCTGGAAACACTGGGAGACCAGGTGTTCCAGCCGGGTGGCCGGAGGCCTGATGGCTATGTGGGATCGGCGGGCCGTGGCCACGGCCGCGGACATGAGCAGCAGCAGCACCAGCATGTGTCGGTGCCAGGGGAAGGAGGAGAGAGCCGAGACGGCCAACTCCACGGTGCGAAAGGCTCTGTTCCAGGGGGTAATGGAGTCCATGGCCTTGCGATGGTCGGCCTGTCTGGCGATACATCGCTGGTAGAGCGCCTGGGCCGCGGCGCAGTCCCAGGAGCCGGCATCCACGTGCCTGGCGGCACCCTGGCCGGGAGTGGCGAAGGGGTCCGCGCCCGCAAATGGATCAGCGCCCGCAAATGGATCAGCGCCCGCAAATGGATCAGCGCCGGTGGCCTGTCTTGCGTTGCCTGTCGAAGCGCCACCTGCGATATTGGGACTTTCGGCCTTGCCCCTGGCCGGGTCTGCGGACTCGTGGGCCGGAGGGCTCTCGCATGATTCCACCTGTCGGTGAAGGATGCCGGGCGAGCAGGTCGGAGGGCTGGGATCCTTGCGAATCCACAGGGCGTAGCCCGGCCACAGGGACTCGCCGGCCTGGACCAACCTGGTGTCCAGCGCGGGGGCCAGTCCCAGGACCGAGGCCGCCAGCAACAGGAGCAGAATCAACGCGGCAAAGAGGCGATGCAGGTGCCGGATGCCGGGCGGGACGGGTTCAGCCAAGCCGTGCTCCGGTCATTCCACGAGTTCGTGGCATTCGGAACGCTGGGGCTGGGCGGCGCAGCGCAGCATCCGCATGGCTCGCAGCATGGTGGCGTCGTATGCCCCCACCTGGTCCCGGAGGTAGATGCGTACTCCCTGGAAGAGATCGTCGAAGGCGGGGAGCGATTCTTCCGGGATGGGGATCCAGTATTTCGAGGGGATGTCGCTCTCGGCCCTGGTCACCAGGGCCAGGGCCTGGTCGAAGTGCTGGAGGAACCAGGCGCGAGCGTTGGCTGGAAAATCGTCGGGGAAGGCGGGGGCGCGGATCATGAGCTGCAGGGTCGCCTGGGCCAGGGGCAGGCGCACGATGCCCCCCGCTGGTTCCAGGCCGCGCCAGAGTTCGAATGGACGGTAGGCGGCGGCGGAGACGTAGCAGGCGTCCACGCTGCCGTTGTTGAACTCCGGGCCGATGCTGCGGAGGTCGGCGGGAACGCGTATGGCTCCCACCCTGTCCACCATGACCGGAGAGGCCTTGTCGTAGTCCATGGTGGCTATTCTGATCCCTGCCAGCTCGGGAACGGTGTCCAGGCTGCGATCCCTTACGAACAGGTACACCGCTCCCACCGGGATGAAACCAACGGTTTCGTGCTGGCCGGAGCGCAGGCGCGAGATGGCGCTCTCGTAGCTTGCCAGCGATTCCACCATGTCACGCAGCAGGTCGTAGCTGGACAGGGCACCGATGGCCTCGATGGTGGAGGGAAAGCTGTTGAAGCGTTGCAGGCGGACACCCGTAGCCAGAACACCGTCGCAAAGGCCGGCTTCGTAGTCCCTTACGGCGGTGTCTTCGTCGGTGTAGGCGGCGGCCTGGAGTTCAACCCCCCAGGAAGAGGCCTGGAGGCTGAAGGCGTCGAGCATGGAGTAGTAGTCCCCCACCTTGCCCATGGGGTCGTAGACACAGAGCTTGCTGCCCTGGGCCAGGGCGCCGCCGGGCATGGCCAGTGAAAGCGCCACGAGCGGCATGATTGCGCTTGCGAGCGTTCGTGCCAGGGTCATTGGGAGTTCTCCGGGGGTTCCTGGGGTTCCGTGACCGGGGCGAAGGGGTCTTCCACGCCGAACACCCCTGGGACTCGGGGTTCATGGGCCACGTTGGACAGGGGAGGGGGCAGCTCTCCCAGCACGGGAGTACGGTGACCCGTAGTACTGGTCCATAACAGGTCCGACTCGTGCAGAACCACGGTGCGGGCATATTCATCCAGGAGGGCCCACGCGGGATCCTGCGGGGTGTTGGCCCTGGAGGCGGCGAAGGAACGGATCCCATCGGCCAGCTCATTGCCGTGATCCGCGATCGCCGACAGGCGCACCTGTAGCGCCCTGGCCAGGCGCACGCCTGAAGATTCCCCCCGTGATGCCGATGCCTCCAGCATGTTCCACGGGTTCGTGCTGGAGGGAGCTGCCGAGGGGAGCATGGCCTGGACCGAGGCCTGCATGGCCGATGGCACGTACCACCAGGTGGCATCGTCCAGGCAACGGGAGGCCCGGGCAATGGGCGGCAGGATGTCCAGCGGTATGTTCGCCTGGGCCGATCCCGCCCTGTCGTGGAGCACGGCCTGCAGCCCCGCGAAGAGGCCCAGGAGGTAGACAAGCTGATCGTCGGCGGAGAGGGCAGGGCAGTCCTGGCCCACCTGCCCGTAGCGGGGTTCAACTTGCTGGTAGGCTCGGAAGAAGCGCCTGGCGGCCTGGACATGGGCGCGCCTGGCGACGAGGCTGGCATCGGTGGCCTCGGCGATGCGCGCTTCGCCCAGAGCCTCGAGGTTGGTCCTGGCTCTCGAAGCATCCAGCTCCGACTCCCATGCCCTTCCCTCGCTGCAGAAGGCCGAGGTCACCTCTGCTATGAGTATGGCACGATGAGGGGTCGCACGGTTCCCCACGGAGGAGATGGCGTGGCCCAGGGACTGGCCCAGAGCACATGCCTTGTCGACGTCGGGTACACGTGCTGCTTCCACGACCACCCTCTCGACCACTGCCCGGTCCAACATTGCAGCGCAGCCGGCCAACGGCAGGCCGGTCATGAGCAGGCAGGTCGCGGCAATGGCGGTCTGGAGGGTTGGCGTGGAGTGCATATGGATGCCTGGCGCGTTGGCGGGAACGGCGGTGGAGGTCTTGCCGTTGGTGGGTTTCGGGGCGTGCCTTCCGGGGCAGGGCTGAACTCCCAACAGGTCCATGTTACAGGTGGCCCCAGGAGTGAATCATGAATAACACAGAGTTGACAGAAATCCGCTGGACCGACGCCGTTCAACTGGCATCTCCCCATCCCTACGTGCTGGTCACCACCGTGGACCAGTCGGGCAGGCCCGACGCCATCGGTATAGGCTGGTTTACCATCGTATCCTGGAGCCCACCCATGGTGGCCATAGGTGTAGCCCCCGCACGGCACTCCTACTCCAACCTGGAGCAGGTCCCGGAATTCGTGGTGAACTTCCCGACCCCCCGGCTCTCCAGGGCCGCGTGGGCATGCGGCACCACCTCCGGCGCCAGGGTCGACAAGTTCAAGGCCAACGGCATGGAAGCACTCCCTTCCGGGCAGGTGCGCCCTCCCACCATCGGCGGATCGCTCATGGCCTGGGAGTGCAAGGTGGTACAGAAGATGGACACGGGCGATCATCGCCTGTACGTCGGCGAGATCCTGGCGGTGAAGGGCGACCTGTCACAGTCGGCGCATCTCTACTCCATCCACTACCGCAAGCTGGTATCGGTGGATCACAAGGCCGGCACAATCGTCGAGACCTGAAACATGCCGCACGAAACAGCCGGCTCGGGCCGTGGCGGGGGGCGCCAGGGGCGTGGCGAGCCGGGCCCTGGCCCACATCGTGAAGTTCCCCCTTCCAAGTTCCCATCCGGAAATGGCTCCCATCGCCGGAGCGGCCCATTCCTTCGCCAGGCACATCCGCGCAACCACTTGAAATAGCGCTGCTATTCCGGCGGGTTACGCAGGATGCGCCTGGCTCGAAAGCGACTCGTCCCGGCTCGGTCCGCCTTTTCCGGATGGGAACTCCCAAGCTTCCCCCGCCGGGGGGAGGATCGTCTCCCCCTCCCGCAAGGTCGACGAGGCTGAAGAAATGAAAGAGAAGGCCCCATGAACGATCCCAGAGCAACCCTTGGGCAGTACTTCGCCCGGAACCGGGACCGCTATCGCGAGTCCATGGTGGACCTGGTGAGCCGCCTGGTGGCCCGGCCGACGGTCAACGCCGGTCTGGCGCGCATGGAAGACTGCCCCGGCCAGGAGGTCCCCGGCGAAGAGACCCGGGTGGTGGATGTCCTGCGCCCGGAGCTGGAGGCCATGGGCGTGCCTTGCCAGGTTCACGCGGCCCACCCCCGGAGGGCCAACCTGCTGGCGAGCATCGGCGCTCCCGGCAAGGTCATGGCCGTGGGCTGCCATTCCGACATCGTGCCTCCCGGCGACGGCTGGGACACCGACCCCTACCAGGTGGTCCTGAAAGATGGGTTTCTCTATGGGCGCGGAGTCCTGGACAACAAGGGGCCCATGGCGGCCAGCCTGTTGGCCATGCGCCTGTTGCTGGAGTCCGGGGTGTCCCTTGCGGGTACTTTCCAACTGGCCGCCATCGCCTCCGAAGAGTACCGTGAGCCAGGTCAGCAGGATCCCGGCATCGAGTTCCTCCTGGAGCAGGGCGTCTTGAAGCCCGACTTCGCCATCATCCCCGACATCGGCGAGAACATGCGGTCAATCGACATCGCCGAAAAAGGGCGAACCGAGGTGTTCATCACGGCTATCGGGCGGCAGGCCCACGGCTCCACCCCGGAGCGCGGAGTCAACGC
The DNA here is from genome assembly GCA_024276675.1 of Myxococcota bacterium. GTDB lineage: Bacteria > Myxococcota_A > UBA796 > UBA796 > JAFGLY01 > JAJRWT01. The sequence goes on along the minus strand of JAJRWT010000044.1, from coordinate 3,976 downwards.
CGTCTACCAGATGGCGAGGCTGGTGGCTCTCATCGAAGGCCTGGATCTCCCCCACCAGGTCCACCCGGTGCTGGGCAGCCCCACCATCAACCTGGGCATCATCCGCGGAGGCGCGGCCTCCAACATCGTGCCCGGTGAGTGCCGTGCGATTCTGGATGTCCGCTTCGTGCCGGGCCAGAGCGGCCCGCAGATCAGCGAGACCATCCGGGACCTGGCATCCCGGGTTGGGGGGGAATGGCGTATCGAGCTGGGCCCCACTTCCCAACCCCACGCCATCGACGCGCAGCATCCGCTGGTGAGCGCCATTCAGCGCAATGCCTCGGAACTTCTGGGCTTCGTGCCCGAACCCTTCGGCATGGGCGGCGGGACCTTCGCCAAGACCTTCAACCTGGGGGGTATTCCGGCGGTGGGCTACGGTCCGGGCGCCGATGACGCCTTCCACGTGGCAAACGAATCCGTGGAGTTGGAGCAGCTCGTGGACTTCGTCCAACTCCTGGCCTGCGTCTCCATCGACCTCCTGGGCACCCGTTGAACGGCCTGTCGTCGGCCCGCGCTACCGGCCCTTTCTACCGGCGCACCTGATTGTGCTTTGACGCCGGTGCCCTTCATCAACTAACCTGGTCTTTGCGAAGACCTGGAAACCGCATCTTCGTTCCGGGGCGGTCGCTCCTGTTGATACTCCCGCCAGAGGAAGCCATGCAACGAAAGTCCATAGCCTGGCCTGCAGCGTCCGTGTTCACTTGCCTCGCCGTGTGCGCGTGGGGATCGGCATGTGGCAGCGACGTGAACGTCAACCCCGAGATCAACAAGGCGCCCACGGCGGTCATCGAGAGCCCCCAGGATCAGAGCGAGTTCCTTTCGCAGGATCTCCTGGTGCTGGAAGGCACCGTGGTGGATCCCAACGGGCAGGACGACCTGCAGACTGTTTTCTGGACCTCCTCCGTGGACGGGTTCCTGGCTTCGACCGAAGATGCCTGGCCGGATTCCGAAGACACTTCCATCATCTCGGTCTACCTGTCGGCGGCCACCCACATCATCACCCTCACCGCCCAGGACCAGGCCGGCCTTGAAGACTTCGACGCAGTCACCATCATCGTCAGTCCAACGCAGGAAGAACCCACGGTCATGATAACCGCTCCCGAAAACTTCTCGGAGTTCTATTCCGACGAAGAGGTGGACTTCTCCGGCGTGGTTTCCGACTTGCAGCAGGAGCCCGACACCCTCCACGTGGCCTGGACCCTTGAAAACACCGCCAGCGGAGACATCCTGGACCTGTTCCAGGGGCAGCCCGGAGCCGACGGCCTGAGTACCACCACCTGGAGCGACCTCCAGGAGGGCAACTACCTCGTCACGCTCAGCGCCACCGACGACGACGGCAACCTTGGACAGGACCAGGTCTACGTCGTGGTGGTGCTGACCGACGACCAGGTTCCAACGGTCACCATCACCTACCCTTCCGACTACGACTCCTTCTACAGCCAGGACACCATCGAGCTCCGCGGCACGGTCAGCGACGTGCAGCAGGCCGACCAGAGCCTCGACCTCACCTGGAGCGCCATGGATACGGTGAGCGGCTTCACGCAGATCCTGTTTGAGGGCAATGCATCCGCCGACGGAAGCACTTCCCTGGAGTGGGTCGAGCCGGCAGAGGCTACCTACGTGGTCAGCCTGGAGGCAGCCGATGCTGACGGCTACGTGGGCAGCGACCAGATCTATCTCATCGTCGGCGACATCAACGACGAAGACCTGGACGGCGACGGCTACACCCCAACCTCGGGGGACTGCGACGACTCCGATCCCAACACCAACCCCGGCGCCGACGAAGACTGCGGAGACGCCATCGACAACGACTGCAACGGCGTGGTGGACGACCGTGACATGGACGGTGACGGCCATATCGACGAAAACTGCGTCAACTACGACGGAGCCAGCCCCCTGGACGACTGCGACGACACCGACTACTCCGTCCACCCGGGAGCCACCGAGTACGAAGACGGCATCGACAACGACTGCGACGGCGAGATCGACGAAGGCAGCGAGTCCTACGACGACGATGGCGACTGCTACTGCGTCACCGGTCCATGCACCGGCTCCATCGATCCCTCCTGTCTCACCATCGTGGACGGTGACTGCGACGACGCCGACGACACAGTCCATCCCGGAGCCGACGACCAACCCGACATGACCTACATCGACTCCAACTGCGATTCCATAGACGGCGATGCCGCTGCATCCGTGTTCCTGGACCCGGTGGGCGGCAACGACTCCAATACGGGCCTCTCCACCGCGGATCCCGTGCGTACCGCCGACACCGCTTTCGGCATCGCGCTTGCCGCCGGCTACGACTGGGTGCTCATCGCCGACGGCGTCGTGAGCATGTCGGGCAGCTTCCAGGAAGGCGTGAACATGGCGGGTGGCTACGACTCGTCGGGGGACTGGGAGCGAATCGCCGGTTATCTCCCCGAGTTCCAGGTCAGCTCCTCTGGAGAGCTGATATCGGGTTGGAGCGAGCCCACCGAGTGGCAGCAGATAGCCATCTCGGCCTCCTCCACCGGCACCACCAGCGCATCGTCCATCGCGTTACGGATCCACGACAGCGAGGGGCTGGTACTCAACGGCTGCGAGATCAGCGCGGGGAACGCCGGCGACGGCTCCGACGGCAGCGCCGGCTCCGGGGGTTCTTCGGGCAGCAACGGAGGCAGCGGCGAAGACGGCTGTGAAGACTCTTCAATCTTCTGCGACTCTTGCAGCAGGCCTGATCCCGGCTCCGGGGGCTGGGGCTGTTCCAGCAACTACGGCGGTTCCGGCGGCAGCCCAGGTCATGGCAGCGGCAGCGGCAGTTCCGGCAGCGCGGGCACCGGGGCCGGTGGCGCCGGCGGTTCTGGCGGCGGCGGCGACAGCAACGGCAGCAGCGGAAGCCCGGGGACGGCGGGCTCCGCTGGCAGCAACGGCAGCGGCGGCGACAGCTACGGCAGCTTCGGGTACTCTGGCTACACCGTTTCCAACGGCATCAATGGCAGCTCCGGCAGCTCCGGCGGCGGCGGTGGCGGCGGTGGCGGCGGCGGCGGCGGCAACTCCGTCTGTGACTCCTACGGCGGCGCCGGCGGCGGCGGCGGTGGCGGCGGCTGCGGAGGCAGCTACGGGACATTCGGCTCCGGAGGCGGGGCGTCAGTGGCATTGCTCCTGGTGGCATCCCAGGTGGAACTGGTTGATTGCAGCATCATCACTGGCGACGGCGGCGCTGGAGGGCGCGGTGGCGACGGCGGCAGCGGTGGAACGGGGGGCCTCGGTGGCGCCGGAGGAGCGGGCGAAGACGACTCGGGCCGCGGCGGCGACGGCGGTGACGGCGGCGCCGGAGGAGCGGGCGGTTCCGGCGGCGGCGGCGGCGGCGGTCCCAGCATAGGCGTGCAATGTGAGAGCGGCTCCACGCTCCTGCTGGATTCCTACACGAGCTTCAGTCTCGGCGATGGTGGAGACGGCGGCGCCAGCAGCGGCGCCGATGGTACCGACGGTCTCAGGGCCAGCACCAACGGCTGCTGAATGTTGAGCTGCTCGCGGGTCAGGACCCTGCCATCACCGAGGATGCACTTCGCAAGGTCTACGATGTCCGCAGCGCCCGCTTGCTCGCGCTGCTGCGGCACGTCCTGGGCATGGCGCGAAGACGGAGGCGCGCAACAAGGAACTCGACTACAAGGTCAAGGCCCAGGACAAGCTCATCGAGGCGCTCATGAAGCGGGTGACCTCACTGACCCGGCGCCTGGCCGCGGCCCCAATCTCTGCGGAGGGCGTACCAGTACGAGCGTGTAGGCCGAGTCACTTTGCGGCTGCGTGTAGCTGCTTCAGCATGTCTTCGCACCCATTGACAATCCAGAGCGCCTTCAGTATGGTTATGACATGTATGCATACTAGACAGGCACAGTGATGCGCATAACAATAAGCCTCCCTGATTCCCTTGGGCGGGAGATCAAGAAACTGG
>JAJRWT010000043.1 GCA_024276675.1 Myxococcota bacterium | reverse complement strand
GCTGAAGGTGCTGGGGCGGTCTGGCGAGACCGGGCAGGGAGCTGCGGAGCGTGCCCTGGCGGCGGCCCTGGGCCAGGCCCGGGAGAAGGACTACGCGGCGGAGCTGCGGGACCACGGGGCCAGGCCCGCCTGGCTCTTGGCGGCGGTGTTCGACGGCAAGCGCGTCTGGGCCAGGGCCGAGCAGGAGCCCATCGTGTGAGGGCCCCGTGGCGCCGGCTTCCAGCCGTGGGGCAGGCAGCCGTGGGGCAGGCTTTCCAGCCTGCCAGTGGGGCAGGCAGCCGTGGGGCAGGCTTTCCAGCCTGCCAGTGGGGCAGGATACCCAAAAGGGCCGGCTGGAAGCCGGCTCCATGCTGGACCGCCTCCCCCCGAGAGCGACACTGTCACGCCATCGTGCATCCATCCTGCCACATCCCACGCCAGCCGGGGCACCCCACCGCCAGATTGACGTGGAGTTTACATTTTTTTTCTTGACAAAATGGGGAGGGGGGGGTCACCTTCCCGTAGAGCTTGAGAGCCGGCCATTTGGGGCCTTGTTCCGAAGCTCTGAAGCGACAACAAAAGTGATCTCGGGTCCAGATCCCCCTGTTACCAGTGTTGTTGATACCAGCATTGAAAGTGATCCATGTACAATATCGCTCCCGGACCTGACAGAAGCCCTCTTGAGCGTGGGAGTTCGCAGCATACGCAACAACGACTACTTCGATGATCGGCTGGACATGGACCGCATGTTCGACTGTGGCGATCCCGACAGCTACCCCGACTGGGCATGTGAGGATGCGGGAGAGCTCACGGAGGCCAACGTCCATGACTACCTGCACTTCCAGGTGGACGATCCCTACTCTCCGGACAGGTGCATCAACCTGCTGGGGAGCGACGAGCAGTTCGAGAGCTTTATCGAGAACGACTTCAAGTGCTTCTTCAGGCTCGGGACCGAGGCGGAGGTCGCCTGGTATGCCATCCCGCGGGAAAACGTCTCCGACCCTCACTCCGGAGATCCGGGAGCAACCGGGCTCGGTGGGCACAGCCAGGTGGGGTTCCAGAACTCGACAGAACAAAGGAACTGGATCATGGCTGCCATAGCCGTGGCCGAGCACTACCTGCAATACGAGTACAAGGGAGAGGTCTACGAAATCATCGACTACCTGGACATCTGGACCGAGTACCCGGGCACGTTTTGGGGCAATAGAATGGAGGACCTGCTGGACTTCAGCAGCTTCTTCGCCGATGCCGTGGAAGAGTTCCACGACGCCCTGTGGTCGGCCGGCGGTCCCAGGATCGGGGGTCCAGGCTTCACGAACGACACCAGTACCAGGATGGCATTTCGCCACGATGACGGCGTTTCCCTGGAAATCAAAACTATTGAGAAGGACGAGGCCCTCTATCCCGTCTACTTTCTCATCAAAGAACTCTACGACCGCTTCCGTGCCTACAAGGACGGTGAGCGGCAACGATTCAGCCTTCCGGACTGGCTGGGATGGCACACGTTGTACTCGGTCGACCCACAGAAGGTCATCGACGCACAGCATGCCTACGAGGACATGCTTAAGGGCGAGGGCGTCTTCGAGAACGTGGCCTGGGCGGGCGACGAGGAGTGGAAGCAGGCAGTGGAAGGTATTGAGTGGGTTGTGGACTCCTTCAGCACCCTGAAATCACCCGATAACTCCACGACCATGATCCCTGGTATTCTGGCCGCTCGCCTGACCGGGATGTGGATCGCCTTCCAGAAGATGGAGAAGATAACCGGCGCCTACTACTACAGGGCGGGAGACACCATCAAGTGCTTCACGGACGACTCCTACACCGAGTCCATCGGTGACGGCATGTTCGGCTGGAAAAGGGAAGGCGAAGGGGATGCCGAGCCGCTGTACCGCGAAGAGGCATATGCCTTCAGGCTCTGGTCCCTGCTGCTGGACTTTGGGTTCACCGAGCACCTGGAGCTGGACATTGTGTCCAGCAGCCACATTCCGAATTGCCTGTGGTATATTGGAGCACGTAAGCCGGCGGAGACCTCGAAACTGAAGGGAAGAGCTTTGCTACTGGCCAACACATCGTACACCGAAGAGAGCAGCGGGAAGGGCTCCGAGAAACTGAGCTGCATCAAGTGGTGGACCCCCTTCACCGCCGGGAGTGACTGGGGCATGAAGGTGTTGATGCTCTACGAGGTCAACGGCAACGAGGACGGAACAGCCTCCGGTCGGAGCTTCGATCCCAGGCTCTACAAGGGCGATGGAATACCGCCCCGCATCAGGCTCAGGGAATCCTCGGTGCAGCTCGCCGTCTTCCTCCACAAGCCGCCAAAGGCCCATTCATCCGGCCTGTCGTTGCTGCGGAACCGCGACAGGAAGCAGGAGATGTTGAACAGGATCTCCGGCTGGACCAGCATCCGCGGCAGGCTCGGCTCCCCCGACATCCACGAGCAGGAGATCCTTGTCACCCTTGACCAACTCACCACTGCCGATCTCACCGCGGTAGAACCCCAAGAGATCCCCATGGAAGATATCCACCTGGCCGCTGCCCTGACCGCAGCCATGAAGACCGACACGGTCATATGATGGGCCCTCCAGCGAAACTGCCTACAACAGGAATGCAGCCATGACAACCACGAACCAGCTTCCACTCCTTCTCTCTCTCCTGCTCACGCAGATGGGCACGGCCGGGCTGGGATGTGCTGAGGACGACGACGGCGGCGGAAAGGACAGCGCCCATGCGGCCGAGGCCGACGCTGACACCGACGGCGACACAGATACAGACACAGACACAGACACAGACACAGATGGCGACAGCGACACCGATGCGGACAGCGACACTGACACAGACACCGATTCAGACGCCGACGTCGACCTGGAATGCCAGGCCGCGGCGGTGGACCACGAGAGCATCCCCATGATCCACATCCCTCCTGGGTCTTTCACCATGGGAGCATCGCTCGTCGAGGGTTATTATTACGGAGATGTTGCGCACGCAGTGCTGCTGACCCGCGGCTTCTGGATGGGCATGTACGAGGTGACCCAGGAAGAGTTCCTGCGCTTCATGGGCTACAACCCCAGCACGTCGGTGGGGTGCCGCTACTGTCCGGTGGAAAACGTGACATGGCATGAAGCCGCGGCGTTCACCAACGCCGTCTCCGACGCCGCTGGGCGGGAGCGCTGCTACACCTGCAACGGGAGCGGGTCGTCGGTCCAGTGCGAGTTCGCCACGGCATATGCCTCTACATACGACTGCCCGGGTTACCGTATCCCAACCGAGGCCGAGTGGGAGTACGCCACCCGGGCCGGCACCCACAGCGCCTTCTCAAACGGCGGCAACCTCGTTGAACAGGACGACTAATCTGACTGTTGGGGGCTCCTAGAGCTCGACAACGGGATGTACCTCAACGACATAGGTGTCTACTGTGCTACTCTCCATACCGACTACTGGCGTACGGAGATGACATGGGAGGTCGGCACCAAGGATCCAAACCGTTGGTGCCTATACGATGTGCACGGGAACGTTACGGAGTGGTGCGCCGATACCGCCTACGAATACCAGCGTGATCCCGTGGTGGACCCCTGGGAGCGGGGATTGAGCACTTCCGACTACCGCGTTTATCGCGGTGGCAGCTACATAGGATTACCAATAGAACTACGTTCCGCGGAAAGGGGTTGGGTCACCGCAAATTTCCATGACAGAACGGGTGGCTTTCGCCTGGCCAGGACCGAGTAGGCCCGGCGCATGGCAGCGGCGTCCCCCGTGGGGCAGGCTTTCCAGCCTACCAGTGGGGCAAGATAACGGCAGGAGCAGGCGCGAAGCCTGCCCTGCCCCGGCCCGTTCCCTCGCCTGCCGTGATATCTTGGCGGTATGAGTAAGAAGTTTCCCATAGGTATCTCCGATTTCCGCAACCTGCGGCGGGGCGGCTTCCACTACGTGGACAAGACCGGCCTGGTGCTGGAGCTGCTGGACGCCGGGGCGCAGGTGCTGCTGCTGCCCCGTCCCCGTCGCTTCGGCAAGACGCTCAACCTCTCCACGCTGCGCTACTTCTTCGAGCGCAGCGACGAGGACCGCTCCGACCTCTTCCGGGGTCTGGCGGCCTGGCGCGCCGGCGAGCCCTACCGCTCCCACTTCCAGCGCCACCCCATAATCTACCTGACCTTCAAGGACGTGAAGTTCCGCAACTGGGAGTATTGTCTGGAAGATCTCGCGGGTATCGTAGCTACAGAAACAGAAAGACTGATAGCCTGCACGAAGGCGCCAACTCCCGTGCCCAGGGCAGTACGCGCCCTGGCAGAAGATGAAACCAGGCAGGTCCGTTTGTCCAAGGCACTTGCAACCCTCTCCTCCTGGCTCCACGGAGCCACGGGGGAGCAGGTGGTGATCCTGGTGGACGAGTACGACACGCCCATCCACGCGGGCTACGAGCACGGCTACTACGAGCAGGTGGTGGACTTTTTCCGGGTGTTCCTCTCGGGTGGTCTCAAGGACAACCCCCACCTGTTCAAGGGGGTGCTGACGGGGATCCTGCGGGTGGCGAAGGAGAGCATCTTCTCCGGCCTGAACAACCTGGACGTGTACACCACGGTCGCCCG
>JAJRWT010000042.1 GCA_024276675.1 Myxococcota bacterium | reverse complement strand
GCCGCTTCGTTCGACGAATAGCTTGTCGCGGTTCCTGTGCTGCATCGTCAAGAGACCGCAGCCCCACAACAGGATGCCGCCAGCGAGAGCTGGGCCGGGATCACATCGCATAGCCCCTCGCCACCGTCAGTCCCGGGGGGGAAAGGGGGGGGGGCCCTCGAGCGCAAAACCCCGCAGACGATGTACAGAGGTTTCAGCACTTCAACTGGAAAGGGATCTTTGGGTTACAGCACCAGGCAGTCCCACTCATTCAGCGGGGGGAAGGCCCGGAGATCATGAAGTTGGCTGTTTCGCCAGGACACGGGGAAAAGACGCCGCATGGAATGTGGACTGCGCTTTCCTGTCTCCTGGCGCCATTGGTGGTTCTGGCCTGGATCCTGCGGGACGCCATTGCCTCCCTGGGGAGCGGGCTGTGGGGACCTGCGGAGCCCTGGCTCGATGGTGATTTCGTGGGCAACTTCTGGTGCCAGTGGAGAACGGCCCGTCTCTTCCACGACGGGCGGGAATGGATGGCCAGCCTGGCCTGGCCGGAAGGGGGGGGCGACCTGCTCCTGGCCTTTCCCAACAGGCTGGACGCCTGGTTGGCGGCTCCCTTTTTCGACCCCGACAATCTCTCCTTCTGCTGGAACCTCCAGGCCGTCTTCCATCTGGGCATGGCCTTGCTGGCCGTGGTGCTGGCGGCCAGGCTCGCGGGGGCTTCCTGGGCGGCATCCGCGGGAGCAAGCGCACTCTTCACCCTGAGCCCCACAATCCTCCACGAGCTGGCGGGCGGGCGAATGGCGACTTTCATCGTCTGGCCGGGCTTGCTGGCCATGGGTAGCTGGGCGGCGGCGCTTCGTTCTCCGCTGCCCCGTAGTGCCACGTTCCTGGGGGCGGTCACGGGAGCCCTGTTGGCGCTCCAAGCCTGGGGTTATCCCTATCATGCCCTGGTGGTGGGTGTCATTCTCGTGCTTGCAGGTTTGACCGGAGCCGGGTCGGCTCGGATATCCTGGCGGCCCGCGCTGGCGATGTTCAGCCTGTGCCTGCTGCTGGCAGGGCCATACCTCTGGAAACTCCAGAGCCTCTCTACCTTCCTGGCTGTCCTGGAGCCCCCGTCGGGATACACGGCCCTTCCCCTTGCCGGTGTCCTGGGGCTGGCGTCGGTGCCGGAGCGTTTCAGGCTCTACGCCCCGGTGCTTCCCGCCCTCCTGGTGGCACTGTCGTGGAAAGGTTCCAGGCCATGGGCCCTGGCTGCACTTGGTGGCCTGTTCCTGGCCCTGGGCCCCGTCTTGAAATGGAACCTGGGGCAGGGGGGCGTGGACAGTCCCCTGGCATGGCTGTGGCAGCATCTTCCGGTGCTCTCCCGCATGCACCACCCGGTGCGGGCGGCTCCCCTGGCTCTCGGAGCGGCCTGCATTGCCCTGGCCCTGTTTCTGCATCGTGTGACCGTGGGCAGGCCATTTGCCACGTTTCTGCCATTGGTTCCCTGGGTGGGCACATGGCTGGCGGCCCCTGCAATCCGCATGGTCACAAGCTGGTCCATCGCGGATGCACCTCCTGGAATCGCTGCTGCGAGATGGCTCTCCCACAACGCGGACGGTGCCGTGGTAGACGTGCTGGGCGGCGAGCAGCTCGGAGGGCTTGCCTTGCAACCCTGGCACAGGCGTCCGCTCCTGGAAGGCGCACAGGGCTACGAGTCGTCACCGGACAGGCCCTGGACACCCCTGCAAAAGGAGCTGGTGTGGCAGGTGCGGCTGCTGGCTCATGGCGATGGCGCCGACGTGACAACCATGCACGACTTTGTGGGGGCCGGTTTCAGCCATGCCCTCGTAGTCAAGGGGAGGAGCCCCGGGGCCGGTGAAGTTTCCGACTCCACCGAACTGCTGGAGCGGATATGTGGACCGCCGGTATTCCAGGACGGACAAGCCTTTGTCTATCGTCTGCCCTGACCGTCCCGCAGGATAGCGCGAGTGCCGATCCAGGAGGCTGCCAGGTGTCATCGACCAGGTACAACGAAGTCCTTCATATCCCGCTGGCCAGGCCCATGGCCTTGCTCAAGCCCACCGAGAAACCCTCACCGGCTCCCGGGGACCGGGCCGGATCCGTTGGGGCGGGGCCGGTTCTGCTGGCTCCCAGGTCGGTGATCTCCACCCCTGGCACTCCACGGCGGCCCTACTGGCCACGGGCCGCCGGCCTCATGTTGGGGTTGGCCATGGGCGAGGCCATGGCGCTTGGTCGGCACAGATCCACTCGCATGAACGATGATGCACCGCCGCTTCCGCCGGGACCGGGTGCGGTGGAGGCCGAGATCGTTGGGAAGGTAGCCCTGCGAGGACCGGTGACCACCCGCAGGATTGCGGAAGCCTTCGCCGAGTCCATCGTGGATCCGGAGCACCCCGGTTTCGAGTTCGTACAGGACTACCGGGTTGGGCGTGATTGGCGCGGGGCACGCAGCAGCAGCGCTGACGCCCTGCCGGTCATGCGGGCTCTGCCGTTGGCTCTTGTCCTTTTTTCGGATGACACCGCCATGATGACCGAATCGGCGGCAAGCGTCCTGGCCACCCACACCGATATCAGGGCCGTGGCTGCGGCGGTGATCGCTCCCTGGGCCGGGTTGGAAGTGCTGGGTCTTTCCAGAAAGAACCCTGTGTCGCCGGTGGACATGCTGGAACGCCTGGCGCTTCGTTGTCGTTCAATGGAAAGGGTGCTGGTGCGCCGTTGTTCCGACTTGCTCGATCCCTCCTGGCGCCAGCACCACCACGACGTCTCCAACGCCATCTACAGGGCGGCGGGCCTGTGCGGAAGCTCGGCTCGCGAGGCCATGGAGTTTCTCATCAAGTCTCGCTCGGGCGGTGTCCCCGAACCTGTGGGTGCTGCCATGCAGCAGGCGGATCTTGCCCTGCCCCTGGCGATGTTGCTGGCATTCCACCAGCGGGCATCATTCGCGGAGCTGATGGAGCCCGCCATGGAATGCAGCCAGGGGAGTCGGGCTTTCTGTGGCATTCTGGGAGCCTTGGCAGGGGGGCGCCTGGGGCTCAAGGCCCTGCCCGGACCGGGTTCCACGCCGGTGTCGGGAAGGGAGCGCATGATCTCACTGGCGCGAGCCCTTGCCGGCGACCCGCAGATCAAGCAGGGTTCCATTGGAAAGGGAGCCATCTGAGGAACCCGGCGGACCGCTTGGTGGGAAACCAGCATGAAGTTACGAGGTGGGCAAGGCAGCAGCGACAAAGGGCGCCGGAGGCCTGCGCGCCTGCCCTGGGGGCGCAAGTTTCTGTTCGCCCTGCTTCCATGTGTCGTGCTTTTTGCCCTTGCGGAAGGCACCCTGTCTCTACTGGGCTACGAGGGCACCACGTTGGCGGACCTCCAGGCCACGGTGGGCTTCTACGAGGGTGCCTATGTCTGGAGACGGGATCGGGTGGAAGGAGACTGGTTTATCCGTGAGCGGGACGGAAACGGCGAGATCATGGTTCGTTCCAATCCTCGCCTGTTGCTGCGTGGTATGCAGGACGAACGATTCCCCCTGGAGGCCGGCCAGCAGCTCCGTGTTTTCGCGGTGGGTGGTTCCACCGTGCAGGGGGCCCCCTACGAGCACGAGGAGCGTGGTTTTCCTCAACGTCTCCAGGGCTTGTTGGAGAGTCGGCACCCGGATCTTGCCTTCAGGTTCATCAACGCGGGAGTCGGGGGCCTGGATTCCCGTTCCCTTCCGGACATGACCCGGCAGATCCTGGAATTGAACGCCGACGCTCTCATCGTCTACACCGGCAACAACGAGCTGGCCGGCAAGTTGCTGTACGACTGCTCCCAGCCCCGCCGAGAGGGCCTCGAGCGCTGGCTCAACCGCGTGCGTCTCATCCGTGCCGGTCGTTCCATGTGGCTGAAATACCACGGAGCACCTGCCATGTTGGGCGCCCAGGGTCTGGGGCGCAACCAGGACGACTGCATGAAGCAGCAGATCCGGGAGCAGTGGGCCAGGCAGGCCGCACTTTCGTCCGACTCGACCATGGCAGGTACGCCCCAGGGCTCGTCCGAGCCATGGATGCCGGCCTTTCCCGCCCGCACCGACATGGATTATCTCCAGGTTCTGCAGGACTTCAAATCCAACCTGGAGTCCCTGTCAGAGCTGGCAGGGGATGCGGGAGTGCCGGTCTGGATCGCCCTGCCCGCGGTGAACTACCTGGCGGAACCGGTCTTTCCGTTGCCTGATCCGCGCCTCACTGGGGCTGAACGCGGCCGCCTGGATCACCTGCTCCAGGTTGCCAGGGCCGCCTCCGATGTTCCCGGGGCAAAACGGACCCTGGAACGAGCCCAGCGGTTGGACCCCACCCACGCGGAGGTGGCATATCGCCTGGGAAGGCTCTACCTGGAAGAAGGTCGTGCGGAAGATGCCAGGGAATTGCTCCAACTGGCCGTGGACCGGGACTACAAGGGCAATCGTATCACCAGCCACATGAGCGCCTTGATTGAAGGCATTTGCAGGGATTTCCCCGGTGTCCGTTGCGTTGACGTACAGGGTGCTTTCCAGCGCATCTCTCCCCAGGGTATACCTGGCGATGATCTCTTCGTGGATTTCTGACACCCCACCCGCGACAAGGGCGTTCAGACCATAGCCCGGACTTTCGCCGTTGCCATGGAACGTGACGGATTGCCCCCCTGGTTGACCAGCTCTGTCAGTGCCGGGAGCGTTCCCTGAGGTGGGCGGCGATGGCCCTGCGGGTCCTGCCCACCTGGCTGTGGGGAGCGATACGCCCGCACAGGCCGTGACCGCGATGCGGTGTGCACAGGCCTCGACACCATGGAGTCCTACTCCTGGTGAGGGGGCAGCCGATGATGATATTCGTGGGAAGATGCCTGCGCCTCTTGTTTGTTCGCTTCATTCGCCGCTCCTTTGTCGCTGTTTCGGGTTCCTTTGGGCCTGAGCCTCTCCAGGTCCAGCAGCGGCTTGTTCCCTTGCAATTTCCGAGCCGCATTTCATCCCCCCTGAGATCCCTCAAATCCTGGCCAGCCCCAGGAACACCGCGTGCATGGAGATCACCAGCACCAGGAAGAGCGTTCTGGCGGCCCGGGGAGAAAGCCACAAGAAGCGGTATTGAAGGGAGGAGTGGGGGCAAGCGGACAGGCAGTCACCGCAGAGTGAGCAGGTGAAGGCTGGTTTTTTGTGGTCTATTTGGGACTTGCCCAGGGCACCGTACCGGCAGCTTCGCGTGCAGGCTCCACAGGCGGTGCAGGATTGGTCAATGCGAATCCGGAAGGGGGAGATCCGGCCTGCAAGGTTGACCAGCAGCCCGATGGGACACCAGGCGAGACAGTGGATCATCTGGCCCGTCCTGGTTGAGAAAACTGCCATGACTAGCGTGCCCAACGCGCCGAACCCGATCCCCAGCAGGGAGGCGGTCCAGGCCGAGCTGCCCAGGAAACGCAGGCCCATGGCAAGGCCCACCACCAGCAGCAGCGAGAGCAGACGAAGCCACGAGAACCTGGAAGGCAGCTTCCCGGGTGTCCGCCGCCTACGCGCCGCCAGGTCGTCCCATGCACCGAAGTAGCACAGGTGGCTGCACCATGCAGGCCCCACCACCAGGATGGTGGAGATCAACAGGATGGGCATGAACAGCCCTTCCCCGCGGTAGATTGGACCTCCCACGATCACCGCCGGCACGGGAACGTGCAGCCTGCCCGTCATCAGGAGCCAGTCCATTCCCAGTATGCCCAGCAGGGCTTGCCCGAAGAAAACCAGGGAGAACAGCTTCCAGACGCGGGGCCGCCACCTGGCGGAACCTTGGGGGACCAGCATCCTGGAGACCAGCCACGCTGCGTAGACGGACAGGAGAAGAGCCTCGATGATCCACAGTCCGTGGTGGATTCTCTCTGCCAGGAGCATGTCCGCTTCGGTCTTCGACTCTGCCATGTAGAGGAGGGCGAGTGTCAGCAGGAAGGCTGCGACGGGTGCCTTTTTCCACATCCCGGATGGCCCCGATGTATCATTGGATGTGAGTCGTCTCATGGGTGTATCAACGTCGCGGGATACAAACCGGGACAGCGCCCAATCTGCCCGGGAGCCGTCGGGAGAGAGACAACCGAATGCGGCCGGAGGCAGCCGGCTCCTGCCCTATCGATGGGTGCCAGGCGCAGCAACGCCCGAGGTTCTGCAGCAGGCATGAGCTTTCCAGACGGCTTCTGTTATGACGCAGCAAGTTGCTGGAGCCGCGGGATGTCTACCAGGATCACGCGCTTTTCGCCCGTCAGGATAAGGCCGTCCCTGCGCATGTCCGGGAGCACGAAGCTGACGGTTTCGCGAGATGTTCCGATGAGGCTGGCCAGCTCACGGTGCGTTATCTGAAGGTTGATTATCACTCCCCTGGCGTCTTTTACGCCGAACTTTTCGGAGAGGTCCAGAAGCAGTGAGGCCAGGCGGGAGGGAGCGGTCTTGAAGACCAGGCTCTGCATACGGCTTTCTATGGCGTGGCGCCGATCCACCAGCAGCTTGGTGAACTTCATGGACAGAGTTCTGTTTTCGTGCATGGCCGTGATCAGTAGACTGGCTGGAACCGCGTAGACCAGTGAGTCTTCGTAGGCGCAGGCTGTGCTGGCCCTTCGACCCACCGACACCAGGGAACTTTCACCACAGATCTCGTTCCAGGACACCAGGTGGAGCGTAAGGTCACGCCCAACCGGCGTGATTCTGCTGATCTTGATGAACCCGGATCGTACGAAAAAGACCCGGTCGGCATCGTCGCCGGGATCCCAGAGTTTCTGCCTTTTTTTCAGGCGCAGCGCAGTGCTGGATCTTTCCAGGTGTTTTCTTTCCCGTGGTGAAAGATCCATCGTGTACTTGTTCTGTTCGAAGAACCATGCCTTGTTTCTGGCCATTTTTTTCCCTACCTTGTTGGTATCTCTGCTGTTCTGCTTCTTCGCCAGGTGGTCACCGGTGATGCAAGCTTTTTTCCAGTATCTGTGCAAGAGCGTTCGGCCCGTCTTGCTTCAGGGATCCGCTCCCTTGGCTTGAGCGGCTCCGGGATGGGGACAGGATAGCATGTTCAAATGCCACCTCCATTCTGGAAGAGCTCGCTTCTGACCCTGGCCTGCGTAATGACGGAGCCGGGGGCCACGTCGTGATCCAGCCACACGTTCCCCCCGATTGTGGAGCCGCGACCGATGGTGACGCGGCCCAGGATGGTGGCACCGGAGTAGATGATTGCGTCGTCCTGGACTATGGGGTGGCGTTTGGTCCCCTTCATTGCGTTACCGTTCTTGTCCATCGGGAAGCTCTTGGCCCCGAGGGTCACCCCCTGGTATATGCGCACCCGATCACCGATTTCGCATGTTTCCCCGATCACGACGCCAGTTCCATGATCGATGAACAACCCTTCCCCTATTCGTGCGCCCGGATGAATGTCGATTCCGGTGGCGCCGTGGGCCAACTCCGTGATGATTCGGGGAATGACCGGAACATGCAGAAGGAAAAGTTCGTGGGCGATACGGTAGTTGGTGATCGCGAGAAGGCCCGGGTAGGAGAATACCACTTCGTCGGGACTGGGAGCTGCCGGATCTCCCTGGAAGGCAGCCAGCACGTCCCTTGAGAGCTTTTGTTGTATTTCCGGCAGCTTGTTGAAGAAGCTCCGTGTACAGTCCAGCGAGCGGTGCTGGCAGATGGCGCAACTGGTGACGGTTACTTCTGTGCAGTCGAAGCACAGGCCTCGCCAGATCTGTTCCTGGAGCACTCCCAGTAGGCGATCCAGCGTGGAGCCGATGTGGAAGCGCATACTCCCCTTGCTCAATTCCGAGGTGCCGAAGTATCCGGGGAAGAGCACCGAGCGCAGGTCTTCCACCGCGGTGGACAGTACGTCTCGAGAGGGGAGGGGGCCATGGCCCGGGCCCCGCAGGACCGAGCTTTCGTCGCCGTTGCACGGGCTGCAGAGTTGGTCCACCAGACTGGGGAATTCGTCGGTCTGCGGCCTGGTGGCCCCCGGCGGGCCGCTGGCTCGCGGATTTTCCCATGACATCAGGGATTGGTCTGTTGGGCCGTGATGGAATGCCATGTGAATCCTAGGTGGAGTCATTCTTCGAACAACCAGGTGCTCAGGTATCTCTCTCCGGAATCGGCCACCACGGTGACTATGGTCCTGCCCCTGTTTTCAGGCCTGGATGCACAGGAAAGCGCAGCGT
Organism: Myxococcota bacterium; assembly: GCA_024276675.1. Classification (GTDB taxonomy): domain Bacteria; phylum Myxococcota_A; class UBA796; order UBA796; family JAFGLY01; genus JAJRWT01. Next base: position 21,974 of record JAJRWT010000042.1, on the reverse strand, counting down.
AGACGTTGGCACCCGATGAAATACCCACCAGGAGGCCTTCTTCTCGGGCAAGCCTGCGGGCGGCGAGGCCGGCCGCCTCGTGATCTACCCGGAATACTTCGTCCACCATGTCCATGCGCAGTACACCCGGCACGAAGCCTGCACCGATGCCCTGGATCTTGTGTGGACCAGGTGGGCCTCCCGAGAGTACGGGTGAATCCGTTGGTTCCACTGCCACCGTGTGGATCTCTGGCTTGCGAGCTTTCAGGTACTGGGAGACACCGGTGATGGTGCCTCCGGTGCCCACCCCCGCGATGAAGACATCTACCTTGCCGCCGGTGTCGCGCCAGATCTCCGGTGCCGTGGTCTCTCGGTGGATGTCGGGGTTCGCCGGGTTTTCGAATTGCTGGAGCATCACGTGGTCGGGGCGCTGTTGCAGGATCTCCCGGGCCTTGTCGATGGCGCCCTTCATGCCGGCTGAGCCCGGGGTCAGAACGAGTTCCGCTCCCAGGGCGCGGAGGAGTTTCCTGCGCTCCAGGCTCATGGTGTCGGGCATGGTCAGCAACAGCTTCAGGCCGCGGGCCGCGCAGACGAAGGCCAGAGCGATCCCTGTGTTGCCGCTGGTGGGCTCCACGATGACGCTGCGTTCATCGAGCTTGCCTTCCTTTAGCGCGGAGTCGATCATGTTCAAGCCGATGCGGTCCTTGACGCTTGAGCAGGGGTTGAAAGACTCCAACTTGACCAGCACATCGGCCTGCACGCCGGCAGCCAGCCTGTTGAGACGCAGCAGCGGGGTGTTGCCCACCAGGTCGGTGACACTGTTTGCGATTCCCGGCATCATGTTGCCTTTGTTTCCCGGGAGAGCAGGTCCGATGTTTCCTGGGAGAGCAGGTCCGAGAGAGTCATGCCTTCCATGCCTGTTTTGAGGGAATTGGTCATGTGTACCCATAGCTTGCGCGTGGGGCAGGAAAGTGATTCGGAACAGGTGTCTTCCGATGCCACGCAGTCCACGAGAAGCATGGGTCCTTCCAGTGCCTCCAGGACCTCTGAGACGAAGATCATGTGTGGTGGGCGGGTCAGCAGGTAGCCACCATGCACTCCCCGTCGGCTCCTGGTGAGTCCTGCATTCTGGAGGGGGGAGAGAAGGGAATGCAGGTACTTGCGAGAGACATTCTGTTGTTTCGCCAGCGTGCTCATGAGCACGGGACCTTCGCCATAGCGGACAGCCAACTCGAACATGGCTTTCAGGCCATAGCGCCCTTTTGTGGAGATTTTCAGCAAGCGCACCTCATAGTCTATCAATCTGATAGACTATTTCTGTTCAACTGTCAAGGGTGATTTCGGTGGGGCGTGGCTCCTGGAGGCCCGCGACAGTCCTGGTGGCAGGCGCCCGGAATCTCGCGCAAAACGAGACGGATTATTGACTCATGGCAGTTGCTACAGGACGTTGGGGCCGACTGTCGGCAACTTTCGGGGTATGGGTATTCACGGTCGTCCGCAACATCCAGCGCCGAGAGAACATGCGCCCAACAGTCGGTGAACACGATGGAGAATCACCTTGAGCAGTATTCTACGAATATCCGAAGCCGCATCCCTCGGCATTCATGCTCTCGTACTCATGGCATCGACTGAAGAACCGCTCCAGGTCCCGCGCATCGCGAGGACCCTCAAGGTCTCCGAAGCCCACTTGAGCAAGGTGCTGCAGCGCCTTTCCAAGACCCCGCTGCTGAAGTCCGTGCGCGGACCAAGGGGTGGGTACATGCTGGCCTTGCCTCCAAAGGAAATAACGCTTCTTCAAATATGGGAAACCATCGACGGCTCCATGGACCCCAACTACTGCCTGCTGGAAAACATCGACTGCCAGAGTGCCGGTAAGTGCATCTTCAAGGATCTCACCAGGAAGATCTACGACGAGGTGCGCAACAGCCTCGGCAGCACCAGGCTCGACAATGTACCCATGGGCATCAAGACCCTGGATTGAAAGGGCTGCTTTCTCGTGCTGTAGATTCTTTGTTCCGCGCCTGGCGCTGGCCTGAGGCAAAGCGGATCCACCTGTTTTCCGACATGTTCCGGGAGGAGGAAAACAAAACATTTCCTCCAGGGCTTGACAGCGTTTCCGTTAACAGGTAAACGGGTACCACATTGCGGAAACAGTAAGCACAGCTACATCTCCTGTCGAAACAACCCCCATTTCCACCACGGAAGTGTAGGCCTCTTCACCTTGAACAAACCAGGAATCCACCGATGGCAACCCGGCCTGTTGATGCCACGACCCACAGCACTCCCGCCAGGGGCGGGGGAATGGATCGGCGCGGCTTCTTGAGCAACGCAGTGATGCTGCTCGGTCTTTCCGTCAGCTACCTGACTGCGTTCGGCTTTGGACTGCGGTACCTGTTTCCCAGCAAGAATACCGCCAAGAAGCGCATATTTATTGGACTGACCTCGGAAATGCTCCCGGGCAGCGCCACCGCTTTTCGTGCGCCCGATGGGCACACCATCAACGTGATACACGGCCCCACGGGATTCAGGGCTCTCTCCAATGTGTGCCCCCACCTGGGCTGTACGGTCAAGTGGGACCCGGTGGGTACCGAGTTCGTGTGCCCCTGTCACGATGGGCATTTCGACGCCGATGGTGTGGCCACAGCCGGTCCCCCCGCCGACATGGGTGCAAATCTGCCCACCTTCGAAGTGTTCATCGAAGGTGACCTGGTCTTCCTCGACCTGCCGGAGGTCGCATGAACCGCTGGCGCAGCCAAGTGGCAGAGTGGCTGAAGCTCCAATTCCCCGTGAGCTGGGAAACGTTCTCGGCCAGCCTCAACGAGCCGGTGCCCAACCACCTCAAGAAATGGTGGTGGTGTATCGGTGGAATCCCGGCCTACTTGTTCATCGTGTTGGTGGCCACCGGCCTGGCGCTCACCTTCTACTATGTACCGGACCCCGAACGCGCCTACGACAGCGTCAGCCGAATCACCCACGAAGTCCCGTTCGGCTGGTGGATTCGCAGCCTGCACAGGTGGTCCGCCACGCTGATGATCATCTCGGTGGTGCTGCACGTCTTCAGGGTCTACTTCACGGGATCCTACCGTCGCCCTCGGGAACTCACCTGGCTTTTCGGCGCCGGCACCTTGTTCGTGGTCCTGGGTTTCGCCTTCACCGGGTACTCCCTGGTCTACGAGCAGCTCTCCTACTGGGCGGCCACGGTGGGCGCCAACATGACCAGCGCCGTCCCACTGGTTGGAGAATCGCTGGCTCGCTTCATACGGGGCGGTGAACAGATCGGCGCCGACACCCTCACCCGTTTCTTCGTCTTTCACGTGGGGATCTTTCCCGCCCTCCTCACGGTGTTGCTGGTGCTCCACATCGTACAGATTCGGTTGCACGGAATAACCGAACTCCACTTCAAAGACGAAACACCCGGTGAATCTCAGCATTTCCGCTTTTTCCCGGATCACGTCATCACCGAACTCATCATCGGTGTGGGGCTCATGGTGGTGCTCTCCGCCTTCGCCGTCATCTTCCCGCCTGAGCTGGGCGAGCGGGCGAATCCCCTGGTCACGCCGGCCCATATCAAGCCAGAGTGGTATTTCTACTTTACCTTCAGGTGGCTCAAGCTCACCAGCCTGGGTATCGCGCTGCTCTGCATGGGGGTGGCGGGCGTCCTCTTCGTCTTCTGGCCATTTGTCGACAAGATTCTCGGCAAGCTGTCTCGCCGCGATTTGTCCATACCCATCGGCATCATCGCGGTTCTGACCGTCATCGTCCTCACCGTCTGGGAGGCGGTTGCCTACTGACGCACTTGCAAGACAAGCAAGCAATACACGGAGTTTCGCGGTGTCACTCAACGCCAAACGGATCATCGTAGCACTTCTGTCCTTCCTGTTTCTTGTTTCCCTGCTCATCGTGGCCTGGGTGGAAGGTCTGAAGCAGCGCATCGAACAAGAACCCGAGCCCGTAGTGCTGGGTGTAAACAAGGACTGCTTCGACTGTCACCAGGAAAAGAGTCCGGCTATTACCGACCAATGGAGCCACAGCGCCCATGCTGAAATGGGGGTCGGCTGCTTCGACTGCCACCAGGCGGAAGAAACCGACGTGGACGCCTGGTTCCACGAGGGCCAACGTATCGCCACCCTTGTCACACCCAAGGACTGTGGCCGCTGTCATCCCGACATCGCCACCGAGTTCCAGGACAGCCATCACGCGGCAGCGGGTCAGATTCTTGGCTCCCTGGACAACGTCCTGGGCGAGATAGTCGAAGGCGTCCCGGCGGCCAACTCTGGCTGTCAGCAATGTCACGGCTCCATCATCGCCTTCAAGACGGATACCACCACGGGCGAAACCGTCCGGGACAAGAACGGCAAGCCAATCATCGACGACGCCACCTGGCCCAATTCGGGAATCGGTCGCCTGAACCTGGACGGCAGCAACGGCTCATGCTCCGCTTGCCATTCGCGGCATCGCTTCTCCGTGGAGATGGCCCGACGCCCCGACAACTGTGGGAAATGTCACCTGGGTCCCGATCATCCCCAGAAGGAGATCTACGAAGAGAGCAAGCACGGAATCGCCTTCGTCACGGCCGATCAGCAGGGATTCATGCACCTGGACGAAAAGGACTGGATCGTGGGCGAGACCTACAGCGCGGCCCCCACCTGTGCCACCTGCCACATGAGCGCCACTTCCAACCAACCAGTGTCGCACGATCCCGGCGAGAGGCTCTCCTGGATTTTGCGCCCCGCGGTTTCCAAGTACACCGAAAACTCCGAAGACAAGCGCCGTGCCATGCAGGATGTCTGCTCCAATTGCCACACGGGCGACTGGGTGCGCGGGTTCTACGCCCAGTATGACCGAGCCATCGACCTCTACAACGAGAAATTCGCCAAGCCGTCCAAGAGCATCATGAGCGCCCTGCTGGAAGATGACCTGCGCAGCGGCACCCCCTTCGACGACGAAATCGAGTGGACCTATTTCTTCCTGTGGCACCACGAAGGTCGCAGGGCGCGCATGGCAGCCGCGATGATGGGCCCCGACTACACCCAGTGGCACGGTTTCTTCGAAATAGCTGAGCGATTCTACATGGAGTTGATTCCCCAGAGTCGCGAGCTGGCCGAAGGTCACCCCAACTCGGAAAAGGCCATCGAAGATGTGATGGCCATGCCCCAACATGCGTGGATTTCCGGCCTGGACGAAGAAGAATCCAGGAAGATCCGTGAATTCTACCAGAAGAGGTACGGGCAGGACGCCGGGACGGTGAAAGGGAACGAGTGATGTCCAGAATCGGAGCCATCCTGGTTCGTGTTCGTGAAGACGCTGCTGAACAGGTCATCCTGCGCCTGGGCAGAATGCCCGGAGTCGAAGTGGTGGAAACCCACAAACACAAGTTGGCCGTTCTCATCGAGGGGGATTCCCCCAAGGAGCAAGAAAAGCGCCACCGCGAGATCGCAGGCTGGCCCGATGTCATGGAAGCCCTGATGGTCTTCCAGTCCGGAGAGGTGGAGGCATGAGTCTGACTCGTCGACAGTTCATCCGAAACACGGCAGCGGCCGCGGCGGTCGCGGCTCTATACGGGAGCGGCACCGCCGCCGCTGTCAAGGCCCTGGACGGCTCGCTCACCTGGGGCAAGGCACCTTGTCGGTACTGTGGTACCGGGTGCGGCGTGCTGGTGGGCGTGCGCAATGGCAAGGTGGAAGCGGTTGCCGGCGACCCTGACTGCTCCGTCAACAAGGGTCTGCTGTGTGTCAAGGGTTACCATCTGCCGGCCATGCTTCGGGGCAAGGACCGCCTGACCCACCCCATGCTGCGCAAGGGTGATTCCTTCCAGCAGATAAGCTGGGACGAGGCCCTGGACCTGGTGGCCCGCAAGTACTCCCAAGCCTTGCAGCAACACGGGCCCGATTCCGTGGCCATGTATGGCTCCGGCCAGTGGACCATCCCCGAGGGCTACGCGGCGCTGAAGTGGTTCAAGGGCGGGCTGGGTTCCAACAACATCGATCCCAACGCCCGCCTGTGCATGGCCAGCGCCGTGGTTGGCCTGGTGTCCACCTTCGGGGCCGATGAGCCCATGGGTTGCTACGACGACCTGGACAAGGCCGACGTGTACGTGCTCTGGGGCAACAACATGTCAGAGATGCACCCGGTGTTGTTCAGCCGGATCCTGGCTCGCAAGCGAAAGGCTGCCCACGTAAAGATAATCGACATCACCACCAGGCGTACTCCCACATCTCGCTATGCCGATACCGTCATGCTGATGAAACCCCAGGGCGACCTGGCCATCGCAAACGGGATCGCAAGGTGGCTCCTTGTGAATGATCGAGTGGATCACGAGTTTGTCGAAAGCTTCTGCACCTTCCGGGCCGGAAAGACCAACATCGGCTATGGCACCGAGGACCATTTCAAGTTCAAGGACAAGGCCCGTCCACTCAGCTTCCGGGAATACAGGGAGCTGCTGGAACCATACACGCCCGAAAAGGTGGAAGAACTCTCCGGTGTTCCCGCGGCGCAACTGGTAGCGCTGGCCCGACTCTTCGGCTCCAGCCATATGCGTATCATGAGCCTGTGGTGCATGGGCATGAACCAGCACGTAAGGGGTACATGGATCAACAACCTGGTCTACGCGATACACCTCCTGACGGGAAAGATTGGCATTCCTGGCTCCACCCCCTTCTCGCTCACCGGTCAACCCAGTGCATGCGGAACCGTTCGCGAAGTGGGCACTCTGGCACACGCGCTTCCCGGCGGTCGCGTCGTGGCCAATGCCCAGCACCGTGCCGAGGCAGAGAAGATCTGGAAGGTTGAGCCAGGAACAATCAATCCTGTGCCGGGCACACACGCGATGGCCATGTTCCGTGCGCTGGATCGGGGCGACATCAAGGTGATGTGGGTGCAGGTGACAAATCCATGGATCACGATTCCAAACTTGAATCGCTATCGTGAGGGCAAGAGGAAGAACCGAGACTCGAGCTTTATCGTCGTATCCGACATCTACCCCACCCCCACCACCGAGCTGGCCGACCTGGTGCTGCCATCCGCCGGGTGGGTGGAAAAGGAAGGCGTGTTCGGGAACTCGGAAAGGCGTACACAGCAATGGGACAAGCTGGCGGATCCCCCCGGCGAAGCCAGGCCGGATGTCTGGCAGACCGTGGAGGTGGCGCGGCGCATGGGCTACAAAGAACTCTTCCCCTGGTCCCAGCAACTGGAAAAAAACCTCTTCGAAGAGTACCGCCTGTTCACCCTGGGCAAGGGAAAGGACCTGGCACCCTACGAAACCTATCGCAAGGTACCTGGTCTTCGCTGGCCAGTGGTCGACGGCAAGGAAACTCCCTACCGCTACGTGGCCCCATGGGATCCCTATGCCGCCAAGGGCAAGAGGATCGATTTCTATTCCGCCGGGAAAACCGACCACAGGGCGGTGATATGGGCGAGGCCCTGGGAGCCTCCCGCCGAGGAACCCGACAGCGAGTACCCGTTCTGGTTGTGTACCGGGCGTGTGCTGGAGCATTGGCATACCGGCTCCATGACACAAAGAGTCCCCCAGCTTCACCGAGCAATGCCCGGTTCCTACTGCGAAATCCACCGTGACGACGCAAACAGGCTTGGCATCGTGCCCGGCTCCAGCGTCAAGCTCACCAGCCGCAGGGGGTCCATCGTCTTGCCCGTCGCCATCGACAAGCGGGGTTCGGCAGCTCCCGGGCTGGTTTTTGTTCCCTTTTTCGACGAGAACCTGCCGATAAACGAACTGACCCTGGATGCCTTCTGCCCCTTGAGCAAGGAACCGGACTACAAGAAGTGCGCCGTGAAGGTGGAAAGGGCGTGAACATGCGCTGGAGAGCAACGGTTGTTTTCTGGGCCGCGCTGCTGCCTTGCTCTGTGTCTTCCCTGGCCGTGACAGGATGCGCCACGGAACCGCCAGACGCCCGAGCCGACTGGTCTCTACCGCCCAATCGCCTTTTCGACGGCGCTCCGCCCACCATTCCCCACCAGGTGGCCCAACTGGGCAGGAGCTACTGCATGGACTGTCACTCCCAGGGCGATGCAATGGACGATGGCCGCCCTGCTCCACGCACTCCCCATCCCGAACTGGAGATCTGCGTGCAGTGCCACGTGGAGCAGAACACCGACGACCTCTTTGTGCCAAACGACTTCCAGGGAGGGGCCTGGTCCATGGGCGAAAGGGCGCATTCGCTGGCGCCCTGGCTCATCCCCCATCCTCTCACCATGCGTGAGAACTGCCTGGGATGTCACGGCGAAGATGCGCAGTTTCTGGAAATTCGAACATCTCACCCGGAGCGTGGCAGGTGCCTCCAGTGTCACGTTCCGGCGAACGAAGACTGGCCCGGACAGAGGCCCGATACCCAGGAGTCGTCGGGAAAGCTCGGGCCTGCTGCGGAGCGCCAGTCGCTACTGCGCCGGGCCCTGCTCGACATCGCGCATTTCGAGGTATTCCAATACCCCTTCAACGCACGATATCGAGAAGAGCCCGTCTCGCTACGCGCCTGGCGCCCCTCGCCACGGCCCGAGCCGGCTGTTTCGGGCAGCCTCTTTCCCGACGGCTCCTAGGAGTTCACATGGAACAACGTGCCATAGTTACCTTTTCACTCGTTTCATCTATTGCCTGCCTTCTTGTTTTCCCGCAGCAACTCCGCGCCGAAGAACCCTCCGTGGACTATCATCCAAGCGCGCAAGAGCGGGCGCGAGCCGAAGTCCTGCCCAACAAGACCTTCGAAGGTGACCTGACGGGGGCCTGGCAGGTTGGCAACCGGGCGCGAATCGGCCTGAAGGCCGCCTTCTCCGGGGGCACCTCGGTGTTCGTGCAGGTGCAGGACGTGAGAACCTGGGGCTCGGAATACAACTCCGGCTCGCTCTCCGAAGGCACCCTAACCGACTACTCCGCCAACGGCCTGGACATGCACCAGGCCTATGGAGAGTACGCCTTTGCCAACGGTGCCGGCAGCCTGAGGATCGGGCGGCAGGAGATAACCTGGCATGAACAACGGCTCATCGGTCCTGTTCTGTGGACCCACCAGGGACGTTCCTTCGACGCCCTCAGGTTCCAGTACTCCAGGGAGCGCTTCGGATCCGAGTTCTTCTACGGCAAGCTCCTGGAGCGCCCCGTGGACAGCAGCGAAGAAAGCGCCGCCTTCGAGCGTTGGATGGATATGCACCTCTTCGCTCTACGTGCCGGGCCCAGGCTGGGCGACCCGCTGAACCTGGACCTGGTGGTCATCTCCCGCCTGGACCAGGCAGTGGACGGGCTGCTCACCACCGCCGGGCTGCACGGCAAGGGCAAGGCCGGGAGCTTCTCCTGGATCGCCGAGGCCTACGGCCAGTTCGGGCAGGACGACAACAACGACTACATGGCATGGATGCTGGGGCTGCGCGGTGGCGCCGGGCTTGGTGCCGCGGTGGACTACCTGGGCCTGGGATTCGACCTTCTGTCAGGCGACTCCGACACCTCGGACAGCACGGTGGGGGTGTTCGACACCCTCTACGCCACCAACCACAAGTTCTATGGGAACATGGATCTCTACCTGTCCATCCCCTCCGACACCGCAGCCGAGGGCTTGATGGATGCCATGCTGGAATCTCGCTGGGCCCTGGCCGACAAGCTCAAGCTCAAGGTGGACGCCCATTTCTTCGCCAGCGCCGCCCCGGCATCCTCCGACACCGCCATGCACGGGGTTGAACTGGACACCAACTGCTCCTGGAAGCCAGTGGATCACCTGGCCATCTCTTCCGGGCTGTGGGTCTACCTCCCCGGGGCCTTCTACGGAAGCGATCCCAGCCCCGAACTGGGCGCCTACCTGACGAGCGACTTCAACTTCAAGTAGACCACTTCGGATCTCCCTGCCAGGTCGGACCGGGACCCCGTGGAGCGAGCTGCTGGTGCTCGGCCTGTCAGCAGGAGCCAGGGCTTCATTGACGGTACGGGCAGCGTGGGAATATCCTGGTCCAGGGATGCGGGCCTGGTGTCAGGTGCCGGAACCGTCGAGTGTGCGGCCAGGCCCGGAGTCCTTGCCGGAGATGGGCTTTCTCTCGAATGGACCGGTGCGCAGCAGGATGTTGTCCCTGCCGAAGAAGAGCCCCAGCACCCAGTCGGTGAGTACTCGCACCTGGTTGTAGCGGCCCTTCATCAAGGTGGAGTAGGCGGCCTGCCACAGGAGCCGGCAGGCGAAGCCGTGTAGCTTGACTCCCAGCAGCTCCATGAGCGCCCACCTGGGCCCCAGGGAGACCATCTGCCCCATGTGGAAATAGCGATAGGGCCGGAGGGGCCTGCCTTTCAGGTAGGAGACTATGTTCTCTGCCACCACCCCGGGTTGCCTCACGGCGACGTGGGCGGTGGGTGGAAGGGGTTCGCCGCTGCGGTGGTCCCGCTGGTTGGCGTTGTCGCCCAGGGCGAACACTCCCGGATACCCTGGGATTTCCAGGCGATCCGTCACCATGACCCGCCCGATGTCGTCTCGGGGCACGGGCAGTGAGGCGGTCACGGGGTTCCCCACGATTCCAGGAGTCCAGACGACGGTACGGCTGTGGATGATCTGGCCACCTTCGAGTTCCACGTGCTCCGGGCCCACGTCGGTCACCCTTGTGTTGGTGTGGACCTCGACACCCTGGTCCTCCAGCTTTTCTCGTGCCAGGAGACTGAGCCTGGATGACATTCCAGGCAGGAGGCTGGCCTGGTCCTGCAGGAGTACCACGCGGATGCTGTCGGGATGGATCTTTGTGTATTCCCTGGTGAGCTTCTCCCGGACGTAGTTGTTGAGGTCGGCGGTGAGCTGGACGCCGGTGGTTCCCCCCCCCACCACGATGAAGGTGAGCAAGGAAGAAGGGTCGGCGGAGATGGATGAAACCTCTTCGAAGCAGGACACGATGTGGTTGCGCAGCATCATGGCATCGGTGAGGGTCTTGAGGCCCAGCACCAGGTGCTCCTTGCCGGCTATGCTTCTGAAGTCCGTGACGCTGCCCAGGGCGAGGACCAGGAAGTCGTAGTCCAGGGAGCCGCGATCGCTGTGTACCTGGCGGGCTCGCAGGTCGATTCCCGTGATCTTCGCCTGAACGAACTCGAAGTGCCTGTTCCCCTGCAGGCGGCGGATGGGAGCGGCGATGTGGCGGGTCTCCAGCGCCCCGGAGGCCACCTCGTGCAGCAACGGAGTGAAGAGAAAGTAGTTTTCGTCGCTGACGAGCTTGATGGAGACATCTCGCCTGCGGCGAAGGCGCTTTTCCAGGTGCAGCGCCGTGTAGACTCCACCGAAACCCCCTCCAAGGATGAGGATGTGCCTGGGGGCTGAGGAATTCCCGCGAAGAGAGGTGGGGCTCTGACCCTGGCCGGTTGTCGGGGTGGAGTGTGGCCGGGAACGTTGGAAGAGGGCGGAGGCGAAATCGTGCCACAGGCCGGGGCTCAAGGTGCGCATAAAGAGCGCTCGGTAGGTGCTGGATCCCGTGAACATCCCCCAGCTCAACTGCTCCATCCTGCGAGTGGGGTGGGGGGCCGTGGTTTCGGCCCGTATGACCCTGGACTGGAGAAAGAAGAAGCGGCGCGAGTCTTTCAGCCCCGAGTGGATCCGGAACAACAGTCGGCCATATGCGTTGTCGCGAGTGATGGCGCGGCAGGTCCGCCAGTAGTGCCTGCGAATGTCCTGAACTTCCACTCCGTGGAGAACAGCAGTGCGGGCTGCCGCCCTGGCGGTGCGGAAGGCCGAGCCGATTCCGTCCTTGAAGAGGCGGCTGGCTGCCCCATCCCCCACCACCATCATGCGCTGGGCAAAGGGATGGGCGGCAGCACCCACGGGAATGGCGGGCTTGCAGCCGCAGCTCCGCTGGTACGAGGAGGGGAGGATGTTCCTGACCCTGGGCAGGTCCAGGAACTCTTCCAGGCTCATGGGATCGCTGCTGCCTCGGAGGAGGGAGACGCTGATGAACTCTCCCTTGGGGATCAGGCTGCCGAATACCAGGCGCCTTCCCGGTTCCATGATGATGTGGACCTTGCCCCGGAGTGCCCCTGCCACGGCATCGTGACCTGCAAGCAGCTCGTCCTGGGCCATGGCAACGGTGGCCGGGGGCCTGTAGGGTGGGGGGAGTTCCTTGATGAGCCTGGAGTTTACTCCGGTGGCCACTATGAGGAGGTCGCATTCATCTGTTTCGTCCTGGGAAACCACCACCGGTCTGCCGGGCTCCAGCAGCACGGCGTTCGCCTTGCGTTGGCGCAGCACCGCGCCCCTTGCCAGCGCTTCCTTCAAGAGGAAGCCGTCCAGGCCGATGTTGTCGGTGGTGCTGCATTGGTCTCGTGGCCCGCAACCTCGGTAGACGGCGAAGATGGACTCGGTGGAGCCGGGCTGGGTCACCTCCATCACTCCATGGGGAGTGTGCAGGGCATAACAGCTTATCCTGGCGGCGATCTCGTGCCGCGGGATGCCTAGTCCCAGGCGGGCCAGGTTGTGAATGAGCGATGAGCAGAGGATACCCGCGCACATGTTGCAGCCCCTGACACCCAGGGTGCCGAAGGAGCGGGGTTCGTAGATGGTCACCTGGAGATCCAGGTCCATCTGGCGGGAGTAGGACAGCAGGTGCAGGGCGGTGAAGCTCCCCGCTGGCCCACCTCCCAGGATGTACACCCTGCTTCCTCGGGTCAGTTGCGGCATGAGTCGGTCCCGTGTTGGATACGCCAGGCGGCGTATTCGGTTGACAGGACGATAACGCCGAACCAAGGGTACATCCCGGAACATATGTAAGAAGTCCCACTTTTTTCCCATCCCGTCCGGTCGTTTCCCCCAGGCTGGGTTCCACCCGGCAGCGGCCTGGCCCGGGGCTCCCCTGGTGCGGCGCTACGCAGATGTGGGGACGGGACTCCGGCCCGGGACCGTCAGCCGCCGACTTCGAAGGTCTCCGCGGTCATATCCAGGTACTCGATTACCTGGAGATCGCAGTCGGCGGTAGCCAGCGTGGTGGAGCCGTTGCCGGGCTGGGTGTCCACGTTCTCGATGCGCAGCGCGCAGACATCGTCGATGGGCTCGTCGAAGAGTACGGCGAAGTGGCGGCCATAGTGGTGGTGCTCCGGGCGGTAGACCAGGTGGAAATAGTCCTGCTGGTCGAATGAGACCCCGCGGAAGGTCCCCTGTGCGCGGGTGAAGGCACCAGGCGCGGTGACCACGACGTTTTCGCCCAGGTAGAGATCAAGCTCCACCTGCCCCCCGTCGAACTGGAAGCCGTGGACGTTGAGGGACCAGCTTTCGTCCAGGCAGGCCTGGAAGCTGATGGCGTCCACGTCCAGGGAAGAAGCTCCCTCCTGGAAGAGCACGAGATCCGCCCCCGAGCCGCTGCTCTCGTCGCGGGTGGCGCCATCCAGGACGATGGGGTCCGGCACGGCGTCCACCTCTCCCACCATGAGCATGATGTGCTCCAGCGTCCACTCGGTACCGTCCGGCGATGCCATGGGCTGGGAGCCCTCCAGGTAGGTGTAGGTGGTGTCGGACCAGACCTGGGGGCTCACCGTGGTGTGGCCTGTTCCGGCCATCTCGGGCTGCTCCGGGGGCTGGGCTCGCAGGGTGCAGAGCGGCAGGGACAGGTCGTAGTCGGCTTCCTGGGTAGGCAGGGGGTAGCTCCCTTCCACTACCTTGAGCAGGGCCTTGTCCGTCAGTTCCTGCTCCAGGCTGCGCTGCTCGTCGAAGGCGCCGCAGTAGACGGCGTTGACCGTGGCCACCAGCGAGCCTTCCCAGGCGGAGTCTCCCAGGTAGGCGTCGGAGCCGGGGCAGTGGGTCCACAGCGAGCTGTCGGTGTAGGGACCCGTGCCCAGGGGATCCGCGGTGTCGGCGTCGGCGTCGGCGTCGGTGTCGGCGTCGGTGTCGGTGTCGGTGTCGGCCTGCGTGTCGCCGTCGGAGATCTGGGTACGCTGGTCGCAGCCAGTGCCGGGGGCGATGGCCAGGAGGGAAGCCAGCACGGCGGCGCAGGCCAGGGCTCGTGGCACGAGATAATCAAGGGGTTTCATGGTTTCACTCGTTTCAGCGAAGGTAGGGGCGGATCTGTTTGATGATGAGCTGGCCGTCTTCCTTCACCTTCCACTCGGTGTCCCAGAGGATGTCGTAGCCATCCGGGACGTCCTGGTCCACGGGATAGACGGCGTTGATTCCGTAGAGGACCTCGCCCAACTCTTCCAGCTCGGTGTCGGACAGCACGTAGTCGCCGTCGCTCAACTCCGAACTCGAGGAGACCCGGAGTATCTCGATGACCTGCCCGTCTTCCAGGGTGAGCAGGTCGGACTCGGGGTAGATGCCAGGTTCGGACGAGACCACGTCCAGCTCCCCTTCCTGGGAGTTGACAAGGTAGCGGTCGTCGTCATCGGAGGTGGGATTCCCGGAGAAGGCCACGATGTTGGCCTGCTCGTTCTTGGTGCGGGTGTTTACCAGGACGCCCATGGCTGCATTCATGTGGTCTATGCCGTACCAGTCCCGCTCGTCCCATGCCTCCATGTTCCAGAGCGATGCCCAGACCTCGCGCAGGGCGTCCTGCAGGGTTTCTTCGTTGTCCTTGTCAGAGTCGCAGAGGCTGGGGCCCTGGTCGTCGCCGTCGGTTTCGTCCGCCAGGCAGGCGCTCTCGGACTCGTACAACCCGGCTCCGCTGAACTCCAGCGAGTCCTCGGCGTTGGAGGAGCTGCGGAAGCGAACCATGATCGTGTCGGAACCGAAGACATCCAGGATACGTTCCCCCAGCGAATCCAGGAGATCCTGGTCCACCGGCGAGTCGTCCATGGCCTGGCGCAGGGACTCCAGGCGGTCCCGCCGTACCGATGGGTCGCCCAGGAAGTATTCGTCCTGGTGCCAGGCCTCCAGCGTGTCCTGGAAGCTGTACTCCGCCGCTCCCCGGCCAAGATCCACGGTCCATGTGTTGCTCCGCACGAACTGGTCGTAGTAGTGGAAGGGGACCAGGAAGCCATCCAGTTGGTACTGCTGGTCTATGCGTTGATACAGTGTCGCCAGGTTGGCTCCCTTGGAGCCGTATTGGCAGGTGGCGGTCTCCCTTTGCTGGGATGTGTCGGTGGCCAGCTCCAGGAGACCCGGCATGGATGTTTCGTCCAGGTCGGGCTCGCAGATGTCCACCGGGTCGGGCTGGATGCTCTCCCACCAGGACTCGGCCTCCTGGGTGCTGGCCTCCCGGATGCTCCAGTCGTCCTGGCCGCACTCGAAGCGCACCATCATGCCTTCCCATGCCGCGAGGTTCTCCAGGGGGTCGGCCATGTAGCAGTTGGGGGTGCCCCTGGCCAGGCTCCGCACGTTGAGGTGGGAGAGGGTGCCCTGGCGGGTCCCGGTGACGATGCCGCTCACGACTCGCTCGATGTCGTATGGGGCCTCGGCGATGGCCAGGATGTCCTGGTAGCCGAACTCCGCGGCCTCGGTGGCCGCATCGAACTCGTCCAGGGTGTACAGGCGCATGCTCCCGTAGCATTCCCCGGGGTTGTAGACCTCGTACTCGACGACGGAGTCCAGGCCCTCGATGGTGAAGGGGGCGTCGTCCCAGCCCTGGGCGGCCTCCGCCTGGGCGGAGGTGTAGGGGACCCAGGCCAGGTCTCCGATTCCGAAGCGCTCCTGGAGTGCCTCCCATGCGGCAGTGGCCTGTTCCAGCGTCAGCGTGGAGCTTTCGTCGGAGGGGTCGTCCCAGACCACGAAGCCGTAGTAGAAGCCGTCTCCGTCCACGTAGAGCGAGAGAGTACCGGCGTAGAACTCCCTGCTTTCGGGGTAGAGAATGATCTGGTTGTACTCGCTGGTGGTCAGGCCGGAGAAGAGATCCGGGAAGGCGGTCACCAGGAAGTCGTAGTGCAGGGGGAAGGTGTCCACGTAGATGAAGAGGGTGGGCAGGCGGGCGTCCTGGGTGGCCGGCACCATGTACTTGCCCACGCGGAGCTGGTCCACGGAGGATGAGTCCACCGTGACGGCCTGGAAGGTGTCTTCGTCGGGGACATGGTGTACACAGGCGGGGTAGCCCAGCAGGTCTTCGGCCTGGGGACACTCGGTGTCCAGCGGGAGATCACCCGTGCCCCGTGTGCCATGGTCTCCGGTGTCGGAGCAGGCGAAGAACGCCGGCAGGAGAGCGGGGAGCAGGGCGCGGCCCGGGGAGAAGCGCCGCTGCGAAGTTCGCCGGAAGAGCCCTGTCCGCATGGAGCCACGTGGGGCCATGGCTCCTTCAAGCTGTTGCATGCTCATGGCTCCTGGTTTTGTTCGTTCATGAAGACGTACGCCGTGCCGTAGCCGGAGCCCGCGAACTCGGCTCCTGTCACCAGGTCGCCCAGGCCGTCCCTGTCCAGGTCCGCGATCTGGACGGAGCTTCCCAGGTAGCCGTTGAGGTCTGTTCCCTGGAAGACGGCGTCGGAGAGATCCAGATCCTGGTTGCCCGTGGTGGGTCCGTAGATCAAGTAGGCGCTGCCTTCCGACGAGGGGTAGGGTGCGCCCACCACGACGTCGTCGTAGCCGTCGTTGTCGATGTCGCCGCCGTTGACCGAGTAGCCGGCCCAGCCGCCGGTGGGGCCTCCGCCGAAGATGGCCTGGGCGTCGGCCACGTCGTTGGGGCCCTGGAGGGGAGGGGAGAGCAGCAGGTAGGCCCGCCCCGCGCCGCTGTCGGCAGCGTAGGCGCCCGCCAGGATGTCGTCCAGGCCGTCGCCGTTCACGTCCCCGTTGCCCAGTCCGAAGCCCAGGTAGTCGTAGGCGGACTCCCCGATGAGTATGGCGTCGGCGTCGGGCAGCGTCAGGCTCCCGGTCACGGGGCCGAAGAAGACGTAGGTGGATCCCGAGTTGGAGCCTCCCAGGTCGTCGTAGATCGAGCAGGACATGAAGTCGCCGATGCCGTCGCCGTTGAGGTCGCTCCCCGCCCTGATGCGGTAGCCCGAGATCATGGAGTCGGAGGTGGCGTATATGGATGCGTCGGCCTGCTCCGTGTCGTAGGTTCCGGACAGGGGGCTGTACCAGGCAAAGATGGCTCCCCCGTCGGAGGAGAGGGTGTCGTCCCCGTATGCACCCATGACCACGTCTTCCAGGCCGTCTCCGTTGATGTCTCCCAGGGCCGAGCCGTGGCCGGCCCGGTCCGTGGCCTGGGCTCCGTAGAAAGCGGCGTCCGCCTCGTCCAGGAACTCCTGCTCCTGGAAGGGGGCCAGGACCAGGTAGGTGACCCCTCCGGGGCAGGAGTAGGTGCGCTCGTAGGGTGCGCCGAAGAGGGCGTCGGACAGGCCGTCGCCGTTGGCGTCGCCCAGGTCCATGGAGCGGCCCGCGCCGTAGCAGCTCTGGCCTCCGAAGAAGCTCACGTCTGCATCTGTGGCTTCCATTTGACCCGAGAAGGGCCAGTAGAACATGTAGCCGCCGCCGGCGTAGGACGGGGCCTGGACGTGGGCGGACACCAGCAGGTCCTGGCCTTCCTGGCCGTCCGCCTGCCCCACCGCCACCTGGAAACCGAAGCGGGAGTAGCCCGGTCCCAGGATTGTGGTTTGGGCGGACTCCACGGACAGTACACCGTAGAAGCCGCACTGATCTCCCTCGGGCAGGCCGTCGCAGTCGTTGTCCTTTCCATCGCAGATCTCGGGGGCGTCGGGATGCACGGTGGCATCCGAGTCGTCGCAGTCGCCCGGCACCTCCGCCCAGCCATCCACCAGTTCGCACAGCCTGTCGGTGGTGCCGCCGTAGCCGTAGCCGTCGCCGTCCTGGTCGGCGAAGACCGTGAACATGAGCCCTTCGTCCACAAGCCCGTCGCCGTCGTTGTCCTGGCCGTCGCAGATCTCTTCGCCAGGTTGTGGCGTGCCCGTGTCGGTGGCGCTGTCGGGCAGGTACTGCTGCGGGTAGGCCGAGTCGCAGTCCCCGCGCCCGCAAGGGATGGAACCGCCCGTGGGCTGGCAAGCTGGAACGAGGAGCCATATCGTCAGAGCAGGGAGCATGGGGGCCTCGACGGAATAGTCCGGGATCCAGACAAGCATAGCAGGCAACTACGGGGTGCCGGCAGGAAAACGCGCAGCCCGGCGTGGCATGGCCGCCATTGTCGGGGGAAACGGGGGCATGTCCGCCGCCGCCAGCCCCAGCTTCAGGCGTTGGGCGCCGGTCCGGCGTACACCAGCCGGCCTCCTCGCTGCCCGCCTCCCGGCCCCAGCTCGATGACGTGGTCGGCGGCTTGCAGGACGTCGGGGTGGTGCTCGATGGCAACCACGGTATGGCCCTGGTCCACCAGGCGCTGGAGCACCCGCAGCAGGTGCTCCAGGTCCAGCAGGTGGAGGCCCGTGGTGGGTTCGTCCAGCAGGTAGACGGTGGGACGGTGGCTGCCCAGCAGCTCGGCCGCCAGCTTCACGCGCTGGGATTCGCCGGCGGAGAGGGTGGTGGCGGGCTGGCCCAGGCGAAGGTAGCCCAGGCCAACGTCGTGGAGGGCGCGCAGCGGCTTCGCGATGGCTGGCTGGGCGGCGAAGGTGGTCAGGGCGTGGTCCACGGTGGAGTCAAGGACCTGGGCCACGGTGTTGCCACGCCAGCGCACCTGGAGCACCCGCGGGTCGTAGCGGCGGCCGTGGCAGTCCTGGCAGGTGATCCATATGTCCGAGAGAAAGTGCATCTCCACCTTGACGGCTCCTCGGCCGCCACAGCTCTTGCAGGCTCCCCGGGCGTTGTGGGAGAACCACGAGGGGTCCATGCCCCGGGACCTGGCCGCTGGCAGCCTGGCGAAGAGCTTTCGCAGGCCGTCCATCACCTTGGTGTAGGTGGCGGGGGTGGAGCGCGGGCTCTTGCCTATGGGGGCCTGGTCCACCACCACCATTCGCCGGATGTGAGTGGGACAGTGCAGAGAGCGGCAGGGGGCGCTGGGGGTGGTTTCCCGGCGCAGGTGCTCTTGCAGGGCGGGGCGCAGGGTGTCCATCACCAGGCTGGACTTGCCCGAGCCGCTGACACCGCTCACCACCACCAGCGCTCCAGTGGGGATGGACAGGTCCAGGTCCCGGAGGTTGTGGGCGCTGGCACCCCGCAACACCATGGGCTCCCCGCCGGGCCGCCTGGTGCTGGGCGGCTGGATTCTGCGCCGACCCGCCAGGAACTGGCCGGTGATGCTGCGGGGGTCGGCCGCCACCTCCAGGGGGCTCCCGGTTGCCACCACCCTGCCGCCCTGCTCTCCGGCGCCGGGCCCCATGTCCACCACGAAGTCGGCCTGCCGGATGGTGGCCATGTCGTGCTCCACCACGATGACTGTGTTGCCGCGCCGCGTGAGGCCCCGCAGGGTGGAGATGAGGCGGCTCGTGTCCCGTGGGTGGAGGCCGATGGTGGGCTCGTCCAGCACGTAGATGGTGTGGGTGAGGTGGCTGCCGAGCTGGCTGGCCAGGCGGATGCGCTGGGCCTCGCCCCCGGAGAGGGTGTGGGCTCTCCTGTCCAGGCTCAGGTAGTCCAGCCCCACGTCGCGCAGGAAACCAAGGCGGCTCTTCAGCTCGGGAAGGAGTTGCACCACGATGGCCCGTTCCCGTTTCGACAGCTCCAGCTTCTCCAGGAAGTCCAGGGCCTCCAGCACGGAGAGGGCACAGAACGAGGCCAGGTCCAGCCCACCCACCAACACGCCCAGGAGCGCTGCCTTGAGACGCCCCCCCTTGCAGCGGGGACAGGGACCCACCCGGTGCAGCCAGTCCATGCGACCCTTCCAGCCGGCCAGCGTGGCTCGAAGGCCCTTCCAGCTTCGCGTCTCCCGTACCTGGTTCCTGCTGCTCCCCCAGCGCTTCTCCCAGCAGATGGAGAGCTTCAGCTCTCGCCCGGGGGGAGGGCCCTCCAGCAGCATGCTCGATGCCTCGGGGGGCCAACTCTTCAGAGGCAGGTGGGGTTCCAGGCCAAGCTGCTCCTGCAGGGCTCGAAGGGTGGCCATGTGCCGTGGGCTCTTGCGCAGTATCCCCGCGACGCGTCGATCCAGGCATTCCGGCATTGGCATCCAGGCCCTGGAGAAAAGGAGTCGAGGCTCCAGGCGCCGCAGCTCGCCCAGGCCGTCGCAGGTCTCGCATGCCCCCAGGTGACTGTTGAACGAGAAGTGCCGGGGGCTCAAGGCTCCGGGGAGGACTGCGCCGTGCTGGGGGCAGCGAGGTTGCAGCGAGAGCCGCAACTCGGGGCCGTTGGCAGGGAGGAAGCGGGCCCGGTGGGCGCCGTGGGCGTAGGCCAGGCGGATGGCATCCTCCAGGCGCGACGGCTCGGCCGTTGCGGGATCCAGGCGGTCCACCACCAGGGCCGCCGCCTTTTCCAGGAGGGCCAGCGTCGAGTCGGCCTCCAGGCGCAGTACCCTGGAGCCGTCGTGGATGCGCAGAAAACCGTCGGAGAGCAGCTCGTCTCGTAGGCTGGCGGGCTGGGGCGCGGGATCCATGTCCGCCAACAGCAGGCCTGGCCCCGGTGCCTGCCTGGCCAGGTAGCGGGCGCCCGCCGACGGGCCCAGGCCCAGCACCTGCCGCCCGCAGACGTGGCAGTGGGGGCGGCCGATGCGGGCCCAGAGCAGGCGCAGGAGATCGTGGATCTCGGTGACGGTGGCCACGGTGCTGCGTGGGTTGGCCGAGGAGCCGCGCTGCCCGATGGCGATGGATGGCGCCAGGCCCTTCATGGAGTCCACCGGGGCCGGATCCAGGCGGCCCAGGAAGCGGCGGGCGTAGGTGGAGAGGCTCTCCACGTAGCGGCGCTGCCCCTCGGAGAAGATGGTGTGCATGGCCAGGGATGACTTGCCCGAGCCGCTGACGCCGGTGATCACCGTGAAGCTGCCGTGGGGTATGGTCACGTCAACGCCCTGGAGGTTGTGGCGCCTGGCCCCCCGGACCTCCAGATCGAAACCCCTGGGCATGGGCCGCGGGCGAGGGGCTGGTTGGGCGGCCATGGCAGGCAGGCCCCGGTTGGCCACCAGGCCGGGAATGGCTGCCAGCACGGCTCCCGTGGGGCTGTCCAGGCCCGCTATGTGTTCCGGTGTGCCCTCCCCCACCAGCAGGCCGCCATCCTCTCCGCCCCCCGGCCCCAGGTCCAGGACGTGGTCCGCCACCTTGATGACGTCGGTGTTGTGCTCGATGATCAGCACGGTGTTGCCCGCGTCCACCAGCATGTTCAGGGCGTCCAGCAGGCGTTGGATGTCGGCGAAGTGCAGGCCCGTGGTGGGCTCGTCCAGCAGGTACAGGGTGCTGCCCGTGGCGGGGCGGTGCAGCTCCCTGGCCAGCTTGATGCGCTGGGCTTCTCCTCCCGAGAGGGTGGTGGCTGGCTGGCCCAGGGCCACGTAGCCCAGACCCACCTGTGCCATGGTGTCCAGCGGCCGGCGGATCTTCCGGTGGTTGGCGAAGAAGGAACGCGCCTGGGATATTGACATGTCCAGCACGTCGGCGATGTTCCTGCCGCGGTATCGCACCTGGAGCGTCTCGTCGTTGAAGCGCCGGCCCCGGCAGTCGTCGCAGGGGACCTCCACGTCTGCCAGGAGCTGCATCTCCAGGGTCTGGACGCCGGCGCCCCTGCATGACTCGCAGCGCCCGCCGGGCACGTTGAAGCTGAAGCGACCCTTCTTGTAGCCGCGAGCCCTGGACTCGGGGAGGCGGGCGAAGAGATCGCGGATGCCGTCCATGGCTCCGGTGTAGGTGGCCGGGTTGGAGCGAGGGGTGCGGCCGATGGGGCTCTGGTCGATGGAGATGAGCTTGTCCAGGTGCCGGCTGCCCTCCAGGGAGTCCAGGTCCGGGGACTCCCCAGCGTCCTGGCCCAGGGCCCTGGACAGGGCGGGCTCCAGGATGTCGAAGAGCAGCGTGGACTTGCCCGAGCCGCTGACTCCCGTGACCACCACCAGGCAGCCCAGTGGGATTCGGACGTCCAGGGCCCGGAGATTGTGGGCCCGGGCGCCGCGGATCCACAGGCTGTGGCCGCTGCCGGGACGGCGCCTGGCCGGGATGGCTATACTGCGCCGACCCCGCAGGTAGTCCGCGGTGATGCCGGGCTGGGCCAGGAACTCGTCCAGGCTGCCCTGGGCGGTGACCCGCCCTCCCTGCTGGCCGGCCCCGGGACCCAGCTCCACCACGT
>JAJRWT010000041.1 GCA_024276675.1 Myxococcota bacterium | reverse complement strand
GGTATGGTGCTGATTTTGCGCCGTTCCCGGAGGTATGGTGCTGATTTTGCGCCGTTCCCGGAGGTATGGTGCTGATTTTGCGCCGTTCCCGGAGGTATGGTGCTGATTTTGCGCCGTTCCGTGACCAGGAGGCCACGGGCCATGGCTGCAACCCCGCGAAAACGCGCTTTGTACCGTTGAGCGCTGCGAGTGGAACGGGCCAGCAGCAGCCGAGCGCCGAGAGTTCAGCGCAAAACTGGCACCATACCTCCAGCTTTAGCGCAAAACTGGCACCATACCTCCCATCCCGAGGCTCCGGGTTCGTGAAATGTTCAGTGAAGAGATAGTAGTCTGTGTGCTTCTGATTCCGGGGAACAGCCTAAGGAGTTGAAATTGAATCGTGGTCGCCAGATCATTCGTCAGTGGAAGGCTTTGCGCATCCTGGAGTCCTCCCGGTTGGGCTACACGGTGGCGCAGCTCCATGAAGAGATGGACGAGAACATCAGCTTGCGCACTCTCTACCGCGACCTGGAGCAACTCCAGGAAGCAGGATTCCCTTTGCTTCGTTCAGATGAACGTTGGCGCGTATTGCGGGTGGGGGAAGGTGCCTGGACCGTGCCCATCCGGCCCACCGAACTCATGGCTCTCATCCTGGCCGAAGACCTCATGGCCCCTGTGCGTGACAGCATGCTCTTCGGGCCCTTGGCCGAGATCCGTTCCCGGTTGATGGCTCTGCTATCGCCCACGGGCCGTGCATATATTCGCGCGTTCAAATCCAGCGCTGTGGCCACCCTTTTTGCTCCAGGGCATTACAGGGAGCGTTCAGAACAGATCGACACCATCAGGGAGGCCATCGACAAGCAGCAAGTGCTACGAATCGTGCATACCTCTCCGGGCAGGGAGCCACTGGAACGCTTCGTGGAGCCCTACAGCACCTGGTACCATGCGGGCCTGCTCTACCTCATCGCTTTCTGCCGGCGAGCTGGGGACGTCCGTACCTTTGCCGTGAACCGCATTGGCGAGGCCGAGATCACCCAGCAGGTTTTCGATCCCGACCAACGTTTCGATCCATCTGCATTCACACGCAAGGGTTTCGGCGTCTATCATGGGCCGACGTACCGCTATGTGATTGATTTCTCACCTCGTTGGGCTCATTTGTTGAACGAACGGCGCTACCACCACACCCAACGGGTATACGAGCGTGAAGATGGCTGGGTGCGGCTAACCATGGAGGCTGCCGGCCTTCCCGAGGTGGCATCGTGGGTGGCGGGTTTTGGCGGCCATGTGCGCCCCGTAGCGCCCTCGGAACTGGTGCAACGAGTGAAGGCAATCCACGAAGGCGGTCTCTCCGTTCTGACGGAATGACGACGTCGGGTTCTTCCTCCGCGCCGCCGCTTTTCCCCGCGCATCCGCGTTCCCGCAGAGCCGCGTTCTCGTAGAGCCGCCCGCCCGTGGAGCTGCCCGCCCGTGGACCCGCCCACCCGTGGAGCCGGCTTCCAGCCGGCTTTTCCGAGTAACTGACTCCCCCCGCAGAGCTGCCTACCCCCGCGCAGCCGGCTCTACCGCTTCAATGGGGCCCGGCTTAGAACGCCGGGAATGGGCGTTGAACGCATCGCTGGCGCGAATGCAACAACCCTGGCTTCAATGGGGCCCGGCTTAGAACGCCGGGAATGGGGGTACTGCGTGGATGATCATGGAGGCAGTATGACGCTTCAATGGGGCCCGGCTTAGAACGCCGGGAATGGGCAGAGCGTCAATGCCGTCCTTGGCTGGGTCCACGAAGCTTCAATGGGGCCCGGCTTAGAACGCCGGGAATGGGGTATACGGTTACGTCAACAATGCAAATAGATGGCACGCTTCAATGGGGCCCGGCTTAGAACGCCGGGAATGGGGCTCGGCAGGATCATCAGCATCACCATGACCATAGCGCTTCAATGGGGCCCGGCTTAGAACGCCGGGAATGGGCGCAGAGCGTCGCGACCCAGGGGGTCGGAGAGGCCGCTTCAATGGGGCCCGGCTTAGAACGCCGGGAATGGGGACCGGGTGGAGTCGGATTTGCGCCCCGCCTATGAGCTTCAATGGGGCCCGGCTTAGAACGCCGGGAATGGGCTCGTAGCCCGCCTGGGTGAGATGGCCGGCGATCAGGCTTCAATGGGGCCCGGCTTAGAACGCCGGGAATGGGTCAAGTGGTCACGCGGCCGAAAACGGGCGTTTCTCCGCTTCAATGGGGCCCGGCTTAGAACGCCGGGAATGGGGGTATAGCGGGCTCCTGGAGAGCACCGACCTGGACATGCTTCAATGGGGCCCGGCTTAGAACGCCGGGAATGGGGTACTGACTACTGAGGAGACACAGCATGGCTATCACGCTTCAATGGGGCCCGGCTTAGAACGCCGGGAATGGGGGTCTACGAGCGAACCAACGTTGTCGGGGCCGAACGGCTTCAATGGGGCCCGGCTTAGAACGCCGGGAATGGGAGAGTTCACGAGGACGTGGGCGAACGGATCGAGGGTGCCGCTTCAATGGGGCCCGGCTTAGAACGCCGGGAATGGGTAGAGGTAGACGAATCACCATGGCGTTGATCACTGCGCTTCAATGGGGCCCGGCTTAGAACGCCGGGAATGGGGCGTATGCCAGGAATTCCGATGCCCCGCCCACGAA
Organism: Myxococcota bacterium; assembly: GCA_024276675.1. Taxonomy (GTDB): domain Bacteria; phylum Myxococcota_A; class UBA796; order UBA796; family JAFGLY01; genus JAJRWT01. Next base: position 50,750 of record JAJRWT010000041.1, on the reverse strand, counting down.
GCTTCAATGGGGCCCGGCTTAGAACGCCGGGAATGGGGCCCAGCTCGACGGTGCCATCCACCTCCAACTTGCCGGCTTCAATGGGGCCCGGCTTAGAACGCCGGGAATGTTGGGGTGCATTCGGGGAACGGACTCCAAGGGCAAGCGCTTCAATGGGGCCCGGCTTAGAACGCCGGGAATGGCACGCCGTGAGGTATCTACTGGCCTGGTGGGAGAAGCTTCAATGGGGCCCGGCTTAGAACGCCGGGAATGGCTGGGATCTCTCGCCATGGCGCAGTGACCGCCAGCCCGCTTCAATGGGGCCCGGCTTAGAACGCCGGGAATGGGATCCCGGCCGGGCACTGGCTCGGAAGCGAGAAAGACGCTTCAATGGGGCCCGGCTTAGAACGCCGGGAATGGGCACCTGGCCTTGGTCTGCATCCTACGTATCGCTACGATGCTTCAATGGGGCCCGGCTTAGAACGCCGGGAATGGGAGGTAAACGAAAACGAGACAGGGACACGGGGAGATGGCTTCAATGGGGCCCGGCTTAGAACGCCGGGAATGGGCGTGTCAACGATATTGTGTCGACCAGTGACGAGGTAGCTTCAATGGGGCCCGGCTTAGAACGCCGGGAATGGGTTGGGGTTGACCTTGTGATGCTTCGAAGCGGATTGGCTGCTTCAATGGGGCCCGGCTTAGAACGCCGGGAATGGGGAGAATGCGCGCATCCAGGAATGGTGTGTTGGCTGCCGCTTCAATGGGGCCCGGCTTAGAACGCCGGGAATGGGCACGGTCCCGCTCGCTGGCCAGGTCTCCAGCTCATCCGCTTCAATGGGGCCCGGCTTAGAACGCCGGGAATGGGGTCCGAGTGCCGTCCATCGATCAGGTCGTAGTCGGCGCTTCAATGGGGCCCGGCTTAGAACGCCGGGAATGGGCTCGACGGTCTTGTCGCCGCTGAGAATAGCGTGGGCGCTTCAATGGGGCCCGGCTTAGAACGCCGGGAATGGGGACTGATCTTGGTCCGATCAGTTATCTATCAGAACGCTTCAATGGGGCCCGGCTTAGAACGCCGGGAATGGGTGAATACGACTGGAAAAACTCCAGGTGGAGCAGGAAGCTTCAATGGGGCCCGGCTTAGAACGCCGGGAATGGGTACGCATGACAGCGAAGCATCCGGCCCGCGCGGACGGGCTTCAATGGGGCCCGGCTTAGAACGCCGGGAATGGGACCTGGTGGCCATTTTCAACAAGCTGGGAGCGGCCAAGCTTCAATGGGGCCCGGCTTAGAACGCCGGGAATGGGCATCGGGGCCAACGTCGAGGCCGAATCGCTGGGCCTGCTTCAATGGGGCCCGGCTTAGAACGCCGGGAATGGGTTCCGACTGATGTCTACCCCGAGGTAGAGCTGGCCGCGCTTCAATGGGGCCCGGCTTAGAACGCCGGGAATGGGCGTCGACGCCCGCGTCGCCGGCGAGATCGCCGGCGAGCTTCAATGGGGCCCGGCTTAGAACGCCGGGAATGGGTTCCCCCCCCGAGGAGGGCAGGCCCAAGGGTGAGCGCTTCAATGGGGCCCGGCTTAGAACGCCGGGAATGGGGTCTACGCCAAGAACTTTGGTGCGCCGGGTAATCACATGCTTCAATGGGGCCCGGCTTAGAACGCCGGGAATGGGTGGTTCTTTCGTCTGGTTTGCGTGTGGGGACCATGGCTTCAATGGGGCCCGGCTTAGAACGCCGGGAATGGGTTGGTGGACATCCGGATCGGCAGGAGAAGCGGTGGCGCTTCAATGGGGCCCGGCTTAGAACGCCGGGAATGGTGTCACCCACCCAAACGGCCGTAGCAAGATGCTCCAGCTTCAATGGGGCCCGGCTTAGAACGCCGGGAATGGGTTCATCCTGGGATCGAGCCGATGTTCGGAGAAGATGCTTCAATGGGGCCCGGCTTAGAACGCCGGGAATGGAGGATGACAACTGCTGGTACATCGCCAAGGCCGGGTGGCTTCAATGGGGCCCGGCTTAGAACGCCGGGAATGGGCCGCGACCAAGTATGGTCTGAAAGTACGCAAGGGGCTTCAATGGGGCCCGGCTTAGAACGCCGGGAATGGTCGGGATCGCCATGAGCCAGGTCTTCCAGTTCGACCAGCTTCAATGGGGCCCGGCTTAGAACGCCGGGAATGGCCAGGCGGCCAGTGCGGCCAGCGCAGCGCGTATCCTGCTTCAATGGGGCCCGGCTTAGAACGCCGGGAATGGGGTCGGCAATGGCAGGGGCTGCCGCCGGCGGAGCCGCGCTTCAATGGGGCCCGGCTTAGAACGCCGGGAATGGGCCGTATCCGGACCAAAAACAGGACGTGCGCCGGTCTGGCTTCAATGGGGCCCGGCTTAGAACGCCGGGAATGGGTTGCTAATTGTGTTCGTTAGAGAGTAGCGCCCTTTCGCTTCAATGGGGCCCGGCTTAGAACGCCGGGAATGGGGGGTCCAGGTCGTCCAGGTAGCCGGGCATCCGGATGCTTCAATGGGGCCCGGCTTAGAACGCCGGGAATGGGGCGAAGAAGGCCACAAGGAGACGGGAGCCACCGGACGCTTCAATGGGGCCCGGCTTAGAACGCCGGGAATGGGTGGGCTCGGGGATCTCCCGTGTCCTGGTCTCCCCTGGCTTCAATGGGGCCCGGCTTAGAACGCCGGGAATGGGTTCGGGGATACGACCAATGTCTACGCACAGGCGGGGCTGGCTTCAATGGGGCCCGGCTTAGAACGCCGGGAATGGGCTGGCCACCTGACCCGTGGTGTAGCCGGCCGGGTGAGCTTCAATGGGGCCCGGCTTAGAACGCCGGGAATGGGTCCGGTATCGTATCCGGTACGCTGGAAGGTATTGCCGCTTCAATGGGGCCCGGCTTAGAACGCCGGGAATGGGCCGAAATGCGCGCCGTCTTGTGCGCATCCAGGCCAAGCTTCAATGGGGCCCGGCTTAGAACGCCGGGAATGGGGCGCCACCAGGCCGTTGAGGCATCCTGTGTCAGCACGCTTCAATGGGGCCCGGCTTAGAACGCCGGGAATGGGCTCGGCGGCGACGTAGCGATCTACACCGCCGATTCGCTTCAATGGGGCCCGGCTTAGAACGCCGGGAATGGGCCCGACAACGTGACGACCAACGCCTGGTACCGCGTCGCTTCAATGGGGCCCGGCTTAGAACGCCGGGAATGGGTAGCGATGTACTCGCCGCTACCGCAATCAAGCGGTATGCTTCAATGGGGCCCGGCTTAGAACGCCGGGAATGGGCGCGGGCCACGCGGCAGCCCGGCGCTATCACGACCGCGCTTCAATGGGGCCCGGCTTAGAACGCCGGGAATGGGGTCGCTGTCACGCTGGGCGCGCTCGGAGCCCTGACCGCGCTTCAATGGGGCCCGGCTTAGAACGCCGGGAATGGGGCCCTAGGGCGTGCGTGGAGCGGTCCTACCTCCCGCCTGCTTCAATGGGGCCCGGCTTAGAACGCCGGGAATGGGAATCATGAAATTCCCGGGTGCTAAATAGGTTTAGGTCGCTTCAATGGGGCCCGGCTTAGAACGCCGGGAATGGGAGGTGCCTTCAGAAGCCGCTTTGTACCTGCAAAAGATCGCCTGTTTGCGAGCGCTTGCCATGCGAACGGATAACAAGATGTCGCGGTGAAGGCAAAGGATCTCGCTCGGCCGAAGAAAAGGGCGTAACAAAGTATGGTACGAGCGCTTCCATGGAAAAATGCGCCACTGGACCGCTCGCATGAGATTTCAAAGACCGGCAAAGATTGAAGCTGAGCGCGGCGGCGGTAGGCGAAGGGCGGCTGAAGGCGGAACTGCTGAATGGTATTCTCTGTGGCGGAAGATCGCTGACCTGGGGCCGCTTGGCGGGAGACACGAACTCGCTCCCTGGATCTGCTGGGCCATGGGAACCCCTGAAGAGCGAGCAGGCGGGTGAGACGCCCGCGCTCCCAGCAAGGACGTCCTGCGATGCCAAATCGCGGACATGGGGCGGAACCGCGGGAGACACGAACGCGCTCCCTGGATCTGCTGGGCCATGGGAACCCCTGAAGAGCGAGCAGGCGGGTGAGAAGCCCGCGTTCCCAGGAGGTTCCCCATGTGTTGCTCGGAAATAAGAAAGAGCGAGTCATATTATTCTTACCACACGCTCGGGGTGAACCAACGGCCGCCCGAGGGTCCTGCTGCGCCATGATCTCTTTGATTCCGCGGACCCCAGGTGGATTAAGAGGACCTGGTCTTCGTCGTGGTTGATGGTCCGGGAGAGACTGTCTTCCAGGTTGGCCATCTGGAGGTCGGAGAGCACACAACGAAATACCGAGTACTGGAGATGGTCGCCGTAGCCCCGCATGGTCTTGTATACCAGGCGCAGGCGCCGCGGGTCGGATATGTCGTAACAGACGAGGTAGAGCTTTGGGGCGCGGCTCATCGGATGCTGTACTCCGGGTATTCTTTCAGCTCGTCGAGAAGGACCTTTCCCAACAAGCGGACCTGGAGATCTAGGATTCGCCTGTAGGAAAGCCGTGTTCCGAAGGTGGGATGGGTGGCCAGCTCGTCCATTCGGCGCTCGAAGACCTGGATGAAGCGCTTGCGACCGGAATCGGTCATCGTGCAGCCGGTGGTGTGGACGATGAAGTCGGCCGGGCCGAGCACGCCGTTGTTGATGGCGCTGATCACGACGGAGTCGGCGATTACGGGGCGGAACTCCTCCATGAGGTCCAGGGCCAGCGCAGGACGGCCTGGGCGCGGTTGGTGGAGGAAGCCCACGTATGGGTCGAGCCCCGTTCCGGCGATGATGGCGGTGATCTCACGGGCAAGGCAGGCATACGCGAAAGACAGCAGGGAGTTGACGGGATCGCGGGGTGGGCGCCGGTTGCGCTCGGTGAATGCAAAATCGTCCTGAAAAGAGGTCTTGATCATGAGAGGAAAGCTCTGGAAGTAGAGGCGCGCGGCGCCGCCTTCCACTCCCAGGAGGCCCTGGAGGTCCTGACTCTTCTTGGTCTGGTCCGCCAGCTCTTTCATTCTGAAGAGGGTGGTGGAGGGTACACCCTTGCCGTTGCGGCGTAGCATCACCCGGCTGTTGCGTACCTTGGAACGAATGAAAGATCGAGCAAGCCGCAACGACGCCCCGGAGTCGGCCGCCTTGCGGTGCTGGGCGATGCGCCCCAGGACGTTTCGCCCGGATGACGAACTGAACTGCCCGTAGAACCAGCCACCGTAGGAGTGGAAGGAAACGGGGATGTCGCGCCGCGCAAGCTCGCGTAGCAATGGGGTGGTTACGGTGGGGTTGCCAAGGACCACCAGCCTGGAGGTCTCGTCGATGCGGGCACGGCCAGCCTCGCGGCCACGGTCGCGTACCACGATCTCCATGTGGTCCTTGCCGATGCTGCCCCCGAAGTAGCGCACATAGAGGGGTACGCCGTCGTCTCGGGCGGGTACCAGGGGGCGGACCTGTTCCTGCTTGCCGGTGAGGTGGTTGTGCTCGTCGGGAAGACAGATGCCCACGAGGGAGCATCGTGGACACTTGCGGCTGTCCACCAGGGGCGGGGGAAGTTTCTCGCCGCGGGCCAGCTCCAGGGCTTGGTCGCGGTAGCAGAGGGTGGCCCGTACCAGCTCTTCGCTGAAGGGGATCTCGACCCGCTTGCGCGAAGCGGCAAAGTAGAGCACACCGTGGTCGGAGCGGTAGCCGTGGGCCCTGAGAAGCAAACCCTGGGCGCAGACCTGAACGCGCTCTGGCTCCCAGGCGCCCTGGGGAAGGTCCGGCGCCTTTCCGCGCTTGTAGTCCACGGGGATGGCTTCGTCGCCCTCGGCTTCCACCAGGTCGATCCGAGCAACGATACCAAGCTCCGGGCTTCCCAGGTTTACGCTGCGAGCGACGACGGGCTCAGGGTCGCCCTGCTGGGGGTCGGGGAGCGAGGCGCGGCCTGGCTTGTCTACGCGCCGGTGGACGGTGCGCCCCTTGACGGTGTCGGCCGAATCGGCCCATTCGCCGTTCATCCACTCCAACGCGAACAGACGAGGGCAGTAGACATATTCGTTGAGCATACGCGCGGGAATGTATGGGAGGTCATCGCTGGAGGCAGACGAAGCTGCCCCACCCCGGGAAGCGGCCGGGCTCGGGTTGGATTGGCGCGTGGTGGACATTGGATGCTACTCCAAGGGCATGAACTGGCCGAGACCGAAATGGGAGAGGGATCCCAGGACCAGCGGGCCGGCGACGGGTTTCTCGAAGGTGATCCTGCAGCCGAAGGCCCGGCGGGCAGGCGTTCCCTTGCGGCTCCGGACGAAGTCCCACCAGGGGATCTCGTGCCCGCGGAGCTTGACCGAGTTCGTCCACTCGACGCGGCAGGGAGAAGGCAGGGCGTGGTGCTCACACTCCCGTCGAAGCTCGCCTTCCAGCCACTGGAGGTACGGTCCCCGATTCTTCTTGTAGTGGCGGTTGACGAGGAAGGGGGTCTGGCTGATCCACGTGTCCGAGACTCCAGCCAAGGGCTCCCGGGTGGCGGAGAGGAGCACCAGGTGGATGGATGGACGGCCCCTGGATTGCCAAAGCGACGTGAGCCGGTCGAGAGCGGCCAGCTCGCTGCGGCTGAATGGATGGCGAGCCCAAACGTCCAGGTGGTCGATGAAGCCGTCGGCGTCCAGGTCCCTGGGAAGGAAGAAGGCGTGGGCGTGACCTCGAAGAGGCTTGCCGTCGGGCTGTTTGCCGCTGAACACCGGCGACACCAGCGAGGGGTCGCCGCCTCGTATGGCCCTGTGTATGCCCATGAGGCGTACTCGCACCTGCTCGGCTACCGGCAGGGTGCTCTGGATGCGTGGCAGCACCGGCGAAAAGAGGGCGTAGCGCACCATGTGGAAGGTGGCGGTCCCGGCAAATCCATGATCGCGCAATCGAGCGCTTTGCTCTGGCGGCGATACGTAGGTCCTCCATTCCAGGGCAGGGGGATCGCTCCAGCCGTCATTTTCCAGGGCCCCGGTCCCCATGCTCAACGCTTCGAGCCAGGAGAGTTCCACTTGTTTGCGTCCGCGCCCCTTTCCAATGGTGCGGCTGGGGCGCCTGGGCAGGGCCAGGTAGGAGGCGGGGCTGCGAACACAGGCGACCCTGAGAAGGTTTGCAGCGTGGAGGTCGCTGGCCGTGGCCGGCCGCCAGTCCAGATCCGCCGGGGAAGGGGAAGGGACGGAGGGTTGGGGAGGGAGCAGGCTGGCTTCGATCCAGGACTCGGAGCGGCCAAGGTAGTCCAGGTCACGGAGCAGGATGGCCAGGTCTTCGCGGACCTGCTGCGATGGGTCCGCTTGGAATGCTAGCTGACACACACGGTGGCGCTGGATGGCGACGAAGGCGTCGAAGATCTTCTGACGGGAGGTGGGGTTTGGCTTGTTGCTGTGGAGGAAGGCCCGGGTATGGGCAGTGGTGACCGGCGGCAGCCTGAAGCTGAAGGGAGCGTGGAGTGGCTCCAGGGCCTCGGCCAGGCGTTGGTCGGGCCAGCGGGGATGGCGCCGCCGGGCCGCGTCGATGAGGGCACGGGCCAGCCGGAAGGGCGAAGGCGGCCACTCGGCCACTCCTTCGTTCACTGCCCGGCCCCAGGGGGTCGCGTGGTATCTCCCGGCGGGGAATCTCAGCTCGATGGTGAGCATTGAAACCTCGAATCACTTTTGGACGGTTGTGGTGGTTATCTGGGTCACGGGGGGATTGGCGAAGAGGTGGCGCGTCTCCGCGATGAGTCGCTGGAGGTTGGACATCAGCTCGGTCTCGTGGGGGAGGGAGTAGCCGGCGGGCTCGGTGACCCTGGGTTGGCCGTCCACGCGCAGGTCGCAGGCCGTGCGCAGCCGCAGACCTCCGGTGAGGAAGCGACGGACCTTCAGGAGAGCCAGGGAGATGAGGAGTTCCGTGGCAGCGGATCCGAGCGCGTAGCTCCTGATCAAGCCCAGGTCCAGATTGAAGAAGGCGGTGATGGACTCGGCGGTGTACTCTACCCGCTGGTAGGGGACGTTGCCGTAGACGTCCTTGTCGTAGCCCTTGGCCCGGATCTTTCCGGTGGGGTCCAGGGGGTTGTTCTTGACACCGCCGGAGACGGCTTCCCGCACTCCGCTGGCCTCGATGAAGCCGGTGAGGGCCCGGGGGATGCGCACCCGACCGTCCTCGAAGTTGGCCAGGAAGGCGCCGTGGATGAGGGAGTTGACGTCCAGGGCGTACAGCGCCGCCGCCACCTTGCGCCAGTCGATGAACTTGCCCTTGCTGTACCCGCAGGCCTGGCGGAAGCGCTCCTGGAAGGCCTTGTCGGAGATGATGAAGGGGGAGTTGATGCGGTGGGCCTCGATGAGGGTGCTGGTGTGGGCGTCGGTGGCGCCGCTGAGCTTCACCTTCACGTATGAGAGTCCCGCCAGCTCTGGAATGAGATCGGCGTCGGGGCCCAGGATGGTGGCATCCAGGCGGTTGGCCACGGACTGGGCGGATTCCACCAGGAGCATGCGACGGCCGTCGTGGAGTTCGTAGGTCCCGGCGCCGATGTCGGCGAAGCCGGTGGGCTGGAAACGGTGCCCCTGTACGGGGAGGAGCTGTGCCTGGACGAGGAGGCGCCTGGAATTGTCGAGTGCCTGGAACATGTGGTTCTCCGTGGTCAGTCGTTGTTGGGGGGTTGAAGGACGAGTCTTTGCAGTGAAAGAGATGATGACAGGGGGAACAAGAGGCTGGCGGCGAGGCGGTGGTGGGGCAGTTGGCTTCTGTAGGTCACCATCCGGGGGTTGGCGCCGGCCACGCGCAGGCGGAGCAAGGCCAGGGCACATGCTCGATCCACGTGGCCCGCCCGGAGCAGGTCAGCGATGCGCGGCTCCAGGCGGAGATGGAGATCCGGGAGCTGGCGGTGCCAGAGGGCGAGGCGGAGCAGGGCCCACTCCCTGGGGACGGGAAGCCGCGGCCCCTGGGGGCGGATGGACGGGAGCTGGCCGGGGTCTCGGGGCCAGTGGCGGATCCAGGTGAAACCCCAGAGCAGGTCCCGGATGCGGTCGTCCCCGGTGCCAGCGTGCAGGAACTCGGCTACGTCGGCCGGGGAGACAGGCCAGAAGCCCCCGAGGGGCGCACACTGGGCACTGGAGCGGCTGGCGTCCATCATGCGCCGGACCAGGACCGAGCTGAGACACTCGGGCAGGTTGTTCCCGAACCAGGCTCGCTGGGCGTGGCCGGATCCGTAGCTCCATGGCTTGGCGGGATCCACCCCGCTTAGGTTGCTCCGGATGGGGCCCACGGCTCCTGCTGCTCCGCCCCGCAGGCTGGCCAGGGAGGCGGCCAGCCGTACCTGGAGGTTTCCGGGGTCGCAGGCAAGGATCCACTCCGCGGACAGCCCACCGAGGGGGCTGGAGAGGCTGGGTTCCCGTTGGGGGTCTCGACGCGCCAGCGCCTGCTCCAGCCGCCCGATGCAGCGCAGCAGTTTGCGGAAACGCGCCGGCTCCGGGCGAATTGCCACTCTGTAGATGGCCTCGTCCATCTGGCGCCGGGCGCGAGCCAGGGAGGCGGGGACGGTGGGGAAGCGGGACAGCAGGCGGTCGAGCTGGCCCAGGGCGGGGTCCAACTCGTCCAGGAGGCGGGCCCTTGGACGGTGGCGCACCTGGTGGTGACCCGCGGGCAGGGCCACGTAGTTGGTTCCCCGCCGCTCCAGGATGGTGTAACGGACGAAGCTGTCCAGGCCGCGATCCACCCCCAGGGTGCTCAAGGCCCGCACGAAGTCCAGGCCGTCCCTGGCAATGCGTCGGCCCACAGATGCCCGCCCTTCTCCGAAGAGGTGGCGGATCTCGGCCTGTCCAGCCGGCCAGCTCCACAGGGGTAGCCAGATCTCGGCCTTGCCCTTTTCGCTGGTCTCGGCCGAAGTAAAACCCACTCCGCGGAAACGGACGGTGAAGGGCAGGGCAGCCATGCCCCGGGCGCCCTGGGCGGCACGGCGGGAGACCGAGCTGGCCAGCATGAGCGTTCCTTCCAGAGACAGCACGAAGTCCCAGGGGTTGATGGCGGCCCCGTGCTCGATCCCCGGGCCCTGGTTGGGGCCGCCGGCGCGGCCCGGGTCGAACTGCCCGAAGGGGGCCCGCTCCATGCCGGTGCTGAGCCGGCCGAAGAGGCTGCTCCCAAGAAGGGAAGCCGTGTCTCGGGAGCCCTGGAGCAGGAGTTCCGCCAGGCGTTGCATGAAGTTGTTGGAGAAGTCCAGCCGCCCCTCGTTCCCGCCGTTGCCCAGTAGGGGGTTGTAGGCTGTGTCGCCGTCGGCGGTGAGGGCCACCACCGTGTCAACCCAGGCCAGGGCGTCGTCAGGCATGCGGGCGCGGCAGGCGGCCAGGATGGCGGCCTTGGCTTCACCGGCGCGAGCCAGGCGATTGCACTCGCTGCGGCCCTTCCTGGCGGCCTGGTACCAGGCGGTGATGGTGTCGCGCATGGGGCCCCTGGCCAACTGTCTGCGCAGGTGGTCCATCGTGGCGATGCCCATCTCGGGGCCGGCCGAGACGCCCGGCACGCCCCTGGCTGCTTCCATGGTTGAGCGGATGGACTCCACGCGGTCCAGCAGCTTGTCTCGTTTCTTGCTGGGCCTGGACGAGTCTATCTGGGCTTGCAGGTATCGCAGCACCTGGCCGACGGTTTTGAATGATCGCGGCATCTCGGGCCATGTCTCGATGTGTCGGATCAGGCTGCGGTAGGGCTGGAAGCGAGGGTCTTCGCTATCGCGGATGGCGTCGTAGCCGCTGCGGGTGTCGCCGTCGTAGAAGCCGCTCCCCCCGTTCCAGGGAGAGAGCAGGGGGGTCGGCACGTAGCGCCGGCAGAAGAAGTCCAGCAGATCGCCTTCGTTCAGCGAAGAGTAAAGGACGAACGAGCCGCGCCGCCAGGCGCCGCGGACCTGGGGATCCGCCTGGTCGGCCACCAGCCGTAGCACCGCCAGGGCGCGCAGGTAGCTGGCCAGGGGTTGGGGCTGGATGCCGGTGAGGGTGGTTTCAGTCATCTTTGACCTCCTGGGCGCTGGCACTCCAGTCCGCTGCTCGCAGCAGGGCCTCCAGGTGGGCGAGCCTGAAGGGGCCGATGTCGGGGCTGTCGCGGAGGGCAAGGGTGCGGGATAGCCAGCTCGGACCGTGACGCCCGGCGCCCATGTCCATCCAGGACAGGTGGAGGGTGATGGGAGGGATCTCCGTGTCGCTGGAGATGGCTCCCGGGAGCAGGATGTCGCGGTCCCACAGCCCCCGGGCGTATCGCCGCTGGGGATCTTCGGGATCACCGCGCTCGTGGGGAAGAGAACGAATGGAGAGGCGGACCTTGCCGTGGTGGGAGGCCGCCAGGTATGCGGCGAGATCTGGCAGCCCCCGTTCCAGCATGGCCAGGGCCGAGGCCAGCTCGTGGCGGAAGCCCCGACGCTGGAAGCGCAGACTGGAGCCGGCGGACTTGCCCCAGAGGATTTCGGGGGGCCTGCCCGGCGGATCCCCCAGCAGGGCTCCCTGGAAGACTGGATGGGCCTTGCCGGCGTCGTGCCAGCGGGCGGCCTGAAACAGGGCGCTTCTCTGGGGCTCCGGCAGGTGGGGGAGGGCGGCCAGTGTTTCTTTCAAGGCCCGGACCACGAGGTCGGTGTGGGTGGACAGGCGTTGCCAGGTGCGGAGGGAGTAGCGGTCGTCTTCGTCGGACTCGGGGGGAAGCGTGGCGGGAGGCAGGGGCGTTGGTCGATCTTTTGGCTTGCCCGTCCAGCCCAGCTCCCCACTGTAGCAACCGTCTTCCAGGGGCAGTAGTATGGTCATCCCCGGCGCCAGCCGGGCAGCCCGGATCCACTTGCGATCCAGGTGGTCCCAGGTCCAGGGTCGGAGCTTTTTCTTGGTGCGGAGTTCCCCCACCGCTACGGGGCAGAGTTCGGCGGGCCTGGGGGCGGGCTCGTGGGGGGGCGGCGCGGCCCGGGGGAGGCGGCGCCAGAAGACGTGGGCGTTGTGGTCGTCGCCTTCGCGAATGAAGCGGGAGACGTCGATGTCGTGACCCGAGAGGTCCGGGGTGGTGTCGAAGAGTTCCAGCAGATCTCGGCGCCGCAGGACCAGGCCGGGGAGGGTATGGGGAGCGACGCGGGGGAGGGCGTGGGGGCCGGCGTCGCTCAAGCCATCCAGGAGACGGGCGGCGGCCTGGAGTTGCTCCACATGGTAGGGCAGCGCGGTCTTGATGGCTTTACTGGGGTCGGAGAGGTCGGGCTGGAACCAGTGTACCGATGCCTTCGGGTCTGTTCCGAGACGGTTGCAGCGACCAAAGCGCTGGACCATGGAAGGCCAGGGGGCCAGGTCGGTGAACAAGGTGGTGGCGGAGATGTCCACGCCGGCCTCCACCACCTGGGTGGTCACGGCGATGGTGCCGTGATGAGAGGGGGTGCGGAGGATCTGGCGGAGATGGGCGTCGCGGTCGGGCGGTCTGAACCGGGAGTGCAGGAGGGCCAGTGCCGGCGCGGCCCTGGAGCGCCGGAGCTGGCGGTAGAGCTTTACCGCTCGGGCAACGGTGTTGACCACCACCAGGGTCAGCGTGCCGGGCTGGTGGTGTCGAAGGATGAGAGGGACCTGGTCTTCATCGGCCCGGTGGCGGTGCAGGGGCTTGGATGCCTGGAATCGCTGGCGGACCACGGGGTGCTCGTGGTCCGAGGGGCCCAGCTCCAGGTGACCGGGAGCGTCCAGCTCGGGGTCGAAGTCCACCGTGCGAAGCCACTCGGGCCTGAGGGTTGCGGACATCCAGGTGGAGCGGGTGGGGGCTGTGGTTCCCAGGATGCGCCGAAAGGCCTGGAGCTGGGTGGTGGTGCGGAGGCCGTTGCCCATGAGCTGGATTTCGTCCATGACCCACAAGCAGTCGTTGTTGAGCAACCCGTATTGGACTGGCCACCGGAAGCGACTGGTGGCGTAGCCGCGCATGAGGGCCCTGGACAGCAGCATGTCCTGGGTGCCCACGATGATGGAATCCCGCTGGGGCTGGGTGTCCCAGTCGCGATCCGTCTCGCCCCCCATCAGCATGTGTACGCCGACTCGGTCCCCGGTTCCGGCGTGGGAGTGGACCCATTCACTGGCCAGATCGAGGGTCTGGCGGACCAGCACCCGCATGGGGAGGCAGTAGACCAGGCGACGAGGCGTCCGGGCCTGGATTTCGGGCGGGCCGTAGTGGCGCCGCCAGAGCCAGCCAAGGATCACGGTGGCGGTTTTTCCCAGCCCCGTGGGCAGCTCCACCAGGGAAGGGATGTGGGGCGAAGTGGCGAACCGCTCCTGGAACGGAAAAGGGGCAAACCCTGAAATGCCTTTGAAGAAAGTCGGAAAATCCATGAATCTACTCCGCGGTCGTGGCTGCTGGATAGAATATCCTGGTGCTGTGACATCCGAGGTCGTGACCTGGGATGTCAATGGGGCCCCCCAAGTGCCTGCGCCCTCGCCCGCTCCCCTCTGGCTGCCGTCGGGAGTAGACGGACCGAGCCGCCAGGGATGGGAGCTATCCGGGGAAGACGCGCCTCGGGAGGCGCCAACGCGATGCACCACCCAGCAAGCTGGCGAGGCGCTGCCGGCGCCGCGCCCGGCGGGCGGCGACGTGGCGGTCCATCATTGCCTGTAGCTGGCCCGTGACCTGCCGGTACAGGGTGTCCACCACGTCATGGTCTTCGGCCTGGTGGGGGTTGGTATGCTCCAGCGAGATGGCCTTCCCCACCTCTACCTCGCACTGCGCGGGAAGCGGCAGGTGGAAGACCGGTCCCAGCGCCAGGCCCCAGGGGGGGGCCACGAAAACTGGACATGCCTTGCTGCGCAGGAGCCTGTCCAGGCCCAGGAGCCTGGAGAGCGCTTCACCCCTGGTCAACACGAAGAAGTAGTCGTGACCACCCACGGACAGCAGCGGGACGATGGGGACGTGGTTCCGGATCGCCAGGCGCACGAAGCCCTTGTGACCGCCAAAGTCCACCAGGTGGCGCTGGGTCCAGGGGCGCCATGCCTCGTGGTTGCCCCCGGGCCAGACCGCCACCTTGTGCCCCGCTCGCAGGGCCTTGTGGGCAGTCTCGTGCGATGCTCGCACGGTGCCAAGGAGCATCACCAGGTTGCCCAGCGCGGGAAGCGCCACGATGGCGTCGTGGGCCAGCGCGTGTACCTGGAGGTTCCCACCGTTGTGGCGCCACCATGCCACACCGAACAGGAAAGGCTCCAGGAATGTGATGCCGGCGTTGTGGTTGCCGACGATGAGGGCGGGCCCATGGGGGATGTTGTCCAGGCCGGTCACGCGGGCGCGGAAATAACGTTCCAGCAGCCCGATGAGGGGCAGGGCCAGCTCCACCAGCTCAGGGTCCACGGGGTTGAGCTGGTCGGGGTCCATGCGGGCCAGCAGGATCTTGCGCAGTACGCCCAGCATGGAGGGTGATGGCCGGGGAGAGGTCGTTTCGGAAGACAGCATGGAAGGCTCCGTGTGGACGGGCTCCTGTATTCCTATATGAAGGATTCGATGCTTCGCTGGAAGTCGATACGGTCCACCAGGTCGCAGACGTAGTCCTGGCGTTCCGAGTCCCAGATGAGCACCGGGGAGATGTCGTAGCGTGCGAGCCATTCTTCGTAGAGCTTGTTGAGGCGCCTGATGTACGAGGCGGGGATGTTCTGCTCGCTGGGCCTGCCACGGATCTTGATGCGGCGCCTGATGGCCCTGACGGAGCAGCGAAGGTAGATGAGCAGGTCCGGCGGTTGCAGCGTACTGCGCATGGTTTCGTAGAGTTCCATGTAGGTCTTGTAGTCCCTGTTGCTGATGTAGCGCCCCCGCTTCAGGTTCGTGGCGAAGATCTCGGCGTCTTCGTAGATGGTGCGATCCTGGACCACGGTGCCGGGGTTCTGGTTGAGGTCCAGGTGAAGCCGGAACTTGTGGGTGAGGAAGTAGAGCTGTGAGTGGAAGGCCCAGCGTTTCATGTCGCGGTAGAAGTCGTCGAGATAGGGGTTGGTGGTGTAGGGTTCGTAGACCGGTTCGAACTGGTACTGCTGGTGCAGGAACTCCACCATGGATGTCTTGCCGACGCCCATGTTGCCCGCCACGGCGATGAATTTCTTCAAAAGGGGCCTCGAGATGGGAAGATGGGTTCAGGGAACCGTGGCGTTGCCCTGGTTGCCGAAGATGTCCGACACTTCGACCGCCACCGCTTCTTCTGGAACCACCCCCTGCAGGAGCGTGTGGCCGTCCTGGGTGCCGCCCGTGAGTTTTTCGTACAGAGTGGTTGAGTCGTCCATGGTCCAGGTGACATGGGCGGTGCCGCCGCTGAGGGGGTTGTCTCCGCGGTAGGAACCATCTTCGGCGATGTGGCGGAAGCCACGCTCCGGGCCTGGCAGACTGAGCAGCAGGTCGTCGCCCGATGTCTCCACCCGGATCTCGCCCGCGACGATGGTGGTGGATTCGGTGGTCAGTTCGTAGGGTTCGGTGGTGAATGGCCAGGAGCTGCCGCCGGTGGCGCGCTGGCCGGTGATGTGCAGGCGGTACTCTCCCAGGGGCAGTCCCGTGCGGTCCACCACGTGGCCCATTGCCTGCCAGGCTGCCCACCAGTAGTGGACCTGGTCTGCTTCCGCCGGGCTCAGGGGATCGGGTGTGTGGGCCAGCAGGATGTCGGGAAAGGCTGATGTTATTGGGCGACCGGAGTGGGAGAGGACTTCGGTCCAGGTACCGGCGTCCAGACGCTCCAGGACCACGCGAGGGAGGTCCACGGCGGGATCGCCGCCCTTCCAGCAGACCTGTAGGATGCCCTGGACCCTGGGGACCTGGTCTGGCCAGTCCAGGTCCGGCTGCTGGCCTTCGTCCAGTTCTTCCTGGCTCAGCAGTGGCGAGTAGAGGTAGGCCGGTGGTTGGGAGAGCAGGGTGCCGGCGTCGGGTGTCGTGTCGGGCTGGTGCTGCGGGAGATCCCAGGGCCCCCACTCCGTGTAGGTTGAGTCGTTGGGCTCCAGTTGCTCCGTGAGGAGGTCCCCGGCCAGCAGGAGAGCTGCGTCCATCATGTGATCACCCTGCAAGGGGCCCCAGACGGCGATCTGCGGCTCGTAGCCGCCCTCCAGCCAGTCCTCGGCCAGGAGCAGGTAGCCTTCGTGGTCCTGGGCGTAGCCCACGGCGATGGGGTCGGCGATTCCCAGCTCGTCCTGGATCCTGCGGCGTGCCATCTCGTTGTAGAGGGAGAGGGTCTCGCCGGGGAAGAAGGCCATCAACAGGTCTTGATCCCGCTGCTGGCCGTCGTCCAGCAGGGTGGGCAGCGGCCCCATGCGGGAGGCGGTCAGCAGCGTGGCGGTGGTCTCCTCGAGGGGCATGGCCACGGCGTCGTCGTCCAGTTGAAGGTAGGACTGGAGGGTGGTCATGAGCAGGTCCACGCGGGTACAGCTCGTGTAGGGGTAGATGTCGACGTCCAGGTCCATGGTGGAGAGGTAGGGTTCGTCCTCGCCGCAGAACACGGCGCCATACTGGGCGTTGAACTCGTCTATGGGCGAGGCCACCTGGCCGTCTTCGTCGTAGATGATTTCGTCCGGGTCGGCGCTTTCGTCGTAGGGAGCGTAGCTCCAGTCCACCTGGCCGTTTCGGTCCACCCGCATGTTGTCGTGGTCCTGGTGGAGGGCAGTGGTGCGGGTCTCCAGGCCGACCGTGACCGGCGAGGTGGGGATGGATTCCCAGAGTTGCGCCAGGGGGCCCGCCGCCCGGTCGCCAACGCTCTCCAGGCGAGCGAACCAGTCGTCGCCGCCACCGGGGCTGGCGTCGCCGCCGCTGCCCTGGAAGAAGCCCACCACCACGGGCTGCTGGAACCGTTCCTGGAACGCCAGCACCGTGTGGCCGGGAGCGTCCACGGAGATCATGGGGTTGTCGGCCCCCAACGAGGTGCCGTGCATTCCGAAGCCGTAGAGGACCGCCAGGGGCTCGCCCCCCAGCGTGTCGACACGGATCATCCAGAGGTTGGGGTCTTTGTAGGGGCCGGCGGGGAGGTCGTCGAAGATCTGCAGGTCGTCGTTTTCCGACCTGCGGTCGTGGTAGACCAGGTCGGTGGGGTCCCAGTCCAGCGCGTGGCCCACGCCGATGGCTGCCTCCTGGCGGGAATCCCAGGCCGCCAGTCCCACCGCCTCCAGGCTCTCGGCCATGCGCGTGAAGTTTTCGTGGTTGTAGATGTCGCCCCCCAGGAAGAACATGGGCTGGGCGCAGTAGTTGCCATAGGAGTTGTGGCTGTGGGTGGTGGCGATGACCACGCGCCCGTGAAGGTCCAGGCCGGTGGCACCTTGCAGGCGGTCCTCCAGCTCGGAGAGCAGGCCGTCGTAGGCGTAGATCACGTCCACCTGGAGCAAGACCAGGTCTTGCTGGCCGTTGTCGAACCAGAATGCCTTGACGGGGATTCGGGTCTGTATGCCCACGGATGGGGCGAACTGGACGGCATAGGCGCTGTCGCGGTCGTCTACGTTGCTGTCGTAGCCCCAGAGCTGCAACCGGGACGTGTAGCCGCCCATGGGCGTGCCCACCGGCAGGGACAGGTAGTCCTCTGCCGCGCCCACCAGGAGCGTTCCGGGGACGAGCAGCTCTGGCGTGTCCAGGCCGGTTTCCTGGCCTGCACCGCCGCAGCCCCAGAGCAGGGCGGTCAACAGGCCCGTGGCGGGGAGGAAGAATCGGGACATTGGTACCTCGCGTGCTGCCGGGGGCAGTGTAGCACAGGCACTATCCGGATGCCGGGTTGGAGACCTGGAGCCGGGCGGGCAGTGCCGCGTCCAGCTTGCGGGGCAGGGGCACTATCCGGATGCCGCGTTGGTCACGTGGAGTTCCGCGAGCTGCGCTGCGTCCACCGTGCCGGGAGCGCCGCTCATGAGATCCTGGGCGCTGGTGGTCTTGGGGAAGGCTATGACGTCGCGGATGTTTTCGGTTCCGCACAGGAGCATGACACAGCGGTCGAAGCCGAAGGCGATGCCTCCGTGGGGCGGTGCGCCGTAGCGCAGGGCTTCCAACAGGAAGCCGAACTTTTCTTCGGCCTGCCGCCGGTCCAGGCCCAGGGCGTGGAATACCCGGCTTTGCACCTGGGGATCGTGGATCCTCACGGAGCCGCCGGCGATCTCGTGGCCGTTGCATACCAGGTCGTAGGCGTCGGAGAGGATTTCGTGTTCGCGGCCGCTGCCCAGCAGGGGAACGTGCTGGGGCAGCGGGGCGGTGAAGGGGTGATGAACCGCCACCCAGCGTTGCTGGCCTTCGTCGAATTCAAATGCCGGAAAGTCGGTGATCCAGCAGAAAGAGAACTGGTCGCGGGGGATGAGTTCCCGGACCCTGGCTACGTGTAGGCGCAGGGCAGACAGGCCGGCGTGGACCCGCGATGCCGGACCGGCTGCCAGGAGCAGCAGGTCGCCAGGCGTTGCATCGACGCTCGTCGCGATGGCGCTCCGCTCCTGCTGGCCGAGACGAGCCAGGGGGCCGGTCCATTTGCCCTGGACCACCTTGGCCCAGAGCAGGCCGCCCAGGCCGTGCGTACGAACCAGCTCGGTCCACGAGTCCAGGGTTTTGCGGCTGGTGCTGCCTGCCGCGCCGGGTACCAGGAAGGCCTTGCAGATGCCGCCTTCCTGCTCCAGGGCGCCGGCGATGATCCTGAAGGCGGTGCCTTGCAGGAGTTGGGTCAGGTCGTGGTGTTCCAGGCCGAAGCGGGTGTCTGGGGCATCGCAGCCATAGCGGGACATGGCCTGATGGTAGCTGAGCCTGGGGAAGGGCCCGGCTTCGACGCCCAGCACCTGCCGCCAGATGGCCGTGGTGAGGCCCTGGGCAATTTCCATCACGAGTTCCCGGTCGGCGAAGGAGAGTTCCATGTCGATCTGGGTGAACTCCGGCTGGCGGTCGGCGCGCAGGTCTTCGTCGCGGAAGCACTTCACCACCTGGAAGTATCGATCCGCTCCCGCCACCATGAGGATCTGCTTGAAAATCTGGGGTGACTGGGGCAGGGCGTACCAGGATCCAGGGTGGACGCGGCTGGGCACCAGGTAGTCCCGGGCCCCTTCGGGAGTGGCGCGGGTGAGCACTGGGGTCTCCACTTCCGTGAAGCCCTGGCTGTCCAGGTAGAGGCGCGCGGTGAGGGCTGCCTTGTGCCTGGTGAGGAGGTTTTCCTGCAGGGCGGGCCTGCGCAGGTCCAGGAAGCGGTAGCGCAGCCTGGTGTCTTCGTTGGCGTTGCAGTCGTCGCTGATGGCGAAGGGCAGCGGCAGGGTGGAGGAGAGCAGCTCCACCGAGTCTGCCAGTACTTCCACCTGGCCCGTTGGCATGTCGGGATTTGGCTTTTCACGCGGAATAATGGTACCCCGGATCTGCATGACGTATTCCAGGCGGGCAGCAGCGGCAGCCTGGCGGGCCTGCGGGGGTGAGCGGTGGTCCACGGTCACCTGGGTGATGCCGTACCTGTCGCGTAGATCCATGAACACCACGCCGCCCAGGTCTCTGTGGGCGTCCACCCAGCCCTGGAGGGTCACGCGGCTGCCCGAGTGCCGGGCTCGCGGTTCACCACAGGTGTGGGTCCGTCTGGCGAGTGTCGTCATGCTGGCCCTCACTTTTAGTTCATGGTGCCGAAGTCGCGCAACATACCTCCATGGAGGCCGCGGTGGTAGTGGAAAAGTGCGCCAGACCGGCCTTGCTGCCATAGCATGGCGAGGGGCTGGGGGTGGAAGGCCGGCCGACTCGGCCCCGGAACGTTCTCCATGGCGCTCCCATGGGCAGCCTGCTGGTTCGAGCAGATCGGGTCCGGACCTGATACATGGGTTGGCGAAAGGTGCCGGTGGACCCGGAGTTGAATCATGGCCCCTTCCAGAGGGGCTCCAGGTGGCGGAGGTTGTCCCATGAGCCAAGGGAACGGCGATTTCTCCAGAACCAGGAACAAGCTGTACACGACGCTGCTGGTCTTGTGTGCTTTTCTCCCCTCCCTCGTGGCGGGGTGTTCCGTCCGCCACAAGGTCCTCTACGCCTTCGCGGACGAGCTTTCCTCGGCAACGGGCGGATCCTTCACCACCGATGAAGACCTTGAACTGGTGGGCGACGCGGTGCCATTTGCTCTCAAGCTCATGGAATCCATCCACCAGCAGGCGCCGGACCACGTGGGCCTCAACCTGGCCCTGGCTTCGGGTTTCACCCAGTACGCCGTGGTCTTCGTGCAGTTTCCCGCCGAACGGCAGAAATACGACGACTTCACCGCCTACAGGGCCGGACTGGAGCGGGCACGCCGCCTGCTGCTGCGGGCCAGGAGCTATGCGCTCCAGGGAATCAGCCTGCAACATCCCGGGTTTACGCGGTCCATCATGGAAGACCCGGACGCCGCCCTCCGGGACATGAGCCCCGAAGACGTCCCCGGCCTCTACTGGCTTGGAGCATCCTGGTTGGCGGCCATCTCCAACTCCAAGGAACAGCCCGAACTCATCGGCCAGCTTCCACTGGCCGCAGCGGTGCTACGACGGGCACTGGAACTACGAGAAGACTGGGACCGGGGGGCCATACACGAGCTGCTCATATTGTTGGAGCCATCACTTCCCCTGCCCGGAGGCCTGGATCGTGCCCAGGAGCACTTTGATCGCGCCCTGGAGCTTTCAGAAGGGCAGCGTGCCTCGACCTTCGTGGCACTGGCCACCGCCACCTGTATCGACACTCAGGATCGCG
The DNA here is from genome assembly GCA_024276675.1 of Myxococcota bacterium. Lineage (GTDB taxonomy): Bacteria > Myxococcota_A > UBA796 > UBA796 > JAFGLY01 > JAJRWT01. The sequence goes on along the minus strand of JAJRWT010000041.1, from coordinate 30,160 downwards.
AGCGCTTCGTTTCGCTGCTAAATAGAGCACTGGACGTGGATCCTGGCGCCAGCCCCGATGACCTGCTCGCCAACGAGTACGCGCAAAGGCAGGCCAGGTTCCTGCTGGACCACGTGGATGACCTGTTTCTGGAAGAGGTACCGTAGATGACACCACGCAACGGCCCCAGGCCCCATGGGCAATCTCCCAGCCACTTCCCCGTGCTCGCGTTGTTGGCCGTGTTGGCCCTGTTCCACTGTCCCAGCGCCCTGGCGGGCGCCGCCATCACCATCAAGCTGGCCACCCTGGCTCCCGAGGGCAGCACCTGGTACAACGGCTTGCGCGAGATGGCCGAGGAGTGGGGAGAGATCTCCGGCGGACAGGTGGATTTCAAGATCTACCCCGGAGGCGTCGTGGGCAACGAAGGCGTCATGGTGCGCAAGATGCGAATCGGGCAGATCCACGCGGCCGCTCTCACCAACCTGGGCATCCTGGATATCGACCCAGCCCCCCAGGTCACCAACACGCCCATGCTCATCGAATCCTACGACGAGCTGGACTGCGTCATGGCGGCCATGAACCCCGACTTCGAATCCAGGTTGCTGGCCAAGGGCTTCGTCGTTCTCAACTGGGGCGAAGCCGGCTGGAGCTACTTTTTCTCCAAGTCTCCCATGAGAACTCCCGAAGACGCCGCCAAGATCAAGGTCTTCGCCTGGGAAGGCGATCCCGGCGCGGTGGTGGCCTTCCGCCAGGCCGGCTTCAACCCGGTGGTCATAGCCTCGGTGGACATGATCCCTTCGCTCCAGAGTGGGCTCATCGAGGGCTTCCCCAGCACTCCCCTGGCCGCCCTGTCGCTCCAGTGGTTTGCCCTGGCCCCCAACATGCTGGACGTACCGTGGGCGCCCCTGGTGGGGGCCACCGTGCTCTCCACAAAGATATGGGAGCAGATCCCCGGGGAATGGCATGAACCTTTCCTGGAAGCTGCCCGCAAGATCGGCGAGAACCTGCGTTCCGAGGTGCGACGCCAGGACTCCAAGGCCGTGGATGTCATGAAACGGTACGGTCTGCAGGTCATAGAAGTAGACGACTCCACCAGGGAACGGTGGAAACAAGTTGCCCAGTCCATCTACCCCACCATAAGCTCCCAGGTCGTACCCACGGACATCTTCGACAAGACCGTCGATGTGCTCCAGGAGTGCAGGGCCGGGAAGTAGTGATGCCTTCTCCAGCTTCAGTCACCTTTTCGTCGTGGCGCGGGCTGTTCCATCGAGCAGAGAATGGTCTGACCGTCGTCGTGCTGGCCGCGATGGTGATTCTGCCCCTGGTGGGCGTGGCAGCCCGTTGGATCATGGGGGAAAGCCTGGCCGGCCTCTCCCTCTACGTCCAGAGTCTGAACCTCTGGCTGGCATTCATCGGGGCGGCGATAGCCGCTCGCGCCGGTAGGCATCTATCCCTTTCCACGGGTACGATCCTCAACTTGAAAGGGCGGGCCAGGCTGCTGGTGGCGGGATTCACGTCGGCGGTGGCCACGGCGGTCACGGCCTTGTTGGCATACGCCAGTGTGCAGCTCGTCCGGGCCGAGACCAGCTCGGACCTGGCCCTGGCCGGCGGCATTCCCAACTGGTTCGTGGAGTGCATCATGCCACTGGGCTTTGGTCTCATGGCCATACGCCTGGCCATCAAGGGTAACGACAACTGGCCCGGTCGACTGGTGGCTCTCCTGTCGGTGGGCGCTGCCGCCGCCCTTGCCCTGGTGCCCGAGGGTGAAAGGGGCCTGGTCACCTGGGGAGCCTCAATTGTCATTCTACTGGCCGTGGCTCTTGGAACACCGCTCTACACCGCCATGGGCGGTCTGGCCATGGTGCTCTTTTTCGGCAGCCCCCTGCCCGTGCCCATCTCGGCGGTTCCAGCCGAAACCTACCGCATCGTCGCCTCTCCCACCCTGCCCACCATCCCGCTCTTCACGCTGGCGGGCTACCTCCTGGCGGAAGGGGGGGCCTCTGGGAGGCTGGTGGCGCTCTTCCGGGCATGGGTCGGCTGGATTCCCGGAGGCATCGCCGCCACGGCCATACTGGTCTGCGCCTTCTTCACAACCTTCACCGGCGCTTCAGGCGTGACCATTCTCGCCCTCGGTGGGCTCCTGCTGCCCATCCTCGTCCAGGCAGGCTACCCGGACCGTTTCGCCATCGGCTTGCTGGCAGCCGCGGGCAGCATCGGCCTGCTGTTTCCCCCAAGCCTGCCGGTCATTCTCTACGGTGTCGTTTCCCACGAGCCCATAGACGAACTCTACATGAGCGGCCTGCTGCCGGGCCTGCTGCTGGTGATCCTGTTGGTGGGCTTCGGGATCATCCAGGGCATCCGTTTCAAGATCAAGCGTGAATCCCTCGATCTACCCGTTGCCTTCGGGGCTCTCTGGGCGGCCAAGTGGGAAGTGATGCTTCCCATACTCGTGCTGGTGGGAATCTTCGGCGGTTTCGTCACCATCTTCGAAGCAGCCGCCATCACCGCGGCCTACGCCTTCTTCACTGAAGTGGTCGTTCACCGGGATCTCGAGCTGGGAAGCGATGTGCCCAGGGTCTTCCTGGAGACCGCCACCCTCATGGGCGGAGTGCTCATCATCCTGGGAGTGGCGCTTGGCTTCACCAGCTACCTGGTAGACGCCCAGATCCCAGCCCACCTGGCTGCCTGGGTCGAGGCCAACGTGGGCAACAAGATCCTGTTCGTACTGTTGCTCAACCTGTTCCTGCTGCTGGTGGGCTGTCTGATGGACATATTCTCCGCCATCATGGTGGTGGTGCCCCTCATCGTGCCAATCGGCGCCGCCTTCGGCATGGACCCCCTGCACCTGGGTATTTTGTTTCTGGCCAACCTGGAGTTGGGCTACCTGACTCCCCCCGTGGGCATGAACCTGTTCCTGGCCTCGTTCCGTTTCGACAGGCCCCTTACCACCGTCTACCGCATGGCGCTCCCCTTCCTCGCCATCCTTGCCATCGGGGTGCTGCTCATCGCCTACGTGCCCCTGATGACCACCTGGCACAAAGAAGAGGACACAACCACTGAACAGCCCGAGCTACTCGGCACCGACGAGGCCGCCAGGCACCTGGACATTCCGGAGGGGGTGGACCTGATGAAGCTGTTGATGGAAAAGGATCAACAAGACCAATCAGAGCAGCAGGCACCATAGGGCGGCCCCGAGGCTGCCGTGGGTCCAGGTCTTGCTCCTTGACCCGGCGCTTTTGGCGCCACGGCGTTATTCTTTCGCCAAGCCTGTCCCTCATCTTGCCAGCCATTCATCGTCCTTCCGACGGCCCCCATGCCCATGGAGTTGCACAAAATGTACATAGAAAGCATTGACTACCTGGACCATGACGCCCGCGAGGTATACGAGCTGGTGCGCGACGAGCTGCCCAGGCTCCTGCCGTACCTGCCAGACGTGGAAGAGGTCACCCAACTGGAATACGAACGCCAGTCCGACACCCGGGTGCGCATCGTCAATCGCTGGCACGCTCGCGCCCAGGTTCCCTCCGTTGTGTCCAAGTTCCTGCCCCCCGACACCTTCGTCTGGACTGATTACGCCGACTGGCACGACGATGAACAGATAGTGAACTTCCGGCTCGTGGGTTTTGGATACGAAGTCACCGGAACCAACTACTTCCAGGCCGACGGCGACGGCACCCTCATCAAGGTGACCGCCAATGTCACCATCCACCCGGAAAAGTTCAAGGTACCCAGGATCCTCTTCAAGAAGGTCTTTCCTCTCATCGAAGGAGCCGTGAAGAAGGCCCTCCAACCCAACCTCACGTCGCTGGCCCGGGGCCTCAAGTCCTACTTCCAGGCCCAGGGCTGACTATCTCTGCTGGCCCGTTTCCTGTCGTGCCAGCAAAAAAGGGTGCCCCGCCCCCAGGGCAGCTCCCAGTGCGCCGGCCGCCAGGGCCGTAACGTCACAGCGCCCGAAAAACCCACCGTCGTCTTGTTGTCGTTGCACCAACAGGTGCATGGCCTCCCCCGGATCCACTCCGTTGGCCAACCTGGCCAACGTGAGCATGGCCAGGGCCATGGCTGAAGGCAACTCCGGCAACCCGGCCAGGAAGTCCATGCCCCGGCGCACCGGTTCTGCCCGGAGTCCCTGGAGGGCCAGCAGGGCCCAGGCGGTGGTGGCGGGGTAGCCGGCCAGCTCCTTGCCCAGCATTACGGGGTTGCCGAAGTTCCAGCCGCCGTCGGTACACTGCCGATCCAGCAGGAAGGCGACCCCCTGTTTCACCCTCTCGTGGTCCTCCATGCCGGCCTTTCGCAGCTACAACAGGGCGTGGCAGGTGGGCTCAACCCAGGGGGCGGTGCCGGGCACCCAGCCCCAGGCGGGTATACCGGCATCGAAGCCGGGGTCCAGGCCAGAGACGAGCCCCTGATCGACCTGTAGCCGTGCAAGTGCGCGATCTCGGAGTCCACCGGCCTCGGCCACGTGCGCCAGTACCGTGGGCAGAAGACGCCACTCCCATGCCGTGGACAGGGTATCCAGCCAGTCCAGGGGTGGCGGGAGGCCCGCGGCCACCGCCAGCAGGGTGGGTTCTGCCCTGCCCGCTCTGCGCGGCAGGTAGCCCAGGCTGCCGTCGTCGTTTCTGCTCCTGTGGAGCCACTGAATGGCTCGACGGCGAGTGTCGGCCAACTGCTCTTGGGTCACCTTGGCCTCGTTGCAGGAGTTGGCCGGGGCCTACTCCAACTGGGTGTCGCGGCTGATGCGGATGGCGGAGATGTCGCCGGCCAGGTCGAAGTAGCCGTAGACATCGTCGGCGAACGAGATCTCCATGTCGCCGTCTTCGCTGAGGCTGCCCTCCATGGCCATGTCGTAGGTGAACCAGGAGAAGTCCACGGATGCCTGGCCTTCGATGGATCCATCGGAGTTGACGGCGTCTATCAAGTAGCTGATTGTCAGGTCGTAGTATCCGCCCAGGGAGGCCAGACAGGAGGCATCGCCGGTGACGGCCTCGCCGTAGATGTCCACCACGAGGGTGGAGGATCCGGCACAGGTGAGCCAGAGATCCGTTCCGAAGAGGTTGGCGGTGCCATCCACGATGATGGTGCCGGTGTAGGTGCCCGAGTAGGCGCTCTGCACCAGGACTCCACCTATGGAGTAGGCCAGGCGATCCCCGTTGGGAAGCTCGGCGCTGGCGGTGAGGGCGTGTTCGCCCGCTGTCAGGCTGTCGGTGACGAAGTAGTCACCCGTGGGAGTCCATGTGGCATCGATGTCGCTGGTCCATTGGATGTCGTCGAAGTCCGTGGGCTCGCCCCATGAGTCGTAGACCATGGCCTGGAACTCGGCGGCTTCGGCGAGAAGCAGGAAATCGCCGCTCTCCGGGTTCAGGATCTTCAGCGAGGCGGATTCCCAGGCGGAGTAGTCGGCGGTGTCCGTGGGCTCGGCGGTATCCAGGGCCTCCGTGGGGGAACCGGTGTCGCGGGAGCCGGTGTCATGATCCTGGACTGTATCCACGAGGGTGGCGGTGTCCTTGGGAAGGATGCCAACCCTGGAGTCGCAGTGCAGCAGGGCAGGGGAGAGTAGGAGTATCGCGGCCTTGCAACCACGGGCTGCTCGCTTTTCGGTGTTCATCTTGCCTCCTGCTTCCATGTGCCGATATGGCATGATAAACCATGAAGTCCGGTTGGAAAACCATGGCTGCTGTTCTTGATACCTGGTATGTCCCTGTTACGGGAAAAAAAATCGGTTTCCATGGTTTTTCCATCAATCGCTCGTCTTTTTTGGGAGGAACGTCGTGTCCATGCGATTCATCGGTACGGGAAAGCTCGTTTTCATGCACAGCCTGTGTCTTTCTCTGGCCCTGGCCGCGGCCTCCTGCTCCGGTGGAGGAGGAAGCGACGACGACTCCTCCTCCAGGGACAGCTCCGACACCGGCGGCGCCGGTCCGGACGGAGGTGATTCAGACAACTACTTCGAAGGCGGTTGTTACGACATCACCGATGCCAACGTGGATGACTCCTGTTTCGACGAAGCCGCCGAGATCCCCAGCACGTTGCTGCTGGTCATAAACAACGTGCTGGACTCCCTGGGGCGTGAAGAGCTGGAAAACCCGGTGAACGTGAGCGCATCGGTGGAGCAGGGCATGGAGACCTTCCTCGTGGACCTGTTCCCGCCGTACACTCTCTCGCCCATCGACATGAACGACTATCTGGAAGGCAGCGTCACCATGGAGATCCCCAACCCGCTGGCCTACGAACTCGACGAAAACGGCAACGTGGTGAGCAGCGGGACTTTCACCGTCACCTGCACGGTTTCGGGCGACACTCTAAGTTGTCGAGCCCAGGACGTCTACCTGAACGTAACCGACATCCTGCTGTACTTCCTGGCCGGCTATCCCATCTCTGCCAGCACCTGGGAATGCTGGGTGAACATGGGTTTCTCGGTGGACTTCGACTACAGCCAACAGCCCGAACCAATCCTGTGGGCCGGCGGCTACGACATCACCGTGGACCAGGACAACTGCAACGATGTCATCGAGATCCTGCTGAACGATCCCGGCCAGACCTGCGGCATGGACGTGGAAGCCAGCCTCACGAAGGTCGACGACGGCGACTGCACGTTGTAGTTCCCAAACCGCCCCGTGGGTTCAGCCCCGCGGGGTTCCCTGACGGCGGGCCAGCGCCACCAGCGAGCCCATGGCCAGCAGCAGCATCGAGCCCGGCAAGGCTGGGCGGCTGGAAGCGCAGCTACAACCGCCCGATTCAAGATCTTCTTCGGCCCAGGTGGTGCCCGTACGGGTGACGGAGAAGCTGCCGAAGTGCGTGTGGTGGGTGCTGCGCTGGTTGGAGACCAGCACCACCAGGTCTTCATCCGTGGAGAGGCTCAGGGATTCCTGCAGGGAACTCTGGTCCCCGGCGGTGTACAGGGCCTGGAAGGGCTGGCCTGCCGCGAACAGGTCGTAGTTGCCCTGGTCCACCACGTAGATGTCGACCGTCCCCGGCTCTTCCAGGGGGTCGATGAGCCTGCCGCCGTAGGCGTAGTACAAGCTGGCCATCCAGCCCACGTAGGAGTCCACGTCGGGGACATCCAGGAAGCTCTGCTCCAGCTCCAGCTCCAGCTCCAGCGAGACCTGGGCCTGCCCCGAGGAGGCGGCGTCCTGGGCCTGGGGTGCCCCGAGGAGCTGGTCGAACTGGTGGGCCACCTGGAAGACCTGCCCGGAGGTGGATTCACTTTCCAGGATGTCGGGATCGGGTAGCTCGGTGACGAGCAGGTAGAGCGGCGAGCTGGACGATGTGGTGGAATCGTCGATATCGAAGGGCCATGCCACCGTTTCGCCGCCGATGTCCGCCCGGATCATCACCCAGTAGTCGCGTAGATCGCCAAGGGTGAGGCTGACCTGGCCCTGCTGGTCGGTGTGGCCCCAGGCGGCGGGCTCAACCAGGTAGTCGTAGTAGTAGTTCTGGGAGAAGACCACCACGGTGGCGCCGTCCACGGGCAGGCCCGTGCCGTCGGTGACGGACACGTCGATGGTGACGGTGTTGCTGTAGAGGGAGAGGTGGTCGCTTTCCACCTTGCCGTTGCCGAAGAAGGCCTTGATGGAGGATACGTTCTTGCCGCCGCCGTACTCCTGGTCGTAGGCCACGCCGCCGTAGTCGATGTAGGTGGGGCCGTCGGACCAGCTCACCTGGAAGGCGTGCCACTGGTCCAGGAAAAAGAACTCGCTCCAGACGTGGTCTTCGATGCTCTGGGAATTCACCGTGGCGATGAGGTTGGTGCGCATGGCGGCGGTGTTCATGTCTTCCAGCTCGCCACAGTTGCCGAAGTGGTTCTGGAGAATCAGCTCGGGCCAGACGTAGCGGCTGCCGTCGTAGTCGTCGTGGGTGGCGGCGTACTCGGAGACGTTGTCCCAGAGGTTCTGGGCGGTCCACCAGCCGATGACGTCAAGCGCGATTTCGCCGCCCTCCAGGGCTCGTTCGCCGCTCAGGCCGTCGTATTGTTGAAGATCCCAGAGGGCGGTGGTGTTGGCCAGGACTTCTCCCAGCACCGGGTAGCCCACGAAGGACAGATCCTGCACGGATTCGAAATAGGCAGTGAAGCCGCCGGGGAACGTGTATGAATCCAGTCCGGCTTCCTGGAAGATCGTGGGGTCCACCATGATGTCCAGCGTGCCGCCGCCGTTGACGAAGTCTTCGATCTCTTTTTCGTAGCTGCTCAGCGCCTGGTAGAACTCCAGGCTGCCCCCGCTGGGCAGGACCAGTTTTTCGTGGTCGGCAAGCGTGGCCATCGTGTCTTCATCGGGGGCCGCCATCTGGAAGGAACGCTCCTGGGCTTCCAGTAACTGCGCCCATTCCCTGCCCATGGTCCCGTCGGGGCCCGGTGACTCCACCAGGATCAGTGTGCTCTCGGAGCTTGTGAGGGTGTCGCGGCGCTGCACGTAGAGGACCAGGTTTTCCAGGAGATCATCCATGCCGAGGGCCATGCCCTGTTCCAGGGGCATGGTGGTGGCCACCACGGTGCCGCTGCCGTAGTCCATCTCCGCCATGACCGGTCTGTCGTCGGAGTCCGCCACCACCACCAGGGGATCGATTTCGAAGTCGCCCAGGTAGCCCGACGCGCCGATGGCGTCGGGTTCGTCGTCGGAGACGGCGTTGGGGACTTCCTGCAGGTAATGGATGCGGTAGTCGCGGGCCTCGGGATCCTGGGCGGAGTAGGGGAACCAGGATCGCCAGAAGAGGCCTTCAGGGGGCAGCGTGACGTACTCGTCTTCGGGGTTCCAGAAGAGAGCCGTTTCCATGTCCAGCTTGGGGTGGACCACGAACCAGTAGTAGTAGTACCGGGGCAGGGTCCAGGTGGCTTCATTGCCCGATTCGTCCAGGTATGTGTAGGTGACCGTGGTGTAGTAGTCGTCGTCGACGCCGGGAACGCCCTCGTCCACCAGGTCCGCGAAGGGGACGCCATCGTCGTTTTCGTAGATGGCCAGGGCGTTTTCCACCAGGACATCGGGGCCGTAGTAACCCACGGTCATGGAGAGTTCTTCGGGGGCCGTGGCGGCGATGGTGAACGCCAGCTCGTCGATGGCGCGGGTGTCGGCCAGGTCCAGGATGGTCTGGGCGTAGGTGTCCTGGTCGCCGGTGTCCAGGTAGGAAAGGGTGAGCGCCAGGTGATTACGCAGCCAGGCCGGGGCCAGCGCGCAGGCCTCCAGGGCCGAGTCGGTGAGGGCGGGTGTATCAGGTACTTCGGCCAGGATCTCGCCCGTGTCGATGTCGACGAAGAAGGCCGCGAAGTCGCCAGGTGGCAGGTAGATGTCGGCGCTGCCGGGATCCTGGATCGTCTTGTGGTCTAGTCCTTGGAGCGATGGGCTGGCCGTGGAGGACTCGCGGAGGATGGGTCTGGGGCCATGGTCCAGGTTCGTCGCGCCCCTGACGAGATCGCCCGGGTTCTCCGATGCGCCGGAATTGGCGGGGGAGAAGCTGAAAAGGACCAACAAAGCGGTGGCTCTTCCGACTGTGTTCATCAGGTGTCTCCTTGGGGAGAGTGGCTCTTGGGGATGACCGGCGGCATCAAAGACATGGATAATGGGACTTCACTGGTGATCCAGGCCAGGGTGACACACATGCCCGGCGCTGCCCCAAGAACGAGGGCAAGGCGAAAAAGCGGCTGGAAAGCAGCTTGTGGGCGGATCTTGATGGTGCTCCCATGGGATGTCGGTGGAGGGGCAGTGCTGGCGCAAGCATGGAAACCCTATATCCTTGTGTGAACAAACTGCTTTCAATGAAACGAGCCAAGATGAAAAACCGTTTTATAACCTTTGTGGATGGCAGCAATCTCTATGGAACCCTGCGCAAGGTTGGGCTCAGGGTATCAGACTTCGAGGGCCTGTACCGGTATGTCTTCGAAAGGGCAGTGGACAGGTGGCAATCCGCCTGGTACCCCAGCATGGACGTGCCCGCCCACCACGTTCGCGTGTACTGGTACGTGGTGGCCAGCATCGATGATTGGGACCTGGCCAACCCCAGGACACTGGACCATCTGCGGGAGCGTTTCTTCAGCGATACCGAACTCACCAGGCTGTGGACGGACAAGATCCAGCGGCATGGCCATGGTCGCATGGACCATGGGTCGCTGGAAGTCGAGGCCTTCAACCATTGGTTGAGCGAGTTTACACGCTGGTATGACGGCAAGTGCAGCACCCTGGACGGGATGCTGCGTTTCTATCACGGCGTGGAATCATCCACCGAGTTCATAGAGTTCCGTCGTTGCGGCCGCTGGAAGGTGGACACCAACTTCTCGCTGGCGGAAAAGGGCGTGGATACCAGCCTCGCCGTGGACATGGTTGGCATGGCCGGCAACTACGATGTAGCCATCCTCATCTCCGACGACGCCGACAGCATCCCCAGCCTCCGCTACCTGAAGGAATCCGGCAAGCACGTTGGGGTCGTGGAGTTTCTGCCGGGGTTTCCACCCGACTCCCGCAGTCGCGGTCCCTCCTCCAGGGTGAAGCTGGCGGCAGATTTCGTCATCCAGGCCTATGAGCAACAGATCATCGATCTTGGAATCGCCACCAGGATGGACTCTTCGGATTTCGACCCGGTAGGATAGCTCTCACCCGGAAATGGCGGACCGAGAAGGCGCCGCCAAAACCCTGGTGCGCCACTCCCGGGCCATGACTCGGCTTCTGGCGAGACGCGCCCCGCGAGCGGTGTGTCGGCAGGTTCCGGCCACCGTCGTAGAACATTTTTCCTCGGAGGCTGTAAGCTTGTATGCTGTAGCTTCGTTCCAAGGGCGCAGAAAAACACAACCAGCGAGGTCTACGATGCTCCTTCTTGCCCTGGCCATTGCCTGCCAACTCCACGACATGGACGACACCGCAGCGGGCGAGCCTCCCCTGCTCCCTGCCTCCAACCAGTCAGCCAGCAGCGCAACCAGCCCCGGAGGCTCCTCCCCCGCCGGCGATGCCGCTTCACCAGGGGGCGCCCACGCGGTCATGGGGCCTGTCTTCCCGGTGGTCTTCCCCCAGGGAGAAGTGGTGGTCCGGGACTGCTACGGCAAGCGGTACGGAGATGCCTCCAGGAAGGTCCGTTCTCCCGGGAGAAGCGGGATGGGCGCGGGAGCAACGAGATACGAGGCTGCTCCCTCCGCCGCTCCCGTCCCCACGCGCTCTGCCGCAAACAAAACCGAGGCGCCATCCATGGCTACAGTTGGCAGCCAGGCTGCTTCCGGGCCTCCCGCGGTGGCCGATTACGCTTCGGCCTCCGCGCCCCCGGCCCAGGAAGAAGCTTCAGCCACGGCCTCCAGGGCCCTTGACCAGGAAGCCCTCGACCGCAGCTCCACTGGAGCCTCCGCCAGCGCCGGGGAGTCCCGGGCCAGCAGGGAATCGACCCCCACCGGGCCCGTGGCGGACTGGGGCGCGAAGTTCTACCTGTCCAACGACGACTCCATGAGCCTGGCAAGTGCCCAGAGGCTCCTCTTCGCCGTGGACCAGGGTATTCCCTACCAGGTTTCCCAGGTGCGCCCCCACGAACTCCTCAACTACTTCAGCTTCGACACCGAGCCGGTGCCCCAGGGACAGCTCTTCAGCGTCAAGGCCTCGGCGAGGCAGACCACCGGTGACAGCCTTGCTCTTGCCCTGGCCATCCAGGGGGCCAATCCCCCTCGTCTGCCCCTGGATCTCACCCTGGTGCTGGATCGTTCCGGCTCCATGGCGGCCGAGGGGCGCATGGAGTACACCAGGCGGGGACTCCAGGTGATGACCGGCAGTCTGCGCAGGGGTGATCGCGTGGACATGGTCCTGTTCGACCAGGAGGTCTGCGTACCCCTGGAAAACTACGTGGTGGGCCGGGACGACCCCAGCCTGCTGGAACGCGCCATCGCCGACCTGGAACCGCGGGGAAGCACCGACCTGGATGCCGGCCTGAAGGAAGGCTATCGCATCGCCACCAGCAGGGTGCCCCTGGAGCAGGGGCTCCAGCGCAATCGGCGCGTAATGGTGCTCACCGACGCATTCCTCAACACCGGCGACGTGAACACGGACACCGTCTCCCAGGTGGGCATGGCCTACGAGGAGCAGGGCATCCGGCTCACGGGTATCGGCGTTGGGCGCCAGTTCAACGACACCATGCTGGACAAGCTCACGGAAAAGGGCAAGGGCGCCTACGTGTACCTGGGCAGCGAGGCCGTGGTCGACAGGGTCTTTGGTCTGGGCTTCGAGAGCCTCACCCGCACCATCGCCCATGATGTCCGCATCTCCCTGGACCTGCCTCCCAGCCTGGCCATGGAGCGTTTCTACGGCGAAGAGGCCAGCAAGGTGGCGGAAGACATCCAGCCCATCAACTACTACGCCGGCACTTCCCAGCTCTTCCTCCAGGATCTGAAGATCCGCGAGGGCAAGGTCCGGCCAGGTGCGCCTTTCAAGCTGACCATTGCCTACCAGGACGCCGTGACCGGAAAGCCTGCGAGCCAGGACTTCAGCTTTACGCTGGGGCAGGCCCTGGAGGCCGATGGGCACAACGTGGACAAGGCTCGGGCGCTCATGGCATGGACGGACCTCCTGTTGGCTGGCGCCATGGGGGCCGACCCCTGCGGGCAGCCCCTGGGCACCTACGCCGAGCTGGCCTCCTCCCTGGGCGACGATGCCGAGATCGCCTACGTAAACGGCCTGGTGAAGCGGACCTGCAACGTGGATATCCCGGTGGCTCCCGCGACGCACAGCCGCCGGGTTTCCTACAAGGTCAAGCTGGACAGCGACATCCCCATCGCCGAGGTGGTCATGGCCTGTGGCACCCTCCTGCGCAAGGAAAACCTGTCCATGGGCGAGAACGTGGCTGTCTTCCAGCTCCCTCCCGGGCCTTGCACCATGAGCTTCCAGGGGCAGGTTCCCATGAGCACCCAGGTCCAGGTGCCCGAAACCGGCGGTTCGCTGCGCTGCCTGGTTCGCGGCGGCAGGTTGTCGTGTAGCTGAACTCCTGCTGGGAGACCGCCTTGACACGACACTTTTCGAGACTCGAACTGGATGGGGCTCTCCTTGGGCGCTTGAAAGGGGAGCTGTCGCTGCGGATCGCCGAGGGACTGGCTCGGGACGGTGGGCAGATCAGGGCTCTTCCCGCCTGGCTGGGGCCTCCGGCCAGGGGCCTGGCTGGCAGGGCCCTGGTTCTGGACACGGGCGGTACTCGTGTCCGGGCGGCCCTGCTGGAGCTGTTTCCCCGTGGTGGGCAGCGCGTGCTGCGAAGATCTCCGGAGATCTCGCTTCCAGCAGGCCGGAACGACGGGGAGCTGCGCGGTGAGGAGTTCTTCGACATTCAGGCCCGCCTGCTGGCAAGCTTGAACCCCGATCCCGGGATGCCCCTGGGCTTCTGTTTTTCCTATCCAAGCGAGTCCCTGTCCACGGGCGATGCCCGGCTGCTGCGCTGGACCAAGGGAGTGCGGGTCAGTGGCGTGGAGGGTACGGAAGTGGGTAGCCGCCTGGTGGATGCGCTGGGCCGCCGCAGGGTGAAGGTATCCAGGGTGCGGGTGCTCAACGACACCGTAGCCGCCTTGTTGGCCGGCGCCCGGCAGCACGAATCCGCCAGGCCCGGGAGCGTCCTGGGGCTGGTCCTGGCCACGGGAACCAACATGGCCGCCTTCGTCCCGCCAGGCATGGCGCCAAAGCTGTCCCGAGCAGCTCCGGAATGGTCGGGCAGCATGGCCTTCAACATGGAATCCGGCAACTTCCATCCGCCGGGGCTATGCCACCTGGACGACCTGGTGGACGCCGCTTCCGAAAACCCGGGTCGACAGCGCTTCGAAAAGGCCGTTTCGGGGTTCTACCTCCCGCGTCTGCTGCGGGCTGCCTTGCCGCCGGAACAACGGAAGGGGGCACCCGGGACCGGCGAGGCCCTCGTGGCCTTGCGGGATTCCGGTGGGCCCGGGGCGGAGCTGGCTGGAGCGCTCCTGCGGCGGTCGGCCCACATGGTGGCGGCCGCCGTGCTGGGCCTGGCGGATGCCATGGGCGCCCGGGGCCCCCTGCTGCTGGCGGCGGAGGGTGGCCTGTTCTGGGGGGCAGGGGGATACTCCCGGCAGGTGGCCAGGACGCTGGCCCGCCTGGACCACAGGCCCGTGTCCATCTGCAGGACCGCCGACGCCAACCTGCTGGGCGCCGCCTGCGCCGCCCTGGGGCGATGAGCCCCGTCACTCACCCTGTGAGACCCGGAGTAGCAGTGAACCACGATCAACGCCGCATCATCCAGGCCGTGCGAGGCCACTGGCACATTCACCCGGGGGGTGAAAGCGAAACCCGGGACTTGCTGAATGCCATGGACCTCGTGTCCGGGCAGCGAATGCTGGACCTGGGCTCCGGCTTCGGAGCCACCGTGGCCTTCGCCCGCGCCAACGGGCTTCGAGCCGTGGGGGTGGATCTCCTGGCTCCCAGCCTACGACTGGCCCGACGCCTGCATCCCGGCCTTGCCCTGGTAGCAGGGGACGCCAGCGCGTTGCCTTTCCGTGACGGCTCCTTCGACGCCGTCACCGCCATGTGCATGGTGGGCTTCCTGTCCGACAAGACTGCTTTTTTCCTGGAGGTCCGTAGAGTCCTGCGGCCCGGCGGTCGTTTCGGCGCCGATGTCTATACACTGCGCGATTCCAAGAGTTGCCTGGCACGGCCCGGCGGCATGGCTCATGTCATTTCCCTGGAACGGTTGCTGGAACACTTGATCTCGGCGGGCTTCCAGGTCCTGGCCGTGGAAGACCTTGGTGGATCCTACACGGAATCCTACCGTGCCTTCCTGGAAGCGGCCCGACGGGCCCGCCCGGAGCTTGACGCTCGCTTCGGTGAAGGAGCCGTCGATGACGCCCTTTCCGCCTTCCGCGCAAACATCGCGCAGGTCCTGGAGGGTGGAAAGGGCGGCGCGAGAGTGGTGGCGCGGGCCACCAGGTAGACTCGTTTATCCGCGTGGAATTCGCTCGAGGCATGGTGGCGCCCTTTTCAAGAGAATTTCACAGGTAGGGTACTCCATCCTGTCACGAAGGCCTTAATAGTTCCCTCCCAAAAAAGGCTCCCTTCGTCGGAGCGGAAAGATCGCAAGAAAGGAAGGTCAACCGATGGCTGCTCCAAACAGCGAAGAACAAACCCCCAAGAGCCCGCTCCAGGAAATAGTCCAGCCCTTTGTCGACCTGGTACACGCACCACGCGCTCTGTGGGGCATCAACCTGGCCTACACCATCGAGGGCATGGTGTACTTCGGGATGCTGGGCTACCTGGCCATGTATTTCTCGGACTACGTGTTCAAGGGGATCGTGCACGCCGACGAGTGGTCCCACGGCATGGTGATGGTGCTCACCTCCGGAATAACCATATCGATGTTCTTCCTGGGCACCCTGGCAGACAGGTGGGGAGTGCGCCGGGCCATTCTCGGCGCCTTCGTACTCATGCTGGCAGGCCGTGCGCTCCTGTCCGCCGGTTGGGCACCGCTCCAACTGCAGGGTGGGCTCTGGTCGCCTCTGCACCTGGTGAGCCTGGCTGGAATGTTGCTCATCGTGATTGGCTACGGCATGTACCAGCCCGCTGCCTACGCGGGAGTTCGGCAGTTCACCACCCCCAAGACGGCGGCCATGGGTTTCGCCATGCTCTACGCCCTCATGAACCTGGGCGGCTGGTTGCCCACCTTTGCCTTCTTCTTTCGCGACGAAGAATTCCTCGGGCTTGGTATCCCTGGCACCTTTTGGGTCTACACGGGTTTCACGGCAGCGGCACTGGCTGCCACCTGGTTGATCCTCACTCGGAAGGTGGTGGCCGACGCAACGACGAGGGCCAAGGCCGAACGAGAAGCCGAAGAAGGCAATGAAACCGTCCAGGAAAAAGCGGATCGCGAAGAAAGGATCCGTAAAGAAGCAGCCGCCGCGGCCCTGCCGAAGCGCGTGCCCGTCCACATGGTCGTGGCATTGATGCTCCTGGCGGTGTTCATCGCATGGCGCTACTGGGGCCCCTGGGGCTGGGGGATCGCGGCTTTCATCGTCTTGTTGCCGGCGGTCATTCCCTTGCTCCCCGCCAGCCCACGTTCCAGGGTGGTGGCCGTCATCGCGGCGCACCCCTTCGCCAATGCACGTTTTTTCTTTTTCATCTTCGCGCTCATCCCCGTACAGACCCTGTTCACCTACAACTGGTTGATCCTGCCACAGTACATCAACCGGGCATATACCGGCTGGATAGGGCAGTACTTCGAGATTGCCGCCAACGCGAACCCATTGCTCATCTTCGTGTTGGTGCCCATCATCGCGGCGGCCACCCGCAAGATGGACGTCTACAAGATGATGATCATCGGCACCACGGTGATGGCCGGCTCCGCGGCCATCCTGGCTTTCGGAGCCAATCCCTACGGCCTGCTGGCCTACATTCTGTTCATGACCCTGGGCGAGGCCATATGGCAGCCTCGTTTCCTGCAGTACGCGGCCGAGATCGCGCCGGAAGGCCGCACCGGCGAGTACATGGGGGTGGCGCAGCTACCCTGGTTCCTCACCAAGGTGCTGGTGCCGTTGCTGTACTCCGGCTACATGATCGAGCGATACTGCCCCCCCGCCGAAGCCGGGCTGGAGCAGCGCACCGGTACCATGTGGGGAATCTTCTTCGGTATCGCGATCATTTCACCCATACTGCTGGTCGTGGCCCAGAAGTGGGTCCGCAAGGACTTCAAGGTGAAGGCCGCGTGAATTCACCTGTATTGGTTGGGCGTCTCTGCCTGGCGGCATTGCCAGCCACGGCGGCAGCGGATGACCCGTAGTTCCACCTGCACCACCCCCTCTTCCAGCATGTCCAGGCGCCGTGCGGCCTTCCTGGACAGGTCTATGATACGCCCATCCACGTAGGGGCCACGGTCATCTATGACCACGCGGACGCTCCCGCCGGTGTCGGCGCGGGTCACCAGGACCACCGTGCCGAAGGGGAGGGAGCGGTGGGCGGCGCTGCGGCGGCGGGGCCGAAATACGCGCCCCGATGCCGTTGGTTTACCGGCACAGCCGGGGCCGTACCAGGAGGCCAGGCCCGTCTCCACCTGTTTCGGTGCGCAACCCAGCAGATGGGCGGCCAGGCACAGCAGGGGGAGCTTGTAACGCATGGGGATGGGATAACCCGGTCGCTGGACCCCGCAGCGCTATTCCAGCGGGCAGGGGTAGACCAGGCCGATGGTATCCACGTAGAACGACGCGGCCTCTCGTAGAGGGATTACGTTCCAGGCCGAACCGTTCACCATGTACACGAACTCTGAGTTCTGGTCCCAGGAGCCGTTGGATTCCCACTGGCCGGTGACCGTGTCGTTGCTGCCGTCGCTGGGGTCGTCGTAGGTCCACCAGGTGCGCTTGTACTGCCCGCCTTCCGCCAGCTCGAAGCACTGCCCGCAGCGGGTGTCGGCGTCGAAGCCCTGGTCGGTGATGAGGTCCTCGCACCAGTGGTAGCTCTGATCCGGCAGGAGGTCGAACTCCTGGGTGGCCCAGGTGCGGCCATCGAAGGGGTCCAGCTCGGTGGGCACTGTCTGGGTGCTGGTGGCACAGGCGATTGAGGCGAGCAGCAGGAACGGGGTGGGCTTCATGGGATGGTTCTTTCGTTGCTTGGCATTGGAGCCCCGCGGAACTCCACCTGGGAGAGAGCTATAACCCGTGGCGCAATCCAGGGGTACAGATCCAGTGCCGGCCCTCCGTGGACCTCCGGGTCTGCCCGGAGAGCGCAAGGAAGCATCAATCCTTGAGGATCTTGAACTCCACCCTGCGATTGCGGGCCTTTCCCTCAGGAGTGGAGTTGTCGGCGATGGGGCGGGATTCTCCGTAGCCCTCGATGCTGAGACGGTCCTCCATGAAGGAGGAGTCCTGGGCGTGCTCCACCAGGTAGCGCAGCACGGACCTGGCCCGAGCCTCGGAGAGTTCCTGGTTGAAGCGCTCCGAGCCGACGTCGTCGGTGTGGCCCTCGATGCTGACGCGTACCTGGGGGTTCCGCTCCAGGATACCCAGCACTTCGTCCAGTGTGGCCAGACTCTCGTGACGCAGGGTGGCCTTGGCGGTCTCGAAGTGGATCTGGTCCTTTATGACGATCTCTTCGGAGGTGATGACGGCCACCGCCTGGTCCTCGGGGCAGCCGTCTTCGTCCTCGTACTGGTCCATGTCTTCCGGCTCGTCGGGGCAGGCGTCGTCGATGTCGGGGACGCCGTCCTGGTCGTTGTCGGTGTCGGGGCAGCCGTCTTCATCCTGGAAGCCGTCAAGGTCCTCGCGCTGGTCGGGGCAGGCGTCGTCGGTGTCGGGAATCTGGTCATCGTCGTTGTCGGCGTCGGGGCAGCCGTCTTCATCCTGGAAGCCGTCAAGGTCTTCCGGTTCGTCGGGGCAGGGATCGTCCAGATCCTCGATGCCGTCGCCGTCGGTGTCGGCGTCGGGGCAGCCGTCTTCGTCTTCCTGGTCGTTGAAATCCTCGGCCAGGTCCGGGCAGGCGTCGTCGGCGTCGTCGATGCCGTCTTCGTCGTTGTCGGTGTCGGGACAGCCGTCGGTGTCCTGGAAGCCATCCAGGTCCTCGGGGCGCGAGATGCAGCCGTCATCGGCGTCGGCGATGCCGTCTCCGTCGCGGTCATCGCCCTGGTCCACGGTCCTGGGGTAGTCGTAGGAGACTCCCAGGAAGGCCCGGTAGACGGGGCTTGGAACTCCCGTGAAGAGTCCGGTCCCACAGCCCGCCAGCAGCGACAGGCGATTCAGCAGGCGGTAGCGGCCGCCCAGTACTGCCTCGGCGTAGTGATCGTCCGGGTTCTGGAAGGGGGTGGCGGCGGGGATGGCGCTGGTGATCTCCGCCTCGGCACGCCAACGGGCGCTCGCGGGCTGGAAAGCGGCGGCCAGGGACATGGTGAACTTGTTGGCGTCGGTGACGTTGTAGATGGTGGTCTTGGGCTGCATACGAAAGCCCAGGGACATGGCCAACTGTAGGGGCCCCAGGTGCCTTGAGCCGGTGAAACCCGGTTCGAAGGTGACTCCTCCCACGCCCATGTAGGCGTTGGAGTTGCCGGTGGGGAGACTCAGGGGGGCGTTGAAGGACAGGGAGAGCAGGTGGCGGGATTCGCGTAGCAGGGGGGTCCTGGGGAGCAGGTAGAGATCTCCGACTCCCGCCGAGGAGACGTCTCCCAGCAGCAGACCCGGGTAGGAGGCGGCCTGGTGCAGGACGATGGGTAGCAGGAATCCCACCTCGAAGCGCCCGTGCAGGCCGATGGCGCCGGAGATGTCCAGCGCTTGCCTGTTGCCAACGAGGGTCCTGAGCAACTCGCCGTCGTCGCTCTCCAGCACGATGGGGCGGTAGATCTGCCCCAGCGTGATGAGCGCGGCTGGTACCATTGTTCCCAGGGTTTCGCCGGATCCGGTGGATAGTATGCCCAGCCCCGTGGGGTCCAGGTGGTAGGGGTTGGCGTCCACCGAGGTGTTCCTGGCGTCGGGGTGCTCCGCGGCCAGGACGGGAGGCGAGAGAAGCGGCGCCAGCATGGCCAGGGCCGTTGCCAGGAGTGCAGCCCATGCCGTTGTGCGGGAGAGGCAGCGGGGCGATGCGCCGGGGTCGAAGGAATGCTCCGAGGCCGCGGGAAAGGCGGGAGGGAGGTAGCTGGAGAGGGATCTTCGAGGGCTCATGACCGGGGCCCCTGGGAGGATTCTCGTTTCCTGGTGCGCATGACGAGCCGTGCCATGAGCAGGAGCAGGGCCAGCGACGTTCGCCCGGGCCGAAGAGGGACGGCTCCGCAACTGGCGCCGCCGGTGACGTTCCCTTCGAACCAGCCGCGGCCGTCGTCCGAGGGGTCCCGCGGGTCGGTTTCATGGACTCCGTACTCGGTGGTGTCCGGCACGCCGCCGTCATCGGAATCCAGGTCCCGGAAGTCGGGCATGCCGTCGCCGTCGGTGTCGGCGGGGATGGACCAGACATCGGTGTCGCCGGCTTCGTCGGCGTCGGGGATGGCGTCGCCGTCGGAGTCCAGGTCCAGGGCGTCGATGGTGCCGTCGCCGTCGGTGTCGGGAGGTTGGGAGACCGAGCCGCCTCCGCCCACGTGGTCCAGTACCTCGTCGCCGTCGGAGATGGTGTCACCGTCGGTGTCGGGGTTCAGGGTGTCGGTGCCCAGCTCCAGCTCTTCGCTGTTGATGAGACCGTCGCCATCGGGATCGGCGCTGAGGTCGTCCTGGGGATCCAGGGGATCGGTGCCGTCGCTGTTCACCTCCTGGCCGTCCCCGATGCCGCCGTCGTCGGTGTCGGCGTCCAGGGGGTCGGTCTCTCCGGAGTCGGGGTCGAAGTTGCCGTCGGCGTTGCTGTCCTCTTCGCCGTCCAGCAACCCGTCACCGTCGGAATCGGCGGCCCGGGGGTCTGTCTCGCCCGCGTCCACCGCACCGTCTTGGTTGGAGTCTTCCGTACCGTCCAGGATACCGTCGCCGTCGGTGTCCGCCTGGGTGGGGTTGGTCTTGGTGGAGGGGTCGGCGTCGTCCTGCAGACCCACCTCCAGGCCGTCTTGCAGGCCGTCGCCGTCGGTGTCCGTGTCCAGGGGATCCGTGCCCCAGGTATTGACCTCCAGCCCGTCGTCCAACTCGTCGCCGTCGGTGTCGGGGTTCAGGGGATCAGTTTCGCCCTCGTCGGCGTCCCACGTGCCGTCACCGTCGGTATCCCAGCCGCTGGAGTCAGAATCCTCGTAGCCGTCGGAGAGGTCGTCACCGTCGGTGTCTGCGATTGTGGGATCGGTCTCGAGGCCCGGGTCCAGCTCGCCGTCGTGATCGGCGTCTTCCACGCCGTCCAGCAGGCCGTCACCGTCGGTGTCTTCGTTGTTGGGATCGGTTCCGCCGCTGCCGCCGTAGACACCGTCCACCTCGTCCCCGTCCAGCAGAAAGTCGTCGTCGGAGTCGGGATCGCAGGGATTGGTGCGGTTCTGGACTTCGCCGTCCTCGAGTTCGGTGGTGAGGTTGTACTCTTCCAGGCAGGTGAGGTCGTCGTCGTCGATATCCAGGTCCGCGTCCGCGGGATCCAGGGGATCCAGCACTTCGTCCACGCCCGGGTCGCAGGCCTCGGGTACCGAGTAGGTCACTTCCCAGCCGTCGTCCATGCCGTCGTTGTCGGTGTCCCAATCATCGGGATCGGTTTCGTCGGCGTCCTGGAATCCATCGTGGTCGGCGTCCTCGACGCCGTCGTAGAGGCCGTCGTTGTCGTCATCCGGATCCAGGGGATCGGTGGTTGTGGAAGGGTCGGTGTCGGGTGAGAAGGCGGCACTCGTGGCGTCGGGGTCCTTTGAAGAGATCTCCGGTTCGGTCAAGCCCTGTTCCAGGCCGTCGCCCAGTCCGTCGTGATCGGAGTCGAAGTCCACGGGGCTCGTGCCGCCGTCGGGCTCGCCGTCCATGAGCACGCCGCCCTCGTTGCCGTCCAGGATGCCGTCGTCATCGGTGTCGGCGTCGATGGGGTCCGTCTCGTAGTGATCGTCCAACGGGAAGGTCTCCTGTCCGTCGTCGATACCGTCGCCGTCCGTGTCCGGGTCAGCGATGTCGGTGCCGGTGATCTGGGACTCGTAGTTGTCGGAGAGGCCATCACCGTCGGCGTCGGGCAGCAGGGACGAGGAATCGTTGGGATCGGTAGCGTCAAATAGCTCCACGGCGTCGTAGATGCCGTCGGCGTCGGTGTCGGGCAGACAGGGATCCGTGCCGTAGGTGAGCCACTCGTCGCCGTCGGTGAGGCCGTCGTAGTCGGAGTCGGGCTCGGCGGGGTCCATGCAGGAGTAGCCATCGAAGATCATGTCCACTTCTTCGCCGTCCTGCAGGATGTCGCCGTCGGAATCCTGCACGTAGGGGTCTGTGCCGTACATGTTCAGCTCGTAGCCGTCACCCAGGCCATCGCCATCCGTGTCGGGATTCGTGGGGTCGGTCTCTTCGCCGTCGTCGGCATCGAAGATGCCGTCCGAGTCCAGGTCGTACTCGTAGCTGCCGTCCTGATCGGCGTCCTCTTCGCCGTCTTCCAGGTAGTCGTCGTCGCTGTCCACATCCAGGTCGCTGGTGCCAAGGAGGGTTTCCCTGTAGTACGAAACTCCGTCGCCGTCCTGGTCCAGGGCGTCGTCGTAGGGGTCCGTGGGGTCGGTGTAGTCCAGGAAGATCTCCTTGCCGTCCCAGATGCCTCCGCCGTCGGTGTCGGTGACGAGGGGGTCGGAACCGTGCACCATGAGTTCGGAGTAGTCGGTGACTTCGTCCCCGTCGCTGTCGTCGTTGGCTGGGTCCGTGCCGTAGACGGTCACCTCGTCGCCGTCGGAGAGGAGATCGCCGTCGGTGTCGGCGTCGGTGGGGTCGGTGCCGTGGCTCTGTTCCTGGGAGTTGGTAAGACCGTCGGAGTCGGGGTCGCCCGTTCCGTCCTGCGAAGAGGTGTCCCCGAACCAGGTCTGTTCCCAATCGTCGTCCAGGCCGTCTCCATCGCTGTCGGCGGCTTGTGCATCCGAGGATGTCAGCAGGAATCCCACGAGCAGAAGGAATGCGTGAATGGTGTGCATGTTGTACCTGGAGCCTGGGAGCGAGGATGGTACGGAGTCATGTGGGCTTCAAAGATATCATAGAACAGAAACATGCCACGTCAAGGGCATGGTCGCCTGTTTACATCAAGGTTGGCGTTGGGGCTGTCCGCCAGGTGGCTCGTCTCCATGTGGTCCGGAGAGCCGGGGATCAGCGAATATCGTACTCTACCACCCGCAAGGGGTCGTCCAGATCGCTGCCGTAGGCCGCAACCACCAGCAGGTGCTCGGAGTCTATGCCGGTGGCCACTATCTGCCAGGCATCTGTGGGTTCGTCCAGCACCCATGTGAAGACGGGGATGGAATAGGTGGAGAGGATGCTGTCGAGGCCGCCGCTGCTGGAGTCGGGGGCATTCATGACCTTCACCAGCGAGCGGGCCATCTCCGATGCGCTGTCGGTTTCGGAACCGACGAAACCCACCTCCATGCTCCTGTCGAGCATCTGGAAGGTGACGTTCAACTGCTGCAACATGGCGGCCTGGATGGCTTCTTGTGGATCGGATTCGGGAGTCGAGGCGCGCAGCAGGTACCACACGAGCATGGAGCCGATGGTGAAGGGCAGGGTGGCTCTGACGAAACGTTTCATGGCTCTCTTTTCAGTGGGATGAACGGGCCGGGGCCCGGTTTCCCAGGTTCTGCCATCCGGCGGACAGGCGTTGACGATCCATGTGAGAGCGCGGTATGCAGGCGTAGGCAATCGCCGCGGCGTCCGTGCCCTGCCTTTCATGACAGTATTCCATGAGGTTGGTTAACATCGCGTGCTGCCGTCGGTTGATATTTCATCCCGACCCTCTCCCCGCACAGCTTGTTACCACAGAAGGACTCCAGGGAAAGGCTGCGCTCCTCGCCGATGCTCAAACCAACGTAGTGACTCCCGGGGCATACATAGACGACACCGTCGTCTTCGACTACGTTCTTGTCTCTTTGTCGGAAAGCCTGTTTGGCGCTCGCCTCCCTGTAAGATGACTTGAGTCATGGTAAATGCATGGAGGTGGGTAGCCGTAGGAACGCTTTGGGAGAGGCTCCAATTTGAAGGCTGGCGTTTCGAAACAACCGGAATTTCTTGCTTTCCAGATGTTACTACTCTGTCGCCCAGCCGATCTTTTGCCCCTGGCGGGTACTCTCCTGACAGCAGGTCGAACAGTCATCGCCCATTGGACACACAAAGCTCTCCACATTCCACGGATGTCCACGTTCCACCGTGCCCAGCAAGATGCATGAGATAGTCTCCCAAGACGCCGGAGACGCGTTTGCAGCCCTTGTTGGCCCCTGATGACACTCCACGATGGAATAGCGCAGGGTAGCGCGCCGTTCTCCAAGCCATTTCACACACGCCAGGATCGCTCCAGCACCTCTGGAGATAGGCAAACCCCAGAAGACCCCGCCATATGCCATCTTATAAGCGTACTTCCGGGACTGCCTCCATGATTCCTGTCCCCCCGCCCATGCCGGCAGCGCGGGTGCCCAAGAGTGTGTCTTGGTAGTGCTTGTCGCTTTCGGCGGCCGCTGGCCACGACGTCGCGAGCAGCGCCAACGCCAGCGCCAGCGCGATGTTCTTCCGCATGGGCTCTCCCTGCGAGTTATTCGAGGTCTTCGTGGTGGACAAGAGTGTCTCGTTGGCGCAATCAACGCCACCGACTTTTCGCCGGGCGGATGGTGCCGGACCAGCCTTTGCGTTAGGCAGAGCGCCATGGCTCCGCGTTGGCGAACCTGGTCCTTAGACGGCAAGCTCTTGTGCTTCGACCGCGAGACGGGCATCAACCAGCTCCTCTCCGGCGAGGAGACGGCGCACCTCGAGCAGCGCGCTCCACGTTTCATCCACGTCGCCCTGACCAACGACTGCAACAAGGACTGCTCATTCTGCTGTCTGCCCGCCCACGCGCCAAATGCTTGGACCTTCGACGAACTGCTGGGCTTGGCCCGATGGGCCTCCGACTGGGGCGTGCTCGAGCTGACCTTCGGCGGTGGTGAGCCGCTGGTCTTTCCGCGCTTCGATCAGCTCTTGCGCCGCATCTGGAACGAGACACCGCTCTGTCCGAGCTTCACCACCAACGGCAAAGCGTTGAGCGCCCAATTCCTACGCGCCATCGACGGCTGCTACGGGCAGTTGCAGCTATCGATCTACGACGACGAGCGACCGCTGGAAAAGATCGACCTCTTGGCCGCCGAGAGCGCCCGCTTCGGCCTCAACGTGCTCGTCACGCCGGAGCGCCTGCGGGCCCTCGAACTCGACGTCTACCGCTGGTTCGAACGCGGCGCGCGCGACGTGCTGCTCCTCTGCTATAAGGGCGCCGACGAGGCTCTGCACCTCTCGCCCGACGACGACAAGCGCCTGGTGGCCAGCGTGCAACGGCTACGCGCGCGCTTCGGCCATGCGCTGACGATCAAGGTCGATGTCTGCTGGCGCGATCGCTTGGCGGGCCTGCCGCAGCTCCTCGATGGGCCCGACTGCGAGGCGAGCGATAGCTTCGTCTCCGTGAGCGCTGACAAGCACGTGCAGCCCTGCTCTTTCCATGAGCAACGCGTCGCGTTTTCGGCCTTCGACGAGATCGAGACGATCTACCGGCGCTTTCGCGAGCTTCGGCCGCGAGCGTCCGCCCGCGGCTGCGGCCGCCCCTGTTCCTATCCCTCCCCCTGCTGACCCGGAGACGAAGATGGAAGTCCACGTCTGGCGATCTTTTTCCAGCAATAACTCCAGCGCCTACCGCCTGGTCGCCCGCTTCGAAAGCGCCGAGCAGGCCAAGGCGGCAGAGCCCGAACTCTTGGCCTTCATCGAGGCCCACGCCAAAGAGGTCGACGAGACGGAGAACTATGACGAGCCCAGCGCCGCGGAGCAGGCCTTGGGCAAGAAGTACGGCTATCAGGTCGGCGGGGGCTATCCTCTCAGCTGGGGTGACGAGGGCCTGGAGGGCGACGAGCCCACCGTCGCCGTTTCCGGCAAGACGCTCGTGATGTACCACAACTACTGTGGTGGACTGGAGGACGGCTTCGGCTCCTACCTCCGTGCGGTGGGCGCCAAGGTGCTGGAGGAGGAGTGCGAGGCGCCGGACGTCGCCGTCTTCTTCGCGCTGCCCGCGGGGGCGCGGGGCAAGAAGATACGCGAGGAGCTGGCGACCTACTTCGGGCAAAAAGAAGGTGGGGTCTCCCTCGACGATTGGTCCGCGCCGCCCCCGTGGGTGAGCCACGAGCACCATCGCGCCCCCTACGCCGAGGCCGAGGACGTCCTCTATTTCTCGGACGGCCACCACCTGGGTTTTCTGCTGCCCCTCGAACTCGATGAGCTGGAGGGCCTGCAGGCCTACCTCAAAAAGAGCTGCATCAAAGACTACCGGCTGCTGCTCTGTGATGACGAGCTGAAGCAGAAGCTCACCGTGCTGGAACAAACCACGCGCTGTCCCGAGTGCAACGCCGAGGGCCTGCGCTACCTGCCGGCGGCCAGCGAAAAGCTCGAGGAGGACCAGCTACTCTGCGACGTCTGCGGCGGCATGTTCGCGCTCGACAGCGCCGCCAAGCTGCGCGAGGCCGAAAAGAAGGTCGAGGAGTGGCTGCAGAAAAGGGGCGTCCCCCGCGTATGTCCGCGCTGCAAAGGTGAAGAGCTGCCGCTGCGTAGCCTCACCGACAAGATCGACGCCTCCGAGTTCTTCTGTATCGAATGCAGTGAGCGCGTCACGCTCGCGGCCCTCGTCGCCGCCTCACCGGCGCAGCGCCTGGCCGGCGGCGGCACGCTCAACGTCGTGCACGGCGCAGGCAAGAGCGTCTTCATCGCCGCCCGCAGTGGCGTCGTCTTTCGCTCCACGGGCAGCAAGCGCTTCAAGGAGACGAAGGTCGAAGGTGGGCTCAGTCAGGTCTTCGGCCTGCACGCACTCTCCGAGCAAGTCGTCGTGGTCGCCGGCCACGGCGGTATCTGCCGCTCCGAGGACGGCGCACAGACCTTCTCTGCCGTCCCCTTCAAGGGGACGGGCTATCTCTTTTCCATCACGGAGACCATGGACGGGACGCTCTGGATCTGCGGCACCGGCGCGCTCTGGCGCTCGAAAGACGAGGGACGCAGCTTCACGCACGTCTCGGTGCCCTTCGAGGGCTACCTGCTCAACCTGGCTCGAGCCTCCGAGAAGGTCTACTACGTGGTCGGGCACGAGGGCACCGTGCTGCGCAGCGACGATGCCGGCAAGAAGTGGACGGAGCTGAAGTCTGGCGTCAGCCGTCCCCTCTGCCGCGTCTATGCCTTCAACGAAGATGAGGCGGTGGCCGTGGGCGACAGCGGCACCATCATCACCACCGCCAATGGCGGCGCCAAGTGGACCAAGCGCAAGAGCCCCACGACGGCAGACATCGAGGGCCTGACGTGCGGCAACGACGGCAAGCTCTATGCGGTGACGGCGGGTGGAGATCTGTTGATCTCCAGCAACCGAGGCAAGGCCTGGGAGCAGCGGCAGAGCGGCGTGAGCACCCATCTTTGGAGTATCTACGCCGCCCCCACGGGCACGCTCTTCATCGCCGGTGAAGACGGCATGCTGCTGCGACGCGACGATCTCGATATTGCGATGGATACCGTGGCGAGCGCCGAGCCCGTCGCGACCGCGCCGGCGAGGAAGGCCGCCGCCAAAAAGGCCACAGCCAAAAAGGCCACAGCAGAGAAGGCTCCCGTGGGCGCGGGCAGCGGCGACGCGCTCCCCACGGTCGGCAAGAGCTTCCTCTTCACCGGAAAGCTAGCCTCCATGAGCCGGGCCGAGGCCAAAGCCAAGATCTCAGCCCTGGGTGGCATCGCCAAGAGTTCGGTGACCAAAGATCTCGACTACCTCGTGATCGGCGACGAGGAATCGCCGCTCTTCGGCCACGGCGCCAAGGGCAGCAAGATGCTCGCGGCCGAGCGGCTGATCGCCGCCGGCGCCCCCCTCGCGATCATCTCGGAGACCGTTTTTCTGACCCTCAGCCGGCGTTAGAACGGCCATCATCGCCGACGCGTGGAGCTGCCGCGCTGACGCGCCACGGCGTGGCTGGCGGCTTCGGTGTTCGACGGGGTAGACTGCCCGTTGGACCGTCCGGAGTATCCGAAGACATCATGAAACGTCTGCTGGTCCTCTTCGCGCTCTGGATCTCCGGCTGGAAGCACACCAGTCCACCGCCCGACACACCCAAATACGTCGCCATCGCGGCGCCCCATACCAGCAACTGGGACCTCGTGCTCGCGGTGCCGCCGGAGGGAACGCGGAAGCGCGCGGAGTATTGAAAGTCGGGCTTTTACCACATCGCCCGCCTAGTCCAGGTGCTGATAGTCCCCGGCGCCCTCGACTATGCCTGCTTGTAAGCGTACTTCCGGGACTGCCTTCATGATTCCTATTCCAATTGAGCAAGGCCGGGTGGTGCGCGAGGGGAAGGGGGCCGCGACCAGGTATCGGCTCGCGGAGCTGGAGCCCGTGCCCGTCTACGACGACCGCCGGTGGATGGTGGCCTTGGCCGTCGTGCGACGAGATGGGCGGGTCACCCGAGGGACGCTGGCCTCGGCCGCGGGCGTGTCGGAGAGGACGGCGACGCGGGTGCTGGGGGCGATGGTGGAGGCGGGGGTGCTCGTTGAGGATGGGGGGCGGGGTCGGGGTGCCGGCTACGGTGCGAGCCGGTGACCGTCCACTCACCCGACCACACGGCCCCCCGCCTCTTCGACGGCCTGCTTGAACACGGCGCGAAGCTCATCGAGGAACTCAGCCGTTCCCGACGAGGGGACTCCGCTGAGTTCCGGTGCTGCGTCGTCGAAGATGGACCAGATGTCCTTGCTCCGAGTGCGTCCGGACCCTTTCCCGCTGCGGGCGTGAGCGGTAAGCCATGTGCGGAACGGGCGAGTCCAGAGGCGCTCCTTCACCAACTCAGCGAGACGGCTTGACGCCTCTCGACGGACGGACTCGACCGCAGCCTGTCGGGTCTCCTCGTCCGCGTTTGCCGGGTCCCACTCTCGCGGATTGGCGATGAAACCGACCAAGCCCTCCGTGAGTTCGCGGGTCAGGTCCGCCACCGGCATCATCGTGTCGTAGTCCCAGGAGAGCGTTGTCCAGCGAGTTCTGTACGTGGGTCCGCTTGGCCGCTACGCCGCGAAGGTTGTCGCCCTTCACTTGATCGAAGTGTGTGAAGACGATGCCCGGCTTGGAGTCGTGACCGGTGGCGGCAACGCTGCGGATCACTGCTGAGGGCGCGGCGAGCATCGGCTGCTTGGCGTTGTCCACCAGGAGGATGGTGTCGGCGAGCGCGTACTTCGACGTGACCGATGTGGGGAGGCTTGCGGAGGTCTCGGACGTGTGACCGAGTCCTTCGCCGTCGAGCAGGACAAGCTTGGGCAGCGGGTCGTCGTCGTCGAACCATGCGGGACGGAACGGTCCGCGGACCCGGATGCCCTCGACCCGGGGCGTCAGGAGCCGGCCGAAGTGGTCCGCGTAGTTGCTGGTGAAGCGGTTGACCGCCCCGATGAACTCCCCCCGGTCTTCCGTCGTGAACGTCCAGCGGACAGGCCAGCCGTGGTGGCGTTCGAGCTTGCCGAGGTCGAGTATGGCGAACTTTGATTCCACCTCGTCCATGATCTCGTCGATGAGTTCTTGCGCTTCAGCATCGGCGAGGACGTGCTCCTCAAGAAGCTCCTGGAAGGCGTCACGGTCTCCCGGCCCCAAGTCGTTCCAGACAAGACCGACGTCATCCCCAAGGCGGCCACGGAGCTTCTTCGCCAGGGCATCGCACTTCTCCACGTAGCCGAGCACGGCGGCCTCGATGGCGGCACGCTCATCGCGGCTGATGGCGTCGCCAACTTCGGGGTCTTTGCTGTCGACGTCCCCGGGCTCCGCGTCGTCCCAGTCGTCCCAGTCATCACCTCCGCCGAAGTTGGGCGCACCGAGCAGGTAGCTCAAGCGGAACCGCTGTTCTGGGTGTTCGAGGAGCTGTCCAGCCACCTTCACGGGAACGGCGCCCTCCGCAGCGGCACCAACGGCCGCGGTCACCCACTCCTCAATGTTCAGCCGCACCTTGTCCTTCATGAAGAACGAGACGACGGCAGAGTAGGCACCGTCGTCAACCACGACTTCGATGTCTGCCACGGTGGTCTTCGCCGTGGAGGTCGAGGGGAAGCGATCGCGCTTCGGATGGGAGCCGATCAACTGACGCACCAAGGTAGTCTTTCCGGCACCGGTGGAGCCCAGGATGAGCACCTTGGCGAAGCCGTCCTCCCGACCGGGGAGCGGGAGGGCCTCTTCGCGCAGTGACCAGCCGTCGGTGACCGCAGGCTCAAGGACGTCGTAGAAGATCGACACCACCCGCGGGTCGAACTCCCGGGCCGCCCGCTCCTTGGCCGCCAGGTGCCACAACCTTTCGTCGTAGAGGATCCGGTTCATCTGTGCGACCAGGCGGTCGGCCTCGGCTTCGTCGCGAGTGGATAGCCCCTTGCGCATTCGCTTGGGGTTGCCCTCGTCGTCCGTGATCTGCGCGTTGCGTCGGCTGTTCAACCAGTCGGCGCGGCCGATGGCCTCCAACGACCGCGCCTCGCCGGACTCCAGCACGGCGTGGTAGCTTCAGTGGGATGAATGGGCCGGGGCCCGGTTTCCCATGTCCTGCCATCCGGCGGACAGGCGTTGACGATCCATGTGAGAGCGCGGTATGCAGGCGTAGGCAATCGCCGCGGCGTCCGTGCCCTGCCTTTCATGACAGTATTCCATGAGGTTGGTTAACATCGCGTGCTGCC
>JAJRWT010000040.1 GCA_024276675.1 Myxococcota bacterium | reverse complement strand
GAAGCAACTCCCGGGAGAACTCCGGTCTGAGCCCAGTTGCTTCCGCCCCAAGGCTCCAAAACGGAAACAACTCCGGGGAGAACCCCAGGTCTGACCCGAGTTGCTTCCGTTTTCAGGGCCCAGGCCGGAAGTAACTACGGGGAGAACTCCGGTCTCAGGGGAGTTGTTTCCGCCCAGGGCACGCAAAGCGGAAGCAACCGGGCTGGCAGCCATGCTCCAGGCCCGTTGACCGGTCACGTATATCGTCACGCGCCCAAGCCCGTGTGATAGTCTCCTACTCGCGGGGCGAACAGGAGAACGACCATGACCAGCGGCGACTTTCCAGTCCATACCTTCTCCACCTGGTTCCAGGAGCTTCGGCGGCGGCACCTGGACGAGGCACGCCAACTCACTGAAGCGCTGGAGCAGGGCCTCTCCCTGGGGATACCGGGAACCGCCCGGCTCCCCGCTCTCGCGGAGCGCTTCCACGCCACCACAGCGGAGCTGCGCTCGGGCCTGGAGAGTTGGCTCTCCAGGGTGGGAGTTGAAACAGAGCCAGTCTCCACTGCCCCCGAAGGGGAGCCGGCATCGGGCGATACAGAGGCGAACTCCCCCGCCCCCTCGCTACGACCTGAGGCCGTGGGCACCAGGGTAGTGGAGGCCCTGTGGAAGCAGGTGCTGCTCCGCTTTGCCAGCCACCTGGAATCAGGTGAAATCATGCACTGGGGCGACAAGCAGGAGGAGTTGGAGCGCCTGCGCGAAGATGCCGTACATGAGCTACGGGAAGCAACCATGTCCAGCAGCCTGCCGCCCAGACCCTCTCCCGGCTTACTGCCCGGGTTCGATGACCTTCCCGCCCACCCGGGGCCTTTCCACGACCCCGAGTTGTGGATGGAACAGCTCTGGAGCAGAAGCCAAGCAGATGAGCAGGGGCTCGTGCTCGAAGATTTCCGCGCGCGCCTGCCCGCCCTGCACCGCTTCATGAGGGAGATCTACTCCGGGAACTGGCGCCACCCTGGCGCCGACTCTCATGTGTCGCAGGCGCCACCCACAGCCCCTGTATCGGCGCCAAGACCCGCTCCAGGGAAGGATGGCTCCACGAAAGGTCATGTGTCGCGGGCGAGTGCAAGGAATCCTCCGGAACAAGACGAAGTCAGCGACGATGCTCCGCCCCAGCTCTCGTTCGAAAGCTCAAACACCCAGGGAAAGCCAGCCCTACCTGGGCCCACGGAAGAGTCGCCTGCCGATGAGAGCCCGGAAACCAGGGCCCCGGAGGACGAGAATCCAGGCCCCATGCTTATGTTGAAGGCCCAGCTCGGGGCTGGCATCGGGATCTCCCTGCCGCATTCCGACTCAGGTCCTTCGACAATCCCCACGAGCCACCTGGCCAGGGCTGCACTGGACTCCAGGCCACCCACCAACGGCGAGGCTCATTCCTCCAGCCAGGAGCAAGCCAGCCCGGAAGGGCTTGTCACGGAGCCCGTCGGGGAGCCGACCGCCCGGGGGCGTTCCCCGGATGCGACCCGGGTTGCCCAAAGCCACGCCGAGGCCCGCGAGGAGCAATCTCCCGTCGGGCCCGTACCCCCTGCGGACAAGGAGCAAGAGCTGCAGCAGAGCCTGGAGCCGGAAGACACCGCGCCCCCGGAAGACACCGCGCCCCCGGAAGACCCTGTGCTCCCGGAAGACCCTGCGCCCCCGGAAGACGCTGCACCCAGCGTATCCCCGCGCTCCCGAAGCCAGGTGGAGTTGGACGAAAAGACCTTCTCCGGCCTCCTGGAGGAGGCCCTCGCCAGCCAGGAGCCGGGGCCGGAGCCCCTGGAGAGGGAGCCCGGGAAAGCCGAAACCAGGCACGGTTCTCCAGCCGGCGAGGCCCGGGATGCCAGCGAAGAGAGAGATCACGAGCAGCCAGCCGGGGCTACCGAGCACGACGAGCCACGGCAAGACCAAGTCGAGCCCCCTGGACCAGGGCCCCGCGCTGCCCGGGGATCCGAGCCACATCCTCCCCCCGACAAACCCCAAGAGCCCCATGGCCCGACCCCAGAGGACATCTCCAGCCTGGAAAAAAAGATCGCAGAGCTGGAAAAGGAGCAGGACCGGGAGGCAGCCCACTGCGATTCCCTGGAGTCCATCGAGGAGTTCCTGGCAAGCCACTGGGTCTCCCCGCTGGGGCGGGTGGAGGCGGCACCCTGGCTCGATTCCCAGGCCTTTTCCTCTTCGCTGGCGAGCTTCGCGGAGGATGCCGCCCGGCGCATGGACCTCGTGGACCTCTGGCTTGCATGCAAGGCCATGAAAGACCTGCAAAGCCCCAGCCAGCCCACTCCCCCATTCTTCCCCGAAGACCTGGAGAGCGTGGCCACCCTGCTGGCCATCTCTCCCGAGGCCGCCAGGGGCTGGAGCGGCCCGCGCCTGCAGCGCCTGGACGACCAGGTGGTCTCCCAGGGGCTCCCCTCCGACTCCGCCTGGCGCCTGGCCCTGCTCCTGTGGCTCCTGCTGCCCTCCGATGACCAATACCCCTACGTGAGCGCCGAAACGCTCCGAAAAATGGGTTTCCCGGAGCCATGGCTGCCACTGCTGGAAGCCATGTACGCCGAGCACACGGCCGGTCGGGAACCTCTCAAGATGCTCACCGGCCTTCTGCGCGCACCTGGTGAACGCTCCCCCCAAGAACTCCGAGACGAACTGGTCAAGGCGCGCAAACAGTTCCACGACAGCGTAAAGGAGCGCTACTCCGCGGCCGGCGGGCGCCTGAGGTTCAACCACTGCCGCAAGGTCTGGGACGACTTCATCCGGCACAGCCTCCCCACCTTCCGACTCCTCTACCCGGAGGGAGAACCGGAAGGGGCCAAGGACTGGGAGCCGCGGAAAATCCGCGAAGAGCTGAAGCGGCTCGCAGAACTCTACGAGAGCATGGCGGACCAGGGCAGGGCCAGGTACGGCGACAGGGCGCGCATGGATCGTACGGCCAGGGAACTCCTGGAATCCGCCACCCGCGTGAACGAGACCTACACCGCGCTCCAACGGAGCAAGATGCGCAAGACCGGGCGAGACAGGCCCAGGACCGCGCTACATCGCAACGAGTTGCAGGCATTTCTGGCCAAGGAACCTTCTTCTGGCGAGGAGCGCCTCCATCTGGGGCTGCTCCGGCACCTGTTGGGCGAGGTCTCCCAGCAGGAGCCCCGCCCCCTGGCCGTCACCTGGCAGATGCTGTGCGAAACCCCCACGCTCCTGCTCTGCCTCCCTGGCCTGGATCGCCTCTCCGCCGAGGAGGACGACGAGCTGGCCCGCCCGGGAGACATCTCCCCCCGCCTGGAGGCCACCGCCACGCGCATGCTGGCCCCCCGCCGGGAAGTGCTCGGAGATAAACCGGGCCCCGAAGCGCTGAAAAGAGCCGTGAACCAGCTCCCTGCCCTGTCTCGGGCGATGCTCCACCAGAGGCTGGGGCTCGGGCCCGCTGACGCGGCGGAACCGCCCCCGGACGCCACCAGGCTCTACGAGCTGCAGGGCAGCCTTCGCCGCCGCATGGGGAAGCTGGAGGAGTTGGGAAGCCCCCGGGCCAGGGTTCTCAAGTCCAGGCTCGAGGAGCTGGACCAGGTGTTGGAGAACGGGTTTCTCGCCTCCGTTCCCGAAAAGCCGAACCTCTCCGCTCCCGAGAAACTGAGCCTCGTGCTGGAGTGGGCCGGCAGGTTGGAGCGTGCCGTGGGGCAGGCCCTGGACGCCGCCAGGGCCTCCCTGCTCCGCCAGGCTCGCGAGGGCCTGATGTCTGGGAAAGCCCCCAAGGGGCTCCCGGAGGCTTGCAGAGAGTTCAACTATCCCGCCTTGCTGCGGCTGGTTTCGAATCCTGGAGCGAAGCTGCTTCCCCACCGTCCTCTCCGCGTCACGGACTGGAGGGACGAGGCTGGGCAGCGTTTCTCCCGCCCTCGTGATCACCTGAGCGTGGAGCGGCTGGGGTCTCGCCTGAAGGAGCAGCAGGAGCTGGTGCGGCTCTGGGTCAAGGGGGTGTACGGTCTCGAGGAGCAGAGCCGGAAGGACTCACGCCTGCGCAACCAGTTCCTGAGGTGCATGACCCCACGCGACATCCTGGACTCCGACGAACACAAGCCGCGTTACAACCCCCGCTACTGGCAGATGGGGACCGAAGCCATGCGCTGGCACTGGCGCAAGGAAGGCCTGAACCCCACCTTCCTGCCCCAGGTGGAAAAGTTCTCGGAGATCCAGGTGAGGACCGCCCGGAACAGGCCCTCGGAACGAGCATTCCTGCGCAGCGCTTTGCAGGAGCTGGGCCAGGAAGAGAGTGGCTCCGCGCTGCAACTACTGCTGGCTCCCGGGCTGGACCCTGTCAGCCGCGAGAGGCTGCTGGAAGCGGTGAACCAGCGGGGCTACACCGCCGCCGTGCTGGATGACCTGGACCTCTGCCGACTGCTCTACCCTGCATCGCCCGAGGGCGACAAGCTGGTGGCGCTGTTGGAGATCGTCCTGGAGCAGGTGCGCATGGAGCGAGTCCTGCCCTTCGACCGCCTGGACGGCCAGTACGTCAAGATGGAGATGTTCGTGGGCCGGACGGACGAGGCCCGCGTCATTGCCTTCGAGTCGCGCTACTCCCGCCTCTTCTCCGGCAGGAAACTGGGCAAGAGCGCCCTGTTGCGCCACGTGACGGAGACCTACGACGGCAAGACCCTCCCGTCGGGAAACAGGCTCCGAGTGCTCTACATCCCCATAGTGGGCTGCGACCGCGAGGATCACGTGGTCAAGGCCATTACCAAGGAGCTGCTGGGCCAGGCGCCGGAGGGGCCCTGCAACCGGGAGCTGCTCATGCAGGTCCTGGACGAGTTCACCGAGCAGCACCCCGAGCTGAGCCTGCTCGTCGTGCTGGACGAGGCCGATCTGTTCGTGGAGAGCGAACTGGAGGCCTACGACCGGGAGCGCGAGGCCTGCTTGAGCTTCAAGATGAGGAGCGGCATCAAGAAGCGCGACAGCGCAGGACTGCCCAGGGTACGCTTCCTCTTCTCCGGTTACCGCCGCACCAACACCCAGGACGGAGCCTGGGGAGGAGGCTGGGGCGACGTGCTCAAGCTGGGCCCCCTGCGCCCGGAGAACGCAGTGGACCTGGTGGCGGGGCCAATGGCACGGCTCGGTGTAGACCTCCACGAGCAGGCACCGGCCATTGCCCACCGCTGCGCCTACCAGCCGACCATCCTGCTGCGCTTCTGCGAGGAGCTGCTGAAGCGCATACCTCAAGGTCCCCGGGAGCACTTCCGGGTGTCACGGGAGCTTGTCTCCGAAGTCTTCTCCCTGGGGAGCGTGGGCGAGGAGATCCGCACCGTGGCACGCACCAACTTCCAGGGGAACAAGCCGGCCTACGTGGTCT
This sequence comes from Myxococcota bacterium, assembly GCA_024276675.1. Lineage (GTDB taxonomy): Bacteria > Myxococcota_A > UBA796 > UBA796 > JAFGLY01 > JAJRWT01. The sequence continues at coordinate 3,263 of JAJRWT010000040.1, read as the reverse complement.
TCAACGCGCTGCTGCTGGAGATGGAAGAGCAGCCAGTGGGGGGACTCTTCAACGACGCTGTGGAGAGGCTGGCGGATCGCCTCCAGGAAATAGACCCCGACTCGCGGTGGCTGCCCGTCGGGAAGAAGCCGGAAGGCTTCATCCGTCAGCAGCTCCGCGAGCTGGTGGACAGGAAGATCCTGCGGGAGCGGGGCGAGGATCGCCGGAGCGAGCAGCGTTACAGTCTGCTCTTCCCCCAGCACCTCCCCATCCTGCTCCAGGACGACCGGGAGGACATAATCAGGGAAGAGATCAGGTCCATCCAGAGCGCAGGCAACCAGCTCCGGCCGCCTACAGGGGGGCTGGTAGCCGAGGATCTGCTGGATGACTTGAGGACCACCCTCCACGAGGACCAGGGTGAGCTGCCCATCAAGGCCGTGATCTGCGGCAGCTACTGGAGCTGGGCACTGAAGCGCGAGGTGGGCGGCCTGGCGGACCGTCTCAAGCTGCGGGAGGCCCAGGTAGTGACCGCCGAGGAAGTGGCGGCTTCCAAGGATCTGGCCAGCGCCAGGGGTCTCGTGCTCCATGGCTGCAGCCCGCCCATGGCAGAGGAGATAATCGCAGCGCGGCGCCCGGATCTTCCTCCACCCTTGTTCATCGGCGAGGCCGACCTCCTGCGCTGGGGGATCGCCCAGGGGCTGGAGCCGGACAACGGAATGCTCCTCGAAGAGGTACACCTGGAGAGGCTGCCTCTGCAAGCCCTGGAATGGTGGTTCACCAGGGTGCTGGGCCTGGAGTTCGACGACAGCTCCGCGGTTGAAGTCATACACCGGCGGACCGCCGGCATCCCCTTCCTCCTGGACCTTTTCGGGCAGGTCCTGGCCAGGCGGGCATCCAGGGGCGAGAACCTCTCCAGCCAACAGTTCCATGACACCCTGAAGGACTACCATGCAGGTTTCTCACGCCACGTGCAGCGGCTTCGCGGCGAGGGGGCGCTGTCTCTCCAGGCCCGAGAGCTGGAGATCCTGCGGGTTCTCACCACGTTGCACGAGAGCGACCCCGAGAACCTGCACGCGGCGGTGATGGAACCAGAATGGTTCGAGTCCTTTCCGGGCCTGAAGGGCATCCGGCCCATCAGCCCCACCGACAACGGGCACCTCCTGTTCCTCCTGGGGGCGGGCTTCATACCAGCCCTGGAGCGGCGGGCCCCACCGCTACGGAGGCTGAAGCCCATCCCCGACGACGATCCCGTCAAGTCCTTGCTCCAGGTCCTGGAGCAGTCTTGAGGGTTGTGGTTCGGCTTGCCGGCGTCCAACTGGACTGGAGCTTCCGCGGCTCCCACGGGATCCGGGAGTGGCTGGCGGGCCTCCCGGACTCCGGCTCGGCCCAGGTAGGGGTGCTCCGGGCCAGGGACGCGCCGCACCTGCCCGAGCTGCTGGAGGCGCTTCGCATGGCTCTGGACTCAGTGGCTGGGCCGGGGAAACTGGCGCTCGTGGATCTCAGGGTAGGGGATGCGGGCATCCCCGCGGCGATCATGGATGCCATGTCGATACCACGCTCGCTCCCGCTCCGGGAGCGCATGAAGCTCCTGGTCTCCCGGCTCCGGGGGAGACCCCACCTGCTTGTACTGCGCGGTCGGACCGACGGACAGGTGGGCCAGCCAGGTCTCACATCCTGCCAGGAGAACCTGGACATCTTCCGCCAGCACATGCCCCGGGCCGCGCCTGCCATGCTGCTCGTGGACACGGTGGGCTCTCCCGCCGCGGGGGAGGCCTGGGAGTTCTCGGCAGGGCTCCCGCTTGACGCCATCGAAGGAGCCTTCCACTAGGAGCCGTCGGGAAAGCTCGGGCCCGCTGCGGTGCGCCATCCGCTACTGCGCCGGGCCCTGCTGGACATCGGGCGCTTCGACGTATTTCAATACGCCTTCAACGCCCGATATCCAGCATGGCCCGTCTCGCTACGCGCCTGGCGCCCCTCGCCGGGGCACGAGCCGGCTGTTTCCCGCAGCCTCTTTCCCGACGGCTCCTAGTCTCGCGAGGCGCTCTGGAGGCGCTACCTCCACCTTCGGGCCGCCTGGGAGGCTGCGGGCGACTGGCGGTTGGCCATCGAAATCCTGGGCTCCGAGTGCAGGTTGCGCCAGGGAGCCGACAACGCACTGGAGCGTACCTTCAACGGGCACGCCATCGCCTCATGGAGGGCCCTTCCCCCGCGGCTCCGGGAGCTGGCCTTGGCGCTGTTCAAGCCTGGTGTACGTCACAAACCGGGGTCCGATACCGGCGCACTCCTCCAGCGCGGGATCCTCTGGCGGCCACCGGGCTGGCGCGGCATCGCCCTCGCTCCCTGGGTCTGCCGGGCCGCCTTCCAGGAGGAGCGGCTGGACATCGGCTCCCGCAACCTCCTGCGCTCCACCATCAACTGCAGGCCCCTGGCCTCGGCGATCGCCTCCAGGTGCCTTGCCATGGAGCAGAGTTTGAGGGCCCGCGTGGCGGAGCTGCTGGAGGGCGCCAACCTTGGAGAGCAGGCCGAGAGGGCCTTCCAGCACTACCAGGCTCATGGGATTGGCTTGCCCTCCGAGCTGTACCCACAGGCTCACCCATCCGTGCCGGAGAAGATCGACTTCGCTGGTATTGGAGATATCAGCGACGCCCTGCGCGAGGCCAGAGCCGATGGGCGTTGGCTTGGCTTCGCCAGGGAACTCGCAAAGCTGCGCAACGCCGTGCTCCACGGACACTACCCATCCTGGCTCGCCGTCTCCCGCACCGTTGGTGCCTGGAGAGACCTGGAGCGCCTGGGTGGGCGCCCATAGCTGAACCACCAAGGGGGGGCTCCGTGGCAAGCAGCCAATGACTCGCCGAGCAGTGGGTAGGGGGATCCCGCTCCGAGCTGGGCTGCCAGGTCGCGGCCCCGTTCTACAGCATCGTCCAGAGCTGCCGCCAGGAGGGTCTGGACCCCCACGCATACATGCTGGAGGCCGTGTGAAGAGCCCTCAAGGACCGTGACGACGTCCTTTTGCCCGAGGACTACGCCACGATCATCGGCCGACCCAGCAGAGGCCGCATAGCAATCCTGAACTGCAAAGGGAATCGGGACGCTGCGGGCATGTGATCGTCCTGCCGCGATCCCGACCTCTGCGGGGGGGGGGCGTATCAGGGCGAGTATGTGCCTTTCGGGGCCCTGGGCGGACCGAACTGCCCCTATACCCCGGGGTATACACCGACTTCGGTCCGCTCTTGTACTCCTGGGCGGACCGAACTGCCCCTATACCCCGGGGTATACACCGACTT
>JAJRWT010000039.1 GCA_024276675.1 Myxococcota bacterium | reverse complement strand
GTCGCCCAAGCTCCAGAACCGGGTCGAGGACTGCACGCTCACCCTTTACATCATCGACTCCAAGGTGCCCGAGCGAGCACGCCTGGACATCTTCGAGCGCGTCAACAGCGGCGTGCCGCTCACTCGGCAGCAGATGCGCAACAGCCTGTACATGGGGTCTGCCACCATCTTCCTCCGAGAGGAAGCGCGTACCGACATCTTCAGGACGGCGACCGGCGGCAGCCTGCGGACCTCGACCATGCGCGACCGGGAGTTCGTCAACCGCTTCTGCGCCTTCCAGCTCCTCTCCCTGGACGAGTACCGAGGCGACATGGACGAGTTCCTGGCCAAGGTCCTGACGAAGATGAACGGACTCCCAGAACAAGATCTGGCACGGCTCTCCACGCAGTTCCGCACCAGCCTCTGGAACAACCACCGGGTCTTTGGCGAGCATGCCTTCCGAAAGCACACCCTGCAATCCGAACGGCGCAGCGTGCTCAACGCCTCGCTGTGGGACGTCATGTCCACCGGCCTGTCCCGCTACTCCCAGCAAGTTGTCGAAGACCGAGCGGAGGCTCTGCGAGCCGCCTTCTACCTGCTGATGTACGACGAGGAGTTCATCAGGTCCATCACCTATGGGCCCAACGACGCACGCAAGGTCCGGTACCGCTTCGCGCTCGCCAACGCCATGTTCGCGGAGGTGCTCGGTGCTGACCCGGCTTGACCTGGAGCACTTCAAGTGCTTCGAGTTGCTAAGGCTGCCCCTGGCCCCCTTGACGCTGCTGTCGGGCGCCAACGCGTCGGGGAAATCCTCGGCCCTGCAGGCCCTCGTCCTGCTCCACCAGACCATGAAGGACACTGAGTGGTCGACCCGCCTGATGCTCAACGGCAGGGAGCTGCAGCTCGGCACGGTCACCGACGTGGTGGACAAGCTGACGGGTCGACGGCGCTTTGGTCTGGGCGTGATGGACGGCGACCGGTCCATCGAGTGGACCTTCGAGGCAGAGGACCGGTGGGACATGTCGGCGCAGGTCGCAGCCGTCCACCTGGACGGTGAGCCTCACTCGGGACCCTCCGAGCTGCACTTCCTGCTGCCGGTGGGCATGCCCCAGGCAGATGCGGGCTTCGCCCGGCGGATGTGCCGGCTGACCTACCTCACCGCCGAGCGCCTCGGTCCACGCGAAGTCTACGCCTTGCAGGATCCCAGCGCCACCCAGGTGGTGGGCCCCCGTGGCGAGCACGCGGTGAGCTTGCTCCACTGGGGCCGAGACGAGCGCGTCATCGACGATTTGGTCCTCGCCGGCGTCCCCCCGACCCGCCTCCGCCAGGTCGAGGCGCGCATGCAGCAGTTCTTCCCAGGCAGCTCCCTCGACGTGCAGCCGATCCGCCAGGCCAACGGCGTGACCCTCGGCCTGCGGACATCCAACGCCACCGACTTCCACCGACCCGTCCACGTCGGCTTCGGGCTCACCCAGGTCCTCCCCGTCGTGGTCGCCGCCCTCTCCGCCGAGCCAGGAGACCTGCTGCTCATCGAGAACCCCGAGGTCCACCTCCCGTGTTGGAGATGCAGTTCTTCGCTCCTGTACGCGACGCGTTGATGGAGCACTACGGCGCAGCCCGCGTGCAGTTGGTCAAGCCTGTTCCCGCCAAGGAGGTCCCGATTGGTTCGACACGCCCCATGCGGATCACGGTGGATGAGACCGCAGACGAGCGTCGCTCCCCCTGGTTCCGTCTTTTCCATCCCCGGGAGCGTTGATGTTTGCACGAGACCACCCGGAGCTGGGAGCACCTGTCCGAAGAGTTCAGGGGTAGCCGGGCGCTCCTGCTGGATCGCCTCGTGGTCAGCCAGGACGAAGATGACGACCTGGAGGAAGCCGACAGCAGCGAGCTTCCCGGCGGACACGACTACGCTCACCGACGCCTGTACCCCATGTGGGTATGCTCGGCCTGCGGAGGGCTCCAGGAGGAGAACACCGAGGCCTGCGCGGCCACATCGAGGGCATCCTTGCCCGCTGCTTCCCTCCCACCCTCCGTACCTACCTTTTTTACGCCGGGCGGAGAGGTGCTTCCCCAGGTACTGGGCGTCTCCGAGCTGGGCGCAGTGATCCAGGAACACCGCGTAACGGTGATGGCCGCTCTGCGCTCCTCCTTTACCCAGGCCTGGCCCGAGGAAGACCTCGCTGCCGTGGCCCCGCTCCTGCTGGAGCAGGTAGTGGAGGAAGTGGTACCCTCTTCCATGCGGTCCTCGGGCGTTTCATTACGACCCCATGCCGGGCGGCTCTGGGCTGCTGGAGCACCTGGCCCAGCGATGGGAGGATGTCGTCCAGTCCGCTCTCGATCTCGCCCGGAATTGCCCCAGCGCCTGCGAGGCGTCCTGCGTAGACTGCCTGCAAGCAAGGCTGGGTCTGCCTTCTGAATGCCGAGAGGATTCGCCCCGCCTGGCCTGCTGCTGACCAGCGAAAGAGCCCGGCGGCGGACATGATCTCTGTCATATACCCGTCAGGATCGCAGTGGCGTTGGAGAGTTACCAAAAGGAGACAGCCATTCAATTATGATTTGGATACCCCTATTCATGTAATGCCCTGCTTGATGAGCGGAAGCACCAGGCGGGCGCCGCTGCGGCGAGCAGTTCGATGCGAGAGTTGAAGAGGAGTTTGAACATCGAGAATGCGACATTTGGGTGTTGAACGATGAGACGGGAAAAGATCGACTCAGAGGCAAGATACCTGGCAAGTCCACGTGAAAGACCTGCTGATGCAGTGCTCCTGCAAGCCCCTGGATTCGGTCTCCCTTGACATACGGTTGCCGCCGTTATATGGCCATGGCTGCTTTGATACTCCTCTTCGTACCCTTGGTCGGGTCGGGGGTAACGGGGTTTCACCCCGGTGAGGACGTACCAAGGCTGGAGAGCGACCCGATACCGCCGATCAAAACTGCATCTGCGCGCAAGTGCACGCCTCGCTCCAGGCGACTTCTGAGACCCACGGAAGGGATGACGGTTCGGGCCGGTGGAAGAAAAGGAGCAGTCATAATGGCGAAACGTTCCCTGTCAAAGCCCGCATTCGACAACCGCGCCAACCAACTCAACCCGGCACATCCAGCGTACTACCGATCGCGCGGCGTGCCAGCGGATAAAGCGAAGTCCCTCGCGGCTCACACCAAGCCCGCGCTCGACAACCGTGCCAACCAACTCAACCCCGGCAGCGACAGCTACCAGATGTCGGGAGGTTTGAGTGGGCGTTCGGGTTCTTCCTCCAACCCGTCCTCGGACAGGTCCGAGTAACCCTGTCGTGACGCTCGTCGCCCAGGCGCTGCACGGCGTCGGGGCAACGGCGTCCCGTTGGAGGATGAGCATGAGCAACCGAGTACTGGACAGCGGTTCGGATGGCCTGTTTGGAACGGCCCTTCGCCGAGCCATAGATGCACGCGGAATAGAGGTTGTCGGCTTGCACCGCTTGGCACAGGGCGCCCAGGAAGGTGACGTGTGTAGGGCCGAGTGCATGCACGCCGCAGCGGCTACCTGCGGCGGAGTCTTACATCTATCGGTGTTCTCACGCGCCAGGAGCCTGTCGGGCCTGACGAATCTACTGCGGGACGCCAGTCGCTGCGTTGAAGATATCGGCGGACTGACCAGGGACTTCCGGGAGGAACTCGGCACCATCAAGCACGCGGGGGTGGTAGCATGAAGGTGCTTCAGGTCATCCACGGCTATCCGATGCGTTACAACGCCGGGTCCGAGGTCTACACCCAGACCCTATCCCGGGCGCTCGCGGATCGGCATGATGTACACGTCTTTACCCGAGAGGAAGACTCGTTTGCCCCGGACTTCCGCATGTGTCTCGGGCGGGATCCAGACGGCGCCATCAACCGTCGAGAAAGCTCATTCCTGCCGCGGAACGCCCTGCGTTGCTGCGCCGAGTCATGGCCTACATCGCGCCGCGTCTTCCACCCTCCCAACCTCCCCCCTGGAGGGGGAGGAGCTTCAACATGTTCCAATACGACTTCGTCACGCAATATCGGTCAGAGCCCGGCTCGCTACGCGCTTGGCACCCCTCGCTACAGCACGAGCCGTCAGCCTTCGGCAGCATCTTTCTCGGCGGCTCCTGGGGTAACGCTTCACATAGTCAACAACCCGCGCAATAAAGACCGTTACCGGGACACCGGGATCGACCGGCGCTTCGCCGAAGTCCTACATCGCGTCCGACCTGACGTCGTTCACATCGAGCACCTCAACCACCTGTCGACCTCTCTGATCATCGAAGCCGCGGCGCGAGCCGTCCCCATCGTCTACACCCTTCATGACTACTGGCTGATGTGTCCGCGGGGGCAGTTCATGCAGATGTTCCCGCATGACCAGGAAATCCTCTGGGCTTCTTGCGACGGGCAGGACGACAGGAAGTGTGCCCAGCGCTGCTACGCCCGCTACTTCAGCGGCGCACCGGGGGACCAGGATGAGGACATTGCCTACTGGGCAGGCTGGGTCGAGCGCCGCATGCGCCATGCCCGGGACGTGGCCGAGTTGGTGGATCTCTTTGTGGCGCCGTCGCGCTACATCCGCGACAGGTATCGTGACGAGTTCGGGATCCCCGCACGCAAGCTCGTCTACCTCGACTACGGCTTCGACCTGTCCAGGCTAGGCGGTCGAGTGCGCGAGCCGGATGAGCCCTTCACTTTCGGTTACATCGGGACGCACATTCCGGCGAAGGGCATCCACGATCTCATCCTCGCATTCGCCGAACTCGAAGGCGCGCCAGCCCTACGTATCTGGGGTCGCCCAAGAGGTCAGGATACCGAGGCGCTGAAGGCACTGGCTCGAGACATCCCCAACGGAACGGCCCAGCGCGTTGAATGGCTCCCGGAGTACCGGAACCAAGACATCGTTCGTGACGTGTTCAATCGGGTGGACGCCATCGTCGTTCCATCGGTATGGGTGGAGAACTCGCCCCTCGTCATACACGAGGCGCAACAGGCACGGGTCCCGGTTATCACTGCCAACGTCGGCGGCATGGCCGAGTACGTCAAGCACGAGGTCAACGGTCTCCTGTTCGACTTCAGATCCCGGCAGTCGCTCGCCAGGCAGATGCAGCGCTTCGTCTACGATCCCTCTCTGGCACACCGCCTTGGGGCACGCGGTTACTTGTACAGCGGCAACGGAAACGTGCCGACCATAGAAGATCACATGCGCGAGATTGAAGGTATATACGAGGCCGTCCTGGGACGGCGAAACAGCGCCCGTGTGCAGGTCGGCATGGGGCCGTGGCGGGTGACTTTTGACACAAACCCCGACACATGCAACCTACACTGCATCATGTGCGAGGAGCACTCGCCGTACAGCCGGCTCCAGAAGGCGCGACGAGCTGAAGGGGGACCGCGCAGGCTGATGCCCATAGACCTCATCCGGCGTGTCGTAGCCGATGCTGCGAAAGTGGGGCTCCGAGAGATAATCCCTTCCACCATGGGAGAGCCGCTTCTATATGAGCACTTCCAAGACATCCTTTCGCTGTGCTCGGAGCACGGCGTGCGGCTCAATCTCACGACCAACGGGACATTCCCACGCCTCGGTGCTCGGGAGTGGGCCATGCGCATCGTGCCCGTCGCGTCTGACGTCAAGATCTCCTGGAACGGAGCCACCAAGGCGACCCAGGAGGCCATCATGATCGGCTCGAAGTGGAAGAAGGTGCTGGAAAACGTCCGAACCTTCATCGCGATTCGCGACGCACACGCTGATGGCGGGGGGAACCGCTGCCGCGTGACCTTCCAGCTCACCTTCCTGGAAGCAAACGTCTCCGAGTTCGCCGATATCGTTCGTCTTGCTGTAGAGCTTGGCGTCGACCGGGTCAAAGGTCACCATCTGTGGACGCACTTCGATGAGATCAAGGACCAGTCGATGCGGCGCAGTCCTGGCGCTATTCGACGATGGAACAACGCTGTCCTGGCGGCTCGGGAAGCTGCCGCCGAGACTACTTTGCCGAACGGCGAGCATATCCTGCTCGATAACATCTTCACGCTGGAGGATGGCGCCACGGAGGATCTTGCCCCGGGTGGTCCCTGTCCCTTTCTCGGGCAGGAGGTATGGGTGAATGCCGAGGGACGCTTCGACCCGTGCTGCGCACCGGACGCTCAGCGCCGAACACTGGGCGAGTTCGGCAACCTCAATGACCGTGGGCTGATGGAGATCTGGAACGGAGAAGCGTACCGGCGTCTCGTAACCACCTATCGCACTCGGTCGTTATGCCTCGGGTGCAACATGCGCCAGCCCGCGAAGGTGGCGACATGAGCTGGCGAAGCAGCCGAGTGGCGTCGGACGGTACGCATCACGTCAAGGGTGGCGAGCCACTATACGCCGAGCGTTTCGACGAGGTGCTGAAGTTTCATGAACCGGGGCTCGCTCCGGTACGCAGTGGAGGTTCGGCATGGCACATCCTTCCGGACGGCTCCGAGGCCTATGGTCGCCGCTTTCGAAGGACTTTTGGCTTCTACGAGGGATTCTCGGCGGTGAGGGGAGAGGGCGGCTGGCACCACATTCGTCCGGACGGAACAGACCTCTACGTGGCGCGCTACGCGTGGTGCGGCAACTTCCAGGGGAGCAGATGTACCGTCCGCGACCGTACTGGAAACTACTTCCATATTTCCACCTACGGGAAACCCGCCTATGAAGCTCGATGGAGGTACGCGGGCGACTTCCGGGACAATATCGCCGTGGTACAGGCTCATGACGGTCGGTCGACCCACATCCACCTGGATGGCCAGCAACTCCACGGCCGATGGTTTCTGGACCTGGACGTGTTCCACAAGGGCTTCGCTCGAGCTCGAGACGATGATGGTTGGACCCACGTCGATGCCAACGGTCGCCCTGTCTACTCGCGCCGCTTCGCCGCCGTCGAGCCCTTTTACAACGGCCAAGCTCGGGTGGAGAAATTCGACGGTGGCCTAGAGGTCATCGATGAGAGCGGGATAACGGTCCTGGTCTTGAGAAACGGGGCTGGAAGATGCTCCTGGCTCCGTGAAAAGAGTACGATACTGCTCAACGAACGATACAGGTTCGACCCAGAGGCGCCCATGGCCCGCAGCAGCCACGGCGCAATCTGGCTTGCACGAGACCTCCAGGGCGGCCGGGACGTCGTGGTCAAGAGCAGTTCTTGCGGCGAAGGACACCGCCGTGAGCTGCATGCGCTCCGGGTACTACGGGACCACCCATCGGCGCCCAGGCATACGGACCACTTTTCACTCGGGGTGAGCCACTATCTGGTGATGGACGTAGCTCCCGGTACAACCATAGGCGGGCGATCACATTGTGATCGTATGGGGACTCGTGCCACGCTCGACCTGCTCAAGCGAGTAGCAGACCTCGTATCAAAGCTCCACCAGGCCGGCTTCGTGCATTCGGACCTTCACCCGGGTAACATCCTCGTCAGCACCGAGGCCGGGCAGCACAGGGTGACCGTGCTCGACTACGAGTTCACGGTTCCCATGGGGGCCGAAGGCAGGTGGCGAGGAGAGGTACACTGGGGGCGGTGGGAGTTCGTCCCTCCAGAGCAGTTCGAGGGGTTTCGTGAGCTGGATCCTACGGTGGATACCTACGCCCTCGCGTGCCTTTTCTGTTTCTATGCATCGGGGCACGTCCCTTTCCGGGTGGATTCCGCGGCCTATAAACCGAAGGGCTGGACGGCGCTACGGCGGGCCTTCATGGACACCCGTTGCTCACCAGACCTGACAGGCCTCCCGGAACACCTGCACCCACCCCTGCAACGAGCCCTGAGCGCCAACCCCGCCCAGCGGTTTCAGCGCGCTGGCGACTTGGTAGCCGTACTAGCCGCTGCAATCTCGAGAAACAGGAACTAAGATGTCCGAGCAACATGACAGACTCACAGCAATTTCATCGCCAACGGCCAAAAAATACCTCGGAGTCGCACCCTGCGTCTGTGGATTCGCCGTTGCTCACCGAAGCGATGGACAGGCGGTACTACTAGATGAACGTGGCCGAGAACTCAGCCTGACGCGTCGTTTTCGCTGGATTCTGCCTTTCGCCGAAGGCCGGGCTCGAGCATGCACCTTGGACGGTGCGGTCGGGTGGCTGGATTCCTCGGGTGACTTTTCGGAGGAGCCCGCCGATCCGGAGTGGGCAGCGAGGGTCGAGCTTACGCGCGTGGCGCGGCTTATCTATGAGCGTGACTACAACGCCACAATCGACGGAAACCTATCATATCGACTCGGGGACGACGAGGTACTGATCACTCCTTGTGGTGCTCACAACGGGTTCCTCGACCCTGCGGACCTGGTTGTGATGGATCTGGACGGGCGGACCGTCCGTGGGGCTGGGACGTCCACATCGGAGTTCCGCCTCCACAGGCGAATCTACAGGAAGCGAAGCGATATCCGCTGCGTAATCCACGTCCACGCTCCGTACGCCCTGGCCGCATCCCTGGCAGGCATCGACCTCCACGAGACATACGTTACCATGGCGCCGGTCCCAACGACCCAGTATGCCCGCATCTCCTCCGCGCAAAGCCCCGAGGTGCTGGAGCCCTACATCCAGGACTACAACTGGGCGATCCTCCCTCGCCATGGCCCGGTCGCCTGGGCCGACACAATCTGGAACGCGTTCTTGCGAATCGAGGGTCTGGAACACTTTGCCAAAGTCTTGCTCACGGCGGCCGGTAGTGGGCCGTTGACGCCCATGTCCGACGAGCGTCGCAAGGAACTACTGACACTCTGGAACCTCCAGCACCAGGAGTGGCCATGACTACCCCGGCCTCTATCCCAGGCGGCCTCGTGGCAAGCATCGACGCGGCAGCGAATCGACGGCCCCTGGCGTTCTTGCTGCGACATGCTGACCGTGCCGATATTCCCGCGGGAGAATCCGGAGACGATGTCGGGCTCCTTGCATTGGGCGAGGAGCGTTGCGAAGTCCTCGCCGGCGCGCTCGGGGGCCGAGGCGACGCCATCTGGGCCGAAGCGAGTCCCCTGATCCGCTGTATGAGCACTGCGCTCCTTCTCGCGCCAACCGTGGAGCCGAGCAACCTGTTGGGGGATCCCGGGCCCTTCGTGGTTGATTGTGAGGAGGGGGGGCGTGTGTTTGGAAGTCTGGGGACTGAGTACGTGCTACGGGCCCAGATGGCAGGCCATCCGTGGTCATTCATGCGTCCCATCGAAGACGGAGCCAAGCTTCTACTCGGCCACATTCGGGACTCGCTTGGGAGACGCCCCGGGACAGGCGTCTTCATCTCGCATGATGCCATCGTGATGCCGGTGATCGCCTGGGCGACGGGATACCGTTTCGACGCTGCCTGGCTGGCTCCGCTCGATGGAGTGGTTATCGCCCTGTCCAGCGGAGAGGATCTAACCATTTGGTGGCGGGGTGAGCCCGTGGAGGTGTCACTATGATTACCGTTGGGCTTTACGGGATTCCCGACACGACGCACGGCCCCGCAGCCACGTACACCCACGACCACGGCGTTGCGTTCATGCGAGATGGGCAGGTGCTGGCCGTAGTGGAGTTGGAGCGCTGGACAGGTCGAAAGCACGACAACAGGCTTCCGCTGTTCATCCATGAGATCCTGTCGTCCTTCGTGCCCGCGGATGAACCGGTACGATTCGTCTCGGCCAACTCGTTCGCTGGAAGCACCTTCATTTCTTCGGATGGGAACCTTCGCATCGAGCCCGACGGTAAGGTGGACGTGGGACGCATCCTGACGCCTGCCCGGGTACGCTGGTACCCCGACGGCATCACGCCACGGTACGCCGAGGCTTGGATCATCTGCCACGAGCTTGCGCATCTGGCCGCGCTGCTCCCCTTCGTCGGACAGTTCGAAGAAGGCTCCCTGCTCCTTCATATCGACGGTGGCGCCTCCGACTCCGCGAGTTCGGTGTGGCGTAGCGTGGCGCGTGGCGCCCAACTCGTCAGTTCGAGCTGGGACCGGCTCAAGGTGCCGGTCAACAACTTCAACGTAAACCCTCTTGTGAGGGCCATTCTGGGTCTACGGGACTGGGAGCACCTGTCCATCCCAGGCAAGCTGATGGGCTACGCCGGTTGGGGCACGCCGAGGCCCGAGTACGCGGTGTGGCTGAGAGAGAACGGTTGGTTTCTGGATCACTCGGGTGATCCGGCCGATCTCCTCGCCCAGGTGAACAGCATCGCGGACGAGCCGCTCGCGACCTTCGATCCCAGCACCCGAGTCTTGCAGGACATCTGCGCTACGATACAGGCCCACTTTGAAGACCAGGTCGTTCGAGTGGTTAACGACGACCTGGAACACGTCAACGTCGACGCCATCTACTACGCGGGCGGGGCCGCGCTGAACATCCCAACCAACGTACGCATCTCTCGGCTGGGTCGCAGGCTGCACGTCCCACCTCCCACGAATGACTCCGGGCTGGCTCTCGGGGCCGCTGCCTGGCTCGAGTACCAGGAGCGGGGGAGGCTGCCATTGGCCTCGCCTTTTCTGGGGCGATACAGGGGAGCTTGCGGCACTCCGGACACGGAGGCTATTCCGCAGATCGGTGAGCTGCTCAATCATGGCTTTGTCGTCGGTGTCTGCAATGGCGCAGGCGAAATCGGCCCCAGGGCGCTCGGGCACCGGAGCCTCTTTGCGCGGGCTGACGATCCGCGGCTGCGGCGGCGACTCAGCGAGACCATCAAGAGGCGGGAGTGGTATCGTCCACTCGCGCCGGTGATTGCCAAAGAGGTCGCCAATGATGTCCTGGGACCAGAGGCCGCAGCGAGTCCGCTGGCACGTTACATGCTAGGCGCTTGGCCCGTGGCAGAGACGTGGCGAGAGGCATTCGCGGGTGTGCTTCACCGCGACGGGACCGTGCGAGCGCAGGTAGTGCGGGACAGCGATCCGGAGGACGCCTGGTTGTATGCGTTACTCATCCACATGTGGGAACGGTATCGCCTTCCAGGGCTGATCAACACATCTTTCAACCTAAACGGCAGGGCCATCGTGCAAAGCCACGAAGACGCCCTTCCCCTCGCCCGGCAGATGGGCCTCGACGCGGTAGTCATCCATGGATCCTTACATCGACCCTGACGCCCTGGACCCGGCCCACCCCTGTACGCCCGGGAAGCTCGAAAGTTACCGGCAGGCCTGCGAAGCCTATGCCGAGCGTTCGGAGACGGTCAATGCGCAGCCGGCGAAGCTCATCGTCCAGACCACCGACAGGTGCAATCTGAAGTGTCCACACTGCCAGCTCCCGCGGCCGCAGGGGGCGTCGCAGATGTCTTGGGGGCTCATGGAGCGCATCGCAGCGAAGCTCTTCCCTCGACTCATCGAGCTGCACCCAACCAACCTGGGTGAGCCACTCTGCTGGCCGCACTTTCGGGAGCTATGCCGCCGGATGGACGAGGAGGGTGTGCTGTTGGATCTCACGACCAACGGCACGCTGCTCACATCCGAGCGTCTGGAGTGGATCGCGCCCATTGCCAGGGACATCAAGGTGTCCTTCGACGGCGCGACCGAGCCGACCTTCCAGCGGTACCGACGTGGTGCGGACTTCCGAACCGTCTGCGGCAGGGTCCGCGCTCTGGTGGAGCGATTGCGACGGGTGAAGGTCCGACGTCCTGTGGTGGCCCTACAGATGACCCTGATGCGCGGCAACTTCAAGGAACTCCCTGCGCTGGTTCACCTGGGCGCGGAGCTGGGGGTCGACCTGATCAAGGCCTACCACCTCTTCTCGTTCTCCACTAGCTGCGACGAGGAGTCGCTGATGCCGGAGCTGGACGCCTATGAAGCCGTGCTCCGGGATGCCATTGCGGTCGGCCAGGAACTCGGAGTCCACCTGCAGCTCGCCGAGCCGGCGCTTTCTCCCGGCGCGCCGATGAACCTGCTTCCAAGCGTGTGTCATCTGCCATGGCACGAATCATGGATCGACTTCGACGGGGCTGTTGTCCCCTGCCATTCACACGGTGGGGAGCTGGCGGGCAACATCGTATCGACTTCCTTCACAGAGATTTGGAACGGTCCGCTTTACCGCAGGATCCGCGCCGCCTTTGCTGCAGGCGCGCCCGGCTGGATCTGCGCTGATTGCGGCATGAACTACGAGAAGCAGCGCGAGCACGAGCCTGTGCCCTACGACTCGCTGAGCTTTCTGCATAGCTATCTGCCGGGCGCAGGCAGGCACGAGCATTCATCTGGAGTGCGTTGGAGTGGTCGCATGAAACCCTTTGATCTCCGTGGCAGAAGGCCGGGGTTGGAGTGAACTTGAGCGAACGGATCCAACGAACGCTACAGGACATCGAGTGGGTCGCACGGTGGAGCACCAGTCGACGAAGGGAGGCGGCCCTTGGCCTTGTGAACGCTGCCCCGCTGTTCGACATAGAGGCCTCCACGCTGTGCAATGATCGCTGCCCCTTCTGTCCACGAACTTCCCTGGCCCGTACCGAGGAGAACATGACAGCAGAGACCTTCGCAGCCGTCGAGAGTTTTCTACCCGATGACGCCGTGGTCATGTTCGCAGGGCTGGGCGAGCCGTTGTTGAACCCCGACCTTCCGCAGTTCGTCGCCCGCCTCAAGAACCGTGGAATCTCTTCGTGTGTCATCACGAACGGCTTGCTTCTCACCCCGAAGCTCGTGGATGCGCTCCAAGAGGCAGGGATTGCCCAGTTCCAGATCACCCTGCGAGATCTGGCTTTGTCCCGACCACGATCAGAACGTTTGCTCGCCAACTTGACTGGGCTCGCCGCATCGTGTCGACCTGGAGTTCGTTGTCAGATCAACGCCGTGCTTGGGGATGACTACCGAAGCTACGAGGATAGAGTGGGTAGGCTGGCTGGTGAGCTGGGGTTCGACCTGTTTCTCCGCCGCGTGCACAGCCGGGGCGGCGAGCTACGGCGTCGCCGGAACGGGCGGCCCGACGATGGGTGCGGGATCTTCGCCGCAGTGACGATGGTGACGGCTCAGGGGACCATCCTGGCCTGCTCCAACGATCCAAAGGAGCAGAGTCGCCTTGGTCATGTCGGATCGACCCGCTGGGCCGAGGTCTTGGCGTGGAAGAAAGAAACCATTCAGTCTGACGCCTGGTTTGTGCCCTGCGGCGAGTGCGATGATGACTACAGGTGGGTCATCCTGGCGAACTCTGGCGTCAACGTGAAGTGAAACAGTCAGTACCGACTTTCCTCGACAGGAGCCGTAATGACGCGGCATCTACCTGCTGCGGGGCTGGGAAGTGACTTGGGCCCTGTCCACACAGTCGCGGCATCTACCAGGTGCTCGTCCATCCGGCAGCACTGCAACGCCGCCGCTGCGAAAGCCAGTTTTGCGTGGTGCCTACGGTCCGTTGAGCAGGTCGGGGCCGTGCTGGTCACCCGGTACGGAAGGGCGAGCGCGTCAATCGTACCTATCGAATGCTGGAGCCCTCGTCGCGCCCGGCCCGGTCGCGAAGATAATCCGTGTTGGTGTCGAAGACCTACCCATTGATTTTGGAACTCCGGAGGCATTCCTCGGTCAACATTGGGAAGGCGCCCGCCTCGACACCGATCCGGTGCGTGATGACCTCATGATCCAGGTCCCAGCTCGGCTGTTCGGCCTGGAAACTCGATGGTTCCCACCCGAAAAAAGCTCCCTTCGCCGGACTCCAGGTCCATTCTGTACACGTCGTGCTCGGTCACCACGTAGTAAACGTCGCCACGACTGGTCACAACGCCCGCTCCGGGGTCGTTGTAGAGCAGGGCCATGCGTCTCCCGGTGGGTTGGCGCGGGCAGCGAGGGGGGAACTCAGGCTGGCGGCTGCCAGGCGGGGCAAAGGAAGGCTGAGAGGCGGGAGCATTTTCGTCATGTCGATGCCATGTTTTCGTTTCACTCTTGTGCCTACCCGGCCCGTGATGTGCTACTCTCCTTCATCCCTGGGCTCCGCCGGCGATGGCAGGGCCAGGAGGCGCCTCATTGGTTTTTTCTGTGACGCTGCGGGCGCAGGATGCTGCCAGGATTGCGAGGTACTGCAAAGGATCGAGAAGACGAAGGGAGGAGCTGTTGATCAACAGGAACAGTGTGATCGGGGTCCTGCCGCTTGCCATGGCTCTCTTGTCCGCTGGCTGTGGCGATGGCAAGGATGACACCGCCCAGGTGTCCGAGACCGGAGCCACCGGCCAACCCGCCCAGGAGACGGGCGATGGCCAGAGCGAAGAGTCAGGCGCTCCGCCGGACACGGCTCCCCCCGGGGATTCCGGGAACCCCGTCTTCCAGCTACCCGAGTACCCCGACATCTACCTCGTCCCCAACGTAGACGACGACAACGACGACTGGACGGCGGACTGGGACGCACGCAGCCTGGATTCGGAGAACGATCTCGCTGCCTTCGCCGTGGAGGCGTCGCTCTTTTCAAGCCTGGAGGAGGGCGAGCACCTGGAACTCCTGCTGGAAGGCGACATCTCGGATCTTCGTGTCTGGAACGGCGGTTCCGTAATCCTGGGGGACAGCCTCTCCGGCACCATCGAGAGCGTGGAGCTGTCCGCCGGCGACTCGGACCAGCTCTTCCAGGTCGAGAGCGCCTATTTCCTGGTGGAAGGCAGTATCACCTTGCTGAAGGTCGATTCCGAGGGGGATGTACTGGATTCCACGAGCTTTGGCCTGCTCACCGCCCCGCTGATCCTGAACCACCACCTGCAGGACACGGAGCAGGCATTCGTAGTGGAGTTGGGCAGTTCCAACCAGGACTTCACCGACAGCTTCCTGGATGGGCTCGGGAAAGATCACTACTACGGCGTCAATGGCAATTTCTACGGCTGGGACGTGTGGATCCAGGACGAGTTCGAGTTCGCCACCGTGACCAACGGGGAGCAGCGGATTGACGTGGTCATCGACTCCATACGCGACAGGGGGCTGGACCCTTTCCCGGAGATCGAGCTTGAGGGTCCGGACGTCGCGGTCATGACCTGGGGCTCTGGCCCCAGCAACTCGCTGGACTCTTTCGGCAACCTGGACGCTTCACCGCCGGTGACCGTGGATGGGGTCTATTATCCCTTCGGGCGGATCTACTACGGCGGCTCCGACGACTACCACCCGGTGCAGGAACTCCTGGATTTCCTGGCAGACCAGAAGGTCCAAGACCCTTTCAGGTTGGACACGACCTGGCTCTGCGTGGGCCACGTAGACGAGTTCGTGGCTTTCGTCCCGGATCCGGAAGCACCCCAGGGCTTCAGGATGCTGCTTGCGGACGTGCCTTCGGCCTACGAGATCCTGGAATCCATGGACAGGTCCACCAGTCTACCCAAGTATCGGACCGGTCATGGCTACGACACGGTGGGTGAGATCCTGGCCGACAGCTCATTGAGAGCCCTCAACGAGGACTTGCAGAGCGAGCACCTGGATCCTTTGACCGAGCAGCTCAAAGAGGAGCTGAATATCTCTGACGACGAGATAATCCTGGTCCCGTCCATATTCGAAGAAGTCTCCTACTGCGGCCCATTCGTGGCGGCAATGATCCCGGGGATGGTGAACCTGGCGGTCGAGACCATCGAGGGCAGCACCCATCTTTTCATCGCCGATCCCTTCATGAGGAGCGATGTGTCCGACCAATCCTCCGACCCGCTCATCGCCTACATGGGCTCCACCATGCCTTCGAGCCTGGAGCTGCACTTCATCGACGACTGGAACGTCTACCACATGGGCCTGGGCGAAGTTCACTGCGGCAGCAACACTCTCCGCACGCCCCTCGGTGAATGGTGGAGTTCGGCCCTGGACCTGCTGGAGGACTGATGTACCTTTCTGGAAAAAGCCTTCACCCTTCCCTTGCCGGGCTCGCCGCCATGGCGCTGTTCTGCTGCCTCATCCCACGGGGCGGAGTACTGGCGGCAGCCAGCCCGCCGGAGCAGGATCTGCTGGAGCTGAGCCTCCTGGGGGCCGACTACCAGCGGGCTCTGGACGACTACAACACTCGTTTCAGCGATGAAGAACTCCGCCTCGCCCTGCAGTCCTCCAACTGGCGCGTCAGGCACCAGGCCAGGGTGCTGGACATTCTCGGTGGATCCGGGCCACTCTATGAACAGGTGTTCGCATTGGAACCCGTGCCCACCAGGGCTGGCTTTGCCCGTTTCACCGACGAAATGATGCTGGAACCAGGGGCCGCCACGGTGGTGCTGGACAGGTTCCTTCATGGAGACGACGACATCCCTACGCGACTGGCCCTGCTGGAAGTGCTGTCGCGCAGCAGAGCCGACTGGAGCCAGGCTCTCGCGGAACTCTTCACCGCCGTGGAAGAGCAAGAGCTGAAGCTGGCCATCGTCGCGGCCATGAAGACGGCTGCCGCTCCGTTTGCAGACGCGACGTTGCTGTTGGCCATGGCGGATCCGGAGCCGGAGCTGCGCGCCGAAGCGGCCAGGGTCGCGGGTTGGAGGAAGGATCCTGTCCAGCTCGCGCCATCGCTCATCATGCTGCTGCAAGATCCAGATCCCGCCGTCCGTGCCATGGCCGCCAGGTCGCTGGGCTGGCACCGGGTGGAAGAGGCATGGGCTCCCCTGACCCTCTGCCTGCGGGAATCGTCTGCCGATCTTCGACTGCGCGCTTTCCAGGCTCTCAAACGTATCGACCGGGAGCGCCTGTTGGCACAGCCCGAGTTGGAGGCTCTCGTGGAAGACCCCGATGAAGCCGTTTCACGCGCAGCGCGCAACCTGGTGGAGCGATGAGGCCCTAGGATCCCCGGACCATGCCCCGATGAAGCCGTTTCACGCGCAGCGCGCAACCTGGTGGAGCGATGAGGCCCTAGGATCCCCGGACCATGCCACACGGGCGAGCCGTCCAACTGGGCGCCCCTGGCCACGGCACGAGCCGGCGCAGTAGCGCCTGGCGCACCGCAGCGGGTCCGAGCTTTCCCGACGGCTCCTAGCCCTGTCCCTTGCATCCATGCGCCTCCTGGAAACGCTCCACCATCTCGGGGACCTTTTCCATGAGCTTCTCGATGGGAGTCTTCTTGTCGGGGATTGGGATGACCTCCACGCCGTCGGCGGAGAAGACCGCCACGGCCACCGGACGCACCTTGGCGTGGCCGCCGGTTCCCATGCTCCGACCCTTGCCCTTGCCACCGTGAGCCTTTTTCCCGTGGTGATGGAAACCCTCTCCCTGGCCGCCGCCACCGCCCATGCCAATGGCCAACCGGCACAGGGGCACGACCGTCACGTCTCCCAGTTGGATGGGATCGCCCACCACGAGATCGCTGCTGGCGTTGGTGGCCAGCTTGTCGCTGATCATGTCCACGAACTGAAGTACTTCTTCCATATCATGCCTCTTGTCTTCAAGCGTTGCTCGCTGGTTTTACTATGTTGCTGCCGGTTTCAAGCGAGGACCTGGACACGGACCTTGCCCCCGTCCACCACCAGGACGGCCACCGGCGTGATCCTGGCGCCGCCTCCGGCACCGCCTCCGGAGCCCCTGCCCTTGCCCTTGTCGCTGTCTTCACCGGCGTGCTCACCCACACCGCCGCCACCGCCAAAGCCAAGGGACAGCTCGCAGAGGGGAACCACGTGCCGGTCGCCTACCGATATGGGTGGTGACACGACCGCATTCTTGCGGGCCAGGGCCTCCAGGCGCTGGCTGAGTTTGTCGAACATCTCTTTGATGGATTCCATTTCTTCTCCTTTTGTTGGTTGCTGTTGTCACATCAGGTGTTGTCGGGAGCTGGTGACGAGCGTGCTCGGGGAGCAGCCTGAATGGCGGATCTCGTTTCACGGTCCAGGAGCAGCAACATGGCTGCGAACAGGGTTTCCACGGGCCAGAGTCGGGCCTCCAGGTCTCCCTCGATCTCGAAACGGGGCTCGATGAAGTCCACTCCCAGGTTCAGGTGGATTCCCGGCAGATGCTCGTCCAGCCAGGAGAGCACCTGGTCCAGCCAGAATGCCTGGGCGGGATCACCGGTACCCACCAACCCGGACAGGCTCCCGCGCAGGTGAAGGGTGGCCAGCAGCCGGGCGACCGCCCGGAACAAGACGCGACGAGAGTTCCATAGCCAGCGTGAAGATCTGCCCTTGCCCCAGGGCTTTTTCTTCTTTCTGGTTTTCTTCCGTCTGCCCCGCAGCAGGGAGCGAGGCAGGGCGAAGCCCAGGATCGTCGCTTCCACGCCAGGGGAAGAGACCCGCAACGAGACCAGCCCCCACCCCCAGACCAGCTCCGCGAAACCGGCAACCCGCTCCTCGTCCAGGACACCACGGGCCTTGAACCGTGCTGGCAGCAGGATCACGGCCAGGAGCAGTCCCAGCAGTGCCAGCAGGAATGCCAGCAGAATCTGGATCAGCAGGCTCACAACAGCCTCCGACCCAGGCGCCATGCCTGCTTCAACAGTCCAGCGGCGTTGGAACTGCTGGGCGGAGAGAGCGAGGGGAGTGAGGTCTGCCCCACCGTACGCCCGATGGAGGAGACACCGGACAACGACGCCCGGGCGCTATGGGAGAGAGTTCCCAGGCCGGTGAGGGATTGGGCAGGGCCCCAAAACATCCAACCCAGAGCCTGCAACATGGAGGAGATGTCATTGTTGAAGCCAGAGGCAGACTGCTCATCCACCTGTCGAAGCGCCATGGCACGCTGGATCTTGTCCACCAGGCCGTGGGGGGGGCTCTCCGGAGGTAGATCCCGGAGCAGCTCCCGGAGCATCAGAGCCTGGCCGAAGGCCCGGGCCGTCTCTGGGTCCGACAAGGAGCGTTCCAGGGCATCGGCCTCGTCGATACCCAGATGGCCATCCAGATAGGCCTCGATGCGTTGTTCCAGAGCTTGATTCATGGGGTTGCTCCTCGCAGGAGGGGGATCAGGAGCTTCTTGAGCCTGCTCCGGGAGCGGAACAGGCGGGTCTTGATGTTGGAGACGGGCATGCCGGTGGTCTCGGAGAGTTCGGCCTGGGTCATGCCCTCGCGGTAATGCAGCACGAGCAGCGCCCGATCCTGTGCGGATATCCGCTGCAGAGCACTCTCCAGCAGATCTCCGACCTCTTGCTGCTGGACCCGCTGCTCCGGTGAGGGCAGCCTGGAGTCGGGCAGCATGCCCACGTCCAGATCATATTCGTCGTCTTTGAGCTTTCGTGCGCTGGTCCCAAGCCTGCGCAGGCACACGTTGTAGGTGATGCGGGATATCCACGGGGCCAACGGTCGCGTGGGGTCGAAGGAGCCAAAGGACTTGTGTACTCGGATGAAGGCTTCCTGGCAGGCATCCTCGGCCTCGCCCTGATCCCGGAGCATCCGTAGCGCCAACCTGTAGGTCATTGGGGTGTACCTCTCGACCAGCAGCCCCCATGCTTGGGGATCTCCCTGTCTGCATCTGCGAGACAGGGCGGCGTCCGTCAGGGTGTGTCTCTGAGGGTGACTGGCCATACAGCGTCCTTCACTGTTGCCTATCCCCCCCTGCGCTGTTTGGTTTCATCACGGTCGGGTCTGCGTGTGGGTTGTGTCCAGATGGGGAAGTCAAGGTGTCCCAGAGATCTTCCACCTGGAGCGGATTGAAGATACGGACTCCCCGGATGCAGAATCCCTGCTCGCCGTTGTAAAGGACGGCACCCGCGGCGACACGGTCCGTTGCCAGTGCCCTGAAGCGCCGCAGGCCTTTCAAGAAGTCGTGGGAGAAAGTCGCGGCGGACTTGACTTCCACCGGAACGAGTTCGCCCTTTTCCCTGATCACGAGATCCACCTCGGTGCCGTGGGAGTCTCGAAAGAAATAGACTTCCGGCCTGATACCCCTGACCAGGGCCCCCTTGATGATCTCTGCAATCACGAGGTTTTCGTGCAAGTTGCCGCGCAGAGGGTCGCGGGACGCCTGTTCTTCGGTGTGGATGCCCAGCAGGAAGGCGGCGAGCCCGACGTCCGTGAAGTATATCTTGGGAGACTTGATCACCCTCTTTCGGATGTCCACGAAATATGGCGGAAGCTCGAACACGACATACGAGGCTTTCAACACGCTCACCCAGTTCTTGATGGTAGTCGCGGATACGCCCACGTCGTTGGAAAGGGACGTGAAGTTTACGACCTGGCCCACCCGGCCCGCCAGCAAAACCAGGAACTTCTGGAACCGCGAACCAGGAAGCCCCGGGGGTCGGCTTCGGCCACCACCCGTAAATCTGGATACTCCAGGGAGTAGTAGGGCATGTCCGGGAATGCCATCTGGACCAGGGTCGTCTTGCCCGACTGGCGGGGTCCCAGGATTGTGGTCACGGGATACTCCGCGACGCACTCCAGCAGCTCTCTTGAGATATCGCGCCCAATAATGCTATCATCATGGCAAATGTTTGTGTAGATCGCAAGTAGCACTTTGGATTTTCACGGACATTCCTGGTTCCCGTCCAAGCCCGGGAGCCTGGCTGTCGGGGAGCCCTGCGCGGGCCTGGCTCGGCCACGGGCCTCTCGCGGAATAGCCCTGCCCCCCGCGGGGTTGCCGGAAGAAACGGAGTCGAAATGCATGCAGGCCTGCCACAGCTTTCGAACTCCCTTCTCCTTTCTCCCATTTCCCTCCTGCTATGCGCCGGCTTCGGCGCCTGCTCCGGCTGCGGAGCGTGCGAGGGCAGATGATCTGGGCGGATTGGTCCGCCTTCATCGGCACGGAGTACGAGTACTGCGGGCACTGCCCCGGTGCCGTCTCAGGCACTATCGATGCCTCCGACATCCAGCACATCAAGCTGGCCCGCTACGAAGCCCAGGTCTCCGAGCCTTTCCTGGACCTCATCTCTCCCGTGAGCAGCCAGGCCGCCGAACTCTACGAGGCGGATGTTGATGGCCAGCAGAGCTACGAGCTAACCAGCCTGGAAGACGATGCCGGCCACGGGTTCAGCTCCTTCGAGGGCGATGGGAGTTGGTGGATCGCCCTGTTGCAGGAGGGCAGCCTCTACTGGAGCCCGCTCTACGTCGCGACCATCGGTGGCTGACCTGTGATCACGCAAGTGGTCTGAAACCTCGCACAGTTTCGGGCTGCTCGTCGTTCCCTGTCCACTTGACAAACGCTGAAAGTCACCACTCCGCTGGCGCACGATCTGACTGTTGCCCGCGCCATCGGGCTCCACGAGGACGTTGCCGTAGACGAAGATGGTGCCGTATGATGGGTCGTCCACGATATCGTCGTTGTCGCTTTCTACGAGATCGAGCTGCCTGCTGCCCGATTCGATAGCCCCGCTGGGAGCCAAGGGGAAACAGTGGAGCACGATACAGAGACGATGCTCTATCCTGATGTGATGGGAGGGTGGGGCGGGACGGGCGTTGAACCGGAGAAAAATCGCTGGACGGCGGAATCGCGGAACGATACCGCTTTTCGGGTCTTAAACCAACTCCACCTCGCCGCCGAGCCTCTGGTTCAGATCGATGTGCCAGGCCAGCAGGGCCTTCGTGCGATCCGGCAGAGCCCTGCTGCCCCATATGAGCGTGAGGGTGCGAAGCGAGGCATCGTGGGTCTTTGCGCGCATGGAGTCCTTCACCGCGTTGGCGCAGGGGCCTTGGGCGTCGAAGAGGCACAGCAGTCCAGACAGGTCGATCTCCTGCCCCGACTGGTTGAATACGTAACGTGCACCCTTCCCGGCGATGCCCACACGCAGGGGCGGCTGGAGCAGGTCCAGGTCCACCGTGGAGACGGGCATGGCACCGTGCAGGGCCGCAAGGTTCGTGGCGTCGACCGCTGCGTTGATAAATGGAAAACCACCCTTGATGGTCACGTTGCGGATATACTCGTTGCAGGGTTTTGAACGCCCGGCAGGCTTGAAACCGCCATGACGAAGCAGGTCGCGCACCAGCTTCTTGTGGTTGTCGCCCGGAGGCTCGAAGGGGGTTGTGGCTTGTACGTTGGCCAGCTCTCGCAGCCAGCGGGGGCTTGGGAGTGCACCAAGCGCCACCGGCCATGTGGTGATGAATACGCCCAGATCCAGCAAAGGGTGGTCATCGACTCGAAGCAAGGGGCCTCCCGTGGAAACGGAGGGGTTGGCGATGGAAGCAGCCCGGCGCCCCATAGCTGGTGACAACAGTTGCCGCCAACACCCCTGGAGGTGGTAGTCGCCAGCGGAGCGGGGGCCAGGGGCGATGATACACTGAAGATACCCGAGACTCCCGAAGTTTCCATCAACCCACTGGACTTCCATGCGCCACCATTTCGCCTCCTGCTTTTTACTCCTCTCTTGCCAGGCGGCAGACGGGGATTCTGCCGGATCCGGCGCTCCTGCCGACTGCGCCGCGCCGGCCGGCCAACTCGCCTTTGACGCCTATGGGGGTGATACCCGCGTCCAGTTGGAAGCAACGGGATTTTTTCGCACCGAAAAGCTCTGCCAACGCTGGTGGCTGGTCACTCCCGACGGTCACCCGTTCTATTCGTTGGGCGTCAACAGCATCACGCCCTACGGCGATGCCAGCATCGAGACGGGGGAGCAGGTGTACCAGCAAACGGTTGAATCCTCCTACGAATCGCAGGATGCCTGGGTGGACGCAGTCCTGGAGCGCCTGGGCCAGTGGAGCCTGAACACTGCGGGCTGCTGGTCCGACAACCTGTTTCTGGGCCGGGTGCCGCAGACCGTCTCCCTGTACCTGGCACCCTATGACTGGTACAGCGGCGAGCAGGGGGATCTGTTCGACCCGCAGTGGGAACTCGACGTGCAGACCAGGGTTGAGACGAGCGCCACGCCATGGAGCCAGGAGCCTTTCCTCCTGGGCTGGTTCCTGGACAACGAGGTAGCCTGGGGGCCCGACTGGCACGACCTTGGCACCCTGCTGGAGAAATACCTGGAAAAAGATGCCGACGCTCCGGGCAAGACGGTTGCCGTGGAGTTGTTGCTGGAACAATTGGGGGGCCTGGCAGGCCTGAACCAGACCCTGGGTACATCTTTTTCAGGCACGGACGAAATCCTCTCCACCCTGGACGGCTGGGACGCCTGGCTGGACGATGACATCCCCGCCGTGGCGGAGGCCATCGCCGTGTTTCGGGGCCAGGCGGCGGAACACTACTTCTCCATCACCACCCAGGCCCTGCGGTCGGCGGATCCCAACCACCTGATCCTTGGCAACAGGGAAATCTCGGTCATGGCCCCGCTGGACGTCTACCAGGCGGCCAGCAAGTACGTGGATGTCTTCTCCATCAACAACTACGTCTTCCTGGACGGCGTGGCCGACGTGGCCATGGCTCTCACCGATGCCCTGGATCCCGCCGATGGCTTCGCCGCCCTGCACTCCGAAATCGACTTGCCAATTCTCATCACCGAGTTCGGTTTCAGGGCGGACGACGCCGGGCTGCCCAACAGCTATCCCCCCATCTACCCCACTTTTGACACTCAGCAGGAGCGGGCCGAGGCATTCGAGGAATACGCCAGCTTCCACCAATCCGTGTCGTGGATCGTGGGCTACCACTGGTTCGAATGGGTGGACCAACCGCTGGAGGGCCGCTCCGGCGACGGAGAAGACAACAACTGGGGCCTGGTGAACGAGCTGGACCAGCCCTACATGGAGGTCACGGAACGTATGGCCGAGGTCAACGCCGGAACATGGGACCATTTGCTGGTGGACTGAGCAACTCCGCGTGATATTTTCTCGATTCGTACCAAAAAAACCGAGCAGGTTGGAGAACCATTGACACACGCCGCCACAGCCCTCCTCGTCCTCGCGCTCGCCTGCGGCGACTGCGCCGATTCTTCGGACTCAAGCCCAACCATCGAAACAGGCTCTCCCGGCGACACCGACCAGCCCGGCGACACCGGCGACAGCTCCCAACCCCATCCCGACCCCATCTCCATCACCGATCTTTCCTGGCGGCTCCACGACGAAATCGAGTCCATGGTCTACGTGACCTGGCAACAGTCGGGCGAAGCGCAGGTTCACGTGGAGTACAGCTTCGACCAGGGCCAGTGGCTGTCCAGCCCTACAATCGACGCAGCAAAGGGAGGGCACCAGCAGCTCCTGTTGGGCATCCCCTACGACATGGATGTCCAGTGGCGAGTGGTACCCCAGACAGGCGACACGGTGGACGGCGAACCACTGACCACCGGCGCCATCCCCTCGGGCTCGTCGGGTATGCCCGTCCCCCACTTGCTGGAAGCAGACCCCAAGGCATGGCTCCCTACGGGCAACTACCTGCTGTGCAGCATCAACAGCCAGGTGGGAGCTTGGACCGATGGCACCTACTGGACCTTCATCATGGACCGGGATGCCAGGATCGTGTGGGCACACGCCGCTCCCGACGAACACTGGACCATCTATGCCCAGGTCTCGGTCAACGGCGATTACATCCTCTGGGACGAAGGCACCTCGTGGCCTGACTTCGACTATGGGGCCGGCTCCACCATCCACCGCTGGTACCTGGATGCCGAAATCGACGAGATCTCCACCCCCGGCTTCCACCACGCCTTCGTACAGCTTCCCAACGAAAATCTGGTCTGGGGAAGCTGGTACAACACGGTCGGTGAATCACTGATTGAAAAGTCCCCGGGTTCCGACGAACAACAGGTCATCTGGAACAGCAGCGAAGACTGGATCCCAGACGACGTCGTGTCCAACGGACTGTTCTACAGCTCATCCACAGACACGTTCCTCTACAGCTTCTACACCAACAACACCGTGGTGGAGCTGGATCACGGCACGGGGGAAACCCTCTGGTGGGCAGGCGACCAGGAAGGAGGCTACGACTTCGAACCCGCCGATTCCCAGTTCAACTGGCAGCACGGAGTATCCTACACCGACGCCGGAACCCTGCTGCTGTCCACCGCCGACCAGAGCAGAGAAACCACCATGGTCCGGGAATACGAAGTGGACCACGAGAACGCACAACTGCACGAAATATGGAATTACGACCCGGATGTCTACGCCGCCACCAACGGCGATGCCTGGCGCCTGGACAACGGCGACACCCTGCACATCATCGGAAGTGCGGGTCAGATAATCGAGGTGGACAGCAACGGTGACTACGTCTGGCACGTCACCTTCAACTCCGTCAGGCTGCTGGGCCGGGGCGAGTTCATCGAAGATCTCTACAACCTCGTGGCAAACCAGGGTCATACTGTTCTATAGTTCCCATCCGGAAAGTGCGGACGGAGCAGGAGCGAGTCGCTTTCGAGCCAGGTGCGTCCGGGAAACCCGCCGGAATAGCAGCGCTATTTCAAGCGGTTGCCCGGCGCGCCTGGCGAAGGGATGGGCCGCTCCTGCGATGGGAGCAGTTTCCGGATGGGAACTCTATTGTTCCACAGTGCATGCTTTCGCGCCCGGCGGTCAATCGCTGGAAGACCCTCCCGGGAACTGGGGAGCGATCCCCCTGACTTTCCTTCGTGCCAGGAGCCCTGGCGCATCCCGCCCGGGTCCCCGCTCCTGTTCCCCAAAACGCCAAAAGTGGTAAACAGGTGTTGGCTTTCGTGTTAAGGCTACATGCCTCGCTGCCACAGGAGAGAACCCAATGTCATTCGCGGAAAGCCACGTGATCACGGACAAGCCGGCCCAGGACCTGCTTGAAGCTCTGGCCACCCTGCTCGAAGGCCATGCGGGAAGCACCCTGGCCCTGGTCCGAGGCCTGAGCCTTGGTCAACGAGCAGCCGAGCTGCTGGCCATCCAGGCCCTGGGCCCGGTGGCAGCCCGCTTTCCAGCCACCATCCAGGAGCTGTTGGCGCCTCCGGCATCGGGAATGATCTCCGTGCAAGACGCCTTCGTTGAACACAGGAACTTCCTACGTTTTCTCGATCTGCTGGAGTTGTCCAGCCAGCAGGATCTGGCTGTGATCTCACCCAGGCTCTACCGGGGCTGGCAGGATCGCAAGCAGGCAAGGCGCGATGCCCGCGACATCACCACTCGCACTCTTGGATTCGCGCTGGATGCCGGCACACGCGATCGACTCCTCCTGGGACTGGCCATCCACCAGCGCCTGTATGTCGTTCCCCCACCGCTGGACCTTGACAAACACGACTGTATCGAAGCACTTTCAAGCCTGCTGGCTCTGCTGGGCCGACTCGCTCCCCGGGGCTCTGCGACGCACATCTCGTCCGCCCGCGAGTCGCTGGACGGCCCCGCCTGGAGGCAGGCCGAACAGCCCTCGTGAACGGCACCGGGAGGCGTGATATCCTCTGGTCTTCACGGAGGATGCCTTGACCACCCGCATCTACTACTTCAGCGGAACGGGAAATTCGCTGTGGGCTGCCCGCGTGCTGGCCGAAAAACTCGGAGCCACCACCCTGACACCCATGGTGCAGGCACTGGCAGAAGGCGAAACCAGACCCACCGAGGACCGGATCGGTATCGTCTGCCCGGTGTACATGTACAAGTTACCCCACATCGTGGTGGAATTCCTGCGTAGACTGGTGACCCCCGTGCCGGTCTTCGTCGTCGTGACCATGGGTGGCGATCCCGGCAACCTGTTTATGTGGCTGCGTCGACTGTTCCGGTACCAAGGCCTCCAGCTCTCCACGGGGCTGCCCGTCAGGATGCCATCCAACTACATACCATTCGGCGGAGTGCCCGAAGACTCCAGGCTCATCCCCATCTTCGAAACCGCCGAGGCATGCCTCCACCAGATCGCCGGTATCATCGAGCGCGGCGAAGCAAACATCCCACTGGAATACAGCCGCTTCCGGGCATGGATCCACCCGGGCCTGCTGTACAAGCTGGGCTACAGGTTCGCCTCTGTGTCCGACAAGAACTTCCGGGTGGACCAGACCTGCAACGGCTGCGGAATCTGCGCATCCCTCTGCCCGGTGGACAACATCACCATGACCGGCAACCGCCCAACCTGGAACAACCGCTGCCAGCAGTGCATGGCTTGCTTGCAGTGGTGCCCCTGCGAAGCCATCCAGGTCGGAGACAAGACCCGGGGTGAACGGCGCTACCACCATCCCACCGTCAAGCTGAAGGACATCCTCGCACAAAAGGGCAACGGGGCGGCGCAAAGTGGAACGCGGCAGTACGACGACGGATAGCTGGCCAGAGGTTGTTTTTCATGTGCTCTTGTAGCCGCCAGGGTGAGCCCGTTTACCAGACCAGAGCCTTCGGGACCACCAGGCCGCGGTGGGTGAAACCCTTGAACATGCCGTGGGCTCCGATTCAACTATGGCACAGCAGAACGACGGTGATCCACAACGAGAGGCAACAATGGAAGTCAAGGCATTTTTCCACGAAGACAGCAGCACCCTGACCTACGTGGTCTGGGACCGGCAGACCAACGACGCGGTGGTGATCGACCCGGTGCTGGATTTCGATCCCCTGGCATGGAGCGTGGGCACACACTCCGCTCGAGAAGTCCTGGAATTCGTCGACGCCAACGACCTCGAGGTACACTGGATACTGGATACCCACGCTCACGCGGACCATCTTTCAGGGATGGATGTTTTCAAGCGAAGCCTGGGAACCAGTACGGCCATCAGCACCCGCATCAGAACCGTGCAGAGCTTTTTCAAGTCGGCCTTCAACCTACCTGCCCATTTCCCCATCGACGGCTCCCAGTTCGACCGCCTGGTTGAAGACGGCGAGATCCTCGAAGCCGGCAGTCTCCGGGTTCGGGCCATCCATACCCCGGGCCACACTCCCGCCTGCATGACCTGCCACATCGGCGAGGCGCTCTTCACGGGCGATACCCTCTTCATGCCCGACTTTGGCACGGGTCGTTGCGACTTCCCGGCCGGCAGTGTCTCGGATCTCTACCACTCCGTGATGGACAAGCTGTACACCCTTCCCCCCGAGACCAGAGTTTTCGTAGGACACGACTACCAGCCCGGCGGGCGGGAGCTGCAATACCAGACCACCATCGGCGAATCCCGCAATCACAACAAGCAGCTACGCCACGACACCACCGAAGATGAGTTCGCACGTTTCCGCAGCCAGCGCGACGCGCAGCTCAAGCCACCCCGGCTCATCCTCCAGAGCTTGCAGGTGAACATCAACGCCGGCAGGCTGCCGGAGCCGGAAGTCGGGGATCGGCGCTTCTTCAAGATGCCGCTGAATTTCCTGTAGTGGCATCCATGACTTCTCGGGGTCACAAACTTCCGCCAACACACCAATGAGGAGATCGAACATGGAGTTGCAGCCGAAGGAGCACGAAGTAGCGAATATCACCGCGGACCAGCTCCGCTCCTACCTGGCTTCCACCCACGAGTCCCGGTTCGTGCTGCTGGACGTCCGCCAACCCGAGGAATACGAAACCAGCCACATTCCCGGTGCAAGGTTGATGTCCGTCGGTTCCCTGGAGCGGCGTCATGCCGAGTTGGAAGACCTGTCGGGCAGACACTTGATCTTTTACTGCCTGGCCGGCAGCCGCTCCGAGCGAGCTTCCGGCTACGCGGCCCACATCCTTGGGCTCCCCAATGTCTTCAACCTGATGGGGGGCATACGTGGCTGGAATGGTCAGAAGATACCGGAGTTTCCCAGGTTCTGGATCATCGATCACAAGGCTCCGGTGGAAGATGTCCTTCTCCAGGCCATGAACCTCGAAAAAGGTGCCCAACGAATGTACCAGGCCATGGCCGCGCTGTTCGCCACCAGCAGCGAGGAGCAGACCATCGCCACCCTGGGCAGCGCCGAGATCGCCCACGCCCGCTCGCTGCATGGCTACCTGCGCGAAACCTCGTCGAGACCCGTTGAAGACTTCGAAAAGCTCTACGAGGGTCTCGAAGGAAACATCATCGAAGGCGGCCAGCCCATCCACCAGGTCCTGGCCGAGGCCCACGGCCTTGCGAGCCACGGGCTGGATGCCGTGCTGGAGCTGGCCCTACGGCTGGAATATCGCGCCTACGACCTTTACCGCTCGGTGGCCGATAACTGTCGCCGGCCCCGACTCGCCCATGCCCTGCTGGAATTGGCAGAACAGGAAAAACGCCACGCCGAGGCGCTGGTGCAGGCCCTGGGGCGTGTCGCTGCCTGACGCCGCTACCGCCGCCGGGGGGCCTGGGGCCCGGAATAGGTTACCTCGAGTTCTTCCCAACGTTCTCGGTAGTGCCGGGCCAGATCCCCCTGCCCCAGCTTTTCCAGGTTTTCCACCAACAACGGGTATACCTGGGTGTTGCTGGGATCTGCTTCCACGGCGTCCAGCAGGGCGATCACCCCGGAGTCCACCCGTCCCAGCAGCAGCAAGGCGCGCCCGATGTTCAGCCTCGCTGAAGCGTACTGGCCACTCTGTGATGATATGCCCGACCAGGTCCCGATGGCCGACTCGTACTGGCCCAGCCGGGCCCTGGCCACCCCCAGGGACAGGAGGGTCTGATCCGGTTGGGGAGAAGCACTCACCGCCTTTTCCAGAGCCAGGACCGCAAGCTGCGGACGATCCGCTTCCAGCAGAGCGTTGCCAAGCTGGTGCTGCACGACCGGGTCATCAGGGTCCACACGGGCAGCGCAACTCCAGAGGCTCACCGAGTCATGCCAGCAGCGCGTCTGCCGAAAGGTCAGCAGCCCCAGAACCGACAGCCAGCAAGTCAGCAGCAGGAGCGCAGACCGCGCCGGAAAACGACCGGGCATGGCCGAGCCGGGAAGAGCCCTGGGCCACGACAGCAGCAACAGGCCCCCGAACAGGAAAGCAAATGGAAGGCAGGAAAACGTGGCATAACGCTCCGCCACCAGTTGAGGACCGGATTGGGCGATGCCGGAAACGGGAGACAGGACGATGCCGTAGATCACCCAGGCGGTGAGGCCGGCGGGAAAACGGCGCCGAAGCAGCAACAGCAGGGTGCTTATCCCCAGCAGCAGGCCCGCGTGAAGAGCCAGTGACAACCCATCCATGTCGCCCAGGCCATGCAGTGGAGTGAGCCCCGTGGGAAAGATGGTCTTCACCGGGTAGTAGGCCAGACCATGGATCACGATGGAGAGACGGTTCCAGAACCCCTGCTCCCCCGAGCCCATCATGGCCTGCGCCCCCGACTGAGCCCAGATCGCCAGGTACGCGGCCAGGGCCGCCGCCAGCATGAAAGGGACCTTCTCCTTGATCAGGGCCAGCCTGTTTCCTGCTTTCCAGCGACAGAAGGGCCAGACATCCAACACCAGCAACACCATGGGCAGGGTGATGGCG
The DNA here is from genome assembly GCA_024276675.1 of Myxococcota bacterium. Lineage (GTDB taxonomy): Bacteria > Myxococcota_A > UBA796 > UBA796 > JAFGLY01 > JAJRWT01. Next base: position 77,937 of record JAJRWT010000039.1, on the reverse strand, counting down.
TGGGCCTTGGATGCCAGGGACGCCAGGTGAAAAGCCAGCGCTGCCAGGTACCAGCGGCAACCCATGCCCTTGCCACGTTCCACGTGGAACAACCAGGCCAGCAGGGTGAGGAGATAGAAGACCATGGCCAGGAGGTCTCGTCGTTCGGTTATCCAAGCCACCGATTCCACGCGCAGAGGATGAATGGCGTAGAACAGGCCCCCCCCCGCAGCCGCCAGAGCCAATCCTGGGCTCGTTCCGGAGCCGGCCTGACGGCGCCCCTCGACACCCGTGGACCCCCCGGGCACCATGGGAAGGGCCTTGTACAGCAGCAGAAACAGCAGGGCTGCGCCGGCCATGTGCAGAACCAGGTTGCCCAGGTGATAGCCGCGGGGGTCCATTCCCCAGAGCATGTAGTCCAGGCCCAGGGACATCCATGTCAACGGCTGGTAGTGCCCCATCCAACCGGTGCTCCACATCCAGGCCAGGTTGGAAAGGCCCAGGCCCCGGTAGTAGGGGTTTTCAAGGAAGCAACGGTCGTCGTCCCAGTTGAGCCAGCCGGCGCTCAAGCTTGGGCTGAAGCAGATTAGAACCATGGCCAGCACGAGGGCCAGCAGCAAGCCCGGCAGCCACCATGATGCAGGGACCGCCCGGCGGAGCCCATGGGTGGGAGCTGGAGAATTGGTGTTTTCCACGGTTCAGGGCTTCCTGGCTGCCACCACGAGGGAGAGCCCCGGCAGGGGAAGGTGGGCTTCCACCCTGCTGGCCAGGGGCACCAGCATGTCGTAGAGTTGAAGCTGCCACCTGTCCATGTTGGTCCGCTTGAGCAGCCCGGAGTTGAACCACCATCCCGGTATGGAAAGAAAGTTGTGACTGATGATGTGCTCCACCTGGTAGCCGGCCCGCTCCAGCCTGCGCTTGATCTCGCCATGGGAGTAGCGCTTCACGTGGCCCAATGTACGGTCGTAGGAGCCGTAGAGCCACTGGTACTGCGGCACCTGCAGCACCAACGTTCCTCCGGGCTCCAACAGGCGCTTCATCCGTACGAGGGCATCCAAGTCGTCTTCTATGAACTCCAGCACATTCAGGCATACGACGGTGTCGCAGATGGCATGGCCAAGTCTCTGGAAATCTTCGTCGCGGGTGATGTCAAGGCGGGTCACCTGGACCACTTCGTTGCCCTCGTAGGTCCGCCGGAGAATGCCGAGGTATTCGTCGTCGATGTCGGTGAGAAGCAGGCTTTCGCGCTTGGGCAGTTGAAGGCTGATGTTGCCGATACCGGCCCCGACCTCGATGATGCGGTTGCCCAGGAAGGGAAGTATGGTGCGAACGGTCCAGCGATGGAAGCGCCTTGTTCCAGCCATGTTGACCAGGACCTGGTGGCCGTAGCGCTGCTGGAAGCAGTCGTCCACGAGTCGGTAGCGCACTATGGTGGCCATGGCGGAGAGCCCATCCCTCCAGCCGATCTTCTTGCCCTCGGAGTACCTTCGCTCCTGGTAGCCTATGGGAACCTCGTATACGGACAGACCCCGCCTGGCGATCTTGGCGGTGAGTTCGGGTTCCAGCTCGAAACGCCGGGCCCGGATGGGGATGCTGCGAAGGATGTCTGCCCGAAAGGCCTTGTAGCAGGTTTCCATGTCGGTGAGATCCAGATCCGTGAACAGGTTGGAGAGGTGGGTCAGAAACCGGTTGCCCAACACGTGGCGGTAGCTGGTGACATGGCGCTTTTCGCGGGCCGCGAAGCGTGAGCCGTATACGACGTCGGCCTTGCCTTCCAGGATGGGCTCCAGCAGAAGCTGGTAGTCTCGGGGATCGTATTCCAGGTCGGCATCCTGGATGATGGCGTAGTCGCCGCTCATCTCCCGGACAGCACGGCGAATGGCCGCCCCCTTGCCCATATTGCTGGGTTGATGAAAGACCTTGACCACGCCGGGATTGCGCAGTTGTACGTCACGAAGCACCTGCTCGGAACCATCCGTGGAGGAGTCGTTCACAAGGACCAGCTCCTTGCCAAGCCCGGGGGGAAGAGGAGCGGCCAGCACTCTCTCCAGGCACAGACGCAGGTAGGCGCGCTCGTTGTAGATGGGAACCAGGATGGAGACCACTGCATGCCGGCGCGGCGTCGCCGAGGCCTCTTGCCGCCCCGGCCCGGATGCGGTGGGGGTGGCAGCGGCAGCCCTGTGCCGCGAGAGTCGATGATCAGAGGGTGTGGGCAATGGTGGCCACCGTGCGAAGCCGCTGAAACTCACCCCCGAAGCGCCAGCCGCCGCCCGTGCGCAGTGATACGGCGATGCGAGGCAGCATGGGAATGGAGACATTGTAGACGCGGGTACTCTGGAAGGTGAGGCTCATGTCCATGCCCCTGCCGTCACCGCGCCGCGATTGTGTGTGCCATCCCAATCCCAGGGAAGGCTCGACGGCAATGCCCCAATCGCCACCCATGGGAATCCATTTTTGGTATGCTCTACCACAGCCGGGAATGATCCTGTTTTCGAAAGCCGACACCGCCAGGCCGTCCAGGATGGCCAATGGCCCGATATTGGCCGACCGCCCCGCGCCAAGAGGCCAATAGAGTTCCACCGAACCCGTGGCCGCGGTGAGGAGACCGCCGCCAGCCCCTTCCAGCGTGTTGGCTCTGACAAAGCCACCGGCCTGTAGCTTGAGGTGGAGCTTGTGGACAGGTGCGCCGGTGGAGAGTTGGGCTCCGATTCCCGGGTAGGTACCGATCATTCCGGCGCTGCCCCAGGCCACCAGGGGCTCGGCGGCGAATGCGGGGGAGCCTGTCAGCAGAAAAAGCAGCGCAAGCAAGACCAGTTGTTTCATCACTCCTCCAGCTTTCGATGGCGGTGGAGAGGAGTCGTGCAAGATCTGGCCCAACCGGAAAAGCATGGTTCCAAGGGCAACGACATTTCGAGTGCCCCCTGAAAACGCGACATTCACTGCAAGAACTGGCTGCTGTTCCGGCAGGTCACAGGCCCGTGTCCTGCATGTCGGTGGTCAAGAGCACCTCGTAGTAGACCACAACCGACATCCCGGGCCTGGGAACAGCGTAGCCGTCGAAAACGATGGCGTTCTTGGCCCCGGAGTAGACCCAGCCGTTGATCTCGCGATTGGGGATTTCGACGCCTTCCACCAAGACCTGTATGGAATCGGGCTGGGGAAGATCGTCCAGGTAGAAGGTGTCGTTGAGACCTGAAAGATCCAGGCCGATCTGGGCGAGGATCTCGCTGTAGTCTTCGGCGCAGATGGAGTCCTGGTAGCCACCGGTCAATTCGGCGATTTCCAGGTAACGCACACCGGGATCGGCGGCACTGACGCCCGAGGCGCAGCCGTCGGGCAGGTTGCCGACGATGGCATGGACGACCACCGTGCCGCTGCCCGAGTTTTCCTGCATGGTCTGGAGGTAGTTCACGATGTCGTCGGGAGAGTGGTCGTCTTCGTCGGAGACGATCACCACGTTCAGGTTGGCGCCATCCCTGATGAAACCGGGGTTGCGGTTGTCGGTGAGGGCGAGCGCAATGGCTTCCAGGCCTTCTTCGTCACGGGAGCCGTAGGAGCCCACATCCAGGGCTTCCAGGAATGCCTCGCTCATGTTTTCGGTGTCGGGTGTGATCACCTCGCCGTGGATTATTCCGGCATCTTCGGTGGAGACATCGGTGGTGATGACTCCGGCCTGGAAGTCCGCGTAGGAGTCTTCCACCACGTCGACGAAGGCCTGGAAATTGGCGGTGAGGAGTTCTTGTTCTTCGGCCATGGACGCGGAGTTGTCCACCACGAAGAAGATGTCCGAATAGGTGGAGACGAGATCCTGTTGATATGTCTGGTTGAATTCCACTTCCGTGTAGCTGTAGTCCTGACAGCCGGAAGCGAGAACAAATACCATCATTGACAAAGAAAAGGTCATAGGGATTGCTCCATTTTCTTATTGAGCATACAATACCTCATACCTTCTCGAACTTCCACAGGGAAAGACCTCATGTGGTTCATCATACTCTCAATCGCGTGCTCCACACAAGAGACCTACACCGATGAGCAGGGCAATCCCATCGGCCTTGTCGGACTGGAAATCGAGCCCACGGAAGCCACCCTTCTCACCGGCCCTGAATACTCGGAGTCCCAGGAGTTTACCGTCTGGGGCATTTTCGAAGACGGCGAACGCCTGGAAGCCACCTACGTGGACTGGGATGTCTCCAACAGGTCCGCCGGCGACGTGGACGACGCCGGCCTGTTCTCCCCCTCGGAATCCAACGGGGGTACCACTTGGGTCACCGCCGAGTACGCCAACATGTCGGCCCAGGCCACCGTTACGGTCATCTACACCGAAGATGTAATCGAAGGCGGCGCCGATCCCACCATCTTCGCGGACGCCCAGGTGGATTCCATGCAGGAATGGCCCTGGCTCTACCCCGAAGACGGCGTGGCTCTTCCCCGAAATACTCCCATGACTTTCTTCCAGTGGAAGGACCTGAAAGCCGACGCCTACCGTCTGCGCTTCGAATCGGCGGTCAGCGATATCTCGGTCTACATGACCGACAACGGCTGGGAATCTCCCGAGGATCTCTGGCAGATCATAGCGGGCACCAACGCTGGCGGTCAGGTACAGGTATACCTGGCGGCCGCGGCCGACGGCGCGGTCCTCGAAGCCGATCCCCTCACCATCGAAGTCAACCGCATGGATGCCCGTGGCTCCATCTACTACTGGAGCAGCTCGGTCAAGGGCGTGAAGATGATCCCCTACGGGGCCACCGAACCCGAGGACTTCCTCTCCATCTTCCAGACCGAAGGGTATTGCATCGGCTGTCACGCCATCTCCACCGGCGACGACCACCTGCTGGCGTTCTCCTATGCCGACTACTGGCAGCAGTCCAAGGATCCCGACTACCCCGCCGAAGGCTACATGGAAATCCTCCACCTGGAAGACATCGAGGATTTCGTCATGACCATCGACGACAAGCAGGTGGGCAACTACAAGTCCTTCACCCCCGACGGCAGCCTGCTGCTGGCGGTCTGGGACTATGAACTTCACCTCTGGAACGGCAGAACCGGCGAGTACCTGGCCAACGTCACTCCCTACAACCCCGAACAGGGGATCTACCACCAGCTCATCCAGGCCGAATGGTCGCCCGACGGCACGAAGATCGCCATCGCCACCTACGATGAACCTCCCACCGACGAAGCAGTCCTGGAAGGCATCGCCGTGCTGGACTACCTGGGCGACTACGAGTTCGGTGAGCCTGAATGGATCGTCATCCCCAAGGAACTCTTCGGCAGCTCCAAGTACCTGGCCTACTACCCCGCCTGGTCACCCGACGGCGAATGGATCGCCTTCAACATCTCCACCGGCGACAGCTACGACGACGCAGATGCAGAGTTGTACGTCATACGGCCCGACGGCACCGACATGACCTACCTGGCCGCGGCCAATATGGGCACCAACCTGACCAATTCCTGGCCGCGATGGGGGCCGCTCCCCGACGATGAAGTACTCTGGCTCACCTTCGCCTCCCGCCGTGACTACGGCTACACCGCGGTGACCGGCGATCCCCAGATCTGGGTGAGCGCCTTCGACCCCAGCAAGATCGAACAAGGTGAAGACCCCTCCTCGCCCGCGTTCTGGCTACCCGGCCAGCTCTCCAACCAGAACAACCACGTTCCCCTGTGGATAGAATGAACTGCCTGATCCTCTGCCTGCTCGTAGCTTGTAACTCCGACACCCACACCGACGACCAGGGCCTCTGGGCCGTGGACTACGTGGGAGAACCCGGGACCTACCTGCAACTGGGCCCGACTGGCGACCCCCTGCTCGAACCCAATCTCATCATTCGCATGGAAGAAACCACCTGGACCCTGCGCCAGGGCATGGGCTGGGCGAGTGCCGAGGAGCTGGCCGAATTCGACATCGACACCAGCCAGGGCCTCAAGGTGGGCGACGACGTCCTCCTGCCGGAGCGCCTGGTGGAAGGTCAAAGCTCCGACGGAGTCGAGATAACCGCCATCGGCGACGCTGAAGTCTACTACGGTATCTTTCCCGATACGGTGACAGTGGACGTCCAGAGCGGTCGCTGGGCCGGAGAACAGATCTTCGCCGCCGGCGTAGGGCTCATCTACGTCACCTTCGACGGCGAATCCTGGGAAATGGTCTACTACCTGTGATTCGACAGACACTCGGCAGCAGTTGACGCGACGTGGGCATATCCGGTATGGATATAGCCGATAGAGCCACGTCACAAGTTCCTTTCCAAACAGGAGTAGAAAATGCGATCCGCCATGGCAATCGCGGTCATGATGCTTCTATCAGGCTGCCCTGAACCCCCTGCAACCAACCAGGGGCAGGCACCGTCCAACGCCAACCAACCACCTGGCGCCCAGCCAGCGGCACCGGCAGGCAAGCCCGGCCAGTCCGACCACGCGGCGGGTGAGAATCCCTCCATGCCCGCCCCCGACGGCTCCATGGCGATGGCCATTGCCGACAACGGTGGCCGTCTGAATCCCACCGGTTTCCAGGTCTCGGCTGGCGATGGCGTCACCATGTCCGGCAGCATCAGCTATGACGGCACCGCCTCCGGCGTGCTGCGCCTGGACTTCCTGAAGCAACCCGAAGGCCAGACCCTGCCTCAACTGTTGCACACCATGGCCCTGGACGCTCCCGGCCCATGGAAGGTGGATGTTCCCAAGGATCTGGGCAGCGTGAACATCGTAGCCTACCTGGACGCCAACGAAAACGGCCCCAACGAAGGCGAACCTTCGGCCACGGCTACCAACATCGAGGTGGGTGGCGACCCGATTACAGGCATAGACCTGGAACTCACCATCAAAAAGAAAGACAAGGAACGCGACAAGACCACCCTGGACAAGGTGGGTGTGGAAAAATCGGCAAACAAGCCGCCTCCGGAAGAACAAAAGGATTTCCCACCGGGCCTTACCCCGCCTGAAGATCAACCCACCGCTCCCCAGGAGCAGGGCAGCCCAGGCGCCGCTGAACCTGCCGCCCAGGACCAGGGCGCTTCCCAAGCCGCTGAACCTGCCGCCCAGGACCAGGGCAGCCCCGAAGCCGCCAATCCGGGCCAGCAGGATCCCGAAAAGGGCGAGTAGCTTCCAGGACCTGTGGAAAGAGGCTGCCGGAAACAGCCGACTCGGGCCCAGGCGAGGGGTGCCAGGGCCGTGGTGACTGTAACGGATGCCTGGCTATCCAGAGGAACTGTCCACAGGTGCTCGTCCAACAGCGGTCGACCAGCCGCACAGCCCGGGCCCGGAGTCTGCCGCCGGGTCGGGTTCTAATGTGTACCGTAGGTATCCTGCTGGTTCTGCTCCGCGCCGCCAGGCGGAAACGGTTCGGGGCCTGGTGATTGCATGGGCCGCTGCTTCATGGCGCCACCGGGCCTGCCGCCGCGGGGGCGCCGATTCCTTGCGCCCTGCCTCTGCTCCCCTGGTCCCTTGGACTGGGCGGCAGGCTCCCTGGCGATACATGTTTCCTGGATGGCATCGCGTAACGAGGTTTCTTCTTCGGGGAGATCCTGCAGGTAGACTTCCTTGCCGAGAAAACGCTCGGTGCCGTGGGTGGTCTCTGGTTTCCACAGACCATCCACCTTTCGCACCTGCATGGTTATGGTTTCGTGGCCGGACACCGGCATGACCTGCCCTTCCGGGTCTACATGGCAAAGCGCCTGCATTTCCACCGAGACAAACCCGCTGTCACCCTTTACCTTGGCGGCCTTCACCTCGTATCCCTGCACGAGAGTCCGCGAGCTTCCGAGAGGAAGTCCGAAATCGGCCACCCATTCATACACGGCGGGGTCGGCGAAGTCGTTGAGCACGGCGTGGGAGCGCAAACCAGCCAGGTTGGCCCAGCCGCCGTCGAGGCCGGCGTCCAGGTAGGCCTTGACCATCATGACGGCGGGATATTCTTCTACTCCGCGGCCGCCGGAGGCAGGACGCTGTGCTACGCCTCTTCCCCGGAGCTGCGAAAAAGCCCCTGTCTGTCCAGGCACCGGAGGTGAACCGGGGGGCAGATCCGCTTCCGACCCTGATGAAGTACCGGGAGGAAGCTCGCTCGTCGCGCCCGGGGCCTGGCCCGCCATGGCGCCCGGGGCCTGGCCCGCCATGGCGCCCGGGGCCTGGCCCGCCATGGCGCCCGGGGCCTGGCCCGCCATGGCGCCCGGGGCCTGGCCAGGTCCGCCGGCCTGGGCGCCTCTCCCACGCATTCCCTGCCGAGCAGATCTCTTGCCCGGCGGGCCTCCCATGGGGCTTTTTCCACGACCCATGCTGGGCTGTGCAGGGGGCGTGTCGTCGAGGATGTCGCCCTCGAAGTAGACCTGTTCCACGACAGTACCATCGGCGGAAGTGTGCTTCCACGTTCCGTGCAGCACTCCAGCCACGTAGCGGGCATCGGTGATTCCCTGGGAGTCTTCGAAGGTCCATGGGCCCCACATGAGACCATGGGAATAGTGCCCCCGGGCGTGGAAAGGGGAGCCGCCGGGTGGACCATCGAAAGTCCATTCCCCCACCATTTCGCCATCTTTCATCTGGCCTGAAAAAGCCAGCGCCTGGGGTTCCTTGCGGCTCCACCCCCCGATCCACTCACCGTCGGGTTTGTCTTCACGGAAATTGCCGATGACCCAGGCCTGGGATATTCGCCCTCCCTCTCCTCCGCCCTGCTCGTGACGAAGCTGTATGTACAGGCCGTTCCATTCCCCCTGCCGGTCTGAACAAGCGTGGTGGGAATCGCCATCTTCCATCTGGCGCCAGGCGGGGAAACTCCATGAAGCCGAGAGCGGGTTGCCAGCGGCATCCTTGCTGGACATGTGCCACCATCGCTGGGACTCATCGGGGAAGGCGCCCCCGACCCTGGTGGCTCCCCTTGGGCAGTCGGCTCTCGTGAGGGCCAGGCGCGTGGCGCTGGCGGCCTTGTCGGAGGACAACTGTTCCAGGTACCTGGTGGCGCCGCTGCAGTTGGTTCCCAGCGACGCTGGCACCATCAAAACAGCCGCCGCCAGAACGCGGTTCGTGCTCGTAGCCATGGGAACTCCTGTTGGTATTGGCTATCCGTACTCGTGTCTGCTACACCCTAGCACGCTCGGGCAACACGACGCCAGAGCCGAAACCAGCACATGTCTCCAGATGGAGACATCTCGGCGTGGATTGGTCTTCCTGGCGACTCACCGTCGTCGCGCCCGTCTACGATCCAGCTCCATCCCGTGCTACATTGGCATTCTCCCAGAGTGTCCGCCTCCCGGGCTCCCCGGTACCGCCTGCAGGGAACCCCCAACCTGGAAGCAAAACCATGAACACCATGCCAGACCAGTTGAAAGACGTTCCGGTGGAACTGCTCGCCCTCTCCGTATCTCCTCCCGTTGTCGCCCGGGGCATCCTCCACAGCCATTCTACGGACTCCTGCCTCGTTCTCCTGGAACAGGCACCCGGAGCCATAGAGCCCGGTACTCCACTGGTCCTCAACTGCACGGTCGAACCCTGGCTACGCTTTTCGGGGCATGTCTCCTCTGTGGCAGGCAACAGGCTCCAAGTGGCCGTGAGCAGAGTCATACCCCCCGACAAACGCTCATATCCCCGCATGTACGCCGGTATTTCCATAAGCTATTCCATCGTCTCCCAGGACGACGAATCGGCTCTCTCCGCGTGGACGGAACGCGGTCTCAGGCAGGGCCCCACCTATAATCCCGATCTTTTCATGGACTTCAGCAGCACCGGTCTCTGTTTCGAAGACCTTCCACGATGCTCTCCAGGCCATCACCTGCTTCTTGAACTACGCATCCCCCCTTCACCAAAGGCGTGGAGGGCCAGCGCCCGCGTGCTAAGGGTGGAACCGTTGAAACCGACGGGACCTCCAGAACCTGCTCCCCACGAACCCGGCTCTCCCACCCACCACATCGCCATCGAGTTCCTCCACCTGCCCCCCGGCGCTGCCAAGGCGCTGGCCAACCTGACACTGCAGCAACAAAGGCAGATTCTGGATACTTCCCCCTGATGAGGATTACTGGTCTGGACCACAAGGCTCTCCTGGCAATGGAGCAGGCTCTCCGTGCGGGCGAGCCGGTAGTACTGGACCTGGCGGAACCACCCCCCCGGGGAGTTCGCCTGGATGAGCTGGTGCCCCTGTGCCATTCGGTTCGCACCTGGAACCCGGCGCTGGATCGTTCCCTGCGGCACCTGCTCCCACCGGCAGCCAGGCCCGGGATCTCCTGCCAGGTCACGGCCATCATCCCCACCCACCGCCAGGCCCCCCTGGGCCTGGACGTTCTCCGCTCACAAGACGTGGAGGTGGAAGTCCTGGTCCTGGCCAACGGCAGGGCAGCATCCGGCAGCGCCGCCCCGGGACTCCGCTTGCAGGGGGATCGCGTGGAGTACGTTCCATGGCTGGGGCACGGAGCCACGCGGCAGGCGGGCGTCTCGCTGGCCCGTGGCGAATATGTCTTCTTCACGGTAGACGACGCCATCCCCATGGGCGCCGGGTTCATCCGAAGCCTGGTGGAAGCCCTGGAAAACGGCCCGTGGGATGCCGTCTACGCCAGGCAGCTTCCATGGCCTACTGCCGACCCGGTCACCCGCCAGCGCTTGAGGGCCTGGACTCCCCCCGGCCGGCGGGTGGTACCAGCCCGGCACCTCGACAACGTCGCCGCGTTGTACCGCCGCTCCACCTTGTTGAACAACCCCCTTCCCCCGGTACCCATAGCCGAGGATCTACGCTGGGCGCGAGGCCACCGCATAGCTTACGTTCCGTGCGCGCCAGTGCTTCATTCCCATCCCAGGCGGCCATTATCCCTCTACAGAAGAACAGTGGCCATCCACAAGGAACACCTGGCCATGGGTGAAACACCACGGGTACCATCCCTGCCGTCCTTGTTGCGATCCCTGCCGGGCACCGCCCTGCCCGCCCTGGACGCCGGGCCACTGGAGTTGCTCAACCAGTGGGCGGAGCTGCTGGGGCAATGGATGGCAGCCCGCCAGAGCAGGAGCCCATCGTGAAACCCGGTACTGGAACCAATGGGCTGATGGCCCTTGGGCTCATCCTTGCTCTCAACCAGGCCCCATCCATCGCCGCTCCCCTCTCCGCCACCCCGGAAACCGTGGCGGCAACCCCGGACGAGCCGCTCCCCTCTCCCAGCTCTCTGCCCGACACTTCGCCCGTTTCCCACTCCTTCACGCTGAACGACTGGGGAAGGGATCTGAAGGCTCCAGTGGCTCTCCTGGTGGAAACACCCGGCATCGGAGGCCAGGCCTACCAGGTAATCCTGGAAGCCCTGGAGCAGGCAGGGCTGGATGCCTGGTCCCTGCAATTCGGCCCCCTTGACAACCCGCCAGCCCAGCACTGGGCCGTTCACCTGGCCACCCGGGCGATTCCCGTCGCCGTGCAGCAGTTGAAGGCCCGTGACCGGCAGGCTCGACGGCGACTTTTGCTCCTGGGGCATGGCATGGGAGGCGTGATGATGCTCATGGCCATCCCGGAGTTGGACGAGCCTCCACGGGCGGTGGCGGCACTGGGCAGCCCCCTGGAGCCCGCTCCCTCGGAGCTGCTGGAGTGGCTCGACACCCTGGACACCACGCTCCCCACGATAACGACCGACATGGACCCCTCCTGGAAGGGTCAGACCGTATCCTCGCTGCTCTGGGGCTCAGCTCCCCCTCCCAGGGAACCCCTGCCCACCAGGCTCGCCCTGGAGTACCTGGATTGGCTTCTCAGGGGCCACGCCCTCCCGCTGGAATCCATCACCTGTCCCGTGCTGCTGGTGGCGGGAGCCATGGACAGGCTCGCGCCGCCCGAGTCCATCCGCATGGCTTCCCACAGGCTACCCGACTCGACCTTCCTGCGGTTGGGAATGCTCCACCTGGACTGGAGCGACCCCAGCCATGGCGACCTGATCCAGGACAGGCGTAACGCGGAGCTGGTGGCCGACTGGCTGCGCCAGGAAGTGGAGCCATGAACCCGCCCATCAACCACCGCATCCCCGGCTCCGCAAGACGACCCGGGCCAGTGGGAATCTGCTCCTTCCTATGCCCGCTGCTGCTCCTGTTTTTTCTGATCCTGCTGCCCACCTGCGCCAGCACCGTGCCCAGCAGCAGCCCCTGCGGCGTCCAGGAGGGCTACTGGATCGAAACCGAGGACGCAGCCACCATATACCTGCACCACCACGCCGCCTCCGGACCACCTGTGCTGGTGGTTCACGGCATCTCCAGCAACCACTACTGTTGGGATCTGGACCCGCGGCGCAGCCTGGGAGTCTTCCTGGCGCAGGCCGGGCTGGACACCTGGCTCCTGGACATGCGAGGCCACGGCCTGGCATCCAAGGGACCCGATGCGCGTCACATGAAGCGTTCCTGGAACATAGACGACTACGCTCTCCACGACATCCCCGCCGCCATCGACTTCATACGGCAGAAGACCGGCGCACCACGGCTGGGCTACGTGGGCCACTCGCTGGGTGGTATCGTGGGAGCCATCTATGCCTCCCAACTGGGCGATTCGGCCCTCTACTCCATGGTTGTGCTGGGAAGCCCCGTCGATTTCAGCGATCCCGATCCCCTGTTGCAACTCGCCCGCCACGCCTTCCTGCTGGGAAGCGGCATGCCCGCATCGGTTCGTACTCCCACGCTGGCCCGAATGCTGGACGCCATGGCGGATCGATTGCCCGCGCTACCCGAGGAACTCCTCTACAACCCCCAAAACATCAGCAGGGAAGCAGCAATGCGCATGATGGACACGGTGGTGAGCCCCCTGTGGGCGGGCGAGATGCGGCAATTCTACAAGATTCTCAACACGGGGTACCTTATCTCGGCCGATGGAACCGTCGACTACGTACAGGCCATGTCCAGCATCACCGTGCCCCTGCTGGTGATGGCGGGCAGGGCTGACCGCATCGCGCCCCCCGACCGGGTTCGGCCCTACTACCTGGCGGTGAGCAGCCTGGAGCGCCGCTTTGTCGTTGCTGGTCGGGAGAACGGCTTTGCCCGGGACTATGGCCACCTGGATCTGCCGCTGGGCGACCGCGCCCAGGACGAGATCTACCCCCTCATCGCCGGATGGCTCGTTCAACACGGGCCTTGACTGGTTCAATCCGCGAAGGGCCCCTGCCATGGGGGGCTGTCGGCGGATTGGATTGGCCCCGTCATCGCTCCGAGAGGATCTCGTCCATGAGCTGGGCATCCCGGTCGGGTGCCTCCACCACCGCAACACCCTTGCCGCGACGCAGCAACACCAATAGCATACCCGCCACGAAGACGGGTATGCTCACCAGTTGGCTGGTACTCAGGTAGCCCAGGTAGCCCACTCCCCGGATGGTGTCGCCGCGAAACAGCTCGATGCTGCTCCTGATGAGGGGGTAGATGATCATGAGCCAGGCAAAGACCTGGCCGTCATAGCGCCGGTGGCGCCAGCGCCAGGAAAGCAGGAAAAACATGCCCAAGGCCAATAGGCTCGCCCAGATCTGGGTGGGATACATCACCACGTCGTTGGTGCCCACGCTGTGGTGGTACTCCAGCAACAGAAAGGGAGAATTGGCGGAGACGTAGAGCGCCCCCCCGGAGAAGCCCCGGGGCAGGATGTCGTGGGCTCCGGCTGGGAGGGGACAGGCCTTGCCATGACAGCATCCGGCGAAGAAACAACCGATCCTCCCCAGGGCCAGGCCTATCATGATGGCCGGGGCGGCCAGGTCCGCCAGCTTGAGGATGTTGATACCCCTCCACAATGCGTACAGCGTGCCGCACAGGGTTGCCAGGAGCACTCCGCCGTAGAAGGCGAATCCGCCCTCCCAGAAGCGGAAGAACATCAGGGGGTCGGCAAAGAAGCGCTGGGGCTCGGCCATGGTGAAGTGCAGCAGCCTGGCTCCCGCCAGGCCAGTGACGAAAGCAACCAGGTAGAGGCCCCCCAACTTGTCGCCGTCCACACCGGCACGGGAGGCTCGCACCTGCGCCACGGCGGCGGCGGCCAGAAACGCCAGGGTAATCATCAGACCCCAGGTATGCACGGGAATGTCCCGGGGAGCATCGCCTATCGTGAATAGTGTTGGCCACATGTTCCTGTTCCCCGATACTGTGGGGCTGACGTTCCGAGGGGGTCGGCCTGCCGAGGCGTAGTAGTATTTCCGTCGTACCCTGGGCGTTCAGACACCTGCCAGGCAATCTGCGAGGATATATCCTGGCCCGTGGAAAAACCACCGCCTGAATGGAGGCTTTTCAGCCAGGCTCGTCACCAGAGACCCACCACGGCCCGAGACTCCGCGGCGCCGCCCACGAAGCTCGTTTTTCCAGGAGGCAGAGATCATGAGGATTTTCGTCACAGGAGCCACCGGCTTCATTGGCCATCACCTGGTGAGACTCCTGTTGGAGAGAGGCCATGATGTCCAAGCCCTGGTGCGCCCTTCATGTCCCCAGCAGGAACGCCTCCACAAAGCGGCAGGACGAACATACGGCGACCTGTCGAATCCAGGGGCCCTGCGAGCCGGCTGCCAGAGAGCAGACGCGGTGGTCCACTGTGCCGCCCTCGTGGGAATCACCGACCGCGAATCCCAGTACCGGCAGACCAACGTGGACGGAACCCTCAACCTGCTCAGGGCGGCTTCCCGGGCTGGAGTTCCCAGGATCGTCCACCTCTCCAGCGGCAGCGTCCTGGGGCCCACCGGGCATGAACCGGCCAACGAGCACAGCCCGCTGGATCCCCGCAACAGCTACGCCCGCTCCAAGGCCGAAGCGGAACGGCGTGCCTGGGCCATGGCCACCAGATACCGCCTGCCCCTGGCAATTGTTCGTCCATCGTGGGTCTACGGTCCCGGGGACTCCCGTGGCCTGGTCCTTTTCAGGGCCGTCAAGAGGGGGCTTCCAATGCCCTGGAAGAGCCGGGTGTCGTTGCACCCCGTGCACGTGGACGATTTCAACGAGGGGATCATCTCGTGCCTGGAAGCCTTCCCCGGGCCAGTGGGCCGCACCTACCACCTGGCGGGAGCAACCCCCGTGGCGATCCGGACGATAATACGAACCATCGCTGGGGCCTTGGGGGTAAAACCGCCTCCGCACCTGCCCGCCGGCCCCCTGGGCCTGCTGGCCACCCTGGCCGACATGGCCGGAGCGGCGCTGGAATTGGAGCTGCCCATCAACAGGAGGCGCCTTGCGTTCTTCACCTTCCCCAACGCCTTCTCCATCGAAAACGCCATAAGGGACTTCCAATACCATCCCAGCCGGGATCTGGCGGATGGCTTCCGGAGCACCGCTGGATGGTATATCCAGCGGGGTCTGTTGTAGAGTGGTATTCTTCTGTTGGGCACAACCTGCATATTATCTCCAGGAAGAGCACCCGAGGGCCAGCCATGGGCATGGAACCTTACAGGTTTCCCTATCCCCAGCGCCGAGCCACGCTGACCGTCTTCAGCAGTGAGCCATCGGCCATGGCCCACCTACGGGACCACCTGCTCACCGCTCCCGAGTGCAATGCCTGGGGCCTGGTGTTGCCAGGTCTCTTCAGCCTGGTGGATCTGGACGACTCCAACGCCCGCTGGCGCTGCTGGAACAGGCTGGAGCAGAAAGACGACACGACTGCGCAATCCCTCTACGATGCATACTCTATGGCCATCCAAGCCGAGCTGCAGGAAGCTCACCGGCTGGGCTGGGTGGTGAGGGTTGGCCTTGTCGACGCCGCCATCGGCACCAGCGGCCTCATCGTCATCGCCAGTTTCGAAGGGGAATCAGGCTGGGTCAGGACTGCCTTCCTGGGCGGACAGGGAAGCCCCGAGGCTGTTCGCCACGCCAAATCCATGCCACGCGGCGCCACCGGCCTCATCCGCGAGAGTAGCAAGCCCATGCGTAGCGCCCTGCATCCCAAGGAGTTTCGAGCCCACAAGGCGCGACACGGCAACTGGACCACGGAACAGCGACTGTTCTACATGGTCTTCCGGCCAGCGGTACAATTCATCAGGGCCGTCAACAGGTCCATCTCCTACTCCCGGGGCATTTCGAGCCAACCCTCCGAGGTCAAGGAATACGCGATGCTCAGAGACAAGCTCCCCAACATGAGCCAGTTGAGCTTCCAGCGATGGCAAACGCTCCGAAGAACTCGAACGTCGAACCAGGTACGAGCCTTCTCCCCCAACGGCATACCATCTTCGAGCAGAGGTTGAAATGGACTGGCAAAACCTGCTTATCCGTGACGATCTTCCCCCGCTCCCCCAGGGCTCTCCCTCGCCACGCGACATGGCCGAAGACGAACTCGACAGAGCCGTCGAAGCCCTGGAACGTTGGGAATCCCTGGACAAGCACGAAAGCGTGGACCATGAGCCCGATCCAGAGCTGAGCGATGCCGCCTACGATCTCCTCTCGTCGTGGATGGCCCTGGAGCGTTTTCGGCCAGACATCCTGCCTTCGCTCATCCAGATCCTGCCGACGCTGCGCAAGAGAGTCAGGACTGATGCCCGGGCCCTGGAAGCGGGAGCAACGCGCGTGTTGAACCCCGAGGCCTGGTTGCGGCAAGCACAGGAGCTGGCCGACGACATCGAGGAACGCCAGCAGGAACCCATGGGCGAAACCTTCGTCGCCATAGAGTTGTTCGAAGATCTGGACCAGGCCGACCTGCTGCGCTGCGCGCTGCTCTCTCTCGCCCACCAGGGCCTCGTCCGCCACGATTCCGGCCTCCAACTCCAGGAACGGTTACTCCCCTGCCTGGACTGGCTCCGCTCCAACGCGCGGGTCTTCTTTGCAGCGCAGGGTCACATCCGCTGTCTGGCCTTCAGTTGCCGCTCCGACCTCGAGCAGAACGATCCCCTGCTGGCCAGCACACTCTCCAAGCTGGATCTGCTCCTCGCCAGGTTCCTGGAGTTCCACCGGCAAGGACCGGAGAGCCTCGACAGCCGCGGATGATCCGCGACCGGTCGGTGGTGGTGCGGGGCTACAGGCCGGCATCCTCGCGGACCACATCGATGATGGGATCCCAGCCTCCGAAGCCCACCTGCACCGTCAACAGAGTCATGTCCGGGCGCACGATTGCATAGACGGGCCAGCCCAGGTCCTCGGCCAGGAAGGCTTCGAAGATTGCGTAGCCATAGCCTCGGTCCTTGAGGATGGGGTCGTCGCCACCGAAGGCCGTGAGCCACTTTTCCCAGATGGCGTCGCCGGGGCTGGACAGCGGGTCTGACAGGCCGGCGCCCAGGGCCGTGACGTAGTGGGCCGGAATGCCCAGATCCGCCATGGCGGTGGAGAACTCGTCAGCGCTGCCCGCCATGGCCTGGCAGGGGCCACAGTCGGGCTCGCTGCTGTCCACCACCAGGTAGTTGCCGTAGAAGTCCCAGATATCCACCAGCTCGCCGCAGTCATCCTCCAACCACGCTTCGGGCAGGGTGGCGTCAAGTGCGAGCCAGTTGTCTGATTCCAGGGTTCCAGGGTTGCCCAGCGGCCATCCACAGGCATAGGGCTCGGTACGTGGCATTGTGAAGTCCTCGATCCACGAAGCGCCATCACTGCTCAAGGTCAAGGTGCCGAGGGCCTCCAGGCTGAAGGTTCCGCCGCTCAGCAGTTCATACACGTAGCTCCAGGAGATCCCCAGGGAGGTATCCAAGACCGCACCTTTGGCGGTGGCCAGCAGCCCCAGCGAGTAGTTCTCGGTGGAACCGCGGTAGAATCCGGCTTTCCCCCCGGCGGTTTCCGGCCAGTCCAGACCCCAGTACTCGATTTGTTCGGCCTCTCCGCCGAACATGGGCTCGTAGCAGTCCGCGAAACCCTCGTCCATGACGGCGGTGCCCTGTACCATGACGGTGCAGTCGGGACAGAGGTAGGGTTGGTCCAGAAACTGCACTCCTTCGTAGCTTCGGTGATAGCTGCAATCAGCCCAACCGGCAGCCTCGGCTTCATCGTCGAAGTCCAGGGTCCAGGTGACCTCGCCGTCTATCACGTAGGGGTGTGTCATGGTGCGGCCGGAGTCGGCAACTGGCACGTCGGCGTCGGCGTCGGCGTCGGCGTCGGCGTCGGCGTCGGCGTCGGCGTCCGTGTCTGTGTCCGTGTCGGTGTCGGTGTCGGTGTCGCTCTCAGGAGCTGCGGTGTCCTGGAACTGTGCAGCGGTGTCGGGCTTGTCGTCTCCGCAGCTAGCCGCCGGCAGGAAAAGTGAGCAAGAGCAGCACAGGAGGATGGTTCTGGTCATGGTACGGTCCCTCGGGTTGCTTGTGTTGATGGCAGGATGCTGATGAGTTTCTCGAAGAAAGTGTGCCCTTGTTTCCATCGTGGCGCTTGGTTTGTCCCCTGGACTGCCGCCCTGGTTCGGGGGAAGGCCCCGGAGCCCGTCCACGGGTTCACCCGATGACCAGGAACCACAGATCCGGGGCGTCCACGGGTAGTTGCAGCAGGGCGCTATCACCCAGGTTCAAGGTCTGTTGATGGTATGGCTCCCAGGTAGTGGTGCTGGTGCGCAGGCGATAGAAGAGCACCGGCTGTTCCCCACGCAGGGATTCGGGGATGTTCTCCAGGATCACCCCGACCTGCCCACTCCAGTCCAGGCTGCTCACCAGCACGGCCAGTTGTTGGTCCAGGCCGGCCATGGCGGCGAAGCCCTGTAACTGGGTGAGAGCCTCGGGCCAGGAGGTTTCCAGGCCCTCCATGCCTGCCAGCCTCTGGAAGGGCATGAAGCTGAACCAGCCGGGCATTACGTGACAGTCACCGCTCTGGCAGTCGAAATAGGGGGAGTGGAAGTATTCCTGCATTTCGGGGAACAGGAACTTTGGCGGACCCCTGTATATGATGGAGAGATCCAGCAGCGGCTCCAGCAGAATGCGCCCCGTGGCGGTCCATACTCCGTCCCAGAGAGACAGTTCATCGGTGCCGTCGGCACGGAGGCCCTTGTAGTTCCACTCCGTGTTGCCCACTTGCATTCCCCAGGTGTCGGCAACCTCTTTGAAGGCCAAAGTGTTGGAATAGATCTCCCAGGGGGTGTCGCCGTAGGTGTGCATGGTAAAGACATCCATGCGTCGACCCTGGAGCCAGTCACCCAGGGACTCCTTGAACTGATCCAGCTCCGCCAGGTCTTCGGTCTGGAGCGCCATGGCTGGACCCAGGATGGTCAACTCGTGCCCGTACTCGTTTTCGTAGGATTCCAATGCGTCGGCAAAGGCCCGGTACACGGTGAATATCTGTTCCTTGTCGTCTTCGAAGCCACCACAGAGCACGGGCTCGTTGATGAACTCCACGTATCGCACCCCCAGCTCGTAGCCATCGGCCCAACCATCGTTCCAATGCATCAACACGTGGCGCACCACGTCTGCCCACTTTTCCGGGTCGTCCGGGGGATCGCCCCCCTGGGTCTTGATGCCGCCCCAGTTTTCGTTTTCGCCGATGTCGTACAATGCCTCCCACATGGGCTCGGCGCCAGCGTCGAAAACGGCCTGCACCATGGCGTCTATGTCGCTGAAGTGGTACGACTCCGGGTCGTCCACCGGGGCCTGGTCGTCGGGAAAGATGCTGCTCAGGGCATAGTCGTAGCCGTCGTCCTGTGGGAAACGCACCAGGGGAACCCCTGCCTGGGAGTAGTCGGCACTCAGGTCCATCTTGGGGATGGCGTTCCATTTGGGCCCCCCCTGGAGGCCGTTCATATTGCGGATGGTGCCGGTGCCCTGGGAGAGATCAACCGTAACCCCCACGTCATAGTAGACAGAGTTGCCGGTCTCGCCGCTGTCGGTGACGGATGTAGTGCAGGCCGTGTCACCCCGTGGCGCAAGACATGCAGTGTCGGGGCAGTCCGGGGACAGGCAGGTGGCGCTGTCGCAGGTATCCGAGGACTGGGTACAGGCCGCCAGCAGGCACAGGAGCAGGCTCTTGAAAGAAAGCCGGAGACCCGGCGCCAACGATGGAATCAACTGCATGCCTGGCTCCTTGGCTGTCTATTGAAAGGCCGAAGGTCGGCGTATCACTTGGTATAAGATAGAGAGTCGACTATCTCGGGGTCACTGGATTCGTCGTTGTCGCCCATGCCCCAGGCAACCAGCGACAAGGACTTGTAGCCCACCTGTACTACCACGTAGCCATTCTGGGAATCCACGATGTCGTCTTCGGGTTCCACGATGGGATAGGCCAGGAAGTCGCGAGAACTGGTCTCGCCTTCTTCGCTGCTTTCCAGGTAGGAAGAGGGATCGTAGCCGGCAGGTGGCAGCACGACGTACCCCACTCCATCCTGGAGGCCCTGCCCGTATTCGCCCGATGCAGCAAGGACGCCGTCGTATCGCAAAGGCTGCATGCGCTGGTACAGGTGTTCGTGGCCGTTGAAGACCCAGTCCACGATGCCTTCGAACAAGGCGGTTATCTCGCGGACATCGCCCTGCTCCGCGCTGTGGCGCGAACCGCCGTTGTAGGGGGGGATGTGCCAGGCTACAAAGACGTTCTCGCAGGTTTTTTCCTGGCCCTTCCCGCAACCGTCCAACTCGGCCTGTACGAAGGCATACTGCGCGCCGTCGGGCGCCATGGAGTCGGTGTCTTCCGAGCACAGGCCCAGGAAGCGGGTGGAGCCGTAGTCAAGGGCGTACCAGGGCTCCTTTTCCGAGGCGAAGGGCAGATCGAAGTAGCGTTGGAAGCTGCTGGTGTCGGTGCTGCTGGAGATGCCCGGCGTGTCGTGGTTGCCTGGAACCGGCAACAACGGGATTCCCGGAAACAGCTCCCGTGCCCGGTCGAAGAAGATCCACCAGGAACCAGGATGATCCACCTGCGCCATGTCGCCGGCCATCAACAGCAGGTCCACGTCGGCCTGGCTGGAGGCCACCTGGGCCGCAACATCGGCCCAGCGGTTGTCGCTGCCCGAGTCCTGCATGTCGGAAAACACCACAAAATCCAGGCTGGAGGGAGAATCCTGGGGAGTGACGAAGGAGCGTGGTTCCGATGCACGCCCTGCGCTGTCGAAAACCTTGTAGTAGTAGGTCTGATCCGATTGCAGGTCCGTGAGGGCCACGTGATGCATGTTGCCCAGGGTCTGGCCCACGGCGTAGGAGCCGAGATCTTCGGTGGTTCCATAGGCCACCACCCCCAGGCATGGGACGGAGGTTTCCCAGTTGACGATGATACCCGAGCCTGGGCTGGTCTCCCCGTTCCAGGTCAGGAATGGGCCGATGAGTGGAAAGCTGATCTCGGCCGAGTAGTACTGGCTTCCGTTGTCGTCGGTGCTGGTGATTCCGTCTTCACTGGTGGCCAGAAACTTCATGTGCATGGCCCGAGCATCAGTGGGCAGGTAGACCGAGCTGTACCAGGCGCCATCGGCCTGGCGGCTCATGGTGGATTCCAGGTAGTAGAGCACCTGGCTGTCGTAGACCTCGTATTCGTACGAGTCGATGTCGTCGGAAACGGTCCAGCCGTTGAAACCATACCTCATGGTCACACTGGCCATTCCGGCCAACACGCCCTTGTAGGTGACGCTCGCGGTCCCGCCGCCACTCAGTTGCGTCGGGCTTACCAATACCTCGGGTTCCAGGTATGGATCCAGCTCCTGGACCCTGGGGTCCACGTAGAAACCGCTGTCCGCGGAGTCCATGGGCGCAAGGCTGTCCGCCCGGCTGTCCGGGGAGCCGTCGCTATGCAGGGAGCCGGATTCGGTGGTTTCGTCCTTCGGGTTGGTGGATGAACGTATGCACGAAAGCGGTCCCCACGGCGACAGCAGCAGCGCCAGCATGACTCCAAAATGGCGTGATTGCGTGTGGAAGACGGTGTTCATCGGGGCGTGTTCGGTTGATGGGGAAAAGGCCGTGCACCATCATAGACCAGTTGTGAGCGTTTGAACACTCATGACGGCTTGAACGCCACGGGTTTCAGGGGGCACCCACCCAAAACCGGCTACCAGGCCCGGGGGGCGCCGCGGGACCATGGCCGCTGGGCTTGCGTGGATCCGCCTCACTGGAGTAGGTTGTTCCACCCAGCGGCTGGAACCATGAAAACAGTCCGACTCAATTGCTTTCTGTGCCACCTTTGGATAGCGATGGGCTGCTTCGTGGCCAGAGCACAACCGCCGTTCCCGGGGGCCCAGGGGCCCTACAGGTATCCCCCTTCAAGCATCGGGCTTGTCGACTGGGACTGGCTCCTACGATCCTCGGACGGCTACCTGCGTCACGAAGACAAAGCCACCGTCCTGGATCTGCTTGGGCTGGAACCCGGCATGATTGTGGCCGACGTGGGCTGTGGCTCTGGCTTCTACAGCTTCGATGTCGCCCGTTCAGTGGGGGGGGAGGGGTTGTTGTTTGCCATGGACATGGATGGAGATCTACTCCGGGAGCTGGAGGGCCTTGCCCTGGACATCTCCCTCAACCCCCACCAGAACGTGATCTCGGTGGAAAACGACCCGCGAGACCTGGGCTTTGCGGAAGCGACGTTGGACATGGCTCTTCTCTTCCACCTCGACTTTCCAGCTATGGCTCCGCTCCAGGACGACAAGCGAGCGTTTCTCCGGAGCGTGGTATCGGCGCTCAAACCGATGGGCAGGCTCGTTGCCATGGAGTACTTTCAAGGGGAGCAGAGCGATCCGCAGGGGGCACGCCCGTCCCCCTCCCCCGGGCTGCCAACGGAGCGCGCCCTCGTCGTGAACCTCGAAGCAAACGGGCTGTTGCCAGTTGAGCGCCACGAATTGCTGGAATACGGCTCGGTGCTGTGGATCTTCCAGAAGCCCTCCACCCACGCCCCCCCGTAGGGCAGGCTGGAAAGCCTGCCCCACAATTTTGGCCGGGTGACCAACAAGGGCAGGCTTCCCCTGTGGTACGCCGGCTTCCCCCGTGGCGCCGGCTTCCAGCCGGCGTACCATGCAGAGTGACGACATGGGCCGGCTGGAAGCCGGCCCCACGATCTTGTGGGCAAGGGATCGACAATCAAACCGAGCCAGCAGTACTGGGTTCGGTTTGTGAGCGGCCCTCCAGGGCATGTTCCATGCCGTCCACCGTGCGCCGCAGGTGCTCGCGGGTGAGCGTGAAGGGTTTCTGTTCGCGCTTCCCGCTCTTCCCCACCTGGTAGCGACCCAGCTCGGCTTCGCGGCCCGAATCGCCGATGGAGAGCTGCCAGAATTCACCGCCGTCCATTTCTTCGGGGGCCGAACGAAGCACGGCGCCCCCAAGTGATGGCTCCACTTCGATTGGCGTCAGGCCTTCGCCCAGGTGGCGGAGGTTTCCGGGAGCGGCCATGGCCTGTGTTGCCACGTCGCCGGGCTTGCCCCTCCGGACCTTGATCCCACCGACCCTGGCGCCCAGGCGGTCCAACTCCACCACGTCCACCTCCACAATGCTTCCCCCGGACTCTGCCTTCACCCGCCCGCTGGTAGTATTGGGGCGATCAAGCTCGGTTTCCAGCGTTCGGGAGAGGCTCATGGTTGCACTCCGGGGAAATGGGGGAGGGCGTCAGCTCTTGCTCTTGGTCCCGGCGTTCCGTTGTACCTTGAACTCGTCGCCGTCATGGCTCAGTACAGCGGGGGTGTCTTCCAGGGCTGTCACCAGGTGTACCGGCCTCCCCCAGATGCGAGACAGGTTGGCCAACACGCCCGAAGCCCAATCCACCTGGATGTCCACCCCCTCGTGCTGGTGTGTGAGTTCGAGTTCACCACGGTTGCCGTGGTTGCCGTCCGTCACCATGATCCTGGGCTCTCCGCGATTGCTGAGCATGAAGAGCAGCTTCTGCTTGATGACGGCGAACTGGCGACTGTCTATGAGGAACTGCTTGCTGCGCTTGTCGTATTCGTACGCGAAGAGGCCGTTGTCACGGCAGAAGTCTTCAGTGAGGAAGTTGTCGATGAAGGTGATGTCGTTGTGTGTCTGGCGAACCTGGAAGACCTTTTCCAGTCCCAGTCCGGCCCCGGTGTCCCAGTCGTGGCGCTGGGCGGCATCCTCGCAATCCAGCCAGTCCTTGCCGAAGCGCCCCTTGTTCCATCGCTCCTCGATGTTGCGAAACAACTCGAGGCCAATCTTGTAGGGATTGAGCTGCCCCGGTCTCATGGCCACCGTACCCGAGTGGTGGTCGGCGTAGTCCACCACGTCGGCATCGGTGAGGACATGCCCGGTCATGGTCCGGCTGTGCCAGAAGCAGGCCCAGCCTTCGTTCATTATCTTGGTCTGAGCCTGGGGGGCATAGTAGTAGGCTTCTTCGCGTATGATTGAGAGCACATCGGTCTGCCAGCGATTCAACGGGGCGTGTTTCAGTAGAAAAAGCAACACATCCTTGCGGGGTGACTCGGGAAAATGCTGCTTTTTCCTTTGCGCTGCTTCGATTATCTGGCGTTGCTCCTTCAGATACTCGGGGGGATTGATGTAGCGGTCCATGTAGGACTTGGAGGGCAGCTTGAGGGTCTCGGTGGTCTCGGTTTCGTGATCGTCTTCGCCGATTCCGTTGTCGTCCTGCCGCATATGGGGGCGCATGGGATCGATGAGGTTTTCCAGGGACAGGCAGGCGTCAATGAAACTCTCCACGGTCTCCAACCCGAAACGGTCGATGTAGCGCCGGATCCGCGTGGCGTGGTTGGCCATTTCGTCCAACATCTTGCGGTTGGTGTATTTGAACCAGGCGTTGTTCTGGAAGAAGTCCACATGCCCGTACACGTGGGCCATCACCAGTTTCTGATCCACCACCGTGTTGTTGTCCAGCAGGTAGGCATAGGCGGGATCGGTGTTGATGACCATCTCGTAAATCTTCTGGAGACCCCATTCATAGCCGGTCTTCATGCGCAGGTACTCCATCCCGAAGCGCCAGTGGGGGTAGCGCACGGGGAAGCCGCCGTAGGAAGCCAGCATGTTGATCTCGTCGAAGGAGCACATCTCGAAGACAGTCTCACAGAAGCGCAGGCCTTCATTCCAGGTGATCTCGGCGATCTCTGCCCGGGCATCTTCCAGCTCGCTGGGAAGGCGACGCCGGGTCCAGCCATGTACCAGCGATGGGCTCACGGTCAACGCCCCTTTCCCAGAAACTCGCGAATGGAATCCATGATGGCCTCACGGTTGGGGATCCTGGACAGGATCAAGCGCTGATCGTCGGGAAAGTTCTCTTTGAGAACGTGGAGAAAACGCCCTGATCCGTAGTGGGAGTCCACCTGCCCGTATCCGAACATGTTGGCTACCGGGAGCATGTGTTTCTTGAGAAGGTCCACGCACTTGTTGTTGTCGGATCCGGACCAGTTGTCGCCGTCGGAGAAGTGGAAGAAGTAGATGTTCCAGTCAGTCACGGGGTATTCGGCCTGGACTATCTGGTTGGCGAGCCCATAGGCGGTGGAGATGAGGGTGCCCCCACTCTCGCGAGTTCGGAAAAAGGTGTCGCGATCCACTTCGCGGGCCTTGGCGTCGTGTATTATGAAGCGGGTTTCCAGGTTCCTGTAGTTGTGCTGCAACCAGGTATCGATCCAGAAGGTCTCCAGGCGCACGATGTCTTTTTGTTTCTGCCCCATGGAACCGGACACGTCCATCATGTAGATGATCACCGCGGCAAAACTTGGCTCCACCGCCACCTTCCAGGAACGGTAGCGGCGGTCCTCCTTGATGGGGATGATAACGGGACGCCTGGGATCATAGGTACCCAGCGCGATCTGACGCTTCAGGGCCTGTTTGTATGTGCGGCGGGTGTGGCGCAGCGACTCGGGGCCCACCAGGGAGATCCCCGTGTAGCGGGCCTTGGCGCTGTCCACCTGCCTGCTGCCCCTGGGCTGGATGCGGGGCAGTTCCAACTCCTCGCCGATGATCCTGGCCAACTCTTCCAGGCTGACCTCTGCTTCCAGGGAGTGCTCACCGGGCTTGTCGCTGGCCTGACCTTCGCCGTCCACTGGCTCGCCCTCGTCGCCTTCTCCCTGGCCCACGCCGCCCTGTTCGTTCTTGCCGTAGCGCAGGCGGGGAATCTGGATGTCGGGGATTGGGATGGAGACCGTCTTCTTGCCCTGGCGCCCCAGCATTTCCCTGGAGGACATGTACTTTCGCAGCTCACGCCGCACCTTGCCCCGAACGATCTCCTTGAAGCGGTCCAGATCTTTGTCGATGATGGACACGGTCAGGATTCCTCCTTGGCGTCTCCCCTGGCGAAAATGCTGGCCACGAAATTGAGTACGTCGGTGGAACAGATTTCACAATATCCGTACTGCTCGATGAGCCGATGCTTGACCACGTCGATCTTGGCCTGGGCGTCTTTGTCCACCACCTGGCTCACCAGGGTGGTGAGCTTGATGCTGTCTTTTTGATCCTCGAAGAGCTTGAGTTCCAGGGCCTTGTGCAAGCGCTCGTTCATGGTGTAGTCAAAATGCTTGCCATCTATGGCCAACGCGCCGATGTAGTTCATGATCTCGCGGCGGAAGTCGTCCTTGCGGGATTCCGGGATGTCGATCTTTTCCTCGATGGAGCGCATGAGACGCTCATCCGGTTCTTCGTAGGCCCCGGTAAAGGTGTTTCGGACCTTTTCTTTCTGGGTGTAGGCCTTGATGTTGTCGATGTAGTTGCCGCAGAGGCGCGATATGGCGTTCTGATCGGCCACTATGGCCTTCTGGACTTCGTTCTTGACGATGTCTTCGTATTCCTTCTTCACCGTGTCCAGGAGACCACGGTATCGTTCCCTGGTGTCTTCGTCGCTGATGAGCCCGTGGTGCTTCAGCCCACTCTCAAGCTCGTTCAGGACCATGAAGGGGTTGATGCAGGTCTGCTCGGCGTCGCTCACCAGGGCGTTGGAGATCTTGTCCTGCACGTAGCGGGGGCTGATACCATCCATGCCTTCACGGGTGGAGGTCTTGCGAAGCTCTTTGACGTTGTCCTCCGTGAAGCCCGGCAGGGTGCGGCCATCGTAGAGCTTGAGCTTCTGCATGAGCGAGAGCTTGTACTGCTTGGGTTCTTCCATCCGGGTGAGCACCGCCCACATGGCCGCCATTTCGATGGTGTGCGGAGCTATGTGCTTCTGCACGCGCAGGTCGTTATAGTCTTTCTGGTAGATACGCGATTCCTGGTGCCAGGTGGTGATGTAGGGGATGTCGATGCGGATGGTGCGATCCCGCAGGGCCTCCATGAATTCGTTGTTCTGGAACTTGCGGTATTCCGGTTCGTTGGTGTGCCCGATGATCACTTCATCGATGTGGGTCTGCGGGAACTTCTTGGGTTTGATCTTGTGCTCCTGGCTGGCTCCCAGTAGATCGTAGAGGAAGGCGACGTCCAGCTTGAGTACCTCGATGAACTCCACCAGTCCCCGGTTGGCGATGTTGAATTCCCCGTCGAAGTTGAAGGCACGGGGATCCGAATCGGAGCCGTACTCGGCGATCTTGCGGTAGTTGATGTCGCCGGTGAGTTCGGTGGAGTCCTGGTTCTTTTCGTCCTTGGGTTGGAAGGTACCGATTCCCACGCGATCCCTCTCGGACAGGAGTACGCGACGCACAACGATGCGATTCAGCATCTTGAGCCAATCCCCGTCGACTTCCTTCATGAATTCCCGGTACATGTGGCGACACACCGGACACAGATCGCCCTCCATGCGCACCGGGTAACGGGTGCGCGGGTTGGCGTTTATGGCGGCCAGGACATCGGAACGTGCTGCCGGGGGAACGAGACGCAGGGGGTCTTCGTTCATGGGACACCAGAGGATGCTGCCGTCTTCTTCCTGCCAGCCATAGGAGTACAGCGCACCCTCCGGCGAGGCGGAGTAATGCTCAAGGCCCTTCTTGAAGAGGCGGACTATGGTGGACTTGGCGCTGCCCACCGGCCCGTGCAGCAGGATCACTCGGTGCTGGGTGCCGTACCAGAAGGCGGCGCCCTTGAGAACGTTCATCAGCCGTTGCAGGTAGACATCGATGCCGTAGACGGCATCGGCCCCGTGGTTCATGGGATCGTCGAAAAACTTGTAGCGAGTGATGCGCTTCTTGCAGTCGATGTACTCTTCTTGCCCGTAGGACATGACCATGTCGTAGAGTCGCTGGAAGGCATTGCGGGCCACATCCGGTCGCTCGCTGACAATCTGCAAGTAGTCCTTCAGGCTCCCCTGCCAGTTCAGCTCTTTGAAGGCGTTGATATCCTGGGAAGCCGCCACGATGGACAGGATGTCGTTTGCTCTTGCAGTATCCTGGGGTGCACTCATTGCTTCCGCCTCCATATGATTCGCACGAACCTTGAAACCCGAGCGTTCTCTTCTGCTTCCTGTAGACACTGTACTTGCAAGGCTCCGCGCTGCCAACTGTCGAAGGTACAGGACTCGTCAAAACAGACAGGCGTCACCCGGGAGCCTGAATCGTCCAGGTCCACTACGGCGAGCGCGCCAGGCGGAAACCCATGGTGTCATTCTTGTCGCCGGGATCCGTCGCGTTCCTGTTCCGCAAGCGCAGGCCGCCAGGAGGGCTGCCCCAGGAACCTCCCCTGAAGCATCGCAGCACGCCTCGAGCGGGGCCCGACGGATCGGAGGCATCCACGGGAACGTAGGGGGCGAACCAGTCCCACACCCACTCGCTGACGTTACCGGTCATGTCGAAAAGCCCCCAGGAGTTTGGCTTGAAACTGGCTGTGGGTGCCAGGCGAAAATAGCCATCCCGGCAGGTGACGGGGCAGTCCTGTTGGCTGCTGCTCCTACAGAAGATGGCGTCTCGTACGTTGCCGAATTCGCAGAGCCCTTCGGTGCCGTCGATTCCAGCGAAACGTAGATCCTGGTCTGCCAGGGCGGCATACTCCCACTGGGCCTCGGTGGGCAGGCGGTAGCCATCGGCCCCTTCCACCAGCTCCACCCGTTGGCCGTCCACCTCGTAGGCGGGTTGCAGATGTTCCAGCTCCGAGAGGGCGTTGCAGAAGGCCACGGCGTCGAACCAGCTCACCCAGTTCATGGGCATGGCGGGATCCTGGGGCGTAGAGGGATTCCTGCCCATCACAGCCTGGAAAAGCCCCTGGGACAACTCGTTTTCGCCCAGCCAGAAACCAGAGAGCGTGACATGGTGGACTGGCTGTTCGTCGGCCTCGCCATCGGAGGTTCCCATCTGGAAGGAGCCCCCGGGTATCCACAGCATGTGCTGGCCGTATTCCTTCAACAACGCGGAGCGCTCCTCGCGGGAGAAGGGCAGGGGCTCCGGCTGTGGAACGATGGCATCGAAGAGCCCCGGGTTCCAGCCCTCCCCACGGCTGCCGACCAGGGCATCGGCCGGGAAGTTCTGGCTGTGATATGGCTCCTGCGCTCCCCCTGTGAGCAGGGAAACCGCCTGTGGCAGGAACATGCACAGCTCCGCCAGGTTGACCGCGCCGTCGGAGTTGGCATCGGCCTCACCGCTCATGGCGCGAAGCAGGGCGAAGGTGAAAGCTCCGTGACCTCCCCCGGGCCAGGGCGGGCTGGCGTCGGCGGCTCCGAAGCTGCGTTCTTCCAGGCTTTGCTGCTGGTGACGGGTGGATACGAAGAGGAACAGCGCGGGCAGGGACTGGTCGAGGCTCTGGAGTGAGCGCATCAGCTTCTCCCGGTGTTGCGGAGAGCGAGCCGGGGGGGCCGGAGTGGCCCTGGCCAGGTCCAGGTACAGCTCCACGCGCTGGGCACGCGTCTTGGCCGCCAGTTGCCCCAGGAGTCCGAGGGACAAGGTGCTTTCGGGGCGTGAATCGCTCCCCGGACGGGAATCTCCGGTGAGAAGCACCGGCTCATCCCCCCACAACTGGGCCTGGCCCGAAAAAAAGATCTTCACGACATCGCCATCCCTTGATTTCTTGAAGACCCAATTCAGATCCTTGGCCAGCGTGGATGCGGTGGCATCCGAATCCGTTCGTAGGCGCAGGTCACGAGGTTGCACGGCGCCCCCCGCCGGGCTTTGCAGGAACTCAGCGAATGCCAGGGCGTCGTTGACGGAAAACTCCAGGTCGGCTCCGGATTCGTCGGGGAAGTGGTAGTCCCCGATACCCACCACCAGGGCGTGGACCCTGGCGAGCGTAGCTGCCGCCGCGCCTCGGGAACCCAGGATGAGGCAGAGGATGAGCAGGGTGGACAGGTAGGGAAGGAGGGGGAGTCTTCCTGGGTGCATGGGCCTTCCTGTTCAGCATGTGGGGAGGGATGGAGGAGGCGGCCCCGGTTCCGCCAACTCCTCCTGTAATCTTGTAACGTTCCGGCGGCCTGGTGGATCAGAGGGCAGAGTCTCGCAGGGCGATGGCAGTGAGTGCTCCCGGGACCTGGTGGCTCTCCCCGGGGAGGCCCTTGACACCAGGAGCAGCCCAAACATTGGATTGGCGCCTGGGTTATCGACTTTCGAACGGATTTTCTATGGGGCGTCCCGACCGGTCCACGTAGCCCAGCGCCTGGAGCTGCTGCATCAATCTCTCGCCGGACAGGCTCTTGTCCTCTACGGCGGGGATGGACACACGGTTCATCACCCGCGTTTCCACCGTATCCCAGCCGTCGATGGCGAAGATATCGTCTCGGACACGGCCCTTCATGTCATCGGCCACCGGCAGCCCAGCCAGGGCCAACAGGGTGGGACCCACATCGACTTCGTCCAGCTTCTCCACCTCGCCGCTGGCCCGCACGGCCGCGCCCCAGGCCAGGAAGAAGGCCTGTTCACGGTGCGAGCCGTGCAGCAGGGGCTCGTAAGGAGAGCACCGAAAGCCGTGGTCGCTCAACACGATGAGGGTGTCTTCAGGTTCCAACAGGGCCAGGACGCGACCCAGCACGCTGTCCACGTAGCGATAGATGTCGGGCACCCACTGGGCTGCTTCCATTATGTCCTGGCGGCTGAGAGTACCCGTGAGGGGGTAGGTCCGGGTTTCGTAGGGGTGGCGATTCAGGTAGTCCTTCAGAGTCCTGGCCCGCAGGTCGGGATCCTCCAGCATGAGCCTGGCCTGGTTTTCGTCCAGGAAGGGCCAGTACAGGTGGCTCACCTGGTCCACGCCGTTCTGGTACAGCAGGGCGATGCGAACATCGGTTGTGCCCAGGATCTTTTCGAAGTATCGAAGGTGGG
This sequence comes from Myxococcota bacterium, assembly GCA_024276675.1. GTDB lineage: Bacteria > Myxococcota_A > UBA796 > UBA796 > JAFGLY01 > JAJRWT01. The sequence goes on along the minus strand of JAJRWT010000039.1, from coordinate 47,111 downwards.
TTTCGTCCTTGCGCAGAGGGTGGAAGACGGTGCTGTAGCGGTCGAACTGGTAGGGAAGCTGGGCCGATTCCAGCCATTGGTCGCTGGGGACCAGGGCGCTGGCCACCTGGTAGTCCCCTGGTGGCCAGATCGTACCGTCGTGTTCCTGCTGGCCCATGCTTTCGGAACGAAGGAAGTCTGGATCCATGCGACGGTCCATGGGCATTGCCCAGACGAAACGGTCGGTGAGCATGTGGCCGTCGATGGGGTTGTAGGGGTAGGTGATGAGCCAGCCGGACACGAGCACCGGGATGCCGGCCTCTGTTGCCGCGTCCCAGATGCGCCAGACACGGACATCGGCGGATGTGTAGGGCTTGACGGCGCCGTGGCTCCAGCCCAGTACCCCGTGGACGTCCTTGGTGTAGCCGGAAGCATAGGTGGTCCAGACTATGGGCGAGATGATCGGACGAACCACCTCGATACTGGAAGTTGCGCCTTCGGACATGAGCATTGCCAGGTTGGGAAGATCCCCCTGCTGGATCATGCCGTCCACGACCTGCCTTTCCATGCCGTCTATGCCAACCACCACGAGCCGCCCGGCGGGTTGGTGGCCACAGGCGGAGATCGAGATGGCCAGCGATGCACAGATCAGACGTGAAAAAAAATGGAGCATGGGGTTTCCGGAGTGGGATGGCCGGGAGCAGGGAATGGTTCCCGGCCTGTCAAGAATGTTCCAGGATCGTACAGAGACGGTAGCCGTCAAGATCGGGGATAGCAACATTTACCCACAGGGTCGGTGGATCTGACCTATCATGGACCCTGTTCCACGTGATGCGCAGAAGAACCGGAAACCCCGGGAGGCCCCTTGCTCGCTCAACTCGTTTTCCTGCTCTACGCCTGCGGCACCACCGCACCTGGCTGGGACAGCCAGCCCACCGACAGCTCCACCCCCGACGAATCCGACACGGACACCGACACGGACTCGGACAGCGATGCGGATTCAGACACCGACAACGATACGGATTCAGACGCCGACGCCGATGTCGTTCCCGAGCTGTCCTGGACGCTGGACAAGGACATCCAGACACTGGCAACAGTATCCTGGACCCAACCATTCACCGCCGATGGCTACGTGGAGTACCGCTTCGACGAAGATTGGCGCAGCAGCCCTCGGCGCAGCTTCGAGGCTGGCTCGCAGGAACAGCTCCTCCTGGGAATACCCTACGAAACGCAGGCCGACGTTCGCCTGGTCTACGATGCCAGCACCGGAGCCACCACCCAGGAGATTCGGCTCGCCACCGGTGCCCTGCCGGCCAACCTGCCGGTTCCATCGTTGAAGACCAGCATCCCCGAAATGTACGAGCCCACGGGCAACTACCTGTTGGGCAGCATCAACGCCGACTCCGGCGGCTGGACCGGCGGTGAGTACTGGATGTTCATCGTGGACCGACAGGGACGGGTCGTCTGGGCCATGCGCGCCGAAGACGACGACTTCACCATCTACCTGCACGTCTCCAGGGACAACGATATCCTATGGGACGTGTCCACCTTCTGGTCGGACTGGGACATGGGCGCAGGTTCCGAGATCCATCGCATGAAGATCGACGGAAAGATCACCGCCACCTATCCCGCGCCGGGGATGCACCACTGCTTCACCGAGCTGCCCGACGGCTCCATCATCTGGGGTTCCGCGACGTCCGGAGCCGAGAGCCTTCTGCGCCGCTACCTGGACGACGACTCGGTGGAGACCGTCTGGGACTGTGAACCCTTCTACGACGAACTGGGGCTCAACGACTGGTGCCACACCAACTCCATCTTCTACCACGAGCCCACCAACACCGTTTTGATGAGCTTCCCCACCAACGACACCTTCATACTGGAAATCGACCTGGACAGCGGCCAGGAGATCCGCTGGTTCGGCCATATTCCGGAATCCTGGGACTTCGACTACACTCGCTCCGAGTTCCAGTACCAGCACGGCGTCACCTACACCGACGAGGGCACGCTGCTCATGTCCTCGCAACTCACGCCCCGAGATGACGACGGCGTGGTGCGCGAGTACGAACTGGACGAAGAAAACCAGGTATTGCGCCAGATATGGATGTTCGGAGCCGGCGATGGGATAGACGCCAGTTACGCCGGGGAGGCCCACCGGCTGCCCAACGGCAACACCCTCCACAACACGGGCACCACTCCCAGAGTTCGCGAAATCACCCCCGACGACCAGGTGGTGTGGGATCTGCTGTGGTCCGGCTACCGGTTGCTGGGACGTACCATCTTCGTGGAGGATCTCTACGACCTGGCGCCGTGATGGGCGGGAGCACCCTGCCCGCGCCTGCCGCGGTACAGGAACAGAAGGGCGGGCAGGAGCAGCCACCCGTGCTTCCGCGAACCGGTGGAAGAGCAGGAACAGCCCCCAGCCTTGGAGCCATCGGCGCTGTCCAATGCCCCCGTATCCGGCTCCTGTGGAGTACCCCCCTCCCCCGTGTCGGCGCTGTCGGTTGCAAGCTCCACGCGCTGAACGGTCAGGGTGACATCGTATTGTTCCAGCTCCCCGGGGAACGATCCCCAGAACTGGTTGCTGGGGTCGGCGTCGAAGTCTTCTCGCCCCAGGTTTGCGCAACCGAGGTAGATGTCACCGCCTGAACCGGTCCAGGTGATGGAGGATTCCATGGCGAAGTTGCTCTGCAGGGCCTCTGTGACGAAGGTCCCCCAGCTCACCTCGGGGTCGCCCTGCAGGGTCAGCTCGATGCTCTCGCCCTGGGCGAGACCCGTGACCTGGATGAAGACGGAGCCCGTCTCGAAGGGCATGTACTGCGGCGTCACCGTGACAGGCAAATCGGCGGCGTCAAGCTGGGCTTCCAGAGATATTTCGGTGCTGGCGGATGGGATGTCCTGGGTGAACACCGCCCAGTCGGGGTTGTAGTCGGTACCCATCCTGGCACGTTGAATGGAAAGCTCCAGCAAGGCCACTTTCCAGTCGCCCGTGATGGCATCGTAGGCGTCGATGATGTCGGGTTCGTTTTCGACACCCGGTGGTTGGCCTTCCTGGGCAGCCGCCGCCCAGAGCTGCGCTCCGCCCAGCCAGCCGGTCCCATCGCCGTAGGCATTGTCCATGTGCATGTTCCAGACGGCGCCCCCGTACTCGTAGAAGGTCCACCTGCCGGTGACGCTCGCCACGTACATGCCGTCTCCCATGAGGCCCACCCAGGGATCGGCCTGGAAGTCCTGCACGTACGAGACGTACGAGGGGAGCGATGGGTATGTCCATCCTTCCCATGCGGACGCGGTGGCTTCCCAGATGAGGTAGGCGGGCTCGGAGTAATCCGTCGCAAACTGGAGCACGTGGTTGAACTCGTGTGCCACGTAGGTCTGCATGTCCTGGTCCGGAATTTCGGGGTGGATTGACACGTAGGCCGGGCAACTGTTCATGCCATCGCCCGTCACGGCATCCTGGAAGCGATCACACATGGTCCAGGCCGACCAGGGCCCTGTGAGGTTGTCGGTGAGGTAGATCTCCACCCAACCAGCGTCGTCCAACGTGGGGGGCTGGTGCCCCGCCTGGAGCACCTGGGCTTCCCACGCGATCTCGGCCGCCTCGATGACGACGTCGCACTTGTCGGCGCTGGAGACCAGTTCATAGTTGCAACGAACCGGGTATAGATCGCTCTCTTTTCTGCCAGCTATGTCAGGCGGCCCCCCCGCGCCCATGAACGACAGTCCCATCATGGCCATGGTTTCACAGATCATGTGAGTTCCCTTTGCTGCAAGAGTATCAAAAAGGCCAACAAGTCGAGACAGTCTACAGGCATTTCGGGTTGCTGAACAGGGCTTGTTCCGCGAGACTCCACGACACGGGCAGCGTGTGTGTGGATTGTAGCCTTCCCTACATCCATGGGGAGGCATGGCCCTCCGCGGGACGCTCCCCGGCATGGGGCTTCCCTGCATCCAGGGGGAAACGGGTCTCCCACGGGAAATCAAGGGGAAGGGTGGACGAGGGACCCACGGCTATTGCCTTCGTACCTGCCATCTCCCGGCCGGGAGTCCAGCCGCTGACGGATACCATTTGACATCCTCCCAACCATTGAATATCGTTGGAAGGCATTTTTCCGAACGGACGTTCGAACGTGAGCCAATGATCATCCCAGAGAGCCATCGCAAACGCACCCCCGCCTTCAACAGCAAGCGGCTTCATCTCCTGGCCGCGGCCGCGCGGGTTTTTTCCGAGGTGGGCTACGACAGGGCCTCCATGAGGCGTGTCGCCGCCGAGGCCGAGCTGAGCCTCTCCGGAATCTACCATTACGTCGCCGGCAAGGAAGAACTCCTCTATTGGATCCAGCTACACACCTTCGATTCCTTGCTACGGGGGCTGGAACATAGCCTTGATGGCATCGAGGATCCTCGGCAGCGGCTCGCAGCGGCAGTGAGCAACCACGTCCGTCATTTTGGTGAAAACATTCGGGAACTCAAGGTATGCGCCCGCGAGTTGGAAACCCTGGAAGGCGAAGCCTATGACGACGTCCACCTTCGTCGCCGCGCCTATTTCGACGCAATCCACGATTTGGTGAAGGATCTCAGTCCACGACACGGGGCAGCGCTCGGCTCCTGGCTGGCCACCGCCAATCTCTTTGGCATGCTCAACTGGTTCTACCAGTGGTACGACACCGAGCAGAGCCGCGTGAGCCTTGACCAGCTCGCCCAGCAGCAGACCGCGCTCTTTCTGGACGGTTTTCTTCACGGCCACGTCCCTTCCGCCTCCGGTGAACAAGACAGGGGAGACCAATGAGATACGCAGAAACAGGTTTCAATCTCGAGGTCGATTTGACAAGGGGGAACATCGAGCGGGTGCCCACCGATCCGCGGCTTACCGAGCTTCACCTGGGCGGCCTGGGCACCAACGCCAGGTTGTTCTGGGACCGCGTACCCCCCGAAGTCCAGCCCTTTTCTCCCGACAACTTGTTGGTTTTTGGCACCGGCATCCTGGTGGGCACGCCCGCTCCCGGGACCAACCGGACCATAGTCTCCTGCATCTCACCCCAGACACGCCTGTTCGGTTTCTCCATGATGGGCGGCTTCTGGGGGCCTGAACTGAAGCACGCCGGTTACGACAAGGTGATCATCCGCGGCAAGTCCCCGGAACTGGTCTATCTCTGGATCAAGGACGACAAAGTCGAACTTCGCGATGCTTCGCATCTCCGTGGGCTGGGCACCCTGGAGAGCGCGGAGGTGATTCGCCAGGAGCTGGATGAACCCCATGCCGCCGTTGCTTCCATCGGCCTGGCGGGTGAAAACCGCGTCTTCTTCGCCTCCATCGAGCAGGGTAGGTCCAGCGCCAGCCGCTTGGGGCTGGGGGCGGTCATGGGTGACAAGAAGCTCAAGGCCATCGCCGTCAGGGGTTCGGGCGACATCAACATCGCCCGTCCGGCGGAGTACATGGAAATCTGCAACGAAGCCTTGAGGTACATCGTCCACCGTGAAAAAAACCCCATCGAGGGCGTCATGCCCATCCTTAGGGGCCTGGGCTCACCCCAGGAAATGGCAATACACGACGAAAAGTGGCACACCGAAAACTTCGCCTGGGGCAACGCCCGCGTTCGCCGAAAAGGTTTCTGGACCAAGGAAATCAGCGAACAATGGACCAACACCATGGAGACCATGCGCACCAGGCTCCTGAGCTGCCACAACTGCCCAATGAAGTGCGGTGCAGCCATCTCGGTGGACACCAGGCTCTGCTCCTACATGATGAAATGCTTCTCGAAGCTCACCTACACCATGGGGGCCTTCTCCGACCTGGAGTTCGGTCTAAGAATCGCCCAGAAGGCCACCGAACACGGAGTAGACGCCTTCTCGGCGCCTCAGACCATGGCCTTCGCCCTGGAACTCTTGGAAGCCGGTATTCTCACCGAACAAGACATGCCCGGCATGCCCCTGGACAACGAAGGCAGGTTCTATTGGCTCCTGGACAGGATCGTCCGGCGCGAGGGAATCGGCGACATCCTGGCCGACGGCACCTACTGGGCGGCCAGAGCAATCGGCAAGGGCGCCGAGGAGTATGCTCACAACAACATCAAGAAGACCGAGCAGCTACCGCTCAAGCTGGGCATGCTCAACCCAATGTACTACCTGATGTACAGCACCGGCGAAAAGGTCAACATCACCCAGATCGAAGGCAACTTCCCCCAGGCCCCGTTCCCCACCAGGGAAGAACGCGAGGAGTTCGTCAAGGACTGGGTACACGTGCCCGATGACAGGTTCAAGAAGTGGTTCGTGGACTGGGAACTCCGGGGAAAGAATTCCATACCCCACTATCCTCCCATCGATGCTACATGCGAAATCGTCAACTGGCAGGAAAAGCTCCACTACATCGACGACTGCACGGGCATGTGCGCCGGCCTGTCTTCATTTCCATACAAACCCCCCTTCCACATCCACAACCTGCCCAGGTTGATCTCCGCCGGCACAGGGTTGGACCTGGATGAAGACTCCCTGACCCACCTCACCAGGAGGAACCGGGACCTGGTACGGGCCAACAACCTCCGACGAGGCATGACGCGAAAAGACGAAGAACCCCCGGCAGACCACTGGAAGCGCCGGTTCCCCGAGCTGGAGACCAGGCTCAAGGACGAATACTACAAGTTCAAAGGCTGGAACAACGATGGTGTCCCCACACGGGAAAGTCTGCTGGAGTTGGACCTGGAGTTCGTGGCCAAGGATTTCATGGAAAGGGGGATCCTGCGTGACGGCCAGGATCCTCCGGCGGATTCAGAAGCTTCGAAAGCATCCAGCGAAGGAAGTGAATCGTGACGCGTGCCAAGAAGAAGGTCATCAAGATCATCAACATCAACGCGGACAAGTGCAATGGATGCCGAGCATGCGAAATCATCTGCTCGTCTTTTCACGCCACGCCGCGGTACAGCAGCACCAATCCGGCCAGGTCCCGGATTCGCGTGATTCGCGACCCCCTTGCCGACATCTACATCCCCGTGTACGCTGGTGAGTACACGGCAGCCGAATGCGCCGGCAGGGACAAGTACACCATCGGCGGCAAGGAATACGACGAATGCGCCTTCTGCCGGGCTTCATGCCCCTCTCGCGACGTATTCAAGGAGCCGGATTCCGGTCTCCCCCTGAAGTGCGACATGTGCGAATCCGATCCCTCTCTGGATGAACCCATGTGCGTGCAATGGTGTCTTGCAGACGCCCTCACCTACGAAGAGAGGGAAGAAGAAGCTCCAGAAGAACGGATCGTCGGGGAATTGGATGCCGGGCTGGAAGCCCTGGCCAACAAGCATGGCTGGCAGCAGCTCATGGACGCCATGAGCAGAATGTCGAAGTAAGGACTGGTTGGTGAATACCGTGGAGACAGTCGCCCCTATCATAGAGATCATCCAAGAGATCAGGGATGCCGGTGGAGATGCTTTCAAATTCTGCTATCAATGCGGAAAATGCGATGTCCTCTGCCCCTGGAACAAGGTAAGGCCCTTCAGCATCCGCAAGATCGTCAGGCAGGCCAGCCTGGGGCTGCCTGAAATCGAGCTGGAGGACATCTGGCGTTGCACAACCTGCGGGACCTGCCCGTCCCAGTGCCCCAGGGGGGTGGAACAGATCCAGGTTGGCGTTGCCATTCGAAGGATTGCAACTTCTTACGGGGTGTTTCCCGGTTCGGCGCGAGCCCTGCGTGCGGTCGGCGGGAGTCTCGCCGCCGACGGCAATCCACTGGGCGACCAGCGGGAAAAGCGAGGCGCCTGGGCCAGGGGCCTTTCCGTCGAGCCATTTTCCGAGGGCATGGAGTTCCTGTACTTCGTGGGCTGCTATTTCAGCTACGACCCCCGAATGAAAAAGGTGGCGCGCGCCACCGTCGACCTTCTCCACAGGGCGGGAGTGGATTTTGGGATCCTGGGAACCGCCGAAAACTGCTGTGGCGAGAGCATCCGCAAGGCGGGCGACGAAGACCTGTTCAAGGCCCTGGCCCGGAAGAACATCAAGGCCTTCATAGACAGGGGCGTGAAGAAGATACTCGTGTCGTCCCCGCATTGTTATCACACCTTCAAGAACGAGTATCCCGAGTTCATGGTGCATTTCGAGATCGTCCACATGTCGCAGCTCCTGCTGGAGCTGTTGGAAGGAGGCCGACTCGAATTGAGCGGTGGACCGGAAAAGAAGATCACCTACCACGATCCCTGCTACCTGGGGCGCCACAACGGAATCTATGACCAGCCAAGGCAAGTCCTGGAAAAGGTACCCGGGCTGGATCTGCTGGAGATGCCCGACAACCGGCAGGACAGCCTGTGCTGTGGCGGAGGTGGGGGCAGGATCTGGATGGACACTCCCAAGGGAGAAAGATTCGCCGACATCAGGTTGCAACAGGCACAGCAGGTTGGCGCCCAGGTCCTGGTCACCTCCTGTCCCTACTGTATCAGCAATTTCGAAGAAAGCAGGCTCGCCCTGCGGGATGACCATCCGCTGGAAATCATGGACATCACGGAAATCATCCATGCTTCACTCCAGGGGAGCGGAGAACAGTCATGAATGTCGCCGGCAGCAACTTCGGAGATGTCATGGTCGTTGGTGGAGGGATCAGCGGCATACAGGCCGCCCTGGATCTCGCCGCCACGGGGTACAAGGTCTTCCTGGTGGAAAGGGCTCCCACCATCGGTGGGAAGATGGCCCAACTGGACAAGACCTTTCCCACCAACGACTGCTCCATGTGTATCGAATCGCCAAAGTTCATCGAATGTGACCGGCATCCCAACATCGAAATACTGACCTACACCGAACTGGAAGCCATCGAAGGCCAGGCAGGGGACTTCACTGTCACCCTCACCAGGAAACCCCGCTACGTAGACGAGGATCGCTGCACGGGATGCACCACCTGCGTGGAATACTGCCCGGTGCACGTCCCTGATCCCTTCAACCAGGAGCTGGGCGACAACAAGGCAATCCACATCTTCTTCTCGCAAGCCATCCCTCTGGTTCCATACATCGATGATCGCTGCCTTTTCCTTCAAGACGAAAAATGCTCCATCTGCGAAGCTGTATGCCAGAACAGGGCCATCGATCTCCACCAGAAGCCACGAAAGCAGGTCATCAAGGTGGGAGCGGTCGTGCTGTCGCCGGGCTACGGGGTCTTCGACCCCGCCACCAGGGGCGACTACGGGTATGGCACACTCAAGAACGTGGTCACCAGTCTGGATTTCGAACGGCTGCTATGTTCCACTGGGCCCCACGAGGGCGAGATCCTGCGCCCTTCCGACAAGCGGCATCCCCACAAGATCGCCTGGATACACTGCGTTGGGTCCAGGCAGGTCAACGAGGGGGGGTCCAGCTATTGTTCGGCGGTCTGCTGTTCGTATATCCAGAAACAGGTGATCCTGGCCAAAGATCACGACGCCCAACTGGAGGCCGTTGTCTTCCACAACGACATCCGGTCATATGGCAAGGATTTCGAACGCTTCTACCAACGTGCCGAAGCCCTTCCCGGGGTCCGTTTCGTCAGGAGCTACGTGTCCATCGGAAGGGAAATCCCCGAAACCAACAACGTAACCATCCGGTACGTCATCCCTGGACAGGGGGTCCAGGAAGAAGAGTTCGACCTGGTGGTCCTGGGCGTTGGTCTTCAGCCGCCGGCCAGCGCCAGGGCCCTCTCCAGCCAGCTCGGTGTTGAACTCAATCCCCACGGATTCTGCAAGACAGACCCGGCAAATCCCATCAAGACCTCCAGACCGGGCGTTTTCGTCAGCGGGGCATTCGTAGGGCCCATGGACATTCCAGAGTCGGTGGTTACCGCCAGCGGAGCAAGCGCCCTCTCGGGTGAACTCTTGGGCTACCGGCGTGGCTGGCTTGCCAGGGAACGGGTCTATCCACCGGAGAGGGATGTCTCCCGGGAACCGCTGCGGGCAGGCGTCTTCGTGTGTCACTGCGGAGCAAACATCGGTCGCGTGGTGGATATCCCTTCCGTGGTGGAATACGCCTCTGGGTTGGACAACGTGGTTCACGCGGAAGAGGGCCTGTTCATCTGCTCCACGGACGCAGCCGAGCAGATTTCCAACACCATCCGGGAAAAAAAGCTCAACCGCGTTTGTGTCGCCGCATGTACTCCCAAGACCCACGAACCCCTGTTCCGTGATACCCTCCGGGAAGGTGGGATCAACCAATACCTGTTTGACATGGCCAACATCCGGGAGCATTGCTCCTGGGTACATTCCAAGCAAAAAGAAGAAGCCACGGCAAAGGCCAAAGACATCATACGCATGTCCGTTGCAAGGACCGAAAACCTGGAGCCGTTGCAGGAGTTCGATCTACCCGTCAACAAGAGGGCCCTGGTGGTGGGGGGCGGCGTGGCGGGTATGACCGCCGCACTGTCCCTGGCCAACCAGGGCTTCGAAGTACACCTGCTGGAAAGGGAGGCCCATCTCGGAGGCATGGCACGTAGGCTCCATTCCACCCTGGACGGCCTGGATGTGCAGGAATACCTGCGTGGTCTCATCCGCCAGATCTACCAACATCGACTGATACAGATATCCCACCAGGCTACCATTACGAATGTCTCCGGCTACATAGGCAACTTCAACACAACCGTGGAATCCGAGGGCAGAACCAGGCACATCCACCACGGTACGGCCATCCTGGCCACGGGAGCCGCTGAATACAAGCCCACCGAGTACCTGTACGGCCAGGACGAACGCGTGCTGACCCAACTCCAACTTGAGCAGATCATCGCCCGGGAAGGGGCTGAAGCGGGATCGGCGTTGGAGGGTGTCGAGAACCTTGTGATGATCCAGTGTGTCGGCTCTCGACAAAGGGATCGCAACTACTGCTCCCGCGTGTGTTGTGGGCAGGCCATCAAGAACGCCCTGCTGCTCAAAGAGCAGCACCCACGGATGAACATCTACCTGCTCTTCCGTGACATGAGAACCTACGGCTTCCGAGAAGACTCCTACCGCGAAGCGGCAGCCAGGCACGTCAAGTTCATCCGCTACGAACCCAACGACCCCCCCCAGGTGGAACCAGCCACCGACTACGAAGGCAGACCAGTCCTGCAGGTCACCGTGACGGACCCGATTCTCGGTCAACGGCTGGAGTTGGACGCCCAACTGCTGGTTCTTTCCACCGGAGTCGTTCCCTCCACCGGCAGCCAGGAGGTCACAAGGTTCTTCAAGCTGACCACCAACCCCGATGGGTTCTTCCAGGAAGCCCACGTAAAACTCCGCCCCGTGGACTTCGCCGTTGACGGAGTCTTCATGTGTGGCATCGGCCACTATCCCAAGCACCTGTCCGAAGCCATCGCCCAGGCCTACGGAGCAGCCGGCCGTGCCGCGACCCTTCTCTCACAAGACACGGTGAAGGCATCCGGAGCCGTCTGCGAGGTACGGGAGAGGGACTGTGTGTCATGTGGAGCCTGCATCAGCGCCTGTACCTACGGCGCCATAGAATTCCACGAGACGCCGCAAGGCAGGAAGGCCCGGGTGAACCCCATCCTCTGCAAGGGGGATGGTCTGTGCAACGCCAAGTGCCCCACCAACGCCATCATCCTGAAACACTTCACCGACGAGGAGATCTTCAGTCAGATCGACGCGGCGTTGGCACCATAGGTGCCGGCCTGGCCGCCTGCGGGAGCAACGGGACCACGAACCTGGAAGGAGACAGTGATGATTACAGGACTCGAATTCAAGCCGAGGATCGTAGCGTTCTTGTGCCATTGGTGAGCGTATTCGGCAGCAGACCTCTCTGGAGTTTCCAGACAACAATACTCTCCCGAAATCAGGATAATCCGGGTCATGTGTACCGGCAGGGTGGATCTGTCCTTTATCCTCCGCGCCTTCTCCAGGGGAGCAGACGGGGTGATCGTCGGCGGTTGCTGGCCCGGTGAATGCCACTACGTGACCGAGGGCAACTACGATGCCCTCGCCACCATCCATCTCTGCAAGAAGCTGTTTCAGCAGGTGGGCCTGAAACCGGGCCGAGTCAGGATCGAATGGATCTCGGCTTCGGAAGGAAACCGTTTCGCCGAGGTCATGAGCGACTTTGCGCTACGGCTCAGGGAGCTGGGGCCCATGGGCCAGGCAGAGGGAATCGACAGCAGCGGCCTGAGCACCAGGCTCGACGCCATCACCAGGCTGATTCCCTACCTGAAGCTGGTGGAGCGTGAAAAGTTCAGGGTGCCCATCAGGACAGAAGAAGCCTTCGACGAGTTCTACGGCAGTCCACGGATGGACAGCCTTTTCAACGACCTGGTGACCGACAAGCTGGCCATGGCGCAGATTCTACGGATCCTGGAAGACGGCCCCCTTTCATCGGGAACCATCGCCCGGAAGCTGGGCCTTGACCGTGGCGCGGTGGCCAGACAGATGGGTCTCTCGTTACGGCAGGGCCTCGTGAGCTTCGATCAGGAGCAGGGCAGCTATGCTCTCGCGTAGACGACGACACCACAGGGCGGCGCAACCGTGGAAACCACCTGGGAGCGGAGTGACAGGCCATGGAAATGGATAGAATCGACCAAATCGTGGACAGGTACCGAGCGGAACCAAGTGCCTTGATACAGGTCCTGCTGGACATCCAGGCCATGTTTCACTGGCTCCCCACCGAAGCACTGGAAAGGGTCAGCCGGAGCTTGGGTGTCCCCATGGCGCGGATACGCCATATCGCCACCTTCTACAAAGCTTTCAGCCTGGCTCCCAGGGGGCGTCACGAGATCCATCTCTGCATGGGGACCGCCTGCCATGTGCGTGGCGCCCCCCGGGTGCTGGACTCCCTCACAGAGGTCACGGGGATCGGGCCCGGCGAAACGGACCTGGACCTGGATTTCAGCCTTGAAACGGTCAACTGCCTTGGCTGTTGTGCCCTGGGACCGGTGATGGAGATCGACGGGAAGACCCATGGCAAGATGTCTCCGGCCAGGGCGGCAGCCGTCGTGGAAAGCTACAAGTAGGAACGAAACATGCCGCGTATCAGCTCAGCCCAGGAATTGGCGGAATTCAGGAAGGACCTTCTTTCCCGCAAAGATCCCCACAAGCCCTGCATAGCGCTTTGCTCCGGATCGGCCTGCCATGCCACGGGCAGCCCGGACGTATCCGCAGCCATCGAAGCCGAGCTGGCAAAGCAGGGTCTGACCGGCCAGGTGGAGATCCGCAGGACAGGCTGTCACGGTTTCTGCGAGATGGGTCCAATTATCATCATCCACCCGGAAGGGGTCGCCTATTTCCAGGTGGGCCCCAGGGACGTTCCCGAGATCATCGCCCAGACCATCCAGGAAAAGAAGATCATCCAGCGCCTGCTCTTCACCGACCCCGCCAGCCAGCGGAAGGTGGTCGATGAATCCCAGGTCCCCTTCTACAAGCACCAGCAGCGGCTCGTTTTCGGTTCCAACGGCAGAATCGATCCCAAGAGCATCCAAGACTACGTCGCCATCGGTGGCTACACGGCGTTGGCCAAGGCGCTTTCTAAGATGACCCCGGAAGCTGTGCTGGACGAAGTAAAGAAGTCCCGGCTTCGGGGGCGCGGGGGAGGTGGCTTTCCCACGGGAAGAAAGTGGGAAGGCTCCCGTGATGCGCCCGGTGGCACCAGGTACGTGATCGTCAACGCAGATGAAGGAGATCCCGGCGCGTACATGGACAGGAGCCTCCTGGAGGGCAATCCCCATTCGGTACTGGAGGGCTTGATCCTGGGAGCCTATGCCGTGGGTTCCCACGAGGGCTACATATACGTCAGGCAGGAATACCCGTTGGCGGTGGAAAACATCGACATCGCAATACAAAGCGCGGAAGAATACGGGTTCCTGGGAAGGAACATCCTGGGATCCGGCTTCGATTTCACGGTCACGGTACACCGGGGCGCCGGCGCCTTCGTCTGTGGCGAATCCACGGCGCTCATGACCGCGTTGGAGGGAAGGGTCGGAGAACCCAGACCGAAATACATCCGCTCCAACATCAGGGGTCTCTGGGAACGACCCAGCGTATTGAACAACGTCGAAACCTGGGCCAACGTGCCGCTAATCATCAACAAGGGGGCCGATTGGTTCACTCGCTTCGGAACCGAAACCAGCAAGGGCACAAAGATCTTCTCTCTAGTTGGCAAGATCAACAACACCGGCCTCGTGGAAGTGCCCATGGGCATGACCCTGCGAGATATCATCTATGGAATTGGCGGCGGAATCCCCGGAGGCAAGAAATTCAAGGCCGTGCAGACCGGCGGGCCGTCCGGGGGGTGCATCCCCGAAAGCATGTTGGATCTGAACGTTGGTTTCGACGAACTCGCCAGCGGGGGGTCCATGATGGGTTCCGGTGGAATGATCGTCATGGACGAAGACACCTGCATGGTGGACGTGGCCAGGTACTTCATCGGCTTCCTGGCGGATGAATCCTGTGGTAAGTGCGTACCCTGCCGCGAGGGGCTCGTGCAGATGCACAGGCTTCTGACCAATATTTGCAGAGGACAGGGTAGGGATGGCGACATCGAGACCCTGGAGCAGCTTTCCGAGGTGCTGGCGGAGGCATCGCTCTGCGCCCTGGGAAAGAGCGCCCCGTCGCCGTTCTTGAGCACCTTGCGGTACTTCCGGCACGAATACGAGGCGCATATCCGCGAGAAACGCTGCCCCGCCCTCTCCTGCAAGGGCCTGTTGTCCTACTACATCGACCCGGAAAAATGCAAGGCATGCATGATCTGCATGAAAAAATGCCCTTCGGGAGCAATCGACGGCGGCAAAAAGAAGATCCATGTCATCCACCAGGATGTCTGCACGGCCTGTGGCGTCTGTTTCGAGGTCTGCCCGCCCCGCTTCGGCGCCGTGAAGAAGCTCTCCGGCGAACCCGTTCCGGCGCCTCTCCCGGAAGCGGACAGAATGATCGGGAAAAGGCAAAGACCATGAGTGAAATCCACATGCACATCGACGGAGCGCAAGTCCTGGCCACGGAGGGCATGACCGTCCTGGAGGCCTCCAGGAAGGCGGGGATATCCATCCCTACGCTCTGCCACCACGAAGCCCTGAAACCCTTTGGTGGGTGTCGCCTCTGTCTTGTGGAGGCGGGGCTTCATGGCAGGAAGCGGCTCGTGGTTTCCTGCGTGTATCTCGCCCAGGACGGCCTAGTGGTGAGGACCAGGTCCCAACGGATCGACAGGATCCGAAAAACCCTCCTGGAGCTGCTCCTGGCCCACGCTCCCGACTCCCCGCAGCTCCAAGACCTGGCCGTTGAGTACGGAGCGAGCAGGGGCCGCTTCGAAAAAGAGCCTTCCTTCTGCATTCATTGCGGGCTGTGTGTACGATACTGCGACGAGGTAAAGGGAAAGGGCGCTATTGGTTTCATCAACAGGGGCTTCAAGAAGGAGATCAGTTTCATTCCGCGGATCGCCGCCAGGGAATGTCCCACTTGCAAGGAATGCTTCCCGCTTTGCCCCACATCCTGGCTGCAGGCTGCCTTCGTGCTGGTGGAAGCCTTCTCCTTCAAGCAGCAAAAGGAAGTCCTTTCCAAGAGCACTTGAAACCACGGGCCAAGGACAGGACTGCTGACTACTCCTGGTCGTGGGGCCGGCTTCCAGCCGGCCTACCATGCAGGGTAACAGCAAGGGCAGGCAGGAAAGCCTGCCCCACTTGGCAGGCTGGGAAGCCCGCTCTACGAGTCGCCGGAGCGGCCCAGTCCTTCGCCAGGTACGTCCGCGCTATATACTACGCCACACTCACCCTTACTCGTGAGAGATCGAGCCATCATGTGGCTGCACCTGAAACAGATACTGGCCCGCCAGGCCGCCATCCATCACCCCCGCGGTGGAATGCGGCCAGCCATTACGGCCATCGCGGTCATAATCGGCATAGCCATCATACACGCCTTGTCGCAACGCTCCCACGATACCACCCTCACCGCGTTGTCGCTGCGGCTTTTCTACCTGCCGGTCATCTACGGCGCCGTCACCGGAGGTGCGCTGGTAGGCCTGGGATGCGGCCTGCTCGCGGCCTCCCTGCACGCCACCGCGATGCTGTTCAACGGCGACTCCGCGTTGATGGGGGCCCATGGCGGGCACACGCAAATCCTGCTGACGGAGCACATGAGCGAGAGCCCGTTCCTGCTCCTCATCGGCGGCCTGGCGGGCTGGCTCCGAGATCAACAACTATTCGAGCGCAGGCAACGCATGGAGGTCACCAGGATCTTCGGGCGGTACGTCTCCCCCGATGTAGTCAACGAGATCCTCCACAAAGAGTTCCAACTCGACGGCGAAGAGATGGAAGCAACCATCTTGTTCTGCGACCTGCGCGACTTCACCAGGCTGTCGGAGACCCTCCCGCCGGTGGCGCTCCTCGGCGTGCTCAACGAGTACCTCGCGCAGATGGTCTCTGTCGTCCACTCGCAGCACGGCTTCCTGGACAAGTTCATCGGCGATGGCATCATGGCGGTCTTCGGCGTTCCGCTGCGGCGCAAGGAGAGCGCCGCCGAGGCGGTTCGCGCCGCCGTGGAGATGGTACGCCGAATGGACCGGATCAACGACGGCCTGCAGCAGAAGGGGGTGGAGCTGCGCATGGGCATCGGCGTGAACACCGGGGCCATCGTAGCGGGGAACGTGGGCTGCAAACAGAGAATGGAGTACACCGTGCTGGGCAGCCCGGTCAACATCGCTTCCCGGCTCGAGGGGCTCACAAAGGTGTACCACACCCCGGTCTTGATATCGGAGTACACCCGCGCCGCCCTGGAGCCGGGCGAGTTCACGCTGCGTGCGGTCGACGCCGTGCGGGCAAAGGGCAGCGGCCAGCCCTGCATGGTCTACGAGGTACTCGACGCCCTCCCCGCGCCCATCCGGGAGCGCAGAGCGCGGGCGCTTGAACGCTTCCAACTGGCCCGCACCGCCTACACCAGGGGCGAATTCACCATCGCCACCCAGGCCTTCACCGCCCTGCGCGCCGAGCAACCGGATGACCGCGTGGTGAATCTGTACCTTGAGAGGCTCGACGCCCTCCGTGGGAAGCCCGTACCTCCCCAATGGGACGGTGTGTTCAACCCCACTACCAAGTAGCGAGCCGCTCATGTAGGCACCTCGCTCCGCCATCTCCGGGCGGGAACTCTGTAGTGCTTCTTGCTTCCGCTCAGGCGGGCGCCACGGCGTTCCGGGTGCTACGTAGTTATTCTTGCTTGCCTGCCCCCCAGTTCGAGGGAAACACCGGGTAACGCCACAGGGAGCGAGCGATGGCATCCAGAAACCCACCCGACAATCCCCCCTCCCCAAAGGGTTCTTCCGCCAGCAAGACGCGGGAGCCAGGGGAATCGGGCCCCGCCGTCGCCCGGCGTTCGCGCAAGCTGGCGCAGATCCGGCACGCGGCCTACCGCTGCTTCACCCAGAGTGGCTACCACCAGACCACCGTGGAAAACATCTGCCGCGCCGCCGACATCAGCAAGGGCTCGTTCTACTGGCACTTCAACAGTAAACAAGAAGTCTTCCTGAGCATCCTGGAGCGCTGGACCAAGGTGGTGGAAGTGGAGATGGCCCGGCAGTTCCGAGACGCCCTGGACTCCCCCGATCCCATATCCGCCGTCACCACCGCCCTCGAAAAAGAAGCCCGTCGCGGCCAACACATCATGCCGGTGTGGCTGGAATTCCTGTCACAGGTGAACCGCGACGAGAGCACGCGCCAGGCCCTGGACGGCTTCCACCAACGCATCCGCAACGTCATCGGCCAGTTGCTCAAACCGTTTCTGGCCTCCCGCTTCGCCAACGACGAGATCACCGTGGTGGCGCGCCTGGTGCTGGCCTCCTTCCTGGGACTCATCTGCCAGTACCTGACCAACCCCGAAGAATCCAGCCTGAACGAACAGATACAAGAGTTCATGCCCATCCTGCGCTCCTACCTGGAACCCGCCCCCCGCCGCTGACAAGCCCCCCCCCTCAAAAACTGTCCGCGGAAGCTCTTCGGAAGACCAGCAAGGGTTGAAAATCCTACCCGGCCACGTTTTTTGTTCCGTCGGTACTTGACTAGACCGACTGGTCGTTCTAGAACAGCAGAATCAGTGTCGTCGATGGGGGCGTCCTGCGTCGCCCCGGAAAAACGGAGGAAAACCCCATGCCCAGGCTGGACGAGGAAACCCTCGACATGGTCCTCTCGTCGCTCAAGAGCTACGCGGAGGGCGCCCTGAAGCCCGAATACCTGTTGGAGCTGGACGCCCGGGACGAGTTTCCCGTCAAGGTGCTCCAGGATCTCTACGATCCCGAACAGATCGGGCTCCACCTGCTCTTCATGCCCGAAGAGTACGGGGGCTTCGGCGGCGGCGCCTACGACATCTACCGGGTGGCAGAAACAATGGCCGGCATCGACCTGGGGGTCTCCACCGCGGTGCTCGCCACGTTCCTGGGTACGGATCCCATCATAGTTGGCGGCACCGAAGACCATAAGGCCACGTGGATGGGTCGCATCGTGGAAGAGGGCTTGCTGGTGGCCTACCGCGCCACCGAGCCCCAGGCCGGCAGCGACCTTTCCCTCATCAAGACCCGCGCCGTTCCCGTCCATAGGGACGGGGAGTTGGTGGGCTACAAGCTCACGGGAAGAAAGCAATGGATCAGCAACGGCGGCGTGGCGGCCCTCTACACCATCCTGGCGGACGCCCCCGGCGGCCCGTCCTGGTTCATCGTCGAACGGGGCGCCGAAGGCTTCACCCACGGCAAGCCGGAAGACAAGCACGGCCTGCGGGCCAGCAACACCGCCGCGCTCTTCCTGGACGACGTACTGGTCGCTCCCGACCGCCTGGTGGGCGGCGTGGAAGGCAGGGGACTGGCACAGGCACAGGCGGTCTTCGGCTACACGCGGCTGATGGTGGCGGCCTTTGGCCTGGGGGCGGGCTGGGCGGCGCTGCGTCGGGCCATCCTCTACTCCCAGGAGCGGGTGCAGGGGGGCTCGTTGCTCTGCCAGAAACAGGGCTACACCCACAAGTTGATAGTACCCAATGCCGTACGCCTGGAAGCTGCCCGTTCCTACATCGAGTGGGTGGCGGAGCGCATCGACGATGGCGATCCCGGCATGGCAGTGGAAGGCGCCATCGCCAAGTACCTGGCCACCGAAGCGGGCAACAAGGCCGCCGAGGACTCCATCCAGGCCCTGGGGGGCTACGGCTACACCAAGGAATACATGGTTGAAAAGATCAAGCGCGACGTGCGCATCACCACCATCTACGAGGGCACATCCGAAATCCTGGAAAACGTGATTGCCCGGGACCGCTGGCAGCAACACCTGAAGACTCGAGGACTACACTACCGGGATTGGGCAGAAAGACTTCGTCAGAAGGACGGCCCAGGTTCTCAGAGCGGACTGCCGGCGGCTTCCCGGGCTCTCGCGCTGTTGGGTCAAATCATGGAGCGGGCGCGGCTGGATCGCCTGACGCGAAACCAGCACGTGCTGCTCCGCCTTGGCGAGCTGGTGGTCTTCGCCGAAACGGCGGCGCTTTTCAGTGAGCGCATGGCGGGAGATCCCCCTCTCAAGGGCGAGCTGAAGCTGGACACCCTCCAGGCCATGGCCCGGATACACGCCCGCGACGCCCTGCAGAAGGTGGCATGGGGCGGCCTGCGGCTCCTGGTGGGCGCCGGGCAGCGCGACCCGCAGTTGGCCGGCAAGATGGACCTCCCCGCCACCATGTCGTACCAGGCGGGCCTCCTGGATGACATGGACCTGGTGGCCCGGAAGCTCATGGACGCCTATCCCGCAGCCTGACGTACAACCGGCGGGGGAAGCGAATTCTTCCCGCCGGGGTCTCGAACCGGAGTTCGGTCATGGAAACGGAAACCAACCGGCATGCACATGAAACGAACGGCCTGGAGAAGGCCGTGGCAGTGGTGGGCGTTGGCGCCGTCCTGCCCGACGCCCTGGACGCACCTACCTTCTGGAGCAACATCTGCGAAGGGCGCAGCAGCATCACGGAAGTGCCATCGGATCGCTGGAAGGCGGACGACTACTACGATTCCGATCCCAAGGCGCCCGACAAGACCTACAGCAGGATCGGCGGCTGGGTGCGGGGCTTCCAGATGGACTGGAAACGCTTCAGGATACCCCCGCGGGTGGTGGCGGCCATGGACGAGGGCCAGAAGTGGGCGCTGACCGCGGCGGCCGAGGCCCTGGCCGACTACGGCTACCCGGAGCGCCCCCTGGACCGTGAGCGCACCGGCGTGATCCTGGGAACGGCCATGGGTGGTGATCTCCACCTGGAGACACACCAGCGCATCGCCTTCCCCGAGTACCGGCGCGCCCTGCAATCCTCCCCCTCCTTCAAGCGGCTCTCCGGCGAGCAGCAGGAGCGTTTGCTGCAGGAGTGGGCAAACGGCTTCCTGGGTTCCTACCCCAGCATCACCGAAGACACCATGCCCGGCGAACTGCCCAACATCGTCTCGGGCCGGGTGGCCAACGTACTGGACCTGGGAGGTCCCAACTTCATCTCCGACGCCGCCTGCGCCTCCAGCCTGGCCGCCGCCGCCGCCGCCGTGGACAGCCTGTTGCAGGGCCACTGCGATGCCGTACTCACGGGAGGCGTGGACCACAACATGTCCATCTCCTCCTTCGTGAAGTTCTGCAAGATCGGCGCCTTGAGCGCCACGGGCAGCCGACCCTTTGGCAAGGGAGCCGACGGTTTCGTCATGGGAGAAGGCTGCGCCGTCTTTCTCCTCAAGCGCCTCTCCGACGCTCAGCGTGACGGGGACCGCATATACGGGGTCATTCGCGGTATCGGCTCCTCCAGCGACGGTCGTGGAAAGGGAATCACCGCCCCCAACCCCGCCGGCCAACTACGCGCCATGCGCCGGGCCTGGGAAGAAGCAGGGCTGGCCCCCACCAGCCTGGGGCTCATGGAGGCCCACGGCACCAGCACGAGGGTGGGTGACGTGGTGGAAGCCCAGGCAATAGCAAAGGTCTTCGAAAAGGCGCCTCGCGGAAGCATTGCCCTGGGATCGGTGAAGAGCAACTTCGGGCACCTGAAAGCGGCTGCCGGCGCGGCTGCTCTGCTCAAGGCCCTCTTCGCACTCCGGGAAAAGAAGCTCCCCCCCACCCTGAACGCCCATCCTCCCAATCCCGGCGTGGACTTCCAGAACAGCCCCTTCTACTTGAACCACGAGCTGCGCGACTGGCTCCCATCCAACGGAGCGCCCCGCAGAGCCGCGGTGAGCGCCTACGGCTTCGGCGGAACCAACTTCCATGTGATCCTCGAAGAGTACCGCCCGGAGGCCCGGGGTGGCCAGCGGAAAACCAGGGACGCGCACAGCTCCGGCACCAGGACCGTCCAGGCCGGCCCTCGTCCCGACCTGGACGGCATAGACTCCGTCTTCGACGCCGCTCCCGGCGCGTTGGCCGTACCCAAGCTCCCGGTCAGGGGAATCCTGGCCCTTGGCGCCCCGGGCTCCGATGCCCTGGCGCAACGGATCAGCATCACCCTGGAGCGCGTGCGGCAGGGCTGGACACCGCCCGTTGCGCCGCCGGACATGGCCATGCTCTCTGCCCCGGAGCGCCTGTTGCTGGACTTCGGCGACAGGGAACAACTGGCGGATCGCCTCTCCAAGGCGCAGCGGCTGGCCCGTCGGGCCGATCCGGCCCTCTGGGCGCCCTTCCAGACCCAGGGCATCTTCAGGGGCAGCGGTTCCGTAGCCGGCAAGATCGCCTTCCTGTTCCCTGGCCAGGGCAGCCAGTACCTCAACATGGGGAGGCTCCTGGCGGAGCGTGAGCCGGTGGTGGCTGATGTGTTCCGGGAAGCGGACCGGGTGATGGCCCCCATCCTGGGCAAGCCCCTCAGTGAATATGTCTTCGTGGATCACGAAGAAAGATCCCTGCTCAAGGCAGCCCGCAAAGCTCTGCAGGACACCTCCGTCACCCAGCCGGCGGTGCTCACCCTGGACCTGGCCCTCCTGGCCCTGCTCCGCCAATGGGGAATCGAACCGGACCTTGTGATGGGGCACTCCCTGGGCGAGTACGCCGCCCTGGTGGCCGCCGGCATCATGCGCTTTCGCCACGCCCTGGAGGCCGCCGCCGCCAGGGGCCGTGAAATGGCCGCCGTCAAGGTAGAGGATCCGGGCCTGATGGCCGCGGTTTCCGCCTCGGAAGAAGTGGTACGGAAGGTGCTCTCGGGCATCGACGGCTACGTGATAACAGCCAACGTCAACAGTCATCGGCAATGTGTCATAGGTGGAGACACCGCCTCCGTGCGAACGGCGATGGACTGCTTCCGCGAGTTGAACTGCCTCGTGGTGCAGCTTCCCGTGAGCCACGCCTTCCACACCAGGATAGTCGCCCCCGCTTCCCGGCCCCTGCGGCACTTCCTGGACGGAATCCCCATGTCCATGCCGCGCCTGCCCGTGATCTCCAACGTGACGGGCCAGCTCTACCCCGGCTCCATGGACGAGATCAAGGACCTGCTGGAAAAGCAGATAGCATCCACGGTTCAGTGGGTGAAGGGTTTGGAGAGCCTCTACGACGAAGGCGCTCGTATCTTCGTGGAAGTGGGGCCAAAGCGGGCTCTCAAGGGTCTCACCGACAACGTGCTGGGCAAGCATCCCGGCGTTGTGTCCCTCTTCACCAATCACCCCAAGACCGGCGAGTTGGAGTCCTTCAACCACGCCATCTGCGGAATCCTGGCTGCCGGCTACGTTCCCGCGCAAGGAAAGACCCCCGAGGAACCGATCATGTCTGCTGGCAAGACCGCTCAGGCAGCAGGGGCGGCGCAGACCCGCTCCTCCGGCTCTGTGTCCACCCCCCCGTTCCCCCCGGCGCGGACTGCTTCGGCCCCGGGCCTTTCTCCGGCAGCGCCCCCGGTTTCGCCCGCAAGCCAACCATCGCCGCCCCCCTCATCCCAGGCCGAAGCCCTGGGACAGGCCGTGCTGCAAGCCCTCAACCAGGTGGGCATGAGCGATTCATCCGCCCACCCGGCTCCGGGCATGGGCTGGTCTGGCCACGTGGAACCGGGATTCAACGGCGAAGTGCTGCAAGGCTCCGTGGTCATCAGCGGTACGGGACTGGGGCTGCCCGGCGCGGAAAAAGACATCATGGACCCCGACAACGTACACCGCATCCTGCGCGGTGAACAGTTCGTGGACCTGGTGCCCCAGCGCTTTCGGAAGCGCATGCTGGACAAGCAGGTGGTCAGACTGGTGAAGGGCGCCGACGGCTCCGGCAGCTTCCAGGTGCTACGCTCCACCGAAGACGTGATCCGGCTGGCGGGTCGCCCGGGGCGCTTCGACCTTGCCCGTGAGTACGGCGTGGCCCCTGATCTGGTTCAATCCCTGGACATCACCACCCAACTGGCCATGGCCGCGGGTCTGGACGCCTTGCGCGAGGCGGGCATTCCACTGGTGCGACGCTACAAGAAGACTGCCAGCGGCAAGGATCTACCCGTGGGCTGGAAGCTCCCAGAAGCACTCAGGGACGAGACGGGTGTCATCTTTGCCTGCGCTTTTCCCGGCCTGGACCGCTTCGCCGAGGAACTCCATCACTACCACACCTGGAAGAACCGCAAGAGTCAGCTCGACACCCTGGAGGACCTCCGGCTCTATACCAGGGATCCCGACACGCTCCTGGAGATCCAGCGGCGCTGCGGGGCGCTGCGCGAGGCCCTGGCCACGGAGCCCTACAAGTTCAACAGGCGTTTCCTGTTCAGGATCCTGGCCATGGGCCATTCCCAGTTCGCCGAGTATATCGGCGCCAGGGGCCCCAACACCCAGGTCAACGCCGCCTGCGCTTCCACCGCCCAGGCCGTGTCAATCGCCGAGGACTGGATCAGGGCCGGCAGGTGCAGGCGAGTGGTGGTCATCGCGGCGGACAACGTCACCGGCAACAACCTGTTGGAGTGGATCGGCTCGGGCTTCCTGGCCGTTGGTGCTGCCGCCACCGACGCCCTCATCGAAGACGCCGCCCTTCCATTCGACCGCCGGAGGCACGGCCTGCTGCTGGGGATGGGCTCCTCCGCCCTGGTGGTTGAGAGCGAAGACGCGCTTCGGGAACGGGGCATGAGGGGAATCGTCGAACTCTTGAGCACGGAAAAGCGCAACAGCTCCTTCCACGGCACGCGCCTGGACGTGGATCACATCAGCCAGGTGCTGGACACCATGGTCACCGCCGCCGAGCGATGGTTCGGGCTCACCCGAAGGCTCATGGCCCCGCACACACTTTTTGTGTCACACGAAACCTTCACCCCGGCCCGTGGAGGCTCGGCAGCCGCCGAGGTGGCTGCCCTGCGCCGAACCTTTGGCGACGCGGTGAGCCAGATCCTCATCTGCAACACCAAGGGCATGACCGGCCACCCCATGAGCGTCGGCATCGAAGACGTGGTGGCCGTCAAGGCCCTGGAACTGGGCCTGGTTCCGCCGGTTCCCAACTTCAAGGAAGTGGACCCGGAGCTGGGCATGCTCAACCTGAGTCGGGGGGGCTGGTACCCGGTGCAGTATGCCATCCGCCTTGCCGCGGGTTTCGGCTCCCAGGTGGCCATGAGCCTGGTGCGGCGCATTCCCGGCTCCCCGGACCGGGTGGACAACCGAGCCAGGAACGAGAAGTGGCTGGCGGACATCAGCGGCTATGGCGTGGCCGAGCTGGAAGTCCACAAGCGCGTACTTCGCATCAAGGACCAGGGACCGGTCCAGAACCAACCCATGCCATGCGCCTGGCAACACGGCACACCACCCCGCGAAAGAGCCATGGCGGGGCGCGAAAACCTGCCCCTCTCCTACGAGAGCCCGGCGGCCATGGCCTTGCCCGCCTCCGACAACCCGGAATACCAGGTGGACGCCGGCACCGGCGCCGATCCCACGCAGGCCCTGGCGCCATCCCCCAGGCCCCTGCTGCCCCTGGAGCAGGAACCCGCCGCGGGCATGGCCGGAAGCGCCGCCGCGGCTCCGCTCCCCGTGGAATCTCAACCCCCTGGCCCTGTGAGCGAGCCATCCCCGGAACGGAGCCCGGCGCCGGACCTGGCAACCGCCGTCGGCAGCGGCGTGCAGACTCCGATTTCGCCGGCACCGGTGGGCAGTCCCGCGGAGCCGCAACCGCTGGGCAGTCCCCTGGAGTCGGAACCGCTGGGCAGTCCCGCGGAGCCGGCGGCTCCCACGGGCGATGAAGCTCCCGCTGCTGCCCAGGCGATCACGGATCCCGTGGCGGCCCGGGTGATCCGCATCGTGGCCGAAAAGACCGGCTACCCCGAAGACATGCTGGACCTGGACCTGGACCTGGAAGCGGACCTGGGCATCGACACGGTGAAACAGGCCGAGACCTTCGCGGCCCTGCGCGAGGTTTTCGACATCCCTCGCCGCGACGACCTGAACCTGCGCGACTACGCCACCCTGGAAGCGGTCGTGCGCTACGTGCGCGAAAACAGGCCGGACCTGCCCGAGCCAGGGTCGGTACAGGAGCCGGCTGCCCAGGCAGCAACGCCCCCCGTGCCACAGGCGACGGACCAGCCCACAGGGGGACCGGGCGTTGATGAGTCCGGCCAGGCACCCGCGGACGACGTGCAGGCCCGGGTGATCGGCATCGTGGCCGAAAAGACCGGCTACCCCGAAGACATGCTGGAGCTGGACCTGGACCTGGAGGCGGACCTGGGCATCGACACGGTGAAGCAGGCCGAGACCTTCGCGGCGCTACGCGATGTTTTCGACATCCCTCGCCGCGACGACCTGAACCTGCGCGACTACCCCACCCTGGGCGACGTGGTGGGCTACGTGCGCGAAAACAGGCCGCAGCTCGCCACGGAGCCCGTGCTCCCGCAACAGGGCGCCACCCCTGCATCGCCCCCGGCAGACGATCCGGGACTGGATTCCCAGCAAGGCGAGCCCACCCACCAGGCCGCCGAGGCGGCACCGTCCGACGACGTGCAGGCCCGGGTGATCGGCATCGTGGCCGAAAAGACCGGCTACCCCGAAGACATGCTGGAGCTGGACCTGGACATGGAAGCGGACCTGGGCATCGACACGGTGAAGCAGGCCGAGACCTTCGCGGCGCTACGCGATGTCTTCGATATACCGCGCCGCGACGACCTGAACCTGCGCGACTACCCCACCCTGGGCGACGTGGTGGGCTACGTGCGCGACGCCCTGGCGGCCATGGCCAGTCCGGAGCAGGCACCTGCTCCGGAGCAGGAACCAGCCTCGGAAGAAGCCCCCGCGTCGACGGATTCCACGGCGGCCAGCGACACGGCCACCACGGCCAGCCTGGTGGGCCCCTCCGCCTGGGATGCTGCCGCCACCCTGGAAGCCGCCGACCTGGCGCCCCGGCGGATGCCGGTACCGCGCCTGCGCCCACCCCTTTCTCTCTGCAAGACCACCGGCGTCCTGCTGGACGCCTCCGCCCGCGTAGTCGTGGCAAGAGACCAGCGCGGCGTCGGAGCGGAACTCTCCCGCAGGCTGCGGGAAATGGGCGCCGCCGTCCTGGAGTTGGACCCGCTCCATGAAGCCGAAGCACTCCAGCAGGACCTGGACAGGTGGCTGGAAGAAGGCCCTGCTACGGGTATCTTCTGGTTGCCGGCCCTGGACGTGGAACCCGACATCCACGACATCCAGCCCCAGGACTGGCGTTCGCTTCTCTCCGTCCGGGTCAAGGCCCTCTTCTCCGTGGCCAGGCGGCTCTTCCAGGGCCAGGACCGGCGGGGGCCGTTCCTGCTGTCCGCCACGTCCCTGGGTGGCCTGCACGGATACGGCCGGGACGGCGCCACAGCCCCCATGGGCGGCGCGGTCACCGGGTTCACCAAGGCCCTGGGGCGTGAGTATCCCCGGCACCTGGTGAAGGCCGTCGACTTCCCGACCGGCGCCCCGACGGACGAAGTGGCGGAGGCCCTGCTGGAAGAAGCCTGTGCGGATCCCGAAGCCGTCGAACTGGGGCGCCTGCATGGGCTGCGCTACGGAGTGGTGCTGGAAGAACGCCCCATCACCGACACCGGCCAGGGGCGGGAGCTGGGGCCCGAGACCGTCTTCGTGGTCACCGGCGCGGCCGGAGGCATCACCAGCGCCATAGTCACCGACCTGGCCCTGGCCAGCAAAGGCGTGTTCTACCTGCTGGATCGCGTGCCCGAGCCCCGCAGGGGGCACCCCCACATCGAGCTGTTCCGCCAAGGAAGGGACACCCTCAAGCAGCAGCTCATCCAGGAAGCCCGCTCCCGGGGCGAGCGCGTCACCCCCAGGGCCGTGGAAGAGCGGATTCTGTTCGTGGAAAGAGAGGAAGCCTGCCTGCGGGCCCTGGAAGCCGTGGAAGCGGCCGGTGGTACCGCGCACTATCACCAGGTGGATCTCCTGGACTACTCGGGGGTCCAGGCCGTCATGGAGCAACTGGCCAGCGGTGTCGGCCGATTGGATGTGCTCATCCACGCCGCAGGCCTGGAGATGAGCCACCCCATGGCGGCCAAGGAACAGGCGGAGTTCGACCTGGTCCTGGATGTCAAGGCCCAGGGTCTCTTCAACCTGCTTCGGGCCGCCAAGGGTCTCCCCCTGGGCTCGCTGCTGGTCTTCAGCTCCATCGCCGGCAGGTTCGGCAACGCCGGCCAGACCGACTACAGCGCCGGCAACGACCTTCTCTGCAAGGTGGTGGCCAGCCTGGGGCGCTGGCTGCCCGAGACCCGCGGCATCGCCATCGACTGGACCGCCTGGGCCGGGATCGGCATGGCCACCCGTGGCTCCATCCCCAAGGTCATGGAGCAGGCGGGCATCGACATGCTCCCGCCGGAGACGGGCGTCCCCACCGTGAGGCGCGAACTCACGGCCAACTCCGAGGGAGGCGAGGTGTTGGTGGCCAGGGACCTTGGCATCCTCGTGGAGCCCAGGGATCCCGACCACGGCCTGGACCGGGACGCCGTGTTGGATGCCATGCGCTCCGACTGCCCGGTGCTCTCCCTCTGCCAGCTTCGGGATTTCCGCTGGGATGGCGGACTGGAGTTGAAGGTGGAGCTGGACCCCAGGACCCAGCCCTTCCTGTACGACCATCAGGTGGAACAGGGCGTGCCCTACATGCCGGGGGTGGTGGGCACCGAGCTTTTTGCCGAGGTTGCAGGCCTGCTCATGCCGGGACTTCGCCCCAACATGGTCAGGGATCTGGAGTTCTTCAAGCCCCTGAAGTTCCATCGCAACCAGCCCCGGATGCTGTGCATCAGGGCCCAGGCCGGAGCGCAGGAATCCCAGGGCACGTTCCAGGTCCGCACCACCCTGGAGTCCATCGTCAAGCCTCCCCGGGCCCAACTGCCCCCCCGGCGCCTGTTCCACTTCAGCGGACTCGTGGAG
Organism: Myxococcota bacterium; assembly: GCA_024276675.1. Lineage (GTDB taxonomy): Bacteria > Myxococcota_A > UBA796 > UBA796 > JAFGLY01 > JAJRWT01. The sequence continues at coordinate 18,944 of JAJRWT010000039.1, read as the reverse complement.
CTTGCGGCGTCCCGGCAGGAGCCCGATCCCTTGCTTCCCGAGTTCGACTCCACCGACGGCCACGAGACCCTGGTCTCTCGAGACCAGATCTACGAGGTCTACTTCCACGGCCCCGCCTACCAGGTGCTGGGCCAGGTGAGCCTCCAGGGCGGGCAGGCCGTGGCCTCGCTCCACCATCCCCTTCCCCCCGACACCGACCCCGCCAGCTCTCGTTCGCTCGTGAACCCCAGGCTGCTGGAGCTGTGTTTCCAGGCGGCGGGTCAGTGGGAGATCACCAACAAGGGCCTGCTCTGCCTGCCCAGAAACGTGGAATCCGTGTTGATCCACCGGGGCCACCAGCCCCTGGACTCGGCACGGATCCGAGCCTTCATACGAGCCGACTCCGACGGCGAGAGTTTCGACGCCTACGTTGTGGACGAAACCGGCAGTCGATTGTTGGAGATGAAGGGCTATCGCACCGTTCCCCTGTCGACCATTCCCGGGTCGGCCAACACCAGGTGATACCATGATACATTGGCTGGAACAGACTGCGTCATCCCACCCCGACCTGGCTCGGGGCGAGCCACCTTCTCACCTGTTGAGCGAACCGGAGCTGGAGCAACTGGCTCGGCTCACCGTTCCCAAGCGCCGCCGCGACTGGCTCCTGGGCCGATGGACCGCGAAGCAGGTGCTGCGCAGCTTCCTCCAGCGGGTGGCCGGACTCACGGTGCCGCTGGACGCCCTGGTGGTGAAGACCGAGCCCGGCGGAGCCCCCGTCCCTCACCTGGAACCGGGCCCCCAGAGGCGCTGGCGCGGCGGGCGCCTTCCCCTGGCCGTGTCCATCAGCCACTCCGGCGACCGGGCACTCTGCGCAATATCCCCTTTTCCCAGGGTCAAGGTGGGAGCCGACATCGAAAAACTCGAGCCCCGCAGCCAGGGCATGGTGGAGGACTTCTTCACCCGGCAGGAACGCGCCAGGGTGGGCGAGATACCAGCAGGCCCCCTGCGCGATGCCATGATCTCCACCATCTGGAGCGGCAAGGAGGCCGTGCTCAAGGCCCTGGGCATGGGCCTGCGCGTGGACACCAGGAAGGTCACCTGCCTGCCGGGCAGGCCCAGGGAGCGACGGGACCATGTCTGGATTCCCATGGAGCTGTCCCTGGATCCCTCCCTGCTGCCATCCCTGGACGGGCGAGCCGGCGAAGGCGTTCCGCCCCAATCCTCCACGCCCGTGATGACCGGATGGTGGATGGAGGGCGATGGCTACGTCCGCACCATGGCGGTGCTCCGCCCCGCCCGCCAGGATGAAGAGGCCGCCTGACGGCTTTCCATTTTTTGAAGGGGTAGATCCGCCGAGACCCGCTCCCTGGCCCAGGATCCTGGGGCGAGCCAGGCCGCCACCTCCCGGGGCGCCGACGGCTCGCCCCGGAGCCGGTGGCCGCTGCCGCCCAGGGTTCCCATGGCTCGCTGGGGTCGCCGCCACCCGGGGGTGCCCAGGGCTCGTTCCGGAGCCCGGGGGTCGTCGCCAACAGGGGGGGGCGCCCAGGGCTCGTTCCGGAGCCCGGGGGTCGTCGCCAACAGGGGGCGCCCAGGGCTCGTTCCGGAGCCCGGGGGTCGTCGCCACCAGGGGGCGCCCCGGGCTCGTTCCAGAGCCCGGGGGTCGTTGCCACCAGGGGGCGCCCCGGGCTCGTTCCAGAGCCCGGGGGTCGCCGCCAGAGTCCACAGCCCTGTTTCTGCCAGATCCGCCCAACCTGGATACCTCAGGGTATGGCTTCCAACTCGCAAGAACCAGCCCCCGTGGAAGAGCCTTCCGTTCGTGGGGACAGTTCCGCGGACTCCACCGCCCGGGTGCAGGGCGCCGCCCGCCGGAGATCGTCGTGGTGGCTGCCGCTGATAGTGGTCTGGGGGATGGCGCTCCTGTGGAGGCTCGTCGCCACGTGGGGCCTGGATCTGGGGGATGTTCCCGGGCCCGCTGGAGCCCAGATCGTACTCTACTCCATCACGGGCGAGGCCCCTGGTTGGGACTCCAAGCTGCTGCACGTTCTGATAGCCATGACCGGGCTGTCCCCCCTGGCGGCAGCCAGGCTCCTGGTGCTTGGCAGCGGCATGTTGGGCATCCTTGGCACGATGCTGGCGGGCTGGGCCCTGGGCGGTCGAGTTGCCGCCCTGGGGGCCGGCCTGGTGGCGGGCGCATGGTCCCAACACATCTTCCTGTCCATCATGGTGGGGGGAGACGCGCCAGCGGGAGCCGCTGCCTGGCTGGGTGTGGGCATGTGCTGGTGCGCCATGCGTTTGCGTTGGCGCGGGCCTCCCGTGGCCCTGGCGGGGGGCGCCCTGGCCGTCGTGGGCCTGGGTGTGAAGGTGACGGCCCTACCAGCGGTGGCCTTCCTGCTGCTGGTCCCCTTTCTCTTTCTCTGGAGGCGTGACAGCCCGTGGCGGCTGCTCACGCCAATTGCCGCTCTCGCCGGCGCCCTGGCAGGGCGCTGGTGGCTCATCAGCCAGTTCCGAATGCCCGAAACCACCGGCGCCAACTCCTCGCTCCATCCTGGGCACCTGGTCTCCGGGATGCAGTGGATCATGAACCTGGAGCAGCACTCGGGTTTCGACGCCGCCTTTCCCTTGCTCATGGCCATGGCCCTGCTGGGGGCCATCTTGCCGGGAAAGCTCTATCTGGCCCGACTCTTCCTGGCTCTGCTCTCCGGGGTCGTTCTCTGCGCTACCGCCTGGTCTCTGGGGCACCACGTCTGCCCCCGGTATCTCGTGTTCGCCTCTTTCGGCCTCCTGGTGCTGGCCGGCTTTGCCGTGGGCGGGCTGGCGGCCTGGGCTGGGCGCCTGCCCCCTGGGAGCCGTCGGGAAAGCTCGGGTCCGCTGCGGAGCGCCATGCGCTACTGTGCCGGGCCCTGCTGGGCATCGGGCGCTTCGACGTATTTCAATACGCCTTCAACGCCCGATATCCAGCATGGCCCGTCTCGCTACGCGCCTGGCGCCCCTCGCCGGGGCCCGAGCCGGCTGTTTCGTGCAGCCTCTTTCCCGACGGCGCCTGGCTTCCGTCGATTCAGGGTGCTGGGCTGGCTCCCGGCGGCGGCGCTCACCGCTTTCCTGCTGCTGGACTCCCTGGCCTATCTTCGCGCGTGGAGCGAGCAGAGGTCCCCCCTGTTGGGCACCGCCGGGGCAACCCTGCCGCGCCCCCCCTCCTTCTTTGCCCACCGGTACCGGATGCTGGGTTTCGACTACACCGTCTCGGCAGTCGGGGCTCTGGACATGATGGAGATACCGCGCAAGGCTCCACGAGGGGTCGCCGGCGTTCACCTGCGCGACAGGCGCGAGGCCCACCTGGAGTTGGGTGCGGCCCTGGCGGGGGTGCCATCGGTCATCGTTCGTCCCACCAACTGCTGCACGGGAAGGCGATCCTCCAGGGACTGCGCCCGCCGGGTGCTGGACCAGGTAGAAGACGCGGGACTCCTCCTGGTGCTGCCGGATCCCGCTGCCCACGTTCCACCCCAGCACAGCAGGGTGGACGGTCCCGACGCACCCTGGGCGGAGCTGCTCCTGGAAGAAGCCAAGAGCCGCGCAGCCCCTCGTTCCGTCTCGCCCTGGTGGCTCACCTGGCAGTTCTCCGGCCAAGGCCCGCTCCCATGTCAGAAGCATGGCCCGGGGGCCCAGTCCCCTTGACCCACAGGCCCTGGAAAGTCCGAGGCGGAGGGACGAGACTCCTGCGTGGCCGTGGAGCAACCCTGGCCCGGGGCGTCTCGGCCTCGCTGGTCCTCGGTGAGAACGCCATTTCCGCCCACCATGCGAAGGCTGGAAACCATCACTCACAGGTGTTGCTCCCCATCTTTATTTCTTGCGCGGGACTTCTTGCGCGGGAGTGTCTTCAGAGGGGCTTCATCTATTGAAAGCGGTTCCATTTCCAGCAAGGATCCCCGTAGATGATCTTCTCTTTGCCCAGCCTCTCGATGTGGTATAGAGTCAGTCTCGCCTTCCTTGGGGGCCATGTTCTTTGAAATTCTCCATAAGACATGTTCCAATAGAGCCATGCCCAGTCAGACGCCAACAGGGCCATGCCTTCCCAGCCATGTTCTCCAGGTAGCCTTTGGCTCCCTTGCGGAGTGTGCTGCTTGGCATTGCTTGCAGCCTGGAAGCACTGCGCCATTTTTGTCCGGCTTGCGGTTAGCGCGGCCAGATACTGCCCGTCTTGCGCCAACCTCTGGCCCTCTTCGAAAACCCAGTTTCGTCCGTGAGGTCGGCGCAAATGGAAATCGTGGAATTTCAAGGACTTACGTCCGTCCGGTTTCCGGCGGTTTGACATGTCAAGGCATTTTGGAAGAGGTCGGCGTTTTTGCCCTCGATTCTCCAGTTTCCAACGAACGAACCAAGGGCCGCTGTCGCAGCCCATGCCCCGCGAAGGAGGGGATTGAAACGAGGCGTCCTCCGGGGGGAGAACCCAGCCCGCCACGGCGATGGTCGCAGCCCATGCCCCGCGAAGGAGGGGATTGAAACGCGCATGATTTTCTCCTTTCATGCGCTGTGGGCCCCCTGGGTCGCAGCCCATGCCCCGCGAAGGAGGGGATTGAAACATTGCGTTGAGCCATGAGGAAGCCACGAAGGCGGCTCGTCGCAGCCCATGCCCCGCGAAGGAGGGGATTGAAACGCCTCCGGCTTCCCGGATGGTCACGTCGTCAGCCGAGTCGCAGCCCATGCCCCGCGAAGGAGGGGATTGAAACTCGCGCTGAGCCACGTGGACCCAACGAATGCGAACCCTTGGTCGCAGCCCATGCCCCGCGAAGGAGGGGATTGAAACTGTCTTCATCCTTGGGGCGAGCATCATGCGGGATCTCCTCGTCGCAGCCCATGCCCCGCGAAGGAGGGGATTGAAACGCAAGGAGACGGCGACCGGTCCCGCCGTCAACGCTCGTCGCAGCCCATGCCCCGCGAAGGAGGGGATTGAAACATCTTGTGGACGGTGCGCGACCTTCCCAGGTCACAGGAGTCGCAGCCCATGCCCCGCGAAGGAGGGGATTGAAACAGGATTCTCGCCTCCTTGTAGCCACCCTCAGGGCTCAAGGGTCGCAGCCCATGCCCCGCGAAGGAGGGGATTGAAACAAATATATTGCGCAAATATGTCTTGTGGACCCTGTTCCGTCGCAGCCCATGCCCCGCGAAGGAGGGGATTGAAACAACGCAGATTGGAGTGAGCCGACCCTGGACCGGGTCGTAGAGTCGCAGCCCATGCCCCGCGAAGGAGGGGATTGAAACTCTCTTCCCACAACTCCCACAATTCATCGCATCTACACAGTCGCAGCCCATGCCCCGCGAAGGAGGGGATTGAAACTCGGACGAGCATCCACAGGGATCTCGTCCTGCTCCAGTCGGGTCGCAGCCCATGCCCCGCGAAGGAGGGGATTGAAACTCAACTCGGTTGAGTGCTGTGCGCGACACGGCGCGCTAAGTCGCAGCCCATGCCCCGCGAAGGAGGGGATTGAAACTGGCTTGGGGGGCCATGGGAGACTAAGCATGGCTCTCTCCGTCGCAGCCCATGCCCCGCGAAGGAGGGGATTGAAACCGTGGAGTCCATGCGCTCTGCAGCGTCCACTCCGCGCAAGGTCGCAGCCCATGCCCCGCGAAGGAGGGGATTGAAACCGCATCCACTCGGGGGGTAGGGCCTCGTAGTAGGCCAGGGTCGCAGCCCATGCCCCGCGAAGGAGGGGATTGAAACCAGCCAGCGAGCAGGGTGGGGTGGAGGAGGAATGCTACATCGTCGCAGCCCATGCCCCGCGAAGGAGGGGATTGAAACAGGCGGAGTGCTCAGTAGATGCTGGGCAGCTCCGCCAACAAGTCGCAGCCCATGCCCCGCGAAGGAGGGGATTGAAACTTCCCGTGTCGGGGTGGTTGCGGGTGTGGCTACCTTCCTTGTCGCAGCCCATGCCCCGCGAAGGAGGGGATTGAAACACGAGAAGGTAAGCGAGGTTCGTCCCGACTGTGGCCCCCAGTCGCAGCCTATGCCCCGCGAAGGAGGGGATTGAAACTAGCTTCTAATTTTTTTAGTCCTATCATCGGTAATTGTTGTCGCAGCCCATGCCCCGCGAAGGAGGGGATTGAAACTCTACCACGCGGGGTAGAAGGTTAGGCAGGTGGCACCCTCGGTCGCAGCCCATGCCCCGCGAAGGAGGGGATTGAAACGTCCGTGTCGGTGACGGTGACGGCGCAGGCCGTCACCGTGTCGCAGCCCATGCCCCGCGAAGGAGGGGATTGAAACCAGACGATCAGCGCGATGCTAGCTTGTCCGATCAAGCTTGTCGCAGCCCATGCCCCGCGAAGGAGGGGATTGAAACTACCGTCGCCCCAGGTTGAACAGGTCCACTCATGGTCCACGTCGCAGCCCATGCCCCGCGAAGGAGGGGATTGAAACTAATCTCGAGATCTCTTTTAACGATTTCCACGCCCTCAGAGGTCGCAGCCCATGCCCCGCGAAGGAGGGGATTGAAACTAATCTCGAGATCTCTTTTAACGATTTCCACGCCCTCAGAGGTCGCAGCCCATGCCCCGCGAAGGAGGGGATTGAAACTTACGCGGCGTACCATTGATTATCACGGCACATCTCCTTTGTCGCAGCCCATGCCCCGCGAAGGAGGGGATTGAAACGTAGGATGCCTCGCCCCTTTTGTCGGGGCGGGAAGCGAGGAGTCGCAGCCCATGCCCCGCGAAGGAGGGGATTGAAACTGATCCGCCTGGGCTTGCGCCACCGCAGCGGCTCCCAGGTCGCAGCCCATGCCCCGCGAAGGAGGGGATTGAAACCGGTGGTGTATTCCATTTTCTTTCTCCTTTGGTTGTTTTGTCGCAGCCCATGCCCCGCGAAGGAGGGGATTGAAACTGATCAGTTTCGAGAAGAGCTTCTCGACCGTTTTGTCAGAGTCGCAGCCCATGCCCCGCGAAGGAGGGGATTGAAACTGCCCAGAGCTGGTTGAAGACCTGGACCAGATCCTTGGGGAGTCGCAGCCCATGCCCCGCGAAGGAGGGGATTGAAACCGATGCGTCTCCTCGCTGATCCGGACGAGTAGCGAGTCGCAGCCCATGCCCCGCGAAGGAGGGGATTGAAACGGAAGGCTGCCGCCTTTGCATCCGTAGGCGATCCTGACTTGTCGCAGCCCATGCCCCGCGAAGGAGGGGATTGAAACTCGCAGGTCGCGGGATCCGGATGCACTCCGGACAACCGCGTCGCAGCCCATGCCCCGCGAAGGAGGGGATTGAAACCAGGATGGGGTCCGTGAAGTCTCAGTGTCGTCGTGGTGGTCGCAGCCCATGCCCCGCGAAGGAGGGGATTGAAACATCAGCACGAGAGCAAAGGCGTCCATGATCTCTCCCGCGAGTCGCAGCCCATGCCCCGCGAAGGAGGGGATTGAAACGGCGCAGGGTGGGGACCGGAAAGGCGGAGTGTGGTGGTGGTCGCAGCCCATGCCCCGCGAAGGAGGGGATTGAAACGGTCCGGCGAGCAGGGCTCGCATCTTGTGGGCCGTCCGCGAAGTCGCAGCCCATGCCCCGCGAAGGAGGGGATTGAAACTCGTAGTCCTCACGCGGGATGCGGTAGGTGCTAATGGTCGCGGGTCGCAGCCCATGCCCCGCGAAGGAGGGGATTGAAACTTCCCCAGGGCCTGAGCCATTCGCCCTTCTGTGGTGTCAAGTCGCAGCCCATGCCCCGCGAAGGAGGGGATTGAAACGGCAAACCTTCTCGCGCGAGCTTCGCGCAGAAATGAAAACAGTCGCAGCCCATGCCCCGCGAAGGAGGGGATTGAAACCAGCGACTGTTGCTGCGGACGACGACCATGCGATGATGGTCGCAGCCCATGCCCCGCGAAGGAGGGGATTGAAACAGACCGGTTTCTCCCCAGATCACAAGTCTGGGGCGCTGGGGTCGCAGCCCATGCCCCGCGAAGGAGGGGATTGAAACTTAGGGACTGCTTGAGCCCTTCGCCTTCCATGTTGACGGTGTCGCAGCCCATGCCCCGCGAAGGAGGGGATTGAAACAACGCCACTATCATTTTGCAGGCAATTTCCGGCGGCAGTCGCAGCCCATGCCCCGCGAAGGAGGGGATTGAAACATAAGGGGGAAGAGAAGGAAGCAGGTACATGCATACAGCCCAGTCGCAGCCCATGCCCCGCGAAGGAGGGGATTGAAACCGGAGCAGGTCGTTCAGGATGTCGTGGACGACCTCCTCGTCGCAGCCCATGCCCCGCGAAGGAGGGGATTGAAACAGGCCCAGGAGGCAGGCGTCAGGCGACAGGCGGCAGGGGGCCAGACGGCAGGTGGCAGGGGGGCTAGGCGACAGGGGGGCCAGGCGGCAGGCGTCAGGCGTCAGGCGGCAGGGGGCCAGACGGCAGGTGGCAGGGGGGCTAGGCGACAGGGGGGCCAAGTCGCAAACCAACGACATGCCCGGAGGTATGGTGCCGTTTTTGCTGCGATCCCGGAGGTATGGTGCCGTTTTTGCTGCGATCCCGGAGGTATGGTGCCGTTTTTGCTGCGATCCGTGACCAAGTGGCTGCGGGATAAGGCAGCGCTTCGGCGAAAACGCGCTTTGTACCGTTGAGCGCCAAGAGCAGAACAGGCCTGCAGCAGCAGAGCGGTGGGAGTTCAGCGCAAAACTGGCACCATACCTCCAACTTTGGCGCAAAACTGGCACCATACCTCCAACTTTGGCGCAAAACTGGCACCATACCTCCAGATGCGGAGTCCTGTGTTGATGGTTGTGTCAGGGGTGGAGAGGATATGTTCCAGGGGCAGGGCACAGGAGATGCCCCGCGAAGGATGGGGATGCCGGGAGCGGAAGCAGGGCGAGCGTCTGGAAGTCGGTCCAACGTGTCCAGCCCATGCCTCTACTGGGGGGGAGGAGACCGACGTGCCATCGCTCGGAGGACAATGTTCCACGATGACCATCTTCTCTGGATGGGCCTCTCTGGAGGGGGGCGCGGCTGATACATCGGGTTGGATGGCCGTGACCGGCACCTCCGGGGCCCATTTCCCGATGCCCCTGCGGGCGTACGGAGCAGGGGAGATCAAGGACTGCTCCTGCCCAGGTCCGCGTGGCCGTGGCGGGATAACAGGGAAGAAGGGAAGAAGGGAAGAAGGGAAGAAGGGAAGAAGGGAAGAAGGGAAGAAGGGAAGAAGGGAAGAATGGTAAACAGACCAGCCATCGAAACGGAAAGACACCGAATTGTGGCGGCCCGGACGATTCTCCGGGATCGACACATGACAGATTCCTGGTTTGTGGCTCGCTACGCCATGAATCTATACCGTGGCTGTGAACATGGATGTGTCTACTGCGATGGCAGGGCGGAGCGTTACTACGTGGAAGGCGATTTCGAGAGAGACATCATCGTCAAGGGCAACGCCGTCGAACTGCTCCGCAACGAGCTGTCGCGACTCCCCGAGCCCGGTTTCCTGTTCCTGGGGGGCGGCGTCTCCGATGCCTACCAGCCGGCCGAGGAACAACACGGCCTGGCCAGGGGCGCCCTGGAGTTGGCCCTGAAGTACGGCGTACCGGTGCATGTACTCACCAAGTCCGCCCTGGTGGAGCGTGACCTGGACCTGTTGGAGGCCATAGCCAAAGAGACCAGTGCCATACTGTCTTTCAGTATCAACACCACCAGCGACTCCACCGCGGGCTTCTTCGAGCCCGGCGCATCGCCCTTGAGCGAGCGCTGGCGCGTCCTGGGCGCCGCCCGTGCCCGCGGCATCGCCACCGGAGTGATGGCCATGCCCATGCTCCCGGGCGTCACGGACGGGGCCGACGACATCCAACGGCTCGTGGCCCAAGCAGCCCGAACCGGGGTGGACTTCATTCTAAGCAGCGGTCTCACCTTGAGGCCCGGGCGTCAGCGAGAAAACTACATGGTGCGGCTCCGGGAGCGCCATCCCCAGCTTGTTCCCCAGTACCGCCGCCTCTACGCGGTGGCCATTCGCTCCGGTTCCGCCCGGGGCGACTACTACCGGCGTATCGACGCTTTCTTCACAGAAGCGAGGCACCGGCACGGCATCCCGCCGCACCTGCCCCACTCTCTTTTCGCCTCCTTGATCCCGGCCTACTCGGAGTTGTCGGTGCTCCTCCAACACAAGGCGCTGCGGGAACGCCTGGCCGGGCGGCCATTCAGGCACCTGGAGGCCGCAGGTGTCGAGCTGGAGCAATGGGCAGAGACGCGCTTGCGCAACGCTCGGGGGAAAGCCACCTTCCGAGATGTCGAACGGGAGTTCATGGTGAACCTGGAGAGGGCCCGGCAGCAACCCTTCAAGGGCATTACAACCTTGGCTCTCCAAGAGGCGCGGGCTCTTGCTGCCACCCTCATGCCCTCGCGTGCCCCCACCTGCGGGCAACTCTCTCTCTTCTGAGATGGCCGGGCTTCTGGCGCCTCGCCTGGCGGGCCTCCCGGGGACCTCGCTGCCCAGCTCACCGATCCGAGCTTGGAATCATCGCTGGAAGTGTGACAACCGCCGCGACACCACGACGCCGCGACCCCGACACGGACATTGCTTCCTGCTGGCAAGTGATTGCGATCCAGGTCCCGCCTCCTTGTCTTTCGCCTCCGCTGGCCAACAAGCACGTCCGGGGCGCCGAGCCCCGGGGCCGGGTGACTCGGGCGGGGCTGGATTGACCCGGATTTGCCGGGTTGCGCCCAGGAACGCGGCCTGAAGCCTGCTGCGGGTATTTAGCTTTTACAGGCATTTATGGGGAACCGTGCCCAGCAGGTCCCCCCGGGCAGGGCGGGGTGGAGCTTGACACACTGATCGCCCGTGCTGGTGCGTTGGGTCCCCCCGGGCAGGGTGGGGTGGAGTCGGGTGCCCACTGCCGCCGCTCCGCTCTGCCTGGCCGCCCGTCTACCTGCACGCCCGGCCCACATCGTAGGCGTCCAGTGCTCCATCGTAGGACAGGAGCGCCAGGTCCTCGACTCTGGCCTGTGCCACCAGCATTCGGTCGAAGGGATCCCTGTGGTGAAAAGGCAGTCGTGCGAACTCGGCGGCGTGAGCCAGGTCGATGCCGAGCATGATCACGCCGGTTCGACGGCACCCCTCAGCGACGAAGGTCTGCACACCACCGGGCAGCGTGATCTTTCCACGAGCTGACTTGATGGCGAGTTCCCACGCGCTGGCGACGCTGATGAAGAGCGGCTGGGCTGGATCGCGAAGCACGCGCCACGCGGCCTCCGGGACCCGCTTTACATCGGCGAGAGCCCACACGAAGACATGGGTATCCAGCAGGATCCCAGTCATGGCGCGACCGGTATGTCGTCCCACTCCGATGCCTCGCCATCCGAGAGGGGGTCGAAGACGCCGTCCTGGATATGCACCTGGCCCTCGAAGCAGCCCCATGCCCGCGGCGATGCCTCTTCAGCACGAACGAGCCGTGCCACGACGCGGCCAGCGCGTGCGATTGCGATCACCTCTCCTGCCTCCACCTCGCGGAGCAACCGCGAAAGATGAGTCTTGGCCTCCTGGATGTTGACGGTTCGAGTCGCTCCGGGCATGGGAACCTCCGGCCTGGAGGATAGTCTGGTCAGGTGGTCTGGTCAACCATGCTCGGTAGTAACAGGAGAGCCGCCATCCTCTCCAGCACCGCTTGGCCTCCATTTCCTGGCGAAGCCAGAGATATCCAAGACCATCCATCATGGCCGATCATTCTGGACAAGCCCCCGGATGTCCTCGGATGTCCGGGGGCTGAGTTCGGTTTCCATGTATCTTGGGTTCTGTGGGTCTGGGGCGGGCGAGTTCTTCGATGTCTCTCGACAGACTCCTCTTGGCCGCGGTTCGCGGATGTCGTGCTTCTATCCCGCGCAGCTCGCCCCCATCCGGCTCCCAGGCGCCCCGCTCCCGCCGCTCCCCGTGAGGACCAGCTCCCAGGCGCCCCGCTCCTGGCGCTGATGGCTGACCGCGCTCTTGGCGTGGGGGCTCAAAGACAGGGGAAGGAGCCGTCCTGGGAGCAGATCACGGTGGTGGCGCTGAATATGCTGGGCACCTCGATGGCCGAGACCACCTGGAAGGTATCGAAAGGATCCCAGATGCGCAGGAGTTCGGTGCCGGCATCGGCAACCAGCAGGGTCCCGTCTGGCAGGAAGGTGGCGTCACGAGGAAAGGCGAGCTGTGTTCCCCCGGAGTCGCCTGGTATGCTCCAGAGTTCCGTCCCGTCGGTCAGGTCTACGGCCATCACCGAGCCCAGGGCCGAGAGGCAGATCAGGAGGCTGCCGTCGTCCTGGAAATGGGGGCCGTGAGGCCACGTGCGACCGTCTTCCTGGTCCGAGACGAGGGCGACCCTCCAGAGTTCCTCGGGGGGGTCGGTGCGCTGGCTGCCGAGACGGTAGAGGACGAGCTGATCCGAGCCATCGACGCCGCTCCGCAGTAGCATGCTCACGGCCAGCAGCACCTGGCCATCGCTCCCTTCATGGAGGCTGAGGCCGTTGGGTGTTCCCAGTTCGTCTCCTTCTCCCGATGGCATGGACCAGAGTACCTGGCCATCGGCGTCGAAGGAGAGCAGCAATCCCGCCGTGGAGTCCACGGTGATGAAGTCGCCGGCGGGCGTGGCGACGACTCCGTGGGAAAAGCCCAGGCCGAAAAGGAACAGGGAACCATAGCTCCACAAGAGTTCCCCGGTGCTGTCCAGGTACTCCACCATGGAGCGGAAATCCGGGGGCAGGTAGGACTTTACGTAGACCGTGTCTCCGTTGTCGAAGCGCCACGCGCCCATGGCTCCCGCCTCGCTCAAGTCCAGGGACCAGCTCTCTGAGAGGTCGGCGGAGAACTCGGTGATGGCGTGGCCGTCCTGGGGGCTGGAGACCTGGTTGGTCGTGAGGATGTGGACGCTGTCGGGGGAGAGGGTCTCGACGAAGACGTCTTCGTCGGGTTCACCTGTCTCCTGGTCCTCGGTTGTCCAGGAGTCGGTGGGAGCAGTTCCCGTGTCGATGCGCTGGAAGGTGTCGCCGGATGAGTCTCCAGGCGAACAGGCCGTGTGGCTCGAAACGAAGAAGAGACTCGAGATCACTGATCCGTACAGCAGCATGGAAAGCCCGTCATTGGTTGAGGCATGGAAGTTGGGAGTCATCACCGCAGACCAGCAGGCGCACGGAAAAGATGCCGGAGACCTGGACTGCGGCGGTCACCTGGAGGTCGCCCAGGGGATCGGCGATGCGGAGCAGTTCGGCGCCGGCATCGGCCACTACGAGGTCACCGTTGGGCAGGAATGTGGCATCGCGGGGAAAGGCCAGGGTTGCCGAGCCGCCGTCGGCCGGTGCTCGCCAGATCTCGCCTCCAGCAAGGTCGTAGGCGCGCACCTGGCCCAGGGCGGAAAGGCAGACCAGCAGGGTGTCATCGTCCTGGAAGTGGGGGCCATGGGGCCAGTAGCGCTCCCCGTTGGCGTCTTCCATGGTGATGTGCCAGAGCTCGCTGGGGGGATCCTGGCGCCCCGCCATCTGGTACATGACGAGTTGATCCTGTCCCTGTGCGGAGGACTTTTCCACAAGGGTGATTGCCATGCGCTCCGTCCCGTCGGAGCCAGTGCGGATTCCCAGCCCGTTGGGATAGCTCGCCTGGTCGTCCTGGGTGGTCTCAAACTCCCAGAGGATGTCTCCTGTGGTGTCGAAGGAGACCACGCGGGAGCCAAAGGTGTCCAGCACGATGAAGTCGCCGGCGGCCGTGGCCACGACCCCGTGGGAGAAACCCGCGCCGCCGAGGAACACGTCGCTGTAGCTCCACAGTAGATTGCCCCCGGTATCCAGGTACTCCACGGTGGAGTACAGGTCAGGGGGGAGGCCCGAGTTGGTGTAGACGGTGTCGCCGTTGTCCAGACGCCATGCGCCCATGGCTCCGCCGGTCTGGATGTCGTGGGTCCATGCGACGCCCAGGTTGGCGTCCAGCTCGGTAAGGGCGTGCCCGTCCGATGGTTCGTTCAGCAGGGAACTGGTGAGAAGGTGGTACCCACCTGGGTCGGCGGTGTCCATCACCCACGCCCTTGGTCCCGTGTCGTCCACCTGTGGGACGTATGGGGAGTCGGGGGAGAGCGCCGTGTCGGAGAGCGTGGGAACAGCGCAGCTCGTGAGCACCCAAAAAAAAGTGATCATTCCAGGCTCCTGGCACAGCGAAAGCCGCACAGGGAGCATGATGCCGAGTACACCGCCAGCTCGCGGTTGGAGGCGCGCAGTCCCGACATGCTGGAGTAGTAGTTCACCCCGCGCACCAGGGGCAGAAACGAGCCCGATGGGCCCTGGGGATCGGCGTCGGGGCTGTCGGAATAGTAGGTCTCGTCGTAGTCGTCGGACACCCACTCCCAGGCATTGCCTGACATGTTCAGGGCTCCGTAGGGGCTGGCGCCGACGGGGTGGCTGTCAACGGGTTCCAGGTCGCCGCAGATCCTCATGTTGGCGAGATCGCAGTCGGGTTCGTCGTTGCCCCAGGGGTAGACACGCTCGTCGGTGCCTCGGGCGGCCTTTTCCCACTCTGCCTCGGTGGGAAGGCGCATGTCCAGCCATTCGCAGGCCTGGGCCGCCTGGTCGCGGGTGACGCCCGTCACCGGCATGTCGGGTTCGGTGTCTTCCTGGGACACACCGGATGGTTGGGTACAGGAAGCGTCGTCCACGCAGGCGAAGTACGTGGAGACGTCCAACTCGGTGCGCTGGATCTCGAAGTGCGAGATCCATAGCTCGTGGTAGGGAAACTCGTCGCTGTCGCAGTCTGTGTCGAGGCTTTCGTTGCAGCCCATCCAGAATGTTCCGGCGGGGATGTCCACTGTGAGGGGGTCCACAGGGGTCGAGGTATCGGCCCCGGGGCTCTCGTGAGCGCAGCCACGGCCCACGAGTACCAACGTGACTCCGAAGGTGAGCCGGGGGAGTGATGAGACGAAGCGCCTCGTGAAGCCATGCGGAACCATGAAGTGATACTATCCATGGCGCAGTGGTATGAACAGGGATGGGAGGGTGGTATTTCGCCGCTGGTGCCACAGGATACAGAACTCTCCCAACTGCCGGTGGGGAACAGGGCTGGAGCGGACCTGTGGTAGGCAGGCATACCATGCAGGATAACGGCAAGGGCCGGCTTTCCAGGCTGCCCTTGGCCCAGCATGGTGGGCCAGCTCTCGAACCGCCCCGGACGTGGCTGCACGCCAGCGGAGGCGACAGACATGGAGGCAGAACCTGGAACGCTGTCTCTTGCCCGCAGGGAGCATGGTCCGCATAGATGTCGGGGTGGTGGCCACGCCCCCAACTCCCAGCGATGCCCGGTGACGCAGTTCCGAGCAAAACGCTGCTTGGAGCAACGGGTTGACGGAACCGGAACGGTTAGGGAATGGCGCGTCAAGAGCAGCGAATCCAGCCGGCGGCCGTTCATGGCGCGCCACGCCGGCCACCAAGCGGTGAAGGCTGTCGCAAGCTGCTGCCCGCCTGTTCCAGGTGAAAGCGCTTGAGATAGTGCGACAGCGCCCGAGGTGTCAGGCCCAGGCGAGCCGCGGCGTCCTTCTTGCGCCAGTTGGTGGCCTCCAGGGCCTCCAGGATGCGCACGCGTTTGAAGTGTTCCACTGCATCGGCGAAAGCTCCGCCGTCACCCGTCGCAGGAGGGGCCTCCGACGCCAGGATTTCCGGCGGCAGGTGCTGGATTCCAATGACGGAGCCATCGCAGAGCACGGCGCCCCGCTCCAGCACGTTGCGCAGCTCCCGCACGTTGCCGGGCCAGGAGTAACGCTGGAGCGTGGGCAGCAGGTCCTCGTCCAGGGACAGGGCGGGGCGTCCGAAGCGATGGCGCAGACGCTCCAGGAGTTCCTCCACCAGGAGGGGAATGTCGTCCGCGCGTTGACGAAGAGGGGGGATGGAGATGGGAAAAACGTTGAGGCGGTAGTAGAGGTCCGACCTGAAGAGTCCGTCCGCCACCAGCGCGGCGAGGTCCTTGTTGGTGGCGGCCAGGATGCGCACATCCACCTGGCTCTCCACGCCGCTGCCCACCCGCGACATGCGACGTTCCTCCAGCACGTGCAGGAGCTTGCCCTGCTGCTCCAGGGGCAGATCGCCGATCTCGTCCAAGAACAAGGTGCCGCCGTCGGCCAGTTCGAACTTCCCTTTTCGGGCTGCTTCGGCTCCCGTGAAAGCGCCGCGAACGTGACCGAATAGCTCGCTCTCCATGAGGTCGCGGGGAATGGCGGGACAGTTGACCCGAATGAGAGGAGAAGCGTTGCGTGGGCTCTGGCGGTGGATGCAGTCCGCCAGGAGTTCCTTGCCAACGCCGCTCTCGCCCAGCAATAGGACGGTGGTGTCCTTTGTGGCCACCATCTCCACCAGCCTGGCCACCTGCCCCATGGCGGAAGAACGCGCCACCAGGCGGTGACCCGGCTGGGCGATGGACTCCTGTGAGCGAAGGTAGCGGTTTTCGTGCAGGAGCCGTCCGGCCTCCAGGGCCCGCTGGGCCACCAGGAGCAGCCCCTCCATGTCGAAGGGCTTCAGGAGATAGTCAAAGGCTCCCAGCCGCATGGCCTCCACCGCGCCGCTCACGGTGCCGTAGGCCGAAATCACTATGACCTGCATGTCGGGGTGAAGGTCGCGTGCCGCCTTCAACAGGTCTATGCCCGACCTGCGGGGCAGGCGAACGTCGGTGATGAGCAGATCGAAGACACCTCGCCCGAGCAGCTCCTCGGCGTCCCGGGCGTTGCCGGCCGTGGCCGCCTGGAAACCATGCTCCCGAAAGAGCGAAGAGAGGAGCTTCAGGAGCTTTGGCTCGTCGTCCACCAACAAGACACGTTTCATGGTTGCACCTCGTCAGCACAGGGTAGCTCCAGGCTCACGACGCTGCCCCGCCCGGCCTCGCTTTCTATCCAGATCCGCCCCCCGTGTTCTTCCACTATGCGACGGCAGAGGGGAAGCCCCATGCCCGTACCGGCGGGCTTGCGGCTGAAGAAGGGCTCGAACACCCGTGGCAGGTCATCGTCCTCGATGCCGCAGCCCGTGTCCTCGATGAGCAGGCGACAGGTGCTTCCCTCGCGTTGGCCACGTATCTTGATGATGCCGCGGCCTTGCAGGGCCTCCCTGGAGTTGCGCAACAGGTTCGCCAGCAGTCTGCCCAGGAGCAGCGGGTTGCCCGCCACCAGCAGTTCCCGGGGCAGTTCCAGTTCCACGTGCAGTCCCCGCGGAAGAGAACCCGGAAACACTTCAGCCATGGCGGCATCAACCAGCGACGCCAGGTCCACCGGCTCGGGATCGAAACGCAGGGGGTGGGCGTAGTCCAGCAGCTCCCGCACCAGACAGTTGAGGCGATCCACTTCTTCCATGACATCCGCCAGGTCATCGGAGGCTTCGGGGTGGTGGCGCTTCAGCATCTCCGCCGTGGCTCGAATGATCTGCAAGGGATTGCGCACCTCGTGGGCCAGGGCTGCCGCCAGCTCGCCCATGGTGGAGAGGCGCTCCTTGCGCAGCAGCTCTTCCTGCATGGCCAGGATTTCGTGACGTGCGGCCTCCACCTGGGCCGTGAGTTCAGCGTTGAATCCACGTACCTGTTCCACCAGGGCGCCCTTTTCTTCCAGGGCGGCGCGCAGCTCGGCAGTGGAACGTTCCACTTCCCGTACCAACGTGGAAAGGGCTCGTTCCAGCACGTCGATTTCGTCTCGCCCCTCCTTGGGGGCGCTCTCTCCGCACCACTCGGTACCCCGGAGCCGTTCCGTGATCCTCCTCAGGGGGCGAATCACCATGCGATCCGTGTTCCAGGTGACCAGGCCGCCAACCAGCAACACCAGGAGAAACACAAATATGGTGCTTCGCCGCCTGGCCTCGGCAACTGAACGCTGAAGCAGGGCCTGGGGCTCCGCTATGTGGATGGCGCCCCTGGGCGGCTGACCTGCGCTGCCGCGTACCGGGAGCGTCACCCCCAGGACGGGGAGATCACCATGGAAGCCCATCTCCCAGACGAAGCCATCTCCTTCCTCTATGACACGCTGGATCCCTGGCTCTTCCAGCCTGGTCCCCGACAGATTGTCTTGAGTGGAGGCCCGTATGGCCTGGTGGCGATCCAGCAGATAGACCTCCAGGTCGGTTTCGCGCTGCGCAAAACGCTCCAGGGCTGCTCGCAGCCGCTCCTCCGCCTGCTGGTCCCCATCCATGCCGGCAGCTTCTTCCACCAGCAGGGTCCCCAGGGCTCGCAGCACCTGGATGCGACTCTCCAGCAGGTGCTGCCGTTCCAGGTGGTTGTTCCACAGCAGGTAGGCCGCCAGCGGGACGAGCACGGCCAGGTTGGTGAGGATGGCGCTTCGTAGTCTAAGAGACAACATGGAGCCATTCTAATCGCTCTTGCTGGCTCCGTGGGTTTCCAGCCGGGCTTCCCCGTGGCGGCGCAATGCAGCGCGGGCAGGGAGCCGGCGCTCGGAAGTCCCGGGGGGCGGAATGGGCCGGCTGCGGAGCAGGGTCTGCCACAACCCTGGCCCTCAAGGTCTCGCGTAGGGCCCACGAGCCGTCGGGAAAGCAGCCGCCTGCTGCAGAACGTCAGGCGCGACTGCGCCGTGCCCTGCTCGATATCGCGCGGCGTGTTCCCCCCTCCCAGCCTTCCCCCTGGGGGCTAACCCTGGGACACACTTGACACGGGGGCCCCACCGCAGCACAGCGGGGGTCGGGTTGGGGATCGGGATCAGCGGCTTCGCGGGGGCGGGTTGCCCGGACGGATCTGGTCCGAAAGCAACTCGCCCCTGCTCGGTACGCCATTTCCGGATGGTAACTGGCGAGCAGCACACTCAGGATCGCTACCTCCAGGGAAGCGTGCTGCTCCGTACCCAGTTCTGCCGACCCGACATCGGGCCCTGGTCGTTTCACTTTTGCGTTTCGTCGGAGAGGAAACGCAGATCTGAAACCGTTACGGGCCCTGGGCGTTTCACTTTTGCGTTTCGTCGGAGAGGAAACGCAGATCTGAAACCGTTACGGGCCCTGGGCGTTTCACTTTTGCGTTTCGTCGGAGAGGAAACGCAGATCTG
>JAJRWT010000038.1 GCA_024276675.1 Myxococcota bacterium | reverse complement strand
CTTCCTGCTGCTCACCCGGCACGGCCTCTTCCTGCTGCTCACCCGGCACGGCCTCTTCCTGCTGGGCCCTGGCGGCTTCTTCTTGCTTCTGCTTTTCGAGACGTTCCAGCAAGAGGCGTTGCTCTTCACGCTTTTTCCGCTCTTCTTCAGCCTTTTTACGACGACGCTCCAGCCACTCCGCGCGCTTGTTTTCCTTTTCAAGGTCGGCTATCCACTGGTCTGCCATGTCCTGATCAGCATCGGGAAATGCTTTGTATTTCTCCAGGATGCCGATGGCGGCGCCATAGGATTTCTTGTAGTCCCCGTATAGAATGGCCAAGTTGAGAAAGGGTTCCAAACGTTCGGGCGCCAACTCGATCACTTTTTTATATTCCAGTTCTGCTTCGTCGAAGCGCTCAACGCCTCGATAGGCGATGCCCAGGTTCATGTGCACTGCCACATCGTCGGGAGCATACTTCAAGGCCCGCTCCAACAACGGCACCACGTCCTCATAGGCGCGATTGTCCAGGTAGAGTTGTGACAGGTATACCAGGGCAGCGACATGGTTCGAATCAATTTCGATAGCCCTTTGAAGCTCTCGTCTGGCATCGAACAACAAGTTCTGCAAGTAGTAGATTCTACCCAGGTAGGCGTGAATATCTGCGTTTTCTTCCGCACCGTCGATCGAATTCAGAGCTCTCTGAAAAATGAACTTTGCCAAGTCCAGCTTGTTCTTGGAAATGTATATCAGACCGATGTTTACATAGATCCCCAGAGCGTTTGCGTTGATTTCCAGGGCTCCCTTGGCTTTCTGCTCCGCCTCGTCGAAGCGGTTCAACTTCAGGAGAGTTGAAACCTCGGCAATACGCAGGTCTATCTCTTCGGGGGCTTTCTCGATTCCCTGCCGAAAAATCTGCAGGGCCAGAGATAACTGCCCCCTTGACTCAACGAGCCTTCCAAGCCTGATCCATGCAGGCGAAAAAGCAGGGTCCATGGCCGTGGCCCGCCTGTAGCATTCCTCGGCCAGAGGAAGGTCGCCGATGGCTTCGTATGCCAACCCAAGGTCAAAGGTGACAGCCACTTCACCAGGAAGTTCCGACTCCAGCTCTCTCAAAAGTTCCACGGCCTGCTGGGCATTTCCGGGTTCTTCCATCTCCAACAAGGCCATGGCCTTGTTGGCCTTCTGGAGAAGCATTTCTCGCTCTTCTTCGGGAGTGGGACCCTGGGGCTGAACCTCTGCCTCCTGCCCTGCCAGCTCGGCGACCTGCCCGTCGGCTCCCGTGACGGGTTGAACATCGTCGCCGAATCCCGCCGGAGGCGACTTGGGAGCACATGCCAACATGAAAACAAACATGGTGCTCATCTGGAAGCGCTTCACTGTTCGCCTCCTGCTTCCTGGGGAGATTCCTGCTTTAGCCCAGGCACGGTGATGGGCGATACTCCGGCGTCGATATGCGGAAGTATGCGCGTACTGTAGTATTTCTCCATTCTTTCGGCCGGAAACTCGGAAGGATACCATTCATTCAGAAGGCTGAGAGTGTCATCTTGCCATTTGGTCCAGAATTTTTCGTTCCTGGCGATCTCGAGGTTCGCCTCGGCTCTGGCCTTGGCCTTGTCTTCAATCGGCTGCGCATACTCCCGCAACTGTTCGGAGTAGAACTCCTTTTGCTCATCATCGAAAGTTTTGGGGGGAGGGGCGTCGAAAAGCATCGTCACGTAGTCGAAATAGGCAGATGCCTGGATATAGATGGCGGCGGATGAGAATACTGCATCCTTGAAGCGCTGAATGAGATCCAGGCAGCGCGCCTCCAGGGCCTTCAACTCTTTCTGCTTGGTCTCCAGCAACAATGGTACGTCTTTTTCCTGTCTGCCAGTGTACGCTATCACTTTGAATGCCTGGTATTGCTCCATGACATTCCTGAACTCCGCTTCGGCAGCGTAGCGCCTGCCCTCTGGGCCGATGGCGCCTTGTTCCGCAAACTCGCTGAACATGCTGGTTAGAGCATCCCATTCCCTTTCAGCCTGCCTTTCCTTACCTTGCTCTTCCAGGATTCTGATGATTTCGTGTTGTGCCTCCAGGGAATGATCGACGTTCACGCCTTTGTAACGTTCCAGGTACTTCCTGTAGAATGAAAGCGCCTTGTCGCTGTCCACGGCCTTCCATCGCTCTCCGGCCAGGAAATAGGCAGGCTCGGCATCGGGTTGGTCGGGATAGTTGGTTGCGTAGGCCTCGAAATCTCTCGCTGCACGTTCGTTTTCGCCAAGACCTATGTAAAGGAAGGCAGCGTTGAACAACGCTGCGGGAGCGTCCGGGGCATCGGGGAAGTTGGCCACGAGACGTTCATAGTACGTGATGGCCTTGTCCAGTTCCAGAATGCTCGCATAGTTGCTGGCAATACGGAAATACAGCCCCTTGGACCGCTCATTGCTTGGATAGGTGTTGATGTATTGTTCGAACAGGTCATTGGCCTTGTCTGCCTGACCGATGATCTCCAGACTGTTTGCTGCATTGAACAGCGCATCCTTGGCATGTTCCGAGTTGGGAAAATCCTTCATGAACTCCAGGAAGGCATCGGCGGCCTCGGCCCGCTTACCGTTCTCGATGAACTGGTAGGCCAGCTTGAAGGCAGCGCCTTCCTCCAAAGACTGGAATTGTTCCACCTTAGCCAGAGCCTCGGCGCTCCTTCCAAGAACCTGACGTGAGAATTTTCCAGTGTAAAGGCGCACCTTTTGCAGATCACCCTCTTCCTGGAAGCTGCGCACCAAGAGACCTGCGGAAAAAGCAGCCTCGTCGGATTCAGGGAACTTTTCGATGATCTCGGTGAAACGTTCCCGGGCCTTGTCGAAATGCCCAAACTCGAAGTAGATCTGGGCGGGCAGGTAGCGCAGCGCAGGCAGGTAGCGCCTACGAGACTCGGTATAGGCTGGATCCGTGAATTCCGTAGCCACGATCTCGTCTGCCGACTCGATAAAGGCCTCGTGTTCATATGTGAGCTTGTAAACCTTGATAGTGGCCCCGAATGGCGTGGTCTGCGTTTTTTCCAGTTGGGCACCGGGAGGGCGGGCTTCGACCTTGCCATACTTGTCTACCAGGATCTGCCGTCGAACCTGCATCAACCTGTACAGTGCACCATCTCTGTACTGGTGATTGGTGGACTTCAGGAGCTGGAGGTATTCCTTTTCGGCATCAGCCAGAAGATTTGCCTTCATGAGGGCATCGGCCATGTACCATTCCATCTCGTAGTATTCGCCTACGAAAGGAAATTTGCGCAGATACTCGCCATACTTTTCTGCCGCCAGCTTGAAGTCCTCGGGCCTGCCGGTTTCCTGTGCCTTTATGTGGTAGTCCATCGCCACCTGGGCAAGCGATTGCTCGATGTATCCCGTGGCAACAGCCAGAGCATCGGGATTATTGCGGTTTTCAAGCCACCAATCGCTCTGATCGCTGTAGCGGTATGCCAGCTCCATCTGGGCTCTGGCCGATGATGTGGGATCCTTGACGGGCAGGTTCATGTAGAGCTGAGCGATGCGATACTGGAAGCGCGGGTTGTCGGGGTCCATCGGCCAACGCTTTTGCAGATATTCGTACACCGCAATGGCTTGTTCCCATTCGGCCTGCTTGGTGAGTACGTCGGCCAGCTTCTTGAAGATCACTGGTTCAAAGATGCTCTGTTCCTTGTCACGGAAAAAATCTTCCACCAGAGCTATGGGTGATTCTGTCTTCAAGTCTGCTATGTCTGCAAAAGAAATTGCCATGTACTGGATGGCTTCCGGTTCCATGGGCGATACCTCACCTGTGGAGAGCAGAAGCCTGTGCGAGTATTCCAGAAGGTCGTTGAACAGGTCCAGTGCTTTGTAGTACTCGTCAAAATGTTCCTGGTTGGCCAACTTGTAGTGTGACCAGGCCAACTTGTACATTCCGTTGTCGTAGTAACGGGCATGCTCACCGTTATCGACTATGCGCTGGTAGTAGACGAGGGCTTGTTCGGTGGCATTGTTTTCGAAGTAGTACTCACCGAGCCTCATGTTGGCATCATTGGTAAAATCGCTCTGGGGAAAGTTGTCTACCAGGTACGAGAATGCCTCCCGTCCCTTTTCAGGTTCATACTGTTGGGCGTTGATCTCGGAGTAGCAGTAGCCCAGCATGTAGTAGACGCCGTCCAGCCTCTCGTAGTCCCCGAATGAATCGACAATCCGCCGATATAGAGACAAGGGCTTGCTGTAGTCCTTGAGCGGAGGTGGAGCCAGGGTTTCCAACTCAGCGGCAGACAAGGTGCGTTCTCGCTTGTTGTAGGCCCTGGATTCCTCCAGCCAGGCATTTTCACTGTCTTCGAAGTAGAGTTCGGCGAGCCGGAACATCACGTGGGGGGTGTAGGTGGCGTCCGGGTATTTTTTCAGGAAAGCTTCGAACTTCGTCCTGGCCAGCATTGCCAGATCATTTTCTTCGCTCAAGTTTTCGGAGATGGACCTGCTGAAGCTGTCGGTAATCTGTCTATGCCTTTCGGCTTGTACTCTACCGATGTATTCCACCGTGTCCTGGTGAAATTCAGTCATGCGAGCCTGGAATCGGTTGAAAACCTTTCCCAGGGATTCCTGTTCTTCCGCAGTGAGTCCCGTAACACGCTCCACTCGAAGCGCCGGAGATCCGGTGGAATCTGCTTTGTCGAGGGAAGCCGCCGTTGCATCTGGAACAGTCGCCAGCAACAGCAGGAGCGTCACCGCATTCACGGAGGCCAACTCAATTCTCCAACTTGGCGTTGATTGTCTGAAACTGCTTATCGAGATCCTTGAGGAGATCTACCCGTTCCCTGTTCAGTTGATCGATACGATCACTCACCTGGACCTTTCTTGCCCAGTAGACATCAACAATTCCCATATCGGCGCGCATGACCGAATCATCAAAGAAGTCGCCGAGTTGCTTGAAACCCTCTCGCGTGGCCAGAGCCCCCAAATGGTTTGTTTCCTGGGAGGCTTGATTCACGTCGCGCCTCATGGCATCGACAATAGCCGATTCATGGGCCAGACCCTTCTGAATTCTACGGATCTCTTCCTTTTCGACCTTGTCCAACATCTGACCCACTTCTTCCGCCTTCTGGTCGAGTCCATCCAATGAGGCCCAGATACCATCGAGCCTCTTGAAGAATTCCGTCGAACCAAGGCGCTCCACCTGGGGCCTTAGCTCCTTCAGTCGAACACGCAGGCTCTCGTAGTCCGCCATGGCCTGTTCCCGAGATTCCGCGCCAAAGGACAAATCAGGCATGGAAATACTACCCACGAGGCGCTGAAGCGTGACATCGCTCTGCAGGGGCTTCAGGGATTTGACGACTGAACCCAGTTCTTCTTCCACGGTGTTCAGGTCAGCTCGCACGCGACGCTCTTCAGCAGGGCTCAATTCGTGCTGGCCCAGGTCCAGGTAGTCCCTGGTGGACTGGATGTCCTTCACTATGTCCTGTGCAACCTGCTCCACCAGACATGCCTGTGTCTGGACAGCCCTGAC
Organism: Myxococcota bacterium; assembly: GCA_024276675.1. Lineage (GTDB taxonomy): Bacteria > Myxococcota_A > UBA796 > UBA796 > JAFGLY01 > JAJRWT01. The sequence continues at coordinate 110,314 of JAJRWT010000038.1, read as the reverse complement.
CTGCTCTTCGTAGATCACCGCCCTGTCGGCGTGCTGCTCCTGCCCTCGCTTGGCTTCTTCCACTGCATCGGTCACCAAACCTCGTTCCTGGCGAAGACGTTGCACCTGGCTCCTGATCGTTCCAGATGTGTTCTCGAAAAAGTAGTCCGCTTCCAGGTTCAGCAGCTCATCCACCAGCCCGAATCTGTCACTCTGAATCCAACGAACCGAATCCCTGGAACTCCTGAACGAGCCCAGTGTGTCAAGACCGGCGAGCAACGCGCTTTCCAGTTCGTCTATGAGGAGGGTCACGTTCTCCAGGGCGTCCTGCTCATGCTGTACTTCACGCCTGATATCTACCACCGTGCCCACTTCGGGCATGGCATAGAGCATCTCCACAGCGTAGGGAGGAAGGCCAAAGCGGTTCAAGACGTCCAGGGCATCTTCTTCGGCGAGCCTGTCGAAGAACGCCGATGATTGTTCGTCGTGGTCTTCCACGGACTTGAGGAGATCCCGTATGGGTGTGTACTCGGTAACCACGTTTTCGTATGCCGTGTGGGCGGATTCATACCGAGATTGCTTCCAGTGGAGGTGCCCTTTGTAGATCTTCAACCGGGCGGCATACTTGTGCTCCGGAAAGGCCAGCAGAAAAATCTCGATCTCACGGATGGCTTCTTCGTAGGCTTCCTGCTTTATAAAGTTCCAGACGAGTTCGTACAGCCTGTCGGCGAAGTACTTCGATTCGCGGCCAATGAGTTCGTAGGCTCTTTGTGATGCCAGGTAATCTCCCATTTCGTAGTAGACTCTGCCCAGGGCTAGGTTTGCCAGGTCCACCAGTTCTCGGGAATCACTGTCGCGAATTTCCGTCTGTGCTGCCAGCTTGAACTCTGTAGCCGCATTTTCCAGCTCACCCTGCCTCACATCGATGGTGCCCAGAAAGTAGCGGGCTTTTCCGTAATGCAGACTTTCGGGTGGAAATCCACCAAACAACGCCACCGCACGCTGCCAGTCGCCCTGCCGATAGAAGGACTTGGCCAGGGTATAGTTGACGAGTTCTGATGGTGCTACTTCATGGGTGGCGATGTACTTGTCGTAGAGCAGTGAAAACTGCACATTTTCACCGGTGATACCGTATATTTCAAGCAATCGACGCACGGCATCCGAAAAGAACGGGTGGGAGTGCCCCTTTTCGAGGATCCTGTTGTAGGCCTCTTTGGCGGTTACGTAGTTTCCCAATTCGAAGAGCGTTTCTGCCAGGTACCACTCGGTGTCGGAGACCAGGACGGGCGATGAGACCGCTCCCGATTCCAACAAAATGTAGAACTCCAGGGCAGCGGTTTCATAATCACCCATCAAAGATGAAAAAACGGCGCCTTCGTATCGCTTGCGGGCTTCGTCTTCGCTGATCAGACCGGAGCGCCTGCGCACCGCAGCGGCGATGGAATCCAAGGCGTCTTCATTGCCCTTCTGGCGAATCTCGAGAGCTTTCAATCGCTCTTCGAAGCCGGGCGTGTCGGAAGCCTGCACGGACTGCGAGCCACAGAGAAAAACCAGCAGCAAAGCAGCAACATGCATGCGCACGGACAGGAGTCTTTTCCTATTTTTACCCATGGGCAGGCTCACTGTTCGGATTGACCGGCGACCTGGGTGCAGTGTATGTCGTACTCAATCCATGGACGCTCCACGAAGGAACGCCCGATTCCCTTGCGGTCCTTGGTTCGAATCCAGATCTCACAATTCTTGCCGTCTTCGACGGCAAAAGCGTAGCTGGATTGGACATTGAAGGTATACCTGTTCACATAGCTGAAAATACCGAACCCGTTGCCACGGAGCACCATCGAGACAGAAAGTGTGTGGTTGCCGGCGGGGATGGGGCCATCATGGAGCTTGAATTCCTTGATCTTGTCCAGGGAGTCGTCTTCGGCCACTTTGGAATAAATGGGTTGGCCATCCAGATAATAGCTTATGGAGTTCAAGGAATAGGAAGAGCCCAGCTCGTTGGAGTGCCAGAGTACCGCTCTTGCGCCCGAAGAAGAACCCTGGATCACGATCTCCTTGAGCAGTTGAAGCGTGGCCTTGGAACGAAACACCTGCTCCTTCAGGGAGTTGACCTTTTCTTCGATGGTCAACATCCTTTTGTTGAAGTTGGGAGGGGCATCCGTGGATGATGCGCCAAGAAGTTCCTCTTCGACGACATTTTCAGCCGCGGCAGGTGCTACACCGTCCGGAATGGTAGTGGCTTCGGTGGCTTCAGGAGGGGATTCCTGAGTTTCCTGGGCAGCCGCCGTTCCCACAATGAAAACAAGTGGCAAGACGAATACGAGTTTCCACAACCAGCGTTCCATTCCAGAATCTCCCACCTTGGGGGTCTACGTTCTTGGGCGACGTTGGTGCCATCGCAAGGTGACATCATACACATGTCCATAGTACCGGACAGATAGGTATACCGTTTTGACCGAACAGATGTCAACGACCCGGCACCAAACCCGCAGGATTCGAAGGACCTGAACTGGAACTTCACAGTTCCTCCACGATATAATCTACCCCGGTCCAGACCAACAGGGTAGTGCCAGCTTTCGTATTAAAAAATTACGGAACTCGACAGGTGAATTCCTCAGGGCTCGCGCAAGAATAACTCAGTAGTACCGAGGGTGACGAGGAGCCCACCTGGCAAGGCGCGAGAAGCGAACTATATCGTGAATATGCGAGCGACGAACAAAGCAGCCAGGCGGGATGGATCGGCACCCGAATACAGGAAGTCGTTCTTGCGAGTGCCACAACCCCGAAAAATGTGGGGCATTCCGTATCACTCGACCAGCACGAGTGGAAAAGTCAATTGGAACATCGTGCGTGCGAATCGATCCTGGATCTTCTTGATTCGTGATAGTGGTCCTACTATGTCGTTGACCATGAATGCAAACGCATACACACGATGGTCGGCGGCTTCAACATAGCCGGCCAGGCAATGGACTCCGTTCAGTGAGCCGGTCTTGCCACGCAGGCGACCAGGCTCGTCGTCGCCACGAAATCTGGACCGTAGAGTGCCGTCAGTACCGCCTATGGAAAGGCTGGACCTGAACTCCGCTCCCACCCGGAGGTCATGGTACATGTCCAGAAGCACTGCCGTCAGGTGCTCGGTACGTACGCGAGCTTCGCGGGACAGCCCGGAACCGTTTACGAGCTGGTACTGGTCTTCTGGAATCCCGAGATCTGCCAGGTATTTCCTGACAACCTGGATACCTTTTTCCGTCGTTCCCGGCTCTCCGACCACCTGGGCACCCAGGGCCTTCAAGATCTGCTCCGACATGAAATTGTTGCTGAACTTGTTCATGTCCATGAGAATGGCTGCCAGCGGCGGGGAGGAAAGAGTCACCAATGAACGGGCCGTCTCGGGGATCCCACCACTCAGAAAGTGGCCACGCACCCGAATCCCCAACTCCTTGCACAGAGCCGCAAAAGCGCCGGTGAAGTAGGCCGTGGAATCTGCTACGGTGCGGTAGTAACGTCTGCTTTCACTGCTGAGTGGAATTGCACCACTGATCCGATAGGTCACCTCGCTGCCCACAACTTCCCGCTCCAGCTTAATCCAGCGCCCCGCTCCCGAGGAAACGGTGACGGCATCGTTCCGGACGTGCAGGACGGCTGATTCGGTTTCCAGCTCGACCCTGGCCGGCACGCCAACCCCTGAGCCCGGTCCCACGACAATGGCCACGGTGTTGAAGTTCAACGAGAGCGCACCCAGAGGTGGGAAATAGGAGGGACCGTTTTCGACGTCGACCTTCTTGTTCCAACCGGGTATCCCGGAATCGTTGTCGAAATGGGAATCGTCGAAGTAGACGTTGCCCTTCACTTCTCGCACGCCTTCCAACTTCGTGTCCAGGACGAGTTTCCAGAGCTTTTCTATGACGAGCGTGGGATCACCTCCACCTCGCACGTAGAGATTCCCGTGTAATACTCCATCGTCACCCAGCTTGCCGTCGTACAACACCTCCGTGGAAAACCTGAAGGCAGGTCCAAGGTTGCGCAGTGCGGCTCCCGACGTGATCACCTTCATGGTGCTGGCGGGAAGAAGGGCCGTACTCGCATTCCATGCGAAGACTTCATCGCCGCTGGCAACATCGACCACGTGTAGCGCGGAATCACAGCCCTTCATCGCCTGATCGTTCAAGATGGGCTCGAGAAGCTGCTGCAAAATATCATGGGGTTCTGAGCCGGAACTCAGTGCTGTGGTAGCAGAATCAGAACCGCTCCCCTGCTGGGAAAGGGCAGGCAGCGGCGCCGCCAGGACCAGTAGAGCAAGCAGCAAGCCGGATGCTCCAGGCAGGCCTGACCACAAGCGAATGAAAAACCCCATCTGTACAGACCTCCATGAAACGAACAAGGGCTGTTACTAATGGAAAGTACGAACCGCGCAATCCTCCCACCGAGGTTCCACCATGCGGCTTTCGCTGTCCATCCTTTTTTTGCTGGGCCTTGCGGGTGCAACCGGCGCCAGCGCCAACCCGGAGCAAGAAACAACGTTGACGCCACCTGGAATGGGGGTCGCCACCGATGACGGTTCCGACAGCATTCCCATCAATCCGGCGCTCTTCGCCTTCGACCCCGATGCCGGAGCGAGCTTGCTGGGCAGATACGAACCCTCAAACGGTTCTCTGGTGTTACAGAACTACTTCTCCACCAGGGGAATGGGCCTGGGAATGTTCTACCGGGCAAGTGCCGAATCCGACACCCTCTGGGCCCTCTCCACATCCTTTGCCTTCAAACTCAGCCCCCAACTGGTGGCCGGATCCAGTATCCGCTGGAATCTCCCCCAAGGCTCGGACAACAACTTCACTTCCTGGGATCTGGGACTTGGTTGGCGACCCCTGGCATGGCTCGGTTTCGGTGCAGCCTTTACCGACATAGGCAGCCCATCCCCTGAATTCGGCGCCACGGGGCAGTACGCCTTCGGTGTGGCGCTACGGCCATGGGGTGATTTCGTGTCCGCCGGCCTGGACCTCCTGGCAAGCGACGACACGACTTCCACAGGGGGCTACACGGATCGTGCAGCCCGCCTGGTACTCCAGGCCAGTCCAATACCAGGGCTCCTCCTGCGCTTCCAGGCAACTGAAGGCATCGAGAGCAGTTCACAATCGCAGCGTCTTCAGGAAATCGCAGGAGGGATACAGCTTTCCTTCGGCAAGTGGGCGGGCGGGTTCTATGCTGATTCTCCGCTGGCTTCCGAAGTTGCATACACGGGTTCCATAACGTCGGTCTTCCCATCCACTCACCTTGCTGGTACTGGAAAACGCGTTCCTGTTCTCCACGTGGACTCCGACCTGCCCTACTCGCCCCAACCAACGCTTCTGGGGCGCCAGGAGGAAAGCTACCTCCATTTTCTTCAGCGGCTTCAGGTCACCGCAACAGACCCATCCGTCAAGGCAGTGCTGCTCCACCTTGACAAGATGTCGCTTTCCGTAGGTCAGGTGGAAGAGCTTCGCGACCTGGTGGCGGAAATACGCGACCATGGGCGTTCGGTGATCGTATACCTGGACTCTGAAGCAGGAAATCTGGCCTATATGCTGGCCACCAGCGCCGACAGAATCTACCTCCATCCCGCTGCCGATCTCAACCTCATCGGGTTCGCCGCAGAAGTGAAATACTTCAAGGGAACACTCGATCTGTTGGGGCTGAAGCCACAGTTCTTCGTCCGCTCAGAATATAAATCCGCTGTAGAGAGCTTCACACGGAGTACTCCTTCGGCCCCGGCTTCGGAACAAATCAACACCCTCCTGGAAGACATCCATGCTGCCCTGATCAGGGCCATCTCAAAGGGCCGCGGACTTTCCCACGAGCAGGTGGGGCGCCTACTGGACAGCGGTCCATGGACAGCATCCGAGGCCCTGTCCATGGGCCTGGTGGATGGCCTCATCTACGAAGACCAACTTGAGGAAACCATCGAGGGATACCTGCAAAGCGCTTGCGAACTGGATGACAGATTCCGCTCCGGGACCGCCCACGACGGCTGGAAGAGTCCGAAGCGAATCGCGGTGATACCCATCACGGGTGCCATCGTGGAAGGGACCTCATCAGGCCGGGCTCTCCCCGGTATGAGAAACAACACGTATAGCCGAACAATCGTCAAGGCCCTGAAACAGGTTCGTAAAGACAATACCGTCAAAGCCGTGATTCTGCGTGTCGACAGCCCCGGGGGCTCGGCTTTTGCCTCCGACGACATCTGGCAGGCGGTCTCCCTCGTCCGAGAATCCGGCAAACCCGTGGTGGTCAGCATGGGTGGAGTCGCAGCGAGCGGTGGATACTATGTTGCCACAGCGGCTTCCCACGTGCTGGCCGAACCTTCGACCATCACGGGTTCCATCGGTGTCTTCGGTGGAAAGATAAGCGCGAAAAAACTCTACGAGCAAATCGGCGTGAGCACCACCCAGTTCACTCGCAGCCAGAAATCCGGCATGTGGACCATCTCCCGCCCCTTCGACCGCCTGGAGTCGGCATCGGTGGACCGCCTCATCGGTGATACCTATACTCAGTTCAAGCAAAGAGTCGCCACAGGTCGAAGCATGGACATGGAAGAGGTGGAAGAAATCGCCAGGGGGCGTGTCTGGTCGGGAACAAGGGCCATGGATGCGGGCCTGGTGGATGAAATTGGCGGTCTATCCACCGCTGTAGAACGAGCACGCATAGAGGCCGGGATCGCTGAACACAGCCGCTATGATCTCATCACCTACTCCCTGGCTCCAGGCTCCAACGGTGACCTTCCCACTCGGTTGCTGCTCACTTTGACCGGCTCCTGGACAGCGCCCACCTGGTTATCTCAGCTCCTGGCCTGGTCAGATCTGCAAAACGAGCGTATCCTCTTTCTGCTTCCCTACGATCTGGAGATCCATTGAGCACGAGAGGCGTCAAAGCACTGGTCGTCGATGACGACAAAGCAGTAAGATCGGCCTTGAAAGTCATTCTGGCAAAATCCGACATCAAGGTGAGTACGGTGCGCTCCGCCGAAAGCGCCATGGACATGCTGTCGGCAAACCCATTCGACCTCGTCCTCACCGATGTGCGAATGCCAGGTATGGGGGGACTGGATCTTCTGGAAGAAGTCCGAAACCGATGGCCCCAGACCGAAGTGGTAGTGATGACTGGATATGGTAACGTCGAAGACGCGGTCAAGGCCATGAAACGTGGCGCCACTGACTATGTGATCAAGCCTGTCTCCAAGAATGAACTGCTTCTAATCATTGAAAGAGCCATGCAAGCGAGAGACCTCCGAAACGAGGTCGTGGCGCTGCGTCGCGAGATCCGCACCCGCTGGGGTTTGGACAACATCGTCGGAAGCACCCAACCCATGCAACGGGTCTACAAGCAGGTACTTTCCGTGGCCGAAACCAACGCCCTCGTGCTGATCCAGGGCGAAACGGGAACAGGCAAGGAGCTGTTTGCAAGAGCCATCCACGACCTGAGTCCCAGGCACAAGGCGGCGTTCGTGAGGATCAACTGCGCGGCTCTCCCCGACAACCTGTTGGAGAGTGAACTCTTCGGGCACGAACGGGGAGCATTCACGGGGGCCATACGCAGTCATTCCGGCAAGTTCGAACAAGCGCACATGGGAACCATCCTCCTGGACGAAATCGGTGACATCTCGCGAGCCATGCAGGTCAAGCTCCTGCATGTGCTGGAGAGCGGCGAACTACAACGACTTGGCGCCAAAAAGACCAGGAAGGTAGATGTCCGCGTCATCGCCGCTACAAACCGCCATCTTCACAAAGAGGTGGTTGCCCGCCGCTTTCGGAAGGATCTCTACTATAGATTGAATGTATTCACCTTGAAGCTTCCCACCCTAAGGGAACGCCGTGACGACATTCCGGCTCTCGTCAGCCTGTTCGTCAAGCGCTACGCCCAACGCAACAACCGCCAGGTATACGGCCTCTCATCGGCGGCCATGTCTCTGCTCATGAAGCACGACTGGCCAGGCAACGTGCGGGAATTGGAACATGTCATTGAAAGAGCCGTCATTATGGCCACCGGCCCTGAGATCACCACCACCAACCTGGCAGACAGCATACCCTCGCAATCTTTGGATACCCTCCCGCCACCCACCGACGGGTCCTTGCAGGACAGCCTGCGTATCTACGAGCGACGATTGATCATAGAAGCACTCAAACGGGCACACGGCGTACAGGCCCGTGCAGCTCGCAGCCTGGGCATTTCACGTTCGAACCTGCACTACCGTATCAGAAAACTCGGTATTCCGATCAAGGATCTGTGGCAGGAACCATCCGAAACCCAGGACTATCAACCGAAGTACCAAGACTATTCCAGGTAGAGCATCCGAAGTTCGTCGCAGGTGATGTCCTTGTTGAGCTGGTCCAGGGCCTGGTCGCACTCGTCAAGCGCAAGCCGGACTTCCAGAGGTTCCAGATCCGCCCTGGTGGCTGCCCAGTCGTCTTCACATTGCTTCTTGAAATCTGAACGGCGGTCGGCTCCCAGGTCTTCCCATGTGGCGGACCAGTCATCTATGCAGTTGGATATTTCTACACTGGTCCTGCTGCACAAGGTTTCGCAGACATCGGCTCCGCAGCCCCCACACGGCAGGATCAGCACCAACAGGCCCAAGACTCGTCGAGGCAACAACCACACGGGGCATCTGCCCAACGCCGCGGCCAGCAGTCTACCCGCGCAAACCCCGAAGTCCACAAAGGTGGCCCAGGGCGGATTTGAACCGCCGACACAGGGATTTTCAGTCCCCTGCTCTACCAACTGAGCTACCGGGCCGAGTCCTTTGTTGGGCAGGATGGTTCTCCGTAATCGACTCTGCGCCGGGAATGGCGACCGCCAGCGACAGCAACCGCTTTCCGATGCTGCATTCTGGTAAGTGCAAACATCACGATTTCCATGCCCCGCACAAGGACGCTTTCTATAATCCACGCTATTATGAGTGTCAACGTGATGGTGACCCAAGGTGAATGAGCACAGGCAGCCCGAAAAATACTCACGACAGACACGGCTTCGTGCGGTGTCCTTTGACTTGGATGGAACCCTGTACGACCTGCCCATGCACCGTCTCCGAGTCGGTTGCAGGCTGTTCCGTCACCGCAGATTCATCCAGGCCTGGATCGATTCCGTGGACTCGTTCCGCGGGAGTAGAGAGCCCGACCTGCAGACCGCTATCGTCCGCACGCTGGCTGCCAGGCTGGAAATCTCCCTGGAAGAAGCCAACGACCGGCTTCACCACGTTCTCGACGACATCTGGGCCGGCGGACTCCGCCCCCGGCATCTCCGCCCTTCGGTGGCGCAATCTCTGCAGATGCTCGACAGACTTGGCATACCCAGAGCCATCGCCAGCGATCATGACCCGTCACGAAAGCTGGGAGCCATGAACCTGTCGGAGGGCTGGGCATACCTGGGAGACGCCACCGCCGTCGGAGCCCTGAAACCCCTCCCCGACATACTCGAACACGCTGTCGAACATATGGGTTGCCACACCGTGGAACTCGTTCACGTGGGCGATCGGGAAGACACCGACGGCGAGTCCGCCAGAAACGCAGGGGCAGTGTTTCTAAGGGAACCATATCCAGGCGCGGCGCCGCTTCCCGTCAGGCTGCGAATCATCCTGGGGCTATCCATCGACGAAGTATGACTTCTATCCTGCACACAACGGCTCCGCTCCCCGACCATAGCCCCTCACGGGGCCGGGCTTTTGAAACAGGTACTTTTCGTTATCCAGAACTCTTGACAGACAAACCGAATAAGCCGGAAGACCATCATGCCCGCCAAGTGGATCAAGGTTTGTGGTATTACAAGCAACCATGACGCCCGCATGGCCCAGGCCGCGGGAGCCGATGCCATCGGCCTTGTACTGGTACCAGGAGATATCCGCGCAATCAGTCTTGATGAGGCGGCGGCCATCGCGGCCTCCATCACTATAGAGACCGTGGTTGTCATGCGAAGCCCCACCCCGGAGTTCCTCCGCGAAGTGGCACTGATGGTGGCTCCAGACAGGATCCAGTTGGATCTACCCGCTACGGAGCTGCTGGAAACATCACCTCTCCCCTGTTATCGCTCCCTGCAAGCCACCGACAGGGGAATACTCTCCAGGATCGGCGAAGTCCGACAGGATCGATTTCTGGTACGGTTCTCGGACAACCTTCTTCCAGGTGGTGCGGGCTATGCACGAGACCCGTCGCTTCTTCGCGAGCTGGCCAGCATGGGGCGAATGGTGGCCGGTGGGGACATGGACCCCGACAATGTCCGGAGAGTACTCGAGGCCTCCGGCGCGTGGGGAGTCGATGTCGTCGCCGGCGTGGAGCGGGAATTGGGCGTAAAAAACTGGGAGCTGACATCATCGTTCGTAAAACAGGCTCGCGGCCTTGCGTAACTTTGTGATTCGTCGCAGACACCCCACGGTTCTCCAGATCACCTGTTGTACCAGCAGCGCAAAGAGAAAGGGAGCGAGCGGGTGAATTCGAAAGGCATCTACGAGCTGGCCATGCCCCATAAAGACAAAACCACGAGTCAAGCCGCAGGCTGGACAACGCACACCGGTTATCGCTCGAAACATGCAGGTCATGGGGAGTTGGTATCCGAGAATCGAGACCGCCCGCTCATCGGTGCTCAGGACCATGGAGCCCATCAGCACGACAGCCAAGATGGCCAGCATCAGGAAATCACCAGTTCCGCCAGTCCTGGCGGAACTGGCCGATGATGGCTCCACGACGGAACCCGTGGAGTGGTCCGCCTCAGGACTCACGCCTGGGTCCACGGCCACCACGCCCGGTTTCGAAAGCCACCCTGTCCAGGATGCCGTTGACGAAGGCACGACTGTCGGCGCCGCCATAGCGCTTCGCAAGTTCGACGGCTTCGTTTATGGTGACGCTTACGGGAATATCGGATCTGGCCAGGATCTCGTAGCAGGCCAGGCGCAATATATTGCGGTCCACCGTAGGCATACGGCTGATTCGCCAGTTCAGGCTTGCATGATCGATGAGAGACTCGATTTCGTCCCGATGCCGGAAGACGCCTTTCACAAGATCAGTGGTAAAATCGATATCAAGCTGCTCGGGAAAAACACTCACAAGAGTGCCGTCGTCCTCAGACAGGCTCTTCCAGAGCGACTCGAGAGCGGCATCGGGTGAAGAACCCGCCAGGTCCACCTGGTAAAGCGCCTGCAGCGTGAACTCACGCGCTCGACGTCGGCTTGCCACTGGTCATTCCCCTTGGCCAGGTGAGGCGAGACGCCCGAGGAGATCAGTCATCTCGATGGCAGCCAATGCAGCTTCCACACCCTTGTTGCCTGCCTTGGTGCCGGCCCTGTCGATTGCCTGCTCCACGTTGTCGGTGGTCAGCACACCAAATGCAACCGGCACCCCCGTATTCAGAGAGACAGCGGCCAGACCCTTGGAAACTTCGGCTGCCACATAGTCGAAATGGGGGGTGCCACCACGAATCACACAACCCAGGGCGATAATGGCGGAATGATCTCCAGAGGAAGCCAGGCGGGAAGCCACCAGGGGCATCTCGAAGGCCCCGGGAACCCGTATGACTGTCACCTGCCGATCCAGGTCCACTCCGTGACGCCCTAGAACATCCAGGGCTCCGTCCAAAAGATGATTCGTAATGAAGTCGTTGAAACGACTCACCACGATCGCAAACGACGCATCTGTTCTGGTAAGCGAGCCTTCGATCACACGAGGCATGTCCACTCCAGGATGACTTGGTTTTTATTCTGGGCCTTCAGTCGTGAAGGCCCCTTGAGCCGCAGGACTGGCAGCAACGACAGTTGGCACTCCACAGAAGCTGGCTCTTATTAACGCCGTGTGGACAGTCCGGGTATCACTTCGTTCCCAACGGAAAGATGTCAGGTAGTGACAATCAACGCTCCCAGGTGGCGCCCAGCAAGGCCAGGATCGCCGTCATGCCGTATGAGAATCTTCCTGGAAGCTGCCTTTTGCTTCTTGCTGGCCTGCAATGTTCTCGGGCTCCAGATCCTTGAGAAGATGCCCGAACCTGCTTCTTCGAAGATGCAGGAATGCACGGTTGCGCGAGTTTGGCGGGATTTCGATGGGCACGCGCTCTGCAACACGGAGACCATAGCCCTCCAGACCTACGATCTTCCGGGGATTGTTGGTCAATAGTCGCATCTCGCGAATTCCCAGGTCGATGAGAATCTGGGCTCCGGTCCCAAACTGCCGGAGTTCGGGTTCTTCCGATTGGCCTGGGGGATCCGCCCACTCCTGCTCGGGAGGAAGCAGGTGGGCCCTCAGACGCTCCAACATCTGCTCGCTGGAATTGCCGTTGATGTTCATGTACACCAGGGCACCCCTGCCCTCTGACGCTATGGCTTGTAGAGCCAGGTGTAGTTGGCTTCCGCAATCGCAGGCCAAGCTGTCGAAGATATCGCCTGCCGGACAACCGCTCTGTACGCGCACCAGTGGTGGAGGTTCGCCGGTGAGATCCCCCCTGGTAAGTGCCATGTGGAGCCCCTCGTTGGTGGTGGACCTGTAGACCTGGACCTGGAAATCCCCCAGTCCGGCAACGGGCATTCGGACCGTGATCACCGATTCCACGCGCTTTTCGAAGCGTAGACGCCACCGGATGATGTCGGCCACGGTGACGATGCGAATCCGATGTGTAGCAGCGAATCGCTCCAGATCTGGCATGCGAGCCATGGTTCCGTCATCGTTCATGACTTCACATATGACTCCAGCGGGATTCAAGCCGGCCAGGCGAGCCATGTCAACGGAGCCCTCGGTTTGTCCTGCCCTCACCAGCACGCCCGCATCACGAGCACGCAAGGGGAAGACGTGTCCGGGTGTCACCAGGTGCTCGGGTCGCGCATCGGGGTCTATGGCCACCTTGATGGTCCTGGCCCGATCATGGGCGGATATACCGGTGCTCACACCCTCGCGCGCTTCGATGGAAACGGTAAAAGCTGTACCGAAAGGGCTCAAGTTGTTGCTGGACATCATGGGGAGCGCGAGGCGCCCAACCTGCGACTCGGTCATGGAAAGGCAGATCAGCCCCCTCCCATTGGTGGCCATGAAATTGATGGCCTCAGGGGTTACCTTTTCGGCGGCCATCACCAGGTCGCCTTCGTTTTCGCGGTCCTCGTCGTCTACCAGGATCACCATCCGCCCGGCACGGATGTCGCGGAGACCCAACTCCATTCGCCGCAGGGGATCGGGGTCCATGACCACGAACTCGTTGTCATCGCAGTGAGGTATCATGGTTGCATTGGCCTTCTTAGGGGTTCAAGAAACATAGAAAACATGGACAACGCGACTCCGTCAGAGGAAGCCGTTCTCGCGAAGTTTTTCCAGGACGAGATCTGCCCTGGAATGAGCATCCGGGGTAGTCAGACCCAGGAGCCTCTCCACATACCGCGCCAGGACATCGACCTCCAGGTTGACACGGTCGCCGGGCCGGAGATCCGCAAGAGACGTGGATTCCCAGGTGTGGGGGATCACGTTGAATTTTATTCGTTTGCCCAAAATGGCGTTCACCGTAAGGCTCACACCATCTACTGCCACGCTCCCCTTCTGTACGACGTAGCGGGAAAGTGAACCTGGAAGCGCCAGCCAGAGAACTCTGGTTTCTTCCTGGTGCTCAACGCTCAGCACGCGGGTGACGCCATCTACATGCCCCTGTACCAGGTGGCCCCCGAGGCGATCCTGAAGGCGAAGAGCAAGTTCCAGGTTGAGACGTCGTCCCTTTCGCCACGAGGCCAACGTGGTCTTCTCCACGGTTTCTCGCCCCGCCATCGCCTTGAAGATCCCTGAGGATCCCAGCTCCGTGACGGTCAGGCAGATCCCATTGACGGCGATGGAATCTCCAATGGCCAGCTCACCGGTGTCGATGCCCGCAGCGATCCGCAGCTCGTAGCCCGCCCCTCTCCTGGAGGCTCCAAGGTAATTGCCAAGGCCCATGACGAGTCCGGTGAACATCAGGGGTCTCCCCGGCACGACGAGCCGGATTCCCGGGAAGTGGAGGTGGCCGGTGACATGGCCTCCAACTCCAGCAAAACGTCGCTGCCCAGCTCCTGGAGTGACGAAAAACGGAACCTTGGAGCCGCGTAGAGGCTGGAAATGCCCGGACCGGCCATCCAGGCAGGACCTCCCGCCAACACCATGGGTGCCATGTATAGAAGAACGCGATCCGCCAGCCCACCCAGCACGAAAGATCTATGCACCCTCGCCCCTCCTTCCACCAGGACGGAGTGAAGTCCCCTGGAAACCATGTCTCGGAAAACATGAACCAGGGACAGCGAACCATCTGGTCCCGAGGGTACACCGACGACATGAGCGGGATGCCCCGGAAGCTCCACCTGGCGGCCAACTGCCAGCGTGTAGGCCAGGGCTCGTCGCCCGCCGTGGAACATCCGTGCCCCATGGGGTACGCGAAGCCGGGAGTCCAGAACCACGGGGACGGGATCACGCCCGCCTTCAAGCCTGCAGTTCAACCTTGGATCATCTGCCAACGCGGTTCCGGAACCCACGAGAATGGCGTCAAGCTCACCGCGCAGACCCTGGGCATGCCATCTTGCTCGTTCTCCGGTAATCCAAGTACTTTCCCCGCTACAGGTGGCAATCCTGCCATCCATGGTCATGCCGGCCTTCAGGACAACGAGAGGCATCCCGTGCTGGACACTCTTGAGGAAGGCCCTGTTCAGAGAACGGCACCGTTCCTTCAGCAGGCCAACCTCGACATCCAGCCCGGCGCCCTGTAGACGGGCAATCCCACGACCATCCACCAGGGGATGTGGGTCGGACATGCCCACGACAACCCGGCTCACACCCGCCGACAGTATGGCTTCAGTACAGGGAGGAGTGCGCCCGAAATGGCTGCATGGTTCCAGGTTCACGTACAGGGTTGCGCCCCTGGCCTGCGCTCCCGCTTCTGCCAGGGCCACCACTTCCGCGTGGCTGGACCCCGCCTGGGTATGCCAACCCTCTCCCACGATCTTGCCTCGGCGCACCACCACGGCGCCCACCATGGGGTTGGGAGCAGTCCGCCCCCTGGCCCTGGCTGCCAGTTCCAGGCATCGAAGCATGTATTCGCGATCACTCACGACTTCCCCTGGGTGGTGACGGCGCGCACGAGTTCCAGGAAGGCCTCTGCTGATTCAAGCTCGTGATAGACCGAAGCGAAACGAAGATAGGCCACAGGATCCAGACCCTTGAGGGCTTCCAGCACCAGGCGCCCCAACTCCAAGGAAGGGATCTCACGAAGGCCCATCTGCATTATGGCACTTTCAACGCCCACAACCGCGCCATCCAGGCTGGATGCGGAGATGGGACGCTTACGGCACGCCAACATGAGACCTTCCATGAGTTTGCTCCTGTCGAAGGGTTCACGGCTGCCGCCCTTTTTTATGACCACGGGCATCCTGGGTTCGACTCGCTCCTGGGTGGTGAAACGCTTCTGACAGCGCTCACATTCACGCCGACGCCTGACTCCGCCTCCCGATGTCCTGGTTTCGATCACACGACTTTCGCGGAACTGGCAAAATGGGCAACGCACGCCCGGGGCTCCTTTGTCCGACTGTGGGTACTGCCGCCCATCAAGGACGGGCCGCAGGAGAACGGGTTCTATACGCCCCCTCCCGAGAGTTCCATCCCGCGAACACGAGCCTGGTGACGCCCTCCCTGAAAAGAAGCCGCCAACCAGGAGTTCAGCAGGTCTTCCGCCAGCCCGGTGCCACAGACCCGCGCGCCCAGGCACAGTACGTTGCAATCATTGTGTTCCCTGGCAGCCCTGGCAGAGAAGGTGTCGAGCACCACCGCGGCACGCACACCAGGTACCTTGTTGGCGGTCATGGCCATGCCCTGCCCTGTTCCACAGACCAGCAGACCAAGATCCACTTCTCCGGATGCCACGGCATTGGCGACGGCACGGGCAAAATCTGGATAGTCGCAGCTATGGGGAGAGTCGGTGCCCATGTCACGAACCTTCAGCCCCTTCTTGAGCAGTAGGGCCGCCAGGTGGTTCTTCAACCGATAACCTGCGTGGTCGGCGCCCACGGCGATCCTGTGAACATCGCGGCCTGCAGGGCTGGGAGGATTGCTAATGTTCATTGTTCTAACCCCTGTATCTTCGGAAAACCAGTGTGGCGTTCGTGCCGCCGAAACCAAAGGAATTGG
Source organism: Myxococcota bacterium (assembly GCA_024276675.1). GTDB lineage: Bacteria > Myxococcota_A > UBA796 > UBA796 > JAFGLY01 > JAJRWT01. The sequence continues at coordinate 94,205 of JAJRWT010000038.1, read as the reverse complement.
AGAGAGCTGCATATAGGGGAAGTTCTCTGGCCTGCCCAGGAACATAGTCGAGATCACAAAGGGGGTCCGGCTCCACGAGGGTGGCTGTCGGCGGGACGATACCGAAACGCAGCGCATTGACGGTCGCTATTGCCTCTATCCCACCAGCGGCTCCAAGGAGATGGCCGGTGACAGATTTGGTGCTGGATATCGCCAGGCGACGGGCATGGTCCCCGAACACCGCCTTGATGGCGCGAGTCTCGGCCAGGTCGTTTGGAACCGTGGATGTTCCGTGGGCATTGATGTACTGAATCTCCGAGGGTTCCATCCGGGCGTCAGCCAACGAGAGAGCCATGCAACGTGCGGCTCCGGAACCGTCGTCGGGAGGCAGCGTTATATGATGGGCATCATTGGTCAAACCATAGCCCACCAACTCGGCCAGTATTTCGGCAGACCTGGAACGTGCATGTTCCAGCTCCTCCAGGACCAGTATCCCGGCACCCTCCGACATCACGAAACCATCACGCCCTCGATCAAAGGGCCGGCTGGCTCCGGTGGGATCGTCGTTTCTACGTGAAAGAGCCTTCATCACGGAAAATCCTGCCAACGCCAGTGGTACTATCGCGGCTTCACTACCTCCGGCCACCACCACATCGGCCATTCCAGCACGAATCGCCCGTGCGGCTTCGCCTATGGAATGTGTGCCGGTGGCGCAGGCGGTGGCCACCGACAACGATGGACCCCTGGCTCCCAGGTATTGAGCGATGTGACCGGCGGCCAGGTTGACCAGTACCCTTGGAATGAAAAATGCCGAGATGGACTTGTGATCGCCAACTTCCAGGGACACCGCACTTGTCGATATCTCTTCCAGACCTCCGATCCCCGATCCCACGTAGACCCCAACCCTGTGGGCATCTGCCGGTGGAAACTTCGAAAATCCAGCCTGGGCCGCGGCTTCCATGCTGGCCACCATGGCTAGCTGGATGAATCGGTCCATTCTCTTGACCAGTCGATGTCCCAACAAGGACCGCGTGTCCAGGCCCCGAACCTCGCCTGCGATCTTGACAGGCCATCCAGTCGTATCAAAGCGGGAGATAGGCCCCACCCCGCTCGCACCAGCCAGCATTGCAGCCCACATGGATGGGACATCGTTCCCGCAAGGACTGACTGCCCCAAGACCGGTCACTACGACTCGTCGGTTCAATGGACCTCGCAAGTGCCCGGCCTGCCCGGAGCAAAGCTCTACTGGTGGCTTGCTATGTAGTTTATGGCGTCTTGTACCGTGGAGATGAGTTCCGCGTCTTCGTCGGGGACTTCGATATCGAATTCCTTTTCGATGGCCATGACCAACTCGACGATATCCAAGCTGTCAGCGCCCAGATCATCGATAAAAGACGCTTCGGGTGCAATCTCGTCGCTCTTAACACCGAGGTTGTCGGAAATGAGTCCCTTAACCTTGACTTCGATCTCTTCTCTGCTGGACATGCAGGTGTCTCCTGTTGCGATGGTCAAACAACGCTTCAGCTTATCTGGGGGAGTAATCCGCACCTGCCATTGCAGGGGCCGGGCTCCCCGGCCAACAGCGCTGAATATAGCTTGGCCTGCTGGAAAGGCAAGCTCCGGTACAGGCCGGGACTTCTTTCGCGCCCACGGACGGAAAGCACAATGGATCCCGCCGCCACTCTGTGAACTGACACGGGATGGAGCGGCGACCGGTCAGCCATGCCGGTCCACATCTATGACCTTCCGCCCCTTGTAGGTACCACAGGACTGGCAGATGTGATGCAGGAGCTTCGGCTCACCGCATTCGGGGCACAGGATCACGGCGGCGTTGGTTTTCAGGGCATGGTGGCTGCGGCGCATGTTGCGACGGCTGGACGAGGTACGCTTTTTCGGGACAGCCATCTTCTACTCCGATGGTTTCCGGTCGGTCTGGCCAGGTGCTGCCAGGGAGACAGTCGCGCCTGTCCACGCTGGCTGAAGCAGGCCCAAGATTAAGGTTGAAGACAAACAGCATTGGGTACTATTGCGCCAGACCGCCTTCGTCGAGAAGAAAGCCACCAGCGTGTTCCCTTCCAAAGGAGGGGGCAGAGGCCTTCGCATGGCATAGAATCAGGTAGGTTTCATTCGACGCCTGCCAACTTGCCCCTTGCAGCCATGGAATATCCTCAATGTCAATCCAGGTCCAGGTGTTTGAGAACCGCAAACCGAGGATCGCCCACCTGGTCGTCAGAAGCGCCCGTGCCCATGGACTCAGGAGAGTCACCCTTGGAAACGGGCAATGAGCATTCGCCCGGTACCAGCCGGCTGACGCCGTAGTCTCCACAAAACAGGCGCGGCGATGCCTCCAGGGCCAGAAACTCGGAAAGCACCGCCGAAAGATCCAGTTGGGCTCCGTCGAAGAAACCCACTTCCAGCTCGTCGGACAGCAGGTTGACATCGCCGCTAAGGTCTTCTGAACCGGGTTCGTAGTAGAGTTGAACAGGACCTTCGATACAATATCGAAGGGCGGCCAGGCAACGATCGCAACAGCGCTGGACGCTGGCCGACACCCTGCCTTCAACGTAGACTCCAGGCCCCACCCTGCGAAGAACCAGCTCTACGTTCAAATCAGAAAGCGCCCCCCCCAAAGCTGCTGATGCTGCCTTTGATGCCCAGGAATCAGTGGTATCAAAGCATAGACGCAAACCATCGGAAGGGATATCGACGATATTCACCTGCATCCGACACTCCATTCTCGCCACGGGCCGGCATACCCGCTGTCAAAAAACCGCACACTCCACACCAATCAGATCCCGACTCACAGGCGGGATGGAAACAGCGTTCCCGGCTTCATTACCGGGTGATAGCAAATCCGCTGACAATTCGCAATCGCCCGGAAATGCCCCATTCCCCCGTTCCAGAGATCCCGCAACGACATTCCCTTCTGGAATTTGCCAACAGGAGGCTTGTAGGGGCAGGCTCCGAGGTTTCCGTCAGCTCTGACATCCAGCCGAATCCCCCCCACGGGGCAATACCCAGCCCTTCGAACAGCACCGGGCTCACCATCTCCGGCAGCCCATATCGATTCAATCGCGCGGAGAGTTCCCGGAGTCGTGTAATGGAAGGGGTCGCGGCTGGTTTCCATGGACTTGATGGCGGCCGCGGTTTCTGGGTCCAGATAGGATGCGGCGACCGGCGCCCTCAAGGGTGGTGTCACCTGAAATGCATCTGCGCCCACCTGCCGCGCCCACCCTTCAACACCACGAAGTTCACGCGCAGAGACCGGCAGGCAAGGAAAATCCACCAGCACACCAAGAGGAGCGCCCCGGGCATCGCGCGCCTCCAACAGGGACAAAAGCGCTCCAGCAGCGCCGGGCAGATCCCCACCCACCGTTTCTGCGTATACACCTGGCGAAACACCGCCAAAGAAAATCCTGGTGGATCTCAGGCCAGCATCGATCAGAGACAGTGCAAGCTCCTCGCTGATTCCTTCGCACTGGCCAAGGAGCAGAACGGGGCACTCCAGGCGCCTGGCAAAGCGGACAATGTCTGGCACGTGCACGCTGATCCTGGTACTGCGCACGAGAATGGTGACTGGCACGGGACCAAGCCATTCCACGGCTGAAAGCACCACCTGCCGCCAGAAATCGAGGGAATGGGGCTCAACCGATGGCAGCCCCTTCCAGCCCCTGGCCAGGTCGAGCACCAGGCGGGCGGGCCGCCCCTGCCGCACCAAGCAGGAGGCCTGTCGGGCGGGTTCAGGCAAAAACTTGCGGAGACGGACTTTTTCGGCGCAGGTTCTACGTGCAGCATAGCGAAGATTCAGGGAGAGTCGGTCGATGGAGTTCAAGGGTTCTCTCCGCGAAAATCAGGAAACATCGGGGAATCAAGGCAGCGCGTAGACAGTGACGGATGCGCATGTCTCGCAAGGACCGAATAGCTCATGGGAGCGAACGAACGCCTGGCGGAGCCAGGGTCAGCGTGGCGGCCAACAAAGCCGGCAGGTTGGAAAGCCCGCTCCACGGGGGATCCCAACGAGCGCCCCATGTCGGGTATCTTCGGCGACGCGACATTGCCATTCCTGTCGTAACGAAGACTGTAGATCCTGGTGGAAGGTATCCGGGCAATCCGACACGAAAACGGTTCCTGTTCGAAATACCAGGCGCCCACATGGTGCTGCCTGACGCGTTCCCGAACAGGGAATCCTCCCAGCGAAGTGGGTACGAGCTTGAGAAGAACGTGTTAACCCGTTCTTGTCTTCCGGATAGCTCCCATCCGGAAAAGGCGGACCAAGCAGCAGCGAGAGACCTTCTGGGCAGGTGCGTCGGGACACCTCGCCGGTACAGCAGCGCCATCTCCAGCGCTTTCACCCGGCTGCCTGCCCCGTCCAGAACCAAGGAGGCCGCTTCCACGGCCGGAGCACTTTCCGGATGGGAACTGGATGAGCAGTTGCAGGAAACACTCCCCCTAAGGCAGAACGGCAACCGTCTGGCCTGGAGAAAACCAGCATGAACATGGACAAACCTGCGCTATTGCCAACATTGGCGTTCCTGTGCTTCCTCTTGCTTCCGATGCTCCTTCTTTCTTGTGGAGATCCGATGGCTGACGAAATCGCCAGCTACCATGCAGCCATGGACCCGCTCATGCGGCAGAACACCCGCCTGGCCAACAAGTATCTGGCCCTTGCAAAGGCCATCCACAAAGAAAAATCCGACAGCGATCAGATCGTGGAGCGTATCGAAACCGAGATAATCCCCCTGGCTAACCAGCTCAAGGAGTCCATGGCAAACATCCAGACCAGCTCCCAACAGCTCACTGGTTTGCACCAGAAGGCGGTGGCAGCCTGGAGCAACCAGGCCCAGGCATACCGGGACCTGGTTGCGGCGTACCACGGAAATGACCTCGAATCCTTCAACAAGGCCCACGGCAAGGTTGGAGAGGCCAAGGTCATGGCTGAAGCCTACGTGCGCGAGATCAACAACCTCATGGAACCCTACGGCTACCACCTGGACGAGTTCCCACCTGAACAGTGAACGCACACGACGTGATCACGATTCTCCCCACGGCTTCCGCTGCCAGCGTATAAGGGCCTTGACCGTCCTCCCTTGCCAACAATCAAGCCATGCCTCCACCAGCAGGTCAGAAACATGTCTCGAAATCAGAAACCCCGACTTCGCTTTGCCCCGAGCCCCACGGGTCACCTGCACATAGGCGGCGCCCGTACCGCCCTCTTCAACTGGCTCCTGGCCCGAAAGGAAGGCGGTACGTTCATCCTTCGCCTCGAAGACACCGACAGGGAGCGTTCTCGCCCGGAGTTCGAAGACGAGATCATCCGCGACCTGCGATGGCTGGGGCTCGATTGGGATGAAGGCCCCCAAAAAGGCGGTCCCCACGCGCCCTATCGCCAATCTGAACGTGGCGCCACATACCAGCGCGCCGTTGAAGACCTGCTGGAACGAGCGCAGGCATACCGCTGCACATGCAGCATGGGACGTCTGGACGCCATTCGAAAGGAAGCCATGGCCCAAGGCCGCAACCCCCACTACGACGGGCATTGCAGGGATTTGCACCTGGGACCCGACTGCGGACCACATGTTGTACGCTTCAAGATGCCACAGGATGGGACGACAGTTGTCCAGGACATGGTGAAGGGGCCTATTTTCTTCGAAAACCAGGAGATGGACGATTTCGTCATCCGCAGAACCGACGGCGGCTACACCTACAACTTCGTGGTGGTGCTGGACGACCACCACATGGGAATAACAGCGGTCCTCAGGGGCGACGATCATCTCAGCAACACCCCCAAACAGGTCCAACTCTACGAGGCTCTGGGAGCCTTGCCGCCTCGCTTCGGCCACATGCCGCTGATCCTGGGGCCCGACGGTAAGCGGCTCTCCAAGCGACATGGAGCCACGAGCGTTGGGGCCTACCGTGACATGGGATACCTGCCTCAAGCCTTGCTGAACTACCTTGCCCGCCTGGGATGGGCCCACGGCGACCAGGAGATCTTCACCGTTGACCAATTGGTGGAGTTCTTCAGCCTGGCTGCCATCGGCAAGGCGGCGGGCCGCTGGAGTTCCGAAAAGCTGGACTGGGTAAACCAGTACTGGATGCAGAATCTGCCCATCACCGAAATCAGCCGACGAGCAGCGCCCTTCCTGAAAGAGATGGATCTGAATCCCGACCCTGCCATGGCAGAAGCCGCCCTCGACACCGTCAGATCCCGCAGCCACGACCTCCGGGACATGGTCTCCCGAGCCAGGTTCTTCTTCCTCTCGGACAACCGACTGGAAATGGATCCCAGGGCCATGCGGAAATTCCTAAAACCCGCTGCCATTCAACGGGTAGAAGAACTGGCGGCAGAGCTTTCCATCCTGGAAAGCTGGAACCAGGAATCACTGGAAGACGTTATCCACGGATGGCTCCACCAGAGGGATCTGAAGCTCAAGTCCATCGCCCAACCCATCAGGATTTGCGTGACGGGACAGCGGGTTGGTCCCGGACTCTTCGAGACACTGGAAGTCCTTGGCAAGGACCGCTCCCTGGCACGCATTCGCAACGGTATCCGGCGCGCCAGGGAACAAGCCTGACCTTCCCCTGGTAAGGGCCTGCACGGAGATCGCAACCATTGGGCCACGCTGCCGACACCCCCTCTTCCCACTCTCTACAAGCCTTGACAGTTCCCACGCCCCAAGCTAGAATTCCATCCTCGATGAGGCGTGGTCGAATTGGCAAGACGTCGGGTTCTGGCCCCGAAGGTTCTAGGTTCGAGTCCTAGCGCCTCAACCATCTTGCTCCCATCGTCTAGCGGCCTAGGACACCGCCCTCTCACGGCGGAGACACGGGTTCGATTCCCGTTGGGAGTGCCATACCCCTGCATCCAAACTACGGATGCAGGGGGTTTCGCTTCGCAAATGAGTTCCCGCAAGACGAACAGTGATGGCGGCAAGAAGTCCCGAAGCAACTGGCCCCACCACGATTCGGTCCACCGGCACGAGCCCTGCCTGCAGCCAGCGACGCTCAGAGGCGAGCAACTCCTATCGCCGCCTCAATTGAGCGATGAGCACCACCAGCCGTAGCAAGCCAAGCCCCATCATCATGAAGGATATCACCCGGTTGGACGACCAGGTAACCGAAGCAGCCACAGTACATGTGGCCACCACGATTACACCAGCCATGGTGCGGGGATAGGAACTCAAGTTTGCTCCGCGGCCATTGTTCCAGGAGCCGTAGGGAAAAAGGCTGCCGAAGGCCGACGGTTCCTGGGGGGAAGTCTGTTCCCGATGGCCGAAGACAGGCTGGCCCCTACATAGGCCACTCCCGACAAAGCATCAGAACTTCCACACACTCTGGACCACAAGGCTGTGTGTGACTGGTTCTTCGATGTTTTCGGGAATCATGCCCTCGTAGGTGAGGCCGGTGAGGAAAGTCTTGTGATGCCTGGTGTTCCAGTAGAGCTGCGTGGCCACATTCATGATTGCCCAGGCATCGGGGTAGTCGTTGCCAGCCACCGGATCGAATGCCATGTACCTTCCCAGCAACGAAAGATGATCCAGCAGTTGGATGGAAGAAGACAGGTCAATGTCGTAGGCTGCCGCCACCATGAAGCCGCTGGAGTTGACTATGTCGTCGGCGGTAGTGCCTTCCTGGGCCATGAGGAGTTCTGCGATGAGGCGGGCTCCGGCAAGGAACACTTCACCGGAAAGAGAACCCTGGTAGACGATGGAGTCGCCTTCACTGCCGTTGGCCCCGGCCAGGACGGAAGCCTGGAAGCGCAGGAAATCCAGGGGTTCGGCCATCGCACGACCGATGAAGTCCTTGGCGTTGTTTTCGTCGCGCATGAAGGATCCGGAGCCGTTGAGCAGTTGCACGTCAACCTGGAACATGTCCAGGGCCTGCAACTGGTAGGCCACGCCGAGATCGCGGTCGTCTACCATGCCAGCACGCCAGGCCAGGGTCTTGAAGGCTTCATTGCCGCCAAGGAAATAGGCGTCGAAATCGTTGAAGAAGTCGCGGGTGCCGAAGACAGGTTTTTGCAGGCCGGTACGCACCCGGTGCATGGCGTTGCTGGAAGCTATGTCTACGTAGGCGTCCTTCAAAAACAGACCCCAGGTGTCGGGGGAGTCGTCGATGATGGTGGCCTGTTCCAGGTAGTTGCCATCCACACCGTAGGTCGTGGTGCTGAAATCCTGGGGAAAGTCCACGTTCAGACGCGCGCTGATGTTGGAGGAAAGCTGGGCATCGGCCCGGAAACGCGCCCGGGGTATCGTGAATTCCACCGTGGGGGAGGCGTTTTCGTCGCTCATCAGCTCCAGGTGTTCGGAAGAAAAGTTGAACCACGCCTCGCCCCCCAGTCTTACGCCGGCCTTGCGGTGACAACCAGTCGAGGAGGGTTCTTCGGACTGTTCGACTACGAGATCAGTGGTCGGGGCGGCTGTTTCAACGGCCTGGGGCGGGGCAGGGGCGACGGGTACGGGAGGTGGCGGGGGCGGGGCTGCTTCTTCGGCTGCTCGTTCTTCAGCCAGCTTGACGAGTTCGGCGATCTCGGGTACCTGCAAGGCCGGCACCCACTCGGTGTAGCCCTGCTTCCAGACCATGTGCTGCTGATCAGGATTGGTACGCAGGAGTTCGGCGATTTCGGCTCCTGTGAGCTGGTTCACAGTACCTTCCGGCCCTACGTGGCTGTATGCGGTTCCCGTCTGGGACTGCGGTGGGGGAGGAGGAGCTGCCAGGGCTTCGGCTATTTCTGCTACTTCGTTCCAGGGTTTCCAGTCAGTCCAGCCGTTCTTCCACAGGTAGTGCTGGGCGTCGGGCTGGGCCGAAACCAGCTCAACGATCTCGGCGGCGGTGTATTCGCCCTGTCCGGTTGGGCCGCTGTAACTGTACTTTTCTACGACTACTGGAGGTGGTGGTGGCACATCGCTGCTGGATGCCTGGGCCAGACCATCCGAAGCGAGCGGATGGTCGCCGGATGCCAAGGCGGAATTCGAAAGCAACGGACTTGCCATGAGAAACAACACAGACGACATGAACATGGTTTCCCTCAGGTTGAGAAGAGCGGTACGGTGGGTAACGCGAAAGCCGGGAAGTTTCCATCCGGAAAGATCTGCTCCCCCGGCGGGACTGCCCACTGGATGGGCACTCCCCAAGGTTTTTCCGTCGAAACGGCGGCATGGACTGCCATGGTGGGGCAACACCCTGGCCTTCACGATAGATGCCTTGCATGAATACATCACATTTCATCCTGGACGAGTTTCAACAAGCAGCCATCGATCATCTGGACCATGGCTCATCGGTACTGGTCTGCGCTCCCACGGGAACCGGCAAGACCGTCATCGCCGACCACATGGTGGCCACCGCACTGGCGGCCGGCCACGAGGTCGTCTATACCGCCCCCATCAAAGCCCTGTCCAACCAGAAATTCAGGGACTACTGCCGTCTTCACGGTGACGACTCCGTTGGACTGGTCACAGGGGACCTGGTGATAAGACGCGATGCTCCTTGCCGCGTCATGACCACCGAGATCCTGCGGAACATGCTCCTGGCAAGTGAACCCACAGGGGCACTCCAACACGTAATACTGGACGAAATCCACTTTCTGGACGACCGGGAAAGAGGAACCACATGGGAGGAGGTGCTCATCTACCTGCCCAAGAGAGTCCAGGTGCTGGGACTGTCGGCAACTCTGAGCAACCTGGACGAATTCGCAAGATGGATGAGCACAGTCAGAGGAACCCCCACCAGCGTGGTGCTGGAGCCAAGACGGGCGGTGCCCCTTGAGCTGCAAATCTTCAACCGGCACAGTGGCCTGGTCTCTCCCGAAGCCTTCGACAAGGCCCACCGGCGTTGGCGAAAGGAGTTCCAGAAAACAAAGAAAACCAGGCACGCTGGAAAACGAGCCCAACGAGGCCGTGCCCACCCGCAAAACACCAAAAGGAGAGGCTCCGGGCGCCACGGCCCATCCCGCGAGCCACGCACCGGACACCTGGATGTGATCGCCAGGTTGCAGAAGGGATTTCTGCCATGCCTCTACTTCGTCTTCAGCCGAGGGGCCGCCGAGGCCTGCGCCTTCTCCCTGCTTCGACAACGACCCAATCTCCTGTCGGCCTCGTCCCGTCGTCGCTGCCGGGCCATCTTGGAGCAGGCTCTTCCCGATACAGGTGAATCCGTATTGACACCGGCTCTTCGCGCCATGTACGAAACCGGAATCGGATTCCACCATGCTGGTCTGCACGTGCAGCTCAAGGCCCTCGTGGAACGTCTCTATGAAGCCAGGCTCATCCAGGTGCTCTATTGCACCAGCACCTTCGCCCTGGGGATCAACATGCCCGCCCGCACGGTGGTCTTCGATGAGTTGCGCAAATACGACGGTCATGGCTTCGCCCCGCTGACCACCCGGCAGTTCATGCAAAAAGCAGGCCGGGCTGGAAGACGAGGCATGGACAAACTGGGGCACGTGGTCATCAGGATGGACCACGACATCTACGACGATATCGCTCCCCACATCGCCCGGTACCGCGCCCAGAATCCAGAAAAAGTTCGTTCCAGTTTCAACCTGAGCTTCAATTCCGTCATCAACCTGCTGGCCAGACACAGCGAAGACCGCATCCGCGAACTCACTCGCTTGAGCTTCCTGTCGTTCCACGACCAGGAGCTGGCCAGTCAACACCTGGGCAGGGCCAACAGCCTGGAACGTCACCTAAGGCGCAGCCTTGACCTGCCGCCCGACAGCCCCCTGCCAAAGCAGCTACCACCGTCCCTGCGCAAGAAGATCAACAAGGCCGCCCACCTGCGGGCCGAGGCCGAGCACAAGCGGGATCGCTGCTGGTGGGACTTTCAGCGAAAGGTAACCTTCCTCAAGGATGTTGGGTACCTGGCACCGAATGGGGCCTTCAACGCCGGGGCCCAGGCGCTTCGGCACCTCCAGATCAACGAGGTGTTTGCCACCGAACTCTTTCTCTCCGGGCTGCTGGACTCGCTCTCACCTCCCTTGCTCTTCGGACTTCTCTGCTCCATGGTGCAATCCTTCAAACGGGGAGTCAAATCCACCTTCAGGATGACCCCGGAGTTGAAGGCCGTTTCACGCCAGGCCCACGAGATCCGCGTGGGACACGTGGTCACCGGAGCCGAAGTCCTGACGGGTTTCGAGGTGGAATGGGATCCGGAATTGCTACCCTTCGGCTGCTGCTGGGCCGAGGGCTGGGCGCTGGACGACCTGCTCCCCCACTTAAGATCCCGCACGGACATCTCCGGCGACCTGGTGGGAGCCTTCCGCAGATCTCGCGATCTCATGGGCCAGGTGGCCATGCTCTACCAACACGACCCACAACGCCAGGAAGCCCTGCGCACGCTCCTGCGAGAAACCGTCAGAGACGAAGTCGAGGTCATAGACTGACTCCATGGTCCGGAATCCACGGTTGATGTACTGTATGTTCAGGGCAAAAAGCGCTCGACCTGCGACATGCCCCAAGGGTGCAGAACCCAGCCCCGAGACCAGCATGAACACGACACGCCGCCGCCACGCCAAGCACCACGGCCAACTTCCCGGGCTGCTGCTTTGCCTCCTGACCTCCACCATCTCCTGCAAGGAGCTGGGCCCGCTGGGAGAAGACAGGGAGCTGTTCACGGAAGCCCTGCAGCTCATGAAACAAGAGCCTCGCCAGGGTTTTCAACTCTGCAGGGCCATCGATGACGGCGATCTCCGTTCTGAATGCGGATTGGCGGGAGTCGAAGCCATCGCCGCCTTCCACGATGAACCCACCTCCTCCCTCCTGTCCAGGTGCCACTCGCTGGACTCCGACATGGCAGTCCAGGAATGTGCCTTCCAGGTCGCGGAGGCCCGGAACGACCCGGAGGCATGCAGCAACGCGGGTAGATTCGAACCCGACTGCCGCCTGCATCTCCTCTCGGGCTCTTTCAAGTCCTGGGTGGAAAAGGGCACGAGGGCGAGCGATCCGGACCTGCACCGGCAAATGGAGCAGAAATGCCTGGATGTTGGGCTTCAACCCGACGACCTGCGGGCCTGGTCTGCCCTCTTCCGCTGGGTGCTGGGGAGTTCCCTCCCCCTGGACCGCGCTGTGTGCAGGGAGATCACCAGGCCTGACCGATCCGACGCATGCTGGCAGACCGGCAGGGCTCTCTACGAAGACCGCCTGAACCAGGCCCGGGACACCCGCAGCTACCCCTGCGATGGTGGACCCCTGCCCCAGGATCTCCTCACGACTCCTGATCCCCAGTTGGAATCCATCCGCAACAGAAGAGTGCACCAGGACATCTGCCCTTGACACGGAAAGGTCTCTTCATCCTTCTGCTGCTGGGTTCCTGCGGAACGGTCCCCGGGGATCGGGATCTCTACATTCGGGCCCTGGACGAAAACACCTCCGACCAACAAGCCCTGGATGCCTGCCAGTCCATCTCCCACCAGAAAGAAGCCGGTGAATGTCTGGCTTCGGTGGTACGTCAGCGTGAATCACTGGCCGGAGATGCCTGTCGCCTGATTCAGGATCCCTCCTGGCGACAGGAATGCCATTTTTTGGTGGCCGAGCGCCTGGCGGCCTCTGGCAGGCGTTGGGATGCCCTGGTGTCATGCGGCCGGGCAGGGCGCTTTCTGGACGAGTGCCTCTACCATGTATGGACCCGGGAGTTGCAAGAACTGGTCAAACTGGACTGGAACCGGCAGACCGACGAAGATACAGACGACCGCAACGCCGAATGGGCGCGTCTGCCGGGGCTCGTCAGGCAGGCCAGCCAGGTGGTGGACTACTTCGGACAGGTGGAAACCACCGGTCCCAACCAGGAAGAACGGGTCTGGGGAGACTTCTGGTACTTCTACTGGCTGCACCACCGCCCCCCGGATCTGCGTGCATGCACCTGGCTGGTACCCAGAAACCGAGTTCGATGCCAGAGAGACACCGCGCTCTTCGTGCAACGACTGGTCACCGACCGGCTCGTGGCCGTCTCGCGGGATGGCGACCTGCTGGACCGAAGCTGCCGTGCGGGCCAACTGCCCCCTTCACTCCTGGAAAACCTCGCCACAGACGAGCCACTTCTCGTCGAGGCAGCCGAAACGGCCAGGGAACGGATATGTACCAAAGGCACCGACTTCATCCGACCCTGGAATCCCATGTTCCAGCCCAGAATGAAACGTTGATAGAACATGACCAGAGGCCTGCACAGCATCGGACGGGGACCCAGCAAGGGAACAGCATCCCCAGGCGAGGTCCGCTCCATGACCCCTGCCCGCAACATGATCTGCCTGGTCACCATCCTGCTGCTGGCATCCTGCACCAGGTCTCCCTCCCATCGCCTCACCTGGCGCGAATACTGGGAAATCCTGGCCATCACCGACTCCGGCACTGTGCTGGAAGCAAGAGTCGGAGCGGGCAATACCGGACTGCTCCGGGGCCAGGGAGAAGTCTGGTTCACCCTCTTTCCACCGATGGAATCACCTCTCATGCTGCACCGCAGCACCGCCGGGGTGTGGCGCTCCCGCACCGGAGACGAACTCCGCCTGGCCTATGACAGGATCGAAATGCAGCAAGAGCAATGGGTTTTCTCGCTGCGTGAAGACGAAGCCCACATGGACGCCACGCTGGTGCTGGCAGCAACCCCCTTGCCCGTCAACGCCACCAACGATCAACATCGTGGCGTTCCTCCCACCGTACTGCGGGAAGGCCAGCGCCAGTGGACCGTGGGGGTACCCATTCCGCTGGCTTCACTCAGCGGAGCCTGGAGCAGCCAGGCCGAAGGCGATGTCCTCCGGGGAACGGGCGTGGCGCTCCGCAGAGCAGGGGACACCTGGCCCGGCAAGGTTCCCCGCGTGTCGCTCTACGTCATGGACGCCACATGGTCGGTGGGCATGGAGTCGCTGGGCATGAGTCCCTCGATTGTGGAGCGAATCCACCAGCGGCCCCTGGGCACGGAGAATCCAGAAACCCGTGCACTGACCTGGTTTGCCAGCAGCAAGGATGGCTTGCAGGTGGGCAGGAGCATCAGCATCCGGCGGGATCTGGACAGGGCGTTCTTTGACTTCTCCCCCGACATCCCCATCACGGTGACCATGGAAACGGACCAGGACTTCCTGTCCATGGATCCCTGGGAAAACCTTCTCTTCTTCGAGAAGTGGACCGCGAGGGCGCTGGGAGCATCCCGGCGGCGAACCATGCGGAGGGGAATGGCCCTGGTGGAGGGAGCCGGGGAGCCCAGGCGCGCCCGTGCCATTCTGCTGGAGTCGGGACCGTCCGGCGATTGACCCCGGGCTCTTGCCCCGGCGGCTGGCACCGGGCAGGGGAGCGGGGCAAGACACAGCGGAACCTGTTATCCCTGGATACTGCTTCTCCTGGCTCCGTCCAGGGCCGACTCACCGGCCCTTCGGGAACATGGAGCCTGCATCCACCCCATCTTCACGGAATCTCTGCCATGCGCCGACAGCATGCCGCCGCTCTGCTGGTTTTTGCCGCGACCGCCACCTGGGCCCCGCAGGCCCAGGCCAAGGATCTTCGAAACCGAGCTGGTCTGGGTTTCAACAACCAATTCGGCCAGTACTCCTCCCTGACTGCTCTCTCCGTTCGTTATGGGCTGCCCATGCCCGATCCAGCCATCAATATTCAGGTCGAGTTGGATTTCGGGCTTACTGCCGTCAACTTCGACTACGTGGTCAACGGCTTCTTCACCGGGGGGCGAGTCCTGTACGCATTCGTGGTAGAGGACAACATGAACCTCTACGGAGCCATCGGCAGCGGCCTGACCATGACCGAAAACGACGTCTACGTCCAGATCGACCCCGGCCTGGGAGTCGAGTTCTTCCTTTTCGGCCTGGAAAACCTGGGCTTTGCCGCCGAATGGGGCCTGACCATCGCACTCGGCGACCCGACGGGCATCTCCACCTTCGCCGCCAGTCCGGGGATGGGGCTGCACTATTATTTCTAGCACGACACCGACACCCTGATCGCGAACCAGGAGTCCAGTGCCGTCAAGATCCCAAGGACCTGCCACACCGTGAGCAAAGCCGCCAGGAACGCAGCTCCGGAGAATCCCGAAACAGGAAGACGCCTCCAGGGTCACAGGTCTGTCGGGAACAGGACCAGTGCCCTCCCCCCGGCTCTCCTGATCCTTGTCGTCCTGCTGTCCTCGCTGCCGGCAAGCCTTCGGGCGGCATCCTACGACCCCCACCTCACATGGCGCACAATCTCCACGACTCACTTCAACATCACCTACCACGACGGAGAAGAACAGCTCGCCCTGGAGATGGCACGAATCTGCGGCAAGATCTGGGGCCGGGTCACCCGCCAACTGGATTCGCAGCCCAAGCGCCCCGTGGAGCTGGTGCTGGTGGACAATACCGACTCGGCCAACGGCTACGCCATGCGCCTGCCGGTGAACACCATCGTGATCTACGTGACGGCGCCCCAGGAAGGGGGCACACTCAGCCTGTATTCCGACTGGAACGAGGCAATACTGACCCACGAGCTGACCCACATCGTCCACCTGGACACCGTGAAGGGTCTGCCCAGGCTGCTGCGACTGGTGCTGGGCCGCATCGTCTCCGTCAACGACATCTCCCCCGGCTGGATCGTGGAGGGTCTGGCAGTCTACCAGGAAACCCTCCTCACCGATGGGGGGCGTGGGCGTAGCAGCTACGTGGACATGATCAAAAGGATGACCGTCCTGGAGGATCACTTCCCACCCCTGGGCAACCTGGACGGCTTCCAGGCGGATCCCCCCTCGGGCAACCTGCGCTACCTCTTCGGACAGGACTTCCTGGACTTCATCGCCCGCGAGACCGGCCGGGACAAGATCCGGGACTGGGTTCACGTCTACGGGGGCTGGCTCCCCTACTGGCTCCCCGCTCGCCGCGTCTTCGGCAAGAGCTTCAAAAAACTCTACAGGGAATGGCGCGCCGACATGGAGCAACGCTACCAGGTCCAGAAGGACCGCGTGCTCTCGGCCGGTCCCAGCGAATCCGACCTGGTGAGCGACGGCGAAGCCGTCTGCACCCAGCCCACCTTCTCGCCCGACGGTCATGCTCTTCTCTACACCTGCTACGACCGCGCCACCGGGCCAGCGATATGGTTGGCGGACGGCCAGGGAAGGAACTCCGAAAAGATCCTTGAGGAATACAGCTCGGTCAAGGGCCTGAGCTGGCGCGGCGATGGCCGAGCCTTCGCCTTCGCCGTTCCCCACATCGTGGACTATTACAACTATTTCTACGACATACGCCTTCACGATCTGGACTCCGAAGAAACCGAGACCATCACCTCCGGCGCCCGGGCCCGCGATCCCGCCTTCTCGCCCGATGGCCGTGAACTCATCGTGGTCACCAACGACCGACAGAACAACGACCTCGCCCGTCTCACCGTGGACCGGCGCCTGGTTCCGCTCACCCAGAACCGGGATCACAGCCAGCTCTCCACCCCCAGGTTCTCACCCGACGGCCGCTGGATAGCCCTCTCCGCCTGGACCGGCGGCAACCGCACCATATGGATCTACCGCTCCGACGGCACCCCCTACCGCCGCGTCTTTCCCGGCGACACGTGGGACATCGACCCCGCCTGGAGCCCGGACGGTCGCAGGCTGTTCTTCAGCTCGGACCGCGACGGTATCTGGAACATCTACGCCATCGACCTTGCCACCGAGCATCTCTGGCGGGTGACCAACGTGCTGGGCGGCGCCTTCCAACCCTCCCTCCACCCCGACGGCAAGTCACTGGCCTACTCGGACTTCACCTACGATGGCCAGGACATCCGGCTCATGGGCCTGACCCCCTCGTCCTGGCTGGACATGGGCACCATCCCACCCTCCGGCGGTCCCCCCCTGGCGTCGCTTCTTGCTCCACCGAACCAAGCCGAGGTACGCCCGAAAAACGAAGGCGCCGGCGATATGCAGCCCGGCCCCGGGCCGGGAAATGGCACTCCCGACCGAGTCCCACCACCCATGGAACCCCACGACAACCCTGGCGAAACGACTTCGACCGCCCATGGCGCCGACTATCCGGAAAAGCGCTACAATCCCCTGCCCACCTTGTTGCCCCCGCGCTTTCTGGCCCCTTCTGCCTACATCACCGACTACGGCTTCCTGGGTGTGTTGGGGACATCGGGCACCGATACGCTGCGTCACTACTATTACTCCGGGTTTCTCACGTACCGAACCGACAACAGCTTCGTGGGCGGCGGCGGTAGCGTTATCCTCAATCGCTGGCACCCGGTCTATTCCATGGGCGCCTACCTCTCCACCGTCAGGTACGGCAACCTGTACCTGGAGGGCAGCCCCCCGGACGAGGGCGGCCCCTATATTCCTGGCATCGAAAAGGGCGACGACATCTACTACGACAAGCGCAGCAAGTTCTGGGGCCAGGTTGCCATTCCCAAGGACGAACGCCGTACCTACTACATCAAGTACGAGGGTCTGTCGCGAACCAGCCTCTACGACCTGCCAGCCGATGCCTACCTGGCCTACCTGCCCACAAGGGGCTTCCTCTCCACCCTTGGAGGGGGCTGGCGATACGCCTGGGGCAGCAGCTACCCATATAGTATTTCCCCCGAAAAGGGCCGTGCCATAAACATCTCGGCCGAAACCACCACCTCGCTGCTGGGCTCCCACACCCTGGACGACCAGGGCGAAAGCCAGCCCTTCGACCAAGTACAGTTCACCGCCGAATGGAGAGAATACCTCTCCCTGCCATGGCTCTCCAACCACGTCCTGGGCCTGCGAGGGGCCGTCGGGCTCTCGCTTGGAGATCGCCTGAACTACGGCTCCTTCCGCCTGGGCGGCAGCTACGGAGAAGGCTCGCTGTACGTCTTGCCCGACGAATACCGCTCCCTCCGGGGCTTCCCCGTCGCCACGGTCTACGGCGACTGGTACTACCTGGCCTCGGTAGAATATCGTCTGCCGTTGTTGCGCATCGACCGCGGCGCCGGCACTCTCCCCTTCTTCGTACGCACCCTGCACGCGGCCGTCTTCTCCGACCTGGGCAACGCCTTCGACAGCCTGCCCCAGGCGGGCGACGAGATGGCCCAGGTGCTTACGGATACACTGGTGGGGCTGGGGGCGGAGCTGCGGCTTGGCGTTGTGTTGGGCTGGGGCTGGGGCTTCACGGGGCGACTGGGCTACGCCTTCGCGCTGCTGGGAGATGGCTACTCTCCAGGCGACCTGGGGGGGCTGTATGCCCAGATGGGAACCAGTTTCTGAAAGGGGTCTGGCTCTTTCGCGACCACGAATGGGAAGACCCCGTCGTACGGGAGTGCATTTTGCAGCAGCCACCAGGACCCTTCCACGCAAATCGTGGGCTACGGCAGGGCCCCTCCCGAAACGCGCTCCACCAGCGTTTCCCAACCTGGTCCCGGCGCTCGTCGCAGGTCGTGGGGAAGACCATGGGGTAGATACCTTGCGCGGAACAGCGGGGGCCTGCCCCTCCGGGAAGGTGGAACCTCCTGCCGGGTGTCCTATGTTTCAGGAGGAGCCAGCTCATGTTTCCAGAAATCACGACCAGACCGCTGCTCTGCATTCTGCTGGCAGGCAACGCACCGGCTGTCGCCGCGGACCCATCCCAGGGCCTAGCCAGGCTCAACATGGAGTACGAGAGCGTGGCCCAGCCATCGGAGCAGGCTGAAGGAGAACCGTCCCTCGCTGAAGGGCAAACCGTCCTTGCCATGGAGGCCCTGGGCATGGCACGCCATGCTCTTCAACGAGGCGAGCCTGTTAAGGCCCTGCATCTGCTGCAAACGGCTCTCGAGGACCAGAGGCTGGCACCCTGGGTCGCCCTGCTGCGGGCTCGCGCCATCCTGCCGGATCCCCAGGAATCCCCCCCGGACCCTGCCACGATGGAATCACTGCGGTATGAGTTGGAGAGCGTGGGAGCCCCTCCAGGTCTGGAGTTGGAATACAGGATGCTCCGGGACCGCTGCCTGGTAGCCCTGGGGCGTGGCCTGGATGCCAGGGAGGATCTTCGGGCGCTGCTCAACGGCTCCATGGCACCCGAAGCACGTTACTGGCTGGCCCGTGCCGCCGAGATGCGAGGCGACACGGAGCCAGCTCTCGCCACCTACCTGGCCACCTGGATTCGCCACGCATCCAGCCCCTGGGCCCAGCAGGCAGCGGAACGACTCCGGCTCATGGGCCACCCCGTCCCCGACGTGAGCAGCTCCCAGGGCCGGGCCGCCGCTCTGCAACGAGCCGAAGTCCTGGGCAGGAACTACCAGGCAGGGGATGCGCTGGAACTCCTGCTCGCCATCGAAAAGAACCGGGGTGGCGGCTCGGATCCAGCCTGGACCCTCAAGATGGCCCAGGCATTTTTTTCCGCCAAACGCTACGGTGACGCCGTCCAACGCTACCAGCAGATAGGCAGCCCAACAGCGGCTTCCATCCCCGGCAATGCAGATACGCTCTTCCACCACGCCCTTGCCTCGTCACGAACGGGAGACTACGCCGGCGCCGCCCGCATCTACACCATCCTCTTTCAACGATATCCAAGCCACCGAAGAGCCGATACCGCCAGCTACAAGATCGGCTACCTGGCTTTCGACGAAGGGCGCCTGGAAGAAGCCATTCAAGGCTTCACCGCGCACCTGCGGCGCTACCCTTCTTCGTCCCACGCCGACGAGGCGTTATGGTTCACGGGATGGATCCAGTACTCCTTGGGCAGAAGTGAACAGGCCGGAGCCACCTGGGATCGCCTGAAAAAATACTACCCTTCATCATCCCTGGCGACGGCAGCGCAGTACTGGTCCGCTCGCAGCCTGGAGGGCGAAGCCCGTAATGCAGCCCTTCGCCAGGTGCTCGACCAGCACAGGGGCACGGGCTACGCCTGGTTCGCTGCCCGGAGCCTGGGCACCGCCCCATCCACCGGGGCCGTGGGCAGCCCGGACATGCCACCGTTTTCCAGCTCGTTCCGCCAGTCTCACCCCGAGCTGGAGCTGGCCGATGCTCTCATCGCCCAAGGATTGGAAGACTGGGCGTCTGCCCTCCTGGAGCCCCTGGCGTCAAAGACCGGCTCCTGGAGCGACAGGATCGCCATGGCCCGCCGGCTGGTACTCGTGGGGCAGGTAAACAACGCCCGCCGTACCATGGGCAGATCATGCGGCGCGGTTGTGGGGACCAACACTGATCCCCAACAGCGCGAGATCTGCAAGCCACGCCCACATGCCCATGACGTGAACGCCATAGTGCGGGGAACCGGCCTGGATCCATATCTTCCGTTTGCCATCATGACCGCCGAGAGCGCCATGCAGCCCAAGGTCACCTCCGCCGCGGGCGCCAGGGGGCTCATGCAACTCATGCCCGCTGTGGCCCGGGAACTCCACGAGGAACTCTTCCCCAGGCAGAGCTTCGACCCCGACCAACTCTACTCAGGAGCCTACAACGCCACTCTGGGCAGCGCCGAGCTGCTCCGATTATACCGCCACTACACCAAAAAGGGTATCCCAGAGCCCCTGCCCCTGGTGATCGCCGCCTACAACGCGGGCACGGAAGCCGTGGACCGTTGGCTTTCCCAGCAGCAAGGCACTCCTGACATGGACGTGTTCTGCGAAAACATCGGTTATACCGAAACCCGCCGCTACGTGCGAAAGGTACTGGGCTACCTGGACAGCTACCACCAGGCATACGATGATTACTGACAGGATTCCAGTCATCCCCCGATCTCCCGGAGCATAGCTCCACACGACCAGGTGATCCGCTCGGCCCCCAAAGCAAATGCCACCCTGTAGTCTTGCCACTTTTCACGGCAGCTCCTACCTTCAATACCGGCCGACCTTTTGCACGCTTCCGGAGCAAGTTACAGGTTCAGGCGCAGCAAGTCCGAGTTGACGCGTTCCGCCTTGCACGAACCAGGAGAGGCTCTCGACACCGCCACAGCCACCAGGTCGACCAGGGGACACGGCATCGAGTCCCGGCAACTGCGCCGCAGCTCAACTACTCCTCGGCCACGACGAGGTCCCAGGCTCCAACATGAAAAAACCAGCCAATTATCGACCAGAACCCGGCACAAGCTGGTTCCACTACCTGTACCACAGCACAACCGGGAAGGCGCCAACGTGTTTCTGCAGCCCCGTGGAACGGCCCGACGGCATCTCGGAAGACCACCTGGCCCGGCTGCCGGATCTACTGGGGCTCATGGACGGAACAGGCTCTCACCTGCCATCACTGGCGTTGTGCAGACTTTCACCGCCCCCGGGCACTCCACCAGAGCGGGGCATCCTGGCAATACTCTGCGCTATTCGGAGCAACTCGGCAACTCAGGGAAATACCCCGCACGGAAAGGCAATCTTCCACGCATTGCTTGGCAATGCGCAGCTCATCTCCACGGAAGACCTGGCCCTCACCACCTCCCTGCTCAGCTCCGGTTGCGGCTGCCTGGACACCCCCGAAAAACCCGTGAGGAACATCTGGCGGCAGTTCTTCGAGCAAGACGCCCCCACCTGGCCCAACATCCCGAAAAAGCGGTTGTACCGCTACCTGGACCGATTCTCGGAGATTCCGCCGCTCCCGCTGGCCGATACTCCCCGCAAACCCCGTACACCTTTTCCCCCCCCCAGATCCAGTCCCCTCGAGATCCCGATTCCCCCAGGCACTCCCAGCCACGTCGTCATCTGGCACATGTCCTCGATGGCCGCATCCCTGCTGGAACCGGGTCCGGCATGGAACGTCGTCACGACAGATTTCCAGGACCACGCCAACCAGAGCGGGCGCACCATCAGGCTCCTGGCTGATGCCTCCCCACACGGAACACGGCCCATGCGCCTGGATCCGGATTTCGCCCAGTTGAACCCCGACACAATCGTTCGGAATATCCTGGCCGCTTCAACGGGCACAGAAGACCTGGACCCACAGCCTTCCAGGCATTCGGACAGCCCCAGCACCACGGACGAATCCACCGAAAAGAACGACGCTCTTGAAGAACCCGAGGGAGTCGACGAGGACGACACCGCCCCACTCGCTCCCCACCAGGGCGGCTCCAGGCTGAACCCGCCTTTTCCGCCGCCAGAGCAGAACGCGCAAGAGCCAGGGCCCAGCGAACTCCGACCAGGGGCGGCAACCGTCGATGCTGCCGTCCCACCCCACAGGGACCATCATGAGCCCGCCATCACGGTTTCCCGCAGCGCGCTCTCTCCCGAGCCCCCTACACACGAAACTCCGGCCAAGAGCCCGGAAGGCCCGGCGCTCGTGGTTCCTTCACCATCCATACAAACGCCCCCCCCAACCTCCAAGCTATCCGAATCCCCCGCCCCCGCAGCACATTCCCCTGCTCCACCATCACCCAGCGCGGGAACCGGCGGCCAGACCTCGTCCGCTGCAACCCATGGGGCCGGGAAGCCACGGGCGATATGGCCATGGCTCGCCGGAGCAGTGGTGCTGGCCGGCGCCGCATACTTTTTCATACCCGGATTGACAGGAACCCAGCGGGGCCCGAGCCAGGCATCCGAAGGCAACCAGCCCCCTTCTTCCACGACTGTATCCGCCAGGAACACCGCCGATCAAGCCCCCACCAACCGGCGGCAGAACGACCATCCCCGGGGAGCCCAACCCGCCCCGGACCAGGTACATCCTCGCACGGATGTGCGGCTCCAGCCTCAGACTTCCCACGAGATCACGCCCTCGGCTCCATCCACCACGCCCACGACGCCTGCCCCGAAAACGGACCAGCAGAAGCCCCCGGAACCAGCCTCGGCACCCCCATCGCAACCCAGCCCGTCCGCCAACAGCAGCCCTGAAAAACCGGCCACTACAGAGCAGGCCGACGAACCTCCGCAAAAAACAGAAATCGAGCCAGCCAACCAGGCGGACCAATCCCCCCAGGCCTCGGCCGATGCCGCAGCTCCCGCCGGGGCCGAAGCGGGCTCCGACACCGTCTCCGAATCTCCGGAACAGGCACTGGATGAACCAGCCGACCAGCAACCCACCGAAGAAGCCGCAAACCTTCCGGCGCAGCCCGATGCCGTCCCGGCGGCCATTCCAGCGAGCATCTCCCTGGATGTCATCGACGGAAATGCCAGCGTCTGGGTCCAATGTCCCCCCAGCTCGCAGCGCCATGTCCTCGCCACATCCCGACCGACCGAGATACCCCCCGGAAGCTGCCAACTCTTCGTCCTTTTCGACAACCGGGCCGAGCCGCAGTCCTACGACCCCAGGACCCTGCTCCCCGGGCAGGAGTTCACGGTCAGGTGCTCCGCCTCCATGTTCAACTGCACCTGGTAATGATGCCGCCTGGACGCTGAAGCAGGGCCATCATCTGGGCATGATCGGCGCAGCCCCCACCACGGGGCCGTGGTCACAAAGCCGGCGGCACGTGGCTCTTTCCCGACGGCTCCCAGGGCTGGAGTTGCAGCGGCGCCGGAGTTATTCCTGCGGGACCACCCAACCAGGTACGAAGCGACACCATCGCTCCGGGAGACCCTCACCATGAAAATACGAAACATCATCCCGGTGGCCCTGGGCCAACAACGAGCCCATGCCACAGTCAAGAACGCCAGGATACTCAACGTCTTCACCGGCGCAGTGGAGCCGGGCAACATCGCCATCTATCGCAAGAGAATAGCTGGAATCGGCGACTACTCGGGGACCGAACGGGTAATCGACGCCAGGAACCTCTACGTCCTTCCGGGATTCATAGACGCACACCTGCACATCGAGAGTTCCATGCTGGTGCCCAGGCAGTTCGCCAAGGCGGTGCTTCAACGCGGCACCACCACGGTGGTGGCCGATCCCCATGAGATCTCCAACGTGCTGGGCACCGAGGGCCTGGACTACATCATGCGCTCGACGGAGGGCATTCCCCTGAACGTCTACATCGGTATTCCTTCCGCCGTGCCCGCCACCCCCTTCGAAACCTCGGGCGCGCACCTTGGGACCGACGACATGATCGACGTTGTGGATCGGTACCCCACCCGGGTGATCGCCCTGGGCGAAGTGATGAACTACCCGGCGGTTCTCGCCCGTGATCGGGAACTCATCACCAAGATCGAAATCCTGAGGCACCGCTACAAGAAAATCGACGGCCACGCCCCCGGACTGTCGGGCAAAAAATTGAACGCTTACATCTGTGCCTTCATCAGGTCGGATCACGAGTGTACCACCGAAGAAGAAGCCATGGAAAAGGTGAGCAGGGGCATGCAGATCTTCGTGCGCGAGGGCAGCGCGGCCCGCAACCTACGCGCTCTCATCGGCGCGGTGACCCCCCTGAACCACCACTTCTTCTCTTTCTGCACCGACGACCGTGATCCCCTGGCCATCCTCACCGAAGGTCACATCGACCACCTCGTCCGCACGGCCATTTCTTCCGGCGTCGACCCTCTCATCGCCATCCGCATGGCCACCATCAACACCGCTCGCTACTTCAACCTGCGAAGCATGGGCGCCATAGCTCCGGGCTACAAGGCCGACATGGTCCTGGTGGACGACCTGGAAGAGCTGAACATCCGCATGGTGATCAAGGACGGCCGGGTAGTGGTGCGCGACGGACAGGTGGTGGAGACCATGGGGGGAGTCTACACCGATGTCCCGGAATCCCTGGGAAGGTTCATCATGCCCCCCATCGGTATCGACGACCTGCAGGTACGTGCCAGACCGGGGAAAATCCGTGTCATCGAGATCTTCGACGGCAGCCTCATGACAAGGGAACTCGTCATGCGCCCCAGGGTGCTGGATGGCAAGGTGACCGCGCAGCCAGACCATGACATCGCGAAGGTGGCCGTTCTGGACCGTCACACGGGGCAGCACTTCTCGCTGGGTTTCATCAAGGGCCTGGGAATAAGGGACGGGGCCATCGCCACGAGCGTTGGTCACGACGCCCACAACCTGTGTACCGCAGGCATCAACGACGACGACATGCTGTTGGCTGCTCGACATGTCGGCGAAAACAACGGGGGGATGGCGGTGGTGCGCCACGGTCGTATCCTGGCCTCGCTTCCACTTCCGCTGGCGGGGCTCATGTCACCCAGGGATCTCTACGAAGTGGTGGAGAGCTTGAAAAAGCTCCGAAATGCCCTGGCAGAACTGGGGACGGAGCGCGAGGTGTTCATGACTCTCTCCTTCGTCCAACTGGCTGTCATTCCCACCATACGCATCACGGATCAAGGCCTGGTGGAGGTTGAGGGCCAAAGAGCAGTGGATCTCTGGACCGACTGACCCCCGCCCCAGGTTGAAGAACTCAGGAGCGGTCGCTCTGGCACATACTGCCGTCGAGGTCGCTTCGCTCCATGTCCTCGATGGTCTGCAGCAACTCGTCGTTGAGGTCCACGCTGACGCCGTCGGGGTACTCCTCCGCCATCCAATCCACGATGCGATCACAGGGGGTGCTGGGCACTCCCAGGCTGTCACAGGCCTGGTAGACGGCATCGGTGATCTGTTCCAGGGATACCTGTATGCTCTCCATCGTGTCCACGGTCACTTCCACCGTGTAATCCCCACAGTCGGGGCCCATGGTGACCGTGGCGTGGACGGTCAACTGCACGGGTTCTTCCAGATCCAGCTCCATGGGCTGGAAGAAGTCACTGTCGCCGTAGTCGATGTAGTCGTCCAGGTCCACCACCACGGAATCCAGAGAGTATGCCAGGTCGGCCTGGACAAAGCCGGAGCCGGGGCAGTAGCAGTCCTGGCCCAGTGTCCAGATCAAGGGTGCGGTCACCACGCCATCCTCGTCGGTCCCTATCCTGACCTCCACGCTGGCCTCGGTGCCATCGCTCTCCAGAAGCACGCTGGCAGAGCCGAAGATCCAGAGCGACATCGTGTCGCGATCAAGCAGCAGGTAGCCGTCGAATTCCAGTTGTGCGTCGAACTGCTCTTCGCCACTGCCGCTCACCAGCAGGCTCTCGACGGCTTCGGCTCCGGAATCGCTGCTGAACATGCGCAACTCCACCTGCCCATCCCCGGAGGCCCGCCCGTCCAGGGCCAGGGAACCAGTGACCTGGCTGTCCTGCACGGAAAAATCCTCGTGGAAGGTGATCACGTAGAGACCGCGCTCGATGCGGCTCAAGGTGACATCACCCTGGGCCCCGCTGCAGCCATCGAAGTTGATGTCGATGCTGCGGCCGGTTCCTCTTCCCACCGTGGCACAGCCCAGGTCGGCGGAGGGGGGAGCCGCGGCGTCGCTCTTCTCCAGTATGCTCGTGTCGTCATCCAGAACCAGGGAGGCGGCGGCATCCAGGGTGAATACCTGCTCACTGGCAGCACCCATGGCCAGCACGGCTTCAAAGGCCCGGGAACTGGAAACGGAGGAGCTGACCTGGAGCGCGTCGGAGAGGTCTTCCTGGGCGGTGGCGTTGTCCTGCGCAGAGCCGGTGTCGAGTCCACTGTCGGACGCGTTGCCGGGAGAATCTGCCTGACAGGCGATTGTTCCGAAAAAGGCGCTGAAAATGGTGACTTTCAGATAGTTTGCAGTCATGTTCCTCTCCAGTTTTTTCCTGGTTCGGTTTTCCGCCCGGAAGACGACGGACTGTGGGTGCGGGAGACTCCACACACCATGTCCAGCCGCGTGGAACGTCCTGGACACGCATACAGGAGTACGGCAGAAAGCACGGAATCTGAAGAAAGGAATTGTGCCGTCGTGTTACGCTGTGTAAGCACGCGGTGCGAAGGCTCACAGGAGCCGTCGGGAAAGCTCTGCTCCCCCCAGCGGGAGCCCGACTGGCGGGACCTGGCACACGCATCAGCTCAACGTAGGGCCATTTTCTTGGCACCGGACACCATTAGTGCGGCTCCGGTGGCCGCCGCCTTCGGCGTGCCGACCCGGTCCAATGTAAACCGCTCCGAGCCCTTCACCAGTGGTGGCCCCGCGGAACTCCACTCCCTGCGCCAGCCCGCCCCGGCGTACTCCACCGAGCGCGGCGCCCCGTCGTCGGGGTTGGGGTCCAGGTAGATGAAGTTTTCCGGGTAGTGCTTGAAGTTCATCACGGGACCGGGCTGGTAGGAATCGTACATACGCTTGTAGGCATCGCGCATGACGCGCTCGGGGAGCCCGTTGAAGTTGAGAAACTCGTCTTCCAGCACGGACTGCTCGGTGGACAGCCAGTTGAGGTGATCCACGGCGCTGCGGATGAGCCCCTTGTTTTTCGCCAGGGTGTAGACGCTGGTTCCCGGCATGGCCGCCAGGTACTTCACGCGCACGAGGTGGCCGTACTCCTGGGCGAAGCGGCTCATGACATCCAGGCCTTCCTCGGTTTCGCCGGGGAGACCCACGATGAGCAGCGTGCCGAAGCGGATACCAGCCTCGAAGGTACGGTGCATGGCCTTGAGGGAGATGTTCCTGGTGGTGGGTTTGCGGGCTTCCTTGAGAGCCTGGGCTCCAAGGGATTCGACACCGTACAGGATGATGTCCGCGCCCACTTTCTTCATGGCATCCAGACGTTCCTTGTCCACGTCGGCGCAGCGGGTCATGCAAGTCCAGCGGAAGTCGAAGTCTTCCAGGACTTCGCACATTTCCAGTGACTGCTGCTTGTCGGCGGTCCAGGTGAGATCCGAGAAGAACAGGAAGTTGGTGCCGTACTGTTCCTTTAGCCAGGCCAGATCGGTGTGGAACTTCTGGGGACTCTTGGAGGCCACCACCGGGGTGGTGCGGAAGCAGAAGGAGCAGTCGCACTTGCAGCCCCGGCTGTAGGACGTGATGATCTGGGGCTGCAACCCCATGGGGGACTTCGCCTGTGGCCAGAGATCCACCCGCGGACGTGGAAGCGAATCCAGGTGGGGCATCTGCCCACGGGGAGTGTTCCTCCTGAGTTCGCCCTGGGCGGTCTTCCAGTAGATACCGTGGATGTTGGGAAGATCGCGTTCCCATCGCTCCCTGGCATAGGATTCCATGAGTTCCAGAACAGTGAGTTCACCTTCGGAAATGACGGCGATGTCGGCTAGGGTGTTTTCCATGAAGACCCGTGGAACCGAGGTGACCAGGGAGCCGCCGACAATCACGGGCATGTCGGGGCAGGCCTGCTTCACCTGGTCGATGAGTTGGCGTACCCAGGGGAAGTTGTCTTCAAAGGTGGTGATGCCCAGGACGTCAGTGCCCTTCATGATTTCGCGAAAGGCGTGTTCCAAGGGGTCGAACGCAAAACGCGAATCCACTATGCGGGCAGGGAAACCCGCGTTGTGGAGCACGGTGGCGATACAGGTGATCCCCTCGAAAGGAGTGGTGAGATAGTACTCCCAGCCACGGGGCATCGTGAAGGGACTGGGCCCCACCAGCATGGTGAATCGGGGCAGGGAGCTGTCTGTGGGAACCGGTGCCAGATCCTGCTGGTGCATCTGATCCATGAGCTGCTGATCCCGAGAAGAATCAGCGAGGAGATAGAGATCCGACGAAAGGGAGTACTTTCGAACCATGGAAAACCCTCTTCGTTGAGAGACAGGAGTGGAAACGGTGCCTTGCAGGCGAAAGCAGGAGTGGGTGTCGCGGTGCGTGATGGCAGGACAGAAAATAGATACATGACCATCATACAATCTACAGGCATTTTCGTATCCCGATTTCAACGATACTCCAGCCCCCAGTGCAAACCGGCTCCTGACTGCTTGCCGGAGACGTTTGAATCACTCCCCCGTGACGGCTCTCCGGGCACTCCACAACGAGGTGGGGAAGAGACCCGCCGCCTCGAGTTGCGGCTCCAGCTCTTCCCTGTCTCCCACGATGATCCAGGTGGCGTTCCCTGGCTTGCAGACGCGGGAGGCAGTCCTGGCGAGATCTTCCAGTGGCAGAGGTTCCAGGAGAGCCTGGTTGTACTCACCCACGGAGATCCCCCGGGCCGCGAGCCAGGTGAATGTGGCTGCCAGTGGAGATAGTCCATCCGCAGGGGCCACGGCATCCCGTAGCATCGTGGCCCTGGCCCGCTCCAACTCCCAGGCCCCCAGGTCAGACATGCCCCCGAGTTCACGCAGGATGATCCCCACAGCCTCGCCCGTCTGGCTCGTTTCCACGGACGTACTGTAGCGAATCCGTGAAAAGCCGGAGAAGGTCTCCAGGTGTGTGTCCATTTCATAGACCAGCCCCGCATCCTCACGCAGGAGGCGATTGAGGCGTGAACTGAAGTCGGCAGCCAGGATCCGTGAGATCAACTCTGCTCGCTGCAACTGGTCATCACCCTCCACCAGGAGTGAGAGCAGTATCCTGCTGCGCCGAGAACCCCGGTGATCCACCAACACGACCTGCCCCCCGCTCCCGGGCGGGGGAATCACAGGCACGGCGCCGCCGCCGGACAGGTCACCCAGTCGGGATTCCAGGAGAGCGAGGGCGGAAGACGAGTGGAAGTCCCCCGTCAAGGCGATCCATGCCGAAGAACCTTGCAACAAGTCCGCCAGCAGTGCTTGCAGATCCGAAGGCGAGCAGCTCCGGAAGTCGGAAGCGGCGGGAATTCGTCCCAGGGGATGCCCCGCTGGAAAGACGGCTCGACGTTCCGCCAGAAGCAACAGGCGCCCAGGTGTGTCCAGGGATAGCCTGCCTTGTTCCAGCGCCCTGCGCCGCAAGCGCCTCAGGGCCGAAGGAAAGGCTTCCGACTGTTTCAATAGCCCCGTGAAAAGCGCAAATGCCTCGGCAAAGGACCATGACGGGCTATCGAGCTGGAAGCTGAAGCTCAGGTCATCCAGCCAGGTATGCAAGCTGGCTCCCAGCAGGTCCAGTTGCCGAAGTACGGCGGCCCCGTCGCGCAGGTTCAAGGGATCGCCATGGGTTGCACGCAGGAGCTGCATGGCGGCCCTGGTCCGGGGGCTCTCCGTCGCCGGGTCACGAAGGAAGCAGAGTTCCAGGTGCACGAGGGGCAGGTCGTCCCGCGCCAGCAGCATGACCCTGGCGCCCCCTGAGAGAGTGTTCAATTCCGGTTCTGGAAGCCCCCGGAACAAATCCTGGTGGACCTGAACGGGAAAGGGTGGAGCCTGGGCTGCCGTGCAGATTCCGCCATTCCACAGGCAGGCCACCAGAAACAGAAGCCCCGACATGGGCCTGAACCTGCAGGACTCGGGGCTCACCGGAACTCCAGGACACGAGAACCGGCCAGGGCCGCGCCGGGCTGCCGGCCGGGAACAACCGACAGCAGCAGGCGCGAGTCCACGTCCAGGTATCGTCCGACAACGCCGCGTATGTCCTGTGCCGACACGGCGAGGTAGCGCTCCAGATCCCGCGCCATGCAGTCGGGCTCGCCCCAGGTGACCAGGCAATCGTTGATGAAGGCGGCTCGATCTTCGAGCGGCTCCAGCGCGCGCAGGTAGGCCGATGAGAACCCGGCACGAAGCCTGGCCAGTTGGTCTTGCGTGGGACCACGGCGCTCCAGGCGCTCCAACTCCCCATCCACGGCCCGCAGCAGGTGTGAGAGTGGTCGGCCCGAAGAAGATACCCGAAGCACGAATTCGCCCGACAAGCGCCTGAAGCTGGTCCATCCCTGCACCTTGTTGAAGGGAAAATGCCTGAAGATCCGCATCTGCGCCAGGCCACCCCAGGAGGAATCGGTGAGCAGCCTGGCGGCCACTGCCAGGGCTGGTTCATCGGGGTGACCACGAGGGACGGTGAGCCACGCCAGGTAGAGGGTCCGGTCGGCAACATTGTCCAGCAGCACCATGCGCTGCCCGCCAGGCGAGGGCGGCGGGGCGAGGTCGGGAGCCGGAGCGGGTTCTCTGGCGGGGATGGAGCCGAAACGTGCGATTGCCGCATCCAGGGCATGATCCGTGTCCAGGTCACCTGCCAGCACCAGGGAACAGGAAGCGGGTGTGTAGTGCTTCATCCAGAACGAAGTTAAAGAGTCGGCCGACATGTTCTCCAGGTCCTGGCGCCAGCCCAGCACCGGGTGGTGGTAGGGATGGGACTCGGGGTAGAGCGCGGCGTTGAGAGCCTGGACATCACGCCCATGGGGCAACCCAAAGGTCTCGGATCGTTCGGCAACGACGATCTGCCGCTGGGCCCGGAAGGCGGAGGGATCCTGGGAGTAGCCCAGGGTCGCCAGCCTGTCCGATTCCAACACCAGGGCCAGGTGGAGGGCACCGGGCGGAAAGACAGTGCTGTAGGCGGTGTAATCGTGTTCCGTCCAGGCGTTGCTCTCTCCCCCGGCAGCCTCCAACCAGGCGTCGAAGGCTCCAGCCGGAACCGAGGCAGAGCCGGTGAAGGACATATGTTCCAGAAGGTGGGCCGTGCCCGTGACTCCCTGGGGATCCTGGGCAGCGCCAGCCCGCACCAGGAGATGCATGACGATCCGGGGCGCCCTGTGGTCCTCGTGGACCGTGATAGCCATGCCGTTCCGGAGAAATACCGTCTTGCCTGGCAGGTGGAGCGAATCGCCCAGGGCCGCCGAGCCGGCCTGGTCCGGTTTCATGGCCGGCGTGGCTGCCAATACCCACAAAACCAGCGGAACCAGGGAAATGGGGAGCGTTGTTGTCATACCCGCCAGGCCTCCGGCAGGTGACGGGAGATCAGCGGGAGGGGCCTTTCCGTTGACAGGCGCGGGCCCTGCCTCATAGATGCCTGGCAAGCCCGCGGAGGATGGCCGATTCCCGGGGTGATCACATCGGTGCAAAGCTGGCATCCTTTCATGAGAACCCCCTTCCCCAACCAACGGCGGCCTGTCGCTGGTCCATCTCGAATATTCAGGAGAGCGAAATGTCCACCATGAAATGCATTGTAAAGGCCCGCCCCGAAGTCGGCGGACTGGTCTTCGAGGAACGCGAAATACCGAAACCTGGATTTGGTGAAATACTCATCAAGAACAGGGCAACGGCCATATGCGGAACGGACCTGCACATCTACAACTGGGATCCCTGGTCCCAGGGCCGCGTGAAACTCCCATGTATCATAGGGCACGAATTCGGCGGAGACGTGGTGGAAGTGGGTCCCGGCGTCAAGCATGTCAAGGTGGGCGACTTCGTCACCGGTGAAGGCCACATCACCTGCGGCTTCTGCCGCAACTGCCGCATGGGCGATGGCCACGTCTGCGAGTCCTGGAAGGGCATTGGCTACGACACCGACGGCTGCTTCCGTGAATACCTGGTCCACCCGGAGATGAACACGTGGATCAACGACGCGGACCTGGACCCGGCAATGGCCGCCATCCAGGATCCCCTGGGCAACGCCATTCACACTGTCTTCGCCGCCGACTGCGTGGCCAACCGGGTGGCGGTCTTCGGCCTGGGCCCCGTTGGCATGCTGGCGGTGGCAGTGCTCAAGGCCATCGGCGCGGCCGAAATCTTCGCCGTGGGAAGGCGCAACCAGTACCGTCTGGACAAGGCACGGGAGCTGGGCGCTCAACACGTGATCGGCTCCGCCGCCACGGATCCGGTGGAATACATCATGGACCACACCGGCGGCAAGGGAGTGGACGTGGTGCTGGAACTTTCGGGAAATCCCAGGGCCGTCCAGGACGGCCTGCACAGCCTGCGCATGGGCGGCGACCTCGTGCTCATCGGCACATCCAACGAAAAGTCCACCATCGACCTGGCCAAAGACGTGGTCTTCAGGGCCCTGCACATCCACGGCGTCACGGGCCGGAAGCTCTGGCACACCTGGTACAAGATGAAAGGCCTCCTGGCTTCGGGCAACCTGAACGTAGAACCCATAATCACCCACAAGCTGCCCTTCGCCGACTACGAGAAGGGCTTCGAGCTGATGAACAGCGGCAACTGCGGCAAGGTGGTGCTGGAGTTCTGACCGGCAGCCAGGGTTTCCCCCCCAAAAAAATCACCGAGCCGGTCAGGATTCCGTCATGCCCAGCCTGTCCAGCACGAAGGCAAACTCGAAGGCGGTTTCTTCCAGGTAGCCGTAGCGGCCCGACCTGCCCATGTGCCCCGAGCCCATTTCGGTCTTGAGCAGGAGCAGGTTCTGGTCGGTCTTCAGGTCACGGAGACGCGCTGCCCACTTGGTCGGTTCCCAGTACATCACCCGGGGATCGTTCAAACCGCTGGTGATGAGCAGGTTGGGGTAGGAGTGGGCACCCACGTTGTCGTAGGGCGAATAGGAAAGCATGTAATCGAAGACCTGCTCGTCATGTGGATCCCCCCATTCTTCCCATTCTTCGGTGGTCAGGGGGATGCTGGAATCCAGCATCGTGGTGACGGCGTCCACGAAGGGGACGTCGGCCACGGCCACGTGGAACAGCTCCGGGCGCATGTTGATGACCGCTCCGATGAGCAGGCCTCCGGCGCTGCCGCCGCTGATGACCAACTGCTCCGCCGTGGTCCAGCCCTCGTCCACCAGGAACTCGGCACAGGCTATGAAGTCTGTGAAGGTGTTCTTCTTGTTGAGCAGCTTGCCGTCCACGTACCACTGGCGCCCCATCTCTCCGCCACCCCGCACGTGGGCCATGGCAAAGACCATGCCACGGTCCAGAAGGCTCAGAATCTCGGGCATGAAGTAGGGATCATCGGACAGCCCATAGGCGCCATAGCCTTCCAGGTAGAGCGGCCCGGCCCGTTTCCGGTCCAGATCACTACGGTACACCACTGAAATGGGAACCTGCACGCCGTCGGGAGCCCGGGCGAAGAGACGCTCCGAGGTGTAGAGACGGCGGTCGTAAGCGGGAACCGGCTGCTCCTTGAGAAGCTGCATATCTCCGGTTTCGAACGAGTAGAAGAAGAACGACGAAGGGGTGACCAGGGAGGTGTACTCCATTATTACGCCCCGGGCATGGAAGTCCGGGTTGCTTGACAGCCACACCGAGTGGGTTGGTTCCGGCCACTCCGGCACCCGTTGCCCGCCCGTGGCCAGGTCCATGACGCGAACCTGGGAGAAGCCGTTTTCGCGCTCGCTCATGACCAGGTAGCCGTCGAAGGCGTCCACTGTTTCCAGGAGGACCTGGGGGCGGTGTGGGATCAGCTCCTTCCACTGGCTCCGGGAGTTGCTGTCCTGGGGGGCCTCCATCAACTTGAAGTTCATGGCACCGTCGTCGTGACGACCGTCGGTACCGTCGTGGTCGTTGGTGACTATGAAAAAACGCTCCCCCTGGTGATCCACCCGGTACATCATGCCCTGGTGCCTGGGTTGAAGCACCCGAAAGTCCCCCATGGGGTTGTCGGCCCCCAGCACTCGCACCTCGGTGGTGGTGGAACTCTCCAGGTCCATCACAACGAAAGCCTCGCTGCGGGTGAGGCGCAAATCCACGGTGTATCGCTCGTCTTTTTCTTCGTAGACGAGCGTGTCCTGGGCGGGATCCGTTCCCAGGCTGTGCCTGTAGACCCGGTAGGGGCGGGTTGCCTGGTCCCGCGTGACGTAGAACACCGTCTGGTCGTCCAGCGCCCAGGCCAGCGAATAGGCAGTGTTTTCGATGGCCTCCGGCAGCAGATCACCGCCTGCCAGGTCCTTGAAACGGAGCGTGTGCCGCTCCGCGCCGGTGGTGTCGATGGAGAAGGCCAGGAAACGTTGGTTCGGGCTCACCTGGAAAACGCCCAGGTCCAGGTACTCCTGGCCCTCCGCCAGTTGGTTTTCGTCCAGGATCACCTGCTCCTGGCCCTGCTCCATGCTGCCCCGACGACGACAGTGGATGGGATATGCCCTGCCTTCCTCGGTGCGGGTGTAGTACCACCAGTCACCTTTGCGCACGGGCACCGAGAGGTCCGCCTCCTGGATATGACCGAGCATTTCCTGGAAGAGGCGCTGGCGCAACTCGGCCAGGTGAGCGGTCTGGGCCTGGGTGTAGGCGTTTTCTGCCTGCAAATAGGCACGCAGGGACGGGTCGTCGCGATCTTTCATCCAGTAGTAGGGATCCGGGCGATTGACGCCATGCTCCGTGTGTACGTGGTCGCGCTTCTCCGCCACCGGAGGAGAAGGGAGTGCCTGATCATGCTCCGTGCCGGAGGAGGCAGGCGAACGATGAGCACAGGCCGGCAGAAGCAGAGCCAGGGCAACGAGCAGGGCAAAAGTTTGCCAGGGCAAGGGTATTCGCGATCTCACACAACTTCCTTTTCCCCGTGGGGATCCTGTGCAAGCTGGTTTTTCCGCACGGAACTCCGCGCTCTCCTACCTTTCCACGATGAGGCTGACGGCTTCACCGCCGCCCAGGCAGAGCGATGCCATGCCGGTGGACAGGTTTCGCTGCCTCAGGGCGTGCAGCAGGGTCACCAGGACCCTGGCCCCGGAAGCGCCGATGGGATGCCCCAGGGCAACGGCGCCCCCATTGACGTTGAGGCGGTCCCGGGGAATACCCAACTCCCTCATCACCGCCACGGTGCTGGTGGCGAATGCCTCGTTGACTTCGTGCAGATCGATGTCGGACAACTTCATGCCGGCCTTCTCGAGTACCTTGGGAATCGATCGCATGGGGGCCACCAGCACATCCATCGGGTCCAGGCCCGCGGCCCCCTGGGCTCCCACCCGGGCCAGGGACTCCAACCCGTGGGCGCGGGCTGCTTCTTCCGACATGAGCAGCAACGCGGCAGCTCCATCGGCAATCTTGGAGGAGTTGCCCGCCGTCACCCGACCATCTTTCCGGAAGGCGGGGCGCAAGCGGGCCAGGGTCGCGGTGTCGGTCGGCCTGGGGATCTCGTCCTGCTCCATCATGGATGGCTCCCCCCTGCGACGTGGAACGGGCACCGCGACGATCTCCTTTTTGAAAAGGCCGTCTTCCACGGCCTTCAAGGCCAGCGAGTAGGAAAGGGCGGCAAAGGCGTCCATGTCTTCACGGCTGACATGGAACTTGTCGCTTACATGTTCGGCGGTGACCCCCATGTGGATGTCGTTGTTCCGGTCCCACAGGCCGTCGAAGACCATGGCGTCGACCATCTGGCCGTTTCCCATGCGCAGCCCGGCGCGGGCAGCGGGAACCATGTAGGGGCAGAGGTTCATGTTTTCCATGCCGCCGGCCACCACGACGTCGGCGTCGTGGCATGCTATGGCCTGGGCTCCCAGCATCACCGCCTTTAGACCCGAACCACAGACCTTGTTGATGGTCAAGGCTCCCACCCCAAATGGCAATCCCGCCTTGAACAAGGCCTGACGGGCCGGATTCTGACCCAGGCCATGGGGCAGAACGTTACCCATGATGACCTCGTCCACGACTCCGGCATCCAGGCCGGCTCGGCGGATGGCTTCCTGGATGACGATTCCCCCGAGGACGTCGGCGGGAACGCCCTTCAACGTACCGTTGAAATCTCCGATGGGGGTGCGAACGGCACTCACGATGACCACGCTGCGCATATCGGTTCCTCCGCGCTTGGGTTTCCAACAAGAATAACCGGGTCGTTACGGCGGCGTAGGTGCACCGACCCGCGAGGCGGCAAGGTAGCGGGAACGGGATAGGCCCGACATGTTCGGATGAAAAGCTGCCAACATCGGAAAAACGCCAATTTTCCACCCCTGGCCAGAGCTTGTCAACCGCAAACATCTCCACCGGCGAGACCCGCCATGTTCGGGGCACATAGATGAAGCGGGCCCCAGGTGGATATAATAAGAAAGTCAAGCCGGACAGAAGCCGTACCTGTCTCCAGGAACATGTTCCAGAAGGTGCGACTCGCGACCAACTCAAACGCAGGCCCGAGGCCTCGCCGTGCCCCAACGAGAGATGAACGTGGATCAATGTTCCAGGCAATTTCTACTCATTCAATGCCGAAGACCCGGCGACCCCGTACTCCGGGAGGAACGGGCCAGCTTTGCCAGAGCCCTGGATGCGCCACTGGAGCGGGTATCGACCATAAACCTGGTGTCGAACACTCCGCGCGGCGAACACCTGGACGGCATTTCGGCCATCCTGGTGGGGGGCGCCGGCGAGTTCTCCGTCTGCGACCCCGTGCCGGCGGTGGCGTGTGCCATGGAATTCCTGGCCGCCCAGGCCGAGGCCGGTTTCCCCATCTTTGCCTCCTGCTTCGGATTCCAGATGCTGGCGGCATCTCTGGGCGGGAGCGTAGTGAGGGACGAACCCAGGGCCCAGGTGGGGACCTACACCGTGAGGCTCACCGACCAGGGCCGGGAGGACCCGTTGTTCGGCTTTCTGCCGCCAGCTTTCACCGTACAGGAAGGCCATACCGACCGTGCCGACACCCTTCCCTCTGCCGCCATCTGCCTGGCCACCAGCCCAGATTGCCCATTCCAGGCATTCCGCCTGAATGGGTTGCCCGTATACGCCACCCAGTTCCACCCTGAGCTGGACGAGGAATCAAACCGTCAGCGGTTTGCGCGTTACTTGCCCATCTACATCCGCAACGTGGGTGAGCATCGCGTCCGCAAGATGCTGGAGGGCTTCGCGCCAAGCCCACTGGCGGATCGACTCCTTCGCAGGTTCGTCAGACTGGTTCTGGAAAACCCTGCGGGAGAATCCTGATGTCGGCGACCCACGGAGCAGTGGCCGGTGGCAGTCGACAGACCGTGGACGCGGGGATCCGCGCCCTGGAATCAGGCGGCAACGCGGTGGATGCCGCCGTGGCCGCCCAGTTGACCGCCTTCGCCGCCGAACCCCTGCTCACCGGTCTGGGCGGCGGCGGCATCGGCATGGTCCGTATGAACGGCCGGGTCTTCGCCTGGGATTTTTTCAGCGACATGCCGGGGCGAGCCATGTCGGAACATACCCGGGCCAAAACGGGTACCCCTGCCTGCCGCTGCCCCGACTGGTCCATCTACCCCATGAAGAAGGTTCGCCTGGACTACGGCCCCACCTTCCAGTATTTCAAGGGGGGCGCCGCATCGGTGGCGGTGCCAGGCATGCCCCGGGGGCTCTGGGAACTACACCAGGCCCACGGTACCATTCCAATGGCCCGATTGGCGGAACCAGCCATCGAGGTGGCCCGGCGGGGTTTCCCCGTGAACCAGATGTTCCGCAACTCCGCCGAGCTGCTCTGGGCCATGCTGGCCACGTCTCCAGGAGCGCTGGCCCTGTTCGGCAGGAACGGTGCTCCCAAGAAACCGGGCGAAATCCTCAAGAACCCCACCCTGGGCCGCACCATAGCCGCCTACGTCCAACAGGGCCCTCGCTACATGGAGTCCGGCGAGGGAGCGCAGGCCTTGTTGGCAGCCCTGGGCCCGCGCACCTACCTCTGCGCCGAAGACCTGCAAGCCTGGCGCCCCAGGCGCCTGGAACCCACACGGTGTGAATACAGGGGAGCCAGCGTCTGGCTGCCGGGCCTGCCCAGCGTGGGCAGTTGCCTCGTGAACGGCGCGCTGGCCCGCCTGCAAGCGGGCGGCCCCCTGCCCCCCCTCCGCAGCTCCGGCATGGTCTTCCGGCTCGTGGATGCCATGAGGCAGACCGAAGATCTGGCCGCCTACAGCCAACTGGACATGTCCGACCCCACCCTGGCGCGGCGCTTCGTGGCTGCCTGCCAGGCGGGCTTCACCACCCACATCTCCACCATCGACCAGCATGGCAACGCCGTGGGCCTCACCAGCTCCCTGGGCGAAACCGCTGGCATCCTCGTCCCCGAGCTGGGCATGATGCTCAACAACTTCCTGGGCGAAGACGACGTCAACCCCCCCGACGGCCACATCTGCACCGGCCAACGTCTGTTCACCATGACCTGCCCAACCCTCCTGGAACGAGACCACGAACTTGTCTGCATGGGTTCAGGCGGCTCCAGTCGAATACGCACCGCCGTCCTGCACGGCATCGTCCACCTGCTGGACTACCACCTGGACCTGGAG
Source organism: Myxococcota bacterium (assembly GCA_024276675.1). GTDB lineage: Bacteria > Myxococcota_A > UBA796 > UBA796 > JAFGLY01 > JAJRWT01. The sequence goes on along the minus strand of JAJRWT010000038.1, from coordinate 55,735 downwards.
CAGGCCGTCACCCGTCCACGGGCCCACTTCGAAGACGACAAGCTCCAGGTGGAATGCTGGGATCGCGCCCCCAACGTGCTGGAAGAACTCGAAACCGCCCTGGGTCCCGTGGTCTGCTCCGGCGCACCCCAATTCTACTTCGGCGGGCTGCACGCCGTTGCCCGGCATCCCGGAGGCTTCACCGGCGCCGGCGATCCCCGCCGCTCCGGGGTGTTCCGAAAGATCTGAAAGAGCATCCGGGCAAAGTATCCAGGAAGGGCCGACGTAGAGGGGAATCGGCGTCTGGGCATCGAACCATCACGGTAGAGCAGGGACGATCATTCCAGCGGACGCCCCCTCCAGACATCGGACCGCCAAAACAGGTGCTTGCGGGGATCCCGGGGAGGGCGGGGCAGAACCTGCTCGCTCAGGCCCCGTCCAGGGGACCGGCCTGCTGCCCTCTCGACAACTACGCAAGCACTCGCCAGGGAGCCAGGCATTGACAAATCAATCGCTTTGTCAGACAATCCCCCAATCTGCCCACCATGCACCTTCCATGGCCCATCCACGGCGCCGGAAAGGTGTTCGTGGGCTTTTACCCGAACATCAGCAGGAAATTCAACATGCACGAACATAGTTGCTATAGCGTCGGTGCAGCCGCAGTCGCGCCATCCGGGGTGGGTGGAGCATTCGAACAATCATTGAAAGAGGGCAGATCGGGAGTCGTCTCCATCTCGCAAAAAATGGCAGAGGCTTCGGAGGGATACCTCTCCATCCTGCGACCCTACACAACCCACCTGGATGCCACTCCCCCCCCCAACAAGCAATTGACCCAGACACTGAAACTCCTGGCACAGCAGATGAATGCCTACTTCACGGCCGTCGCCGACGGGGCCAACGCCGAAGAGCCCCCCCCCTTCCCGCCCCGTTTCGGGCATCCACCAATGATTGCCAGGCCCGGTGCTCACAAAGATTGCTTGGACGCCTTCGCCGCCGTGCTGGACGACTCCCTCCTGCCCTACCTGCTCCCACTGCAAGCCTGGGCCTTCCGCAATACTCCCCTGGAGCAGAACGAAGCCATAGACGCCTACTTCAACGCCTTTCCACGCATCGCACGCATGTCCATGGTCTCCACCTTCCTGGCCTTGCTCGACACGCTGGGAAGGCGTCAAGAACTGGAAGAACATGTCTCGGATGCCCTACGCCAACACTTCGCCCAGCCTGGGCACCCGATGAATTCCAGGGGAAACGCAGTTTTCAACGCCAACACACTTCCAGCCTACCTGGAGGCAACCAGCGATGCCTTCGATGAAGCCATGCGGGCCATACTCGGCTTCACCGAACAAAACACCGTGGGCCTGGTGCTGGGGACGGCCGCGGGCAACGTGGAAGTAATGGCCCATTACGCCCTCCAGACCGACAAGTTCCTCAAAGGCGGCCAGTTGGACTTCACAGACATGCTGAAAGACCAGAAGGGAATAGGCCCCGCCCAGAAACTCTTCTACCAGGTTCACATGTTCAACTGGATGCAACAGGTGAACTTCAACTACACCGCTGCCCTGTTATGCCGATTGTTCAGGCTCTCTGGCTTCCAACTGACCGTTTCCACGAGCTGTTGTTCCGGCCTTACCGGAATCGTCACGGCAACTCAACATCTCTCACGGGCCGGTGACAAGCCCGAGTACGTGGTTGTGACCGGCACCGACAGCGCCCTCTGGCCCGAGTTGATCCTGGGTTTCGTTCCCCACGGCCTGCTGGCGACCGTGCCATGGGAAGACGTCCATGACGCCAGCCGTCCCTACAACTCCAATGCGCTGGGCTGGGTGCTGGGCGAGGGAGCGGGTTCGGTGGTGTTTTCTTCCAAGGCAGGATTGCACCCCGTCGAACACCCGTCGCTGCGCCCGGCGTCGTCCATATCTGCCATGAGCATCATGAATATCATGGGCAACGACCCCAAGGCAAAACAGAGAGTGGAGGTCCAGAAAAGATCCCTGGAGGGCAGGCTGGGCGACCATGGACTCGTCATCGGCTATGGGCTGGGCGACTGTAAATACGATCCGGCAGAGCTTCACAACATCAAGACGGCCCTGAAGGACAAGAATCGCCCCCAAGAACGGGTCTACCTGGCAAACCTCAAAGCCATGAACGGGCATTCCATGGGTTGTACTTCGATACTTGCGGCGGTACTGGGGCATCGCCTGTTGAATGGCTCCATAGAACCACAGGCCCTGAAACTGCGACTGGACAAGGCGGATCTTGCCCGCAAGGAAGGATTTACCCGCGTGGACGACATCAAAGATGAGATCGAGCCCTTGGACTGGGTGCTCCTGAATGGTTCGGGCCTGGGTGGCACCACCGCAGCGTTGAGGATGGACCGATACCCACATTAGGCTGGTGATATTCATGAATCTGCTGCACGATTCGTTGTTTTCAGCCATCGGAGCATTCCTGCTCAGTTTGTACGTGTTCCTGCGCAACCCACGCGACTCGCGCAACCTGACATTTTCAGGCTTTCTGTTCACATGCGCCGTACTCAGCCTGGGCTGCTACCTGGTATACAACAGCGCCAACACCAGTAATGCCACCCTGACGGGCAGCATCACGCGTCCATTTTTCGTTTTCCTGCCAGCGTTCCTCCTGGCCTTCTGTTTTTCCTTCGCCGATTTCAAGGGCCGGAAAGCACGTGCCATGGTCTACACGGGATTCGTCCTGTCCGCCCTGTGGGCGGCTCTCTCCTTCACGCCACTGATGGTTCGAGATTTCGTCCGGGTCGGTCCCTACTTCAAGCCAGTATACGGTCCCATCTACTACATGTTCGTAGGCCACATAGCCCTCTCCGCCCTGCTCGGCGTGGGCGCGGTGTTGCGGCGCTACCGCAAGACCAATGCCTACCATCGCAACCGTATTCGCATGTTCCTGTTGGGGCTTTCGCTGGGTCTTGCCATGGGCTGCCTGGGTTTCCTGTTGGCAGACAAGGTGGACTACCCCCTGGTGACCATCGGCATCTTCGTGTCCATGCCCATCATGGCGGCCTCGTTCCTGGGAAGCAGGCTATGGGGCTTGTCCAGCTACACCAGGATGGCGCTGGGCTGGAGCATCCTGTCTCTCATCATCCTGCTACCATTCTACGCGCTGATGGTGTTGGCGGTGGTGTTCTTCCAGGGTCAGGCAAGCCACGGCCTCCTGGTTTCCCTCGCGGTGCTGCTCTTCCTGGCCCTGCTCACGGTACCTGACTTGAAGCGATGGATGTTCCGCTCTCTCAGTGCCATGACCGCTTCCCGGCGGGCCGTGCGGGGTGAAGACCTGTTGGCTGGTGCCGCTGACCTCGTGGGACGGGGTTCACTGGACCAGCTTGGCTCCAAGCTCGCCAGGCTTCTTCGAGACCACACCCGGGCCAGCCACGTATCCGTCTACATTGGCGGGCTGGAGGCCGACCTCTTGCTCATGGGGTACCAGGGCAAGAACATGGGCAGGGTCCCGTCCCGGGCTGCCAGGGATGGCAGCATGACCTGGTTGCTGGAACAGGGGCGGGTGTTTCTCCAACAGGACCTGCCTCTGCACGACCACGCTCCAGCCGCGGCACAGCTCGTCCGCACCATGGACGAATGGGGTGCAGACCTGCTCATTCCCGTGCGAACATCCGAGTTGGCCTCGGCGGTGATAGCCATGGGACCGCCCGACGACGGCCTCATCTACGAGCCCAAGGACATCTCCTTCCTGGAAAAATTCTCCGATGTCGCGTCCTTGGCGCTTTCCTCCACGATGCGCTTCAAGGAAGAAGAAACCGCCAACCAGGTGGACCACGTCTCGCGCTGGGTAGCATCCCTGGCCCACGAGCTTCGCAACAGCCTGCTACCTGCCCGCACGTTCCTGGAACTCCTGCCCGAAAGACAAGACGACGACGAGTTCAAGGACTCGTATCGGCGTCTGGCCCTGGACAGGCTGGGTATTTCGCTCAAGCTGGTAGCGCAGCTTCGCGAGCTTGTGGTGGACGCCCCCCCCAGGCTCGACGAGTGCAAGCTCGACGAGCTGCTTCGAGAGACGATCCTCAGCTTCCAGTACGAGGCACAACAGGCCGAAATCGCGCTGAAGTTCCGTGCGCCCAGGCAGACCATCCGTTCATCGGTGGACCGGGACCAAATCACGCAGGTGTTCTCCAACATCCTTCAAAACGCCATCAGGCACGCGGAAGGGGAGCCCGTCCTGATCGAAGCATCGTTGGTCAACACCTGGGGGGATCGGCACCGCGCCTGGGCGGTCGTAACGATAAACAACAAGGCGCAAATCCAGCGGGAGCAACAACGCAACATATTCACACCATTCTACAGGGGGCTGGGTAGTCCTGGCCAGGAAAAGGGTTTTGGACTGGGCTTGAGTATCTCCAGGAAGATCATCCACGCCCACGGGGGCAGGTTGTCGGTTCGGAGCAGCCCTGCTGAGGGCACCACCTTCATCGTGGCCCTTCCCGCGCTGAAAGAGCCTGGAGCCGTAGAACCCGAACCCCGGGACATCCCAGCGGTCTACTCGTCGGCAATCGTTGGGGAGGCGACATCATGACAGAAAAACCCACAATACTGGTGGTGGACGATGATCCCGGCATGCAAGAGACGGTTCGCATGGTGCTGGGCCCGGAATACAAGTATGCCTTCGCCAGCAACACCTACCAGGCAGAACTGGTATTCCAGAAAATGGAGTTGGACCTGGTGCTGCTGGACCTGAACCTGCCTGGCGCATCGGGCCTGGACCTGCTTCCGATACTACGCAAAGTTCAACCCGAGGCCCAGGTAATCATCATAACTGCATTTGGAACCTACGACGCCGCCTTGAAGGCCATCCGCCACAAGGTTGCATCTTTCCTGGAAAAGGATTTCACGCCCTCCGAGCTGCGCGCCGTCGTAGAGAAGACCATCCAACAAAACATCCAGGCGAAGGTAATGAACCAGGTGCTGGACAGCATGCGGGAAACCCATGGCACGGTACCAGAAACCCTCACTCGCCTCGCGAAATCTGGCACCCAGGACGAGCACAGCTTGCTCAAGTTCTTCCGCCTGTTGGCCGACGTGTTGGAGTCACAGGACTACGTGACGGCCGGCCACTCCCTCCGCGTCTCGCGATTCGGGTCAGTCGTTGGTCGGCAGATGGGACTGTCCGAGGCCCAGGTACACGACCTGGAGTTGTCGGCCTACCTGCACGACATCGGCAAAGTTGGGCTCAACAAGTCAATTCTGAACAAAGAAGGTTCGTTCTCGCGCCTGGAACGACTCCAGGTCCAGCAGCACCCCGAGATCGGGGCAGCGCTGCTCCAACCTCTGGGCTTCGGTACCGAGGTGATAGATGCGGTACGACACCACCACGAGAGACTGGACGGCTCAGGCTACCCCGACGGCATCTCAGGCGCGGACCTGGGTTTTTTCGCCAGGCTGCTGGGGGTCGTGGACTCCTTCGATGCCATGACCTCACCCCGTCTGTACAGGATGACCCCACGCGCGCCCCTGGACGCCCTGGCCATTCTCAAGGACGAAAGCCCCATCAAGTACGATGTACAGATCGTCGGGAGCCTGGAGGATGTGCTGGAGAAGGGGCTCATCGAAGTGGGGACGGACCCTATCCGCAAGGGCCGCCAAAGCAGGTTCCTCCAGCTCGACCCAGCTTTTCCAGAACTTCACCAATACTCGTGCTACGATTCCTCCGCTGGCACCGGCCCCCTCCCCGCCACGAAAGAGGCTGGGGCCACGACCATACCTGTCTCCCAAGGAACAAAAAAAATGGATCACAAACAAACCCAATCGAGGGAAAGAGCCACCGCTGGCATCCACGGAAGCATGCTTGGACACGCCCACAAGACATTCCAGACTCCAAGCTGGACCTGGCTCCCCTTGTCAGAGCTGTATGCCGATCCCGAATCTCCCGAGCGCTCATCCCAAGAGGCCCTCGTGGTCCACAAGCGTGCAGATGGACTCGCCGCCTACTTCGACCCCGTGGAAAAAATCTCCAAGCCCCTTGTCCCCGACACCTGGCCCAGCTTCCGCTCCATCGTGCAAAAACGCAAACTGCGGCCCTTTTTCGCCATTCCGGACACGCTCACCTTCAACCCAGCGCTGCACCTGCCTCCCCACGGAAAGGCGGCGGACGTTCCCAAGTACCAGGCATTCACCGACGGCAGGCATGTGTACGTGGCCGAAGTCACCCGAAAGGAAGGCGAGCAGTTTCTGCGCTACTCCCTGAAAGCTGGCACCATCAAGAAAGAAGTGGAACGAGTCGAACTCCAGGAAGACCAGATCGCGGTACAGGCGGCGACCAACGACATCGTCCAGCGTGCCGCCAGGTGGTTGGCGGATCCATCCAACAAGGAGACGCTGGCAGGATTGAAAAAGCTGCTCGATGAACCGGCTTTCAAGAAAGACTTCCATCGAACGCCCTACTGCTACAGGTTCCATACCCACCTTCCGTGGGTAGAGTTCCGTCCCCTGTCACCGCGCCAGATCGACATGATGGAACGTAGGTATCCCGGTGCCGGGCCCCTGTTGGCCGTACTTCGTGACCACAACCAGCAACTGGAACCTGGCGCCGTGAAGGTGGTCTTCAAGTTCGTCCCCACCTGGACAGAACGTACCCAGCCTCTCAACGAGTACACCCTGGAGTTGGAGGCCCTGCCTGTCTACTCCAAGAGCATGGCCCAGGCCATCGACCTCCTGCTTGGCAGTGGCTCGTCCCAGAAACATGCCGGTGGTGGCCACGCGCCTGCTCGTCCATTGCACCAGAGACTGGCGGCCATGTGCCGCCTGCAAACCAACCTTTGGCGTTTCGGGCACACCTTCGAGGCCCTTCTCATGGCCAGGTGGATAGACTCTGAATCCCAAGAAGCGAACGAAGGAGACTTGCAAGATCTTGCTCTGAACCTACGTTTTGAAGATCTTCCCCTCCTGGTTCCAGCGGCCCGGCAGCTCGTCACCCAGCTCCTGGATGCCACAGGTCCCGAACTGAAGCTGGCAGATGCGTTCACCACACCACTGCCTCCTGCCCAGAGCGCCGAGCGTTTTCGGGCCATCAAACCTGCCTGCGAGGCCACTGGCAGCCCGGCTCTGGCCAGGGCGCTGGAATACATCGCCCACTGCGCCTCCGTGGAACCGGCCCACCTGCACGAACTGCCGTTGAGCCAGCAACGGGGCATTCTGCGAGCGTGGAGCGCAGCGCTGGAGCGATATCCGCTGCCAAACATGTCGACCCTGGAAAACCTGTTCCCAGTTGATTCCGCGACGGCTCCTCCAATACTTTCCACGGCTGATTCCGCCAACATGGACCTGACGTCGCCACTGACCATCCTGGACAGGATGGCCGGCACCGGGCCAACCGGTCGACTGCGAGCCCTGCAGAACGTGGAGAACACCCTGGCATCCGAAACATCCCCCTACCACCGCAAGGCACTCCAGTTGTTCCGACAGGTGGCCATCTCGCTCTGGAAGGACAATATCTGGGTCGCCCTGTCCCGCACCGACAGGGGATTCCAGTTCCAGCAAGTCAAGTGCTCCCGCACACTCATGCCAGGATGGCGCAACGCCATGAGCGCCTGGGAAGCCTCCTTCCAGAAGCCGAAAACCTCAACGTTGGCGGCAGGCCGCCCAGGATCATTCACCCATCCACCCGAGGTTCTTCCGCCACAGCCTCGACAGTTTCATCCCCAAATGGGATTCAACGGGCAGCTCAACAATTTCGACAACCGTTTCGACACGCGCCACCCCTTGCTCGCGGGGGCCAGCGTGGCGGGAAGACCAAGGAAACAGGAAAAACCAACCCACGAACCCCTGAACTACCGGATCATCTCATTTGAACCAAGTCGAGTAGTGCTTCAAAGACATTCCAGCCCCGGCGCCGCTGGCGTATTCGCCAGGGTGTTCATTGAACTCGAGGACCACGGTACGAGGCTGCACATGACTCACCAGTGGGAAGGTGAGTCCATGGAGCACCTGCTGGAAGCTATCGTTCGGCCACCGGGGAATGGCGAAAAGAGCCAAGTCGTGGCTTCAAAGCTTCAGGGTACATGCATGCCCATCACCCTGGAAATCCATGCTCCCCCGGCTGGTAGCTACACTTAGGAGCCGTCGGGAAAGCCATAGTTCGTCCAGTCCTCCAGTCAACAGGCTCACAGTCCAGACCTACCTCGTTCAGCTCGCCGCATTACATCATTCACCGTACCATATCACCCAGAGCCGGTCTCACGGGGCGTTCGCTGGTTCTAGCCGCGGCCTGGGTCAACTGTTGGTTCCAGGCGCATGAGGCTCCCCCGAGTCTGTCGGCGGTTCCTTGACTACCGCCCTGTTGTGTGCCAACGAAAGGTACAATCGCAGCATCAAGGCTCGGTGTTCCCGCCAGTGGGCATTCGCCCGCTCCAACTCTGACAAGGCCATGGAAAGGGCCGCCATCAGGTCACGGGGCTTCTCATAGAAAATGATCTCGCGCCCGGTACCGATTCGCTCACCAAGCTTCTGGATTCGCGTGTACTTGTCATCGGGTTCGACACCATGGAAGAACAGGGGATTGACCACGAACTTCTCGTTGATGAAGTGCACGGAACGTCGGACAACTTTCTTGACGCATTTCTCAAGTCGCATGAGTCTGCTGGGGTCACGCAAAGCATACAGGTAATCTGAGTACAACGGGTTGGGAGCCCTTGAACACGGCTGCCTGCTGTACAGGTACTTCGATATCTGGTTATCCATGTTGCCGACCTGGTTGTAGATTTCCTCCAGGCTCGCTCGCCAACGATGGCCCCACTTTTGTTCATCGCAAACCCAGAGCCCTGTCAGAAGCCTGACATTCGTAGGAAGCGCGGCCAGTTGGGCGGAAGGGGTTTCACAGCAAAAACCGGAGTAGCTGGACAACAAGGCCCTGGCAAACGAAGGGCCGCCGATGAGGTAGCCGAGTATGTCAGAGAACAACTCCGAAACGATATGAAAACTGGCACATGAGTAGCCCTGGTCAGCAAGGGATTTTTCCAGTTGCGGGCCAAGAATCTCGTAGTAGACTATGCGGTGTAATTTCCGGTGCAGTTTCCTGAAGACCAAATCAGGTTGCTCGTCCCGTGAAGCCAGGCTCCGCTGGCTGAGGTTGGATATCATGAAGTGTGCTGCTTCGTGCGGAAGCGCAAACAGCATGCCTGAGACAGAGAACTTGATCTGTACGGGAACGAAGAGTACCTGTTCATGAGCAAGAACCACAAAATCCCGTCCCGTGGTGGAGGTTACCAGTCCGTGCCATCTACGACCTTTCAGTGGGGACTTACCATGGGGATCGAGCACATCCGAACAATACGTGGGAACACACGACTTAATAACCCCGCAGCAATCCACCATGTAGTTGTTGTTGGCTTTCATGATGAGAGTGAACACACCCGCATGCTCCCCCACCCTGGTATAGGGTTCGGTGGTGGCTCCTATGTGTACGCCCTCCAGGAGTTCGTTGTAGAGCGAGACGAGTGATTCGAAAAGGCTCAGGAAAGGCTCGCTCCTGGTACGGAACTCCTTCAGGGCACGGGCGAGTCCAAAAAGGGCTTTGCCGTCGCTCGGGTTATCGATGTATTCATTTCGCCAGTACTCGACAATCTCTGTCAGTTCGTCGGCCCAGGCCTGGAGGAGAGCAATGGAATCGTTGTCAGGAAGGTGATCGGAGCGTTCCCATTCCTGACCAAGCGTTGCCAGACGAGACTTCAGCCACTTCCAGTCCAACAGGAGGTTTCCTGCTGCTTGAACCAGGAAGTTGGAGTCCTTGGGGGCGAGAGACGATTGTTCGGGCCGCCCCTTGATGGGACTCTGTTGAATTGATGCCGACCCCGGTGCGGCAACGCTCAAAGTTTTTTCCAAAGGGGAATGGAATAGCCCCCTGCCTGTTGGCTGGTGGTCAGGCCGTTGAGATGCCGGATCACCAGATCCACCCAGTGACATGTAGGGGATTATCCTGGTACCAAAGATACCCCGGCGCCCAGCGAGGCTCGTTATCACGAAATAGGCCAGGTTGTGGAGTGACACGCCCGAAAACACATAGTGAAGTGTCCAAAATCCATATTGCCGCAATGACACGGTGCGGCAAGCCGACACGCTACCACACACTTTTTCGAGGAAGGAAGCGATTTCAGCGCGAATAGTATCCACATGGTCTGGTTGTACCCACAGGAGGAGACCCACCCTGACTGAAGGCTCCACCCTGAATTTTGACTCTTTCCAGGAGCAGATCTCGGAGGCATCAGAAAACGGGAGTACCGCCAGGGTCGACGTGGAATGTGCATAAGGGCCGAGAGTTTTCTGTATGCTGCTCAGAATCTTTTGCCCATGCAGGACATCGGTCGCGTTGAACTGCACCAGAATGGGGTAGTCGCTTAGCGTCAGAAATACCTTCAGACTCAGAGAAGGGGAACAGAGTGCGCCGATCCTGGAGACGGTTTCATCCACGGCCAGTTTCCTACCTGCGGTCCCGACCCGGGCCAACCTTATGGAAGTGTACGCCAACAGGGAATCGTTTTTGACTGGAGCCTGCTCCGGCTTTACCTGGCTGGCATTGCCGCCGTCCTGGGTAAGGACATGTACACAAAGAAGAGGGTAGATAGCCTGAACCCCTTCATGCTTGTGAACCTCGCTGCGGAGGTCGAAGGTGTACTGCTGACCCGTGGCCCTGGCAAAATACGTGACGTCTACCTTGCCCAGGGCGATTCCCAGGGATGGCGATGGCACACTTCCATGCACGCCCACAAAGGCCTTGACCTTTTCGGAAACGTCACGAATGGTACTGATGACTGGTAGTTCCGAAGGGATCCTGTCGGTGGAATCTGGCTCGAGGCCCATCGAAGAACGTATAGAAACCAGTCCGAGTTCATGAATACAGGTGGAGGAACTATCTCCGCCAGTTTTCAACATGCCTGTTTGCCCACGACCCAAGATTACTCCTCGCTGCAGGGGGAACACGCATTTTCAAGATTGACATTAAGGCCAGACTGTGCATTCACCAGCATAACTCGCAGTCACAAGCGAGATGCCGGACAACGCACAGCTATGGCGCGTAGGCCATCTTGTCGCTCAACTGCCGAAGATAGACTACCGATCCCGGAACCTCAGGAACCGTTCCTGGGAAGATGGTCGAATACACCAAACCCGGGATGCCTTGTCCAATTGGTGGCAGGTCCCTTGACTGTGGCATCCCTTTCCTTCCCGATAAACAAGTCCGGGCGAACACCCCGGAAGTCCTCTTTCAACTCACCAACATCATTATGCAAGGCGAGGAGTCGTTCTTCCATTCGGAGTATTCGTTTCTCTAATCGGCGGATGTCGGGGTTGCGGGCAAGCCCTCGCGATTGCGGATTCAACTCTTTCATCGGTAATCCAGCTTGATGTTGAGAGAGCACCGGCTGGCCATAACTGAAACGCTCGTTCTGACATCTGTGCATGATTTCAGGACCACAAAATCCCACAGCTTTGCGGGAATTCACCGATGCCTCGTTCCCATGTACCCTCGGAATGATTGCACCCTACTCAATGATTGAACCACTGTCAAGCGTGCTGTATTACCAAAGGTGCACATTTTTACAAATACGTGCTTACGAATAGCATTGTGCCACCCTCACCGCAGTCTCACACCTGTAGGAGAATCCGAGATTCACCTGCTCCCGGAAGGTGCACTGTTCCCATGGGCGACTCCCGGCTCGTCGCTTCGCATGATGAAGAGACCGCTCCAGGCGTAGAACACGGCTATTATGGGTACAAGCAGGTTCATGAAGGCGAAGGGAACGTACGAGAAGGTGGCCACGCCCAGGGTGCCAGCCATGAAGGCCCCGCCGGAGTTCCAGGGGCAGAGGGCAGAGGTGACCGTGCCGCCGTCCTCCAGGGTGCGTGAGAGCATGCGCGCCTGGAGACCGAAACGGGGGTAGGCCTCGCGGAACATTCGCCCGGGCAGGACGATGGCCAGGTATTGCTCGGCCAGCAGGAAGTTGACCCCCAGGCAAGAGAGCACGGTCGAAGTAATCAGGCCGCCTACGCTGCTGACCCGCCGCAGCAGGGCACGCAGGAGAACAGCGATGAAACCCGCCCGCTCCATGATACCGCCAAAGGCCGTAGCCGCCATGATCAGGGCGATGGTGTCCAGCATTCCGGCCATGCCCCCCCGTGAGAGCAATTCATCCACGGCTTCGTTGCCGGAGGAGCTGAGGTTTCCATCGTACAACACCGCCAGGATCTGGCCCAGGCCAACGCCCTGAAAGAGCCAGGCCAGGATTCCGCCGGCCAGGGTGGCGGCCAACAGGGCGGGGACGGCGGGCATGCGCAGGATAGCCAGGAGAATGACCAACATGGGCGGGAGCAGGAGCCATGGGGAGATCTGCTGGGCAGTTCCCAGGGCATCGCGAAGCTGTGCAATGCCCTCCGGTGAAAAGCGCGAAGTATCGACCCCTGAAACCAGCCCGATGACGCCGTAGAGGACCAACGCCAGGAGCCACGCGGGAAGGGTCGTGTAGACCATGGCCCTGATATGCTCGAAGAGCTTGCTGCCTGCGATGCCGGGCGCCAGGTTGGTGGTGTCGGAAAGAGGGGACATCTTGTCGCCGAAATAGGCCCCGGAGATCACCGCCCCGGCGGTCATGGAGGGGGATGCCCCCAGCGCTCCGCCAATGCCCATGAGCGCCACCCCCACGGTGGCTGCCGTGGTCCAGGAACTGCCTATGGCCAGCGACACGATGGAGCAGATGATGCAGGCGGCAGGCAGAAAATACGAGGGCTGAAGTACCAACAGGCCATATGAGACCATGGAGCCGATGGTTCCCGACAGGGCCCAGGCTCCGATGGTGGTGCCCACCACCAGGAGAATCACAGAGGCCTGCAACGCCAACCCCATGCCCTTGAGCATGCCCAGCTCCACCTGTTCCCAGGTGAAGCCCAGGCGGATTGCCATCACGGCCGGCAGCACGCAGACCAGCAGAAGCAGGATGGGAGTGGGAATCTGCCCCTCGTAACGAAGCTCACCCACGGAGATGACCATGGCTGCCCCCAGCAGAGGAAGCAGGGATTCCCACAAGGTGGGCTCGCGAGGGATCTTCAATGGACCGTCCTCCCGTCCATGGAACCTGGTCTGCCTGGCACAAGCGATGACGTCCACATCAATATGTTACTCCCAGGCAAGAAATGCAACGACACCACAGCCAGGACAGTTCCACCGGCCCCAGGGCCCGTCCCCTGGACTGGCGGGGAATCGTGTTGACCCTGGGCCTGCACCTGCCCGTCTTGTTGCTCCTGTTCTGGGACCTACTCTCTCCCCCGGGCTGGAATGCCGCCCCCAGAATCGCCGGCTCCACCACCACCGAGACCTGGTCTTTTCTGTGGGGTCACTACTGCATGTGGCACCAGGTGGTGGATCTCCACCGTCTACCCTTCCACCTGGAGATGCTGGATTTTCCCTTTGGCGGCACTCTCTGGCTGAAGGACCAGTTCTGGACCTTCCTAATGCTCCCGGTACAGGCCGTCTTCGGGCTTGCAGCAGCCTTCAACACCGAAGAGATCTCCCTTTTCCTGCTCTCGGGTGGAGCCTTCTTCCTGCTGTGCCGAGAGCTGGGACTTTCCAGGTTTCCCGCAGCCCTGGCCAGCCTGACCTTCTCGTTCTGTCCGCACACCATCGGCGAGGCATACAACGGCAACCTGGAGGCCATGGCCACCGGCTGGATGCCTCTCTGGTTGTGGGCCATGCTACGCACCATCAAAGCCCCCGGCTGGCGCAACGCCCTCATGGCGGGCCTGATCCTGGCACTACTGCCCCTCAACAACCCCTACTACACCTTGAGCATGGCCCTTGCCTCGCCGCCCATCCTGGCGCTGGCTCTCTGGCAATGGAAGGAATCGCTGACCTGGAAGCGAGCACTCCCCTGGCTCGCTGTCACCCTGTTCATCGGTGGGCTGTTGGCTCTACCGCAGGCATGGGCCATGTCCGCCAGCCTGTCCGCCGCCGACAGCCTGGCGCTGGTGGCCCCCCAGTCCATCTTGCAGGCACCCGCCACGTCGGACCTGGTCCACCTGCTGCGACCCATGGCTCCCCTTCCCCTGGCCACGGCGGACACCCCGTTCCAGGATCTCGTGTACCCGGGCATCTTGCTCTTCGCTCTGGCGATGGCCGCCCCCCTCCTTGTGAGCGCAACCCGGACAGGCCAGGCCTCGCCACGCCGCCACCAGCCCTGGGCCTGGATCTGGGCAGCCCTGGCTCTGTTCTTCCTGGCCCTGAGTCTGGGACCGGTCATCTGCTACCAGGGCTGGCCCGTGGGCGCCCCGGACAACATGATCTTCCTGCCCTGGGCCTACCTTGCGACAAACCTGGATCCTCTAGCCCGTATGACCTTGCCCCACAGGTTTGCCACTCCTGGGGCACTTTTTCTCTCCCTGGGCCTGGCCACCCTGCTCAACTGGCTGGCCCACCTGGCCCGTGAGCCCGGTACATGCAAGGCTCCCACCGTGAATGCTGTCGCACATACCGAATCCATCGCGGAACGCCAGTCGCTGCCACGACGGGCCCTGTCCAGGCATCTCGCCAATCGCCACTCGTGGAACCTGTTGGGACGGCTGCTGCCGGCCCGGAAGATCCTGTTGCTGAACTCGCTGCTGGTGGCCCTGGCTGCTGCCTCGCTGGCCGAAATCCTCTTCTATCCAGGCTACAGGCTTCCACTGGTAACGACAGAGACCCGCCCCTCGCCCCACGCCATCCTGTTGGGAGAGCTGGACCTGCCGGGGGCGGTCCTGAACATGCCCGTGTTCGCGGGCAGCAACGACTGGCGGATATATTTCTGGTACCAGGCCCAGCATCATCGGCCCGTGGACATGGCCATACGTGTGGGTGTCGAACCCACCGTGGCCGGGGAAGTCTTGCTGGTACGCTCGGTGGTGATTCTCCAGAGAGGAGGAACGCTGCAGCAAGTCCCGGCGGACACGGAACCCGAGGATTTCTGGGAGCTTCCACGGCTGCGGGAATTGGGCTACCGCTTCATCGTGGTCCACGTCCCCTTCTTCAATGGCCGGCAAGTGGACAGCCTGCTGGAGGTGTTGACTCCCATGCTGGACGAGGGCCTGGTCTTCTCCGACGGCGCGGTGGTCTTCCCGCTTGACAATCAAAGCCGCACTGCCCTGCTGGAACGGGCAGTTCTTCTCCCACGAACCAGCTTCCTGGGCCTGTCCGGCCAGGTCCTCCGGGATTCAAATCCTTTCATCGATCTGCGCCCTGGTGTGCCTGGACGCTCCTTCAAGCTGTTGCAAGATCAAAGAGCGCCTTGATGGCGCCTGATACCCTACCGCCAGGACAGGGGAGTCATTCCAGGACGCCGCAGGAAGAAGGCGTGGCTCCCTCTTCGAGCTTGAAGAACAGCCCGGACACCGGTCCCGCGGTGGTGTCGATGATGGACCTGGTCGTGGCGGCGGGGTCTTCAAGAGAGGGACCATCGAGATCCCCATCCATGACGGCCAGCAGAACCACCTTCCCCAGGTCCCGCGGCAAGCGGGCGTTGAAACGACCGAGTCCCGGGCACACCAGGTGGTGGATCACGGTGGATGATCCGGGGGCACACACCTCAATGAGGATCTCTCCAACCAGCCTGCCCTTGAACTCCAGTGTACCGGAGATGTCTACCGCAGAGGTTTCATCGGTTGGTGGACCATGGACGCCGGCCTCCGTGCAGACAACCAGCCGGCTTCCAGACACAGCCAAGGGCTCCACCGAGCGCGGAGGGCTGCCCGGGGCGACGTCTTCGCGGAATGGGGGCAGGACAAGAGTGCGAACAGGTCCTTCCCTCGTGGCGATCCAGGCTGCCAGGCCGATCCATGCAACAAGCAGGAGCAACGTGGCGTTTCGAGTGCCTCTACCCTGGTGGCCCACCTGTACTCCCAGTTCTGGGTTGGCTGTTCGGCAGATACAGACTACGTCATGGCCAGGGTGGTGGCCACCCTCGAAGCTCCAGGATGAATGACCCGAGAAGGCCGGAAACGTGAGATCCTCCCCTCCGGATGGAACGAAGGCAGTTGGCCGGAACACCGCCCCCGGCGGCCTGACCTTGCTCGAAATCGTGGTGGCCCTGCTTCCATGCCTCATGGCCGCTGTTCTCTTCACCTGGCCCCTGGCTCTCGACCTGGACCATTTTTTCATCGACGGCAAGTTCCAATGGTCCCATGCCTGGGCCATGGAGCTCGTCCACAAGGGGCTGAACAACCCGGACTACCTGCGGTTTCAAGTATCTCCAGATGGCGAACCGACGCTGCTCACGAGCGTACTGGACTACCCGCGCGGCGGCAAGGTGGTGTTCGTGGGCTGGTTCAACCTCTTATTGGGGACTCTGTTCCGGAACGTCCTGCCGGTGGTGAGCAGCTTCAACCTCACCGTATTGGCGGTACTGGCCCTGGCCCCCTGGGCCGCGTACCTTCTTGCCAGGGATCTTGGCGCCAGCCGCCTGGGCTCGACATTCGCGGGGCTCATCTTCGGCTTCAACCCCTACGTGCTGGGAGTGGTCTCAAACGGGCAGTTGGCCAAGTACAACCACGCATGGATAGCCCTGCTTCTCCTGGCGGTCTGGCAAACCGGGCGGAAGCGGCGCTGGTTCTTTGTTCCCCTGGTCTGGCTTTTGGCCCCCGTGTGCCTGGCCAGTAGCCCCTACTACATGGTCTCTGCAGCCATGCTGTGTTCGCTGGCCGGCCTCGCTGCCGTTGCGTTGCAGAACTCCTGGCGGGAAAAGGCCATTTCTCTGGCTGCCCTGCTGCTGGCGGCCATCGGTGCAGCCGCAGCCTGCTTCCCACTGTACGGCTTCTATTCTGGCCGGCAGCAGAGTCTGCTGTCTCCAGCACCCTTCGATTCCGCGACTATCAGGGAACTCTCCGCCAAACTTCCGGATCTGTTTCTTCCGCGGCAGTTGAGCTACGGTGGAACCTGGTGGCACTCCGGGGAATTGGTATCCGCCGAAAACCACCTGGCCTACCTGGGCCTGGTGGCATTGGCACTGGCCCTGCTGGCCACCTGGAAGCTGGGGCGCCGCGCCGTCCTGCCATGGCTGATGGTGATCCTCTTCTCGACCCTGGCCATGGGGCGAGAAGGCCGTGTACCCGGTACCGACCTGAGCTTCGCCCTTCCCCTGGCTGCCCTGGACCACACGGTCGTGGGAAAAGCCGTGATCTTCAGCTACCGCTTCGTGGTGGTGGCCTACCTGGCCCTGGGCCTGCTGGTGGCGCTGGGCGTTGAGTCCATTATTCCCCGCGTGCGTGGGCGCACATTCCTGGGACTGGGACTCCTGGTCCCGGTCATGGCCGATTACCTGCTGGTTTCACCGACACCATTCCCGTTGAACATCACCCGGGTGGAGCTTCCCCGCGCCTACAGGGATCTCCCAGACGTGGGGCGTGTCTATGGAATCGTCGAGTATCCCTGCGAACTCGGCTTTCTCCAGGAACTGGCTCCCCGGTGGGTTGACTCCTTTTCCCGGCTCAACCAGATACAGATCTTCTACCAGGCCCTCCACGGCAAAGGACTGTCCGTCGTGGACAAGGGCAACCAAGCCAGAGATCCCTACCGCACCCGGCTCATGCTGGCGGCCGTCGGCCTGCTCAAGGGAAAGCCGGCTTCTGAAGGCGTGGATTGGAGTTCCTCACTGCGCTGGTTGGCCTCGCGGGAATTCTGCTACCTGGTTCTCCACCAGGGCCAGCTTCCGCCCGAAACCCGCAATCCGACCCGAACACTCTTCGATGCCGCCATCGGTGAACCAGTAGTCTATCCAGCAGATGCCATTGCCCTGTACCAGATCCGGGATCCTCGATCCCTGAATCCACCACATCCGCCCGCAGCCCGCCCACAGGGCAGCACGGCTGACCGGGGGAACGGAATGTCCACTTCCAGGCAATCTTCGAATCTGCCTTCTCGCCGCCAGGGAGCTGCTCCCGTTTCTGACCAGAGTCCGTTTCCTGCGCCCACGGAAAGCAACGCGGGGCAGCCTTGAGCTTCTTGATCCTGTCCATCCTGGGGCTCTGCTCGTGCAGCCCCGGCCCCCAACGACTGCCCTCACCAGACTCGCCCGCAGCGGAGCGCCCCAACTTCATCATCCTGGACATCGACTCCATGCGCGTGGACCGAATGTGGGCAACCAGGGACGGCAAGCCGCTGGCCCCCAACCTGTTCCAGCTCGGCCAGCAGGGCCTGCTCTTCACCAGGGCAGTCGCCCCGGCCGGTTGGACCCTTCCGGCGCTCTCGGGACTGCTCACTGGCAGGCACCCGCCCGTGACCGATTTCGTGGGCGACATGGCCTCGTGGTTCGAGCCGGGTGTGCGGACCTTTCCCGAGATCCTCCAATACTACGGCTATCAGACCAGGGCTTTCTGGGGAAACACCTTCCCCAGCACCGTCTCCGATTTCAGCAGACGGTTCGGAGAGACTCCTCCCTGCCAGAACATTGATAGCTGCGATCCAGGAGACTATCACAGCGACGTGGAGGCATGGCTCCGCGATGAAGCAAAGGAACCTTTCCTGCTCTTCATCCACAACTTCGACCTGCACCACGTCGAGCCACAGCTTCCCGACGATGCCCTGCACTACGGGGTTCAACCCCTTCCGAGCTGTCACGCCGGCGATCTGGATCGCCTCTGGGAACACATCACCCCCGACCTTTCGCCCAGCCAGGCACGGCGACACGTCATCTCTCACTACGATGGCGCCCTGGCATGGTACGACCAGGTCGTGGGCGCCATCCTCGCCCGCATCAAATCCATGGGCATTTAAAACCGCACCGTGCTCATGGTCACCTCGAACCACGGCGAGGACCTGTTCCAACATGGTCACCTGGGACACGGCTCCATCCACTACGACACCGTGATCCTGGTGCCCCTGCTGGTGCTGGACCCGTTGGTGGAAACAAGGGGCCAACGGAACGATCAGCTCGTTCGAAGCCTGGATGTGGCTCCCACCGTGCTGGCCAGGGCAGGTATCCCACCGGACGAGCTAATTTTCGGCCAGTCGCTGCTGCCCCTCATGGGTCTCGATGACGATCCCTGGCAGGAACGTGACGCCCTCTCCTCCACCAACCTAAGGGCAGCATCCATACATTCAGGGGACTACAAGCTGATTCTACAGCGCTTCGGCTGTGATGGGGAGGGCCACCTCCCGGGGAAGATCCACGGCAGGATGCTGGTGAAGACCTGCACCGAGCTGTTCGATACCAGCCAAGATCCCGACGAAACCCGCAACCTGGCCTCCCAGATCCCCGACAGGGCCAGGTCCATGGAAGACCTGCTGCTCAAATGGCTGGATGATCGCGTGAGGCAGACCGAAGAAGGCGGACGCCAGTTGATAGACGAACGCTTCATGAAGGTGCTCAAGGAACGGGGTTACTGGGAAGGCGATGACCTGGACAAGACGCTGCGGGCCATGCCAACGCCCAGACCCGCGGAACGGGCCATGAAGAACCGGAAGAAAAAGAAGTAGCCGCCTCCTGGATCCGTTCTTCCTCTTCCTCGTGCTTGCGGCTCCCGCCATCCACAGCCCTACTGTCCGGGGCTTTCCTTCGCGTCACGCCGCGGGGTTGTTGCCCTTGCAGCTTTGCAGAGGAGCCACGCCGATCCCGGTAACTCTGCTATTTCTCACCCTCTACGGGAGGCTTGCCACGACGGACCCGGCCCACATCGGAAGGGTTCCAAGCGCAGCCATCCACGTCAAGCGCCAGGTGCGCGAGCTGTTCCTGGGGGAGACGCTTGCCCGACAGGTTGGTCACGAGTTCGAACCGGAGCACCGAGAAGGCCGCACAGGGAATAAAAGGGACGAGAGCCGGCGGCAAGCGGGAGAAGGCCCTGTCCAGGTTCAACGTGACCTCCCGGACCAGGGATTGCTCGTCAGCTACAGGACTTTGCATGAGCCGCCGTCGGAGAACGACCTCTGCCAGCCCGGAGCGACACATGGCCGCCGACTCGTCTGGCAGCAGACCACAGAGGTCATCGGCGTCCGTAAGATTGCCGAGCACCTGGTCGGCCTTGCGTCCGGCCCACAGGTACTGACATCCATCCACATGGCCCACACGTGAGTCGAAGCGGACAGCCTGCTCCATGCGGCTCTCAAGACGCTCAGGGAAGGATTCCACGCCCAGGTTGCTGGATTCCGTAACGGCGATCTCGGCAACCTGGGAGCAGATATGATCGAAGCACTGATCCTCGAAATCTCCGGCCTTGGCGCAGGCCGAGACCGCCTGCGGCAGGCTGCTGCCGGTGAGCAGCTCTTCGCAGTCCAAGCCAGATGATCTGCCCTGGAGACAGCTCTTGAAGAAGCGAAATGGAAGATCGGAGCCAAGGATGGAGTAGGCTTCGTCCTTGAAACGGCCGGAAGCCAATGAGACCAGGGATTCCAACTCGACAGAAGGAGGAAGCTCCGGGAGGGTGCCGAGGCGTCGAAGGACTCCGCATACCGCATAGCCCCTTGTCTCGTCGTTGCTGATAGAAGAGATGGTATCCAGGAGGTCGCTCCCTCTTGACGAAGCAATATCCAGGGCGTGAGCATAGAGGCACTGATCCAGTGACGGTCCAGAGCGATTACCACACACTTCGAGAGCGCCTAAGCTGGCTGGGATGCTGGAGGTGGTCTCTGATTTTTCGGCTCTGAAACGGAGGTGTGGACGGTCGAGGAACTGCGAGCACTGGTCGCGGGAGGCTTCGGAGTCAAGCTCCTGGGTACAGATGCGGCGGACCTCTGAGTCGGAGAATGAGCCGCTCTTGGAGATGATGTGCAAGATTGCCAGATCGCGCTTCGCGGGTTCCGTGATGCCCCGTGCAAGCTCCAGGGCAGCTCCAGGGTTGTCCCCCACCATGGTCTTCACCTGTTCAAGGAGACAGTCGTCCCGGGCAGATCCATGGCAGGGCCCGGAACCGCCACATCCCAAGAGGAGCAAAAGCAGCACGAGAGCAGACATGGAGCCACAATAACCCGGAAGATCACGACTTCTGGCAACTCAGGGACAACAGGCCCCTGCACTCGCTCTTTCGCTTGACCCGTTGATGGCTCAAATGTGGGGGGGCTCAGGTTCACACACCGCCCACAGAACGTGCCCGGAAGAAACCGCAGCTATTTCTTCCGTTCTTCCTCTTCCTTGCGGCGCCTACTCTCGGCGCGTTTCTGGGCAGGGTCTTTCCTTCCCGTCACGCCACTGGCGTGCTGCCTTTGCAGCTTTGGATAGACCCGATCCTTCCACCTTGCTGCAGGCGCCGTGGTGGTGGTCTGCCCAGCGGGGCTGACCGCCGGGCTGGTGCTGCTCACGGGCGGCGAGGTCTCGCCAAGCCCCTCCACGCGGTAGATCAAGCCCTGCGCCACTTCGCCACCTTCACGGTCCTGGGCCACCAGCAAGTAGGCGCCGCCGTCTGTTGACATGTCGAAATCGGCGATCCACGGGTAGTCCAGGCCCAGGAGATCCCCCAGGTCCGCGGAACCCAGAAACCTGCCTCGCTCGCTCCACAGGCTGAAGCGGCGGTAGTTGGAATCCAGGGCGCAGATGCCGGGCTTGCAGGGAGACAAGGCGTGGATCCAGCCGAAAACGGCATCGGGCGAGATGGTATCGTCGTCGCCAAAACGGAAAAGCTCGCGGCCGCCACGATCATAGGCCACGACTATGCGTGGTTCATCGGGATCGATGCTCTTGGCCACGATGCCGCCCACCAGGATCGTGTCACCCAGAAAAGCCGTGGTGTTCACGTTGCTGAAGATGCCCTGGCGTTTTTCGTCGTCGCCGAGATCCTTGAGGACCCATTCCTTGGAAGAGCAGGATTGGTCTTTGATCTCTACAAGCCTGGTGGTGGAGTTGACCCATGTGGAGATGCCCCAATCGCCACTGGAGTGGAGCTCGACGTAGCCCCTGGTATCGCACTTGAAAGCCAACTGGCCGTCCGCGATGGCGTAGGCATCGAAGATCCCGTTGGAAGCCATGACCCGCCCCAGGGAGTCGCGACTCAGCCAGTTGATCTCTTCTTCCAGTTCCAGTTTTCCAGCAGAGCCGAAAGTGGGGTCCGGCTGAAGCTCACAGGGTTGCGTACTGACAACATGCAGAGCCTGCACTTGCCCTTTGCCATCGGCCAGGACCAGGCGATCCCCCAGGGCCACGATGGAATTGAACATGTCCATGGTGCTGACGCCCAGGTAGTCCATGCCTGAAATCGTGCAGAGCTGGGGGCTCAATCGCCATCCACCCACCTCCACCTGGGATGGGTTGGGCTCCAGGGGAACCGAGTTGGCCAGCTTGTCCGCCAGGTCGGCTCCAACGGGTTCCGGAGCGGCGACGGAGGGCTCTTCCCCGGAAGGTTTGTCCTTGCCTCCAAAACAGCCAAGAATCATGGCTCCGGTAAACAGAAGAGTTCCTGTCAGCTTTTTCATCTTTTCTCCCTGTTTTTCCCGAAACCTCGCCAGGACGGGCAAGGATCCGGATGCGGTACGCCCGGGGATCCATCGGGCGGCTACGGCAGATGAAGATTACCGATCTTGACTATCATGTCTTGAGCCGGAACGGGACACTGGTCGCCCCGACATGAAGCTCGGGTCAGTTACATCCTGGCGTTTTTTCAAAAGAAGGATCCCTGCTCGCCCGCACCGAGATACCCGGCCAACATCTTTGCCATGGCCACGTGGCCCTGGGCGCTGAAATGCAGGTGATCGGCAAAGAGCCTGTCCGCCGGCACGGAGTAGTACGAATCCCAGGGGAGTTCCTGCCAGGCGTCCACCAGCTCCACCCCTTCCCTGGATGCCACCCTGGCAATCGCCTGAATGGCCTCGGTGGGAGCCCGCACCGGAGGTTGATCCAGATCCCTGACTCTTTTCAACAGAGCCACGGCGTCTTGCGGGTCGTCCATGTTCATGGCCTGGCGCCAGAGAGCGATGGGACAGGGTTGTTCGACGCAGGTCCTGAGGGTGGGTGGTCTGAGTAGATCGCTCACGGGCGTGACCAGCAGCAGGCGGACGCCTGCCTTGCGGCAGGTCCAGGCCACGAGCCGAAGGTTGGCCTCCAAGTTCCTCAAGACAGCCTGGCGGGTGGCGGGACTCATGGGTTGGTAGTCCTGGCGCCTGGGCTCGGCCCAGGAAAAGGGCCGGCCATCCCGGGATGCCAGGGCACGACGAAGCTGGCAGAAAAGCTGGAAGTTCTCCAGGGAGGGAAGAAGCCACAGGGCGGCCTTGCCGGAAAGCCCCTGGTAACGATGGTGGAAATAGGTATTTCCGTAGTCGTTGTGGCCCGCGTAGATCACGATGGTGGAAAAGCCCAGGTCCACGAGCTGGCCGCTGATCTCCACCAGGTCGAAGGAGTCAAGGCCTGGAGAACCCAGGTTCAATGTTCGCACACCCAGCAGATGTTCCAACAGCGCTGGGAATTCGTCCCGACTGGTGACTTCCGGCACCCCGGCATGGACACTGCTCCCTCCCAATACGGCGATCCTCCGGCTCCCCCGTGGCAGCACGGGAAAGGGAGCCAGGGGCTGAACGGACTGGTAACGAACCTGGACCAGTCCATCATGTACTTCCAGGTAACGTCCATCCACATCCACCGCCGAATAGACCTTCACCGGAGCGGGGGGCGGCCCCAGGAACAGTCGCATGGCCATCTCTGCCAGGCCCAGCACGACCAGCGCCACCACGAGCCCCAAGGCCATGCGCCCCAAGGGATGCGCCAGCAAGGGGATGGCCCTCTCCCGGGCTCCCCGGCGAGGTGTCAATGCCCTGCTCCTGGCTGCATATGACCGGTATGCCAGGCCGAAAAGCTGCGGGGGATCTGTCGCACGAGAGCCTCAACCCGGGAGAGCCATGCCCTGACGCCAGGCTATGGCCCTGTTGCGGCCCTGGTCCTTGGCCTGGTACAGGGCAACATCCGCCAGGTGCAGAAGATCCTCGGCCTTCTCTATGGCGTCGGTGGCACTGGCCACCCCGATGCTGACTGTGACCTTGAGCGAATTGTCTTCATGCTCCACCGACATCTCCTCGGTGGCGGAGCGTAGCCTCTCGGCAGCTCTCATGGCCCCTTCCAGCGATGTCTCGGGCATGAGCACAGTGAACTCCTCTCCGCCATGGCGCGCCACGATGTCCACCGTGCGGGTCATCCTCTGGAAGCAGGCCGCCACCTCTTTGAGCACCAGGTCGCCCACGTCGTGACCCCAGGTGTCGTTGAAGCTCTTGAAGTGATCGATATCCAGCATCATTACGGCGAAATCCAGCCCATAACGTTGGCGGCGCCGGAGTTCTTCGGTGAGACGCCGATAGAAGAACCTGCGAACATAGAGACCAGTCAATTCGTCGGTGATGGCCAACCTGTAGAGATCCGCCTTCTCGATGGTCATGGCGGCCTGGTTGGCAATGGCGCTGAGGATCTCGATGTCGTCGTTTTCAAAGTGGGACTCTTGCTTGTTGGTGATGTTGAGCACCCCTATTGGTTTGTCGTTCACCAACAGTGGCAGGCAGATTATCGAGCTGACGCGCGAGTTTTCGGAGTGGGCGTAGTTGTCGTCGTGCTGCGTATCGTGGGAGATATAGGTTTCGCCGGTCTGGAAAACCTTGCCGGCGATTCCTTCGCCGGGACGAAAGGTGCGGCAGGAGCGCTGACCTTCGTTGATGCGGTCCTCCACCAGCTTGTCCGGCAGGCCGCGGACCACCTGTAGCTTGAGCTGGTCTATACCGGAATCGTAGAGCATGATGGAACCCTTCTGTGCTCGCACTCGAGCGATGGCCTTGTCGAGAATCTCCAGAAGGAGCTGCTTCATGTTGTCGATCTCGCTGACGGCCCGGCTGATGTCGTAGAGAACCGACAGGTTGCGGATAGTGAGGTCCAACTTGCTCTGCTCGTGTTGAAGGCGGTCGTAGAGGAACACCGAGCCGATGGCCACCGATGCCTGTTCACCCACAGTGCGCAGAAACTCCAGGTCCTGGGCGTCGTAGTCCCTACCGCTGTGTTGGGGCCCCATGGCAAGCAGTCCTACGGGCTCGCCTTCCATGACAAAGGGCAACCACAGGACCGAAGCGAGCCTGTCCAGGCCCTTGGAAGCAAAAAGCCCGGCGAACCTTGATCTACCAGCCAGATCCACAACCGAGAACGGCTCGCCCTGGCGCAAGAGCTGCCAGAGTATTCCCGGCCCCAGGCTGAACGAGAAGGGATCCCGTGATGCAACGAGCTGCTCTTCGGAGCGACAAGGGCCATCGCAGCGCAGGCGCAGTTGGAAAGATGAGCTTTCCCGGTCGAAAATGAAGAACCACAGACCATCCGTGTCAAATCTGTCATCTACGATTGCCTTCAGCAGAACCAGGAGATCATCCATCTCGCGGCAGTCGTACAGCGCACGGGACGCCCTTAGAATGCTCTGGAAGTTGAAGAGCCTGGCGTCCATGGTTCGCTGGCAGGCCAACAGCTCTTCTATTTCCCCTTCCAACATGGTTACCCGGGATTGCGGGTGCTCCCTCCCGGTGGGTTCGTTGTTCTGCTGTTCCATGGATTCCTTCCGTCTGGCGTTCGGGGCGGCTGCCAGTGGGGCTGGGATTCGGGAGCCAGATTACCAAATCCAACCGGTGCACAAATTCAAGCTCTGCTGGTTCTAACACGCCCCAAACAGGCACACGGAACAGCCCCCCAAAAACATCGTGCCTGCCCCATGCGCCCAACCAGGTGCCCCCCGGGGCTCCACCATGAGAGGTCAGAGTTCTGCCCACGAAACGGTTCCCACTCCACCCGAGCTGAAGACAAAAAACGAATACGGCGCCGCTTCAGGAGTTCCTTGCCTTTTCCAGGGCTCCGCCAAGAAGACAGGCCACCGTTGTCGACAGGTTGTCCTGGGCCAGCACCAGGTAGTTCTTGCGAATCCTGCTCACCCGGACGCCGAACTGCACGTAGGTTTGATCGGGCAACTGCATTGCCAGCAATACGTTCTGACCCACTGACAGGAACTCCGTCGTGGCCATGGCGATCCTGACACGGTTGCCACGCAGCCGGACGCCTGTGCGAAGGGCCTTTGCAGTCTCGAAACGGATGAGCACCGTGGCAGGGTCCCCACGATCCACGGTGGCAAGCACCCAGTTGCCTCTGGGTTGGCTGGTTGTTGCCACCTTTCCAGGAGTGGCTGCCGATACGGGAGACCGAGATGATCCCACACCCGACACCTTGCGATGGGAACCCTGCCGGCTCGTCCGGATTCTGTTCCGCCGTTCCCCTCCCACAAGCTTGCCCTGGTTGTCTGTCGAAGACAGGCGCCTGGAGCCAGCCTGGCTTCTGGCGGAAAGGGTCCCGGGCGCCTGGCCGGAACGAGTTTCCGGACGGCT
This sequence comes from Myxococcota bacterium, assembly GCA_024276675.1. GTDB lineage: Bacteria > Myxococcota_A > UBA796 > UBA796 > JAFGLY01 > JAJRWT01. The sequence continues at coordinate 29,461 of JAJRWT010000038.1, read as the reverse complement.
GCGAAAACGCACGGGAACGCCGGAGGAGCTGTCGTGGAAACCAGCCCTGGAAACGGAAAACGGGAGACTCCCAAGAGCCTGCTGCAAAGTGGGAACGCTTCCACTGGGTTCGCCCGATCCAGGAGGGAGGGCCTGGGAGCCTCCAAGGACGTCCCGAAGCTCTGGGTTGAAATGGAGCAACTGCTGTCTCAGAATCCAGAAATCCTGTTTGTGTGCCAATTTGAAACTGGCCTTATGGAGATAGCCGGCCCCGGCTCCGGACCCGATGTTGCGGGGGTTTTCCTTGATGAACAAAAAAATGTCGACCATCCGAGTGGAGGACACCACGTCTACCCGAGCTTCGTAGAAGGTGTTGACAAGCAGCTTTTCGACACAGAAAAACTCGACTTCATCACCATCCAGCCACCAGATCTCGCCCTGGCTGAAGCCCAGATCACCCTTCACTACCAACGAAAATGGTCTTCGCAGTTTCTTTTGAACGGTCGTGGTCCTGAATTTTCTACCAGGCAATTCCATTCTCCTGCTGGATCCGGGTGGAAGAGTGGACGGGAAGCGCTTTGGCTCTCTTCGTATACAGTTCCCTGAAAACTTCCGGATGTCTGCATTTGTTTTCCGGGCGGGCAGTTCAGGGGGGTGTCTGCGGGCTTCAAAACACAAAGTATCCCAACTCACAAGACGACAGGCACCCGAAATCCGGACAACCAGCAGTGATGGTTCCCAGCCCCACCAGCCTCCGTCTCAACCAAGACCCTCCTTCCAGTCCCAGCTCTATACTCTCCTTGCAAACTATTTGCAAAGCCATGTGGAAGCAGCCATTCTCCAAGAAAGGGAAGCCCAGGGCAACAAGCACTGCCATCACTATCAGGACGACTCGTTCGCCAACGGTAACGGGCCTTGATGTGTAGTTTTTGGATTACTTTGCTTTTTTCTGAAAATGGAGGGATCCATCTACCCGCCGAACCACATGAATACAGTGAACCCTCTGGGAATCAAAAACCCGTTTGGCCGGCAACAATACGTCGCTCCAAGTGGGGCGGCCCCGTTCCTCGCGAGAGAACCACGATGAGTGATGAAAACACCAGGTTGAAACCCAATCGCCTGTCGGCGAGGTATTTCACCAGGATCAGCGAAAGCTCCCGCGATTCCAACGGCTCGCCTGGTTCCGGCACTACCTGGCGGATGGTGCCGGCATGGCTCTGGAGGCGAATACCTCCCAGCGGCCGTAGACTTCCCAAACTCCCCATGATGCCCCATGCTTCCAAGGAGGTCCCCCGTGCGAGTTCTTCTCACCATCCTCGGAACACTGTTCCTTCCAGCCTGTAGTCAAAGCGACACCGAAGCTGTCTCGTCGGCCCTCGCCTTTGACGGACAGTGTACATGGTACAGCGATGAAGACGGCGATGGCTTCGGCAATCCCGATTCCCCCACCGAGCTGGACTGTCTGTACACTGACGGAGGCTACGTCCTGAACGACGACGACTGCGATGACTCCGACAGGCAGATCTTTCCCGGAGCGGACGAGATCTGCAACAGCCTAGACGACAACTGCAACGGGGACACAGACGAAAATCCCACCGACGGTTCGACCTTCTACGAAGACAAGGACGGCGACGGATACGGCAACGCCGACTCCGCCACCATCACCTGTTCACAGCCATCGGGCTTCGTTACCGTGGCGGGGGACTGTGACGACCTGAACAACATGGTGCGTCCGGATGCCTACGAGTACTGCAACGAGCTGGACGATGACTGCGACGGCCTGGTGGACGAAGACGTCATGCTCACCTGGTACCTGGACCAGGACGGTGACGGATGGGGAATCGAAACCGACACAACCGAAGCATGTCTACAGCCATCGGGCTACGCCTTCCTGGCAGGGGACTGCGATGACGAGGATCCAGCGTACAACCCCACTGCCGACGAATCCGACTGCTCCGATCCCAACGACTACAACTGCGACGGTTCCGTTGGCTGGGAGGACGCCGACGCCGACGGCTACCCTGCCTGTGAGGACTGTAACGACAACAACGACCTCATCTTCCCGGGCGCCTCCGAGTTCTGCAACTTGAGCGACGACGACTGTGACGGCGTGGTGGATGAAGCAGATGCGGACGACGCCGCGACCTGGTTCATGGACGCCGACGGCGACGGTCACGGCGACGAAACCCTGGAGCAGATCTCTTGTTATCAGCCCGATGGATACGTCTCCGATGCCAGCGACTGCAATGATGCCGATGCATCAATCTATCCCGGCGCCCCCGAGTACTGCGACAACATCTACAACGACTGCGACGCAGAACTGGACGAAGGCGCCCTGGATGCCGACACATGGTATAATGACTTCGACGGAGACGGCTACGGCGATGCCGGCGTAGCCACCGCGGCCTGTGATACACCGGTAGGCTACGTCTCCGATGCCAGTGACTGCGACGACACCGACGAAACCGTACACCCCGGTTCAGACGACTACTGCAACGGCGTGGACGACGACTGCGACGGCGCCGTGGACGAGGACTCCACCGGGGGCATGTTCATGTTGACCGTGGACACGGTAGACATGCTCACATACCAGGTGGATCCCGACAACGGGGCCATCACGGAACTCGCGGAAATCAGCGGCAGCTTCGGGATCAACTCCGTGGCGGTCAACGACGAAGGTCTCGCCGTCGGAAACGACTACCTTGCCAAGCAGCTCGTGAACATCGATCCATGCACGGGCGAAGTCTCCGCCATCGGCGCCACCGGCGTGGGCAATACATGTGGCATCTCCTGGGGGCCGGATGGAAGACTGTATGGGCTTGACCAGGAAAACGATCAACTGGTTCTGCTTGACGAATCCACCGGCGCGGCCACGGTGGTAGGTTCCCTGGGTATCGACCTGACCTCCTGCGGCATGGCCTACGATTGCGCCAACGACGTACTCTTCGGCGCTGACCAGCAATCCGACAGCATATTCAAGATCGACCCCGTGAGCGGTGAAGCCTACGACATTGTCGAGACCACCGTGCCCTTCGGGGCCGTGGGGCTGGAGTTCGACCCTGCTACGGGCCTTCTCTACGCCGCAACGGGAGTGTCGCTGTACACCGTGGACCCAACCACGGGCGCCACTTCGCTTGTGGGAGACATCGAGGCAAGCAACGTGGACGACCTCGTCTACTACCCGGAATGTCTCTGAAACGAATCATCCGGGGATTCCGCGAGTGAAGACGGAGGAACAGGGCCAGAAAGGAACTCGTCTCGCGGAATCCCTGGTCATTTCGACCCCCCCGTGGAAAGGGGCGGTCGCATGGCACTTCCCACCCGGAAAGTGCTCTTGACAGGACCGCCTTTCCAGGGTGGGAACGCGTGATACTCGCGATGCAGACAGCCCCCGCCCCATCAAAGCTCCGAAGCAGCAACCCGGCGGACGAGATCCATGACATGAGCCAGGGTGAAGCCGTTGTCCCGGGCGACCGAGCGACAGTGCTCATATTCAGGGCTCACGTTGACCACGCGCCCATCCAAGAAGGCCAGCTTGGCCGGGATGGGGCCCCAGGGTGTCTGCACCTGGATCTCCTTCCTGCGAAGAGCGCGCTTTTCCACGGGGTACACTCTCAATCCAATAGACGTAGTCTCGCAGAAGATCACTTCCGAGAGGTCATCCAGGAGGTAGCGAGGAGCCAACACCGACAGCATGGTGGCAGGGCGGGATTTCTTCATCTGGATGGGTGTGAGAAAGACATCCAGGGCACCGGTATCGAAAAGCAACGAGATGACATGCTCGTAGAGCTGGGGGTTCATGTCGTCGATGTTGGTTTCGATGATGATGTTCTCCCGGGAATCCAACGAGTCTGACCTGGTCCGGCGACCCGCCAGGATCCTGAAGAAACCGGGAAGCCCCAGGTCTGAATGCCCAGCGCCCGAACCCGTGGAGACAAGGGTCATGGCGGGCATTGGACCGAAGGTATCCACCAGCTCGGCCACCAGGGCCGCGCCGGTGGGAGTGACTGTTTCACCCCGCACCTCGACGCCGTACAAGGGTACACCCCGCAGCAGTTGGACGGTGGCGGGCGCGGGCAGGGGAAGAGTTCCATGTGCGCAGTCCACCGTGCCCTGCCCCATGGGGAGGGCGGAGCAGTGTAGTTCAGCGATGCCCAGCTCGTAAAAACCAGCCACCGTTCCCACGATGTCCACCAGGGCGTCCACGGCTCCCACTTCGTGGAAGTGGACACGGTCCTCGGAGACCCCGTGTACCCTGGCCTCGGCCGTGGCAAGCCTCTTGAACACGGCCGAGGCCCGGTGCTTCACGGGCTCCGGCAGGTGGGCTGATTCCAGCAGGGACAGGATATCGCCAAGCCCCCGGTGGGGATGGGAACCATCCCAGAGCACATCCACAAGCAGCGCGGTCAGCTTGTCTCTCTCGACTCTGCCAACTTTGATTTCGACTCCGTCCAGGCCCATTCGTACCACCAGGTCCTGGAGGAACTCCAGCGGAAGGCCCAGGTCAAGCAGTGCTCCCAGAAACATGTTCCCACATATGCCCCCGGAACAGTCCAGCCATCCCACGTCGTAGAGCCCATCACCGGGAGCTGCGCCCCAACCCGAGCCCTCTTTTCCTGCCGTCATGTTCACCCCACACGTTTCAATACCAAGATACCGCTTCCTGCCTGTCCGGGCCTATACCAGGTGTGCGAAACAGGCGGCTCCGAAACCGTTGTCGATGTTCACCACCGCCACGCCGGCGCTACAGGAGTTGAGCATGCCCAGGAGGGCGCTCAAACCTCCGAAGCTGGCACCATAGCCGACGGATGTGGGGACCGCGATGACAGGTCGGTCTATCAACCCACCCACGACGCTGGCCAACGCGCCCTCCATGCCCGCCACCACGATCACCGCCCTGGCTCCGCGCAACAGCTTGAGACCCGGAAGCAGGCGGTGCAGGCCGGCCACACCCACGTCCGAGAGCTGCTCCACCCTGTCGCCCAGGAACTCCAAGGTGAGGGCTGCTTCCCGGGCCACCGACAGATCGGCGGTCCCGGCGGTGACGACAGCGACGTAGCCTTCGCGTGTGGCCAGGGGCGAAGCCCTGTAGGACAGGATGCGCGCCTGGGGATCGTGGCGCAGGAAAGGGTAGTCCCCCAACAGCTCTCGGGCCGGCTCTCCTTCAATCCGGGTGACCAGCACGGCAGCATTGCTCTCCACCGAATGCTCCACCAGGCTCTTGAGTTGTTGGAGGGTTTTTCCAGGCGCGAACAGAACCTCTGCCACCCCCGTCCGAAGAGATCTGTGGTTGTCCAGGCGAGCGAATCCCAGGTCCTCGAAAGGAAGGTCGCGGAGCTTCTCCAGGGCTTCGTCCACGCCGGTGGCTCCCGAGCGGACTCCATCCAGGAGGGATTTCAGAGATGATTCATCCACGGCATTGTCCTCTCTGGCGAGAAGGGGATGGTTCCCGCTGCTCTCCCGTAGCTGACGAGGGACCAACGATCACGCCAACCTCCTCCATTACGCCATCCCTGGTGCCGCGCGGCAGGCCTTCGTTCATGCTTCCGGTGCGATATCCCAGCAGATCCAGGGAAACGTGGGTGAAACCCAGTCGCATGATGGCCTGGCTGATGCGTGTACGTTCCTGGATCACCATGGGAATCTGCGAGGGCTCCACTTCGATGCGAGCCGAGTCCCCGTGGGAGCGAACCCGCAAGGACCCGGCGAGGATGGTTCGAAGAAAGACCTCGGCCAACTCCACCCTTCGGAGTTTATCCACGGTAATCGGTTCACCGTAGGGAAAACGGGACGCCAGGCAGGCCGCGGCAGGCTTGCTGGCCACCGACAGGCCATGCATTCGAGCCAACTCGCGGACTTCAGGCTTGCTGAAACCCAGCTCTGCCAGGGGGCTGCGGATACCCATTTGTGAGATTGCCAGACGTCCGGGCCGAAAATCCAGCAGATCGTCGGCGTTGCTCCCTTCCACGACAGCCGCCATGCCTTCCTGCGCTGCCAGCTCCGACAGCCTGGAGAAGAGTTCGTGCTTGCAGTAGTAGCACCTGCGGGGAGGATTGGAGCGAAATTCAGGGTGGTCAAGCTCGTGGGTTTCCACGACCAGGTGCGGTACACCCAGGTGGCGGGCCAGGTGGCGGGCATCATCGAGTTCGCCAGCGGGCAGGGTCGGTGAAACAGCGGTCACCGCCAGCACCTTTCCCGGCAGCGCCGCGTTGGCCACCGCCAGCAAGGCTCCCGAGTCGACTCCTCCCGAAAAAGCCACCAGCACGGAACCCAGATCCCGCAGGCAGGTGTTGAGATTTTCCAGCTTTTCAGGGTCCATTCAAAAAACTCGCAACGCTTGGGGGTGAAGGTCTGACAACATGGGAGGAGGGACTATCGGCTTTCCGTGGAAGGGCCAGTGCATGGGTTTTCGCAGAGGCCAAACTTCGTGGTGCCCAGGGATGGGAACTACCGAATAATGGAAAACTCCTCGAAGACCTGGCCGGTCTGGGGATCCTTGACCTTGACGCCGAGCTGCTCACTGCTTGTATTCAGCACGAGGTAGTGAAGGAACTTCTTGCTCTTGACAAGCAAGTCCTGTTCATCGGCTGGGCCGGTGCTCAAGGCGTACAGGGGGGCTCCGCCGCCGCCGGTCACTACGTAGTGGATCCCGTTGACGAGGAAGTGCTCGTAGGAGTGGTTGTGCCCTGACACCACCATGGCCACCCCGTGGCGCTCCAGCAGCGGTTGCAGGTGTTTACGGGCTTTCTTCCAGGGAAGGTGACGGCCAAAGGTGTAGAGGGGTTCGTGGACCAGAACCAGGATCCACCTGGAGCGCGACTCCAGGTCGGCGAGCTGTGAATCCAACCACTTCGAGGCCCGGGGGCTGCTCCAGTCCACATGGTACTTGTCGATGGACAGCAACCCCAGATCGCCCACAACCGTCGCCCAACTGAAATCAGAATCCCCCACGTGGTTTTCCGTGTGGAAGACAGAGTCGAAGTATGAAGCCGGCCCACCCAGCTCGTGGTTGCCGAAGACCGGGTAATAAAAGGCCTGCTTCATCAATTGGCGCCCGGTCTGGAAGAACTGGTACCATTTTGCAGCGTCATCCCCCCTGCTCACCATGTCGCCGGTGTTGATCACCAGGGCCGGATGTTCCATAATGATGGCATCGGACACCATTTCGTGGTTCTGCACGCTGCCTCGGTTGTCGCCGAAGATCACAAAGGTCAACGGTTGCCCGGCCGCGGGCAGGATGCCCGACGCCACATCGCCCGAGTTCAACACCTGGATGCTGAATTGCTCTCCGGGAGCCATCCCGGTGACGGCCACATCGTGAAGCCAACCATCCAGCGGCGGCAATGCTTCAGGAGCAACAGGTGAATGTGACTTGCGGGGCGTGGAAACGAGCCAGTCCCTGAACACGCCGCCCACCGTCAGAGCCAGTACCAGCGGCACCTCGTCCTTCGCTTCGGCCATGAGGTGAAAACCGTCTCTGGTGACCCACTGCAACGAGGGGCCACGGAGCAGCGTAGTGGGCCGGTAATCCGGCGGCTCCCCGTCGGACACAGGGCCTTCCATGGCGGCATCCGACGAAGGGCCTTTCGCCCCGGCCTGGCCGTGCGACGGTTCCGCCTGCGCGGTTGCGCCAGGCTCCAAGCCGTTTCCGCGATCCACCGCGCAGCCTGTGAAAAACAGCAGGAAAGCCAACATGATGGGCGTTTTTTCACCGAGCAGCTTGAACATCGCATCTCCAGGCATCTCGTTCACTACTTTTCGAAGAGAAGCTGATAACACCCCTTGGCGCCGCCGCTCGTGGAAGCGGAGAACGAATGCGCAGCACGCCCCATCCAAGCGCTGCCAGCCTCGATGGTTCGATTCCACTCAAAGCCCCCAGAGTACCCACCGCTGGTCGGTAGCCATGGGTTCGCCCAGGTCTTCCCGCAGCCAGGCCACAACCTGGCTGAACTCCGCCCTGGCCAGCACGTAGCGGTAGCCCAGAGAGCGCAGGTGGTCCAGGCCCTGGCGGCGAAGCGTGGGGCCCACCAGGCGGGGGCCGCCCACCCGGGCCAGCTCGGCCACCATGGGGTTTTCCTGGAAGAGCGACGTGGCGTCACTACCGGCCCGCCTGTGGATGGCGCCATCCTGCACGGGTTTTCCGTGGATGGTCTGGCCCATCAGCAGCACGGCCAGGTCCCCAAGGTCTTCTTTTTCGATTGGGGCCACGAACACCGCTCCCCGGGGCAGTTGGGCCAGATCACGAAGCAATGGGCTGGACGGAGCCGGCGTGGTGGCCACGGGCCAGGGGACGGGAGACGTGAACAGCACGTCCAGCAACAGCAGCAGCGTGGCGGGAACGACCCAACGCCAGGTCTTGAAGGCGCGGGAGACCAGCACCGATACAGCCAACACCACCAGGGCAGCATACCGGTAGGTGTGGATTGCGGTGATGGTGAAGGGGGGAAAGAGCCTGGCGAGGAGTTGGGAAGGGAGCCCGATGGTGTACCCCGCCACGATCACTGGTTCGCCCCCCACCCGCAGGAAGGGACCCATGGCAATCAGCACGGACACAATCAGGAGCGTGAGGAAGAGCCCGTCGCTTCGCCGTCGCCACAGCACCAGCAGAAGCAGAGCCAGCGCCACCAGCCCCAGGTAGACCGTGCAGGTGGTCCAGTAGTGAAAAACTGTGCCGTCGGGGTAGGTCATGTCCACGGGGATGGTGGCTGGCCGAGGGTCCACCCAGTCCGACAGATCGGCGAAGGAGTCGGGCATGTGCAGCTCGGGAGATGTCCAGTCCTCGCGGCGAGCGTAGAGAGCCTCGGCACCGTGGACCCTGTGCAACCAAGCCAGGGGCAGCGCGAAACAGGTGGACGCCGCCGCCGCCGCCGCACCCCCACGCAGCAGGGCGGGCGTCAACAGTGGTTGGGAGGTCCTGACCAACCAGGCCAGCATGACGCAGCAACCAAGTATGGCCATGAAGAACAGGTTGTATGCGCTGGCGGAGACACCAAGGCCCAGCACCAACCCCGCCAGGAGCCCCCGCACTACGCCCGGACGCTCCATAAGGCGAAGAAGGGCCAGGGCAAAAAGGGGCAGAACGGCGGCCGCCAGGATTTCGGTGGTGCCGTTTAGAATCTCGTGTTGAAAGAAGGGAGCCGAGGCGAAGACAGTGCCCCCAAACAATGCCCCGGCAGTGGAAGCTCCACGATGCCGCGACAGCAGAAAGGCGCCCCAGCCCCCCAGCACCAGCAGGAACATCACCCACGCGTTGTGCAGCAGCACAGGGGAAAGGGGCAGGCGGCCCAGCAACAGCGGACCCAGGACGTCGGAGCCGTAGAGCTGCATCACGTCGCCGCCGTAGGGGTGGAAGATCAAGTCGGTCCGGATCTGGTCCAGGTGCTGCTGAGCCCACCAGATGACCCAGACATGGCAGCCGGCGCTGGCCTGGGGATGCCCTATCACCGACGAGAATGGATCCAGAACAACGGGCCATGTGACCAGCAGGGCCAGTAGAATGAACCAGGCCAATGGCAGCCATCGCTTCATGGTGGGTGGCTCGTATCCCCGGGCTATTGGCCCTGAATGAGTTCCAGCAGGTTGCGAACGAGCTGGCCCCGGCCCTGGTGCAGGTACAGCCCCATCTGGACCACGATGGAGTAGCCAACGGCGAACTGCGCCAGAACGAAACCACCCACGGCGAACTGACAAGCACAGAACAGGCCGACGCCGAACTGGGAAATGTTGATGATACCCGCTCCGAACTGGCCTATTGCGATGACCCCCACGGCGGGAACGGGCACGTGGTCGGGGCGGTATTTGAAAGACACGTGTAGTAGCGGAAGCCCGAACATGCGAGCTTGGCTCTTGTATTCATAGCCCCAGCCGTCCCAACCCTGCAGGGCGGGCCGTGGCGCTCCGCAGTTGGGACAGGCTCTGGCTTGCTCACTCACCTGGTGCCGGCACTCTCTACAGGGTTTCACGGGATCACCTCCTGTGCTTGGTGCAGCAGCCGCCAGAACCTGGCAGCGAGCCGCTGGGGGGCGCGTTTCGGGAGGATCCGAATGCCCGATTGCATTGTAATACATGAATGCATTGGGGAAGCGCATGGGAGCAGGCCCGCCGGTCCGACTGGAAGTACGATTGCAGGATGAAATCGTAGGTTATGTCCTCTCGTACCGAAAAACCCGGGTGGTGAAGGCTGTTGGGCATCGAGAAAACAACACGTCGCGGCAGGGCATGGGCATTCCCGCTCATGGCGATGTTGCTTGCCATGCTGCTGGCCAGCTTGGGCCTTGGGCTCTGGCTGGACTCCTTCCACGATGTACGCGGCTCCACGTCCGCCTGGCTGTCCAGTTTCATCGCCAGAATCCTCCTGGTGGGCGACTTCAGGGCGGCGGCCGCCACCAGCATGATCCCCAACACCATCTATAATCCTCTCTACCCGGCCCTCGTGGCAGGCATCTGCTCCGTGACTCCCTGGGAATGGGATCCCGTCCTTGTGAGCCACTGCGTCTCGGCGGCATCCCTGGGGCTGGCGGCATGGGCGTTGTGGGCTCTCTGGAACGTGGTGGGGGGCAGCGCCACGGCATGTCTGGCCAGTCTCGCCTGCCTCTTCCCTCCCCTGCTGTCCACTGCGGCCATGGCAAGGTATGACCTCCCCGCCCTGGCCCTGACCCTGCTGTCGGCCAGGTGCGCCCAGAGCGCAATGGGCAAGCCAGGTACCTGGCGCTGGCTCCTGGCGGGCCTCCTGGCGGGCCTGGCCTACAACACGCGGGAATACATGCTGGCACCCGCCCTGGGAGCCGTTCTGGCCGCTGCATCGGTGGACCTGGTAATGGCCTCTTCCCGCATGGGGACCCGACTGGCCCGCACCCGGCCTCTATTCCTCCTGGTGACTCTGTGTTTGGGCCTTGGCCTGGGCACCATGGCCCCGCCAGTCCTGCTGGGACTCTCTCCCGCCGCCGGCCTGGAAGCCGTCCTGGGATACGGAAGCCAGAGCCAGTTTGGCAGCGGGCGTTCCCTGGTGGAAATCCTGTACCTGGACCGGCTCCCCACGCCCCTGGCCCTGGGCCTGCTGGGCATGCTGGCGGTCACGTGGCGGGCTCCCCGAAGAGAATCCACGGCAGTGTTCTGGGGCATGCTCCTGCCCTTTATCGCCTTCCTGGCATCGGCCCAGCAATCTCCCCAATACTACCTGCTGGGACATGTGCTGGTTCTCTCCGGCATCGCGGGTTTTCTGCCGCCCATCCCCGTGGATCTGACCATTTCCGGCATTCGCGTAGGCGCTATCGGCCGCTGGGCCCTGGTAGTGTTCTCATGGAGTGCATTGGCGCCGTGGATGCTGGCGCAAGTACCCGCCATGATGGTGACCGGCAGGGCCAATACGACCATCTTCCACTCCGAGGGATGGCCGGCCTGGCCCGGGGAACCCGCAGAGATACTCTCCTGGGCAATCGAAGAAGCGGGTGAGATACCACTGGTGGTCATGAGCGGCAGCGTGGAAAACGTCGACGCCCTGGCACAAATCCACGGGGAAAGACCGGTGGCCTTCCTGTTCCGGGAATGGAGCGACCGCCTCACCGAGACTCGGCGGATCTACGATGGTCAACCCTTGCTGTTGCTGGCCGTGGAAGCCCTGGACAGGGAGCTGCCAGCCTTCGCGGGCGCCCTGCACATGGGTATACGCGGCACAGAAAACCTGCACGCTCGCCTGTTCCTCCTGCCGGGCCTGAAGCAGCAGCCAGGAATCGAAGACCCCTGCCTTCGCGGCGGCGTGATACGGGGCGCCTGCTTGCAGAGGGAGTGGCTGGCCGGAGGTTGGCAAGCCGTGAGGCGCCGCGTCCTGGAAGAAGACGCCTGGCACCGGGGCCTGGTCACGAAGCACACGCTCTGGTGGTGATGAAACTCCCGTGAGCCCATCGGGCCCGCTACCGAAGCCAGGCAGCAAGCCGAAGCGGGGTATACTCGATCCCGGAATCGCCATGCGCAGCGTCCCTGTCAATCACAACCTCAAGTCTCAAGGGGTTGATTCATGCTCATTCTGACTTTTCTTGTCCTCGTTGCCTGCGAGTCCCAGCCGGATCTCGACATACCCGGCACATCGGTGGAATGGGACCAGCGCTTCGACGCCCTGGTGGAGGCCCTGGAAGAAGACCTGGCCAACTCGCAGGCCCCCGGCGTGTCCGTGGCGGTGCTGGAAGACGGCGAAATCACCTTTGCCCGGGCCTTCGGGAGTGGCCACCCCGACCGCGACGAACCCATCACCGCCGACTCCCTCTTCCAGATCGGCTCCACCACGAAAATGCTCACCGCGAGCGCGTTGCTACGAAAGGTCCAGGCCGGGGATCTCAGCCTCGATGACAGCCTGGCGGATGTCCTGCCGGAGCTGGAATTCGAATTGGATCCCACATGGAGCGAGCAGATCCAGGTTCACCATCTCCTGAGTCACCAGGCGGCGGTCGTGGACAGCGCACCCTGGGAATCCAACCCCGACGACGAGCAATTGGCCGACTACAGCTACGGGGATTTCTCCGACTACTACTACCTCATGAATCCGCCGGGCCTCTTCTGGAACTACTCCAACCCCCACTTCTGCCTGGCCGCCCTCATCACCCAGGAAAACGATGATCGCTACTGGCCCGACATAATGACCCAGGACATCTTCCAGCCGCTGGGAATGGACCGCAGCTATGCCCGCAGGACCGAAGCGGAGCAGGACGGCGACTATTCCTCCAGTTTCGGCTACGTGGACGCCTTCGCCACGCAGATGAGCACGGTGGAGATGAACGATGTCTACGATCACGGCTGGACCCGCCCGGCGGGCATGGTGTGGTCCACCCCCAGCCAGATGGTCACTTTCGCGGATTTCCTCATGAATGGAAACTCCGCCGTCCTGGACGACTCGCTGCGCCAGGAGATGACCATTGAGCAGGTGAACACCCTCTACTACAACGACGAAATCCACTACGGATACGCCGTTTTCGTGGCCAGGGGATTCACCTGGGGCGAACACTACTACCAGATCCCCACCTGGTTCCACGGGGGCAACACCATGTCATTCTCCTCAGAACTGTACATGGTCCCGGAACAGGGCTTCGCCATATCCATCTTGAGCAGCGGCTATGGTACCGACTTCGTCTACAGCGTCGGCACGGCTCTCACCACCCTGCTTGACCTGCCCAGCCCCGTCACTCCCCCCGAATACCAACTGGACACCAGCCAGTTCTACCGCCACCTGGGCACCTACTACGATCAGTACTCCGTGGGTGAAGTGATCATCAGCCAGGAAGGCGACGATCTCTTCATCGACATGCCTGACCTCGAGACCTACGGCTACTCCGTGGAACCCCGACTGATGGCCGTCTCCACCGACCTTTTCTATGTGATCATCGACGGCGTCTACTACGATATCACCTTCATCAGGGACGAAGGTCAGGAACTCTCCACCTACATCCGGAATCGCTACTACGTGGCACTACGCGACGAAGCCGACACTGGCAACGACTCGGAGAAACGAGCCACCCCACCGCCGGGTCCCCCCGCCTTCCTGGAACGTGCCAACATCCCGCCCCACTTCCTCCAGTCGCCGTCCCTGCCGGAACCCCGATGAGAATCGGGAAGACAAGAGTGCCCGGGATCCAGGTATGCGCCGTCCCGGAGCGGCGAATGGAAACCCTTTGTCCACCTGCAAATCCACGCTGTCCCCTGGCTCTACGAAGTCCCGCCGGCCGAGTCTGGCGAGGGCCTACGATCTTCATGATCACCTGGTCGAGACCTTTACTCAATCGTTCGCTTCGCGGCTGGGAGACTGAGATTGCCAACCGATGGATGGGGGTTTGTCTGGACAAAGAAGAGGCATCCACATTCCCGATTTCCCCATGTCGGTCGCAACGATCGCTGCCAGTGCGAATCGGGGCCGAAACAGCAACGCCGTTTCAAGTGGCTGCACGGACGCGCCTACCCGATTTGCACAACGGGGCTGGCCCGGCGATGGGAGCCTTTCCAGGACAAGGGCTCGCAGGTAGCCAATGACCATGGTTGGCCCGGAAAACAAGAGCGCCCGTATCAACTGCCCATGTTGACCAGAAGCAGAAACAGCAGGATCACCACGATGGCAAGCCCCCAGAGAATCAGCAGCTTTCGATCCGAAGAGATGGGCTTGCCCGGTAAAGCAGCCTTGCCAGCCATGGGAACAACGGTATCCCCTGTCCCCGCAGGCTCATCGTCCGGTTGCGCATCGCTGCGATGGCGCTCAGCGCGTAGCTGTCCTTCCGTGGGGATGCCGGAGGGAGTCGCGCAGGGGGGGCGATGGATGGTCTCCGGGTCCACGCCGTCCAGGGCGAAACCTGCAACGGCGAAAGTCACGGCGGGTGGTTGGTAGGGATTTTCCACCTTTCTGGGCTCTGGCAGGAAGGGCCGCACGAACTCCACCAGGTCACGAGTGAGCGGGTTCCTAGTGGAAAGATCCTCCAGCCCGGCCACAAAGGGAGCGATGCGTGACAGGCGAGTGGATGGGTCGGGCTCCAGGGCGGGACGCAACAGTTGGCCAAGACCCGGTATCGCTCCTTCTGCGGCGGCCATTCGAGAATCAAGATCCAGAGCTGAAAACTGCTGGTCATAGATCTGCCGCGGAGTGGAATCGGTGTTGGTGGGACATGGGAGCATGGGTTCGCCCGTGGCGATCTCGAACGACACGACCGCCATGGAGTAGACGTCGCTCGCCTGCGTGAGGGGCCCGTCGCCTTGCACCTGCTCCGGCGCCATGCAGCGCAGGACGTCCATGGGCAGGCCGTTGATGGCGGGGGGGTGGGCGCCATCTCGCGTAAAACCGTAGAAAAGGAGCCTGGCGATGCCATTTCGCTGGAGCATGACCCTGGATGGACGAATATTGCCGTGAACGAGTTTCGGGGAGTTGACGCTTCCATCGCCCAGTTCGTGCAAGTACTCCAGGCCCATGGCGACCTGGAGAGCGATGCGAATCCTGGCGCCAGGAGGAAGGGAGATCCCCATTTCGGAAGCGCGGGCAGCCAGCCGGGCAAGCGAAACTCCGTCAACGTATCCGGTGGCCGCGTAGCATTGCCGACCAACCCGGCTTGTTTCCAGCCAGTCCGCCAGGTTGGGGTGTTTCAGGTCAGGGGGCGGCATGACGAGGCCCGCCGGCTCCTGGCCAGAGCCGCAGGAGCAACCGGGAGGCAAGGGAAACAGCTTCAAGGCCACCGGCCTTTCGAAATCGCGCAATTCCGCGGGAACCGCCTTGTAGACCCTGTCATCGGGATCGTCGCCGATGGGCCCAAGGATACGGAATCTTCCGAAAGTCGCCCCAGGTTCCAGAAAGTTGCTGCCTCGCGTCCGATCCATTTCTCCAACTCCGCGCTGATGATCGAGTGCCCCCTGGTCCTCCTGCCCTTTTCTCAGGGCGCGGCGGGCAGGCAGCATAGCGCATTCTCGCGGCGCCCACATGAAAAACAGCGTGAGCCTGGTCAGGCTGTGCGAGCAGCCGAAGTCATGGCACAGCAGACACTGCCACCCTCAATGGGCATCTCCACGCCTTGCCAGTCTCAGCCCAGGCCAGGAAGACGGCGGTCCCCTGCTCTGCGCGTAACCCGGTTGGCGTCCAGCCATTCGAGCCAGGGGATCAGGTGCTTTCGGGTCATGCCGGTGGCCTGTTTGATATCGGCCAGGGAGAAGGAGCCGTTCCTGGCCAACAGGTCGCGCACCAGGGCCACCATGGCGTTGGCCGCATCGCGATGGGCCAGGAAGGTATCCACCCTCACCAGGTGCCCGCGATCCAGCAGGTACCAGGTGAGATCCTCGCCCTGGGGATGTGCTGCGGCCTTGGATAATCGGGCGGCCTGCAAGGGGGTCAAATGGGCCTGGCGTGCTGCATCCTCGATACGCTGACAGGCAGCCTTTTGCTGAGCGCTCAGCTCCACCTGGAAAGATGCCAGGCGGTAGCGCCCCTTGCTGGTGGCGATGGAACCGGAGTCCAGCATTCGCTCCAACAGGGATTCCATCACCCGATCGCCGGGACGGCGCAGGATGCCATGGGCGAGTTCCTTGCGATGGGCTCCCCGCGCCAGGGGGCGCAGCTCATGGAAACGGGCCAGTTGTTCCAGAACCGCCTTCTGAAGGCGCTGGACATGATGGGCGTGAAGTACACGATCACCCAGGATCACCACGGAAGAGCATGGATGGTCCGGGTCGCCGGAAGGGAGGCAGGCACGCTGCCGAGCCTGCTCCCTGCTCAGCCCTTCGACATCGGCGCGCATGAGCAACATGGAGGAATCGCCCCGGTGCAGCTTTTTGAGGATCTCCGCCACGGCCCTGCGGTCCCGGTGCCTGGTGGGTATGGCCCAGGGGTCCAGCACCGTACCCCCACCCAGGGTGCTCACCGGGGAGGCGCGGCGCAACACGAAACGATCCCCGGGTAGACACGGAACCGGCTCATCCAGGAGCAGCTCCAGGTAGCCGGCCCATGGCTGTCCCTCGGGGTGGCCCGGAGGTGGAAGCACGGGGGATGTCAGGGTGCGGGCCCTGGCGATGCACTCGGCAGTGCCCACGAGCAACCGGACCTGGCCGCCGTCCTTGATGGGGGGAGCGCCGGGGATGTGGTGGTAGCGCACATCGACGGTGCGTGCCACCGGGACGCTGCCGGGACTGCACAGCTCGCTCCCCCTGTTCACATGCTCACGGGCCAGGTTCAGGTTCAGGGCTGTGCGCAGACCAGCCCTGGTGGACCCCATGGACTTGCCGTGGACCTGCAGGCCCCGCACCCGCGCCCGGTGGGAACCTGGCTGGACTTCGACTTCCTGCCCCTCCCGCAGCACACCGGAGCGCACGGTCCCGGTGATCACAGTGCCGTGGCCTCGCAGGGAAAACACGCGGTCCACACAAAGCCGGAACGGAAAATCCAGGTTGCGGGGAATTACCGACAGGGAGTCGAGGACTTTCAACAGATCCTGCACACCCTGCCCCGTGGTCGATGAAAACGGGATTATGGGGGTGTCTTCCAGACCTGCCGCCGCCAGGGTGTCAAGCACGTCTTCCTGGGCCAGCAGCAGGAGTTCGTCGTCCACCATGTCGGCGAAGGTCAATGCCACCACCATGTCGCGCACACCCATGAGTTCCAGGATGGCCAGGTGCTCCCTGGTCTGAGGCATGACTCCTTCCAGCGCCGAAACACAGAGCAAGGCCGCGTCGATGCCCGCCGCGCCCGCCACCATGGTTCTCACCAGGCGTTCATGCCCGGGCACATCCACAAAGGCCGCGGTGCGCCCGCTGGGGAGCAGCAGGTCGGTGAAACCCAGGGCGATGGTGATGTGGCGGAGCTGTTCCTCGGGCAGGGTGTCCAGGTGAACACCGGTGAGCCTGTGAATGAGGCTGGTCTTGCCGTGGTCGATATGCCCGGCCGTGCCAACCACGAGGTAGTCCTCGGGAGGAGTGGATTGGTTCATCTCGCCTCGCTCCGCCCACCCGACCCGGCGCAGGGTGAGCTTGCATGGTGGTTCAGGAAGGCCCTGGAACAGGCGGCGGGACTGCCTGCGGTGCAGCCCCCAGGTGTCGATCCCCGGTGGTGAGCCTCTGGAACACATCTTCAAGGCTGGAGATCTCCCGTGCCAGTTCCAGGATCACCAGCCCGTTGCCGGCTGCCAGGGCGAATATTTCGGCCCGGACGTCTTGGCTGGAGGTGACCTGGAAACCCATGCCCTCGGGCTCGGCCACCTCCAGGTCCCGCAGATGCTCCACCCCCGGTATGCAGGACAGAAGCTGGCTGATGCGCTCCTGAGAAAGTTGCACCTTTCCGGGTACGAAGGTGACGTTCACTATCTGCCCTCCCTGCTGCCTGGCCTTGATCTCTTCGGTGCTGCCATCGGCTACCAGCCTGCCCTGGTGGATGATGAGTACGCGGTCACAGGTGGCCTGGACCTCGATTAAAATGTGCGTGGAGAGAATCACGGTCTTGCTGCGGCCTATCTCGCGGATCAGGTTGCGGATGTCGATAATCTGGTTGGGATCCAACCCGCTGGTGGGTTCGTCCAGGACGAGTATTCCCGGGCCATGCACCAGCGCCTGGGCCAGGCCCACCCGCTGCCGGTAGCCCTTGGACAGGCTGCCTATCACCTGGTAGAAGCGCTCCGTGAGGCCACAAAGCCGAGCCACCCGCTCCACGGCAGCCACGCGCTCGGCACGGGCCATGCCCCTCACCCTTGCCACGAAATCCAGGAAATCGCTCACACGCATGTCCCGATACACGGGCGCCGACTCCGGCAGGTAGCCCAGCCGCCGCTGGGCAGCGACGGGATCCTTGAGTACATCCACACCATCCACGAGGGCCAGGCCGGCGGTGGGTGCCAGAAAGCCCGTAAGGAGCCGCATGGTGGTGGTCTTACCAGCGCCGTTGGGGCCCAGAAAACCCACGACTTCGCCGCTTTCGATGCTGAAGGAGATACCGTCCACGGCGCGATGGTGCCCATAGAGTTTAACCAGGTCACGTGCTTCGATGGTGGCCATGCCAGCCCCGAGCTGAAGGTTTTACCTGCGACAGCCGCCAGAATCCCGGCACGCCGCCCATGGACGACGGGGCGGATTCTGCGGAATAGCACGATGTTTTTCAACACCAACGAACATCTGGATCCTCCCGCACCGCCACCCACGAACGGCTCGTGAAGGGTTCTGGCTGATGCTGTGGTGGCCAAGAAGAAAACAGGAGTTCACGCGAGATTGCAAGAATAACTGCGTTGCAGCGATGGCGTCGAGGCACATGTCTGCTATCATGTTTGCTTCCGGCAATGGCGAACCAACGGACACGACCATGGAGACTGGAGGCACCTTGAGCATAGGCATGCTGGCAGGCTCGATAGCCGCCCTGGTCATGATTCTCCTCCTGATCCTGCGCAATCCGCACTACTCCACGCGCAGCCGTTTCATATTCCAGCACGGGCAGCTCCTCCAGCAGACAGGCGAGGTACCCGTCTCCACCCGCCAGAAGCTCCTGGAACTGGCGCGGGCATTTCACCTCTCGGGAATCGTGGAGTTGGACACCATGGGTGAGATCCATTTCCAGGGAGCCATCACGAAGAACGACCAACGACGCATCCGCAACGCCCTGGCAACGAGCGGCGCTCTCCCCCGCCCCCACTGTTGAACGTGACATGCCGCCCCGGTCCGGGGCACTTGCCGTGGGCCATTCCGGCTGGCGACCTGCCTTTGCCGGATCTGCCAACGTCTTGCAGAGTTTCCGATTACATGCACGGTGAAGGTTCGGGTTGACCCGAGGGTCACTAATCCGCCCCCCCAATAGACCCGGACATGCGCGATGTGGGCTTGAGCCCGGGGCGGCGACGACCGGTGGCCCACGGCAGGCATGAGTTTTCCCGGTGCTTCAAAAGGCATCTCTGTGGTGTTTTCTTACGCAGCCCCCCCCGGGGGGGAACTTCCTGTGGTACCTGGTATACTGTTATCCCACGACGCGTGGCATCCACGCCAACCATCGAGACCAAAAAATATCCGGAGTTTCAAGATGCGTTTCTGGAAGACCACCATCCCACTGTTGGCAACCATCATCATGGGAACCTCATGTTCAGGCTGCTCCGACGATTCCGATGACCAGGTCAACAACGAAGAGTCAGACACGGACACGGACACGGACGCCGACACGGACACGGACACGGACACGGACGCCGACTCCGACTCCGACACGGATGCGGACACCGACACCGACACCGACGCCGACGCGGACACCGACACCGACGCCGACGCCGACGCGGACGCCGACGCCGACGCGGACGCCGACACGGATGCGGACACGGACGCCGACGCGGACGCGGATGCGGACGCCGACGCCGACGCCGACGCCGACGCCGACGCCGACGCGGATGCGGACGCCGACGCCGACGCCGACGCCGACGCGGACGCCGACGTGGACATGATCCCCGAAGTGGGCCAGTGGGTATTCACCGACTACAGCCTGGCGTCCCCCACCTGCCTGGCTGCTGCGGACCTGCTGGGCATCTCCGAAGACAACGCCTTCAAGGTGATAGATCCCACGGCAAAATCATTCGTGATGCTTGTGGACGCCCTCGGTGCCAGCACCGATTGTTACATCGACTCCATGGACTTCACCTGCGACACTCTCGAAGACGATATCGAATACGCCGACTACGGCATCTCCGTTGGCTTGAGCGTGGACTCGTACGGGACCTTCTTCGACGAGAGCAGCAACGAGGGCACCTACGACATCTACGGCGAGTGCACGGGCGACATGTGCGCCCTGGTGGAAGCGATTGTCGGTATTTCCTTCCCCTGTGAGTTCACGGTGGACTACACGGCATCTCACGAGTAGAGATCCCTGGCCTCTCGGGCGGCGGTGGTGGCCAGCCGATCCACCCGCTCGTTGCCCTCCACGCCCGCGTGGCCCGCCACCCAGCGAACCGAGGCTCCGGGGCGCGCAGCCATGGCCGAACGGAGGCGCGCCACCAGCTCCTTGTTGGCCCTGGCCTTCCATCCCTTCACCAGCAGGCCCTCGGCGTATCGGCTGTCGGTGAGCAGTAGGACCGGCTCGGCAGCGGGCACATCCAACTCGTCCAGGACTTCCAGGGCCAACAGCAAAGCCGACAGCTCAGCCCTCTGGTTGGTGCCCTGGCCCAGGAAGCGTGCCCGCTCCGCGCTTCGGCCATCGGCCAGAGCCACCACGGCGCCCGCTGCCGAGGGGCCAGGGTTCCCCAGACAAGCGCCGTCGGTGTAGACCACGTGGGTACCAGTCGGTAGTCGTGCCAGAAGCCGGCTTGCCTGCTGCCGGGCCTGCCGGGCCTGGTGGGCGCTACGACGGCCCGCGCTGCCCAGGCCACCACCGGACTTGCTCCCCCCGGCCGAAGTCACCGGCTCCCCCGCTTCGGGCAGATCCTGGGGAAGGGCGCCGGCCAGGGGCTCCACCCTGGATGCCCCCGCCAGGTAGATCCTGGCGCCCTCTTTGTCGGAGTAGCGAACGGGGGTGCGCCCGGAGCGATTTTCCATCAGGCCTCGGGAATCAACCAGGGCCCAGACCTGCTTTCCCTTGAAGTTGGCTTTAATCCAGGGCATCGTTCTTGCTCCCAAACATATTTTGAACAGGAGGGATCCATCCCTCCCCTTGGTTTTGACTGCCACTCTCGAAAGATTCAAAATGCCCGGGGTCGCAGCCGCCGGGTTTCACGGATGCGCTGCTTGAGAGCAGATGCAAGCCGCGGAGTCAGGACTCCGGCGGGGCAGCGCCAGCACCAGTTTCCCTCTGTGGTGCCGGGTACGTTCATCCGGGCTTCGTTGCCCAGGCCGAGAATGTCCTGCAGGGGCAGAATGGCCCAGGCAGCGGGTGAGGAAAGCACTCGATTGCACAGGGTTTCGGCCACCTCCGCCCCGTCCCGGCCCAGGTGGAGCCAGCGCTGGTGTTCAGGGTCCAGACCCTCCCACCATCCCCGCACGGTTTCCGTGTCGTGGGTGGTGGGGCAGACCACGGCACGGTGGGGGTGATTGGCGGGCTTGTGGGGATTCAACGGGTCCTGGTCGAAGCTGAAGATCAGCACCTTCATGCCGGGAAGGCCAAGCTCGTCCCGCAGCTCCACTGTTCCCCGATCCACGGAGCCCAGGTCCTCGGCGATGAAGGGAAGGCCCCCCAGGGCCTTTCTCAACGCACGGAACACCGCGGCACCGGGCCCGGGCTTCCAGGTGCCGGCGGTGGCGTCCCCGGCTTCCGCGGGAACACTCCAATAGCGGGAAAAACCGATGAAGTGGTCGATGCGCAGGTAATCACAGAGTTCCAGGCAGCGCCGCATACGGGCGACCCACCAACGGTAGTCGTCGGCCGCCATGGCATCCCAGTCGAAGAGCGGATTGCCCCAGAGTTGGCCTGTCTCCGAGAGGGCGTCGGGTGGGACTCCGGCCACGGCCCTGGCGCGCCCATGGGAATCCAGTTGGAAGAGATGCTGGGAGCACCAGACGTCCACGCTGTCTCGCGCCACGTAGATGGGCACATCGCCCAGGATGCGCAGCCCCCGGGCGGCGGCGTAGTGGCGGACCCCGGCCCACTGGCGCTCGAAGAAGAAGAGCGCCGCCAGCCAACGATCCACCTGCCGGGCGTGGGCCTCCCGGGCCGCCTCCAGCGCCCCGGACTCCCGCCGCCTGGCGGAGTCGGGCCATTCCCACCAGGGGGCACCTCCGAAGCCGATCTTCAAGGCATGGAAGAGAGCCGCCTCCCGTGCCCAGTCCTCTCGCTCCGCGAAGGCACGGAACTCGGGAAACCAGGGGTGCCGGGTGTTGCCCACGAGCTTTTCGGCCGCCAACAGGATCCTGTCCATCTTCAGGGTCCGCGCGGCCCGGTGGTCCACCCGCTCCGTGGCGGGGAGGCGATGGGATGGCTCCAGCAGACCGGCTCGCACAAGGGGCTCCAGCCCACACAACAACGGGTCGCCGGAGAGCGCCGACCAACTGCTGTAGGGGCTTCCCGTGAAGTCGGCGGGCACCAGCGGGAGCACCTGCCACAAGGCCATCCCGGCGGAAGCCAGCCAATCCAGCCAGGGTATGGCGGCGTCCAGGTCACCGATGGGCCCGCTCCCCTGCAAGGCGCTCACCGGCAGCAGGACCCCCGCAAGCCGGGACATGGGTTGGGGCTCGCTCCGTGGCGGGGGGGGATGTACGAAGCGAGCGACGGTCTCGCGCAGGACGCCCGGATCGCCATTGGCGGGGATCTTCGCGACACTCTCCGTGAGAAGCCGGCTCAGGTCCAGGCCGGTCAAGATACGGATGTTGCCGACGGCGCAGGCGGCGTGGCGAAGGTTCTGCAGTGCCTCGATACGGGTGACTTCCTGGAAGAACCAGGCACAACTCGTGTACATGGCCAGGAGGTGGCGCTGGATCTCCAGGTACCGACGAGCCCGCTCCCGGTCCCCCCCGGAGGCCGACCTGTGGGCCTCGTACCAGGCGCCAAACAGGTCCGGGCGCCCCATGACCTGCCCATAGGCATCCCGCGCCAGGGCGGGATCCCTGAAAAGCGCCTTCCCGACGGTGTCGAGCACCGGCCCGGCGGCGTCTCTCAGGCCGTCCAGGGCTGCTCGAAGCGGTCCCCGCCAACGTTGATGCGAGCTGCTGCCCTGCTCCCTGCCGCAGCCGCAGTCGGAGCGCCAACGCTCTACGCCGTGGGGGCAGCTCCAACTGCTGGCCCCTTCCACCAGGGCTTCGCTGGTGGGGGGGTTCCGTGACAGCCAACTGGCCACGTTGGTGAGCGCGACGTCGGTGCGCCCGGAAAGCAACTCGATGGCATATGCCAGGGCCATCTCTCCGAAACGATGATGGTGGCCGTAGCTTTCGCCGTCGGTGGCCACGAGCTGGAACCCGTGTTGCCTGCTCTTGCGCAGCAACCGGCGAGCCAGTTCATCGCCGCTGTCCAACAAGCCCTGGAAGGCTATGGCATGACTGACCCCCATCTCGTAGGGCACCAGCACGATGGATCGGCCCCCCGACAGCGCCACGCGGTATGCCCGCCCCACCATGGAGTTGGGATCTTCGGGCGGTTCCCAGGCCGTCGCTCCCAGTGCTCGTGTTCCGGCAATCTGCCTGGGTGTGACGATGGTGAAAGACAGGCCGGCGTCGGCCAGCGCCTCCAGGGTGGCCATGTCCATGGCGGTCTCGGGCATCCACATGCCCTCGGCATCGCGCCGGAACACACGGCGGAACACCGCCAGACCCCACGCGATTTCGGTCCTGCGATCCGCTGGGCTGCACAATGGCAGGATGGGATGGTGGTAGGGTTGTGCCAGCGCCGAGCCGCGTCCAAACCTGCTGATGCTCTGCCGATCGGCCGCACGCAGGGCCGAGAGCAGAGCGGGCTCGTTCTTGACGATCCACTCCAACAACGTGGGCCCCATGTCGAAGCTGATGAAGCTGTAGTTGTTGCAGATTGCCCGTGTCGCGCCGCTGGCGTCCAGGAGTCGGGCGGCGGCGTTGGGGGCATAGCACTCGGCCGTAATGCGCCGGTTCCAATCCCTGAAAGGGGCTGCCGACGGCTGTGACTCCCACTCCCCCGTCCAGGGATTGGCGCGGCTGGGCTGGTAGAAATGCCCGTGAATGCAGATTTCTGGCATCCGCCGTAGCTCCTTTTCAGCAGTCCCGGTCCCCGGGACCGGAAGTGGCACCGGGCTCGTGCCCGGTGGTGCTGGGCGACTTGCCGGATGCCGTGCCGGGGGCTCCAGAAGCCTCCGGCGCAGCATCTTCTCCGGCGGCCCGCGAGTCATTCTCCAGGCTGGGTTCACCGGGCGAGGCGCCAGACTGCTCCGCCGAACCAGGACTCCCCCGCCCTGGCGGCACCGCAACGACGCGCTCCGCCGGTGGCGCGCCGTCCAGGCTGCTTCCCGGAGCCCCCGCCCCTGCCGTTGGCCATGCCCCTGACAGGTCCCGGTGGGCATCCAGGTCCGGGATCCACAGGTCGTCTGCGGGGGCCGGCAGGCGGCTCCCCAGGGAGTCCCCCTCCGGCAGCTCCCGCAGCTCCATGAACACCATGGCTTCGTAGGGTGCCAGCTCCACCCGGAACCCCCGCCGGACGACCTGGTCGATGCTGCGTATGGTCCATGCCCCCCGGCCAAGCTCCCGGAGAGCCAACAGTCCCTCGCGGTTCTCCAGGCCCAGTGCCTCGTGCAGCTCCCGGCACACCAGGCGCGGAGCACCCGGTTCACCCAGGTTCATGGGCACGGAACGCTTGATTCGGCCCCTGCTGCTCCTGCTGGAGTTGTTGAAGAGGAGCAGGGAGGGCTGCCGGGAGTGGACGCTGCCATTGACCAGCGCATAGACGTTTTCGTCCACGGAACCGTCATCAGTCACGAAGTCCATGAGCGCGAAGTGCCGGACCCCGCTGAAGAGGTGACGGTTGCGCAGCACTGGGAAGACCAGCTTTTCGTGGTGGTCCAGGAAGCCCTGATCCACTGGCTCGTCCTTGTAGGGACGGGCGTACTCCATGCCGTATTTCTCGGAGAGACCCTCCACCTGCCCATGCCCGAACATGGGCAGGCCCGGCAGGCCGGCCAGCAAGGTAACGACGCCGAAGTACTTGTCGCCCTTGCCGAACTGGGCCATGGCCGTGTCTTCGTCGGGGTTGTTCATGAAGTTGACGAAGCGCTCCAGTATGGCCGGGCTGTACTCCAGTACGTCCTTGATCAACTTCCGGAAGCCGGCGTTGTCCCCATCGCGCAGCATGTGCATGAAGGCGCTGTTGTAGACGCGGTGCATCCCCAGCTCGCGCACGAAAAAGCCCTCCATCATCCAGAAGGCTTCGGCCAGGAGCAGGGTGTCGGGGGCCTCTCGCCCAACACGCTCCACCACCTGGCGCCAGAACTCTCCAGGGAGCTGCCGCTGGAACAGCTCCGGTGGGAGAGCATGTTCCCCCCGGGAGGGAATGGCGCCGCCCTGCCCCGGCGGCGGGTGCCACAGGCGACGGATGTGCCTGGTGGCCAGGGTCATGGCCGCGTCGAAACGAATGACGGGGAAGGTCCGGGCCACATCCAGGATGATGTCAATCACCGCCTGGCGCACCTGGGGCTTCAGGAAGTCGAGCTGGGCGGTGTCGTTCCATGGCATGCCGGTGCCATCGTTGCCGTGGTAGACGTAGCGCTCCCGCCCCGTGCGACGCTCGACGCACTTGAACACCACCGCGGCATCGCTATGATCCCAGTAGCCGTCTTCCAGGTACACCCCGATGCGCTCGTCTCCGGAGAGATCGGGGCCATCGAAGCTGTAGCCGGGAAATGGCGGCTCGGGCAACTGGAGGAAATAATCGGGATGCTCGGCCATCCAACGGCTGTCCAAGCCCATGTGGTTTGGCACCATGTCGGCGGCCAGGCGCAGCCCCCGGGCCATGGCCCGCTGGCGGAGCCGGGAGAGGGCTTCATCGCCGCCCAGCCGCCTGGCGATTCGATAGTCCTGGAGCGAGTAGGCCGATGCCTCGGCCTCGGGGTTGCCGCGGGCGCGCTTGATCCTTCTGCTTGCAGGGGAGCGCTCCCAGAGCCCGATGAGCCACAGGCAGTTGAAGCCCCGCGAGACCAGCAGGTCCAATTCCCGGTCGGGGATCTGGTCCAGGTGATGGATGGGACGCTGGTACTTTTCAGAGAGCTGGTGGAGCCAGACGTAGGACTGTTTGGCAATGAGCACCAGGTTGGGCATCCAGTCGCGGTCTTCGCTGAAATGCTCGCCCTCGATGGTACCGGACTGCAAGCCCGGTCCCGGGTCGCCATGGCTGTGGCTGGCGGCGGCGGAGACGCCCATGATGGGTGCCCGGGCCGGTCCCGGGCCGGAGAAGCGAGGGCGGGTTTCTTCGCGGTGGAGATCCATGGCACGCAACAACCGATGTCGAAGCTGGCGGGGGAGCCACTCCCGCCAGTTTTCCAGGACCCACTCCAACTGCGCGGACAACGAAGCTTCCGCCTGCCTGGCCGGTCGTCGTAGCACCTGGTTCAAGGGCGCGTCGAAGCCCGGGGCGGGCGCAAGCTCATCCTCGGCCCTGCGAAAGGCCGACAAGGCAGCCCCCAGGTCGCCAGTCCTGGCGTGGTCCAGCCCCATGGGTTCTTGCAAAGGGCGAAAGGCCGGATTGGACGCAAGCACGTCCAGGAGGAGCACGGCCCGGGGCAGGCCGTCCGGCTCAACGCTCCAGCGCCGGGAAATGCCGGATAGGACGGCTTGCACGCTGGGCTGGCTGTTCCGCAGGCCGGTCCAGGCATTCTTCAGACGATGAGGTTGGGCCGACAAGCAGGCATCCGTCAGCGCACTGAAGGCTGTTTGCAGGGCCGACGCCATGGCGAGATCAGCGGCCGAGGGTGCCTTTGCCATGCCCGGCTCCATGCCCGACAGTCGCCCGATACACCGAGACAGCCGGTTCCAGTCCGGGGCGCAGTCCCGGCATTCCTGGGCGAGATCCCGACGGAGGAACAGGTCCATGGGGTGTTTCCCGTGTGCGTGTGGATTCATCTGGCCTGGGGCCTGGTACCGCTCCTGCAAGAAGCCAAGAGGTCGAAAAGTGCCTGGATGCCGGCAGCCGCAGCACCATGGTGGTAAGCCATCCGGATTCAGGCACTCATATTGCCTGGCATCCCGAAAAGCACACCGGCCGTTGCGAGTCCCCATGGCAGCTCAAGAAGGGCTGACCCTGCGCAGCATCGGCCGCGAGAGGCCTGAAAGCGACTTGCAAGTTCCCGTCCAGAAACTCGATAATGCAAGGTAAAGGTGGGGAAAGAGCATAGATAGCCATTGTGTTCTTGGGGGCGGCGTGTTAGTGGTGTTTCATAATAGTCGGCCACTAAAGGCCGTTATCCCCAAAAACACAGAGGACGGAATGCGCAAAACTCGTCAAGATCAGCTCCCATCGACCCCCACCGATATTGACCATCTGCATGCGAAAGAGGCGAACGCCATCAGCGGCGTCTTGGATGCAATTCCTATGATAGCGGAGCAGGCGAGTCAAGATCTGCTTTCAGATGGGGCAAACCCCAGGCTGGGGGCACCAGGCCTGACAGGAGAATTTGCTGTACGTGCGGCATTGCTCAAACAGGTGATGGGCTTCAGCTAACTGGAGTTGGCCTTCCATCTGATGGATTCGCGGACCTACCTGCTCTTGCCCAACACTGTCCATCCGCAGACGAGCTGAAACCCCGAACACTTTCGGGGTGGTCGCATGGAATCCAGGGAGCCATCCACGCAATGGCCACCAGGCCCGATTCCTCCAACCTCCTCTCCAGCATCGCCGCTCCCACCACAGTCCTGGCGGGCGGCCATGACGCGCTGACTCCCCCGGTCGAGATGCGCGCCATGGCCCGCAATATTCCAGGTGCCATCTTCACCGAGATCCCCCGAGTTGGGCACTTGAGCAATTTGGAGGCCCCGAAGCTCTTCGACACCGCGCCAATGGACCTGATAAACAGGCTGTAGAGCCCCCATAATCACACCTCGCACGCCGCCTTTGTTCTTGTTGGTCGTGCCCTGCCAACAGCAAGTAAAAATCGCATACCTGTGGTCCAGGTATTTTGCCCTTGCCCGTGCTTTTTCGGCGGTCAACCCCGAAGCCACCGAAATCTGCGACAACGAAGTCGACGATGACTGCGATGGCATCGTCCTGGATTGCGCCATCGAGATCTCGCTCTCTACTGCTACCCTCAAACTCGTGGGCGAAGATGATGGCGACAACGCTGGCCAGTTCCTGGCCCCGGCCGGCGATTTCAACGGCGATGGCTACGATGATTTCCTGGTCTCGGCCATGTGGGACGACGTCACATGGGAAGAAACCGACGGCCGGGGGGGAGGCGCAGACGCCGGCTCCGTCTACCTTTGGCTTGGTCCGGTGAGCGCCGGCCCGGAACAACGTTCCCTCGCCGAGGCCCCATTCAAGTTCGTCGGCGAGTACGCCGGCAACCTCACGGGCTACAGCGCAGGTTCGGCAGGCGACATCAACGGCGACGGCATCGATGATCTACTGATTGGAGCAACCTCCGAAGACACGGGAGGCACCAACGCGGGAGCATTCTACCTCGTCTACGGCGGCAGCTTTGCCCCGGAAGAAGGCGTCGTTTTCCTGGAAGACGCCGATCTCGAACTCTACGGCGAAAACGCCGTTGACGGTCTGGGTAGCGATGTGGCCCGCGGCGCCTTCGGGGAGGGAGGCGTCGCAGCTCTCGCGCTCGGTGCCTACGATACCGACACGGTGGGAGCCATCACGGCCTACGTCGTAGAGAGCAGCGCGCTGGCCGCGCTGGGACCGGAACCTGTGGACATGGTCTCGGTAGGAGTCAAGATCTATGCAGAAAATGGCCTGGACATCACTCGTCGTCTGGCCAACGCGGGCGACCTGGACGGCGACGGCTTCGACGAACTCGTGATAGGCGCTTGTAAGAGCGATCTCGCCGCTGCCGACGGCGGCGCGGTGTATGTGATCAACGGCCCCATCAGCGCCGCCCTCTCCCTCGCCGATGCCGACACGATCCTCACCCTGGCCGAAACCGCTGCCTATCTCTTTCCCATCCGGAAATGGCTCCCATCGCCGGAGCGGCCCATTCCTTCGCCAGGCACATCCGCGCAACCACTTGAAATAGCGCTGCTATTCCGGCGGGTTACGCAGGATGCGCCTGGCTCGAAAGCGACTCGCTCCGGCTCGGTCCACCTTTTCCGGATGGGAACTATCAAAGGGTACTTTAGGGACTGCCTTCATGATTCCTATCCCCTGGGCGCGGGCCTGGAAGAAGGCACATCCTGGCGTGATGGGCGGGCATGCCTGCCCTGGCAGCACACGCAGGGCTCGTCGAAGCGGAGGATCGCGTGGGGTCTCCGACTGATGTGCTCTGCGATGTCCGAGATGGTTTCAGATCTGCGATCCGTCCCGGAGGAATCGCAAAAGTGAAACGCCTGGGGGGCGAATCCGTTTCAGATCTGCGATCCGTCCCGGAGGAATCGCAAAAGTGAAACGCCTGGGGGGCGAATCCGTTTCAGATCTGCGATCCGT
>JAJRWT010000037.1 GCA_024276675.1 Myxococcota bacterium | reverse complement strand
GGCGGACCGAGCCGGGGCGAGTCGCTTTCGAGCCAGGCGCATCCTGCGTAACCCGCCGGAATAGCAGCGCTATTTCAAGTGGTTGCGCGGATGTGCCTGGCGAAGGAATGGGCCGCTCCGGCGATGGGAGCCATTTCCGGAGGGGAACTCACAAGCCCCGGCTCCACTCCGGCCGCAGAGGGATGCGGCCCTGCAGAGCCGCGTCCAGCACGGCCAGCATGCGTTGGCGGTCCCGCGGCAGTCTGCCCTTTATGGGCACGTAGTTGGAGGCGTGGTTGGTGCGAAAAACCGCGTCTGTGGGAGATGCCTCCGCCACGAAGATGCGAAGTTCTTCCAGTAGCCCGTGTACGTCGGGCAGGACGAAGCGGTTGCTGCTCTGCAGGCGATGGATGGGCGTGCCGGGGATCACGGTCAGGGTC
Organism: Myxococcota bacterium; assembly: GCA_024276675.1. GTDB lineage: Bacteria > Myxococcota_A > UBA796 > UBA796 > JAFGLY01 > JAJRWT01. Next base: position 118,748 of record JAJRWT010000037.1, on the reverse strand, counting down.
AGGGCAGCCAGGTATTCCGGATCCATGGCCGTTGCCAGCGCCGCCGAGGCCGATGCATGTTCCCGGCTGCGCTCTGTTCCTCCGGCTCCCAGCAGGAAGATCACGGATAGCCTGATGCCCGCTGCATGGGCCTTCCGGGCCGCTTCCACGTGATCCTGGAAGCTGGCGCCCTTGGCGATGCGCTGGAGCGTCTGTTCATCGCCCGACTCCGGCCCGATGTAGAGCATGGAGAGCCCCGATTCTCGTAGACGACTCAGTTCTTCGGGGGTCTTGTCCAGGATGTTCCTTGCCGTGGCGTATGCGCTCACCTGCCGCAGGGCGGGGAAGGCGGCTCTGCACGCTTCCAGGATGGGGATCCAGTGCTCAAGGCCCATGACCAGCGAGTCCCCATCCGCCACGAAGACCTTGCTTGTGGCGCTGCCCAGTTGCTTGCTGGCAAGCTGGATGTCTTCCAGTACCTGGTCCAACTGGCGAACGCGAAATTCCTTGTCGTGGTACATGTCGCAGTAGGTGCAGTGGTTCCAGGAACAGCCCAGGGTGGCCTGGAGGATGAAGCTGTAGGCCTCGGAGGGTGGACGGTAGATCTTTCCTGTGTAGCGCATGGCAGGTGCTCCTGTACTTTTGCGGGGATGAACAGGTGTGTCGTCGTGCCTGGCGAAGGAGCTGGCCGCTCCGGTCAGGGAGCTTTTCGGGATGGAAACGAACGATGATGTCTGCCGGCGGGTTCACGCATGGGATGATAATCATGGGAGCAGCCACAGGCATGGATCTGTTCATTGGTTTTTTCAGGGGCCATGTCGGGAGATACATCCAGTCCCCATGCCAGGGAGGACATGGTGCCTGCACAAGCTTCGGCCTTGCCACCGCAGCGGCTCCCGCGAAAGCCGGGGGCCTCTGCGCTACGGGAGCTGGCAACTCCCCCGGGCCGGCGCCTGGAGTTGATTCGAGCACTTGACGCCCTGGGGCTGGCCAGGCCATTGCTCCGGCGGCAGCTCTGGCGGGCCTACGACGTCGGTGGGATGCTGGAACTGGCCCGAAGCCAACAGAGAGGCGCTGTGCGGCCCGGAGATCTGGATCCCTCGCTGCTGGGAACGCGGCCGATGGCCGGGGCCGCTCCACGGCGTTGGCACGACGCGGGGCTGGGGTGTCCAGGTGGCAGCGACAGAGGCGTGCTGGCTCTTCACAGGGCCTACCTGGCAGGTGGGCTGTCTCCCGTCGATGTCCTGGCAGAGTTGCTCAGCCGCCTGGAACGGGGTGACCTGGGGGCATCCGTCCACAGCCCATTCGCCTGCCTGGATCCCGAAGTTGCCATGGAAGGGGCCATGGCCAGCCAGCGCCGTTTCGGGGAAGGGCATCCACTGGGCGTGCTGGACGGTGTACCCGTGCCGGTGAAGGACGATCAACTCGTGAAGGGCCTGCCTGCCGGAGCCGGGACCGTCTACCGTACATGGAAGGAAGAATCCGACAGCGTGGTGGTGGAGCGGCTCCGGCGACGCGGTGCGCTGGTGTATGGCAAGACTCGCTGCACCGAGTGGGGTATGGATCCCGCCGGGCGCTCGCCCCACTTTCCCATGCCCCGAAACCCCTACGATGGCAACCGCTGTGCCGGGGGCTCCTCCACTGGGTCGGCCGTGGCGGTTTCCCTGGGCTTGGCACCGCTGGCCGTGGGCTCGGATGGCGGTGGCTCGCTGCGGGTGCCCGCCGCCCTGTGCGGAACAATGGCTCTCAAGCCCAGCTTCGGGCTCATCGACCGCGGAGGCAACCTCTTCGGTTCGGGGAGCCTGACCTGCGTGGGCGCCATGGCTATGGGCGCCAGCGACCTGGCAGTTTTCTTGGCGGCGGTGGCCGGGCCGCAGGAGACCGGGGATCCCATCCATCGTCCTCCCGGCCCTGCTCCCCCGGGCAGCCCGGCCGGGGAATGGCTGCGGGCTCCGGGCAGGGGTGTGCGTGGATGCCGCGTGGGAATCCTGGAACGGGCCTGGGCGGAGGCCGAGCCCGGCGAGGCCATGCTGGCCAACGAGGCCATCCGTGAGCTGGAGCGTGACGGTGCCAGCATCGTCTCGGTGGAGATCTCCCTGGCCCGCCATGCGCAGGCAGCCGGCGTGCTGACCATGGGCCTGGAGACCCTGGCGGGCCTTGGTCCAGACCTGGAAACCTGGGGGAGTTCCATGGGGCGGGATCTTCTCCTGCTACTGGCGCAGTTTTCAACGGTGGCTCCACGGGATCACTCCGCCGTCCGGGCTGTGGCCTGGGCTCTGAAAGCAGAAGTAGCCAGTGTATTTTCAGGGCTGGACGTGCTGCTCCTGCCCGCCTCGGGCAGCCCGTCCCCCCCATTCGTGTCGCGGTGCTCTTCACGCTACCGGTCCCACCACCAGGGCCCGCCGGTTCTCGATCACCGTGAAGCCGGGGCCCTGTGCCGGCACAGCTTTCTTGCCAGCCTGCTGGGCTTGCCGGCGGGGAGCGTTCCCGTGGGGATGGCAGGAGGAATGCCCGTGGGGATACAAGTGGTGGGCGATGCCTGGGACGAAGCCAGCGTGCTGGCGGTGATGGGCCAGTTGGAGAGGGCCGGGTTGAGCGACATCCCTGCCCCCGCGGGAAGGAGATGCACCTGGGAGAATTGACCGTTCCCACGAGTGTGGGATCGTTCTCTGGTTCCCATCCGGAAAATGCTCCCATGCCCGGAGCGGCCCCGTTTGTTCGAGCCGGGCAGGCAGGCCGCGTTTGATGCCTCTCGCGAGTGGGCAGCAACCGTCTCGTGACGAGGTAGCGGGTTGCACGGACGCACCTGCCTCGAAAGCGACTCGCTCCTGCTCGATCCGCAATTTCCGGACGGGAACTTGCTACCGATTTTTCCGATGATTCAGGTTATCCTTTTCAGCACCATGAAGGACGAAAGAACGACAGGCCCATCACGCTGCATGTCCACGCTTCGCCACCTGCTGGCCATTCCCGTGTTGCTGTGCGCGGGAGTCCATCCCTTGCTGGTTCCCGGCACCGCCATGGCCGATTCCGGTGACCAGCTCTCCGACTCCCTCGATGATCTGTCCGTTCGTGACATCGTCCTCTTCCTCACCGACGACCAGCGCTTCGACAGCCTGTGGGCCATGCCGGTGGTCCAGGAAAGGCTGCAAGATGCGGGCATCGACTTCCAGAACGCATATGTGACCACCCCCCTGTGTTGCCCCACGCGGGCCAGCCTGCTGTCCGGCGGCTACCTCCCATCCCAAGTGGGAGTTCTCACCAACACCTACCCCAACGGCAGCATTCTGGCGTTTCCGGATTCTGATACCCTGGCCACCCACATGCAAGACGCCGGCTACTACACGGCCATGGTGGGCAAGTACATGAACCTGTACGAGGATTTTGCGCCCTACGTTCCCCCCGGCTGGAGCAGCTTCGTGAGCATGGTGCAGAGCGACGACTGGTACGATTTTCAGGCCGTGACGGGTTCCAGCACGTCGGATTCTTCGGGCAGCGGCCAGTACCGGGACGTGAACCAGTACATTACCGATTTCCAGAGGGATCAGGCCATTCAGGCCATCCAGCAGGCGGGTGATTCGCCCATCTTCCTGGTTGTGGGTTTTGCTGCCCCCCATTTCCCGGCACAGCCGGCGGAACAGGACAGCGGAACTTTCGATGGATTCCAGTACAGGGGCGGCGCCTGGAACGAACAGGATCTGAGCGACAAGCCGTCCTGGCTACGCGAGTATCCGCTCATCGACAACGTTGCCGCCATCTGCAACGACGACAACTGGCAGCGCCAACTGGAATCGCTCCAATCGGTGGACAGGGCCGTCGATGCCATCCTGGACACCCTGGACGAGCTGGGCCGGCTGGATTCGGCTCTGCTCATGTACACATCCGACAACAGCCAACTTTGGGGCGAACACCGGCTTGTGGGGAAGGGGGTACCCTACCAGGAAGCCGTTCATGTGCCGTTGCTGGTGGCTCATTCCCAACTGGAGCCCGGCAGCAATGACGATCTCGTGGCCGTCAACCTGGATCTACCCGCAACCATCCTTGAAGTGGCGGGGGTACCTGCCATGGGCAGTGGCGGCAGCATCATGCCCTTGCTGATCGGTGGCGATTCATCGGGTTGGCGGGATCACATCACTCTGCAGAACTGGTCCCAGTCCCCGCCCACCTGGGCGGCGCTGGTCACCAGGGACTGGAAGTACATGGAGTACGGCACCGGTGAAACCGAACTCTACGACCTTTCCTCCGATCCATACGAAGAATCCAGCCTACACGACGACCCGGACATGGCATCCATCGCGGAAGAACTCTCCCTGACCCTTGCCCAGGAGCGTGGCCTCGCCATCACCAGCAGCTACCTCGACATCTCCCAGGAAGACCAACCCTATGAGTTCCAACTACAGGCCTGGGGTGGAGAAGAACCCTATACCTGGAGCATAAGCAGCAAGGCATTGCCCGACGAACTGGAGCTTTCCAGCAGCGGCATTGTCAGTGGAGTACCCCTTTTCCCCACGGTTCAGGAAGTGGTGCTCCTGGTTTCCGATTCATCCCGGAGCGCCTTCACGGGCCTGCCCCAGGGTCATTACAAGAACATGTTCATGCGCGTGGTCGACGACGACTGGGGAGTGTCCCAGGACGATTCCATTCCTGGCGACCATCCTGCCTGTTCCTGGGGGGGCTCTCCGCGGGGCGCCGGGCCCTGGGCTCTTCTTCCCTGGCTGCTGGCCCCGCTGCGTCGCAAGGGGCGCAGCGATACCTGATCGTCCATGGATGGTTGCCAACTTGCTCAAGCGTTTCAGCCTCTACGGTTTTCTCAAGAACCAGCGCTACTTCGAGCCCTTCCTGGTACTCATCTTTCTTGAAAAGGGCTTGACCTTCTTCTTGATCGGCCTGCTCATCGCCTGGCGTGAGGTGATGATCAACATTCTGGAGGTTCCATCGGGCATGGTCGCCGATCTCTACGGGCGGCGACGCTCCATGATGCTCTCATTTGTCGCCTATGTGTCCAGTTTTGTTCTCTTCGGCCTGTCGCAGGGTCTTCCCGGGCTCTTCCTGGCAATGACCCTCTTTTCACTGGGAGAGGCATTTCGCACCGGAACCCACAAGGCCCTCATCTTCGCCTGGCTGAGAGCCCGTGGCATGGAGAACGAACGTACACGGGTGTATGGCTACACGCGGTCCTGGAGCAAGTTCGGCTCGGCGCTCTCGGTTCTACTGGCCGCGGCCTTCGTGTTCCTGGGGCAGGGTTACTCCGTGGTCTTCTATCTCTCAATCCCCCCCTATCTCCTTGGCCTGGTGAACTTCATGGGCTATCCCGCGTGGTTGGACGGAGCCGTGGAGGCCCCGCCACCGTCCGCGCGCCTATTGAGACGCATCTGGGGGGTCACCCTGAGGGTCTTTCGCATGAAGACCCTGCGCAGGCTCGTCTTGGAGTCCATGGGCTTCGAGGGTGTGTTCAAGGCGGTCAAGGACTACCTCCAACCCCTGCTCCAGGCCACGGCCCTGGGCCTCTTCGCCGGGCACGCCATGGGAACGGAGCTGGGCCAGGAACAGAAGACCGCTGTTCTCATGGCCCCGGTGTTTTTCGTTTTGCATGTCCTCTCTGGTCTGGCGGCCAGGAGGGCGCACGATCTGGCCTCGGCCCGCGGAGGAGAGGTGCCCGCCTCCCGCGTTGTCTGGGGACTCACGGCGCTGCTGTACGCCGTGATGTTGCCGGCCCTGGCGGCTGGTTGGTATCTCCCTGCCATCGTCGGCTTCGTGGCTCTCCACGTCTTGCAGAACCTTTGGCGCCCCATGCTCATCAGCCGCTTCGACGCGAATTCGCCGGAGAGCTGGGGGGCCACGGTGCTCTCCATCGAGAGCCAGGCCAAGAGCCTGGCCACCATGGCGCTGGCGCCGTTGCTGGGATTGGCCGTGGACCTGGCTGCCGGGTACGGAGCGGGCGGAGGCTTCTGGCCCGTGGCCCTGCTGGGCTTCCTGGTCTCGCTCGTATTCTTCTTGACCGCCCCCCGGAAAGGGCCTTGCCGGGAATCGGTTTGAATGGGATATGTGAATGGACGTCTTGAGGCTGTATGCTACCCGTGGAGATCTCCGGTTCTTGGTTCCACCGCAACGAGCAAGAGGAGAAACAGCAATGACCTGTCGTCCGCTTTTCGGAATACTTCTGGTTGCGACTATTTCCGCCTGTGCCTCGAGGACGGCTCCCCAACCGGCGCCCCTGGCCGTGCCGGCGCCCACGACTGTGGAAGGCAGCGCCGAGATCGCCGACTCCAGGTACGATCTTCGCGACGACATGGTCGACTACCGGCAACTCGTAGACATCATCGAGGACTGGCACCGGGCCTGGAGGCTCAACGACAGGCCAGCCGAACGTCGTGCAGATGCTCGCTTGCAGAGCTGGGTCAGGCGTGAGATCTCCGAGGATCGGGGTGAAGTGGTGGAATCCCACCAGGAGTCGACCGAGTCTCGCACCGACGCCATCGTGGAGGGAACCTACGACGCCGCACTGGACATGGCCGACGACCAGAGAGACGTCTCCCGGGTCAGGACAGACCTGGCGCGGACCCGCGAGATTGCACGCCAGTTGAGCGCCCTGCAACCCAAGTTCGACACGGGAAGGGCGGGGCCCGCTCTCTACCAGCGCAAGAGCACGCTTCTCCGCGAACTCCAGACCCTGGCCCGTCAAGAGATATCCCGTGATCGCGGCGAGATCCGCGAGGACTACCACGAAGCTTCCGAAGGTCTGTGATTGGCGAACGTTGATGGCTTCCCTTTCCGCCCGGAGGGGTCGCTTCGGCCTGCCTTCCCAGGGGCTCGGGAACAACGAACGGTTGCTTGCTGGAAGAGCGCTTGCATGAGTCGAGAGCGGTCACAAACGGAGCTGGGTTTCAGAGTCGGCCTGACCGGCTCTCGGCTTGGAAGCCTCCTGCCTCGTGTTCCCGGCCTCCTGCTTCTCTCCGTTCTGCTGGCGGGGACGTTCTGGGGCCGAAGGGATCTCTCCCCACCTGCTCCCCTGGCGGGTCTGCTGCTGGTCCTGCCGCTGGCCTACGGCCTCGTGCTGGCGTGGTTTCTGCTGGAGTCCTTGTTGGCTCGGCGCAGACTTCTCCCCGCGGCATGTTTCGCGTGCACGTTGCTGGTGGCTCTGATGTTGTGGGGAGGCGCCTGGGCGGGGTATTCCCCCGTGCCAACCGGTACAGGTATCCGCGTCATGACCTGGAACGTGGCCCGACTGGGCGAGTACGCCAGCTACGGCCGCAAGGAACAGGCCCAGGAAGAAGCGCTGGAATGTGTGGCCGGCGTATTCCAGCAAGAGACCCCCGACGCGCTGGCCCTCATGGAGATCTCCAGCCTTCGTCTGGATGCGCTCTCCAGGCGTCTCGGCCTGGACTGTGTGCAGACGGACTATTTCGGTACCCACAGCTCGAGTGCCGGGGGCCTGGCGGCCTGTGTGTCCGGGAGCGGGGGCTGGAAGATCACGCGGAGCAAGCCGCTGCCCCTGCCGCCTGACTGGCACTACGTCTTCACCGAGCTGCAGAAAGGCGAGCGCCGGGTGAACTTTCTGGCGGTCCATTTCAAGCCCTTCGGGCTCTCGGTGGGAGACCTCAAGGAGGGCATGGCCGAACTGAGCCACGGTCGTTGGGCCCGCTTGCTGAGCCTGGCCGCCGGACTGGAAAGAACGGCGAAGAGTCAGGGCCAGCAGGTCCAGGAGCTGCTGGAGATCATCGACAGTTTCCAGGATCCCACGGTAATCGCGGGGGACTTCAACGGCACCAGGGACGGTGCCGTACACGTCTCCCTGAGGCGCCAGATGCGAGATGCCTGGGAGAGCGCCGCCTGGGGGGCGGGCGCCACTCGCTACCTGGATGGTTGGCTTCCCCTGCGGGTGGATTACATCTACGTCAGCAGGCAGCATTTCCTGGTCAACTCTGCCCGCCTCCGGGACGAAGGCTGCTCGGACCACAAGGCGGTGCTGGCGGATCTTTCACTGTGCCCCGCGGAACAATCGTCCCACTGAGGCCGTCGCGCCGCTTTGCAGTCCATGTGCTGGCACCCTTCCATGGGGTGAGCCTCTGCGGCGCTTCCATGGCTGGAATCATCTACCAATCGGCTCCAGAAGCTGCTAGAATCCCGCAATAAGGAATCTTTGCCGGGAGGTCACGATGTTCACGGGGATAATCGTCGCTCAGGGTCTCTTCCATATCGCGGCATGTTCCAGCCCCGACATGTCCATCGTGGATCTTCGTACCCGCAGGCACGACATCGACTGGGATTTCTACGCCGCTCCCCCTGGTACCGACAGCGGAGGCGGTGCGTGGCTTGGCGACACCGCGGGCGAGGCCGGGGGCGAGGGAGACGGCCCCGATAATCCCGACACCGACTGGGAAATCCCCCAGGACACCGGTACCGGCAGCCCGGGCGACACCGACGACACCGACGACACCGACGACACCGACGACACCGACGGCACCGACGACACCGACGAAGTGCTCGCCTGCTACCCCGGTTCCGACTGGAGCTGGACCACCTGTTACGACCTGGTGGACTACGATCCCGCCTGGGGCAGTGACTACGAGTACCCCGATCCCTACCTGGGCTCCGAGCAGTACATCGCTCCGTCCCGTTTCATCGATCTCTACGCGGTGGACGACTCGGACTACCTGGCCCCCAACTTCCAGCTCGACGAAGTCATGTCATCCTGGAAGGGGCGCTACGGCCTGTACCAGAGCCACGTCATCGAGCACCTGCAGAACTTGCGGGACAGGGCGGGGGGCGCCCTGGTGATCAACTCCGGCTACCGTTCGCCCGGCTACAACGAATCGGTGGGGGGCGCCACCTATTCTCGCCACATGTACGGCGATGCCGCAGACATCAACCCATCCACCATCTCCCTGAGCACCCTCTCCACCTACTGCTACGACGAGGGAGCCGGCTATGTCGGGATGTACGAGTCCTGGGTCCATTGCGACTGGCGTGACGACACCCTGGATTCCGCCTTCTACGACGTATCCAAGGACGCCCTTCTACCGGCGGCCAGGCCGGAGCACACCACCTGGATCATCCAGTCGGGAGATGGCTGGCTGGAAGCTCCGGCCACGGGCTTCGACGAAGGTGAGCCATACCGGGAATGGAGGGCCTGGGACGCCCATGGCAGGCTGTTGGCAGAATCCGTGAGCCGCCGTTACCATCCACCTGTCGGGGCGGCCACGGTGGATGTATTCGTAGGAGGCCACGCGCGCGCCAGCCTCTCGCTGGGCGCGACCCGGCACTGAATTCCCGGTCCATGCCGCGCTGGGCCCCCGAACGGACCTGTCGTGCGTCGCTCCCGAGGATCAGTGCTCCAGGGCCACCACCAGGGGTTCCCCTGAAAGCTCCATTCGCCATCGACTGTTCTCCAGCACCGGCGATGTAACGGCCCTGTTGCCTTCCAAGGTGCCCAGGATCCTCCAGGCCTGGCCCGGAGTCCAGGGCAGGGGCATGGTGATCTCCACCGAGGAGCTGTCTTCAGCCTCGATGGGTCTCCATGCCACGACGTGGGTGGGTACCCCGGCATCGTTGCCCACTACGTAGACCCAGGCCTGTGAGTCTTCTCTGGCCACGCCCAGGAAACGGGTATCGCCCAGCAGATTCACCAGCGATTCCAGGGCACGGCTGGACGCCTTGGGAGTGAAGCCGGTCCCTTCCTGGCTGCCGTAGAGGCCGCTTCGACAGTAGAGGCTGTCACAGTCAGAGTTGGCGAAGAAGAACCAGGAGATCCGGCCAACCCCAAGGCGGGCCAGGAAGAGCGTGCCCCTGACGGCGTAGAGGGCCTGGGCTCTCTCGGAGACACATTCCTCGAACTCGCAGTCCTCACCCCCGCCGTCGCTGTCCCAGCCGAATTCGGTCACGAAAATGGGCATGCCGGGCAGGTTGGCGTCCCTGAAACGCATCATGTTGAAGAGGCCGCGCAGCGAGCTGTAGCTCTGCTCCGGCTGCACCGCCTCCCTCTGGCCGTCGTCCATGAAGGCATAGCTCCACGCGTGGTAGTTCAGGGCGTCTATATTCCGGGTGTTGTCCCATGTGAGCCGATTTCCCACGTAGTTTCCATCGTTGCTCCAGCTTTCGGGCTTGTCGGCCTGCAGTGCGCATGGAAGGACGGTCATGGAGGGATCTCCGTCCGCTGCTCCCAGGGCCATGCCGTCCAGCACCTGGCTCTAGAACCCGGCAGAGTAGCCCCAGGGTTCGTTACCAACCTCCATGACCGAGACGGCTCCGGTGCCGCTGCCGGATCCGAAGTGTCGGGAGAAGGCCTGGCCGTACTCGTAGCCGGCTGTCCAGGGATCATCCCAGGAGTCCTCGGGGAACATCTCGGTGGTGAACTGTATGGATGCTTCTACTTGGAGGCCCGCTTCCTTCCAGGCCAGGTACTCCCTGTCCCAGTCCAGCCACCAGTAGGACTCGGTCCCCTGGCCCTCGGCCATTGCCTCGTAGTCGGGGATGTTGTCGGGATCCGTCACGTCCCACGACATGTTGTGGTAGTTGCGGGCATGGCTGGCCAGCATGGAGTAGCGTCCCGGTCCAGCGGCGGGGTCCAACAGGTCGGTGTAGGAGTTGTTTCCCCATCCCCAGATTCCGTTGACACCCAGCAGCTCCCTGAAGCTCCTGGGCTGCGGTTGGGGATCGGGCATGGGACCGTAGGGGCCGTTCTTGTCGTAGACCTGGATTTCCCAGACATATGCCTTGCTGTAATCCTGGCCGTCCATGGTGTGTCTGATACGTATGTAGCGAAAGTATTCCTCTACTTCCAGTTGGGTTGTGACCAGGTCCAGGGTGTCGGGAGACAGTTCAGCGAGTAGGGTCCAGTCTTCTCCGTCGAGGCTGGCCCACAGACTGGTGGACAGGGCGTAGCCACCGGCCCAGTGCCGGGTGTCGATCCACCCCACCGGCCTGGGCTTGCGCAGATCCAGGAGCAGCTCTTCGAAACAGGGCTCCGCCAGGGTGGCGATCTCGCTGACATGGAAGCTCTCCGCCGAGCGGAGCAGTATGGCGGAGATTTCGCCCGGGGGAGCATCGAAGTTGACCATCTGGTAGTTGTCGCCGGGCAGGTAGGTCCCCACCATGGTCTCCACGCCTTCAACTATGGCCGACACCAGGATCTCGGTCTGCGCTATGCCTTGGAGACCGATGACCTCCAGCGATACGGCCTGGGGGAGGATGGCTTCAAACCACGCTTCGCCCAGCTCGCCAGAGACCTTCGCCGTGGTGTAGACATCGGCGTCGCTGGCTCCTGAAAGGTTGGACTCGCTGGAAGACAGACAGTCGCCCGCTTCGCACGTTCCCAGGAGAAGGTTCAGTTCGGGCCTCTCCACGTAGCCGGAGGGAAGGCAGGCGCCCGACTGCCAGTGGCTTTGCAGGTCCATGTCGATGACCGCCTCGCCGTTGTATCCGGAGCTGGTGCTCACCTTGGCCCTGGAACTCCAGGAGGATACCAGGCCGGCATCGGGGTTCCATGCATCGGGGTTCCATGCCTGGGCGGAGGCGGGGAAGAGCCAGACATGCAAGGCGAGCATGGGTACGAGTGCCTGTAATCGCTTGGGAAAGCGTTTCCAGCAGGGGGAGTGGGAAGGTTGGTGGACTCCGCGGGCGGGTTGCGAGGTCGCCGAGGAGAGAAGGATGGATTTCATGCGTCTCCTGTGCTTGCCCCGGTCTGGGTGAGGTACCATCAGGTGGCGGAGTCCCTTTTGCCCGGATGGCGGGCGGTGGCAACGGGCTCTGTTTCCTTCCCGGAGCTGGGCCCGGCAGATGGCGCTACGGGATCTTCATCGGCAGGGCGTGACTGGACTTTAGCTCCGGTGGGTACGGGCGTTGCCGCGGGTCTTGCATGTGACTTTCTTGTCCCTTGTGTTGACTCGCCAACAAAGATATGTTGAGATGACGTGAACCTGCTACCGAGTTCCCATCCGGAAAAGGCGGACCGAGCCGGGGCGAGTCGCTTTCGAGCCAGGTACGTCGGCGCAACCCGCCGGAATAGCAGCGCTATTTCAAGTGGTTGCGCGGGCGTGCCTGGCGAAGGAATGGGCAGCTTCGGCGAAGGGAGGCTTTTCCGGATGGGAACTACTGAGGCTGCCGTGTCACTGAAACTGCTCCTGCGTGTTTTTTCCACCTTCGTCGTCGTCGTGTTGTTGATCATCGCCGTGCGCCTGCTCATGGTGCCCAGCGTCGCCTCCATGGCATCCCGGAGCAGTGCCACCGTTCCCATGGCCTGGGTGCCTCCGGACTGGTTTCCGCGGGGCACCGAGTTGGACCTGCTGGAGTTCCTGGAGCAGGATGGGCCCACTGGGGGCCCCAGGCTGCGTTCCCCCTCCGCCATCGTGTTCGACATGGATGCGGCCCAGGTCATCTACCAGAAGAACCCCGACTACATACAGCCGGTGGCCTCGTTGACCAAGCTGGTGGCCGGGCTCGCCCTCGTGTCTGTGCATCCTGATCTGGAGGCCCATTTTTGCGTGGGTCCCGAGCACTATCCCACCCGCAGCGGGGCACCCTCTCGCCTGTGGACCGATGACTGCATGGCCGGTTGGGATGCCCTGGGCGCCGCCCTGGTGGCCTCCGACAACCGTGCCGCCTATGCCATGGCCAGCATTGCCGGCATGGACGTGGATCCCTTCATTCGGCGCATGGCGCAGGTGAGCAGGGAGTTGAACCTGCTGGATTCCACCTGGACGGATCCTTCGGGCCTGGAGGACGACGATCTCTCCACCGCCAGGGACATGGCCAAGGCCACGCTGGCGGTGGCGGCACACCCGCTCCTTTCCACGGTGGCTTCATCCCCCTACTGGGATGTACTCTACGACAACAAGGCGCCCAGGCGCCTCTTCAGCACCAACAAGCTCATCGCCCGTCGCGACCTGCTCTTCATGGCCGCCAAGACCGGGTACACCGACACCGCTCGTTACTGCTTCACTGCGGCGGTACAGACCAATCAGGGCCGGCGCGTGGTGTTGACCATCCTGGGAGCGCCGGGGAACCGGACCCGCTGGGCCGATGTTCGAAGGCTCCTGGACTGGGTCGAAGACCTTTCCTGAACTCTCCTGGACCACTGGCGATGTTCCATCGGCTGGGATGGGACATTCAGGAGTCTTGGCCGGGAGCGGTGGGGATGGGCTATAGTGCCGCCGCCTTCAGTTCATTGATTATTCCCACGTTTCGGGACGCTCCAGCACCAGGTGGAAACCCACAGATGAAAACCGAACGATACCCATTCCGATTCAAGGACTTTCTGGATCAGCGCCGAGCGAGCCAACCCGTGCTGTCGCCCGATGGCCGGGACCTCGTGTTCACGGTTGTTCAACCATCCTGGGACAAGAACACCAACATTCGCCATATCTTCCGGGTTGACCCTGGAGGGGGCGAGCCGCGGCAGTTGACAAACGCCGGGACGAGCAACGCGGATCCCGCCTTTTCTCCTGACGGCCAGTACCTGGCCTTTACGTCCAACCGGAGCGGTACCAGCCAGATCTGGCTGCTCCCCAGCACCGGAGGAGAAGCCAGGCAACTCACCAGGCTGGCTCTGGGGGCCAGGAGGCCGGTCTGGTTTCCCGACGGCAGAAAACTCCTGGTCATCTCGCCGGTCAAGGTGGAAGCTCCTGGCCATGAGCCTGTGGGCGGCCAGGATTCCTCCTCGCCTGGCAGCGACGGTCCCGCGCCCATAGTGGCCGGGGAACTCATGTTCCGGCACTGGGATTCCTGGACCGAGGGCAAGGTGGACCATCTGTTCGTGGTTGACGTGGCAACCGGAGAAGCCAGGGATCTCGTGCCGGGCCCTTGGCCCGTGCCGCCCAGATCCCTCACCGGTCACCCCGACTATGCCATCTCTCCCGATGGTACCGAAGTGTGCTTCGTGTCCTTGAGGGAATCGGAACAGGCCTGGTCAACCAACACCAACCTGTGGGTCATCCCGGCGGAGGGGGGGACTCCCAGGCGCATCAGCCCCTGGCCCGGCTGCAACGCCTTCCCCGCCTATTCTCCCGATGGGCGCTACATCGCCTATTGTGGGATGCTTCGCGCCGGTTACGAGTCGGACCGGCGCGAAATCCTCGTTCATGATCGCCGTCGTCGCACTACCCGCGAGTTGGCCCCGGGGTTTGATCGCTCCGCCGGGCCATTGCAGTGGAGCCCCGACGGCAGCCGGCTCTGTTTCAGCGCCGAAGATTCCGGAGCTGTCCGGCTCTTCGTGGTTCCCTCCGAAGGCGGTACCCCTGGCCCCATCACAGCGGCTTGCACCGATCATTCACCCCGCTGGACACCCGACGGAAGCTCCATCGTCTTCGTGCGCGAAACCTTTCGGTCTCCTCCCGAGATCTGGCGCCAGGGGTTCGGCCGCTCCGAACCGGTTCCCATCACTGGCCTCAACGACTCCGTGATGGACAGGCTGGTCCTCAACGAGCCGGAGCCCTTCGGCTACCTGGGCGCCAAGGGTTTGCGCATCCACGGATTCCTGCTCAAACCCCCCGGATTCCAGGAGGGCAGGAAGTACCCGGTGGTGTTCCTCATCCACGGAGGGCCGCAGGGTGCCTGGGGCCCCGATTTCCACGAACGATGGAACCTGCAACTCTTCGCATCGCCTGGCTACGTGGTGGTGGCCATCAACCCCCGGGGCAGCACGGGCTACGGTCAGGACTTCGTGGATGCCATCCATGGCGAGTGGGGAGGGGACTGCTACGAGGACCTTCAGCGGGGTTTCGACTACGTGCTGGATACCTTCGAGTTCTGTGATGGCCAGCGATGCGCTGCTGCTGGAGCCAGCTTCGGTGGTTTCATGGTGAACTGGATCGCCGGCCACACGGATCGCTTCAAGTGCCTGGTGAGCCACGACGGCATCTTCAATACCGAAATGATGGCCTGGGTCACCGACGAGCTGTGGTTCACGGAGTGGGAGTTCGACGGTCTGCCCTGGGACTCGCCGGAAGCATACCGCCGCTACTCGCCCCATCTCCACGTTGAAAACATGAAAACCCCCATGTTGGTCATCCAGGGCGAACAAGATTTTCGTTGCACGGCCGCCGAGGGCCTGGGCTTGTTCACGGCCTTGCAGCGAAGGGGTGTGGAATCCCGGCTGCTGTACTTCCGCGACGAAGGCCACTGGGTGGTCAAGCCCAGGAACCGCCAGCTATGGTGGGACACGGTCCTTGGTTGGCTCGATGCACACCTGCGCGGCACCTGAGCCGTGTTCATGACGGGGCTCTGCCCCGTGGCCGTGGCTGGACCGGGTCTTCTGGGTGATCAATTGCTCGTGGCGCGGATTCCAGGATTGCCTGCAAGCGCTCGTCGTTCATGGCGTTCAAGGCGCTTTTCGTGAACTCTTCCGGGTTCATCTGCCGTTTCTTGGCATAGTGGGTGGCCTGCAACCCCATGTCCAGCCGGTCACATGCCCGCACGAAGCACGCTTCGGCGCTCTGGCCCGCCTCCAACTCTTCCCAGAGTTCCAGCAACCCCTGGGCGGCGCTCCCCAGGGGAGCCAGCAGGGCCCGCAAGGCTTCGCGCTCCCTCGCGTTTTTCTGGTGGGGATCGATTTGGTCCCCAGGGGTGATGTCGCCAACGCGGACTTCCGCCAGGTCATGAATCACGGCCATGGCCAGCGCAAGCCCCCTGTCCAGCTCCCGGGGGCAGAGGGCCAGCACGAGCCAGGCTACTCCCCAGGAGTGGGCGGCCACGGTTTCGGGGTTCTTCAATCCTGCTTCCAGCCAGCCACTCCTTGGCAGATCCTTGAGTTCCAGGGACTCCATGAGCGTGTGGATGGCCGGCGCTGTCCTTTTGTCCCCGCTTGGTCCCATGTCAAAACTCCAGGCTGAAAACGTTGGAGATCTCGGTGTCGGTGGAGTGCAGGCGCCGCTCGTCGTCGGGTATGTCTTCTTCCGGGTCCAGGTAGAGGTATGGGGGATCGCTGTCGTAGCGGAGGTAGAAGGAGAGGGTCCATGCCAGGCGCTCGGTGAGTTCCAGGGACAAGGACGATTCATTGAGAATCCTGTAATCCACAGGGTTGTCTATGCAGGGCTGGAAGTAGCTGGTGGAGGAGATTGATGAATTGTCGGATGGAGAGATGGAGAAGGTCACGTAGTTGGTCATCCGGTGGGCCAGGGTCACCTGCTGTTCAAAGCTCGATATTTCGTCGGGATCCAGGCGCTCGTATTCGGCCATGTAGCCGGTGCCAGCGTAGGCGGAGGCCTTGTCGTCGTCCACGAGGAGCAGCCGCAGGCCAAGTCCCGCCAGGGTTCGAAGGTCCATCATCAGGAACTCGTTGTAC
Organism: Myxococcota bacterium; assembly: GCA_024276675.1. Taxonomy (GTDB): domain Bacteria; phylum Myxococcota_A; class UBA796; order UBA796; family JAFGLY01; genus JAJRWT01. Next base: position 102,493 of record JAJRWT010000037.1, on the reverse strand, counting down.
TCCACCTGGACGAAGGCTTCCCCCGTCGTCAGGCTGCCAAGGAGGCGGTTGTACCTGGCCGCCACGAGCTGGGAATTGCTGTAACGGGAGTCGGTGGAGAGGAGATCGTCATCGGGAGAGTCGATTCGGTCGTCCCTGGTGCGCTTGGCGGCGTATCGACCCGAGGCCGATGCAAAGAGCAGGTTGTGCCCCCACTGGTAGGCGGCACCGGCGCTGACGCTGGCGTCGAAGTAGTCCACGTTGCCCGTCTTGGTGGTGATGGAGATGGAGACGTTGCCGGACATTCCGTCGTCTCCGGTTTCGGGTCGGAGTGCCTCGGTGTTCACCTGGGAAAAGGCGGTCGAGCAGGGCAGGCAGCAGAAAAACATGCCCAGCAGAATGCGAAAGAAGCGAGTTTTCATCTCTGGTGGAACCTTCTGGTGGTGTTGTCGGTGAGCGAAGGTGTTCGGGTTCCCCGGGAGGCTCGTGCCGCCCATGTCGCCTGTGGGTCTCCCGGAGCGGGTCATTCCGGGCTCGAAGATCCCCGGCAGAGTGTGTCCAGGCGCACCTGGTCCAGGCTGTGGGCGCCGCTGAGAACCATCAGTACGCGATCCAGGCCAAGGGAACCTCCGGCGCAGCGATCCGGCAGATTTGCCAGGGCATCCAGGTAGTCCGGGTCCACGGGAGCCGATCCCGGGGGGGTGGCGGGGCTCGCCAGGCCGCGACGCCGCTCCGCCTGGAAGGCCAGCCGCTGCTGCCGGGGATCAGTTATCTCGGAGTAACAGTTGCCCAGTTCCACACCCGCGATGAAGAGTTCGAACTGCTGGGCCAACCAGGGCTGTTGAGGGTGGGGGCGAGCCTGGGAGGCCAGTCCCGTGGGGTAGTCCAGCAGCACGGTGGGGCGCCTCCAGCCCAGGCGTGGTTCCACCTCCAGCGCCAGCAGGGTGCAGAGGGCATCCTGCCAGGTTTGCGCGGAGCCCAGGCCACGTTCCTTCAGGATGTGGGGCAGCAGCTCCAGATCCCGTGGGCCCTCCAGGGATACATCGGAGTAACGCTTCAGCGCCTGGCTCACGGAGATCTCTTGCCAGGGGGAGTGGATCTCTGTGCAGGCAAGGGGGAGGTCGCCGCCTGGTTGGGCCTCCAGCAGGTCGTACAGCCCGCGCAACAGTTGGACGGCATCGGCCAGGATATCGCGGTAGTCGGAGTCGATGCGATACCACTCCACCATCCTGAAGTGGGCGCGGTGGAGATGGCCTTCTTCTTCGCCGTTCCGGAAGGCGTGACCAATCTCGAAGCAGGGACGCTTCAATGTTGCCAGGGCTTTCTTCAGGCCGGCTTCGGGCGAGGTGGGCAGGTAGCGGGTTTCCAGGCCGGAGAGCCGCCTGAGTCGAACCCGGAAAGGTTGGATGGTGGATTCGGTGGGCACACCGTCCAGCAGGAGGGGGGGATCGGCTTCCACGAAGCCTCTCCGGTGAAAGAAGTCGCGAATGTAGCGAAGGGCTGCGGAACGCCTGATGATGGCCTGGGCACGCTGTTCTCGAGGGAATCGAGGCCGCTGCCCGGAGGCTGTGGGATCGCTCATTGCGGTACTTCCTGGAGCGCTTCCGGGAGTTGGGACAGGATCTCTCGCCAGGGTTTCTGCCAACGCTGGCGCCCTTCTTCTGAAAGCGTATGCAGTGGGTCGGGATAGACGGCGGTGATCGCTGTGGCGTCGTGGTGGGTGGTGCCATGCGGGAGCATTGGAGGGAGCCCTCTCCACCAGTGCAGGCCCAGTATCGGGTCATGACCCTTCCGGGAATCCAGGGAGCGCTTCCCAAGGCCCACCAGGTCCACCCTGAAACGAGGAGTGAGAAAGCCGGGAAGCATCCCCTGTAGTTCTTCCTGGATATCAACCGCCCTGGCCAGGGGAACCCTCCAGTGTTCCACTCCGGGGAGCAGTTCGCACAGAAAGACGTAATAGGGTAAGATGTCGGCTTCCAACCACAGCTTGCGATGTAGTCGAAGCATGGTGTCGGGCTGGTCGTTGACCCCAGCCAGGAGGACGGCCTGGTTCCGGACCTCGGCCAGTCCCGCTTGTTTCAAGGCAGCGACGGCGTTGACGGTGGCGGACGTGATGGCCTGAGGATGGTTCACTTGGGTTTGCAGCGAGATTCGAATGCCCCTGGAGGCGGCTTCGCCGGTGAGTTTTTCGAGCATGAGCAGCAAGCGGGGCTGCATGACCCACTGGGGCAGGGCCACCGGGGCCCTGGTGGCAAGCCTGATTTCCCTGAGGCTCCGGATGTCCAACAAAGAGCCAAGAAAGGGCTCCAGGCGATCCATGGGCACCATGGACAGGTCTCCCCCCGAAACCAGGATGTCTTCCACCGGCTCCATGGCGTGCAGGGAACGGAGGAGGGCTTCGTCCCGGGAATGGGGCTGGAATGGTGCTGCCCCGGTTCGCCTGTTTCTCATGCGGGAACAGTACCCGCACAGCACCGGGCAGTTGTGGGACAGCAGCACCAGGACAGTGCTGGGATAGCGGCGGATCAGACCCGGAGCTGGGCTGGAGACGGATTCACGCAGGGGGTCGGGCCGTGCCATGGGATGGGATGGAGGATTCCTGCGTTCGCCGTGCAGTGGCAGGGTGTAGCGCCGGAGCGGACATTCCAGGGCCCGTTCCCAGCGGATGAGGGACAGCCAATGGGGACTGAGACCCAGCGGCATGGGAGCCGAGCCAGCCTGATCACGGGCCAGATCCTCGTAGAAGCTGTCAGGAACGAGGTCGCCAAGGATTGAACGCAGATCCTGTACGGACCTGGCGGAATTCCGTATCTGCCAGGCGGGATCGGCCCATTGTCGGGCTGTCGTGGTGCGAAAGCCCGGCAGGCGTTGCCACCGGGCGGCAGCGAGCCCCTCCCAGGAAGGCATGGATTCCCCCTGACGGAACTGTTTCGTTGGACTGGTCGTGACGCTCTCTGGTGAGCCACCCGGTAACCCACGAGGGAAGGGGTGTCAGGTTGTGCCGAATTCGTTTTGACTTTCCGATCAAAGTGACCTAAACAGTGTACATGAAGCTCTTCTGGCCCATCTCCATGCTGCTGACCGCCTGCGGACTTCCCCGTGGCGATTCGGTTCCCCAGGTCCTGGAGTCATCGGAACTGGCAGGCGTGGCTGAAGCCTTTGCGTTGGCGCAGCCCGACGACTGGCTGGCGCTGGTGGAAGACCTGGATCTGTTCCTGCCCGTGGACCAGACCTGTACGGGTTCCCACATGGATCCGACAGTCCACCGCCTCATCTGGAGCAACGAGTGCTCCACCGGCTCATCCCTGCTGGTGGATGGCGAGCTGGAACTGTTCCAGACCAACGAGGGAGCCATGGTGGCCGGCGACCGGTTTTTCGTGTCCAACCAGGACGAGCCGGACTCTGCCTTCTACCTGGACGGAGCCGTGGAACTCACCCTGAACGGGGATCTGCTCATCATGGACGTAGGCGTGAGTTCCTGCGGCGGTCCGGTACGCGCCTGTTCCGGGCAGGATTCGGCCATGGACCTCACCACGGTGGACCTGGTGTACACCCTTTTCCCATTGACCGGCTTTCCCGTACGCTACGACCTGACCGTCTCCGGTGTCGTGGCCTCGGCCGACCTTGAACCCGCCACCATACATGGCGCCTGGAGCGTCGATACGGATCTTTGTCCACTGGAACCAGCCAGCGGGAGCGCGGTCATCGACACCGACCGGCCACATTCCTTGGAGTTCGACGGGGCCGCAGTCTGTGATTCATGCGCCTCGAGAACCGTCGATGGCCAGGTAACCGACTCGGCCTGCATGGATTGGTTGCTCTGAAAAACCAGCAAGAATCATGGTTGACAGTTGTCCAGCGCATGTGGGCGCAGCTTCTGTGGTAGTATTGGTGCCGAGTTTGTCCTGTTGGTCCCCCAACGCCAAGGGTTGAAAATGGCAAGAATACCCTCCACTGGTCTGTTCCTGGTTCTTCTTTCGGCCGTGGGTGTGGTGGTATACGCCTGTGCCACCAACGACCCTCCTTCCTTTCGTGGGGGGGGGGACCCCGATGTCCAACCCGAGGGCGGAACCTATCTGAACGACACCTCCGGCACCTCCACCGATACCGTCCTGGACACGGCGGTCGACACCGCGGAAGACACTTCCTCCGACACCGCCGATACGGCCCCCCCATACGAGGGCACGGGCTACTCCCTGGGTGATATCGCCTACAATCTCGTGGCCGACGACCAGGGCGGTAATGAATGGCGGCTCTACCAGCACGACAGTGGCCCCGTGGTTCTGGCCCTGGGCTATGGCCAGGGTGATGATTTCATCCAGATTTGTTCCTTCCTCCCCGACATTCAGTCCTCTTTTTCGTCCTACGGCGTACAGACCGTGGCTGTGCTGCTGCTTGACGCCATGGGCACCACCGCCCAACAGGACGACGCCGCGGAGTGGGCCGCCACCTACGACCTTGACACCGTGTTGTTCGACGAAGATGGTTCCATCGCGTTGGATTGGACCGGCAGCAGCACCCGGACACGTACCTACGTGATCTCTTCAGACATGGTCATCGAGTATTCCAACTACGACTACACCTTCCAGGGCCAGGTGGAAAGCGAAATCGAGGACCTGGTCTACTGACCCTCTCCTCCGCCCAGCAGCGCCGGACCCGATCGGCACGGCGCGGCCAGATCCCCCCGGCCATGTCTTCAGGTGTCCAGATGCGTGTCTTCCTCGTGAATCCCCCCCTGGATGCGGTGTTGCGAAATGGGCATGTCAGCCCCGTTACCGCCTACCTTTTCTACAACTCGGCCCCCCTGGGCCTGTTGTACATCGCCGCCAACCTGCTGCGACATGGTGAGCAGGTCCAGGTGGTGGACGCGGCTGCCGAACACTTGAACGTCGTGTCCACGGTGCAGCGTGCCCAGCGCTATGGGCCGGATATCATCGGTATCGGGGCCACAACCGTCATCTTCCAGGGCGCCGTGGAGCTTGCCCGGGCCTTGCGGCTGGCCCTCCCCGGTGTACCCCTGGTCCTGGGGGGCTACCACGTCACCATCTTTCCAGAGCACGCCATGAAACACGCCTGTTTCGACGTTGGTGTGAGGGGCGAGGGTGAGTACACGATGGTGGACCTGGTTGAACATTACAAGGGGCGGAAGCCCATCGAGGCCGTGGACGGCGTGGTGATTCGCCATCCGGATGGGGGCGTTCGTTTCACCAGGCCCAGAAAGAACCCCCCTGATCTGGACCATCTGCCCTTTCCCGCCAGGCACTTGCTGCCGTCCAATATCTACAAGCCCGTGCCCATAGACGAACACGCCATGCCAAAGTTCGCCATGATCACCAGCCGGGGCTGTCCCCATCATTGTGTCTTCTGCCAGAAAGCCGGCTCGGGGTTTCGCAGCCACAGTCCCGGACGCATCGTGGACGAAATGGAACACCTGGTTCGGGACTTCGGCGTCAAGGACATCGCCTTCGTGGACAGCCTGTTCTGCATGAGCAAGAAGCGCGTCATGGGCATCTGCGACGAGATCATTCGCCGCCGGTTGCCGGTCTCGTGGACGGCCAGCTCCCGGGTCGAAGTTGTGGACAGGGAGCTTCTGCACCGCATGAAAGAGGCTGGCTGCTGGCGAACCCGTTTTGGCATCGAGAGTGGATGTGACCGGGTGTTGGACTTCATCAGCAAGGGCATCACCAAGGATATGATCCGTAACGCCGTCACCTGGGCGGACGAAGCTGGGCTGAGGCCCAAGGCGTTCTTCATGATCGGTCACTTGGTGGATGATCGTGACAGCATACTGGAGACCATCGATTTTGCCAGGTCCATACCACTGCACGATGTCACCGTGCAGATCAACACCTTGATGCCCAAGACACGGCAGATGGCCATCTGGCAGGAGGAAGGCCAGAAATACGGTCGTGTTATTTCCACCTCCACCGACGAGACTTCGTTCTGGGAGCCCACATTCGTACCATGGGGGCTTGAGCCCGACGATCTCATCCGACTGCATCGGAAGTTCTACCGGGAGTTCTACTTCAGACCGGCGACGATGGCCCGGCACCTTGGAGCCATCTCTTCGTGGCGCGACGTGGCCAAGTACTACAAGGCGGCCAACCTGTTCGCGTTCTTGTTCTTCAACCGGGAACTGTTCAAAGGTAATAGCTGTAGTCACCAATGATGCTGCCGTAGTGGTAGCCCCAGTAGTTGGTGGTATAGGGTGCACTCGCGCCCAGGGTGGCCAGCATGTCCTTGTGTACGAAGAAGCTGATTCCGAAGGAGATGATATTGAAGCGGAAGCTGCTGCCCTCTTCCCAGCCCAGGTGTTTCATGTATAGGGATGTTTCCAGGAAGAAGCGCACCTTTTCGCTGGCCTGGTAGCTGAGATTGCCGCCTGCCAGGTAGACCAGCGAGAACTCACTCTGGAACATCAAGTCGACACCTGCCTGGAGTTGCATGTCCAGGGGGTTGCCTCCAACCATGGCCCGTTGGCCAAAGGCGAGCTGTGGCCGGAGCGAGGGGTAGAATGGGTTGGTGTTGAAGTGGACATCGCCCATGAGGGTCAGGAGAGTGTTGGTGCGGGCGCTCTTGATCAAGGAGTAATGGGTGCCGGTTTCTATGTTCCAGCCGGTGTAGCGATGCCTTATCCCGCCATGAACTGACCAATAGCGCATGAGCTGGGCTTCGTAGTCCACCATCAGGTTCAAGTACTCGGGAAAGCCGATCTCGAAGGAAGCTCGCAAGCGATCTCGGGGATCGATGGATTCCAGCAGGACCGGCGCAGCGAAGTCGAGTTCGGCATGCCCGGCCCCGGCGCCGCCGCCGAAGCTGGTGCTCTGGGGTACGCGTTCGTCGTAGAGACCCGTGGAGAGTTCTTCGATGCGTGATTGGATTCGGTCCTTGAAGATGGAGTTGGGGTACCTGTCCAGGTAGCGTTCCCAGGCTATGATCTCTTCGTCGGGGCCCAGGTGCTTCATGGAGTCCATCTGGTCGCGGTAGAGCTGGGCATTGTCCTGGCCCGGAGCGTTGATGGAAATCTCTTCTTCTTCGTCGTCCAGGAAGTTGATCTCTTCTTGTGGTTCGGGTTCGGGAACCAGTTCGTCGATGATCTGCTCGTCGCCGGAGTCGGGTTCGAGTTCGTCGTTGCTCTGCAGGCGTTGCGTGGGGATGAAGTCTTCTTCTTCGTCGTCCTTGAAGAAGTCGAGATCCAGCTCCTGGTTGATTATGTCGAAGTCGTCGTCGTCGCCGGAGGTTTCGTCGTCGTCGGCCACTGCGATGTCGCTGACAGGCGGGGGGGGGGCTGCGATGGCATCGGCGGCCGAAAGGGTGAAGGCCAGGGCAGTGCTTGCGATCAGTTCGATGGTGCGGGACATGTCGTTCCGAGCCTCCTGGGCTGGGCCTGTCTATGTAGGTATCAGGGTGCGGGTGTTCGGGTGGTGGACAGGTGCCAACGTATTGCGTCCGCCATGAAAAACGAGTTGTGATGAAGTTGGTAGATGTGCCACGAGATAGAAGAGAATGGCGGCCTGGGCCCCAATGTGCCCCATGGTGTCGGGACGGAGCTTGCTGGGATGCGGTTGCGCTCGCAGCGCTGCCCTGGGTTCATAGATGGTGGTTCTATCGCCTGGCCGTTGATAGGACAACAATGCATGCCTGGAACGAGCTGACGGGATGAAGGCCGCCTGACGGCTGCCTTTGGTGGAACGTTCCTGGAGGGCTTCGTGGAGTTGGATGCCATACCGGAAGATTTGCGGGAAGCGGCTCGGCAGGTGGTGGAGCACCTGGTGGTGATCCGGGGGGGGGGGCCATTTTTTGTCCAGTGTAGATGGGCGTTTGCTGCTGCGTTGGCTTGAAGACGGCGTGCCGGTTGCGGTCATCGTCACGTCCCTGGAACAGGTGGCTGAGCGAAGACGTAAGCGTCGTGTAAAAACTCCCCTGGGCCTGCGAAGCTGCAAGGGAACCGTGAAGCGGATTTCAGGGCAGTTGCTGCGATCTGCTGGAGCCCCCCCCCGGGTCGACGGTGGAGATCTGCCGGGGAGTGCTCTGGCTGGAGCGAACTCCTGCCTGGAGTCCGCCACTGCCGACCCCACTGATCCCTATTCCCCCCTGGTCCGGCGAGCGCACCAGGAATTGGACCGTTGCCTGGCGGAAGAAACGACAATGGCTCATCGGGCCGACCGGGCCATGGCCATCATCAGGGGCTTTCACAAGGATCTGTGGCAGGCCGCCCGCAGTGAGAGAGCCCAGTTGTTCCGCCTGGCCCAGGAGGATCTTGCGCCGTTGAAGGATGCCATGGAGTCCGCCCGTTGGCAGGAGATGCTGGAGGAGGTGGCGCGGGATCTCCTGCGGCAGCGTTACCCGGATCTCTCCGCCACCGCGGTATGGGATCGTCTCCATGCAGGCCAGGAGCCTGGAGCGGCGGGATAGCTTGCTGAAACCCTCCCAACCCTGGCTCTCCCCTCGGGGGGCGAGTTACCAGGCTCTGGCGGTGGCTCTTGTGGACAGGATGAACCCTTGGAGAGATCGATGCCCGGAAAACCACTCATGCTGGGTGAACCCGGTTGCCCCTTGTGCCATGGTCAGGGCTACGTCGTGGAGCCGGGCAAGCTTCACGCCGTCGCACGGGTGTGTGACTGCGTGCCCCGTTGTACCCTTTGTGATGGCCTGGGCAACCGTGAAGTCGTGATCAAGGGAGTCGCCAGGATGGGGCGCTGCCGTTGCCGGGTGCTTCCGGATCGGGTGGCCTTGTTCAACAAGGCGGGAATTCCCGCTCGTCATGCCCGGAGCACCTTCGACTCCTACGATCCTTCGGCAGCGGGTGCCTCCGCCAACTATCACATCGCGAGAACAGTGCTGGAACAATACGTTCCAGGGCAGGAAAACCGTGGAGTCGTGTTCTTCGGCGGCGTGGGCCGGGGCAAGACCCACCTGTTGGTGGCCATTCTCAGGGAGCTGGTGATGCTCTACGGAGAAGAAGTACTCTTCGTAGAGTTTTCCAACCTGCTGTCCCAACTGAAGGCGGGCTTCGACCAGGGCGTTGGCGAGGCCACAACCCTCAGACCCCTGGTGCAGGTACCCGTCCTGGCAATAGACGAACTTGGCAAGGGCCGCTGTACCGAGTGGGAGCTGACCATCATCGACGTCCTCATCTCCCATCGCTACAACGCCATGGCCACCACCATGGCCACCACGAATTTCAAGGCTGCCCACGCAACCGGTCAGACCGAAATCAACCTGACTGTCTACGGTGGCTCCAACTCTGCTTCCGGGACTCCCGGCAAGCTGTCGGGCCCCACTCTCGGTGACAGGGTAGGGGAGAGAGTGTTCAGTCGTCTCAAGGAAATGTGTTCCTTCGCCCCGTTTTTCGGTGACGACTACCGCGACGGTCGCCGGGGCCTGTGACCTGGGGAGCCATTACCGTGTTGCAGACGATGCACCCTGGATTCCTGGATCTGCCACGGCATCTCGATGGCCCCGGCAGCTCGCGTTTCGCCATCATGCCCTTCCCATACGACGCCACCTGTTCCTGGGGTGCGGGGGCTCGCTTCGGCCCTGCCCGGTTGCTGGAAGCCAGTCACCAGGTGGAATGGTACGACGAAGAAACCCAGGGTGAACCTTGCCGGGCGGGTGTGTGTACGCTTCGCCCACTGGAGCCCGTGGCCAGCGGACCCGAGGCCTACCTGTCCGCTGTCACGCGGCAGGTACGAGCTGTGCTGGACGCCGACCTCGTGCCAGTGGGGATCGGCGGGGAACATTCCATCACCCTTGGAATCGTGCGAGCCCTGCGGCAGGAGCTGGGTGAGACCTTCACCGTGCTCCAGTTGGACGCCCACCTGGATCTTCGCGACAGCTTCCAGGAGTCTCGATTCAGCCACGCCTGCGTCATGAAGCGTGTGCTGGAAGCGGGGCTGCAAGTGGTTCAGGTGGGCGTGCGGTCGGGATCTTCCGAAGAATGGGATCTGGCGCGCTCCGGAGCCACCACGGTGTTCCACGCCGCGCAGATCGTTCCCGCCCCGCCCCAGACCTGGATCCCCAAGGTGTTGGACAGCATCTCCACTCCCGGGATCTACATCACGGTGGACCTGGATGGTTTCGATCCCTCGGTCATTCCAGGTACCGGCACTCCCGAGCCCGGAGGCCTGGGGTACTGGCAGGGGCTGGCCCTCTTGCGGGCTCTTGCCCGTGACCACAAGGTACTGGGTTTCGACATCGTGGAGCTGGACCCTCTGCCGGGGAGCCGCGTCTCCGAGATGGCCGCGGCCCGGTTGACCTACAAGCTCCTGGGGTACTGCCTGGCGGGTGATGGCAACCATGGAGCCTGAAGGCGCAGTGGGACCGGGCCTTTCCGCCAGTGGGCGTGGCCGGGCTAGGCAGCAGGATCCCCGCCGGAGTGGGATTCCCCTGCTGTGATGTGCGGGGTACGGGGATGCCGGAGTGGTATCCGGGATTTCAGTCGGCTGAAGGACCGGGTGTGGCTCCCGACTTTGGGTCCTCGGGGTTCGTAGGTTCGAAATCAACCTTTGGGAGTTCGGTCAGGGCGCGTGGACCCGTGGGGATAGGCCCGCGCAGTGCTGCCCCGTTGGGTGCTGGATGGTCGGAGCCTGGCTGGCTGCCATTGTCCTCGGGCCGCGGCTCCGGGTTGGCCTCTGCAGATGGTTTTGCCGGGCTTTTGGGGGTCGCGCCCTTTTGCCGGGGCTCCTTGTTGGTTTTGGATGGTGGATTCTTCTTGATGCTCTTGTTTTTTTTCCGGGACTTGAAGCTGTCGAGGAAGCTGCGACTCCCCACGCCCTTGATGTTGAGACGCTTGTCGCGGCAGTACTCTGCCTTGCGGCGGGCGTGAGACAGGCGGGGATCAAGTTTGACCGCGGTGCGGAGTGCCGTGAATGCCGACTCCCAGTCTTCTTCTTCCATGGCCTGATCGCCTTCTGATTCCAGTTGGGCTGCCAGGGGTCTTGTGAGCGAAAGCAGCAGCTCGTTGCGATGGTCATTGAGGATCCTGGCCTGGATGAGTACCTGGGCTTTTTCGTATGGGTCGTCAATGGCTGTGGCTCTGCGAGCCAGGCACTCGGTGACGGCCTTTTCCATCGCGGGCGCGTTTTCGTTTTGCCAGCGGATATTCCTGATCAAGTGCCGACGGGCATCCCACCAGGTGCTCCAGGCTTCGTCGCAGGCCCCGGTTTGCGCCAGGTCCAGGGCCAGGTCCAGATCTGCATGGGCTTCCTTGGTGGCGCGACCCCGGGAGACCACGTGGAGAGTCGCTCCGGGCAGCAGGTATTCCCCCCGCATGTATGTGAATTCATCGGAGACGGCGATGGTGGTGTCCTGGCCAGCCTGGAGGGACGAGAGATCTCGTTGCCCCCTGGTGGGGTCTTGCCGGGAGTCGTTGCGCGGGTGTGTTTTCCTGCGAATCTGCTCTATCAGGCGGCGGTCTTTTTCCTTGGGGATCCGGTCCTCCAGGGAGCTGGTGGCTTCGACCCCCGCGGGGCTCTCGCGGGTTGTGGGGTCGTCGGCCTGGTCCTGTTCCGAGGGGGGTGTCGGGGCGAGCTGGCTGATGGGTCGCAGAACCTTGCCGCTCTTCTGGTCCAGGAGGACCAGCCCCACCTGGTAGTCTCCTTCGGGTAGATCCTTCGGTATGGGGATGTCGTAGCCGGTGAATATTATCTCGTTTCGCTTCCAGTCCCTGGGCAGGTACCAGTCGTAGCCGGGGGCCGTTTCCTCCACGGTCAACACCTTCTCGCCGTCGGTCAGGAAGACCAGGACTCGCACGCCTTTTTTGCGGTTTTCGCCTTCAAACCAGGTCTGGAGAAAGAACTTGCCCCCCACTGGGACGATGTCGGAAGGCAAAAGCCAACCGTGCAATGTGAGTGCTCCCTGGAACTTGATCCGTGGAACGCTGGGGCCATCGTAGCCCTGGCTCACCCAGTGGTCCTTGCGCACGTAGTTGCCCAGGTGCAGGGAGCGCCGCCCTGCGGGATATCCCGGAATTTCGAAATAGGTTTTCTTGAACTCAGGGAAGTTGTTGATCTTGGTGCGCCTGGACCAGCCACCGTGGGAGTGGATGAAATCGGGGTGGTTGAACTCGAAGATGTGTTCCTTGATGAACTTTTTTTCGTAATTGTGATGCCCCAGGGGGATTTCCACCAGGCCGGCGACGTCCATGATCTCCCAGCCCGAGTACCAGAGGTGAGCGCCCATATCCACGTCCAGAAGCTGGACGTGGTCCAGGTGCAGGCGCTTTTGCACCCAGCTCATGTACTCCACGCGCCGCCGAACGTCTCGCACGCCTGTTTCGGGGTGGGTGGCGAAATGGTAGGAGCGCCACGAGTTGGGCAGGGCCAGCGCCACGGTGGCAAGAAGCAGGAACGTACCGGGGAGGGGAGGGGAGAGGGATTTCAGGCGGTTCATCCAGGTAGGCTGGATTCGTTGGGGGTCCGCAGGGCCGGGTGTTTCGGAGTTGGCAGTAGAACGCTTGCGAAGCCATGCCGTGAGTTTCCCGGGGAGAAACAGGACGGTTTTGAGCCTGAGCCGCACATGGGGAAGGCGATCCGCCAGTTCGCCGAATCCGATAGCCAGCAGGATGAACTGTGGAACCACCAGCATGTTCACCCAGCGGTAGGCGTCCATCCAGTCCCCACCCGTGTAGATGATTAACAGGAATACCGAGCAGTACATGGCCCAGGTCATGCTCAAGGCACGCCAGCCAGGTCTGCCCAGGGTGAGAAGGCCCAGTAGAACGGCGCTGGCGAAGATCCACCATACGCGGATGTCCACCCATTCCCGCTGGATGGGTTTCCAGAAAGCCACGTCCGTGAGAAAGTCGGCCTTGCCGTTCCAGAGTACCAGTACCGTGAAGCCCGCCAGAAGGAAGATGCCGACGGCGGCCCGCCATCTTTTGAGCCCAGCGGCCGCCAGGAACAAGAATGGCGTGGCCCAGGCTACCCAGTATTCCAGCATGTACCCGTTGAGATACTTCCAGCCCCTGACGGTCCAGCCGAAGGGTTTGAAGCGGGAGCCTTCTCCCAGCTTGGCGTAGTAGGTGTTGGGGAAGGGCCAGGCGAAGTAGTCGTAGTGCCACCACTGGTACAGCGCGAAGGGCAGTGTGAAGGCCAGAAGCCAGACCAACATGGTCCGGATGATCCTGCCCTGGCGCAGAGCGAAGATGAACCGGGCCATGATTCCCACGGCAACGTAGGCGATACCTTCGGGCCGCGTTATGGACAAGAGGAAGAACAGCAGTGCGGACCATGGTTTTCCGCCGTCGGTGCCTTCCTTGATCGTGCGGTACATGGCTGCCGTCAGCAACAGGCAGAAGAGCGAGTTTTCCAGCCCGGAGGAGTTCCACACCACGAACTGGGTGGAGGCCGCCAACAGGAAGGGGGGGATCAGGTTCACGGCGTCGTTGCGGCCGCCCCTGGCCCGACGGCAGATGGCCCAGCTCAATATCATGGTCAGGACGCCCAATGCCGCGCCCAACAACTTGGAGGAGGTCCACACGGGCACCTTGACGCCCAGAAATGCCGCGATGAGGAACATCCACAGCGGGTTGGAGTAGCCCTCGACCCGTTCTCCTCCGGGGAATGGCACCAGGCCTTCGCCATGGACAAGATTCCTGGCATAGGAAAATGTGATGGCACAGTCTTCGATGTAGAAGGGCTGGGCTATCGTGAAGACCAGGTAGTGGGCGATATACCCCACCACAATCAAGATGAGGGCGTTGGTTGCGCAGCGTTCCCTGGCTGTGAGCGAGGTCCACCTGGTGACGAGTGTTTCCCAACTCTTCTTCAAGTCTTCTCCCGGGCGGTCGGCAGCGGAGGGTGGGAAGACGAGACAATAACCCGGTCAGTGTCTATCCGGCCCACTGCACATCAGGCTTTCGGCCAGCCCGCGGAGTGAGCAGGGAGCCGTCGGGAAAAAGGCTGCCGAAGGCTGCCGGCTCATGCCGTAGGGCCTGACGTTCCGGTATGGAGCTGAACGTTCCGGGCGGCTCATGGCAGGCGGTACAGTCGGTGGGAGGCCAGCAGGGGAGTAGTCGTCAGATGGTTTTCTTGACCGCGGCTGCCTGGGACGCCCCCTCTGCCTGCTTCTGGGCGTTCATCTGGCGTTTCATTTCGTCCAGTTGGGCCTGGGCCGATGCGGAGGCGGTCTTTGCCTTGATCCTGGCGAGCTTGGCGTCGAGGTTTTCTTCTCCCAGCTCTGTGCCGATATCGGCTTCGGCCTGGATCTTTTCGATGTGTTCACGGACGTTGTCCAGGGCCTTTATGTCTGCGTCGGTTGACAGTCCGTCCAGGGTTTCCTGGATTTCGATTCGGGCTTCGGCGCTTGCCTTCTTGGCCAACATCTCTTCCTTTTCGCGCTTGAGTTTTTCGATTTCGGCCTGGAAGCTGATGAGACCGGATTTTGCTTCTTCTGCCTGCGCGGCGATCTTTTCCAGGTCCGCGGAGAGTGACTCCACCTTGGCGTTGAGCTGGTCCTTCTTCTGGATCAGCACCAGCGCCACGTCGTCCTCGCCGTCCTGCACGGCGATGGGGATCTGGGCATTTACGCTCTTGAGTTCCTTCTGGGCTTCTTCAAGCTCCTTTGATGTCTTGTTTCGGAGATACACTATGCCCGAGACTGCCTTTTTCAGTTCACGGTGCTTCCTGACGCGTTCTTCTATGGCGGCTTCGTAGACGGCTTCGGGGTTTCTGGTCTCGATGTTGGAGACCCAGAGGCTTAGAAATCCGCGCCAGATGTTGGCAAGACGATTGAAAAAACCCATGGAATACTCCCGGAATTGCTGGAGGGGATGCCCTGGAAGAAGGTAGTCTCCCGCTGGCTGCCACGCAAGCGGTCCACCTGAGAGAGAGAGAACGGAGGGCTGGAGCAATGTACGTGGCAGGCTGCGTTTTAATGCACTTTTCCCCCAAGGCCCACTGGCTTCCACGGGAAATGCCGGGCGAGCGCCCGTCTCGTGCCCTTCTACCGCTTTCGTTGCCTCGGACGAGCTACTCCCACCGGGCATGACGCCCTCCGTCGGGGCCTGGACTGGCACCCGGGGCTCGCGGCACATACACTGTCCATGGTTCACCCGGAACTCTTGTCCTTCTGAGATCATGGAGCAAACACCATGGAAGATACTCTCACCCTGTTGGGTGTCGTGGGGTTGTGGATTCTCCTCCAAGTCTGGATTCTGCCCAGGTTGGGGGTACCCACCTGAGCGCGCCCCGACTGCGGCGGAGGTTCCGCCCCCAGGAAACCCACCGGGAGCGACCAGCAACCCCGGGATTGATCCCAGTGGATCGACCATGGCCCTGAAAGGCTCATACACAGGCTTGAACCAACGTCAATGCCTCTTCGTGCATGGCCGTGGCTGGCTGCCGTGGATGTTGTTGGCCCTCGCCAGCGCCACCATGGCAGCCCTGCTCCTGGAGCGAACTCGCCTGGCATTTTCCGCCCACCACCTGCAGTGGGCGCAGGATCTGGCTTTCTTCAACCAGATCCTCTTTGCTGCCAGTGAGGGTAGAGCCTGGACCTCCTCGCTCCTGCTGGAACCAACCGGGTTCTTCCAGATGGTCCACTTTCACCCCGTGCTGGCCTTGATCCTGCCCTTCTACCTGCTCTGGCCCGGCCCCCTGACGCTCCTCTATGTCAACGTACTGGTCGTGCTTTCAGGGGTCTTTCCTCTTGCGGCTCTCGCCCGGGATCGCAGCGGGAGTTCGTGGTTTGCCCTGGCCGCGGGCCTGGCATTCCTGTCGTGGCTGCCGGTGCAGACCGCCGCGCTGGCGGATTTTCGTCCCATGGCCTTCATGGTGCCGGGATTTCTGCTGGTCCTGTGGGGCCTGGTGCGTCCATCCTGGCTCATGATGTTTGCCGGCGCGCTGCTCACCTGCTGTGCCAGGGAAGAATCCTCGTACCTCCTGGTTTGGGTCGGGCTTTCAGTGCTCGTCCTCCCCCCGGGAAGGAGCAGGCGCCGCCACGGTGCTGCCCTGGCGGCTGTGGGACTGACCTGGTTCCTGGTCCTGTTGCTCGTCAAGGGCAATCTTTTCTACCACTTCAATCCGCTGGCGTTCTTGAGTGGAGCCCAGCAGGTGGGCCTGGCCGATCAGGCGCTCACCCGGGACCGGACAAGGCACCTTGCGCTCCTGTTGCTGGGGGGGGGCTCCGCCACACTCCTGTCACCCAGCACCTTGCTCATGTGTGTCGGACCATTGCTGTACCTGCTGGCGACGCCCGCCAAGGAATGGCAGGCCTTTACGGGCAACTACGCATTCTATCGAGATGTCCTCATACCCTTCCTGGCGGCTGGCGCGGTGATGGGATGGGTGTTCCTGGTGGAGCGTCTGCGCTGGGGAGGAAAGAACAGCCGACTTGGCGTTGCCGGGGCCATCATGTTGTTGGGGAACGGCCTGGCCTTCCACGGCGTTCGTTCTCACCTGCGCCAGGGCTCGTGGGAGCAGAACCGCCAGATGGCTGCTTCCGCCGAGGTTGCCGGTATCGACTCCCTGCTGGAACGGGTGAGCCCCGACGCCAGGGTGGCCACCGACTACCGCCTCATCGCGGCGCTGTCGGGCAGGCGTGTGCTCTGGAATGTTGCGCACTTCTACATGGACGACGCCCGGCCACCCTGGTGGGATGCTCCCTGGCCCCTTGGCCTGGCCAGGGTGGACACCCTGGTGCTGCCCCTGGACGCCCCCATCCTGGGCAGACTCGACGATTCCTGGCGCCTGGAAGCCGCCGCTTCGGGTTATGGTCTATGGCTCCGGACCCGACCACCCGCAGGGGGCTACCCCCAACCCCTGCCCTGATGCCCGTGGCAGGAGGCCCGCCGACCCGTGAAAGGAACCCCAGCCCAGGACGTCGCCTGGCTCATGGAACTGGGCCGCGGACTCGATGCACTGCTGGAGATGGCCGACACCGACGCCGCTCTGGCCAGGGACCCGGTGGGTGTCGTGCGTCGCTACCACGATCCCACCGACCTGGAGCTGGCCGGCGTGGTGGCCTCTGGTCTGGCCTTCGGCCGGGTGGGGAGCTTTCGCCCCCTGGTACGGGAGGTGCTGGCGAGAATGGATCGTCTTGGTGGGCCGGGGGAATACCTCCATTCATTTTCTCCCCTCCTGGAGCTGGATGCCCTCTCCCACCTGCGGCACCGCTGGGTGGGTGCCAGGGACCTGGTGCTGCTGCTGGGCGGTCTGCGGGAGCTGATGTCCAGCCACGGTTCCCTGCAAGGGGCCTTCCTGGAGCACTTGCGGCCTGAACACGGGACGGTGCGCCAGGCCCTGGAAGGAATGGTGGGCCAGCTCAGGCTGAACGCCCTGGAACAGGCCCGTGCCCTGGGATGGCAGGCTGGTGTTTTCGGCGACCTGCCCCGTGGAATACGCTTCCTGCTGCCGCTGCCGTCTGGAGGCTCGGCCTGCAAGCGCTGGAACCTGTTCCTGCGTTGGATGGTCAGGCGCCCGGACTCCGGCGGACCTGGCTGCCAGGGAGTGGACCTGGGAACATGGGACGGGGTTTCGCCGGCCCTCCTGGTGATTCCCCTCGACACGCACGTTCATCGCTTCAGCCGCTACCTGGGCCTGTGCAGCCGCGCCACCGCCAGTTGGAGCTGCGCGGAAGAGATCACCCGCAACCTGGCCCTGCTGGATTCTCGGGATCCCGTGCGTTTCGACTTTGCCCTGGCACACCTGGGGATCTCTGGTTTCTGCAGCTCCCGCCAGGACCGCCGGCGCTGTGGCGAATGCCCCATGATGCGGGTCTGCCGGGCCCGGCGCTTGCTGTGATGGCAGCGAGGGCGGGGCCCGCTTCCAGCCCGGCTGCCCGGAAGACCGGCCCTGCGGTCATGGCCGAAAGGGTGCGACCAGCAGCCTGGCAGGTTCCCATCCGGAAAGTGCTCACGGCTGGCGTTGAATACGGGCAGGTACGCCTGCATGGCCGCTTTCGACCCCTGAGGGCAGGCGACCTGCCCCGTCAGGGTTCATGGCAGCCGTAGTCCGCGAAATACCCGCCTCCAGAGATGTCAAGCACTGCGCAGTCCGCCAGGGACCAGTCGGCGTCCCAGGCAAGGAAGGCCATGGAAAGGCCGGCCTCGGACTGGGCATTGGCCTGTATGAAGGTATTGATGCTGTCCACCTGCTCCATGGGGTTGCCGACCACGGGTAGATCCAGGCCCCAACTCTGCCATACGGTATCCGGCTCCTTGCCGGTGAGTTGCATGTCGTGGGATTCGTTCCAGGTGAAGGAGGCACTTTCCTGGTGCAGCTCCAGCGTGACGATGGCCGCCGTTCCCGAAAGGTCGGTGGAGAAGTGCCAGGTGGTCTCGTCGTATTCGTAGTTGATCTTTGTGATCTCGATGCCGGCCCCTATCCCCGTGTCCATCGCGGTGTCGGCGTCGGCGTCGGCGTCGGTGTCGGCGTCGGCGTCGGCGTCGGTGTCGGTGTCGGTGTCGGTGTCGGTGTCGGTGTCGGTGTCGGTGTCGGTGTCGGTGTCGCCCGAGAGATCACACTCGCTGTTCCCGGCGCAGTCGCTGTCGTCGCAGTCCACGAGGTCGTCGCCGTCGTTGTCGATCTGGTCGGAGCACTCGCCGCCATATGCGCCTTCGGGGGGGATGGAAGAGCAGGCACAGAGCGCCAGGAGTGCGATGATGGAGATGGAATCTGAAAACATGTTCATTCCAGGGCTGGTTTGTGGAGGGGCGGTGGCCTGTTCTATACCTCGTAGCAGCTATGGGGGATCGGTGACTACCTTCCCTGTCCCGGCCCCAGCTCCCCGGGGCTGCCAGGGCAGGCGTCGAAGCGCTTGCCCCTCACCAGGCCCACGCCCCAGCTCAGGCATTCTGTCATACGGTGGTTCTTACAGCGACTCAGCAGTTTTTGCCACAGCAGCTCCTGCCGCCGCAGCGCGCGGCAGCTATCGTCCCCAGGCTGGGAGGCACAGAGGCGGTAGCGGGGATCCGGCTCCGCGCACACGGCCACCCCGTCGTCCCATCCCCAGTCGTCGCAGCCCTCCGCTCCGGTCACCTGGCCGTGATCGTGGAAGGTGTGGGGAGTGTAGGGGGCCTGTCGCGTCTGGATCCTGTGGGTACCTCCCGCAACGATGTAGGGCATGGAGAAGGCCCCCGAGCCGCTTCGATCATCCAGCCTCGCCCCCCCCGAGGCCTTGCAGGTTTCGGGGTCCCGGCAGGCCCAGTCCACCAGTTGTTCATCCAGGTGGACCCATTGTGCCAGGACGGCGCCGTACTCGTGAAGCCCGGTCTCCTGGTTCATACAACCTTGAAAGGACCCTATGGGTGTCTGCTCATCGTCCGGGCAGAGGGAGGGATTCGGCTGGTCCCCGTAGATGAAGCGCTGGTTGGACAGCGGACCCGCCACGGCCAACTCGTACTCGGAGAAGCTGCAAAGCCGCCGGGGACCGAAGCGCCCGGAAGACAGCATTTCGTCGAAGAGCGAGGCGTCCCAGGTGCTGAGGCCGTCGGGGGGATAGGGCGAGTCCTGGCCTGGAAAGGGATGGACATCCATGCAGAATCCCTGGGTGCTCACCTGGTGGAGGCCAACCACCGGATCGTGCAGGTCCGTCTGGACCCAGCATGCGCTGGCACCGGGGGTGTCCGCAATGGCCTGGCTGCAGAACCTCTCCGGTGCCTCCACCACTTCCATGACGGTGGTGTCCACCACGCCGTAGGGGAGGGGAGGCTTCATGCCTGTGGTGTAGGTCCCGGGGGGAATGTAGGCCATCCCTGGAGGGCATGGAGACTCGGGCCAGGGCCAGGTGTCCAGCGTGGAGCAGCCGCAGGAGGAGAGTGGGACGACGAGCCACAAAGGCCAGGAGAGTACCCGGAGTATGGCGGGTGGATCGGGCACTTGCTGCTGACTACCTTTCACCCTGCAGGGGCTCTTCCCAGGAACCCAGCAGGTGGACGATTTCGGCTCCCTCGCTGATGTCACCCCAGCGTACGGTGCCGCCGGTGATCGTTTCGCCGTCCAGGCTGGCGCCCAGCCAGTAGGACTGGGGCGATGAGCCCAATCCCCGGGTCAGGATGGTGAGGCCGCCGCCGGCCATTTCTACCTGGGCGCGGTCGAAGAGGGGAGGACCCAGGGCAAAGACATCGGTCCCCGCCACCGGGTACAGGCCCAGGGCGGACAGCACGTACCAGGCCGATAGCGTTCCCCCGTCGTCGTTGCCGTCCAGGCCGTCGGGCTGGTCGTTGTAGCGGGTATCGCGGATCCAGCGAACCCAGGGCGCCCCGCGTTCGGGGTATCCAAGCAGGGCGTACATGTAGGCGGCGTGCAGGTCGGGTTCGTTGCCGTGCCAGTACCAGGTGTCGGGGGCCACCGTGTCTTCTTCTTCCAGGCTTGCCTGGAAAAACTCGTCCAGCCTGTCCATGAGCACGTCATCTCCGCCCATGAGCGACGCCAGGCCCTCCGGGTCGTGGGGAACCATCCAGAGGTACTGCCAGGCATTGCCCTCCACGTAGTCCTCTTCCCAGGCCGTAGCGGAGAAGCTCTGGGAATCCTTGAAGCTGCCATCCGAGTAGCGACCCCGGAAGAAGCCGGTTTCGGCGTCGAAGGTGTTGGCGTAGTAGTCCGCGCGGCTGGCGTACATGGCTGCCTCTTCGCTCCGGCCCGCGGCCTGGGCCCACAGCGAGAGAGCCCGGTCGGCCCAGGCGTACTCCAGGGTGATAGAGGCGGAACCGCTGGTTTCGTCCAGGGCCACCCAGCCCCGTTCCAGGTAGCCGTCTATGTCGGCTCGCCCGCCGAAGGGGGCGTCGTCGGGGACGGGGGCGTCCGCCGTCAAGCGAGCGGCATCGAAGGTGGATTCTTCGTTCCAGCCCCGGATGCCCTTGATGTAGGTCTCTGCCAGCACGATGTCGGCGGGGTCTCCCACCATGGCGCCGGTGTATCCCCGGTTGCAGGGCCAGCGAGGCAGATAGCCGCCCTGCCGGGCCATGTGGGACAGCGAGCGGGCGAAGTCACGTGCGTAGTCCGGGTAGGCCAGCAGCAAGAGGGGGTGCAATGTGCGGTAGGTGTCCCAGAGCGAGAAGTCGGAGTAGTATCTGCCCCGTCGGGTCTGGTGCAGCTTGCCGTCCAGCCCCGGGTAGGTGCCGTCCACGTCGGACAGAAGCGTGGGCATCTGCAGGGAGTGGAAAAGGGCCGTGTAGAAGATGCTCCACTGTTCCTCGGTGCCGCCGGCCACCGTAATGTGGGACAGTTGCCGGTTCCAGGCTTCCCGTGCTGCCAGGGCGACAGAGTCCATGCTGCGGCCCAGGCTCTCCGCTTCCAGGTTGGCCCAGGCGCCCTCCTGCGAGGAGAAGGAGATTCCCACCTGCACGTCCACGGTGACCTCGCCGCCTGGCTGCTCGAGCGTGTATTCCAGCTCGGGATTCCCGGTTTCGCCGCTGCCCCAGGAACTGCCGGATTCCGCCAGGATGGTGGTTCCCGAATCCTGGTGACCGGGTTCTTCCTTGAATACGAACCAGGCTCCCAGGTCGATGCCGTGGTTCGACTTGGAGCCTGGCCTCGGGTGGTTGTGGGTCCAAGTGCCCCAGTCCACGGGAGCGGGTTCCATGCGCATGGCGAAGTACACGGGGTTGCCCCCGTATCGCTGGGTGAAGGAGCCGTAGTTCCACATCCGGCCCCAGGCGGTCCCCGCGCTGGGGTCAAGCTCCACCCTGCCCCCCAGTGATGTCTGACCGTCGTCGTCCACGCCGTGCTCCAGGTCCAGTACCAGGGTGGCGCCCAGTTGGGCCGGGAAGGTGTAGCGATGCCATGCCGTGCGGTCGGTGGCACTCAGCTCCACGCGGATGCCGTTCCCCAGCGTGACCTGGTACAGGCCTGGTTCGGCATGTTCGTCGTCATGGGAGAAGGCGGCCAGCCTGGTGGCGCTGTCGGTGTAGTCGGGCGACATGACGCTGGCGGGAAAGAGCAGGATGTTGCCGTAGTCGGCTATTCCGGGGCCGTGGAGGTGTACGTTGCTGAAGCCGGTGATGTAGGAGTCCTCGTACCAGTAGCCGCCACAATGGGCATAGCCCATGGCACAGCAGTCGCTGCGGGTGTCGGGGCTTGCCTTCACCATGCCGAAGGGAGTCCCGGCGCCGGGATAGACGGCCCCAACGCCGAAGCCCAGCCCACCGGTGCCGATGAAAGGGTTCACGTAGCCGGCGGGATCGTCGGGGGATGGAAGGGCCTGCTCGGTCACCATGGTGGTGGGTTGGCAGGAGATCAACAGCGAGACCGGCATGCAGAGAGCGGCTCCAGCGAACCGGCGATGCCGTGGTGTTGTAGGTTTCGTGCCGCTGCGCATGGCCCACCGCCTGTGGAATGGTTCCTGGCTTTGCCACGGAGTGAGGAGCCACGGTATAACACGGGCGTGTTCGGTCGATCCGACGGGCTTTTTCGGGTACCGGGGGCGGTTTTCCGCGGAGTTGTCCACAAGTTGTCCACTTCTTGTGGATAACCATTGTCGGGTCAAGGTGCCGCCTCGAAAACAAGTGCAGTGATGGACGTGGCGTACCCATGGAATCCTCTCGTTCATCCACCTCGCCATCCACCCATACCTCCTGGCATGGGGGCATACGGCACGGGGCTCGCCGCCTGGGGGACCGGTCAGTCCAGGCTCTCGCAGGCCACGAGTTGTTCGCCGGTTCCGCAGGCCCATTCACGCCATTGCGCGCTGGCGAGATCATCACAGAGTTGTGCCCTGTATTCGAGGATTTCTCGCGTGATCAGCGCCGTGGAAACCCCTTGCAGATCACAGGAATCGGCGCCGTTGATGGTGGGCAGGCAAGTGACGGTGAAGCAGTCGGAGTCCAGGGAGGCACACTCGTCCAGGCTGCTGGTGAGCATTTCTGCGCAGAGTTCTTCGGGACCGGGGACGTCGTCCCGGGGCTGGCAGGCGGGGCCGGTGATCAGCAGCAGAATGGCCGGCCACGCCTGGAGGAGGGGGATCCGCCCGGTGATATTGGGGAAGGAGTTCATCTGTGTGCCTGTCACGACGGATAATGGACGGATAATGATGGTGCCCTGCCGGACTATTGACGTCAAGTGTATACCTTGATGGAAAGGGGCCGCTGTGTGAGAAGTCGAGGAGCCCGTATTTCCGGGCTTCCACTGGAAGCCGTCTCCTCGCGGCGGTGACTGGCGCTCCGCAGCAGGCCCCGGAGGGAGATAGACTGTCCTTTCCGGCGGCTCTGAGCATATCTTGGTCATTTTACCCCAACACTGGGAGCGGGGACATTTCATGACTCGACGCGGCTGGGCCCGTCTGTTGCCACTGCTCGTTGCCCTGGCCCTGGCCCTGGCGGTGATGTGGCCGTGGCCATTGCGGCCCATGGATGTTCCCGGCAGCCCGTTCATGGAAGCAGACAACCACCTGTGGATGCTCTGGCGTGCGGCCCGTTCCGTCTGGGGCGAGCCCGGTCCCTGGATGAACTGGCCCCTGGGCCATGAACGAACTCTCCAGGACCTGGTTCACCTGCCCATGGCTGCCCTGCTCATGCCTCTGGATCCCGCCTTTGCCTACGGTTGCATCGCCTTCACGGACCTGTTGCTGGCTCTTTTGGCCGGGTGGCTGCTCTCCAGGGAACTGGGGGCATCGTCCGGGGCGGCAATGGTAGGGATGGCCGTACTCGGTTGCGCCCCATTTTTCGGTGGGGCGCTGTGCTTCGGGCTCAGCGAGGCCTGGACCTTGGGTTGCTACGGCCTGTTCGGGGCCTTGTTTCTGCGAACCGCCCGGACGGGCAGCCTTGGCTCGGCGCTGGGTTCCGGGGCGGCCCTGGCGGGTTTCGCCTTGAGTGGTTGGTACTCGGCGGTCTTCGCCGCCCTGGCCATGCCGGTGTGGACACTGTGGGTTCTTGTGCGGAATCGACCCACTGCTGGCAGGTGGCTGTTGTTGGGCCTGGTGATTTCGCTGGCCCTGCTGGCGGTGTTTCCAGCCCTCGTGGGCTTCCTGTCCTCGGGCGACCTGGAAGGGCTGGTTGCCCGCAGGGCCGCCCCATGGACCTACCAACCGGGATGGCGCCATGCCCCTCAGGGCGGAACGGACATCTTGAACCTGCTTCTCCCCACCACGGAGCAGGTGGACATGGCCCGGACCAGCTACCTGGGGCTGGTGGCCCTGTCGTTGGGACTGCTGGGCCTGGCACGAAACCGTGATGCCCGGGTGGCGATGTCGGGGGTTCTGTTGATGGCGATACTGGCCATGGGGCGAAACCTGGTTTTTGCGGGCCATGCCGTTGGCCCGGGAGCAGAGCCACTCCCGGCTCCAGTTCATTGGCTGACATTGTTGTTTCCTGCTTTGAACGGTATATACTGGTGGTACCGTGCGGCCGGGCTCGCGGTGGTCTTCCTGGCTCCCGCGGCGGCAATGGGAGTGGGGGTCCTGGAAGGCGCCCTGGGACGGTCCTTTTTTCGGATGGCTCTTCCGCTTGTGGCGTTGGTGGCCGCGGACGATCTGCTCTTGTCGGACGCGCCATGGCCCAGGCCCGTCTACGATCCCAGGCCCCCGGAGCAGCTCGTGGATGTTCCGGGGGACGGTCCCCTGGTGCTGCTGCCCTTCGACGTGGGACCGCGGCTCTGGCCCCGTCACGTTCCCCGGGCCTACCAGCGTTGGCAGCCCTGGCTGGATCGGCCCATTTCCGAAAGCTACGAGAGCCCCGATGCCCTGGCGGACAACGCTCTGTTGGCATGGGCGGACAGGGAGTGTCGCGCCGGGCGCATGGCCAGGGGCCAGGCCCACCAGGCCCTCCCGCCCGACTCCGCCCGGCTTCGCGATGCCATCGACGCCCTCCTGGGAGCCGGCGTTGAAGTGGTGGCGGTGGTAAGGCCCAGGGCAGTTGCTCCAGGACGCTGCGTGGCCTACCTGGAGGAGCAGCTTGGCCCGGCCGGCGGAGACGGGCAGATAGTCTCGTGGTGGCTCTTGTCGGGAACCAGTGGTTCCTGAGGCCCTTGGTGGATTCCCCGCGATGGCTCCTTGGCTGCTCGCGGCTCCGGCCGCCCCTCCCATGATCCGGGTTCCCCAAGTCACCAGGAGTCGTGGACAGGGAAATAACAGTTGACAGATCAGGGTTGCCAGGCAACCTTTCAGCACGATGAATCGCTGGATCGATCCCATGCAACCCACCTGGCAATCCAAGGAGGAGGCTCGGCAATGATCAATGTTGGCAATGGCCTGTCCATCGTACTTCTCGCGCTCTTGACCATTGGTCCCGCAGCCTGCGGATCCAGCGAAGGCAAAGACACCTCCATTCCTTCGGATACCGACACCGACACGGATACCGACTCCGACACCGACACGGATTCCGACACCGACGCCGACACCGACACGGATTCCGACGCCGACGCCGACACCGGCAACGGCCAACGAGTTGGCCTGGTGGTCTTCACGGGGCAAGCCGTCGTGACCGATACCAAGTACAACGGTTCAGAGGAGTGGGCCTTCGTTGCCGATTCCGGAGATGGTGACGACATCTGCCGCATCACCTACGACCTCGTGAATGACGGAGCTTCGATAGCAGGCTGCGAAGTAGACGGCTTCTCCTGTTTGTGGGCCTTCGATCTGCAGGTCTCCAACGCAACGGTGATTGCCGAATCCGACGTGGGCTGTCTCTCCACCCTTGGTTATGACCAGGAGACCGTGTCCCAACTGGACGGGCGAGTTCTCACCTACGGCTATGTCCCGGATTACTTCGGGCATGCCAATGTCCTCGCAATCAGATCCGAAGGAATATGGGCGCCCATCGCCATGTCTTCCTGGGACGAAACCACCGGGGACTTTTCCTACGACTGGGACGAAACCACCATGCCTTACTAGCTCCATACACGGGTCCACCCCAACCCCTGACAAGGCAGGTATTCCAGTATGTTCCACTGGCATCACAAAGCGATCCGGTCTACCACCCGCCAGTGGCGGGCAACGGCGAGGTGATCGCGTGTCCGGCCCGCCATCGATAGAACCCGACGAGGACAGTCCAATGCAGTCATCCAGGCCAAGGCGCTTCACCGTGTTGCATTCAGGGAGCGGTCCGGCAAGGGGCATGTGTCTGCCTACCCTGGCAGGAACATTGCTGCTGGGCTCCCTGGCTGCTTGCGGAGGCGATGATGTCGAGTGCGAGAGCGGCACCATCCTTCTGCAGGACTCCAACAACTTCAACTACCAGGGCAGCATCGACGTGCCCTCCATCACCACCGCCAGCGCCATGGACCTGGATATCTGCTGGGAGCAACTGGTCTCCGACATCCAGTGTCACGACCTGGACCCCCTGGAAGACATCGACAACGTGGCCCTCATCCGTTTCCCGCAGTTGAGCCAGGAAGACGTGGAGTACGGCTTGAGCAACGACAGCCTCTTGCAAGCCGACATCGACGGCTACGTGGAGTATCCAACCCAGGGCGATACCTGCACCAACCTGTCGGAGTTCACTTTTTTCGGGACGGTCATAGACGTACCCGAACAGTACAACGAAGAAGGCGGCACCTACCTGCTGCTTCTCACCACCGGCACCGAGGTGGGCGTCGGCGCACGGATGCTGACCTTCCTGGAGCCCACTTCGTCTTCCGACAACACAACCGTGGATATCTCCGCTGGCTGTGGGGTGCTGGATTTCGAGGCGGATCTCCACAGCATGGAGACCCTTCCCATTTGTACCGACGGAACCTGGACCGTGGATTGGAGCGAGCTGACGCTGGACGGTCTGGGAAACGAACTGGAATCCGACAACATCGACCACGTCATGCTGGGTTTCTATGAAGGCATGACCGTCGATGACCTGGAGGCGCAGTTTCTCGACCTGGAGCTGATGGCTACCACGCTCTACGAGCTGGACCTGGAAGGGGGCTCCAGTGCCGACCTGGGCCAGGCCAGCGATGGTACCTCCTATTTCAGCGGATTTTCCGGAGACGGTGTCTGGATACTCGCCCTGCAGTGCAGCCGCTGTTACAACCCAGCCCCCCTGTTTCTCACTGTACTGGAACCCGCGGAGCCCGCGGAATAGCAGGTTGTCTCCCGGGATCGGCTTGCTGAACACTCGCTTCAGGGCCGACTCGGGGGCGCCTGCGGGGACTACCATGAAGCTTCACACCATTGACATTCCCATGATTGTCTTGCCATTCTTTTCCTCGGTCGTGTCCGTTTCGGGTTGCGGTTCGGGCGACGTGGCCATCGATTCGCTGGACGCCAGGGTGAGCGAGGCAATCTCCACGGTTGTCACAGTATCGTGGAACACCGACACAGAGGCCAGCGGCTAC
Organism: Myxococcota bacterium; assembly: GCA_024276675.1. Classification (GTDB taxonomy): domain Bacteria; phylum Myxococcota_A; class UBA796; order UBA796; family JAFGLY01; genus JAJRWT01. The sequence continues at coordinate 75,314 of JAJRWT010000037.1, read as the reverse complement.
GTGGAGTACGGTTCAGCCGATGGAGCATTCGACCAGGCTACTCCCGTGGAGCTGGTTCCCGCCCTGGAGCACAGCGTTCACGTGCTGGGCCTCAGGGCAAACACGGACTACTTCATGCGCGTGGTTCTCTCCGACGAAGACGGCGGCGGAGTCAGCGAAACCATGCTGGTCACCACCGGCGGGCTACCGGTTGACCTGCCCACGCTCACGGTGTCGGGCAGCGGGAATGACCGCTACATGGTGCTGCCTCTCATCGGGACCACCACCGGTCCCGTCATTGTCGATCCCGAGGGTGAGTACGTCTGGTACCACATCGATGACAGTAATCTGGATGTCTACCGGGCAAGGCTCTCCAACGACGGCGAGAGCCTGCTCTACAACGCGGCCAGCGTGTCCGGTGATCCCGCCGCCGACTCCAGGCTGGTGCGAGTTGCCCTGGATGGTTCCTGGGAATCCACCATCCCGATTCCGCTGCTGGCCCACGACTTCGTGGAGCTGCCCGACGGAACCATCGCCGCCATCGTGGTGGAGTACAGGGACTACGAAGGTGCGGACCTGCGCGGAGACTCGATAGTAGAGGTGGCCCCCGACGGCACCCAGACAACCGTTTGGAGCGCATGGGATTGCTACGACCCCGACGTCACCGGGGTGGACCCCGAGTACGGCTGGACCTTTGCCAACGCCATGGACTACGATCCCGACGAAGATGCCTACTACCTGAGTCTTCGCAACTTCAGCAGCATCGTGAAGATCGACCGTACCAGCGGGGAATGTCTCTGGGCCTTGGGAGGGACCGTGGGAACGGTCTCCATCACGGCGGACTCCGATATCTTCCTCCACGAGCACCAGTTCGAGTTCCGGGACGGTGCTGTCCTGGTCTTCGACAACGATGGAGCCTCGGGAACCACCTCACGGGTTCTGGAGTACTCCTTCGACGAGCAGGCGGGCACCGCGGAGCAGATCTGGTCCTACACCCCCGATCCATCCATTTATAGCTGGGTACTGGGTGACGTGGCCCGAATGGAGAACGGCGACACCTTCGTAACCTGGTCGGTGAAGGGGCAGGTGGAGAGGGTATCGCAGGACCTACAGGTTGGATGGCAGTTGAACACCGACCTGGGTTACGCCCTCGGTTTCGACACCCTGGAAACGGACCTCTACAAGTAGTGGAGCGGCGTCCTCTCCCCGAAAGCCCATGCCTGTTGCGGAACGTCGGTCGCCACGGTATGAGCCGACAGCCTTCGGCTGCCTCTTTCCCAACGGCTGCTGGGAGAGAGTTCTATACGCCGGTGCCAGGCTGTTCCCGTTCATGGAATGTCCCACCAGCAATTCTCCAGAGGAGCAGCCCTTGTTCGCATACGTAGACCCGGGAATCCGGGAGCGCCTGGAAAACGACCACAGGCTCGTGATGCTCGATCGTTCCGGTAGTCCAGTATCGGAAACATCCGGTGCGGGTCCGTTCATTTCCTTGTTGGGACCTATTCCACTTCCCAGGCGTTTCGGCGACCATGAGCGAGTTTTCCACTGGTATGCCTTTGTTCGGCGTGTGCAACTGGGAAAGGTTCTACATGCTGCCCAGGGGGTGCCCCTGGGCGGTGAGGAGGCATTCCGAGAACTCCTCCAGACCAACATGTCGGTCAACTCCGTGCTGGCATTGCCGGGTTTCGTCGAGCATCCCAACCCCCTGGTGCGAATTCACTCCTGTTGCATGACCGGCGATGTTTTCGGATCCATGCGTTGTGAGTGCGGCCCCCAACTGGATGCTGCCTTCCAGCGCATCCACGAAGAAGGCGCCGGGGCGGTGGTCTACATGTCGGGGCACGAGGGCCGTGGTATTGGCCTCTGGGCCAAGGCCGTCACCTACCTGCTTCAGGACGATGGCCAGGACACCTACCAGGCCAACGTCTCGCTGGGGCTTCCCGAGGACTCCCGCGATTTTTCCGATGCGGCGGTGGTGCTTCGCCACCTCAGGCGTGGCGGCCCCATAAGATTGCTGTCCAACAACCCCCTGAAGCATGAACACCTCACCAGGATGGGCCAGCAGGTGTCCAGGATGGTACCCTTTCTGGTGGGTGTCTCCTGCCACAACATGCGCTATCTCGGCTCCAAGCGCGAAAAGGGCCACCTGATTCCAGAACTTCGACCGGATCATCGTCGGGATTGAAGCCATGAACACCATTCTGTCGTTGCTGCTGGTTTTCGTCACCCTGTGCATGGGGGCAGATGCCAACAGTCCCCATCCTCACCAGGGGATACTCCAACCCTACACCGGTCCACCGCCCGTCGTGACCTTGAGCCAATCGGAGCTGGACAGCCTGGCTTCCGGCGGAGTGGTCAAGCAGCAGCTTCGGATCGGTCAGGGAGGACGTGGCGTGGCAGTCCAGGACGTTCACGCCGACACGAGTACGGTCTGGTCCCGGATCATCGACTTCTCCGCGTACCCCAACATGGTGGACAACGTGAAGGAGTGTGGGATCTACGAGCGCAGCGGGGACCACATCAAGGTCAGATTCGTGCTCTCCGCGACCTTGTTCAGCATCGAGTATTTCATCGATCATCTCTATCGTCCCCAGGATGGCTACCTCACCTGGACCCTGGACTACAGCCGCGAGAGCGATCTCGACGATTCGGTGGGCTTCTGGCGCGTGGACGAGATCCCCGACCGGCCGGGCTGGTCTCGCGTGACCTACTCGGTGGACGTCCAGCCAAGGGGCTGGGTGCCCAACTTCATCGTCGATCTCATCACGGTTTCGGGACTGACCAGGGCGACGGCCTGGGTCAAGCTTGAAAGCGAAAAGGCCGCGGGCAACGGCAACTGAACGGAAGCTGGCCATCTTCCATCATTGGGGTCCGGGTGAGTTCGTGCGGCGGGTGGCAGCGGCTCGGTAGCGGCGTTCCCTGGAGAGCCAGTCCAGCAGGACGGCTTCCCTGGTGGATGGTGAGAGATCCGGACCAGTGAGCGCACGACGGCGGCGTGCCAGGTCTTGCAGGATGATGGCCGCCGCCACTGATACGTTCAACGACTCCACGAAGCCCCGCATGGGCAAGGCCACGGCTCCGTCCGCCATTGCCCTGGCCTGGGGGGAGACACCGGCCAGCTCGCTTCCGAAAAGCACCGCCAGTGGTCGGTCCACCGGCACCTGCCCAGGCTCCATGGCGTCGGGGGTCATGTCTGCCACGAAGACGCGGAAGCCAGTGCCCTTGAGTAGGCGCAGGCAGGAACTCGTGTCGGCGTGGCGGACCAGGTCCATCCATCGTTCCGAACCCCTGGCGGGTCCGGGGCTTGGTTTGAACGAACCGGTGACGAGGTGGACCCGGTGCAGGCCCATTGCGTCCGCCGAGCGGATGATGGCGCTGACGTTGTGGCGCCGGCGCAGGGCTTCCAATACCGGAGCCACGCCTTCCATGCGTTGGTCGAGAACCTGGAGCATTCGGGCCAGGCGCCTGGGTTTCACCGAAGCAGCCAGCTCGCGACAGGATTCTGGCAATGTTTGCAGAACGGCATGCCTGTGGGCATCCGAAGACTCGCGGCGGACATAGATTTCCCGGGAGGCCATGGATTACTGGTTCCCCTGCCAACGATAGGCCGACCCTCGAGAACCGCGTGTCCTGCCCGGGTCGGCATTCTGGTTTCTGCAGAACCTGCCGTGTTGTTGTACCATGGCCTGTATGTCACAGCCAGAATAGCCAGCGAGGACGGAGGATACGATGCTCCTGCCAGTGGTGTTGCTCATGGCCTGCGTGCGGGGACATGCGCCGGAGCCGGCAACGGTCTCCATTTCGCTCCAGGAAGACAAGGATGGATTCGAGGAGATCCTCCGGGAGGAGGTTTTGCGGCACGCCGAGGCCAGGACCGTTGAGTTGACCGTGGGCTTTGCCTTGCCCCGGAAGCGCCCGGACAAGGTTGCACCGGGATCGTCCTACGATGGCTTGTTGGACTTTCTATCCATGGCCGATCTCGCGCTGGGCGATGCCCTCTATCTTCCCGACAGGGGCGAGGGAACGGCACTCTCGATCTTGCAGCACCATGGGCTGGTTCGGCTTCACGGCGAAACTGCCTCGCTTGGCACCGCCGGCGATACCTGGGAGATAATCTCTCCCTCCGAGAAGCTCCGAGCGCAACTGCTGGAGCGTGGCGATGCCCGGGTGCTGGAGCTTTGCAGCATCAGACCTGTACTGACCAGCATGGGGCGCCTCATTCCCGACGGAGCAGACGCCGTGGTGGTGGAGTACGTGGTCACCGAGCAGGTGGAACCAACGCCTGCCCTCAACTGGTTCAAGGGCAGCCGTTTCACCGGCGACTGTCTCGCGGAACCACGTTCATGGGAACACGAAACCACGCTTGTCAGGGGGAACGACGGTCGTTGGACCCTATTGGGGCAATAAGGGCTGTCGCCTAACTTGTCCGCGCTTGCCGCCCGGTTGGCTGCCTGTCTCCAACTCATCCCACCACATGGGGTAGGTGTCCACCATCAGGTAGACGCGAAGGATGGCCGGCAGTTGGTCGGCATCCACTGTAATCGAGATTTCGGTGAGCATGCCGGAGTCGTCGGTGCTGCGCTGGGTGTCCACGCCGTAGTCCAGCGTGATCGGCAGGGATGTCTCGGCTTCCAGGAGCAGGATCCCACTGGCGTGTTCGGCAGTGTCCAGGGCGGAGCCGCTCCCGCCAGGCGTTCATCGGGCCTCTGTCAGCTCCTGTTTTCCGGTGTGAAAGCACTTCCCGGTCAGGTCCTCTCCCGGAGCCACCGTCTTGAACCCATTTGCCTGCAGGTAGCTGCCAAGAGCAGAGGCTAGGGAGTCGTTTCTCTGGCGGTGCCATTGTGCTTCCTCCAGCATCTCGATGATGAGATCGTATGGGATGGGATGATGGCGGGAAAGAGAGGGAAAGTTGTGGGTCAGGTCGTCGAAGCCGCCGCCGAAGTGAATGCGGAAGATCTCTCCAGCGCAGAGTATTCCGAAAGCCACGTCCAGCAGCGAGTGCTGCTTGGTATAGAGTACCGAGTTGAACATGCCCTGCGTGGATACTCGCAGCGATTCCAGCATCTCCCGCCTGTCCGTGAGCCTGTCGCCCAGCCATCGTGCCGTGTTGTCCAGCAGAAGCGAGTACGTGATGTGCAGGGAAGGGCAGCAGTTCAGGGGCGCATCCAGTTTTTGTACCACCATCAGGCAGAGGCGGTCGTGGTCCAGGAACCGGGGCATGGTTGTTGGATAGAGCCTGAAAGCCTCCGCTCCCATCTCGTTGGCGTCCATGAATGCACGGGCGATTTTCCCCAGTTCCCTGTGTGAGAGCAGCTCCGCCAACTCGCTGGCCAGGAAGGCCACCTGGGTCACCATGTAGGCATAGAGCAGGTCCTGATCCGGGACGAAGGGGATCCGGTGATCATGCTGGGTGTACACCAGGTAGCGGTCCCGGTCAGTGGCCTGTCGCTGGGCGCCGAAGTAGGTGGTCCACCAGTGGAGCACGCCCCGCGAAATGGCCAGGCCTTTGAAGGAGTGCCGGTTGAAGAGCTTGAAAAGGCCCTCGACCGCTATCTCCACGTTGCGGCTTGCGTCGTCGAACTGCTCCGTGTAGGCGTCACGTAGTCGGGAAGAGGTCAAGGGCAGGACCAGGCGGCGCAGAAACCAGCGGATCGTTTTCGATGACGCCGTTGAACGACGAAAGAGTTCCGTACTCACAGGTTCCTTGGACACTTCGATTTCATTATACATGCACGTGCCGTGGACGTCATGCCATGGCTTCCCCGCGGCCTTCCGTCACAGGACTCCATGATGTCTCCCCGTCTGCGGCTCTCCGCGGGGTCTTGACGGCTCTCTGAAGCTGGGCCGGGAGGACCGGAACGCCACCGTGGAGCCGGACGCCGGAGCTGCTGGCTCGATGGTGATGTTGGACAGAGCAGTGCAGAGGCAGGACCTTCTTGTTTCCCGGGCGCTTTCGTGGTATCGATCTCCAAGGGAGATTGAAGATGCCCCATGTTCGGTATGTTCGGTACCTGGGCCTACTCATGCCGCTTGGGCTTTTTTCCGGCGCCTGCCTTCCATGGGGCAACTGGATGGAGGCGCGGGGCGATGCTCCTTTCAAGTTGGGTGGGGTCACCTCGTCGCTCTGGAAACAGGATCAGCACTCGGAGCCCAGCACGGGCTTCGGCTGGGGTTACCTCTTGATGACCTCGGCAGAGCTTGGCTGCGATGAGTTCCTCCAGACAGACGTGGAGAGCGCGGACTGGTTGTGGGACGAATCTGGACTCTACGTCTCCATGCGTTGGAACCACAACGAATTCGACAGCCTGAGCGGCCAGGAGTTGGGCTGGGAGGGAGAGTACTACCAGGTGTTGGATGTTGACATCTACCAGGAGAGCGGCGTGTTGACCCGCTGGTTCTCCTCGTTGATCTTCTCCGATGGTTTTCTGTACGATTCCAGCGGTGACCAGGGTTGGGCCCGTATCGACAGCTATGGTCTCCAGGTGACTGGCAAGGTGGAGACCTCTCTCTACAAGGCACGTTTCAATGCCGAGGAATGTGGACAGGAAGGGTCGGATGACCAGTATGACCCCTGGTAGCGCCTTGCGTGGGCCTTCAACTCTCACCCTGGCCATTGGCTCCCGCTGGTTCCTGTGCCTGGCCATGTTCGTGGTGTCGAGCACCGGCTGTCTCTTTCGGGGCGACAACTGGGTGAAGGTGCACGATTCATCGTTGCTGCCCTTTGAGCTTGACCAGGTCACGTATGCAGCCTGGGGCGAGTACCAGTTGTTTTCTCAAGCCAACAGTGGGTATGGAGTGCTGTTCATGGCATCCGCCGAGATCACCTGCCAGGGCCTGGAAGACGCGGTGGCGCAGTTGCTCGGCGAGGATGGGCCGAGTACCGTGGTGGACAGCCAGGAGGGTCTGGTGGCGATCTTCTCGTGGGAACAGGAGCAGGATGAGGCTGTGGACTGGGAAGGTATCTACCTGGAAGGGGGCTTTGTCTACTCCGACGAAGGTGCCTTGAGGCGCGGCCTGACCGTGACTCCTTTTTCGCGGGGTACCTACTGGGAGACCGACTTCGCCGGGAACGGCGTGGGAGAAATCCTCTCCCATGACACCTATGTGAAGGGGCGTATCCGGGGCGACGTCCTGGATGCCAACTTCAAGGCCGAAAACTGCGGTTCCCATGAAGACACGGCTGCCTTTTCACAGGTTGATACGGCTGGTGGAAGATGAACAAGAGTGCCTGTCTCGTGTCGTGTCTGTGGCTCCTGGCCGGATGTGGCATGGTTTCGGGCAACAGCATGTCGGCGCGAGCCGGAGCGCCCTTCAGCCTGGGAGCGGTGAACAGCGCTCTTTGGTACCAGGACAACCACTTCGACCCTGAACTGGGCGAAGGGAAGGCTCATCTGCTGCTCATCGATGAACAGATGGACTGCGGCGACTTCGCCGATGAGCTGAACGGGCTCGTGGACTACCAGTACCGTGTCCAGTGGTGGGCCGAGGGCATCTCCGCCGAGTTCTATTGGTTCAACGGCGTCGAGAGGAACGATGGCTGGGAAGGGGAGTACTACGCGGGGGTGCTCACCCACAACCTGGATGAAGGTGCCCAGGGCCCCGATGATGCCGACCGTCTGTTTACCAGCGACGTTTTTTCTGACGCTGCGGTCTACTACGGAGACCACTGGTACGGCGTGGCGGAGATCGGCCACCACGGGGACGACCAGGTTGAAGGGCAGATTGAGACCGAAACCTACAAGGCCAGTTTCCAGGCCGAAAACTGTGGTATCGTTCCGGAACCGGGCGGCTCTGGATAGCGCAGTGGGGCGAAGCTCTGCCCATGTTTCCCCTGGAGTCGTCGGAAAGCTCATGGGGAGCGACCCACCGCTCTCGGCCTTTGTGAAAGGGGCTCTGCCTGAACCAGATCCGGGGGTGTTGTCATGCCAGAAGGGCAGAGGCAGGAACAGAAGTCTTCATGAAAACCGATTCTGAATACGTGGCATGTCTGGACGGTGGCTACGAGCTACAGTTCCTTCCATCCACCATGGCCATGGAGCCGGAGGAGTGGGATTCGCTCTGTGGCTCTCGGCCCTTCTGCAGGCACCGTTGGCTGAGGTTGTTGGAGCAGGTTCAACGGGACTCCACGCCCCGGTACGCCCTGCTGCGCCGGGGAGGCCGCCTGTTGGGGGGAGTGGCCTGCGGCATTCGGCGAACCTTCAACCTGGAAGCCCACCTGGGCCGAGCCACGGCTCGGCTGGTGGTGGGAGCGCTCCTGTCCCGTTTCCCGATCCTGTGCTGTGGGCTGTCTCTGGTGGAGCAATCCGGACTCTTCGTTTGCCGCGGGCAAGATGCAGATGCGGTCACCAACAGGCTCATGGCAGGTTTGCGAAAGATGGCCTCCGGGGATGCTCTGCTGTTTCTCGCCTGCTGCAACCTGGACGCGGAAGAGATCTCCTCCGGCGGCATTCGCGGCAACACCGCCTTCCAGGTGCCTGCACTCCCCCTGACCCGCCTGGCCATCAGGTGGAGAAGCATGCAGGAATACGAGCTTTGGCTTCCCAGGAAGAAGCGCTCCACGGTTCGACGTATAAGGAATCGGGCGCTGGAAGCTGGTATTTCCGCGATGATCCGGGATCCGGACTCCAGCACCCTGCCCAGGTTGCGCCACCTGCGCCGCCAGTTGCTTCGCAGGCACGGCCTGAGCGAACCCCCCTGGGCCGATCCCTACAGGGTGGCCAGGGAAATACTCGGCACCGATTTCAAGGTGCTCCTGGTATCGCATCAGGGGCGGATAGTGGCCTGTGCAGGAGTACTTTCCAGCCGAGGCCACATCATGCTCAAGTGGGCGGGCATGGAAGATTCCCGAAACCCCCATGTATACCCATTCCTGGTCTCCGAATCCGTCCGGTATGCAATTGATTCAGGTTCCCATACCTTGCACCTGGGAGCCTCGGCCTACGGAGTCAAGAAGGGCGTCGGTGCGGTACTGGTGCCTTCCTGGCTTGCGCTGGGTTCACGATGGCCCCGGGTGGACCACGCCATGACCGGTGTTTCCAGTGCCATCGGGCCGGTGGCCAGGGTGTTCACGTGAAAACGGTCGGAGTGTGTCTCTTTCCCGTCCAGAGGCTGTCGGGCCGGCCATGCACGGCAGCTTCCCGGGTCCTGCTCGTACTGGCGGATCAGTCCTGCACCCCCGTTTCTTCCATGTTCGCAGCAACGTTGGCCTCGACGACACTGTTGGAACCGGAACGTATGTCGTGGCACCACGCGGCGGAGCCCCTACCGGGATCCCCGGGCGGCCAGCCAGCGGGCGACGTTGCGCCTTGCCACGGCCATGAGCGTGGCCTGAGGGTTGACCCCGGTGCCCGCCGGCAGGATGCTGGCGTCGTTTATCCAGATGTTGTCCATGTCGAGCATCTTGCCGAAGGAGTCCACCACGGCTCTGCGGGGATCTCCGCCCATTGGGCAGGTGGCAAAGAGGTGGATGGTGGAGATGCTCATCTTCCCCTGGGGAAGACCTGTCCTGAGGATGCCCAGGTCACGTTCGTCGGTGATGGAAGCTGCACCTGCCACGGGGCTGAAGATCTCCTTGGCGCCCACCGCGAACAGCATCTTGCCGAGACGGTAGAGGCCTTCTACCAGCAGTGCCAGGTCTTCGTCGTTGATGGGGTAGTAGGCAAATGCTTCCTCGGTACCGGGCAGGCTGCGCACGAAGCCACGCCTGGTGCCCATGACCAGCACGTAGAACAGGGCCATCTTTCGCCATTCCGCCAACTTGCGTTCGCGGTCCTGCACCTGACCTCCCAACCACATCACCAGGTGGGGCAGCGAGGCGTTGGAGCAGCCCAGGGTGAGCTGGGGCTTGAACTCCACCACCTGCTGTACGGGCACTCCATAGGACGGATCGTTGACCTCTTCGTCGAAGCGCACCGGCATTCGCAGCATTGGGTGCATGGTGAGCCCCTTGCCCACCTTGCCCTTGAGCCCGCTGCGCCGCAGGATGGTGGGGGTCTGGATGGGGCCACCGCACACGAAAACCTGCTCGAAGTGGATCCGTAGAGCCTGGCGCGTGCCGTCGGGACCGCGGCTCACGGCGTCGGCAAACACGGCTCTGTGGCCCTTCAAGCCCAGTCGCCGGACCCTGGTGCGGGAGCGCAGCCGACAGCCGGCGGCCAGGGCCCGCGGCACCATGGTGGCGGTCATGGATTGCCTGGAACCCTTTTCGTGGCTGTCGCACTTTTCTGGATAGTGCCAGAAACGAGCTACTTCTTCGGACTTCCAGCCCATGGCGTCGGCGCCTTCCTTGATCTTGCGGGAGGCCGGTCCCAGCTCGTAGGGCAGGAAGGAGACGGTGAGATCCCGAAAGACATCTTCCAGGTAGGGGGCCAGGGCCTTTTCGCCGAACTCGTCTATCTGGTAGATCACCTTCCATTGTTCCAGGGTTTCGGGCATGGGAGGATGGCACAGGGCGGCGTTGATTTCGCTTCCTCCACCCACGCAGCGGCCCTCTATGTAGGTGACGTTGGTCTTTCCGAAGGAAGGGGTGAGGCCTCCGTTACGGTATTTCTGGTCGATTTCGTCCAGGGAGTAGGGGACAGCCGAATCCAGGGATAGGTTGCGGCCTTCTTCCACCAGCAGCACGTCGTGACCCGCTTCGGCCAGCAGGCAGGCCGTGGTGGCTCCGCCGGGACCGGAGCCCACAACCAGCACATCGCAATCCAGTCGTTGGCGCTTCATCCACTGACCTCCTCGTCGCGCTGCTCTTTTCGCTCGTGCAACTCGTAGAAATAGGTGAACTTGGCCATTTTTTCGTAGAAGTCCACGAAGTTGACAAGGAACCCGATGGAGGATTTGCGCCAGGTTTCCAGTTGCTTGCGGCGCTGTGCGGCACTCTGGCGGTGGAAGGGCAGCCCCGATGCCAGCACGCCGCCCCAGTCGAAGACCAGCGTGGCACCAATCATGGGGATCCCCAGGAATCGCGGCATCATCTGAAGACGGCGGTGCATGGTGGCTCGTGTACGGTCAAGGGCCTCGGGGTCCATGACGTCGTCTGCACCCTGGGCTTCGGCCACCATTGTTTCCACAAGGCTGGAAACGGCTGCATCCAGGCCGGGGAAGTGTCTTTTCCGATGTTTTGGTGACTTCATTGCGTTCTCCGGCATGTGCGGTCGTAGCCAACTGGCCTGCCGCGAGATTGTGTGATCGCCACGGGGCTGGCGGCTCCGGGCCCGCGAGTTCCAGGACTTTTGCGGAAGTGTTCAAGCAAGGCAGGGGGCCCGGTGCTTCGGGCACCGTGGATGCCCAGACCGGCAATGGGCGGGTGGTCTCGGGAGAGCTGCGCTATACCACGGATGAAGGGTGGGAACAACCTGGCTGGCTGCCAGGAGAACACGATGGGTATCCGTGCTGGCCGCGCAGCTTCATGGAGTCCAATACTGCTGGACGGCTCGCCAGTCGACGCAGTATCGATTAGCTTCGGCCTTGGTGCCACAGGGATCCGCAGCGTCCATCTCGCAGCCCCCTGGCCCGGCGAAGCCTGGCCGGAGGAAGCCTTCCGGTCCCACCAGGCCAGGAGTTGGGTGTTGCGATGACCAGGGGTATCTTCCCCCGGTTCCGGCAGAGGTGAAGCATTCCAGGCAATGTGACCAGGCGTGGTTTCTTGAAGGGTTCCCTGGGAGTGGGCGCATCCACGGCCCTCCTGGGGCGTGTGCCCGCTCCTTCGGCGGCGGAGCCCGGAGGGTCCGTGGCTGGGAAAGACCAGGTCCTCGTCGAGACCACCGTCAACGGGAAGCCCGTGGTGGCCAACACGCACCAGGACTGCTCCGCCCTGGATCTGCTTCGGGACCACCTGGGCCTGACGGGCTGCAAGAAGGCCTGCCAACAGGGTTCATGCGGCGCCTGCACCGCCCTGGTGGACGGCGTCCCCACGCACACCTGCTCGATGCCCGCCACGTCCTTGCAGGGGCGTTCCGTTACCACCATTGAAGGCCTGGGGCCCGAGCTGCACCCGGTCCAGAGGGCCTTTCTGGCCAACGACGCGTTGCAGTGCGGTTTCTGCACTCCGGGTTTCGTGTTGGCTGGGGTGGCCTTCCACGACCGTTGGCGTGCCCAGCATGGCAAGGCGGAACCTTCGAAGGACCAAGTGGCCGCCGCGCTGGCAGGGCACCTGTGTCGCTGTGCCGCCTACGACGGCATCTTCCGTGCCATGGTCCAGGCATGTGCCGGCCTGCACGATGGTGATCTCTCTATCTTCCCCCGGCGGGACGGCTTGGAAAAGGTGACTGGCAAGGCGCTCTACACGGTAGACATCCGCCTTCCCGGCCAGTTGGAAGCCGCGGTCCTGCGCTCTCCCCACGCCAACGCGACCCTGTTGGACCTGGACCTCTCACCCGCCAGGGCCATGCCCGGCGTGAAGGCCGTGATAGCCCTTGCACAACCGGGCTCTCGCGTGCGCTACGCCGGGCAGGAGATCGCCGCCGTGGCGGCCACTGACCATCGCCTGGCCCGACAAGCCGTGCAGCGCATTCAAGCCAGCTACGACGTCTCGAAGCCGGTGGTGGGTTTCGACGCCGCCCTTGCTCCCGACGCCCCCCTCGTCTACGATACCAGCCACCGGGGGGCCCCCGTCGTGAACGAGGTCATGGCCACGCCGGCCCGTTGGGACGGCAACCGCCGCGGTCCCTTCGCCACCTCCATCTTCCTGTCCCACCGCCTGGCCCGCGAGGGCGTGGAGAGCGCCCGACAGGGGCGGGGCACGCTGGTCCACGAGCGCTGGGAAACCGGCACGCAGTGCCACAGCACATTGGAGCCCCACGTTGCCGTGGCCCACTGGACCGCACCCGACAGCCTGCTGCTCCATCTCTCCACGCAGGCATGTTCCAGCATGGCCATGGACATTGCCCGGCGCTGGGGTCTGCGCGAGTCCCAGGTACAGGTGCAGTGCTCCTACGTGGGCGGCGCCTTCGGCGCCAAGGCCACCCTGCAGCCCGAGACCATCGTGGCGGTGGACCTGGCTCGCGAAACCGGCGCGCCCGTGCGTTTCGCCCTGGATCGCGACGAAGAGCTGGTAGTGGGCGGCAGCCGGCCGGCGGTACGCATGGATTTGGCGTTGGCGGCTGACGAGAGTTCCGCCCTGTCAGGAATGGACCTGTTGGCCGAGAGCGACTCCGGCGTGTCCATCGGCAACACGGTAGGGCTCATGTTCAGGCTCATGTACCACAACCGGCGCAAACGCCTGCGGGACTACGACGTTCTGACCAACGCCCCGCCGGGAAGACCGTTCCGCGGCCCCGGTGGTCCGCCAGCCTACTGGGCCCTGGAACAGGCCGTGGACGAGCTGGCCACCCGGATGCACCGTGATCCCGTGTCTCTGCGCCGGGCCTGGGATCGCAACCCCGCCCGTCTGCGCCTGTACGACTGGGTCGATTCCCTGCCGGCCTGGAAAGGCAGGCAATCGTCGGCCCGGCAAGGTGGCCGTTTTCGTCGCGGAATCGGCCTGGCCGCGGCGGGCTGGTTCTACTTTTTTGCACCCGGAACCCAGGTGCGGCTGGATGCCGAGCCCGATGGCAGCATCCGCCTGACCTGTGCCACCCAGGACATGGGCAACGGCACCCGCTCGGCCATGGCCCAGGCCGCGGCTGCTGTCCTGGGCATCCCCCCAGACCGCATAGAATTGAGCATCGGTGACTCCCGCGCTCCTTTCGGTCCATCATCCACGGGCAGCCAAACCACTGCGTCGGTGCTGCCTGCCGCGCAGCACGCGGCGGAGCAGCTCCGGGACGAGCTGCTGGACGTGGCACGGCATCGCCTGGGCTTGAGCCAGGTACAGGCAGTGGCCGGCGGGCTGGAACATTCGGGCGGGCGCCTCGCATGGAAGGACCTGCTGTCCCACTGCCAGCCCCTGAGCTTCGTTGGCCGTCGGCAAAAAGACAGAGGCGGCGCAACCCTCCTGGGCAACCGCCAGAGCCGCCTTGGGCGCGGCCAGGCCGGAGCCGTGCAGTTGAGCGAGGTAGAGGTGGACACGCATCTGGGCACGGTGCGGGTACTTCGCACCTGGACCGGCATCGGCTCGGGGCGAATCCTGGTGCCCCAACTGGCATTGAGCCAGGTCTACGGGGGGATAATCCAGGGCATAGGATATGCCCTCTACGAGGATCGCCGCCTGGATCCCAGCACGGGCCTGCAGTTGACCACCGGCCTCGACAACTACATCGTTCCCGTGTTGGCCGACCTGCCCGAAATGCACGTCCATTTCGATGAAGACGGGTTCGAATACGTCCGGGGTGGCTCCGTGGGCCTCTCCGAGCTGGCCACCCTGGCGGTGGCCGCGTCCATCGGCAACGCCATGCACAATGCCACGGGCAAGCGCTTTCGTCGCATCCCCCTGCGACCGGATCGGGTGCTGGAGGTACTGCAATCTTGATGGTCTTCCCAACCACCATCCAGCAGGCCGCCGCCAGACCCGGGATCATTCGGGCCGGCGGCACGGACCTCCTGGACCTGGCTCGGCGGGCAGGAATCTCCGGCCCCGTCGTGGATCTTCGCGACGTCTCCGGGCAGCGCAATATCCAGGCCACCGAGGATGGCGGCCTGCGTATCGGAGGCCTGGTGACCCTGGCCAGTCTCGCGGACGATCCGCAGGTGGCCGCCATGTACCCAGCAGTCTCGCTGGCGGCTGCGAGCATCGCTGGTCCCGGAATCCGCGCCGTGGCCACCGTGGGTGGCAACCTTTTGCAGGAGGTCCGCTGCTGGTACTCCAGGAACCCCCATTTCGACTGCCTGCGCTCCGGAGGCAGAGCCTGCTGGGCCCGCATGGGGGACAACCTCTACCACGTGGCTTTCGACCGCGAAATCTGCGCTGCTCCGTCCCCGTCCACCCTCGCCCTTGCCTTCGTTGCCCACGACGCTCTCCTGGAAACCCACGACGCCGCGCTCCATCCCATCTCAGGCCTGCACAAGGTCTTCGACCGGCAAAAGCGTACCCAGGCGGGCCGCCCCGTGCTGGCGGCGGTGATCCTGCCCGCTCCCTCCGAGGGCCAGCTCTCTTCCTACCTCCGGGTTTCGGCCCGCCCGCTGGCTGACTGGCCCCTGGTGGAACTGGCTCTTCGCATGGACCTGGCAGGGGGGCTGGTACGGGAAGCCAGGCTCGTCCTGGGGGCAGTCTCGCAGTCTCCCCTGAGAATCCCGGCGGCGGAACGGGCGCTCGTGGGGTGGGCACCCGGTTCATTCCCGCCTCAGGAGATCGAGCGGGCCATCCGCGATTCGGCCCGCCCCCTGCCCATGACCAGCTACAAGGTGGACCTGGCCGCGGCAGCGGTGCGAGACGGCATCATGGCCGCCCTGGAGAACCCGCCATGACACCCATCACTCTCTGCGCCCACCTGCGATGGAAGCGCCACGAGACCGAGCGCCTGGACCAGCTTGCGTTGGCAGAAGCCTTCATGGCCAACCAGGTGCCGTATTCCTGCCTGCGAACCTGTCGCCAGTGGGGGCCCGACGACCTGCCCGCATCGCCTGAGCTGTGCCAGCGTTCCCGGCCGTGCTTCGCCCCCGATCCCAGCACGCCCATGGTCTAGTTTCCATCCGGAAATGGCGGGTCGAGCGGAGCCGGAGGCTACACTGCCCCAGGGTCAAATGCAGGGTGCGGTCGTGCTCGATATGAGGCCCTGATGCAGGCGGGCATGGCACCCTGGGTAACACGTAGCTGTTCTTGCGTGAGGCCTTGCTGCCATGTCGACCACGATTTCATGTTACCTTCGGAGACCGTACTTCACTTCTCGTGCAGGGGAGGTCTCCGTGGTGGCTGGGGGTCATGAAAGTTCGACTTCTGCATTCGGGCAGCGATCCGTCCCGCCCGGTTGTGTTGCTGGTCTCCCGCCCATGGGTGGCATGGCTCGCTCCTTGTGCCTTGCCCGGGGAGCGCATGGAAATCACCGCTGGAGTCTCGGGGGGCACGCGGCCGTGCTGGCGCGCTCCCTGGGCACGATGCTCTTGTTTTCTTCCCTGGGCTGCGGCAGCCCCGTGACCCAGCAGGCGGCGGATGATGCGGACGATGAAGCCTCCCTGTCCTCCTGGACAGCCAGCATGTCCACCTCCAACTACCTGCTGGACATCTCCGTGGACATCTCCATGGCCACTGATTCCTTCCTGGTGACAGCCCAGGGGGACGGCGGTTATCCCGCCATGGAAGCACTCTACGACCCCCGCGGCCAGCGAGTGCTCGACTGGGAAGACTGGTATGATGGCACCTACTCACTGACCGAGGCGTTTTTCCCATACTACGACGAGCTGGTCTTCAACTGGCCCGTCCGCCAGGAAGACGCCCCCCTGGAGACCGGAACCTGGGTCGTAGAGTTGGCCGGCACCAGGAACAACGGGCAGCAATATACCAACATGGACATGGATATCACCGTCCAAACCAAGGCCGACCCCCGCATCTCCGATGGAACCGTGCATGTGCGAATAGTCTATGCTCGTGGCCTGGACACCGATGCCGCGGTCAGCTCTGCCGTGGAAGAGGCCGTCGCCAACTGGCGGAACATCTGGGATTCCCACGGGCTCTCTCTCGAAGTGGAATATGATTCCAGCGATTTGAGCCCAGACCTGGACTATCCCGGCTACAACTCCTCGGCCTATCTGGCCGAGACCTTCCGGTCCGACGGTGAACAGGTCACCATCATCATCGGGGAATCCCTGGGGGGGGACACCTCGATTTTCGGCATGTCGGGCGGAATACCCGGGCCCCTCGTGGCTACGGATCGCTCCTGTGTGGCCATCTCCTGGCTGGCCCACGCCGGCCAGGACGCCGTCTTCAGCATCGACGAGCTGCGAGTATTCGGAGAAACCCTGGCCCACGAAACAGGCCACTACCTGGGCCTGTTCCATCCTGTGGAGACCACCTGGTCACAGTGGGATTCGTTGAGCGACACCGTTGATTGCCAGAACATGAACACCTGTGAGAGCCAGTTGGGCAGCAACAACATGTTTCCATACCCGGTCTGCACATGGCAGTCCTGCCAGGCACAGGACCAGCTCAGCGATGACCAGGTCGGTGTTACCATGTACTACAGTGGCACGTTGTAGGAGCCTCCCATGTCCGAACTTCGCCAAGTCAAACCATTCCTTCCCATCGGGACCGGAGCCCGCTGCATGTTCACCGGCATAACCCTGGTGTGGGCCCTGGGCGGCTGCGCCGGCAGTATGGTCATGGTCGACGCTGGCCTGTCTCCCGCCCAGGCCGACCCGGCGGCGGATTCATCATCCGGCGATTCCTTCAGCCCCACCGCCCAGGAAGAAGCCGTCTACAGGGCGCTGGTCGTCCGCGATCCCGCGCCCACCTGTGCACAGCTTTCAGCACTGACCGACGACCCTCTGGCCACCCTGCGCACCATAGTCGCTCACGCCCAGATGCCTCCCTGGGCCCCCATGAGGGCGGCGAGCTGCATGTTGGACGACCACGCCCAACAGGCCGAGACCGACTTCGTCCAGTGGGTCACCACGGAACAGACCAGGGGCCTTGCCCTGCTGGTCCTGGGCAGGCTTGACGACCTGCCGGAGCCCGTGGCCATGCGGGTGGCCCAGGCCGCTTTGGCGGGGGTACACGCGGAAGCAGCGCGAGAGCACATCTCTCGGCTGGGCGACCCATCCCTGCTGGGATTGTTGGACCAGGACGCTCCTGAACAGTGAACTCCGGCGGAAATCCCTGCTCTGGGCACCATGCTCGACGGGAAACGAGTAGCTCTGCGAGCTGTCCACTGATGGAGCGGCTGCCGGCGCCCGGGCATCAGACGGCGGATTCGCCTCGTTCTCCGCTTCGAACTTTCACGGCCTCGGCCAGCTCGTAGACGAACACCTTCCCGTCTCCCGGCTTTCCCGTGCGAGCGGCGCGCACCACGGCGCCCACGACCTGTTCCACCATGTCATCGGTGACCACGACCTCCACCTTGGTCTTGCGTGCGAAGGCATGCCCGGCCTCGCGAACAGGTCTGCGGACGCCGACAGCTCGGCTCTTGCCCCAGCCTTTCACATCCGAGATGGTCAAGCCCGGTAGCTGGTCAATGCGCATCAGCGCGTCCAGCACGTGTACCAGCATGAAAGGTTGAATGATCGCCTTGATTTCCTTCATGTCGAACCTCAGATCTCCACCTCGGGTTGGCGGTGTATGAAGAGGGTATAGAGAACCGGAAGCACCAGGAGCGTCATGGGGGTGGATGTGATGAGGCCACCTACGACCACCGTGGCCAGGGGTCTTTGAACCTCGGACCCCACCCCGGAAGACAGCAACAATGGTATCAGCCCCAGCATCGCCACGGAGGCGGTCATCAGAACCGGGCGTAGACGCTGCATGGCACCTTGCGCCGCTGCGTCCATGACCGTCTGGCCCTTGCGATAGTGGGTGTTGATGCACGACACGAGGACGACGCCGTTGAGTACGGCCACGCCGAACACTGCGATGAAGCCCACCGCCGAGGGCACGCTGAGGTACTGGCCCGAGACTGCCAACGCGAAGATGCCGCCGATCAAGGCGAAGGGGACGTTGGAGATGACCAGCAGGGAGTGGCGCAGGGTGTTGAACGACAGGAAGAGCAGGAGCAGGATGATCAGCATCGAGATGGGCACCACGACCATCAAGGTGGCCTGGGCCCGCTCCTGGTTTTCGAACTGCCCACCCCACTCGGTGCGATATCCCGGCGGCATGGGCACCTGTCTCTGAATCGCGCGACGCGCCTCTGCAACGAAGCCCCCCATGTCACGCCCGCGGACGTTGCACTGGACCACCACGCGGCGCTGCCCCTCCTCGTGGCTAACCTGGGGGGGCGCCTCCTCGACTCCGATCTTGGCCACCTGTGACAGCGGGACGCGTGCGCTGCCCGCTCCCGGGACCAGGAGCCGCCCGATTGTCTCGATGCTGGAACGTCGGGACTCGTCGACGCGCAGGTATACGTCGAAGCGACGGTTGGCCTCCAGTACTTCGGTTGCCGCCTCTCCTCCGATGCCGTTCTGGACCACGTCCATGACGTCGGAGACGTTGACACCATAGCGTGCCATGGCATCCCGGTCGGCGCGTACCACGAGCTGTGCCTCGCCCTCGATCTGTTCGAGCTGGACGTCCGCCGCGCCGGATATCCCACGGATGATGCCCTCCACCTGCGAGCCCAGGCTGGCCAGCGTGTCCAGGTCGTCACCGAAGATCTTGATGGCGATCTGGGCCTTCACTCCGCTCAATAGCTCGTCCACGCGCGTGGCTATCGGCTGACTGAAATTGAACAGGACACCGGGGAAGTCCTGGGAGAATTCGTCGGCCATGCGCTCGGCAAGGGCAAGGCGGTTGGGGGCCGTAACCCAGTCGAACTCGTCCGGTGGGTGTAGACCCACGAAGATCTCGTTGTTTGAGACCCCCTCCGGGTCGCCACCCACCTCTGCCCTTCCGATGCGGGACAGTGCATAGGTGACCTCTGGATACTCCAGAAACCTCAGCTCCAGGCGTTTGCCAATCTCGAGGGCCTGGGGCAAGGACACGCTGGGCAGCATGGTGACGCGAACGGTCATCGTGCCCTCCTCCAGTTCTGGAACGAACTCGGTTCCAAGGAAGGGACTCGTCGCCAGGGCTGCTGCCAGAAGTCCCAGCGCGCCCAGCAGTGTTGTCCGTCGGTGCGAGAGAGCCCAGGCCAGGATGGGCTGGTATCGGCTCTTGATTAAGCGGATGAAGGCAGGTTCCTTCTCGTTGAGCCTACCCTTGAGCAGGATCGTCGTGAGCACGGGAACGACCACGAGCGCAGTGACCAGGGAACCCGCCATGGCGAAGCTGATGGTGAACGCAAGCGGTCCGAACAGCTTGCCCTCTACGCCTTCCAACGTGAACAGGGGGAGGAATACGGCCACTATGATCAAAACCGCAAAGAAGACCGGGCGTGCCACTTCGCGCGCCGCGCGCCTCACCAGCACGAGACGGTTGTCGCCAGGCCGCTCTGCCAGGAGCCGGAAGATGTTCTCGACCATGACTATGGAGCCGTCCACCATCATCCCGATCCCGATGGTGAGACCACCCAGCGACATCAGGTTCGCGTCGAGCCCCGCGCGGTCCATCATGATGAAGGCCACGAGGAGCGAGAGCGGGATGGAAGACACCACAACCAGCGCCGCACGGATATTGCCAAGGAACAGGAAGAGCATGCCGATTATGAGCACGGCGCTTTCAAAGAGGGCCCTGGTTACTGTCTCGACAGCCTTGTCGGTCAATTCGCCCTGGTCGTAGAAAGGGACGATCCGGACGTCCTCGGGCAAGGAAGCCTGGATGCTTTCAATGCGTTCTCGCACACGCTGTATGACCTCTCGCGTGTTCGCACCCTGGAGCTGCAGCACGATGCCGCAGACCACTTCGCCTTGCCCGTTCAGGGACACGGCGCCCTGCCGTACCTCTGCGCCGTATTCCACCACCGCCACGTCTTTTACGTAGACGGGGATTCCATCTTCACTGCGTATGACGATGTTCTCTATGTCGGTGAGGCCCTCGCGCCGACCGCGGATCAGGCCGACACCGCGCACGACGAGCTGCTCCGACGCGCCCACCAGGTACTGTCCACCCGCGTTACGGTTGTTGCGCGAGACGGCTTCGGCCACCTCGTCGATGGTCAGGTCGTAGCGCAGCAGGCGATCCGGGTCCAACTGCACCTGGTACTGGCGTACCTCTCCACCGAAGGACAGCACGTCGGCAACGCCGGGGACGCCGCGAAGCTGGTACTTGACGATCCAGTCGTTCATCGTACGCAGCTCCATCGCCGAGCGGCCTTCGCCCTCGATTGTGTACTGGTAGATCTGGCCCAGACCGGTGGTGATGGGCCCCATCTGTGGACTCCCAAGGCCTTCGGGAATCCGCTCGCGGGCCTGGGCCAGGCGGGCGAATACGAGCTGCCTGGCAAAGTAGATGTCCACGTCGTCTTCAAAGACCACCGTCACCACCGAGAGCCCGAACTTTGAGAGCGAACGCACCTCGGCGACGCCGGGAAGACCCATCATGGAGGTTTCGACGGGAAAGGAGATGAGCTGCTCCACGTCCGTGGCGCTCAGACCCGAGGCCTCGGTGTTGACCTGCACCTGGATGTTGGTCACGTCGGGGAAGGCGGCCACCGGCAGATGCATGGTGACGTAGCCACCGTAGAGTACCAGGGCCATGCTGAAAACGCCCACGAGGAAGCGTTGGCGCAGCGCGGCTGCGACGATGCTTTCGATCATGGCTACTCCTCTTCCCCGAACTCGCTGGCGAGGAGCTGTGACTTGAGCAGGAACGACCCGTTCACGACGACTTGATCTCCCTCTGCCAGTCCATCGCGAATCTCCACCAGCCCAGCCTCGCGCCAGCCAAGTGAAACCTGCACGGCACGGAAACTGTGGGGAGTGTCCGTCGGCGTGAAGACCACATCCGATCCCTGCAAGGTCTGCACCGCCTCCCAGGGAATCGCCAGCGCCTGCCGACTGTCAGTGGCCGCGATCTGCAGGCGTCCAAATAGTCCGGGCCTCAGGGAGCCATTTTCGTTGGCCAGCTCCATGCGGACCTCCAGGGTCCGAGTGCTCTCATCCACGACGGGCGCGACATAGCTGATCTGCCCTTCCCACGAACGCCCTGGCTGTGCTTGCAGCGTGAGGTGCGCTGTGCTGCCCCTACTGACCTTGCCCATGTCCTGTTCGTACACATGGGCCAGGATCCAGACGGATGAGGTGTCGGCTATCACGAAGAGATCGTCGTCGGGCCCCACGTTTTCTCCGGTGGTCACGTGGCGCTCGATGATCGTCCCGGAAATCGGCGTTCTCACGGGCAGGTCGGGGCCGTTTCCGCCGCTTTGCCCGAAGACCAGGAGCCTGGCCTGGGCGGCGTCCAGTTCTGCCTCTGCTTCGGCTTTCTGGAACTGCGCTTCCAGGAAACTGCGCTCCGACGAGATACCCTCGTCGCGAAGACTCTTCTGCCGTTGGAAGTTCGCCTGGGCAACCTCCAACATGGCCTCTGCCTGCCTGTACTCGGCTCTCGCCTGGCCGATCTCGACACTGCGCAGGGTGAACAGGGTCTGCCCGGCCTTCACCTGGTCACCCACTTTCAGGTGGACGCTGAGAACCTGACCAGCGACCAGCGGTACCACGTCAGCGACTCGGTCGGGGTTGAGTTGGACCTCTGCGGGTGCCTCGACGAACTCGTTCATCTCGTGGCTCGTGACCTGGGCAAGCGTGATTCCGTTTCTTGAGATGGCTTCGGCGGACAACTGGAAGGCGTCGTAGATGGACGTGGTCTGCTCCCATTCCTCGGAGTCCTCCTGCTGGCTGCAACCACAGACGAACGCGAGCTTGGCGAAGAGCGCCATGGTGACAATGCTGAATGCACGTGGCTTTTTCATTGTGTGATCTCCTGGAGGGCTTCTTCCACTTCGGTACCGAGCAGGCCTTCGATCTCGGCGAGGGCGCTGACGTATGCGGCCTGTGCGTCGATGGCGCGTTGCTGCGACTCCAGGACACGCTCGCGGGTCTGGGAGACGGCCTGTATGTCGATCTCGCCAAGCTCATAGGCGCGCCGGATGAGCGCCAGGTTGGTTTCCACGGTGGGGACGATGTCGGTGCCGTAGATGGCGACGCTCTGGGCTGCGGCGTTCACCTCCACCGCTACGCGATCCAGACGGCTCCACCAGCTCCTGTGCAAGGCATCGCGCTCTGTCCTGGCTACATCCAGGGCAACTTCGGCTCCCGCTCGCTCGCCCTGGTTCCGATTCCACAGGGGAAACGGGATTCCCAGGGTGACCGCCCATATTTTGGGAGTCGGCACTTCGCCGCCCTCCTGACTGTAGGCCAGGCCCAGGGTGGGAGCAGGCCAGGCCTTGCGCCCAGCAAGTCTCATGCGAGACTCTGCCTCCGCCACTGCCAGCGACCGGACCCGAAAGGAAGGATGATGTTCGGCGGCGAGACGAACCAGTATGTCCAGATCGGGGGCGGGGCGTACTTCTGGAAGGCTGCCTCGCAGGGTTGGGAGGCGATCAGGAGGCCAGCCGGCGATCTCGGCGACCCGGATGCGCGCCGCAGTTTCCTGACGTTTCGCGTCTACCAGGCGTTCACGAGCCTGGGCCAGTTCGGCCTGAGCTACCAGCCGCGTGAGAGGCGAATCCTCACCAGCCTCGATGCGCCGGGACGCAATGTTGTCCAGTTCTTCTGCAAACTGAACGACGTGTTGGGCGGCGGTTATCTGTTCCCTGGCGATGAGCGCGTCGAGAAAGGATGAGTGGAGCGCCACGTGGATTGACCATCGCGCCTCGTCCAGCTCCGCAAGTGCCACTTCCCGGGTGAGCTTTGCCGCCTTCATCCGCAAGGCGCGCTCACCGGCGGTTCCTATGTCCTGTTCCACGGACACGTCGATCTCGGACAGCATGTTCAACGCGGTGGTCCGATTGCCCACACCGGCCCCAATCTGGGGGTTTTCCTGAAACAGGGGTGATGCAGCCTTGATCTCCGCCTCCCCTCGGCGGGAACGGGCACGGGCTACCTTGATGGCCGGCGCGTTGATGTCGGCGTAGGCCAGGAGTTGATCCAGCGTGAGTTCGTCGCTGGTGTCCGGGTCGGGGGGAGCTGACTCAGGAACGAATATCTCCACGCGTCCGGGCGGTGAAGCCGGGACCGCCGGGTCGGGGAGGGACGAGAGCGCGTTTGCGCGGTGCGTGCTGCCGCAGCCGGCCAGGACGACGAGCCCAAGCACCAGTCCGCCCCATCTACTATTGCTGATAGTAGGTATTTTGTACGATTTTGGTTCAGGTGGAGTCATCATCTGTCGTCTCACCTTTTCTACATTTTGGTCAAGCCGGATGCTGCCAACACCCGGACGAGCGCTGCGTGTGCGTCTTCGAGGGGCCATGCTCCAACGACGTGGGGGAGGAGCACGATCCCCATCCCCACCAAGATGGCCAGCCAGGTGGCTGTGGAGGAGCGGGGCCCAGGGGGGCGGGACGCGTAGTCCAGCAGAAAATGGATTCGAAGCCGAAGGAGCCCCAGCGCCGGTCCACAGAGCCCGACCACGGAGCCACGGAGCGCTGAATCGTGCCTGGCGACCGCCACCAGGGCACCGGCCAGTGCCAATGGGTCGGCGGAGCGGCGTACGGCCCACTCGTCACAGACCGCTTCGCGGGCGGCGCGCCAGCGACGGAACTCCTGCCGCAGCAGGAACCCGCATGGGTTGATGACGAGGCTCGCACCGGCGACGAGATATCGCAGAGGGTCGCGTGCGTGGTGGTGTTCTGCCTCGTGAAGAAGTGCCCCGGTGAGGGCGTCGTCGGGGAGTCGCTCCATGCAGCGGGCGGCCACCTCGATCACAGGCATGAACAGCCCCTTGGTACAGAGGGGAGGGCCCTGGCCGTACACGGCGGTGATGCGCCTGGACAGCTCCCGGAGACGTGGATGACTGGAGCAGATACGTGCAAGGCGGCGAGCGTGGGCGTGACCGGCCGGCAGGCGGGGCCGCTGCCTGGCTGTTCCGGAGGCGTGCAGCCATATTGCGCCCAACAGGGTGGTCATCGCCAGGGTGGAGAGCAGCAGCACGAAGAGCAGCGCCTCGGCGCAGACGATGGTGCCTTCGTGGCCGAGGCTGCACACAGTCCCGGTGTCTACGGGTTCGGAGAGGTGCAGGCCAGCGGAGATGAACCATGCCAACGCTCCGAGGCTGGGTGCGATCAACAGGAGGAAAGTGGACAGTGAACCATAGCGCCTCGGATCCGGGTCGCGACGCCAACGGAACACCAGAATCGCCTTGGCGGCCAGGGTGGCCACGGGGACGGCGAGACCGATGACGAGGCCGACACCAAGAACCGAGGTCAGGAACCCACTCACCCCTTCAACTCCTTCCGGCGGGTTTGAATGAGCGCTTCGAGCCTGTCCAGCTCTTCTTCGTCGGCATCCGCGACTCGCTCCACCAGCAAGGCTTCCGCACCTTCCAGGCCAGCATCGAAGAAGCTTCCAAGCACCTCGCGTGCCATGGATCGGAGGTACTCGCCCTTACCCATGATGGGGCTGTAGAGGTAGCGCCTCCCGTCACGCCTCCGCTGCAGCAGTCCCTTGTCGTAGAGGCGGCTGATGGTGGTCATCACGGTGGTGTAGGCGATTTCACGGCCCCTCAGAAGCCGCTGGTGGACATGGGAGACGGCGAAGGACTGCCAGCCCTCCGACCAGACGACTTCCATGATGTCGGCCTCCAGGTCGAAAAGGGATGAGCGGAGACCTTCGTGATCCGGGCGGATGTGAATGTTCTTCATGGCTCTCCCCTATTGTGGCCGCCAGCGAATTACGACGGCCTATAGTAGTACCGCTTCCCCATGTCAACAATGAAAGGACGACAGCATGGGCCGGGTTCACGTTTTCCTGGTGGGTTTGGGAAACACCTGTCTCTCACGTAGTAAATGACCGGGATTGCGGGAGAGTCTGGTGGCGGGCGTCGCCGGTGGGATTTCCTGGCAACGGGGGCAGGTGACATGTGTTCGTGTTGGACCTGTTCTACGAAACTCGTGGAATAGATGGGCGTGTTTTTCGAGAAAGCGTGGTCAGGGGACCATTCCGTTGATGAGCAGATCCTGCTCCAGGCCTCCCGGTGCGGGAAGTTCGAATGAATACATGTCCGTTCCCACCAGGTCTCCGCTGCCGATGGTGCCGTCTTCGTCCACATCCAGAGCCACCATCAAGAAGTAGGTTCCGTCCGGCAGGCTCTCGTCCAGGGTTATTTCGTAGGGAATGACGGCGTCGGGATCGGTCATGTCAGTGCCGAACATCTCACCGTACAGCCACTTCGCGCTGACATAGTCGGGGCTGTCGAACACGCCGATCATCAGGTCGCCCGTGAAGTCGGTGGCGATGCTGCCATCCATGGCCAGGCTCTCCACCGGGTCGGTCCGAGTGACCTCACCGAATACCGTGACGTCGGCATCCGTGTCGGTGTCGGCGTCGGCGTCGGTGTCGGCGTCGGCGTCGGCATCCGTGTCGGCGTCGGTGTCGGCATCCGTGTCGCTGTCGGTGTCGGTGTCGGTGTCAGCTTCTGTCGAGGTGTCCTGGGTGTTCCCGGTGTCTTTCTCGCTGCCACATGCGGCCGGCAAGGTTCCGGAGATCAGCAGGACCAGCAAGGACAAGATGCTTGGTGATACTCTCATGATTCTACTCCTCCATGGCTCCTCTGCGGGAGAGGCCCGCCGCACAGCGCGGCAGGCCGTGGAGCCACAGGTTTCAACACCAGGCGATCCCCAGGCATTCCAGGGAAGCCATCAACGCCGGTTTCCAGCGCAATCTCCGGCATCTCCCGGCTGTTGACCCAGGTTCTATCGGTTTTTCAAGAGAAGAGCTGATCGAGCCAGGCCCTCGGTGCGTGGCCTCTGCTGGACTCAAGGCCTCCCCATGATTAAAGGCTCCCCTTGACTCGACAACCCAATGCCTTGTCGACCCGTTGCCAGCTTTGTCGTAGCATCTCCCGCGAGGCTGTTTGGATGACCGTGAAACTGCCCCAACCTGTCCAGGCATTGTCCGACCTTGCCTACGATCTGTGGTGGACCTGGGACCGTGAGGCCCAGCACCTGTTCCGGGAGACACATCCCCGGGGATGGGAGGAGTTTAATGGCAATCCGGTGGCAATGCTCCTGCATCTACCACCGGATCGAGCGAACCAACTCTCTTCCGACAAAGCCTACCTGTCCAGGCTGGCCATCGTGGTGGAACGCTGGCGAAGGGCCACGGCCACTCCCGGTTCCGCCCCTGCCTGGGCATCCGCCAAGCGACCGGTGGCATACTTCTGCATGGAGTTCGGTCTGCACGAGAGCCTGCCCATCTATTCCGGCGGACTGGGTATCCTGGCGGGGGACCATCTCAAGAGCGCCAGCGACATGGGGCTGCCCCTGGTGGCGGTGGGCCTGTACTACAGCCAGGGCTATTTCGACCAGGTCATAGAGGATGGCCGGCAGGTGGCGGAGTACCGGCGAGTACCCCCGTCGTTCCTCCCCATGCGGCCATTGTTGACTCCCTCGGGCGAACGCTTGTTGGTGGATGTGCCGGAAGGTTCCGGCAGCTACGAGGCCATGGCCTGGGAAGTCAAGGTTGGCAGGGTGAAGCTATACCTCTTGGACACCCACGTTCCAGGAGCCAGTGCCCGGCACAGGCGCTACACCAGCCGCCTCTACGGCGGGCAGCGGAAGCTGCGCATGGCCCAGGAGGTCCTCCTGGGAGTGGGCGGCACCAGGCTCCTTCGCAAGCTGGGCCTGGATCCGGTCACCTTCCACATGAACGAAGGCCATGCCGCCTTCCTTACGCTGGAATTGCTGCGGGAAGAGCTGGCCGGGGGCCTGGATCCGGGGCAGGCCATGAAAAAAGTCAGGCAAAGGAGCGTCTTCACCACCCACACCCCTGTGGAGGCGGGCCATGACCGCTTCGATTGGGACCAGGTACAAGGCGGGCTCGAGGGTTTCAGGGCCGCCATCGGGCTTCCCGAGGGCTTCTTCATGGACCTGGGGCGGGTCTGGCCTGGAGACATACACTCTCCCACCTGCATGACCATCATCGCCCTGCGCATGTCCCGCGTGTCCAACGGGGTGAGCCGGATTCACGGGCAGGTGAGCAGGGACATGTGGAAAAACCTCCATGGTCACGAGGACAGGCGCCTGCTCTCCGGCGGCACTCCGGCGCCGCCTCCGAGTCCCATCGTGCACGTCACCAACGGCGTCCACGTGCCAACCTGGATGTCGCCCGTCATGGCACGACTTCTGGATCGTCACGCCCCCGGCTGGAGAGATGCCTGGGCGAGACCCGGGGAATGGCGGGGCAGGCTGCACGACCTGCCGGCCTCCGAGCTGTGGCGGGCGCGCAACGAGTCCAGGCGTCTTCTCTGCTCGGCCATGGCCCACATGGGCGTGGGATCCCTGGACCCCCATGCTCTCACCATGGGTTTTGCTCGTCGTTTCGCCCCCTACAAGAGAGCGGATCTCTTGTTCGCCGACGCGGATCGCCTGGCGGCCTTCCTGGGCGATGCCCCCGCCCAGTTGCTGGTGGCCGGCAAGGCACACCCCGCGGACGGGCGGGGCCAGGACATCCTGGCCAGGATCCTCCGGTGGACCGAGGATCCCCGCTTCAAGGGGCGCGTATTCTTCATCCCCGGCTACGACATGAACCTGGGCCGCCTCCTGGTGCAGGGCTGTGATCTCTGGTTGAACACCCCCAGGAAACCCCACGAAGCCAGCGGCACGAGCGGCCAGAAGGCCGCCATTCAGGGGGGGCTGAACGTCTCCATACTGGACGGATGGTGGGACGAAGCCTGGGACGGCAGCCACGGCTGGGCCATACGGGGCGAAGATACCGCCCCCGACGCTGACCTGGCCGATGCAACGGCTCTCTACCAGGTGCTGGAGGAGCATGTCCTTCCAGCCTGGCGCGACAGGGACGAAGATGGCCTGCCCAGAGTGTGGATCCGCCGGCTCCGGCGGAGCATCGCCGCCTGCCTACCCGTCTACGATAGCCGGCGTATGCTCTCACAGTACCTGGAACTGTACCGGCCACCCGAGTAGTAGAGCTGTCGTTGTGGATTTCGCTGCCCTGAAGCACCATGGGATATTATCTTGTGTGTGCTTTCGCGCCGCGGGGGCGGGAGGCGAACCCACCAACTCGGGAACATCGAATGGTTTTCTGGAAGCGAAAGCGCAATGTCCAGCAGATGCTGGATCTCTACCAGGACGGCCTGGACGAAACCGTCAACGAGTTCGCAAAAGTGTTCAAGGAGTACCTGGAGAACGGCCGCACCGATCTCTTCGAGAAGGGTGTCTTCACGGTACACAAGTGCGAATCCCACGCCGATGATCTCCGGCGCGAGATAGAGATGACCCTCTACGGGCGGCAGCTCCTGCCTGAATCCAGGGGTGACATCCTGGGAATCCTGGAGGCCGTGGACCGCATCCCCAACGTGCTGGAGACACTCTTGTTCATTCTGTGCGACGAGTTCGTGGAGATCCCGGAATTCCTGAAACCCGGGCTCCAGGACCTGGTAGACACCAACATCAAGACCTACCAACTCGTGCGCAAGGCCCTTGACAGCCTCTTCCACAACCCGGCCCAGACCGTCTACGTGTGCAAAGAGATCGACAACATGGAGAGCGAATCGGACCACCGGGAACGCGCCCTCATACGCGAGATCTATAGCACCGACATGGATCTGGCCCGCAAGGCCCAACTGAAAGAGGTCATTCTCACGGTGGGCAAGATTTCCGACCGAGGCGAAAACTTCGCTGATCGTGTGGGGATCATAGCCATCAAGCGCAACATCTGAGCGGGGGTCGACCGAATGTGGCAGATCTCCGCCAGTCTCTTCCTGGGCTGGTCTCTGGGTTCCAACGACGCCGCCAACGTGTTTGGCACTGCCGTGGCCTCGCGCATGGTGAAGTTCTGGGTCGCGGCCTTGCTGGCCTCCACCTTCGTGATCCTGGGAGCCGTGCTCCGGGGGCAGGCGGGAATAGAGACCTACAGCCAGGTGAGCGCCACCACCCTGAACACCGCCTTCGTCGTGTCCCTGGCTGCCGCCCTCACGGTAACCGTCATGACTGTTTTCAGGCTGCCGGTATCCACCTCCCAGGCGGTCGTGGGCGGGCTGGTGATGCTTGGCGTGGTCCAGGGTGACCTGGATCTGGCGGTCCTGGGCAAGGTGGGAGCCTGCTGGGTGGGCACTCCCATCGGTTCGGCCATCATAGCAATGGTCTTGTACTTTGTACTTGGCAAGACCATCAACCACCTTCACCTGAGCCTCTTCGCCTACGACAAGTTCCTGCGCCATGCGCTGGTGCTGGTGGGTTCCTACGGGGCCTTTGCGCTGGGGGCCAACAACGTGGCCAACGTGGTGGGCCCCGTGGTGGGAGCGGGGGCCATCACGCCCCTGGTGGGGACCATCGTGGGATCAGTGGCCATCGCCCTGGGAATCTGCACCTACAGCCGCCAGGTCATGATGACCGTCGGTCGGGACCTGGTGAAGCTGGACGCCTTCACCGCCCTGGTGGTGGTCCTGTCCGAAGCCATCACCGTTCATATCTACGCCGAGGTGGGCGTCCCCGTTTCCACCAGCCAGGCGGTGGTGGGCGCCGTGCTGGGCATCGGGCTCCTCAAGGGCGTGAAGACCGTTCGCTGGGGTACCATGGTCAAGATCTCCTTCGGCTGGGTCGGCACCCCGGCCGTCAGCTTCGCCGTGGCCTACCTGCTGTGGAAGCTGCTGATGCTCGTCAGTCCTTCATGAACGCATTTCGGTGGGTGCTGGCCTGGTTTCTGCTGGCGCTCGCGCTGTTGCTGCTGCGGGCATGGCTTGGCCTGGATGCCCCGTTGGGATCGGATCCTGCGCTCTGGGGCCTTTCGGCATCCCAGTTGCTGCGTGGCCAGTTGCCATCGGTTCTGCCTGGTTACCCGCTGATGGTTGCCGCGGCGAGCGCCGTCAGCGGTCGCCTGCCCTGGCTCGTCGGGGGCTGGATCTCCACGTTGGCGGGGGCCGCCGTCCCTGTTCTGTCGGCGGGAGTCGCACGGGTGCTGGGCTTGGAATGGTGGGCTGCCCTGTTGGTGGGTCTGGCCTCGTTGGCGAGTCCGGACCTCCTGGCGTTCAGCTTCCAGCTTCAGCCCGACTCCACGGCCCTGCTGTTCTTGCTGCTGTCCGCGCTGGCGGGTCTGCGTTGGGCTCGGCAGCCGCTGGCGGGTCGTACCCTGTTGTTTCTGTGCGGCCTCCTGGCCATGGCCCTGGTGCGCGAACACGGGATGGTGATTCTCGTCGCGACACTTCTGCTGATCCTGAGCTTCAAGTACTCCAGGGTCGCCTGGCTCCTGCCTCCGGCCACCGCCATTTTGTTGCTTGTCCTGGTTTGGACCGGCGTGGCCCGGCAGCTTCCCTCCCGTGTCTACACCCCCCTGGCCGAGAGCCCCCTGCTTTTGAAACCCGGTGTGGGTACCTCGTTCATGAACGAGTTGACCGGAGAGGCGGGTGGCAGCTTCCGCGATGCCTTGATGCGAGGCGACAGGCTGGACATCTGGTGGATCTTTATCCGGACCCTGGGGCAGCGATCCGGCGACACGCTGGCATTGCTGCTCCTGGGATTTGCTGGGCTCTGGTGGTGGACGAGGAGCGCCCAGGGATCCGTGCGATGGCGTGGGGCCTCCCGTGTTCGCCTGCTGGGCCTCCATGCGGCGCTCTGCTCTCCGATCCTGGTCCTGTTGATCATCTGGTCCCATCGCCGTCATGCTGCGCTGCTGCTGCCCCTGGCATACGTGGGTATCGCGGCAGGATTGCAGCGCCTGGGCAAGAGCCGGCGCTGGCCCGTCCTGCTCTGTACGGGGCTTGGACTGGGCAGCCTGGCGATGCGCCTGCCATCGTCGCTGGCGGCCATCTCCACCGAGGCGGGGCACGCCCATCAGCGCATGGCCCTGGCGGAGTGGATGCGTGCCCAGCCTGGCCGGTGGTTCCTGGGGGGTGTGTTCAACGAGATCAACCTGCATCTGCTGTGGCCCAGGAACAATCCGCGCCTCGTACTGCCGGGACAGCCCATGCCTCGGCTGTGGTCGGGCACCGATTGGCGCACCATGTGGGTAGGCCCCCCGGGCAGCATGCCTCCCCCGTTCGTGCCGGTCCACCAGGTGGGTGGGCTGGTGGTCTACAGGCTGGAACCGGAGCCAGGGCAGGAGCGCCCATGCACTCGGGTAGAACCGGTGTCCAGCGTGCTCTTCGCCAGTGGAGACATGCGAGGCGAATCCAGCCCTTCCTGCCAGGCGGAACCCTTTTTCGGCCCGGAACCCGGCCATGGCTCTCGCGGGAGAGGGGCAATCCCCGCTCAACTCCGCCAATAGGGCCGTGGAAATGTCCTTTGCGGGTATTCGTGAAGAGTCTTGTTGTGGTGCCTGGAAAGTGGAGATAGTCTGTTTTCCACCGCCAGGAGCGCGAGGGCCCAGGCGTCGCTTGCGAACTGCCGAAGAACACCGGAGAGAGACCCCGTTGCCCGCATATCAACCCAGCTCTCGTCTTTTCCCACTGCTGTTGCTGATGGGTGCCTGCACCGGAGACGCGGTGGTCCCGGGCGACTTCGACCTGGAAGTCACGGTGGACGAAAACATGGTGACCCTGGTGGATGTGAGCTGGACCACCCAGGAGCCGGCCATCTCCTGGGTGGAGTACGGTACGACGCCGGACCTGGGAATGACCACTCCCACCACCCTGGTGGAATCCACGGAGCACGGGTTCACTCTGTACGGGCTGACGGCGCTGGCGGATGTGAGCCTGGTTGCCTATGCCGACACCGGCGATGACCTGCTGCAGGCCTCCGCCGAGATCACGCTGCCCAACCGGCCATCCAACCTGCCGGATCCGCAGGTCACCCTCTTTGACCAGAGCGCCGTGGACACCGAGCAGTTCATCATGGGCTCCATCCTCGGTGAAACCAATGCTCTCTTTGCCATCAACCGCGAGGGCGAGTGGGTCTGGTACGCCGAGGCCGATTCGGAGTTCTGGACCATGGACCTGCAGCTCTCGCTGGATGGGCATGGCATCATCTACAACGGCTTTTCCAGCGACGACTCCATCGGCTATGGCCTCATCACGCGACGTTCCATCAACGGTGAGCTGCTGTGGCAGGACCAGACCAACGGCGCTCATCACGCCTTTGCCCAACTGCCCGATGGAGTGCTGGCGTTCATCGTTTCCGACACGCGGGAGTGGTACAACGAAGACGCCGACGAGAAGCAATGGGTGGTGGGCGACTGCATAATCCTGTGGGGGGGCGCGGATGAGGAGCCGTTTCCCCTGTTCAGCACCTGGAACTGGGCCGAGCCCTACGTACACGACGACTGGGACGTGGAGTTCTACGAAGACTACCATGACTGGACCCACGGTAATTCCCTCAAGTACTACGACCAGCGCGATGTCCTTGCCTTGTCGCTGGCCAACATAGACACCGTGCTGGAGATCAGTCGTGCAACAGGCGAGGTGACCCGTGCCTTCGGAGAAGACCAGGAGTACACCTTCGATCGCGGCACGGAGCCCATGGACTTCCAGCACGACGCCCAGATTACCATCGACAACACTCTCCTGGTCACCACCAGGTTGGGGGGGCTGCACATCATCGGCGCCGAATACTCCATCGACGAAGAAACCAAGACCCTCTCCAAGATATGGTCCCACGGCGAAGACGAAGGACTGGAGGCCATTACCCAGGGCCAGGTGATCAAGCTTGGCGACGGAAACGTGTTGGTCAACTTCGGCTCCGCCGGCGTCATGCAAGAGGTTTCCCCCGAAGGCGAGGTGGTCTGGGAAATCCAGGCGGATGTGGGCAACTGGTTCGGCAACGTCGTGATGTTCTCGGACTTCTACGCATTCCAGTGACCCAGTGACCCTACACAGACAAGGGGATTGATCATGTCCTGGCAGGGCTCTGCCTTCACTCTTTCGCCATGCGTTTTCCTGGCACTCTCCAACTCGGCCTGTGGGGATGCTTCCCCGAAGGATTCCGGAGGGGACTGCGTGGCCAGGTATGCTGTCTTCACCGACATCGACGAAACCTTGACCACCGCCGACGAAGAGTGGTTGGCCCAGTTCGCCGATCCCACCTACGATCCCTCCATGCGACCCGACGCCAACACTCTCATGCAGGCCTACGGGGACCGGGGCTATACCATTTACTACGTGACTGCCCGGGGGCAGGATCTCTCCCTGTCCGACGGTCGCAGCGCCATGGAAGCCACCCAGGACTGGCTGGAGCAGCACGAGTTCCCCCTGGTGGACGGCGCGGTCTATCTGGCCGAAGGCATCGGGGCCTACGGCGACTCCGCGGTGGAGTACAAGTCGGGAGTAATCACAGATCTGGCCGCCGATGGCTGGGAAGCGTCCTGGGCCTACGGTAACGCCGAAACCGATATCCTGGCCTTCCAGGACGCGGGCATCCCCGACGATCACATCTACCTGGTGGGTGAGCTGGCCGGAACCATGGACGTGCTCTCCATCACCGACGACGACGCCTACACCCGGCACCTCCAGGACCACCTGGGCGAGATCCCCGACATGAGCTGCCCCTGATGGATTGGGGGGCTCACTTGCAACGACGGCTCATGGGCACGACGGCCAGTGCATGTGACTACAGGCCCTCGTAGTGGTCCAGGATCTCGTCGGGCCCCAGGGCCCGGCAGTAGATCAACAGATCGTCGATCATGCCGTTGAAAGGGTTGCGATCCGAAGGGGCGTCGTGTGCTCCGATGAAGACGGAGGCGCTGCTGAGCGGGATGGTGCCGGGGCTGGCGTAGGAGCCGGTTTCAACGCCGTCCTGGTAGAGCCGTATGGTGGAACCGTCGTAGGTGCCGGCAACGTGGACCCATTCACCCAGCGTGATGGGCTCCGATGATGCCGCCGGGCTGTAGCCGTCGCCGGCGATGCCTTCCAGTGGCATCTGCAGGGTCTGGCCGTCGGGCTGGAGTTCCAGGACATAGGCCCTGTCGGGGCTGTCGTCCAGGTACCACTTGGCGGCGATGACCTGGTGATCGCCGGTGGAGCCTTCCACGTAGATCCAGGCCTCGATGGTGATCTCGTCCTGGATATCGAAGGAGCTGTCGTTGCCCAGGTCCACGTAGTCGTCTTCGCCGTAGAACTCCATGGCGTAGCCAGCACCCACCGAGGCCCAGCCGGCACCCACCACGGAGCCGTCCAGGCCGTTGCCGGAGCTGTCGTAGGCCGTGGAGCCGCTGCCCTCGTCGAAGGGGTAGTAGGCCACGAGGCAGTCGTCTCCCACCACCACCGAGGCTCGTCCCGGCGTGCCGGAATCCGTGCCGTCGTCGGGCGTGACGGTGCAGGCCCAGGTGTCGCCGATGCTGGTGTCCGAGGCTGCGATGGTGTCGCCTTCGAGCGAGGTTGTGGAGGTGGTACCGGGGAAGATGTGCCCGTTCACCTGCCAGGAGACGCTGTAGCCCACCGTGTCGCCGTCTTCGTCGGTGGATTCGGTGTCTACCCGGCAAAGGAGGTCGTCGACTCCGGCCACGGGCGCCTCGGGCGAAATGGACAGGAGCGGCTGGGTCGGAACCGAGTCGAGCACGGTGAGGCTGGTGGATGTGAGGGGGTCTCCGTCGTCGGTGCCGTCGTTGGGCGTGACGGTGAGGTAGACCACTTGATCCCGGTCGAAGTAGCTGCTTCCGTCCAGGTTGCTGCTCGTCTCGTCCACCAGGGTACCGTCCACGTACCACTGGTAGCTGACGGTTACCGGGTCGCCGTCAACGTCGTAGGTGGTCACCGTGGCGTGGATGGTGTCGTTGGTGTAGACCCTGGAGGGCAGGAGTTCCACGCTCAGGACTTCCGGCGGGGTGTTGGTACAGGATGCGTCCCTGCCGTCGCAGTCGTTGTCGATTCCGTCTTCGCAGATCTCTTCGGCGGCGGGGTTGACATCCGCGCTGGCGTCGTCGCAGTCGCTGCTGTCGCGGACATAGCCGTCGGGCTTGTCGCAGGCCTGGGTTTCCACCTCGGCGTTGCCGAAGTCGTCGGCGTCGGCGTCCTGGTACCAGGTCCGCACGTCCAGGGCGTCGCTTTCGTCGATGTCGCCGTCGCAGTCGTTGTCGGCCCCGTCACAGTATTCGTCGGCGCCCGGATGGTTGGCGGCGTGCAGGTCGTCGCAGTCGCTGCCGTCGGCGATGAAGCCGCTGGGCTGATCGCAGGACAGAAGTTCGAATCCGCTGTCGCCGTAGCCGTCTCCGTCCAGGTCCCGATACCAGGAGGACATGTCCACTGCCGGAGATTCGTCGGTTTCGCCGTCGCAGTTGTCGTCGATGCCGTTGCAGTACTCGGGGGCTCCCGGATAGACCTCCGGTTCCAGGTCGTCGCAGTCGCTGCCGTTGACCACGTACATGCTGGGTTGATCGCAGGCAACCAGGTCGATGTCGGGGTCGCCGAAACCGTCCCCGTCGCGATCCATGTACCAGGTGATGGCGTCCAGGGCGCTGCTTTCGTCGATTTCGCCGTCGCAGTCGTCGTCCATCCCGTTGCAGAGTTCCGAGGCGGCGGGGTTGACATCGAAGAGGGTGTCGTCGCAGTCGGTGGAGTCGGTGACGAAGCCCACGGGGGCGGTACAGGCATCGGTGGTGGAGTCGGCATCGCCGTAGCCGTCGTGGTCCAGATCCCGGTACCAGGTGGAGACGTCCAGGGCGCTGTCTTCGTCGATTACGCCGTCGCAGTCGTTGTCCACGCCGTCGCAGTACTCGTCGGCGTCCGGGTTGATGGCGGCCTCCAGGTCGTTGCAGTCGGTGGAGTCGGTGATGTAGCCGTCGGGCTGGTCGCAGCTTTCGATGGTGGCGATGATGTTCCCGAAGCCGTCACCGTCGCCGTCGGCGTACCAGGTGGTTGCGCCCAGGGCTCCGGGTTCGTCCACTGCACCGTCGCAGTCGTCATCGTAGCCGTTGCAGTACTCGGTGGCCCCCACGTGGACTTCCGCGTCCAGGTCGTCGCAGTCACTGGGGTCATCCACGTAGCCATCGGGTTGCTCACAGGCCGTGGTGGTGGTGGTGGAGTCGCCGAAGCTGTCTTCGTCGCGATCCATGTACCAGGTGGACATGTCCACCGCGTCTTCGTCGATGCTGCCGTCACAGTCGTTGTCCACGCCATCGCAGTGCTCGTCGGCGCCGGGATGGATGAAGGAGTCGGTGTCGTCGCAGTCGGTCTTGTCGCTGGTGTAGGAGGGAGGTTCGGAGCAGGCTTCCAGCGTGCTGGAGGCATCGCCGTAGCCGTCGTGATCGCTGTCTGCATACCAGGTGGTGGAGCCCTCGGCACCGAATTCGTCGGTGGTGCCGTCGCAGTTGTTGTCGGTTCCGTCACAGACTTCAGTGGCGTCGGGGTTGATGGCTGGGTCGGAGTCGTCGCAGTCCAGGGGATTGTCCGTGTAGCCGTCGGGGAAGTTGCAGTCGTTCACACTGACGCCGGGATCACCGTAGCCGTCGCCGTCCGAGTCCTGGTAGTACAACGAGTAGACCAGGTCCGGGAGTTCATCCACCAGGTCGTCGCAGTCATTGTCGATTTCGTCGCAAAGCTCGGCGGCTCCCGGGTTGATGGTGGAGTCGGCATCGTCGCAGTCGCCCAGCTCCGCCACGTAGCCCTCGGGTTGCTGGCATGCCCTGGTGGAGGCGTCGTCGTCGCCGTAGCCGTCGTTGTCGGAGTCCAGGAACCAGGTGGGAGCGCCGGCGGCGTCGTCTTCGTCGGTTTCGCCGTCGCAGTCGTCGTCGTGGCCGTTGCAGGTCTCCAGTGCGCCGGGGTAGATGGTGGCGTCGCTGTCGTCACAGTCGCTGGCGTCCGCCAGGTAGCCGGCAGGGCGGCTGCAGGCATCTATGGTGTTGTCCGGATCCCCGAAACCGTCGGCGTCGGCGTCGGCGTACCAGGTGGGTGCTCCATCGGCGCCGGCTTCGTCGGTTTCGCCGTCGCAGTCGTCGTCGATGCCATTGCAGGTTTCCGTGGCGCCGGGGTTGATGTCGGCGGCCAGGTCGTTGCAGTCGGTATTGTCGGCCACGTAGCCTTCAGGGGTCTCGCAGGCCGATACCGTGAAATCGGTGCCGCCGTAGCCGTCACCGTCGGAGTCGCCGTACCAGGTGGTCTCGCCCAGGGCTCCGGCTTCGTCGGTTTCGCCGTCGCAGTCGTTGTCGGCGCCGTCGCAGACCTCGACACCGCCGGGGAAGCTGTCCGGGTCGAGGTCATCGCAGTCATCGGCGTTGGAGACATAGCCGTCGGGTTGGTAGCAGGCAACGGTCGTGATGTCCGGGTCTCCGAAGCCATCGGCGTCGCGATCCATGTTCCAGGTGCGGGCGTCCTCGGCGGAGTCTTCGTCGGTTTCGCCGTCGCAGTCGTCGTCCATGCCGTTGCAGTATTCAGCGGCGGCGGGATTGACCTCGGCCAGGGCGTCGTCGCAATCGGAGGAGTCTTCCAGGTAGCCCGGAGGCGCGGTGCATGAGACGGTGCCGACCGTGGGATCCCCGTATCCGTCGTGATCCGAATCGGCGTACCACCAGGTGGCGTCTTCGGCGGAGTCCTCGTCGGTGATGCCGTCGCAGTCGTTGTCCACGCCGTCACAGTACTCGGGGGCGCCCGGGTAGGTGCTGCTCTCCAGGTCGTCGCAGTCGGTGTTGTCGCCCACGAAGCCCGAGGGTGGCTCACAGGAGTCGGTGTGGATGGCGACATTGCCATAACCGTCGCCGTCCGAGTCCTGGAACCAGGTGGAGGTGTCCACCGCGCCTTCATCCACCACGTCGTTGCAGTTGTTGTCCACGCCGTCGCAGTACTCGGTGGCGCCAGGATAGGTGCTGCTCTCCAGGTCGTCGCAGTCGGCGGGGTTTTCCACGTAGTCGTCTGGAGTGTAGCAGGCCACGGTGCTGTGGTCGGCGTCTCCGAAGCCGTCGCCGTCCAGATCCCGGAACCAGGTGCTGGCGTCTGTGGCGGAGTCTTCGTCGGTTTCGCCGTCGCAGTCGTTGTCGACGCCATCGCAGAGTTCTTCCGAGTCAGGGTTGACGAAGGCGTCGGTGTCGTCGCAGTCGCTGCTGTCGGCCACGTAGCCGGCCAGGGGAAAACAGCTTGGAAGCGAGTCGTCGGGGTCGCCGAAGTGATCGCCGTCGGCGTCCCTGTACCAGGTGGCGGCGTCTTCGGCGGAGTCTTCGTCGATGCTCCCGTCGCAGTCGTTGTCGGCGCCGTCGCACAACTCGGCGGCTCCCGGGTAGGTGGTGGGTTCCGAGTCGTCGCAGTCGTTGTCGTCGCTCACGAAGCCCGATGGCTGCTGGCAGGCTCTCTGGGTCACCAGGGGATTGCCGAAGCCGTCCAGGTCTGAATCCGCGTACCAGGTCTGGGCGTCCACCGCGCTGTTTTCGTCGATATCGCCGTTGCAGTTGTCGTCCTGCCCGTTGCAGTACTCGGTGGCTCCGGGGTGGACGTCGGCCTGCAGGTCGTCGCAGTCGGTGGCGTCGGCCACGTAGCCGGAAGGCTCGTAGCACTGCTCCAGGGCATGGTCGGCGTCCCCGTAGCCGTCGCCGTCCACGTCGCGGTACCAGGTGCGAGCGTCGCCGGCGGAGTCTTCGTCGGTGTCACCGTCGCAGTCGTCGTCGTAGCCGTTGCAGATCTCGGTGGATGCCGGGTTGACGAAGGCATCGGTGTCGTCGCAGTCGGTGGCGTCGGCCACGTATCCCCGGGGCTGGTAGCAGGCCATCATGGTGACCGCCGGGTCTCCGTAGGTGTCGGTGTCGGCGTCCCGGTACCAGGGCAGGGCGTCGTCGGCGGAGTCTTCGTCGGTTTCGCCGTCGCAGTCGTCGTCGTGGCCGTTGCAGTACTCGTTGGCGCCCGGGTAGACCCAGGCGTCGGTGTCGTCGCAATCGGAAGAGTTGGTGACGTAGCCCAGGGGTTGTTCGCAACTGGTGTCCACGACGATTGGATTGCCGTAGCCGTCGCCATCCACGTCTTCGTACCACACGAAGGAGTCGCCGGAGTCCTCGTCGATGTCGCCGTCGCAGTCGTTGTCGACTCCGTCGCAGTGTTCCACGGCGCCGGGGAAGTTGAGGGGCTCCAGGTCGTCGCAGTCGGAGGAGTCGGCAACGTAGCCGTCCGGTTGCGTGCAGGATTCGGTCGTCGTCGCGGCATCACCGAATCCGTCCTCGTCGCGGTCCCGGTACCAGGTGGAGGGGTCCACGGAGCCATCGCCATCGGTCACGCCGTCGCAGTCGTCGTCCAGGCCATTGCAGTACTCGTCCGCTCCCGGATGAACGGCGGGATCGGAATCATCGCAGTCGGTGGAGTCTTCCACGTAGCCTTCGGGCGCCTCGCAGGCCGTGGTGGAGGATTCCCCGGAACCAAAGCCGTCGGCGTCGGCGTCACGGAACCAGGTGAGGGCGTCGTCGGCGGAGTCTTCGTCGGTTTCGCCATCGCAGTCGTTGTCTTCGCCGTCGCAGTACTCGGCGGCTCCGGGGTAGGTGGTGGCACGAAGGTCGTTGCAGTCGCTGTGGTCGCTGACGTAGCCCTCTGGTTGGTCGCAGGAGAGCGTGGAGATGGCCTCGTTGCCGAAACCATCGCCGTCGCGATCCTGGAACCAGGTGGCGATGTCCAGGGAGTCGTCTTCGTCGGTTTCGCCGTCGCAGTCGTTGTCGGTTCCATCGCAGATCTCGGTGCCGGAGGGGCTCACGGCGGAGTCCGAGTCGTCGCAGTCGCTGTCGTTGCTGACGTAGCCGGAGGGCTGTTCACAATCCAACTCGGCCCTGTCCGCATCGCCGTAGCCGTCCGAGTCGGCGTCCCTGTACCAGTAGGTGGCGTCGGTGGCGTCGTCGCCGTCGGTCATCCCGTCGCAGTCGTCGTCCAGGCCGTTGCAGGTCTCGGTGCCGGCTGGGTTGACCGTGTCGTTCCAGTCGTCGCAGTCGGAGGAGTCGGCCACGTAGCCCGTGGGCTGTTGGCAGGACGAGGTGGCGGCATCGGGGTTTCCGTAGCCATCGGCATCAGCGTCTCTGTACCAGGTGAGGGCGTCGTCGGCGGAGTCTTCGTCGGTTTCGCCATCGCAGTCGTCGTCGATGCCGTTGCAGGTTTCGGCGGCGCCGGGATGGGCCTGTGGATTGGTGTCGTCGCAGTCGCCCGGTTGGGCCGCGTAGTTGGCAGGTGCCCAACAGGCTTCGGTGGATTCGGTCTCGATGCCCCAGCCGTCGGAATCGGCATCCAGGTAGAAGGTGGAGGTGACGCCGTCGTCGACCACGCCGTCGCAGTCGTTGTCGATCTCGTCGCAGATCTCTTCCGCGCCGGGGAAGGCGGCGTCGGTGGAGTCGTCGCAGTCACCCGAGTTGGAGACGTAGCCAACGGGCTGGGCACAATCCGAAACCCAGGACAGAGGATCGCCGTAGCCGTCGGCGTCGGTGTCGGCCCACCAGTCCACCGAGAGGCCTTCGTCCACGGAGTCGTCGCAGTCGTTGTCCAGGCTGTCGCAGATCTCGGTGTTGCCGGGAAAGCGGTCGGGGTTGGCGTCGTCGCAGTCACTGGAGTTGGGGACATAACCTTCGGGTTTCTCACATGCTTCCACCGTGCTCTCGGCGCTGCCGAAGCCGTCCTGGTCCATGTCCACGTAGAACGTGGAAGTCACGCCTTCGTCCACGGAGTCGTCGCAGTCGTTGTCCAGGCCGTCGCAGATCTCGATGGCGCCGGGATAGACGCTGGAATTGGAGTCGTCGCAGTCTTCCGCCAGGCTGAAGTTGTCGCCGTCATCGTCGATGAGCGAGGGATTCTGGGTGCCGGTGTCCTTGGAGTCGTCGTCATCGGCACAGGCGCCGCCGAGAATTGCGACGAAAGCCATTGGAAGAAGGAGTTTGCGTAGCATGGAGACCTCGTCCGGTCGTAGGCTCTTTCGCAGGGAGCACATAAGCGTACCTCAGGTAGATACTTCTTGTAAATACCATGTAAAGCAGCTTCAGGCATTGAGTGTCTTGCAGGCGGAGGACCGTGGCCTGGCTTCTTCCGACTCTGCTATGCCTGTCCCGGTGATTCCAGCGTTCCTTTTCGCTTGACAGTTCTCGTGGAGGGAGATTACCTACCGTTAGGTAAATACCCGCATGGCATATACCTAACGGTAGGTAGGTACGCTCCGACCTGAAAACCACGAAGAGAAAACAAGCAGGTGAAGACAATGGGAACAGAGCCATCATCTCCCGACACCCTCGGCCCGCAGGACTCGCCGGACTTGAAAAGTCGGATCCTGGGCGAGGCCACGCGTCTCTTTGCCATCCAGGGCTATGGCTCAACCTCGGTACGGCAGGTGGTGGAGGCCGTGGGCTGCACGAAACCGGCTCTCTACTACTATTTCGGCAGCAAAGAGGTGCTCTTTCGCGAGACCATCCGGACCCACATGGCCGCCTTCGGGAAGATCGTCCAGGACGCCTGTGCCTGCGGCACCACGCTCCGCCAGCAGCTCTCCTGCTTCATCGAGGCTTTTCTGCGTAGCGTCCTGGACAATCCCCACGTGCTCCGCCTGTTGATGACCGCCCAGCATCCCACGAGCAGGCAGCAGCCGAAAATAGACATGCTGTCGCTCCACCGGCAGAACGGAGAGGTGCTGAAGAGCCTCTTTCGGGAGGGGGTGGGCAGGGGCGAGATCCGGGCGGACCTGGACCTGGACGACCTGGTTCTCGCTTTCATCGGCATGACCAACATTCGCGTGATGATCGCGCTGCTGGAGGACCACAGGCCGGACGATCTGCCAGGACGTCTTCTCGACATCTTCTTCAACGGTGCGGGATCATCGTCGAAAGGGGAATCCAGGTGAACCATGCTTGTCTTTGCGTTTTCTCGTTGGCGCCCCTGCTGTGGGGTTGCGCTGCCGTTCCGGCGGATCAGCAGGGCTCCGTTTCCGTGGCTGGGCTTGAGCAGTCCCAGGCAGGCCCGCGGCTGACAAGGGTCGAGGAGGCCACCATCCGCCCCTCGGCAGCGGGTCTGGAGCTTCAGCTTCCCGGAGAAGTCACGGGTTCGGCCGATGCCCTGCTGGCCAGCTCCACGGGCGGCTTCGTGGAAGCGGTGCTGGTGGAGACGGGGCAGACGGTGCGGAGTGGGCAGGCCCTGGCCAGGGTGGACACATCCACGGCCGTGGCCAGGCGCGAGCAGGCCCTGGCCAGCTACCAACTGGCCGAGGCAGAGTTGGAGCGTGTGCGGAAGCTGGGCGACCTGGCCAGTGAAGCGCAGCTTTTGGCAGCCAGCACGCAGGCCCGCGTGGCCAAGGCCTCCCTGGACCTGGCCGAGATACAGGTGGCTCGCTCCATAATTACGGCTCCTTTTGCCGGGGTCGTCAGCCGGGTGGACCTTGAACGGGGCGAGGTCCTGGCACCGGGCGCGCCAGCGATACGGCTGGTAAAGCTCGATCCCGTGCATGTTACCGTCAGCCTGTCGGATCGTGACATCCTGGTCATCCAGAAGGGTGCCACCGTCCTGGTGACCACCGACGCCGGGGCGACGGCGCTGCAGGGCAGGGTGCTGCACATCGATCCCGCCGCCGACCTTGACACCCGGAGCTTCCTGGTGGATGTGGAGGTGCCCAACGAGGACCGCACGCTGTTGCCGGGCATGATCGCCAGCGTCACGCTCTTCAGGGAGGTGGCCGAGGGACAGGTGGTGATTCCCCTGGACTGGTTGGTGACCCGTCTGGATGGAGTTGGAGTGTTCGTGGACGAAGGAGGGCGGGCGGTCTGGCGTCCCGTGGAGACGGGCGAGATCGTCCATGACCAGGTGCTGATCTCCTCCGGGCTCCAACTGGGGGAAAACGTCATCATGACGGGTCATCGGGATCTGTCCCAGGGTGATGCCCTCCTGGTTTCCCGCCTGGGCACCTGCTGCGTGAACGGGCGTGCCAACTTCGCCGGCGCCGGGGGATAGCCATGATCAAGCAACTGGTTGGGCATGCCCCGGCCGTGGCGCTGGTGGTGTTGAGCATCTTCGTGTTCGGGGTGGTGAGCTATCTGAGCCTCCCCCGCGAGTCCTCCCCGGACATAAAGATCCCCTACGTCATGGTGACCACTCCCTACATGGGGGTCAGCCCAGAGGACATCGAATCCCTGGTGACCATCCCCATCGAAAACGAGCTGGCGGGCATAAAGGACCTGGCCAAGATGACATCCACCTCCGCGGAGGGTCTGTCGCTCATCGTCCTGGAGTTCGAACCCGAGGTCGTCATCGAGGACGCCCTGCAACGGGTGCGGGATCGCGTGAACCGGGCTGGCTCCAGCTTGCCGGAAGACACGGAGGATTCCTCCATTCGCGAGATCTCCATGAGCGACTGGCCCATCATGATCGTCACCATCGCCGGCCACGCGGACCAGGAGCAGCTCCAGGGCTATGCCGAGTCCCTGGAAGACGACATCCTCCGCATTTCCGGCGTCCTGGACACCCGTGTCAGCGGCGGACTCACCCGCGAGATACGGGTGCAGGTGGACCCCAGGAGGCTGGCCGTGTACGGCCTGAGCCTCAACGACATCATCGGCGCCGTGGGGAACGAAAACGTCAACATACCCGGCGGCGCCGTTGTCACCGGCGACGGGAGCTTCCTGGTGCGGGTCCCCGGGGAGTTTTCCGAAGCCCGGCAGGTGGAGCAGGTGGCGGTGAAGCGAGTCGGGGGCAAGCCCGTGTTCGTGCGCGACCTGGGCAGGGTGGTGGACGGCTTCGAGGATGCCACCAGCTACGCTCGTATGAATGGGCAGCCGGCCGTATCTCTGGCCATCACCAAGAGGGCCGGCGCCAACATCATCGACATCGGCGACGAGGTGAAGCGCCTGGTGAAGGAACAGAGCCAGGGATGGGCGGATGGCGTGAGCTATCGGATCCTGTCGGACCGTTCCGACATGATTCGCGACATGGTCACCGAGTTGGAAAACAACATCATCACGGCACTTCTCCTGGTGGTTGTCGTGATCTTCTTTTTCATGGGTATCCGCAACAGCCTGTTCATCGGTCTGGCCATTCCCCTGAGCATGCTCATGAGCTTCGCCGTCATCGAAGCGCTGGGGTTCACGCTGAACATGATCGTCCTGTTCAGCCTGATTCTGGCCCTTGGCATGTTGGTGGACAACGGCATCGTCATCGTGGAAAACATCTATCGCCACGCCGAGACCGGCAAGGGGCCGTGGCAGGCCAGCATCGATGGAACCGGCGAAGTGGCCATGGCGGTGGCCGCTTCCACGGCAACCACGGTGGTGGCCTTCCTGCCGCTGGTGTTCTGGACCGGGATCATGGGCGAGTTCAT
The DNA here is from genome assembly GCA_024276675.1 of Myxococcota bacterium. Taxonomy (GTDB): domain Bacteria; phylum Myxococcota_A; class UBA796; order UBA796; family JAFGLY01; genus JAJRWT01. The sequence goes on along the minus strand of JAJRWT010000037.1, from coordinate 30,606 downwards.
GGGCTACCTGCCAAAGACCGTGATCATCGTACTGCTGAGTTCACTCGTGGTGGCTCTGGGGGTGCTGCCCGTGATCACCTCCAGGTTCCTGAAGCGTTCCGGTATTACTCGCAAGGACGTGATGGAGACCGACAGCCGGGTGATGCTGGCCTACCGGCGCCTGCTTCGAGCGGCCATCGAACATCGGTACCTGGCTGCCGGCCTGGGATTGGCGACCCTGCTGTCCACCATCGTGGCCTATGCCTTCCTGAACCACGGCACCGAGTTTTTTCCCAATGTGGATCCATCGAGAGCAACCATCACGATCCGCATGGCCGACGGCACCGACCTGGACGCCACCGACGCGGTGGTGCGGAAGGTGGAGTCGGTGCTGGCCAGGCTGGAAAACGTGGACGTGTACGTGGCCGAAACCGGTGTTTCGGGTGGGGGCCTCTCGGGTAGTCAGAACGCCGAAAACCAGGCCAGGATCACGGTTGATTTCCTGCCGACCCGCAACGATGCGGCCAGGGGAGACAAGAGCCGCGTAGAGAGCACTGTCGTGACCATCGACAAGATCAGAGCCGCGGTGGCCAGCATTCCAGGTGCGGAGATCAACGTGGAAAAGGAGCGCATGGGTCCGCCCGTGGGGGATGCCATCTCCGTCCAGGTGGCCGGGGATGACTTCCACCAGGTGGGTGCGTTGGCCAGCCTCATCATGGAAGACATGCGCAGCGTTGACGGAGTCACCGACCTTTCTCATGACTACCGGGTCGGCAGGCCCGAGATGCGCCTGCGGGTGGACCGTGGTGCCGCCCGCCGCATCGGCGTCAGCACGGCAGTGGTGGCCAACACCGTGCGAACGGCCCTGAGCGGCACTAAGGCAAGCACCCTGCACGACGGCAAGGACGAGTACGACATCACCGTCGAGCTGGATCCCCGTTTCAGGGACGATCTCCCCAGCGTCATCTCCCTGCGCCTGCCCGGGCGCCTGGACAAGAGCCCCAAGACCTTCCAGGTGCCTCTGTCGGCAGTGGCCTCCTATGGGCTTGCCGGGGGCAGCGGCGCCATACACCACGTGGACAGGGAGCTGGTGGTCACCATCGGCGGAGACGTGGCCGAAGGCTACAACGAGAACGCCGTCAGGAGCAACGTGGAGGCTCTTCTGGCCAGGTTTCGGGCCAGTGGAAGACTTTCGGACGGCTACACCCTGGATCTGGGCGGAGCCGACGACAAGCAGCGCGAGGCCCAGGCTTTCCTGTCACGGGCCTTCGGCTACGCCATCGCTCTCATCGCCTTCGTGCTCGTGGCCCAGTTCAACAGCTTCCGCCTGCCCCTCATCATCATGGCCACCGTCGTGCTTTCGCTGGTGGGAGTGCTCTGGGGGTTGATCTTCACGGGCACCTCCTTTGGCGTGATCATGACCGGAATAGGCGTGATTTCCCTGGCCGGAGTGGTGGTGAACAACGGCATAGTGCTGCTGGACTACGTGGAAAAGCTACGAGCGCGTGGGCATGACCTGCAAGATGCCCTGGTTCGTGGCGGCATGACCCGTTTTCGGCCCGTAATGCTCACGGCCGTGACCACCATACTGGGGCTGGTGCCCATGGCCACGGGGGTGAGCTTCGATTTTGAGCAGGGCAGGTTGCTCACGGGAGGCGACAGCGCGCAGTTCTGGGGCCCCATGGCGGTGGCGGTGATCTTCGGCCTGGCCTTCGCCACCGTGCTCACCCTGGTGCTGGTGCCCGTGATGTACCTGGTTCTGGAAGATGCCCGAAAGCTCTGGGACAAGTTCCTCTCCAGGTCTGGCAAGCGGGGCGAGCGAGTGCTGCTGGTGGCGGCCAAGGGGATCGTGTTGTTGTTCGTTGCGCTTGCACCCCGGCAGGCCTCGGCAGCGCCGGTGAGCCTGGAGCAGGCCTGGGAAGCCGCGCAACAGAACAACCTGGACCTTGCCATCTCGGCAGAGTCCACCGTCCAGGTGGAAACCCTGCGGGGTCAGGCCCTGTCGCTGCTCTCTCCCAAGCTGAGTGTCTCGGGATCCTACACCCTGAACCAGTACGAGATCTCCTTCGATCCCTCCGAGATGTTCAGCACCTCCGACGAACTGGCTTCGATTCTGGGCGACATCGACCTGGGCGACCCCATCATCATCCAGCAGAAAACCGCCCTGGGAGCCAATTTCAGCGTGGTGCAGCCCATCCTGAACGCCAGCGCGCTGCCGCTGCTGCGGGGGGCGTACCGCAGCGTGGACGCCGCTCGCCACGACCAGGACAGCACGCGTGTCCGACTCCGTTCGACCCTCGCGCATGCCTACTATGGTCTGGCAGTGGCAATTGAGAGCCGGAAGTTGGCCGCTCAGGCCGTGGAGACAGCACAGCACGGGCTGGAGCTGGTGGAGAGGCAAGTGGATGCGGGCCTGCAACCGCCCCGAGCGTTGGTACAGGCAAAGCTCTCCGTGGCCCAGGCCCGCAGAGAGCTGGGCAAGGCGGAGGAATCCCTGGCCCAGGCGGACGAGACCTTCGTCCGGATGACCGGCCTGGAGCGCGGAAGCGAGCCGCTTCTGCCGCCCTCCCCGGAGCCACCTTCCTCGCTGGACCAGGCCCTGAGCGAGGCACGTTCCAGGCGCCCTGATCTCATGGCGGCCGCGGAGCGGGTGCGAGCGGCTCGATGTTCACTCGTGGCAAAGAAACTGGAATGGCTGCCCACGGTTGACGGGGTGTTCTCCTACACCTACACCGACAACACGGGTTTCCTGGGTGAAAACACCTTCTGGATGCTCATTTTCGAGGCCAACTGGAACTTCTGGGACGGTGGCCTGCGGCTGGCGCAGGCCAGGCAGGAAGCCAGCAAGCAACGCCAGGCCCGACTGGTGGCCCAGCAGCAGACGCAGCTCGCCCAGGAGCAGGTGCGCAACGCGTGGGAGCGTGTTCAACGCTCGCGCTCCGCCGTGGATGCGGCGCAGCAGCAGGTGGCCCTGGCTCGCGAAAACCTGGAATTGGCCACCAGAGCCCTGAGTGCGGGTTCCGGCACCTGGCTGGAGGTGGACCAGGCCAGGCTGGCCCTGCTCCAGGCCCAGATGGCAGCCCTGGCGGAGAGGATGGAGCGCGACCTGGACATCGTGGACCTGCGAGTGGCCATGGGGAGCTATTGACCCAAGACACGGACAGCCTGGCACCCTGGAGCGGGCCGGGGGCCCGTGCATGCAGGCCCCCGGCTCCTGACCGTCATCGCAGGGTCAGGGAAACGGATTCCTCTCCGCTGCTGCAACCGAAGTCGCTGGTTTTGCTGGTGAAGACCTGTACGGAATCATGGAGCACCCCGTCCGGCGGAGATATGGCGCCGGATTGCCCGGAGGCCGAGGATATGGTGTCGTAGTAGGAGATGGTTTCCAGGTTGCAGCCGAAAAAATCAATGTCGTCGGGGCTGGCTTCCTGCAGCCAGGACTCGACGATGCCGGATCTGGCGCAACCAAACCTTTCGAAGAGCATCCAGGTCTGGAGATCTTCTTCCAGGGGCTCGCAGAGCAGGCCCATGGTCCAGGCGAACTCGCCCGTCTTGGGAACGTCGATGTGGAGGACCATCCACCGGGGAGCATCGACGGAGATCTTTCGGGAGTATTCCCATGGGAGCCACACCTGGGTGTCGATGAGCACGCTGGGCTGGCAGGCGGTGCACAGCAACGGCGCCATCATCAGGAGGGGCAGGACGTGGTTCGGCAAGTGGTTACTGGCGTGCATGTCTTTTCGGTTCATCCAATGGCCGGAGTCGGCCTGCTGCGAGCTTTGGAATGGGAAGGATTGGAGCGGGTGGGCGGAGAGGGAGAATATTGTTCAGGCAACTGGAGAATATTGGGCATTGCGGGAGAGCGGTTTGTGATGAAAGATACCATGCATCCTGGAAACTGGCCTGGACGGGGGGGGCATTTCATGGCATAGGCCTTGCAGAGGGCGTGTTGAACGTATCGCACGCCAAGACAAGGAGAAACGACATGCGCGCTCACCCGACCCTTTTCGTCGCCCCCTTCATCCTGCTGTTGTCCTTCGAGGCAGCGCCTGCTCAAGCCGACTGTGGGAAGCCGTCCTGCACGCAGCACTCACAGTACGATTCTCAGGCAGCCAGCGAGCACAGCGCAACCAGCACCACCAGCGCCAGCACCGTCTTCGACCAGGAACCTCAACCGGGCGATATGGCAGTTTGTCCCGTGACGGGAGAGACCTTCCAGGTTACCTCGGCCACCCTGACCTCGGAACACGACGGCAAGTACTATGCCTTCTGCTGCCCGGGATGCAAGCCCAAGTTCGACGCCGATCCCCAGAAATACTCCAAGTCCGACAGCCAGGGCACCGAGAGCGCATCCAGGTATTTCCCCTCGGCGCCCGAACCCGGAGTCCAGGCCGTCTGTCCCGTATCCGGCAAGACCTTCACCGTATCGGAGAGTACACCGGTGAGCGAGTATGGCGGGCATTACTACGCTTTCTGCTGTCCTGGCTGCAAGCCCAAGTTCGAGGCCCAACCGGAGAGCTACACCCAGTAGATTGCCTGGTTCATTCCATGCTGGACAATCGGCGTTGATATTTCTCGCGCCAACCGGCCACGGCCTCGCCACAGCCCCTTGTCACGGGGCTCGTGGGTTCTGCCGCCAGGACCGGGCCGGGGTCCTGTTGTCAGACCGCCGTCGGATTGGATAGATGCCGCCAGCGGGTTCCCAGCCCGACCCCGACAACCCTATTCCAGCCGAGGGCAGGGATGAGCATCTACATGGACCACAACGCCACCACCCCGGTGGATCCCCAGGTGCTGGATGCCATGATTCCGTACATGTCCAGGCATTTCGGGAATCCCTCCAGCGTACACGGGCCGGGCCAGCGGGCTCGGCGGGCCCTGGACAGGGCCCGCGAGCAGGTGGCTGGCTTGATCAACGCCCAGCCGGAAGAGATAGTATTCACTTCCGGAGGTACCGAAGCCGACAACCAGGCCATTCTGGGCACCTGGCAGACCGGGCGCCACCGGGGCCGCCACCTGCTGATCAGCTCCATCGAACATCCGGCGGTGCTGGAACCCGCCAGGGCCCTGGAGAGGGCCGGAGCGCGGGTGACGTGGTTGGAGGTGGACTCCACCGGAATCGTTGATCCCGCCAGGGCCCGTGCCTCCATGGGTGATGGAACCCTGCTGCTGTCGGTCATGGCGGCCAACAACGACGTGGGCACGGTCCAACCCGTGATGGCGTTGGCCCGGGCCGCGGCCGAAAAGGGCGTGCTGTTCCACTGTGACGCGGTGCAGGCCGCGGGAAGGTTGCCACTGGATGTCAAGGCCCTGGGAGTAGACCTGCTGACGATATCTTCCCACAAGATCTACGGGCCAAAGGGAGCCGGGGCGCTCTTCGTCAGGAGCGGACTGGAACTCCCACCTCTGATCCTGGGGGGGCACCACGAATCCAACCGTCGCGCCGGCACCGAGAACGTCCCGGCCATCGTGGGATTTGGCGAGGCATGTCAGCTCGCTGCCAGGCGCTTGTCCTCGGATGCCGCCAGGCTGAAGACCTTGAGGGAGCGTTTCGAGTCAGGCCTGCGCCGCATCTGTCCCGACTTCGTCGTGAACGGGCTTGCCGCGGAGCGCCTTCCCGGTACCATCAACGTGAGCTTTCCCTCCATCGACTCCGAAGCTCTGCTCATGGCTCTGGACATGAACGGCGTGGCGGCGTCGGCGGGTTCGGCCTGCACGGCGGGCAGCCGGGAGCCATCCCATGTCCTGGCAGCCATGGGCGTCCCGGTGGAACTGGCCAGGGCTTCTGTGCGCTTTTCCCTGGGAAGGGAAAACACCCGGGAGCAGGTGGACGAGGTCCTGGAGGTCCTGTCAGTGGTACTGCCCAGGTTGCTGGCCGCCAATGGCCTGGCTTGATCTGGAGTTCCCCTGTGGAAACGGCTTCCATCGCCGGAGCGGCCTCCTTTGTTGGATCATCGGGCAGGCACGTCCGCGCAAGCGCTTGAACCAATGCTGGTGTTTCGGCGGCTTGTCCGGCGGCGTCGGGCCTGGGGCCGCCGGCGCGGGTCATTCCGTTGCGGGCTCCAGCCCTCCCGCTGTTCGCAGGATGCGCAGGTAGCGCTCGTGGCGGCCGGCGTCCCGCTGGTTTCCCATGCCGGCATAGAGCGTGGACAGTGCGCTCTGTACCTGGCTGTCGAATGGGTTGATGTCGGCTCCGGCTTCATAGGCGTCGATGGAGCTGGCGAGATTTCCGTTGGCCTGCTCCAACTCGCCGATGCTCTTCCAGGTGAGAGCGAAGTTGGGGTAGAAGGTTGCTGATTCCCGGAGTATCGCAAGTGCCCGGTCTGGTTCGTCCAGGAGTCTGTGGCAGAGAGCGATGCGATTGGAGAGCAGGGGGCTTTCCACCAGGGTGGAGAGATTGTCGGAACCGGCTTTCTCGTACTCCACCAGGGCCGCTCGTGGGCGCCCCGCTTGCCTGAGGAGATCTCCAAGCCTCACCAGGTTGGCCAGGTCCTGCCTCTCGGCCAGCAAAGGGTCGGAATCGAACTCATCATCGCCCGTGAGGGTCGTTGGAAGGGCCATGAGCTTCTGCCGCACCAGTCTGAGGCTGGATAGGTATTCCAGCGAGGCGGCGTAGAAACTCCGGAAGTCCTGGTATCCCGCCGAAATGGCCAGGGCATCGCGGGGGTCGGCTCCGTTCCTGGTGCTGGAAAGTGTGTCCATGAGAACCTGGTCGCCTCCGTGCAGCATGGCAAATTCCACGAGAACCTTTACCTGGGCGAAAGCCAGGGCCGCACGTTCGGCAGATGGCAGGAAGGCCATGGATGGGTGCATTTCATCGAAGCCTACGAGGTCGTCGCGGGCGAGAGCCTGGGCCAGGAGCCACTGGGAGTAGGGGTTTGGGGAGCGTTGCGTCTTGCCGCGCCACCAGCTCTCCAGGTGCCGGGCGATGCCCTCTTGCAGCCAGACCGGCGCCTGGTTCCTTGATTGGTATGTCACCACCAGGTGAACGTATTCGTGGGAGATGGTGTCTTTCCACGGATAGCCCCGGTAGAGGGCCCTGGGGCTGGTCATGAGCAGCCGTGACCACTTGGACAGGGCCACGACGCCGGTCGTGCGTACGGCGCCCTCACCCAGTCCACTGGCGGCGACGAACTTCTTGACGGTGGGGTAGATCTCCAGCAAGAGCCTCCCGGGAGGGGGGCCACCAAGGGTTGGCGCCACCTTTTCCCTGGCATTCTCCATCACGCCGAGAGCGTCGTCCACGAGGATGAGGTCGACGCCGGGGGAATACCTGACACAGATATCGGAGCGGCAGGTTTCCATGAAATCGGCTGTGGCCTGGACGGTGGACTCGTAGAGGTCCAACAGGGTCTGGAACTCTTCGCCATCCATGCCGGGTTGGGCATCCATGGATTGGAGGATCTCCAGGGCCTGTTGGTAGCTCCCTTCGGAAAAGGCCGTGCGGGCAGCCAGGAGCCGGACCTGGGGATCATCCGGATTTTCGGTCAACAGCCTGGAAACGGATTGCTTTGCACAGGGCAGATCCGAGCTTTCCAGGCAGAGCATTGCACGTTCCAACTGGGAAGTGGACGCCTGTACCTGCTGCAAGGGCATGAGCAGCCACAGAAAAAACCAGCCCGTGAAGAGTCGCATTCCGGTGATCATGAACTCTGGCGGTGCCTTGGGTGTCGGGAACAAGGTTTGGTTCCGGATGCCATGCGGCAGCAGCCGGAGCCTGGTAGCGCGCCCAACCAGCGGCGTGGCGGGATTCTGACGGCTGCTGATGCCATTGTGGATGCTGGTACGGGAGGACTGCGCCATGTGGCGCTATTGCTGTTGATCGACAGGCCCTGGCCGGCTGCCTTCGGCCGGCTCTCTTCCGACGGCTCCTGGCTGGCTGCTTTCCGTGGGTCTTTGCTCTGCGGATGGTGTGGACGCGTTGCCAGTGCTGGCATCTGTCTGGCCAGGTGTTGTTGTTGCTTCAGGTTCCAATTCTGGTATGGGGATTTCCACCGCGCCCGGGTCGGGCATGGACAGGATATTGGTGGACAGGTGAAGCTCGGTTCGTTCCCTGGGAAACTCTTTGGGGTAGCGTTTGTTGAGCAGGTTCAGGGTCCTGGCCTGCCACTCTGTCCAGAACTTTTCTTTCCTGGCCTTGTCCAGGTTGGCCTCTGCTCGCGCTCTGGCCTTCTGTTCGATGGGTTCAGCCAATTCCTGGAGGCGTTCCTCGTAGATGCCGATCTGTTCTTCGTTGAAGCCCTGGGGAGGCGGGGCATCGAAGAGCATGTCGACGTACTCGTAGTAGGCGGCTGCCTGAATGAAGATGGCGGCCGATGAGTAGAAGGCATCCTGGTAGGTCTGGATCAGGGAGAGGCACTGATCCTCGATGGCCTTCAGCTCGGCGGGTTTGGTTTCCATGAGCATGATGGCATCTTGCTGTTCGTCGCCGGTGTAGTTGGTTTCTGAATACTGTTCGTATCGGCTCCAGAGCTGGCGGAACTCGGCCTCGGCGGCGAGGCGGCGGGCCATGGGGCCCAGTTCGCCGCTGGCCGAGAGATCCTGGAAGGTCTGCCCCAGGACCTGCCACTCCTTTTCGGCTTGTCTGTCGTTGCCCTTGCCTTCAAGGATCTTGATGATGTGGTGTTGAGCTTCTATGGTGCGATCGGCGTTTACACCGCTGTATTGCTGCAAGTAGCGCCTGTAGAAGGAGAGCGCCTCGTTTTCGTCGAGTTTTTCCCAACGTTCACCCGCCAGGAAGAACGTGGATTCGGCGTCGGGTTGATCCGGATAGCGAATGGCATAGGCTTCGAAGTCCTGGGCTGCGCCACGGTTGTCCCCGAGCCCGATTCGCAGGAAGGCCGCGTTGAACAGGGCCGCCGGGGCGTCGATGGCGTCGGGGAAGTTCTGCACGAGTGCTTCGTAGTAGGTGATGGCTTTTTCCAGCTCCAGGATACTGGCGTAATTGCTGGCAATGCGGAAGTAGAGCCCTTTGGAGCGTTCGTCGGAAGGGTAGGAGTTGATGTACTGTTCGAAAAGTCTATTGGCCTGATCCGCCTGCCCGACGATTTCCAGGTTGTTGGCGGCGTTGAACAGGGCGTCCCTTACGTGTTCCGAGTCGGGGAAGTCTTCGATGAACTTGAGGAATTCCGTTGCGGCCTGGTGGCGGTCGCCTTTTTCGATCAGGTTGAAGGCCAGTTGGAAGGCAGCCCCTTCTTCCAGGGATGCGAACTGTTCCGCCTTGGCCAGGGCTTCTTCGCTCCTGCCCAGGGGTTGCCTGGAGTACTTGCCGGTGTAGAGGCGCACCTTGCGGAGGTCCCCCTCGTCCTGGAAGCTGCGGACGATGAGTCCGGCAGAGAAGGCGGCTTCGTCTTCTTTGGGGAACAGCTCGATTATTTTGAAGAATCGTTCGCGGGCTTCCGCCAGGTGGCCGAACTCGTACAGGATCTGTGCGGGGAGATAGCGCAGAGCTGCCAGGTTCTTTTGCCGGTATTCGGCATAGACCTGGTCGGTGAACTCCGTGGCCACCACCTGGTCCGCGGCTTCGATGAATGCCTCGTGGGCCGGTGTGAGTTGGTAGACATTCACGGTCTGGCCAAATGGCGTCTCCAGGGTTTGTTCCAGTTGGGCGCTTTCGGGACGGGCTTCCACCTTGCCATACTTGTCCACCAGTGTGCGCCTCCTGGTCTGCATGAGGCGGAACAGGGCGCCGTCTCGGTAGGGGTGACCCTGGCTGGATGCAAGCCTCTGGTATTCGCGCTCTGCTTCGGTGAGGCGGCCCGCTTCGTACAGCGTGTCGGCCAGGTACCAGAGCATTTCGTAGTAGTTGTCTACAAAGGGGAACCTTGTGAGAAACTCCTTGTAGCTGTCGGCGGCCAGCGAGTAGTCTTCGGGAGTGTTGCTTTGCTGGGCCTTGATGTGAAGGTCCATGGCCACCTGAGACATGGCCTGCTGCATGAAGCCGGAGGCCACTTCCAGGGCATCGGGACGGTTGGAGTTGGCCTCCCACCACTGGGAGCGGTCGTTGTACCGTAGCGCCAGCTCCCGTTGCGCCTGGGCGGATGCCTCGGGGTCGGGCACGGGCATGTTCATGTAGAGCTGGGCGATTCGGTACTGGTACTGTGGGTTGCCGGGAAGGAGCGGCCAGCGATCCTGCATGTAGCGATAGGTCTTGATGGCTTCTTCCCATCGTGCCTGCTGCACGAGGATTTCGGCCAGGGCTTCGAAGATGTCGGGCTCGTAGGGTTTGGGGTCGTCCACATCGAAGAAGGACTCCGCCAGGTCCGTGGGGGATTTTTTCAGGGTATCCGCCATGTCGGCGAAGGAGATGGCCACGTACTGGATGGCCTCGGGCTCCATGGCGGATTCTTCGCCCCTGGAGGCCAGCATTCGGCGGGAGTAGTCCAGGAGAGTGGTGAAAAGCTCCAGCGCCTTCTTGTATTCGTCGATGTGTTCAAGGTCGGCCAGCTTGAAATGGGACCAGGCCAGCTTGTAGAGGCCCTTGTCGTAGTAGCGGGCTTCTTCGCCGTTGTCCACGATGCGCTGGTAGTGGCTGATGGCCTGGGCGATGTCGTTGTTTTCGAAGTAGTACTCACCCAACCTGAGGTTGGCGTCGTTGGCGAACTCGCTGCCTGGGAATCGTTCCAGGAGTACGGAAAGCGCCTCGCGGCCGGTGGCAGGGTCGTATTGTTGGGCGTTGACTTCGGAGAAGCAATAGCCGAGCATGTAGTAGACACCGTCGATGCGTTCGTAGTCGGGGTAGTTTTCGAGTATTCGGCGGTAAAGCGCGATGGGCTTGCTGTAGTCCTTCAGAGGTGGGGGGGGGAGGGTCTCCAGTTCTGCAGGTGAAAGAGATGCCTCGCTGCGGGAGTAGCTCTCCGTCTCGGCCAGCCAGTGGGTTTCGGCTTCTTCGAATTCCAGCTCCGAGAGCCTGAAGAGCACATGGGGGGTGTACTCGGAATCGGGATATTTCTGCAGGTAGGTCGTGAAGCGGTCTCGTGCGAGATTGCGCAGGGCTATTTCTTCTTTTTTGAGCGAGTCGGTTATCTGCCCGAAGCTCTCGGTGACCTGCCTGCGTTTGAACTCTTCTTGTTGCTGAACGAATGACTCGATGTCGTGGAGGAGTTCGGACATTCGTTCGTCGTAGCGCTGGTAGAGAGCTTCGTAGGATTGGATGTCTTCGGGGCTGGCGGTTTCTTGTCGTTCCACCGCAAGGGGGGGAGATGCGGGTGTTTCCTGCTGGTCACTGGCCGAGGGGGACTCCGATTGTTCAACGGTGGAAGCCGAAGATTCTTGTTGAAGCTGCTGGTCGGTGCTGCCTTCTCCGCCTGGGCGAGAGGGTTCCTGTGCCAGGGCGATGCCGAATCGCAGCGACAGGAGCAGCAGCAAGACAGGGGCAGCTATTCGATGGTGGGCCATCCGGAAGAACCTCTGCTACCGACAAGGGGGAATCACGCGAAACAGAAGAAGCCATACTACCATGAGCGGCAGGTGAACTGTGTATCCCGTGTCAATGTCATTTGCAGCACGGCCGGGAGCCTGTCCGGCAGAAGAGCACTGCCGGGCATGTCTGGCTTTGTGACGTTCCGTGCCTGGTTGTGCTTGAGAGAGTATTTTCCAACACATGACATCCATCGCTATCATTTCAGGGAATGCCAGGTATCATTGGGATTCCCTCCATGTGGTTCCCACGGGATGATCCTGTAGCGTTGCGAGTACCTTCAACCAACACCATCATAAGAAAAGGAGCAGCAGTGACAAGAACCCGGCTGAAGATCACCATCCCCGCGTTGGCGATGGTTTTTTTGAACATGGCTTGTGGCACCGAGGAAGGAAAAGACACCGCTTCCGAAGACACGGCTGGAACCCAGGACACCTCCATCGACGATGCCGACACCGACACCGACGCCGACGCCGACACCGACACCGACGCCGACGCCGACGCCGACACCGACACCGACACCGATGCCGACACCGACACCGTCGTGGAATACTACGGCCCGGAGAACACCTGGCCGCACGCCGAACTGGATGCCGTTCCCACGGACCTGGCGGGAACCGGCTACCAGGTGGGAGACATCGCGTACAACTTCGTCTTGGAGGACCAGTTCGGAGACGAAGTCGAGCTCTACCAGTTCTATGGGAGCGTGATCGTCATAGATGCCTTTGCAATGTGGTGAAGCACCTGTCTATCGCTTGCCCCGGAGGGGCAGCCACTTTGGGAAGAGTACCAGGACGACGGCTTCGTTATTCTGGGGGCCATGCAACAGGACGTGAACGGGCAACCACCGGAGACCGACGACCTGGTGGCCTGGGCGGACTACAACGGCCTCACGCACCCGATCCTGGCGGATCCAGACATGGTAACCGGTCCCTACGTGGTGACGGGCTACCCCACCTACGTGGTCATCGACCGCGAGATGAGGATCCTGAACGCCGATCTGTGGCCTTTCGACCCGCAGTACATAATCGACCAGATCTAGCTTGGGTCTGGAAAGAGGCTGCCGGAAACAGCCGGCTTGGGCCCTGGCGCTCCGCAGCGGGCCCGAGCGGGGCGTTCGCGCTATCAGGCCTTTTACGGATTCAATCCGTGAGATACGGGAAGCCCTGCGGTTTGACTACGAAAACGGAACAGGGGGCATCCTTGACCATGGCTTCTGTTTCGGTGCCACGGAGCGCTTCGATGAATCCCACGCGGCCGTGGGTTCCCACGATGATGGCGTCGATGCCGAGTTCCTGGACAAAATTCATGCAGGTGTCGTAGTAGCTCCCGCCCGTGAGGTGGGGGATCACCTTGCAGGGCTTCAAGGGATGGCCGGCTTCCACTGCTCGCTGGTATTCCAGTTCGGCTGCTTGAAATATGGCCTGTTCGTTCTGGGCTATGGAGTCTTCGATCACGGTGTCGTTGGGGGCGGTCACGAGGCGTTTCTTCAGGTCCTTGTCCAGCTTGGGGTCGGCGAACAGAACGTGGACTTCGCCGTCGTAGCTGTGCGCCTGTTGAAGAGCCAGGGAAAGTGCAGCCCTCGAGACATCGGAAAAGTCAAATGGGACGAGGATTTTTTTGTGAGAAAACATGGCGCTCCCCTTCGCGTTGCCTTTTATTGATCATCCACAATGAAACTATCAAGCTGCAACTGCCTTGGAAAGCCCGTCCCGGGCAAAAAAACTACGATTTGCCCCTGTTGGTGAAGGGATTGGGAGGCCCCGTGGGCCTGTTTGACTTTTCTGGCAATCCGTAGTATCCCCGAGGATGGACGCATCCACGAGGAAGAGGCCATGAAGGCTGGGAATACACGACGGCAGGCATCTCGTCGGCATAGGTTTTCAGGGTGCGCGGTTCTTTCGCTGCTGCCGCTGATGTATTCCTGTCCCTCGACGGCTGCCGATATCTACCTTGGGGCCGACGACAACGGCGTGGTCACGTTCACCGACAGCCCGCCCACCAGCAGTGTTGGCTATGAACCCTTCATCACCGGGCTCGATGGCAGGCCCTCCGGCATGGCCGCGGTGGATGGGCGGCTTCTCAGGAAAGACCTGGACAGCTTTGATCCCTTGATCGTGCAGGCAGCCGCCGTGTCCCAACTGAAACCCGAGTTGATCAAGGCGGTCATCCTGGTGGAATCCGGAATGAACGCCAAGGCCACATCTCCCATGGGAGCCCAGGGTCTCATGCAACTCATGCCGGCCACGGCCAGGAGCCTCGGTGTGGCGGATGCCTACGATCCGCTGGAAAACGTGCTGGCGGGTTCTCGCTACCTGAAGATGATGCTGGACCGCTTCGACGACCTGCGCCACGCCCTGGCCGCCTACAATGCCGGTCCCGCGGCGGTCAGCCGCTACGGTGGCATCCCTCCGTACAAGGAAACCCGCCACTACGTGGACCGGGTCATGGCCTACTACAGTTATTTCAGCGTGGAAAGACCGGTTCAGGGTTGAATCCATCTCCCGGTAGAGCAGGCTTCCAGCCTGCCCGCACCCGGCCCGCGGTTTCAGGGGTCGTCGTATGTACCCGACCTGAGCTGGGTGCGTATCTTCAACAACTCGCGAAACATGGATATGGAATCGCCCAGCAGGCGCAGGCGGGTGCTGGACTGGTAGCTCCAGACCACGGGAACCTCATTCACCGTGTAGCCGCGGCGATGTGCCAGGAGCAGCAATTCCACGTCGAAGGCCCAGCCATCGAGGGTGAGGCGCGGGAAGAGATCATGGGCAGCCCTGCTGGTGAACAGCTTGCATCCGCACTGTGTGTCGGCGTGGCCGTCAATGATTCCCTGTTGCACAACCAGGTTGAACGCCCTGCCCACCAGGTGTCTCCAGGCGGGTTCTCCCAGTCGGTGGGCTCCGGGGCCCTCCCGCGTCGCCAGGACCACGTCTCCACTTTGTTCCAGGAGAATCGGGATCTGCTGCGGAGCCACGCTCCAGTCGATATCGGTGAACAGGATGCGATCACCCCCGGCCCTGGCCACGCCGGCCTTCACCGCCGCCCCCTTGCCCCGGTGCGGCATGGAGAGCAGTAGGGTGTGGTCGCCCACCAGGCGGCGCGAACGGCGCAAAGTACCATCCTGTGAACCGTCGTCCACGAGGATGGCTTCCAGGGGAATTGGCAGGAGTGCACGGAGCTGGTCCAGGCGGCGCAGGCCCTCCCGGACGCGGGCCTCCTCGTTGTACATTGGGATCACGACCGAGAGAGATTCCATGGGCACCATAATAAGCGACCCATGAAGCCCCGCCCAACGAGAGGGGGATGGCACATGGGGACCGCGTTGGGGTTATGTCTCTGCCCGAGAAGGGAGAATCTCGAGATGAAGTCATCTGCGCCCGTCATGTTGCCCGTGCTTGCCATGGGTCTGGCCGCCGGTGGGTTGGAAGTGGCCATCCGTGCGGAACATCGTCTGGGCATGACCCCGGTGGAGCTTCTTGCCTGGCTCGCGGTGTCGGCAGCACTGTCGCTGCTGTATGCCGTCACGGTGGCCGTTTTCGCCAGCGTGCTGGCGCTTCGGTGGCGTTTCCTGCCCGTCGCGGGAACGGTGCTGGGCGCCCTCGTATTCCTGCACGCGGCTCTCTACTATCGCTTCCAGCTCTTCTTGAACGAGTTCCTCTACGATCCCAGGGTGTGGGGGGGGCTGCTGGTCATTGCCGTGCTGAGCATGGTTCTCGGTTTTTTGTCGGGGCCCCTCTTGAAGCGCTTTTGGGCTCCATGGACTCTTTCCTGCGCCTGCCTGGCGCTCCTTGCCGTCGTCTCTGCCTTCCTGCGCGGCAGCGTGCCCGAGCCTCCCATGGGCCGCGAGTCCGGCGGCCCCAACATCCTGCTGGTTACCCTGGACACCGTTCGCGCCGACTCCCTGTCGCCGTACGGCGCCCAGGTGGACACACCCACCGCCGCTCGCCTGGCTCGCGAGGGGGTGACCTTCGACCAGGCCATAGCCACGGCGCCTCTCACCGAGCCCAGCCATCTCGCCATCATGACCGGTCTCGCACCCCATCATTCCGGCGTCATCTCCAACGGAACCGACATCGCCCGGCAGCCGGCGATGCTCTCGCATATCCTGGCTCGGGCGGGCTATGCCACCGGGGCCTTCGTCTCTGGCTTTCCCCTGCACGGCAAGTACGGTTGGACCCAGGGCTTTGACGTATACGACGACGACTTCGGCAAGATGCCGGGACTGCACAGGCTCTCATTGATCCAGGCATGGGACCAGGTGGCCCTTCCGGCCCACACGTTGCGGGAGCGGAGCGGAGACCATGTGCTGGATCGTGCTCTCCCGTGGTTGGAACGAGTACATGACCAACGCTGGTTTCTGTGGTTCCATCTCTTCGATCCCCACGGTCCCTACGAAGCCCCTGCCCCGTTCGCCCCCTCTCGGGAGCCGGAACGTGGCGGGCGGCAACTGGAGCTGCCGCCCTACTGGCCTGAATCCCAGCGGAGCATCACCGATGGGGAATGGCTCGTGGACGCCTACCACGGAGAGGTGGCATTTGCCGATTACATTGTCGGAAGACTGCTTGCCAGGGTAGGGCAATATGGGCAGTTGGACGACACGGTGGTGGTGCTGGTGGCCGATCACGGCGAATCACTCACTGAACACGGCTATCTCTTCGACCACGGAGACAACCTGTACGATCCGTCGCTGCACGTTCCATTGCTGTTTCGCTATCCACCGGTGGCTCGTGCCGGGCTTCGGCAGGGCTGCCAGGTGAGTACCGCCGACGTCGCTCCAACCATCATGGAGCTGGTGGGAGCCAGTGATTCCATCACGAGGGACGGGCGTTCCCTGGTTCCCATGCTTCGGGGTGGGCCGTGCAGCGACCAGGACGTCCTGGCCACCACCATGGCCGGCAGGTTCGTGAAAGATCCACCTGTGGATCACGCCCTCAGGACCGGGGCATACAAGTACATCGACCACGAAGACAGCTCGCTGGAAGACGAGCTGTACGACCTGGGTTCGGATCCCGGTGAATCCCGGAACCTGGCATCACGGTTCCCCCAACAGGCAACATCCATGGAACAAGCCTTGAAGGCCGGGCTTTCAGACAGTGTCGACCTGCGCGCTCCCTCCACCGATGCGGCGACCACCGAGGCCCTGCGGGCTCTTGGCTATATCGAATGAGTTCTTTCATGCGAGGCCCCTGATGGCTGGACCCGGTACCAGGATGAACATGGCATGGCTGCGGGATGCCGCCCGAGGCATCGGCCTGGGCCTGTGGGCCGGAGCTCTCGAAGGTTCGGTCATCGCTGCAACCATCGATCTGGATCCCGCTTTCGGATCCGCCCTGCTGCTGATGCTCTGTTCCACCGTGCTGGGTGCCCTGCTGGGTGCCGGGCTGGGATTGCTCCTGGCCTTCCTGCTGCGGATCACCACGCGCTGGCACGGGGACTACAGCTTCGGAACAAGGGTGATGAGTCTCGTGGCCCTCGCGTTGGCGGCCTTCCATTTCTGGCCCCTTGCCTGGGTATTTCTGCACACCCAGAAGCCGGCGGCATCGGTGGCCGCCGTGCTCCTTCCCCTGGGATTCGCGGGTATTACGTTCTTCAACGCCCGTTACTGGTTGCGCAAGGCCTGGTTGGGATACGAGCCCAGGCTGGGTTGGAACGGCTTTGCCGCCGTCGTGGCCCTTGCGCTTTGCCTGGTGAACGCCACGTGGCTGGTGAACAGGTCCCACGGAGCACATGGAATCGCTCTTGAATCGGATTCCAACGTGCTGTTGGTCACCATCGACACCCTTAGACGGGACCACGTGGGCATCTACGACGAAGAACAGGCGGTCCCCACCCCCAACTTCGATGCCTTCGCCCGGCAGGGTGTGCTCTTCAAAGACGCCGTCACACCAATGCCCGAGACAGGCCCGGCTCACGCCAGCCTCTTCACCGGCCTCCACCCGGTTCGTCACGGAGTGCTCTCCAACGGCCACGTGCTGGCCGCTGGCTACACGACCCTGGCGGAGCGGCTCGCCGACGAAGGCTACGCCACGGCTGCCTTCGTGTCCTCCTTCGCCGTGGATTCCCGTACCGGCCTGGACCAGGGGTTCCAGATCTACGACGACGACTTCTTCCCCGCCATCCACGGTTTTGCCGAGATCCGCCTGGTACGGCTCGCGTTGCGGGTGATCATGCGCTTCTGGGATCCCCTGAAAGTGCCTTTCCTGCTTGAACGTGGGGCCATCGAGACCAACCGGCATGCCATCAGTTGGCTCGCTGCGCGGGGGGACCGGCCCTTCTTCTGCTGGGTCCACTACTTCGAACCACATGCTCCCTACGAAACCCATGGCTCGTCTTCGGCTCCCCCGGTGGACCACCGTTACATCCTGGCCCACGAAGACCAGGTGGACTACACTCCCGGGTTGGTGGCCAGCCTTCGAGAGCTGTACGCCGGCGAGGTCGGCTACGTGGACCAGAGGCTGGGCGATCTGCTTAACGCCCTGGATGAACTGGGGCTGGACCAGGACACCATGGTGATCGTCACCGCCGACCACGGCGAAATGCTGGGCGAGCACGGCTATTACTTCAATCACCACGGTATCTACGACCAGGCAGTGCGGGTTCCCCTGGCCATACGCGCTCCCGGCACCAGACCCGCCACGCGGGAGGTAGATGCCCAGGTACGCCTGATGGACATCCCCGCCACGGTGCTGAAGTACCTGAACATGGACCCCATGAAACATGCGGAAGGTGTGGAGCTGCTGGGCTATGCCCAGAACCTGCGTCACAGGTCCCTGGCGGCAACGCTGATGGGGCGGAAGACCGCGTCGTTGGAACGTGGCACTCTCTACGGCCTGCGAACCGGCAGGGCCTCCGCGGACCAGGGGAACGCCCTGAAGTACTTCTACGACCAGGACGACGGAAGTGATCACCTCTTCGACCTGGAAGCCGATCCCCACGAGCTTCGGGACCTGGCTCCGAAACAACCGGAGCTGGTGGAAAAGAGCCGTCGAATCGCCTTGCACGAAGCCCAGGGGGCCAGTGGAAAGGCACCGGAGCTGGATTCCTCCACGAGAGAGGGCCTGAAGGCCCTCGGCTACATCGACTGACCAGGCGGAGCAGGCAGGACGTGTCTATCCTTCAGACCGGCAAGAAGTTCATGGCTCGCGATCCCGGGCTCCCGCGGGCCGCTCTCTGGCTCTTGTTGCTGGTATTCGTGTGGGCGCCCGACGCCGCCATTGGCACGGGAGTGTTCTGGTACCACGACCTGCGGCATCATCACTACCCCTGGCGGGTCTGGGCAGCGGGTGAGTGGGCCAGCGGGCACATCCCCATATGGTGTTCGCAGGTGGCCAACGGCTATCCCCTCATGGCCGACGGTCAGACGGGAGCCCTCTATCCCGTGACCATGGGTCTTTTCCTGCTTCTGCCCGATACCCTTGCCATGAACTGGGCAATCCTGCTTCATTACTGGTGGGCGGGGCTGGGCATGTTCCTGCTGGCGCGATCCCTGGGCAGATCGGAGCTGGCCTCCTTCTTCGCCGCCCTGGCGTTCATCTTCAGCGGTTTCGTGGTGACGCACACCCTCTACCTGGGCATGCTCAACTCCCTGGCATGGTTGCCTTTTACACTTTTCGCGGTGGTCAGGGCCACCGATGGAGCCGCAAGGCCGGCAGCCGCTCGTCGGTGGTGGGTGGCACTGAGCGTGGGGCTCTGGTTCATGTTCGTAGCGGGGCACATCCAGATCGCGGTCTACGGCTGGCTGCTCACCGGCATGTTCCTCCTGTGGCGGATCTACCCCGCTCCATTTTCCGGGCGGGAGCTGCTGCGGCCCTTGCTGGCATTCGCACTGGCCGTGCTGGCTGCCGTGGCGCTCTCGTCTCCCCAGATCGCCGCCACCTGGGAACTCACCCGTTTCTCCATGCGTGATGGGGGAGTGGCGTCGGGTTTCGCGACCATTGGCAGCCTGCCACCGCAGGAACTCATAAACGGCATTCTGCCGCGCTTCTTCGGATTCGACCGGCCCGTCGACATCCAGCAGACCTACTACCACCGGGGAACCGGCTACTGGGGGCTGGGCGAGAACTACTGGGAGATGGCCTTCTACCTGGGCATTCCTGTCTTGCTCCTGAGTACCTGGGCCATATTCTCCAGGGCAGCGCGTTTCTGGAAGCTGCTGGCCATCCTGGCGCTGCTGTTGATGCTGGGCGGTTACACGCCGGTCTACAAGGTATTCAGGCTGCTGCCCGGCATGGGGTATTTCCGTTTCCCCGCCCGTTTTGCTCTGTGGCTCACGCTGGCTGTCGACATGTTGGCGGCCATTGGCCTGGACCTCCTGATGAACGCCTATCGCCGGTCCCGGCGCGAGGCCATCTGGCGCTGGATGCGGCGCAGCCTGCTTTTTCTGCTCATGGCCATCCTGGCCCTGGCTTCGTTGGACCTCTTCACCCACCTGGCCGAGACCCCAATCCGGTCGCTTCTGACGGACCATTTTCAGCAACAGGTGGAAGCTCCGGCTCCACCCGAGGGCCTTGGCCCGCTGGAGCAGGCCTCGTTGCCCAGCCCGGAGCCTGAGGATCCCAGGCAGATACCCGCCAAGGTGGAGCGCATCATCCAGTCCCTGCGCAGCGCCACCTCGCCCCTGTCCCCCAACGTGGTCTTCCCTGCCGGACTGGTGTTGTCGTTGCTGGGCGCCACCTGGCTGCTCATCCGGAACAAGCTCTCCACCTACGCCTTCGGCATGGTCTGCTCCGCCCTGCTTTTCCTGGATCTCTACGCATTCGGTGGGCAGTACCATCCCCGTGTGCCCGTGGATGCCGTGGGAGCCGCGCCGACGTTTCTCCAGGCCCTGGCCGAACCCAGGAGTTCATACAGGGTGACCGTCGTGGATCGGAGGGTGGACCCGGTCCTGGACAGCGAGCTGGCCAGCGCCAGCCTGGGTATTCTCTGGGGCCTGAATGATGTCATCGTCACGAGCCCGTTGCTCATGGTTCGCAACGAACTGTACCTGGGGATGGCGGGCCTGGACATCGGCTCCCAGCGTGGGCGCATCAAGGTGGACACCATGTTGGAGCACATGCCTCTGGTGAACCGTCTCGGCCTGCGCTACCTGCTGACCACCCACGAAATCGACGACCCCAGGCTCCGGATGCTCCAGGGCGGGGCCGTGAAACTCTACGAAAACCTCCAGGTTCTGCCCATGGCCCAGGTCGTCGGCTGTGCCAGGGTGGTCGATGGCGCCAACCAGGCCTACCAGGCATTGGCGGACCTGGACACGTCCAGCGAGGCAGTGCTGGAGCTGGTACCGCCGGTGGAATCACTGCCTCCGGACCTGGTGGACTGCGAGGCTGGACCCATCCAGGGAATGGCTCGGATTGTCTCGTCTGATTCGCGCTCCTGGCGGATAGACGTCTCCACCAATCGCAGTGGCTTGCTGGTGTTGAGCGAATCCTGGTACCCGGGATGGGTGGCGCGCCTGGACGGCGCCGTCGTGCCCATTCACACCGTGGACCTGATATTCCGGGGCGTGGTGATCCCACCTGGCGACCACCGGGTGAGCATGGACTACAGGCCTTCCTGGCTCCTGCCCACGGCCACACTGATGGGTCTGGGGCTGCTGGGCCTGGTTGTCACGCTCTTGTGGGGCTGTCTCGGGCCGCGACCCCCGGAGCCTGGTTGACGAGTGCCCGGCCCCGCTGCACGCCGCGTTGGCCGCCTGCGCGTTCAAGCGAGCGTTCACGCCTTTACGCGCTTGTTTTCCGGGTCGTAGAGAGCCTTGGGCCGCAGGCGGGCCGGCACGAGTTCCGTGGCCACCTCCAACTGGTATTCACCGGCCTGCAACCATTGGAGCGTCACCCCCCGGGGCCGCCTGACGTAGCCATAGCCGATGTTTCGCTCAACCGTGTAGCCCCAGCCACCGCTGGTGAGCCAGCCCACCGGCCGCCCGTTGCGGATGATGGTTTCCCGGCCCAGCAGGCAGATATCGGGATGGTCCACGGTGAGACATACCAGGCGCTTGGGGAGCGGGCTCCGCAGTTGCCGGCGCAGAGCCTCCTGGCCCTGAAAGGGGATGGGGGAGCGGAGCCTGGTGGCCCAGCCCAGGCCCGCCTCCAGGGGCGTGTCGTCGGGGGTGACATCCTGGCCCCAGACCCGGTAGCCTTTTTCGAGGCGCAGACTCTCGATGGCACGATATCCGGCATCAGAGATGCCGTGTGGGGCGCCGGCCTCCTTGAGGGCCTGGTACAGGGTTAGCGCCGCGTCGGTGGGTACGTGCAGCTCCCAACCCAGCTCTCCCACGTAGGTGACTCTCAGGGCCATGGCGGCGGTGCCGGCCACGATGATTTCACGGACGGCGCCGAACGGAAAGGACCGGCTGCCCAGGTCGTCCTGGCAAAGCGCGCCCAGCACGGCGCGGGAGCGCGGCCCCATGAGGGCGATGACCGCGTATGCCGAGGTCATGTCGACCACGGAGACGTTCAGGCCACGGGGTATGCTGCGGCGGATCCAGTCCTTGTCGTGGGTGCCGAAGGCGGTGCCGGTGACGATGTAGAAACGCTGGGGAGAGAGCCTGGCGACGGTGAGATCACACTCGATGCCGCCGCGGCGGTTGAGCATCTGGGTGTAGGTGACGTGGCCCGGGGAACGCAGCACCCTGCCGGCGCAGATCCACGCGATGGCCGCTTCGGCGTCGGGGCCCAGCACCATGAACTTGGAAAAGGACGTCTCGTCGGCGATGGTGACCTTTTCCCTGGTGGCCAGGTGCTCGCGGCCGACGGCGTCGAAGCAGCCGGGGCGACCGAAGGAGTAGCGATCCCGGGGCTCCTGGCCGGGGAGGGCGAACCAGTTGGGGCGTTCCCAGCCGGCCTTTTCACCGAAGCATGCTCCCTGGGAGGCCAGCACCCCGTAGAGTGGGGAGCGGCGCAGGGGGCGGCCGCTCTCGTGTTCTTCCTGGGGCCAGGCGATGGTGTAGTGCTTGGCGTAGATCTCGCGAGTCCGTTCCTCCACCCATCGTCGGTCCCCGTGGTGCCGGGAGAAGCGGCGGATGTCAACTGGCCACAGGTTGGAAGGGGCCTCGCCGGAGACGATCCACTCCGCCAGGGCCTTGCCCGCGCCCCCGGCGGCGGCGATGCCGAACGCGTTGAAACCCGCTCCCACGAAGTAGTTCCTGACTTCGGGGGCCTCGCCCAGGATGAAGTTGCCGTCGGGTGTGAAGGCTTCGGGGCCGTTGAAGAGCTTGCGTATCCCCACCCTGGCCAGGGCCGGAACCCGGGCCATGGCAGAGTCGGCCAGTTGCTGAAAGTGCTGGAAATCTTCCTCCAGAAGCTGGAACACGAAGTCCTGGGGTGCGCCATCCCTGGCCCAGGGCCTGGGGTTGGGTTCGTAGCCGCCCATGACCAGCCCCCCCACCTCTTCCTTGAAGTAGGTTCGCCCGTCCGGATCCCGCAGGGTGGGGATGTCGCGGCCCAGGCCCTGGATGGGTTCGGTCACCAGGTATTGATGTTCCATGGATTGCGTGGGGATTGTCACTCCGGAAATCTCGCCCAGTTGCCGCGCCCACTGGCCGCAGCAGTTGACGAAGCTCTCGCACCGGATGCTGCCAAGGTTGGTCTCCACCGTCGCCACCGCGCCCTTGTGCAGCTTCAGGCCAGTGACCGAGCAGTTTTCCACGATCCGGGCCCCGCGCATGCGGGCTCCCCTGGCCAGGGCCATGGTGATGTCGGTGGGGTTGGCGGAGCCGTCGCTGGGCAGGAAGGCGGCGCCCACCAGGTCGTCTGTTTTCATCAGGGGCCAGAGATCCCTGGCTTCGGTGGGGCTCAGGAGATGCATTTCCAGGCCGAAGCTCCTGGCCGTGGTGGCCAGGCGGCGGAGTTCCGCCCAACGGTCTTCGGTGCAGGCCAGCCGCAGTCCGCCGCATTTCTTCCAGCCGGTGGCCAGGCCCGTTTCCGCCTCCAGCGATTCGTAGAGTTCCACCGAGTAGCACAGCAGTTCGGTAATGGTGGGCTCGGATCGCAGTTGCCCCACCAGGCCGGCCGCATGGAAGGTGCTGCCGCTGGTGAGTCTGGCCCGTTCCAGGAGCAAGACATCCCTGATGCCCAACTTTGCCAGGTGATAGGCGGTGGAGCATCCCACGATGCCCCCCCCGGCTATGACCACTTGTGCCTGTCGCGGTGGTTTTCCCATCTCGCTCCGCTCCCGTTGTTCGAAGTCAGGGCTCGCGCGGCAACGACTCCCGTGTTGGCGGTGGCCAGCCACGTCGCCCGACCGCGCGGCGCCCCGGTGGGACATGGCTCGCTGTTCGCGCCTTGGCTGGCCCGCACCTGGACGCCTTCGCTGCTACGTGGCCCCTGTGGCCTGCACTCCATGTTCTGTTTCCTGCCTGCATCCTTTGCTGGCTCTTGCCAGTTGGAACGGGATACTCTGAACTGCCCCGGCACGAGAGGTGTGGATGTCTTTTTGCTATACAAGGTCATACCGTGGCCCCCTCAGGGCGGTGATTCTGGATTGGGCCGGTACTACACTCGACTTCGGCTGCATGGCACCCGCGGTGGTGTTCATGGGGGTGTTCCGGCAGCAGGGTGTACCCATCACCATGGAGCAGGCGCGGATCCCCATGGGAGCCCACAAGCGTACCCACATCCAGCAGATCACGCAGTTGGACGAAGTGCGCCAGGCCTGGATCCGGGCCCACGGTTCTCCCCCCACCGAAAGCGATGTGGACCGCATGTTCCGGGAATTCGTGCCCATGCAGATCTCGTGTCTGGCCGACTACGCGGACCTGGTGCCGGGTTGCCTGGACGCGCTGGCGGCGTTTCGCCGGCAAGGGCTGCTCATCGGCTCCACCACGGGCTACACCGGGGAAATGATGGAGATCCTCTTGAAGGAGGCCGCTGCTCGCGGCTACGCGCCCGATGCCTCGGTGTGCTCCACCCAGGTGCCCCAGGGCAGACCGGCCCCCTGGATGTGTCTGCAGAACGCCATGGACCTGGGGGTCTACCCCATGGAAGCACTGGTCAAGGTGGGGGATACCATCCCCGACATCCTGGAAGGGTTGAACGCGGGAATGTGGACGGTGGGACTGGCCGTCAGTGGCAACGAGATGGGCATTCCCCTCGAAGAATGGCAGGCGCTGCCTTCGGACATGGCGGAGGCCAGGCGTGCCCATGCCATCGAACGCCTGGCCATGGCCGGTGCTCACTACGTGGTGGACAGCATCGCCGACGTACCGCCCCTGGTGGGGCGCATCAACGAAAGGCTGGCTCGGGGCGAGCGGCCTTGACGAGCGTTCCACGCCCCTGCGCGGCTCGTCGACGGGTTCCGGCGGCGGCTGCGGGTTCAAGTCTGGCCTTCGTCGTCCGGCAGCAGGGCTGTGTCCGCCAGGTAGATGAGCTGGTGGTCTCGGGTGACGGGTGAGTCGGGGGGCGGGTTCAGCAGGTCGGTGCCGGTTGCGGGATCTCGCAGACCGATGAGCAGCACGTGGTGGCTGGCCTGGATTCGCTGTGACAGGGCGGCAAAGGTGCCGGGCCTGTCGGGCATGTCGGGGACCTGCCCCACGTACAGGCTGTGTGCTCCCGAGGCCGCCACCTTGCTCATGATGGCGGCGGTTCCCGGCACGGAGACGGCGTGGGCGATGAGCGAGAAGCCGAACCTGGTGGATTCGATGACCTCGTCGGCTCCGGCGGTGCGTGCGTGTTGCACGTTTTCTGCTTCGAGGATCTCCGCCACGATGTAGAGGGGACGTTTCCGCAGCGCCACCACCTGCTGTTTTTTCAGGAACGAGCGGATGGTGAACGCGGTGAGAATGGTGGCGGCATCGGCCTGCTGGGGGTCCAGCTTGCGGGAGCCCACCAGGATGGCGGCGGAGGCGTGGGTGAGACGGACCTTTTCCAACTCGCTTTCCTTGGTGGGATCGCCGTCCATCCAGATGAATGGGGTTGGCAGGTCCGGGGGGCGATCACCCTCGGCGAAAATGACGATGTCCATCCGTTCCAGGTCCTGCTCCTGGAGGATGGCGTCCAGCAGCATTCGTGCGCCAGGGTCGTAGCCACAGATGACCAGGTGGTTCACGTAGTTGGACATGCGGAATTGCTCCTTGCGAATGCTCAGTACCGTGTGCAGCAGGGTGTGGCCCACGATGCCGGCGAAGAGGGCCAGGGTGAACATGCCGGCCACCATGAGCACGCTGCCCAGCACCCGCCCCAGGGCTGTCACCGGGATGATGTCGCCGAACCCCACCGTGGTGAGGGTCACCAGCGCCCACCAGATGCCGTCTCCCATGGTCTGGATGTGCGGGTTTTCGGCGGATTCGATGAGGTAGATGCTGGTGCCGCCCACCAGGGTGGCGCCGCCCAGCATGGAGAGTGCGAAGCCGTAGAGCAGCAGGTTGTCGCGGAAGGCGGTGACGATGCCCTGCACCGGGTGGGCGTAGCGGAAGACCCGTGCGGTGCGCAGCAGTCGCAGCAGCCTCAGGGCCCGCAGGCCGCGAAGGGCAGGCACCAGGGCCAGCACCGTGAGGATGTCGAACAGCACCAGCGGCCGGAAGCAGAAGAGCAGGCGGCCCAGCAGGTGGACGCGCAGTCGCCTGGCGGGGGGATAGTCGAAGGAGTCCAGGACCGGGGGGTGGTAGGAGAGTACTCGCAGCGAGATCTCCAGTACGAAGATCAGCAGCACCGCCCTGTCCAGCGGAGTCAGGGCCAGCACCGTGCCGTGCCGGGCGCCCAGCAGGAGTTCCAGGCCGAAGAGCAGCACCGACAGCAGGATCAGGGAGTAGACCACCACCTCGGTGATCCGCCACGCGGGGCTGCCTTCCCGGTGGAAGGCGGAGTAGATCAGATCCCAGGCATTCCTCGGCCACATGCTACTGCTTTGCCCCGGGTCGGTGCAGATGTCAACGCGGAGCGTCCACGCCAGCAGGATTCGAGACTCGTAGGGGGGGATGAGCAGGCCCTGCCAACTCCATGGGCGGACGAGCAGCTCTCGGTGGCGACGAACCCGTGTCTCGGTGGCGGCGAACCCGTGTCTCGGTGGCGGCGCACCCGTGTCTCGGTGGCGGCGAACCCGTGTCTCGGTGGCGGCGAACGCGTGTCTCGGTGGCGGCGAACCCGTGTTTCGGTGGCGGCGAACCCGTGTCTCGGTGGCGGCGAACCCGTGTTTCGGTGGCGGCGAACCCGTGGGCCTGCGATCCCCATGTCAGGATCGCCGGCCCGGCCCAGATCGTCCACAAGAGAAAACAGCACTGTTTCCAGGTAGTTACAGAACGGCGCGCTTCTTGCTGTAGCTTCCTGCACAAACGCGCAGAACAAAGACAAAGGAGTACGACATGACGATCCGCAGCCACAGCCTCTTCCGGAAGCCCCTGGGATCCGCCTCCAATGCGGCCCTGCTCCCCCTCTTTCTCCTGGGCATCTCCGCCGGTGAAGCGCAGGCGGATCCTCCCGAGCCGGCCCTGGTTCCCATCGCCTCCGGCTCCTACACGCTGGAGCTGGGCGAGGTGCTGTCTGTCTCCTGCGGAGAGGCCACCGAGGAGCTGGCACACGAGCTGGGGATGTACGAGGGTTTGCGAAATCCCGTGGACATAAAGGTCTCAGGTGAAGAGTTCGACATGGGCCTGGACTACGGGCTGGTGCTCCATGGCTGGCGCGAGGGCAACGTGTACTTCGCGGAGGGCGCCTACGAACGCCCGGACATCGTCCATGACGACGACGACGACATCGAGCATCCCGACGAGGACCTGGACGGGCCCGATGCTGGCTGGGACGAGCCTGACGGGGACTGGGACGAGCCCGACGAGGACCTGGACGGGCCCGATGCTGGCTGGGACGAGCCGGAGGAACCCGAGGAGGATCCGGAGCCCAGCTCGTACCCCTACACCTTCGAGGGAATCGCCTACGCGCCGGGTGTTCTCGTGGGAGAGATGATATTCGACTTTCCCGATACCGACGAACTCTGTGAGGGTATCTTGGCCACCACGATAGTCAAGAGCCCAAGACCGGAGCCCGACGAGGAGATCCACGACAAGCCAGAGCTGCCGGAAGACGAGTAGAACCAGCTACGCCGGCCCCGGACCACCGGTGTTTCCTTCTCCGGCCCACGAGTGCTGTCGCCCCTGTGCCGGGGAGTCCATGCCCATGGCGGTCATGGTTTCTCCGACGGCCCGCAGCAGCGCACGGACGTCCTGCTGGTCCATCCTGCCGATGGTGCCGATTCTGAAGCAGTCGGCATCGCTCACCTTGCCCGGGTAGATCACCATGCCCCGGGAGTTCAACTCGTCGTAGAAGCGCTGGAAGGACCAGCGGGGGTGCGCGGGGTAGAGAAAGGAAGTGATGACGTGGCTCTGGTTTTCCGGGGGCAGGTATCGCCTGAAACCCAGTTGCCGCATCCCGCGAAGCAGCAGGACGTGGTTGGCCCGGTACCTGGCTGCGCGGGCCTTCACGCCCCCTTCCTGCTCCAGCTCCACCAGGGCCTGCCGAAACGCCAGCAGGCAGTGGGTGGGGGGAGTGAAGCGGAACTGCCCGTTGCGCTCCAGGCCCTTCCACTGTTCCAGCAGGTCAAGGCTAAGGCTGCGGGCGTGGCCCTCGCTCTCCCTGAGCGCGGCCTTCCGGGCCAGCACGAAGGCAAATCCCGGAACGCCTTCCAGGCACTTGTTGGCGGAGGAGACCAGGTAATCCACGTTCCAACGCTCCGGTCGGAGATCCATGCCGCCGAAGCTGCTCATGGCGTCCACCAGGTAGCTCCTGCCCGCTCTGGCCACCACCGCGCCGATGTCGCGTACCGGGTTCAGCAGGCCCGTGCTGGTTTCGCAGTGGACCACGGCCACGTGGCTCGTATCGGGCGCCGCATCGAGGGTGGCCTCCACCATGGCCGGGTCGTGGGGGGAGCGTTCGGAGCATTCCAGGACGTGGTGAGGCAGGGAGAGTCTCTGGCAGATGTTGGCCATGCGCCTGCCGTAGGCTCCGTTCACCAGCACCAGGACCCGACCGTTCCGGGGCACCACGGACGAGAGCACGGCCTCCACGCTGAAGGTGCCAGAGCCCTGCATGGGGATGGCGCAGTAGCGCTCCGGATCCAGGTGGGCCACTTCCAGCAGGACACGGCGGATCTGCGCCACGATCTCCAGGAAGGAGCGGTCGCGGGAGCCCAGGTCTTCCTGCATGGCGGATTTGACCGTTGGGCTGGTACTCAGGGGGCCAGGCGTAAAGAGGATCCTGCGGGGCAAGAGAGTGCCTTTCAGGCCGTATCCACCCGTGGTGATCTACTGGCCGTCATGTTGCTGGTCCTGCCCGCAGTCCGGTTCGTCGGGCTGGGGGGCGGTCTGGCAGTCCTGGTCCGCGGCGGGCAGCAGTCCCGGCAGCGCGGGAAGCCCGGGTAGCTGGTAGGCGGGGAGCAGGGGCGGGGCAGGGGAGTCGGATTCGGGAGTTTGTGCGGCTCGCGGCGCGGCTCGCGCTTGATCTGCCGAGGGTTTGAGCCAGGGAGCCTGCTCCGGGAGTACCTGGGTTTCCGGAACCTGCCCGGGTGGGACCTGGTCACTCATGGTGCCGTCGGGAGGAGCCGTGGAGGACGGGTCGCCATCCAGGGTCGGGGCCTGGTCCCGGGGGAGCGATGACTCGACACCCGAGCTTGGGCCGTGCCCGGAGGGTTGGCTGGAGGGAGTGTCGTCCTGCTCGCTCTGATCTTCGTTGCCCTCGTCTTCCGGGAGCGCCACGGGGCTTGGGCCGGCACTGGACTGATTGGGGAAAACAGTGGCTGGTGCCGAGTCGAAGGCGGCCGGTGCCCACGACATGGGCCCAGCACGGGGGAGGGGATGGAAGTGCTGGGAGGCCTGGACCGTGGTGGCCCAGAGAAACAGTGCGAGGACTCGCGCAAGGACAGTTCCGGTATTGGGGGCCCCGTGCATCCTGCCCTGGCGTGTTGCTCGTTGCTCGCAGATGCAGGAGACAGGCAGCTCCCTGCGACGGCTCCTGGGCCCTGGCGGGTCTGCGCCTGGGCGCCCTCGCCGCGGCGAGGTGGTTTTTGCGCCAACCCTGGAGAGGGGCGCCACGTGGGGGGAAGCTGGCATGGGGTATCTTCCTGGCTTTCTCGGTTGAAGCGGGGATTGCATGGATCGAATAAGAAGTGACTGCCCGGATGGCAAGTCGCCCATGGTAAACCAGCCCGCAGGGTTTCCGGAACCAGTTGTTGTTCAAGGTATCCATCAAGGGGGAAGGCAGGAAACCCTTTGTGGAAAAGGTTTTTTCCGACCTGCTCTGTCCAGGCCTGCTATTGAGTTCCCATCCGGAAATGGCTCCCATCGCCGGAGCGGCCCATTCCTTCGCCAGGCACATCCGCGCAACCACTTGAAATAGCGCTGCTATTCCGGCATGTCTTGCGCCTCCACTGGCGTGCGGACACTTCCGGGGCGACGAGCCTGGGGCCTGGTGACCCGGGCGGGGCTGTATTGACCTCGATGTTCAAGGTTGCTCCGAGGAACGTGCTGGAGTGGATGCACCCGTTGCGGCAGGGGCGGTTTGAGAGTTCCCCTCCAGAAATGGCGGAGCGAGAGGGAAGAAACTGGCGTTGTGACGGTCAGAACGGGACTTACTTCCCCATAGGGGGAAGAAACTGGCGTTGTGACGGTCAGAACGGGACTTACTTCCCCATAGGGGGAAGAAACCGGCGTTGTGACGGTCAGAACGGGACTTACTTCCCATGCGCCATTGGAACAGCGAAGGAGCTACATGCAGGCGGATAGTATCCAGCCTGGAATCGACGCCCCGGCTCGCGGCTCTCTCCCTGTTCGCTGCTCACCCTTCCCGTTCCAGTTCCATCAACCCGTTGCTCCAAGCAGCGTTGTGCTCGGAACTGTGTCACCGGGCATCGTTCGGAGTGTGTCACCCGCCGCGACGTCGATGCGGACCTCGCTCCCTTCGGGCAAGGGATGGTCCCGCGACCGTTCCCGCACCGCAATGGACGTGCTCGGTAGCGCCGCGTTTGGCGTGGTTGGTAACAGGATGCTGCGAAAGATTCCGCGCTAGATAGTTCCCATCCAGGAAGTACCGATTTGTCGCAAGTGTGGGTCGAGATCTGATCCTTGTGTGCAGGAGAGCATGGGCAGAGTGGAGTTTTGGGACAAGACTGGCGTCCTGATGCCTGCCTTTGGGTGTTTGCGGGCATAGAAGTGCCTTCTTCGGCAGTGGCTCGGAAAGGAAGACGGCGATGGGAAAGACCAGAGGGTGAAGGCTAGGCCATCGCGTGACGTG
>JAJRWT010000036.1 GCA_024276675.1 Myxococcota bacterium | reverse complement strand
GAAGGGCTCGTCGTCGTCGTCCGTGGGAGGGGGGTCTGCGCGGGGGGCTGGCCACGAGGAGCCCGGTGGCTGGCCAGGGCCGGGTGTGGGGAAAGATGTGTGGATGTTGGTGTGCCTGCGGAGGTAGCGCCCCAGGGAAGGCGCGAGACTCTCTACGTTCCAGGCGGGTACGCGCCAAGGGCGGTCGCCCAACGCTCAGCATCAGCGGCGGCGCGAAGCGCCGTCCGCTGCATCTCCTTGTTGGGCGGCTGATCCGTTTTCCCAAGGCGCCTTTTCTTCCACACCTTCGCGCCGGGGACGGAAGCGGCCGGATCGGAGATGCCTCGGCCCATGGAGGGCATCCCAGGTCGCTCGCCTCGCGGCTTCTAGCAGGAGTTGAAGTTCACCGTCGTCTTGGTCAGTTCTTATCTTGGTCGACAAGTCGTAATCCTCCATCGTCGCTACACCAATGGTACCACCTGTCTGGCAAGGCCTTGTAGACGGTCACGAACAGCCGCAGGCCGCGGTCGAATCGACGCCTGATGTCTGCCTCTGGGACAGAATGTCCCCCAGCCGCCACACGCATCGCCACCCGACGCACAGCGAAGTCGGCCGAAGGCAGTTCTATGAAGTGCAGAGTTGTCCGGAATCCGTGGGCGGCCCAATCTCGGAGCCGCGACACGTACATCGTCGACGACAGCGTGGTCTCGACCGCGAAGCTCGCGCATCTACGTTCGAGGTCGGCCATCCTGCGGAGCAACTCCCGGCCGGCTGCGACCCGATGGGCAAACTCGAGACCCTCTCGCTGGATCTCATCTGCATTGACGAACTCGGCCTCAGGGTACTGCAGTCGAAGAATCTGGCGAGCGAATGTCGTCTTTCCTGCTCCATTCGCTCCCGCGATCAGGATCGCATCAGGCACCGGGCCGTCCATCGGTCTTAGTTTGCTTCCTTACTGTCCGCCCAACAGATCCTTATTCTCCTATTCCGCTATATGTCCGTCATAACGTCAGTCGCCCAGGCGATCAATGCTGCTTCCTGTCTTTTCCTGTCCGCTTTCTCTGCATTCTGCTGCCTTCTTCCTCGTTGGTGAATGCTTGCGCGCTGTGATGTCACGATGGCGTTGACACGGGATGCAGAGAACGACGCCCTGGCGCGCCCGGGTAAGCAACAGCTCCCCTGGCAGGTCGACCAGGCGCGTCGCGCCTTCCAGCTATACGGCAGCAGGTGCCCTGGGCCCGGCCCAGCACCTGGGCGCTTCTGACCCACCCACAGACGAAGGGCAGATCCTGAGCCGGGGCCGGGAGACTTGAGACGAGCAATACCAGGAGCAGAGGCATGTGTGGCCGGTCCCTCCAGTTGCGGCTGTTGAGAGCCGGCACGATGAAGGCGCCAGGGGAGGCTCCGAGTCAACAGCTCCGGGAGTCTGTCGCCCATGACAGGTTGTACATGGCAGGGGCCGAAAATGGAACGTTTGTACATGGCAGGGGCCGAAAATGGAACGTTTGTACATGGCAGGGGCCGAAAATGGAACCTCTGGCCCTGAACTGTTTCAAAACAGGGGGCTCCCATGTACAAACGTTCAAAATGACCGGGCTCCCATGTACAAACGTTCAAAATGACCGGGCTCCCATGTACAAACGTTCAAAATGACCGGGCTCCCATGTACATGCGTTCAAAATGACCGGGCTCCCATGTACATGCGTTCAAAATGACCGGGCTCCCATGTACATGCGTTCAAAATGGCGGGGCTCCCATGTACATGCGTTCAAAATGGCGGGGCTCCCATGCCCGAGAGCTGAAGGTCAGGTTTGCAGTTTGCGCCAGGCCATGTCTCTTTGCCGGCGGCGCATCGCGTTCCGCTCCAGAAACTCGTACACGCCACGCCTTTCCCGGACCTGGCTGTAGCGCCGCCAGGCCTGGCACCCCGGAAGGGCCTGCTTGTGGATGGCGGCGAAGCGTGCGTCGCCCAGTAAGTTTTGTACGCTGAAGACCTGGCTTTCCACCTTCGAGCATGCGCGCCAGACGCTGCCCCGGGAGATGCCTGCCATGGTGGCGATTTCCAGGACGGAGCACCTGGCGAGAACCTTCAGGCACTTGACCAACAGAGCCCGCGGGGTGCCATTCCACTCGCTCACTGGCAGGGGAGTGCGGGTGACGGCAGAGACGGCAGTGATCACCTGTCCAGGAGTTGGGGGCAGCATGGTGGTGGGTGCTCGTGGAAATGGAGTACCCTTCACCGCCACGGAAGGATCCGATGAGATGAAGCTGTGGAAACTCTGTGGGTCCTTCTCCGGCCGAATGATGGATGGAATGGCAAGGCCGGTTGAGTCGCGGTGAGTGCTGAATGGCCAACCCAGGGGGTCGACCACCAGGTGGTCGCGGCAGGGGTTCAGGTGAATGTACCGAATGGTGCGGCGCAGATGCTTGAAACCCTTGATGGGCTCCGGGGCTTCGAAGGGCAGCCAGACCCTGGCTCGCCGGAGCCCCCGATGGGCGTTTCTCCAGCGCGCATAGCCGCGAAGCACGTCGAACCATCGCCTCCGGTCGGGAGCGGAGATGAGGACGTGAACGTGGTCGGGCATGACAACTGCGGCACGGAGACCTTGAAGGGTGCTCAAGCGATTCCACAGGGCGCCGGCTTCGAGCCAGTCATGAAAGAGAAACGTGCCGCAGACGGCATGGGCTACGAGATGGTGCATACCACACCGCACAGCAATTGTTGCGCCAACGCCCCGCCCCTTGACCAACAATCTTTGCTTGGCTCCATTTGCCGCTTATCATGGCGACAATCACGCATCCATGTTTCTTGTACGCAGTGCGCAACGCGCCCGGCGTCCAGGACCGTCGGTCAACTTCGACGCTTGTCTTCGACACATCGACACATCAAAGCCGTCGCGGACAGGAATCATGAAGGCAGTCCCGGGGCTTGATTGGGCAAGCAGCAGAGAATACGTTCCATGAGCTGCTGAAACGATACGCCCCAGATGGAGCAACGAGTTCGTACAGGTTCCGCGAAATACCCGCCCAGATAGAGACCTCACTGCTAGATCACCTCGGTTCAAATGACAGCAGAACCAGGACGATGTCGGCATCTGTGTGACCATCACCCACCTGCCGTGAACTCTCTACGTTGTTCCTGCCTTGTCTCTACGTCGCCACCGGATGATCGAAGGGCTCGTCGTCGTCGTCCGTGGGAGGGGGGTCTGCGCGGGGGGCTGGCCACGAGGAGCCCGGT
>JAJRWT010000035.1 GCA_024276675.1 Myxococcota bacterium | reverse complement strand
GCCGGTGTCGTCCCAGCCGCCGCCGCCGCCGCCGCCTCCGCCGCCGTGTGCGCCGGTGTCGTCCCAGCCGCCGCCGCCGTACATCCCGGTGTCGCCGCCGCCGCCGTACATCCCGGTGTCGCTGCCGCCGCCGCCGTGCGTGCCGGTGTCGTCGGCCCCCTCTCCCGTGTCGCCGCCGCCGTGCGTGCCGGTGTCGCTGCCACCGCCGCCGTGCGTGCCGGTGTCGTCGGCCACCTCTCCCGTGTCGCCGCCGCAGTCGTCGTTTGCGGTTCCCGGAGTGCCCAGGTCGCCGTCGCCGTAGATGCTTACTGCCTCGCACCAGTTGGCTCCATCGTCGTTGTCCACGGCGTTCTGGAACAATGGGTCCAGGTTCATGGAAGCACCCGTGGGATCGGGGAAATCAGCTCCTCCGTCCCAGTAGACCTGGTCGATGATGGTGGTACTGCTCGCCAGGATCAACTCGTCTGCTCCGTTGGCCAGGCTCATGGAAGAACGTGCGTATTCGTAGTCCACCAACAGGCCGCCGTTGGATGCTTCGTCTGCGTTGCAGCCGAAGACCATGTTGGCGTATCCCTCCAGCAGGAGACTGCCTTCCACGGTGAATGTGTCTCCGTCGGCGTCGGATATC
Organism: Myxococcota bacterium; assembly: GCA_024276675.1. Classification (GTDB taxonomy): domain Bacteria; phylum Myxococcota_A; class UBA796; order UBA796; family JAFGLY01; genus JAJRWT01. The sequence continues at coordinate 9,944 of JAJRWT010000035.1, read as the reverse complement.
TCCAGGCCCGCCAGATCCACCGCGGCCCCGGAGGCGTTGAAGATCTCGAACCACTCACCGGAGGAGTCGCCCACAGCATCGGGATTCTGCATGATTTCGGTGATCACCAGGTCACCGGGCGCAAGGTCCTCGATGGGCAGGATGCCGGTGCCTGTGTCAGCAGAGGGCTCGCCCGTGTCCACGGTGCCCGACCCGGTGTCGGCGGACGGCTCTCCTGTGTCGGCGGAAGGCTCACCCGTGTCCGGCGTGCCCGACCCGGTGTCGCTGGATACCCCACCCGTGTCGCTGGATGACGCACCTGTGTCAGTTGGCGCCTGGCCCGAATCGCTGCTGCCCGGACCAGTATCGCCAGGTGGTTGGCTTGTGTCGCCGGGCGCCTGGCCCGAGTCCTCAGGCTCGGCGCTGTCCCCGGTCACCAGGTCTTCGCCGTCACAGTCCTGGTCGATGCCGTCGTTGGGTATCTCGGTGGCACCGGGATTTATGGAAGCATCGTGGTCATCGCAGTCATCGTCGTAGTAGCCATCTCCGTCCGCGTCACCCAGACCGTAGTCCGACTGGTATGTTCCAGTGTCCGGCTTGGCCGTGTCGTTACAGCTCATGCCCAGGGGAGCGAGAGATGTACCGAGGATGGCTGCACTCAGGGGAAGACGTCCCACGAATTGAATTCTTGAGAAGTTTGAAGACATGAGGCTCTCCCGAAACAAGGTCCATACACCTGAAGACAAAAAAGCAGCACGAGTGGGGACATTTTTCTCACATATTTTCGCGCCACTTCTCCTGCTGCATGGGATCCCTGGGCATGCCCCTGGTTGTACGGGGCCTGCATCCTGGTGACCTGCTCCGCCAGCCACGGTGACCTGCTCCGCCAGACATGGATTGTCACAATCACGGAAGGTCCTGCCGGCAGCTCGAACACCGCGCCCCTTCACTGGACAGTGAGCGAGAAGCTCCCTTCGATCTCGTCTTCGGGCTGTGAGAAGGAACCCTGTAGTCCACCTGCATCCAGGGTGCCGTTCCACTGTGTGTCGATACTGCCCCATCCACCCAGGCTGCCCTGGAGATACCCGGAGGCAGATCCTGACTCGGCTGCGCCGGTCAGCTCCAGCTCGCTTCCCCCCCCCATGTTGCAGGTGATGGTTCCCTGGATCTGACATTCCTGTACCACGGCCTCGGCGTCGCACTCCCACTCGTGCGAGCCCCTCTCGATGTTGGAGCTGCCCTGGTAGTGGCCATCCCAGGGGCATGGCTGGGTGCCGTTGCCGGTGTCGTTGCCGCCGTTGCCGGTATCGCCTCCTTCCCCCGTGTCGTTGCCCCTGCCGCTGTCGCTGCTGCCGACGTCGTCACTGTCGGTACCATTGAAGAAGCCCGATTCATTTACGACGAGATCGTCGTCGTCGCTGTCGGTCTTTGCGGCGTCGAGCACCAGGACTCCCCCCGTGTGGCAGGCGCCGAGACTGAACGCGCCCAGCAGGGCGAGAGAAGGGAAAAAGCAGTGCATGCGGGTGTGAATCAAGCTGTTCATCTGGTGGGTCTCCCAACTTGTCCTCCGGCCAAGGAGTGGTTGCCGCCGGATCCTTGTGTGTAATGCCGTTGTCCAGTGTGTGTAGATGAAACTGCGGGCGTAGTGGGGACAGAAAACCGCCATCAGGGTGGAAGAATCGGAATTGAAACTCCCAGGCATAGAAAGGGCTGGAGCACAGCGCGGCGCATCAAGGTTTCGCCGTAGAGCGTTGCCACTCGCTCGCTGAAGAACAGGTCCGCTCCCAGCAACACGAAAGCGGCCAGGCGGGGCCGCACCTGGCCTTGGAGGCAGACAAGGCCATGGAGTCCGGGATCCGCTTGGAGTTCCTGGGTGATGGGCTGGGCCAGCACGTAGTCCAAGCCGTGTAGTTTCCACAGCTCGACCGTGGGGCCCAGCTTCACGCTCAGCAGAATGCCTTGGGTTTCCAGAGCCGTCCCCAGGGAGAAACGCAGGGGAATGTGCCACAGGCTCGTCGTGCTGCCGGGGATGCCCAGCGGAACGGACTGGCCCAGGTCCGCGCTCACGCCGCCATTCGACACCTTGCCAATGCGAAACCCCAGCCCCAGGTGTACGGCGTGGAGCAATATTCGTGGCTGGTCCAGGAGCCCGGTGGCGAGGCCCGCGGAGATGTGGAGATCCCCGGTGCCATGACGGTCTCCCGCCGGCTCGGGTGCGGCCTCGGGTACCGGGGTCGGAGTTGGATTTTCCCGTGAATAGGCAGTTGAGACTAGTACCTGTTTCAGTTCGGCGTGCAGCATGGCTGCCATGACCTCGCACAGTGAGAGCCATCCCCGTGTCGCGCTGTCCAGTGTCCTGACCCGTGGCTCCTGGTCCAGTTCCGGCGAGAGGAAGTGGAACTCGCCGGCATCCTGGGCCAGCCAGGCCACCGTGAGGGCCTTTTGGCTCTGTGCCAGGCTCCGGGCCAGGTCCTCGTCGGGTAGCAGATCTTCTCGCAACGGGTAGAGCCGGACATCCAGGTGGAAGGCGGCCAGGCGCGCTCGTATTGCGCTCTCCAGGTCACGGTAGCGCTGGCTGGAGGCGTCGTGCTCGGGGGCCAGTATCAGAACTGCTCCCATGGCCGGGTCAGCATTGGCTGGCAGGGAGAGGGCCAGGCAGGCCCCCACCAACATGGTGCCCAGCAGCAGGGACAGCCATCGCCGTGGTCCAGCCCTGCTGCCGCGCCGCAACCCGGTCCTGCCATTCAAGTTCAAGGAGACTCCTGGCAGTCCGCCAGGCCTGCCTGGCCCATGGCCGCGTGGGGGGAGTCGGGCCAGCGAGCCATGAGTTCCCGGTAGTCCTGGACTGCCAGGTGGCATTGCCCCGTTTTGCGGCGTGCGTCCGCCCGCAGGCGGAGCACTTCGGCGCAGGCCCGGCTGTCGGGATGTTGTTCCAGGAAAGCATCGGCCGACTGCGGCACTTCGGACCATCGCTCCTGCTGGGCCAGGGCGCGTACGCTGCCCAACCGGGCTTCTTCGGCCAGCATTCCCGACGGAGAACGATCCAGGTAGGCCTGGAAGTATGTCAGGGATTCTCCAGGCTGTGCCATGGAGTCCAGCTTCATCTGACCAATGGCCACCAGGCTGTAGCCGGCGGCAGGATTGTCCGGGAAGGAACGGATGATCTCCAGGTAGCTGTCACAGGCGGCCGGGAAGCGGCGGGACATCTGCTCCGCCTCGGCACGTCGGGTCAGGATCTCGATCTGTCGGGCTTCGACCCGCTGGTCCGTCTCCTGCACAACCGGCGGCTCCTGGCCGGTGTCGCGCAGCTCCGGCGCGGGAAGTGGCGGTTGGTGGGAAGGTTCTTCCCGGGAAGAAGGTGGTTCATCTTGCGGCATGGCTCGCGGTCCTGCGGAGTGATCTCCCTGGAGCGCGGGGCCGCGGGTCAGTGGTGTGGAGGTGTCATCGGTGGGGGATGCGGTGTCGTCGGTCGTAGCGGCCAAATAGCCGGCGTTTTCCGTGGGCCAGGGGGCGTCGAGCTGCATCTGGCTGCCGGCGGGCAGGGTGATGGCGGATTTTTCGCGGTTCTTGAATTCAACCTTTACATGGCCTTCCAGCACCCGGTAGGTTTCGCCATCGGTGGAGGAGACGCTCACCGAGAAGACGGTCCCCCAGGCCATCACTCGCGCCTGGGGGGTCTCCACGACGAACCGGAATCCGGGTGCATTGGCGCCGATCTCGGCCAGCACGTAGCCGGCATCCAACGTGAAGAGCGCACGCTGGGAGTCGTTTCGCAGCACCTGGACCCTGGCGTCCTGGGCTACGAAGAGGCTGGTCCCGGGGGCAACGCCGGCTATGCGGCGTGCGAAGTCTCGTTGGACCGTCGTGGCGGCAAGCTGTCGTGGGGGCGTGGGCGGCGCGACGGCTGCCGATCGGGCCACGGACGCCGAACTGTCTTGACGTGCATCGAGGGGCCCCCATGGGCCTGTGACGTGGGAAAGCGAGGCCAACAGGGTGCCCAGGAAAAGCAAGGCCGCTGCCGCCAGCACCAGCCGCGGGGCGGAGCGACGGTTCCTGGCGGATGATGGTGGTTCCACAGGCGCTGCTCCCGAAAGAGCGCGGCGTTCCTGCAAGGGTGGCATGGGCGGCAGGGGAGCGCTGCGCAGCAGCTCGCCAAAGTCCAGCCAGCTTTGGTGGATTTGCCTGCATGAACGGCAAGATTCCATGTGCCGGTCCAGAGCGTCCTGTTCCTGTGGGGCCAGCTCGCCCAGGACCTGCCTTTCCAGGCTGCGACGAAGCTCGCGGCAGGAGTATTCCTTCATGATGCCACCTCACCTAGCATGGCCAGACAGGATGGGTCGCGTTTCAGGCTGCGCAGCAGCATTCGCCGCCCTCGAAGCAATCGTTTCTTCGTGGCTTCCAGCCTCAGATCCAGCATCACAGCGATCTCGGGAGCCGTGTAGCCGTGCAGCAGATGCAGCACCAGCGGAATGCGCTGGGCAGGTTTCAGGCGGTGGAGATGCCGTGTCAGCAGGTCGAGCACTTCCTGGCGTGCCACCTGCTGGTCGGGACGCCTGGGTCCGGGGCGGTCATGTACGGCGGCTTCGGCCTGGTATTCCCAGAGCCGCAACCTGAGCCAACGTTGCCGTCTGAAATACCCGCGCACCACGTTTACCGTGATGCAGTCCAACCAGACCTGGAAACGGGCTTCGGCCCGGAAGCTGTCCAGCTTGCTGATCACGCTGAACATCGCACTCTGCACCAGGTCTTCCGCGTCGGGCCCGGTACCGCAGGACAGCAGCACCGTGCGGCGCACCCGCGGCAGGCACCAGCGGGCGAGCTCATCTCGGGCGCGGATGTCACCGGCCAGGGAAGCCGCCACCAGTTCCTCCACGCAGGGGGGATCCCCGGGGGCCTGTCCAACATGAAAGCCTGTCATGTTTCCATTGCGTTGGTTTTGAAGCTGTACAAGGAAGTGTACCTGGTTGCCCGGCCATCCGGCCGAAGAGGAGAGCTGATACTGGCTCTTCCATCATAGATGAACCAACGGCGAGTTCGGGGACAAGAAAATGCCGCCTTTGAGCGGTGACCACCGGCGACGGGATCGCTTCCCCATTGATGCCCCTGCCTGGCACTCGGGGACCTCCAGGCGGAGTTATGCAGCCGGGCTGCTCTTTGGCTCGAAGCTGGGCCTGCGCGCACATAGCTGTTGGGAGCCTCGCTTTACAGACTTCAGGAGCCTGGACTACAGTGGAACATCCATGGAACCCAGGAACGGTGACGCCTGAAAGCAGCGATTCGAATTTGTCTCCAACAGCAACATCGAAGAACTCTATCCACGGGACCCGGAAACCTGGCCCCACGACATCCGCACGCCCGGGGCCCGCGCTGCTGCCGCGCCTGGGGCCGGGACCGGGGAGATGGCCGGCCATCTCCGCGTTGCTCGTGCTCAGTGCCTGGATTGTAGCGCTCCCCGCCAGCGCCAGGCCCTGGAGCCTGATCCCGGGGGATCCCACGCACACCGACGTGGGCGCCACCATCAGCTTCCACTGGCTCATCCACACCGTGGGGTTGCTGGGTTCGATGCACAGCCGCCTCCTGGGCTATCCACTGGCGGTGGATCGGGTGGTGATGAACGGCTTTCCCCTGGACGTGCTGGTCTCGACCCCCCTTGTGAAGGCCCTGGGGATGCCGGCAGGCTACACGCTGTTCTACGTCTTCGAACTGTGGCTGCTGGGAATGTCCATGGCATGGCTTGCGGGCCGCTGGTGGAGGTCGCCCCAGGGAGCGGCGGTGGCTGGAGTGGTGGCGCAGACCGCGGGCGTGGTGACCATGGAGCTGGAACAGGGGCGTACTGCACAGGTATTCGGAGCTGCCCTCCTGCCCCTGGCGCTGGGCTTCTTCGCCCGTGCGCTGCTCGACGGGCAAAGGCGGGATGCCGTGGCGGCGGGGATCGTTACTGGGCTGGCCATGCTGAGCTACTGGTACTTCGGCTGGTTCTTCGGCCTGGCCCTGGGGGCCTTGATCCCTTTGGCCCTGCTGGAGAGGCGCAGAGCATTGCTGCCCTGCCTGTGGGCGGGCCTGGCAGCCGTGCTGGTCATCGCGCTCCCCCTGGCCTACACGCTCCGCGGGTTGGAGGAGCAGACGGGGATGCACGTGACAATGAGCACCATCGTCTCGCGCCGGGGAAAAGACATCAGGCTGGCGGAGCTGGTGCAGGGCCTGGGGCTCACCTGGAAGCAACTGCTGGGAGGGGAATACTCGTTGCGGCCCATCATCCTGTTGCTGTGCGGCCTGGGAGCATGGAAGGCTCGGGCACGCCGCCTGGCGGCGCCCCTGCTCTGGATGGGCGTAGGCACCTTCAGCGCCCTTGGAACCTGGCTGTTTCTGCCGGGTTCGGTGCGCATACCCGCGTCCTTCGCCCTCACCCTGAACCTCCCCTTCCTGTGCCGGCTCCTTTGGCCACAGCGTTCGCTCTTCCTGGTGGCACCGGCGGTGGCCTTGCTGGCGGCAGGGGGCACCGCCGCCCTGCTCCGCCGCTTCCCCCGCCTGGCTCTCGCCACCTGGCTGCTGCCCGTCCTGGTGTTGACCGAGGCCTTCGCGCTGCTGCCGCAACTACCCCTGGACAGCACCGAGGCAGCTCCCTCCGCACGGGCCATAGCCATCGGCACGGGAGCCGGACCGGCGCTGGTGCTGCCGTCCTCGTCGGGCTATCTGCGAGACGACGCCCTCATCCTGGTGGACCAGGTGCAACATGGAAGGCCGTTGGCCAACTGGACCATGCACCCTTCCGACACCAACGCTCCCAAAGCCTTTCGGGACTTCGTCAGCCACGGAGAGCTGGGCTACTTGTACAACTGCGAGATCGACAAGAACATCTCTCCCGACGATTTTCCCTGGTCATCCGGCCCCAGCCTGGCCCAGATCGGCATACGCGACGTCTACCTGGACGTGGACTTCCTGGAAGACCTGGGTGCCAGGGGGCGGGCGTATGTGACCTGCGTCGCCCGGCTGCTGGGAGAGCCTCGGGAAAGCTCCGGTCCCTACCAGCACCACCCCGTGGAGCCCCAGGGCTCCCATAGCGAGGACAGCCCGCAATGAAGGCCTTCCGCCAGGCATCCATCCACAGTTTCGTACGATCACCGACAGATCCCGGCTCTTGTCTGCGGAGGCCGTGCTCCAGCAGCCACAGATCCCGCCTCGCCGCGTTGCTGGCCATGCTGTCGTTCCTGCTGTTTTCCAGGGAAGGCCGGGCCACCACCGAGCCGCTGGACTCCCAGGTCCCACAGGTGATTGAGTTCCAGGTGGCCATCCCCCGGGAAAAGGCCTTTTCCAGCATCACCATCGAGCTGGAAAGGCTGGGCGGGATCCACCTCGTGGAGCTTGTGGACGATGGCAGCGTCTCGGGCGACATGCCCTGGGACGGCGTGTACCTGGGCCGCCACGTAGGAGAATACGCCCGCTACGTGAACCTGCGACTCCGGGGGAAACCAGCCGGAGGTGAATCGTTGCTGCTGTTCGCGGGTGTGGTGGCGACCCCCGACAGGCACTTGAACGAGATAGGCTTCCAGTTGGTGGAACGGAGAGAGGGCAGCCTGGACGCCGTGCGCAGCTCCTTCGCCTACCCGGACAACCGCATGGCCGCTGTGAAGAGCCTCTACCTCCTGGCCGGCTTCGGCTGGGGTCTGCTGCTGCTGTGCTACGTGGGCTGGCTGGTGTCGCTCCACCGGAAAGGGACGGACAAGTGACTCCCCTGGCGCGAAACTCCGTCACGCTGGCGGTCTTCTCGGCCGTGGCCCTGATCTATACCTGGCCGCTGGTCCTCCACCCCGCCAGCATGGCGTTGCTTCGGCACTTCGATCTATTCGGAGCCCTCTGGCTCCTGGATGTGGCCTCCAGCGTCGATGGACATCTCGTGACCACCATGGCCTCGTGGCCCCTGGGGAAGGAACTTCTCCTGGCAGATAGCTGGCTGCTGCTGCTGCTGGGCCGGCTCTCTCCCTCGTGGCTGGCTCCCAACGCCGTGGCATCGCTCTTCACCATGGTGGGCCCGGTGCTCTCCGCGTGGGCCGCTGAACGGCTGGCGGCCCGGGGGCTGGGAGCCCGCTGGCCATGGTCGCTGATGGCCGGGCTGGCCTATGCTTTCTCCGGCAGTGCTCTCGCGGCCCTGCTGGAGGGCAGGGTCTACGTGCTGCTGAATCCCTGGCTCCCGCTGATGGCTCTTCAAATCTTGCTGGCAGCCGGGCCACGGGGAGGAACCCGCCACGGCCTGGCCGCCGGATTCTTCTGGGTGCTGTGTCTGCTCACCAGCGCCTACCAGGGGATAGTCGCCTCAGTCATGTTGTCGGCCCTCCTGGCTTGCCACCTGCGCCGGATCTTCCGTCGCCCCCGCCCCTGGGCGGCCCTGGCCTGCTTGATTATTCCCGCCGGACTGGGCTACTCGTCCATGATCCTGAAGTCCACGGCCAGGACATTCCCCCAGGCCGCCGCCTACGCACCCATCCAGGACATGCAGAGCGGGTCGGCCTCGCTGGCCTCCATGGCGGCCTGGACCCCGGACGCCGATCTCCAGAACCACTCATCCACTCCCCTCCTTGGGTTCACGGTACTGGTCCTGGCCATGTTTACGCCCCTGCTGCTGTGGCGCAAGGGTTCCCACAAGAGTGACCCCGTCGCAGCCACGGCGCTCGGGCGTAGGCTCGGCAAGGCGCCGGGAGCGGGTCATGTCCGGCCTGATGGACCGACGAGTGCCAAAGCCGGGCGAGGTGAATCGGCGCCCGGACGCGGGAGCCGTTCCATTGCCAACCGCAAGAGGACCTGGGTTTGTTTCCTGGGAATCGCGGTCGTTGCGATGCTCCTGTCCCTGGGGCCGACTCTTCGCGTCATAAGCGGGGATCAGGGCATACCCTGGCTGCTTTGGCCCCTGGCCAACAGTCACGTAGGAACCTGGTTCCGCTTCCCGGTGCGCCTGCTGTGGTTGACTCATCTGGGCCTTGGCACCGTGGCAGCCCTGGGCGCCAGCGAGCTGGCGCGCCGACGGCCAAGGCTGGCCGCTCCACTGCTGGCCTTCTGCCTGGCGGACGTGCTATTGGCCAGCGGAGTCACGCGGCGAACGGTCCAGGTTCCCATTTCCGTGCCCTCGGCCTACCGGCAGGTCCGCCAGGAAGGCGCTCTGCTGGACCTCTTCGCGGATTTTCGTGGGTACTCCATGGACGTGGGCCATTACATCACCGACATCTCCTGTACCTACCAGCGACTACACCGACGTCCCCTCCTGAACGCCTGCCTGCAACCCCTGGTGCCCATGGGACCTCAGGTTGCGGTGCAACAGTTGCTGCGCAACAAGCTTCTGAGCCCGGAGAGTGGACCAGGGGTGTTCTCCACTCTGGCGGAGTTGGGCGTCACCACCCTCGTAGTCCACCCCGATACCTTTCCCACGGAGCAGCAGGAACAGTTGCTCTCGGCCCTGGAAGACCAATTGGGGCCTCCGGAGGCCAGCAGCCGCGACGGTGGTGAGTACGTGGTGGCTTTCGACATCCAGGGAGAGGCCGACGACCCGCTGCGGGCCTACTCCCGAATTCTCCAGGAGGGCTGGGGATGGTAGACCTGCTGTTGCCCACCCTGCTGCTGACCTGTGCGCTTCGGGCAGAAACCCACGATGCCTCCTGGACTGGTTCAACTGCCCAGGGCCTTTCACACCAGGATGCCTCGGACCAGGGCCAGCCACCTCAAGCTGTCCCGCCCCAGGGCCAGCCACCTCAAGCTGTCCCGTCCCAGGGCCAGCCACCTCAAGCTGTCCCGCCCCAGGGCCAGCCACCTCAAGCTGTCCCGCCCCAGGGCCAGCCACCCCAGGGTGTCCCGTCCCAGGGCCAGCCACCTCAAGGCATCCCGCCCCAGGGTGCTTCTTCCTCGGGCTTCCTCTTCAAGCTCTACGACAACGCCGGGCTCCTGGAAACAGCTCCCACGGTGGAGCTGTCGTTCCAGGG
>JAJRWT010000034.1 GCA_024276675.1 Myxococcota bacterium | reverse complement strand
GAAGGGCTCGTCGTCGTCGTCCGTGGGAGGGGGGTCTGCGCGGGGGGCTGGCCACGAGGAGCCCGGTGGCTGGCCAGGGCCGGGTGTGGGGAAAGATGTGTGGATGTTGGTGTGCCTGCGGAGGTAGCGCCCCAGGGAAGGGGCGAGACGGCGCCTGGTGGGGGGAAGGATGAGGAGCAGGCCGGCCAGGTCGGTGAGCAGGCCGGGCGTGATGAGCAGCACTCCTCCCACCAGCACCAGGGCGCCCTGGAGGAGCTGCTGGGTGGGGAGTCGACCGCTGTCCACTTGTTTCTTGATGGCGGCCAACACTGCCATGCCCTCGCGTCGAGCCAGGGCCGCTCCCACGGCGCCTGTCACCAGGATGAGCAGCACCGTGTAGCCAGCCCCCAGGTACTGACCAACCTGGACCAACAGGTAGATCTCCAGGGCGGGTATCAGTGTGAAGGCCAGAAAAAGCTTTGCAAGCATGTCTTTGCCAGTGACTCGATGCTGGTGGGCCCCGGGAGGCGGTGGGTGGAAGCTACTTGCTGATCTCTTCCATGCGGCCGAGCTGACGCCCCAGCTCCACCAGCGCCACGGCGTAGTCGGTGCGGGCGCGAGCCAGCTCCGCCTGGGCCGACGAAACCGACTCCTGGGCTTCCAACACGTCCTTCTGGATGGCGCGGCCCTCTCTCTGCAGGGCCTTTTCGGCGTTCATGGTGGTCTTGGCCAACTCGAGCTGTGCCTCGGCCAGGTGGATCTTCTGCAGGCCGAGTTCCAGGTTGCGGAGCTGGGTTCGGGTTTCCTGGATGACAGTCTGCTCGGTCAGGGTCAGCGACTGGCGGGCCTGGGTCAGCTCGGCCATGCTCTGTGTCCGGGTGCCCCTGTCGACCCTGTTTCCCAGGGGAAGGCTGAGTTCGGCGCCCAGGTACCACATGGGGAGCTTTCCGTTGAAGATCCCGGCCATGGCGTTGGCCATGTCGGCGTTCTGGTCATAGCCCTGCAAGGAGTAGTAGGCGTTGGCGGTCAGCTCGGGGAGCATGGCATGGCGGGCGGCTCTCAGGTCTTCTTCGGCATTTTCTAGGTTGAGCCTGGCCAACACCATGTCGGGGTTCTGGGCCAGGGCTGCCTCCGTCACGCGATTGGGATCCAGGGCGGTGGGGAGGGGAGCCGTTGGTTCGGATGCCGCCTGGATGAGCACACCGGGGCGTTGCCCCATGAGCACCGCCAGGGTGTCGGATGCCTGGCGAAGGGAGGCCTCCGCTTCCAGCAGGTCGGTCCTGGCCTGCACCACGGCTGCATCGACTCGCGTGATCTCCACGGGCGCCGCCCTGCCGCTCGCCAGCATGGCCTCTACCACCCGGTGTTCTTCCTGGGCAACGGCCAGGGCCTCGCGGGCGATGTTCAGCAGGGATTGTTGATAGTCGAGGTTCCAGTAGGCCACTGCGGCATCGGCCACTGCTTGCAGACGAGCCTTGTCCAGCTCTGCCTGTGCCTGCGATACTCCGCGGGCCGCCTGGCGAACGGCCTGCAGGTTGTAGGCCGTTTTGAAACCTTGCAGGAGAGACTGGGTGATGGAGGCGGTGAGGGAGCTGGCGTAGGTGGCGGTCTCGGATTCGTCGGAGAGGGAGAAGTCCCCCACGGTCCAGTTGTACCAACTGTACTGGTAGTTGTAGGTGTTTCGCCATTCCAGGGAGAGGCTGGTGCCCGTGGGCATGAAGCTGGAGAGGCTGGTGCCCCAGTCGAAGGAGATGTTCTTGTCGGAGCCTTCCATGCTGGCGGTAACGTACTCGCTCTTGGCAAAGCTGCGCCCGGCGTCGGCCGACCAGGTGGGATCGAAGGCGCCCCTGGCAGAGACCAGCCCCCCCGAGGCGGCCGACAGCGACGCTTCCGCCGAGACGAGCGTGGGATTGTTGGCCAGGACCTGCCGCAGGGTCTCGGCGTAGGTGAGGGTCTGGACCTCCGATGCCGTGCCGACTCGCACGAGGAGCAGGGCTGTAAACAGGCAGGGAAGCATGGATTCTACCTCGGGTGGCGTTGGCGGTTCAGGCTTGGGCGTTGGCGACAGTCTGCCCCCATGGACAGTTATCTGCTCCGCATGGTCCAGGCCCACAGTCTGCGGGATGTCTCGCGGAGATCGTCGAGGATGGTGTAGAGAAGTGGAACGAAGAACAACGTGAGCACGGTCGCGGTGGCCAGACCACCTGCAACGACGCGCCCGAGAGGAGCATATGGTACGTCAAGGAAGGCGGCGCGGCCCAGGGCCATGGGCATGAGACCAAAGAATGTGGTGAGCGCGGTCATGAGGATGGGCCTCATTCGGCGGCGCCCGGCCTGGACCAGGGCTTCGCAACGTTCCATGCCGGTCTTGCGCAGGCGTGTCACCAGGTCCACCAGGACGATGCCGTTGTTCACCACCACCCCCACCAGCACCACCAGCCCCACTCCCGCCATCACGTCCAGGGATGTGCCGGTGAAGTAGAGGGTCCAGAACACGCCCAGCAGGGCCATGGGTACCGTGGTGATGATGCTCAGGGGGAGTATGAAGCTCTCGAACAGGATACCCATGAGGAGGAACACGAACGTTACGGACAGGAGGATGGCTTGAAGCTGGGCAGCGTCGGATTCTTCCTGTTCGCTGAAGCTGCTGCCCTTTTCCCAGCCGTAGCCACGGGGAAGGTTCAGATCTTCCAGCGCCGATTCAGCCATGGAATAGGCATTGTCGGCGGAGATCCCCTCTGCCAGATCCACCTGGACGGTGATTCCGGTGCGCCGATCCTGGCGGTGGATCTCGCCCCAGCCCCTCGTGACCACGGGATTGGCCACCGCCCTGATGGGAATGCTGGAAGAGGCGCCGTCTTCCTGGTTTTCCGCAGTCGGCAGCCCCAGGGAGAAGTCCAGAAGGTCGTCCAGGCGGGAGCGATCTTCTTCCGCGAAGCGGGCGTAGACGTCGGTCTCGTGGCCTTCCAGCCAGATATCGTTCAGCGGAATCCCGCGCATGGCGAAGGCCAGGGATCTACCCACCTGTTCGCCCATGAGGCCATAACGTGCGGCGTTTTCGCGCTGCATGGTGAGCTGGATCTCCGGGGCACCCTGCACGTCCACCGAGGTCTTGGCTCCCATGATGGCGGGGAGAGCCTCCAGGCGCCGGACCACCTCGCGAGAGAACTGGTACAGCAGCTCCGTTTCTTCGCCGTAGAGGTTCAGCGTGATGGACCTGCTCCCGAGAGGGTCGGCATCCCAGCCCAGGGCCACGGGAACACCGGGCAGCTCGGGGAGCTTCTTCTTGGCGTCTTCCAGGACTTCGTCTCGTGGGATGGCACTCTCGGGACGTTCATCCCAGTCCTTCAGTGTGACCCACATGTAACCCTGGGATGAGCCTTCGCGCAGGCGTGTGCGGTAGCTGTCCACACCCCAGTTGTCCAGGTTTTCGGAGACCAGTTTTTCAAAGGACCGGATTGTGTCCAGCCGCTCTTCGTCGTTGAAGGTGCCTGGAACCTGGAAACGCACCGTGAACCTGGAGACATCGCCCTCGTTGTCGTCGGAGCAGCCCACGGACTTGACGGGAAGCTGGAAGGTGAGGAACACAAGGGCCACGATGGCCAGGGTGCTGTCCAGGCGAAAGTTCAAGAGACGCCGCAGAGCCCATTCGTAATGCTGGCCCAGCCAGGTGATCCAGGGGGCATCGGGGATGATCTGCCCTTTCTTCAGGATCGTGGTGGTGAGGGGAGTGAACACCATGGCCACCAGGAGGCTGGCCGCAAGGGCCCAGACCACGGGGAAGCCCAGTTTGCTCATGAAGAACGAGAACATGGCGTCCTGGCTCATGAGGATTATGGGCAGGAACACCACCATGGTGGTCATGGTGGAGAGGGTTATGGCCAGCGAGACCTCGGATGTGCCTTCGATAGCCGCACGGCGTGGGCTGGCGCCGTCCTGCCGTGCCCTGAATATGGTCTCCACCACCACGATGGCGTTGTCCACGACCATTCCCACGGCGATCATCAGCCCCATCATGGACAGCAGGTTGAGCGTGCCCCCTGTGAAGTAGAGTACCACCACCGTGATGAGCAGCGAAAACGGGATGCAACCGGCGATGAGCATTGTCATGCGCCATTCGCGGAGAAACAAGAAGAGCACGAGGATGGCGAAGGCCCCCCCCTGGAAGGCCGTGTTCCGCAGGTTGCCCAGCGCCTTCTCGATCTCCTTGCCCTGGTCGAAGAAGTAGTAGAAGCTGAAGCCCTCCAGCCTGGGGTCCTTCTTCAGGCTCTCCACCACTTCTCGGACCTGGCGGCAGACAGCCACGGTGTTGCCACCCGATTCCTTGGTGATGCCCAGCGCCGAGGCGGCGTTGCCGTTGATGCGATGGATGCTCCTGTAGGGTTCGGCGGCGAAGCGGATGTCGGCGACGTCCTGCAGCCGGACACCGGTCTTGACGGGATAGTCCCGAATGGTCCCGATGTCCTCGAAACGAGCCAGCGAGCGCAGGTAGCGAAGCTGCCCCATGTCGGTGATGCGACCGCCGGGCAGTTGGATGTTGTCGGATGCCAGGAGGGTGAGAAGCGAGCCCAGGTCCACGTCGTGGGCTTCCAGCGCAGCCTTGCGGAAGTCAATCCATATGGATTTTTCGGCGATGCCCCAGACGTCCACCTTGCCCACATCGGGGATCCTCTCGAGCTGTTTCTGCACCAGGTCCGTCACCAGGGGGTAGGGATCGTTCACCTCAGGGGAGATGGTCATCCCCAGCCAGACCTTTGGTTCGTCGGCGGGGTTCCAGCGGAAGGCCCAGTAGCGCTCCACGTCGTCGGGAAGCTCGGCCATGACCCGTTCCATGCGGTCTACAACCTGGTTGTAGGCGTCGGACATGTCGACGGATTGGTGGAACTGAAGCTCGATGCTCCCGCCGGTGGACTTGGCGGTGCTGGACATCTTCTTGATGCCCGGTATGGTGGCAAGCTGGTCTTCGATGGGGCGGACGATGCTGCTCTCGGTTTCCAGCGGGGTGGTGTCGTCGTAGTCCACCCAGACCCAGATATATGGAACCTCGAAGCCTTCGGGCCACATGTCCATGGGGATCCTGTAGAGGGCGATTCCTCCAAGCACGCAAAGGGCGATGAAGCCCATGATCACCGTTATGGGCCTTCTTACGGCGAAAGCCGGCAGCCACCTGCTCACTGGGCCGCCTGGGATGGCGATGTGACGACTTGGCGCCCGCGGAGCCTTTCGGCCCAGGCGCCTGATTGCTTGTACAACACCGGAATCACCAGGAGGGTGAGTAGCGTGGAGCTGCTGAGCCCCGCGATGACGGTGACCGCCAGGGGTCTCTGGATTTCAGAGCCTTCCCCCAGGCCCATCGCCAGGGGAGCAAGGCCCAGGACCGTGGTGGATGCGGTGATGAGAATGGGGCGCAGCCTGATGCGCGCGGCCGCCTGGATCGCTTCCTCCAGGCTCATCCCGTGCTGACGCCTGCGGCGGTTGATGGCGTCCACCAGCACGATGGCGTTGTTCACCACCACGCCCGCGAGGACGATGACCCCGATGAGAGAGACCACGCTCAGGGGCATGTCCAGCAGAGCCAGCGCGGTGACCACTCCCAGGGCCGCAAGAGGCAGGGAGCCGAGGATTATCAGCGGGTGCAGAAGGCTTTCGAAGGTGCTGGCCATTATGGCGTAGACCAGGAACACCGAGAGCAACAGCGCGAACCTCATGCTGGCCAACGAACTCTGCATCTCGCTGTTCTGGCCGGCCATCTCGTGTTCATAGCCCTGCGGCCAGCTCATTTGGTCCAGGGTTTCGTTGATCTTCCCCGCGGCGGCGGAGAGGTCGAAGCCCTCCAGGTTGGCGCTGATGACCGCCACCCGTTTCTGGTTGACCCTGCGGATCTCGCTGGGACCTTCACCTTCCACGATGGTGGCGACCGAGTCCAGGGGTATGGGAGGGACCAGGGCGGGGTTCACGTTGAGGTTGTGTAACTGTTTCAGGGTGGCCCGGTCCTTTTCGTCCAGGCGCACCAGCATGTCGATGCGGCGGTCGCCGCGGATCAGCTCCCGCGCGTCTGCTCCCTGGATCTTGTTCCGGACGGTGGCCGCGACGGTGGCGGGATCCATCCCGTAGCGATGCAGGAGCACGCGGTCGTACTGTATGCGGATTTCGGGGAAACCTCCCACCAGGCTGCAACGGACGTCTTCCAGGCCGGGGATTTTCCGCATGGCTTCCGTGGCCCTCTGGGACAGCACCTTGAGGGTGGGGATCTCCGTGCCGGAGATGAGCACCTCCACCGGAGCCTGGAAGCTGAAGAGAACGGGACGTGCGATGTTGACGGAGATGCGGGGTATTGTTTGCAGTGCGGAGCGGGCCATGTCCATGAGCTGGCGCTCACGTCTGGCCAGATCACCGCCGGGTTCCATCTGCACCAGGAGTCTGGCGCTGTGCTCTCCCTCGTCGGGCTCGCTGTCGGCTCTGCGCTCCGACCCGATTGTGGAGTACACTGACGAAACTCCGGGCAGAGCTGCGATGATGCTCTCGGCCTTTTCGATCACCTCTACGTTGGCGTCCAGGGGGGTGCCGACGGGGAGAGCGGTTTCAACGGTGAAGCGGCCCTGGTGGATTTCGGGGATCAACTCTGAACCAAGGGTCTGGAACAGCACGGCGCAAAGGGCCATGGCCATGAGCGCCGTTCCCAGCACGGTGCCGGGGCGAGCCAGGGCCCAGCCAAGCCAGGAATCATAATGACCGGCAAAGCGCTGGTACATGGTGCCGAAACGGCCTGCCATGCCCATGAGGACACGGGAAATGAAAGGGAGCAGCTTGCGGGCCCCCCAGACCGCCACCCTTCCCAGGAGCCATGCCAGGATAATGATGACGCCCGCTGCCAGGTCCAGGCAGTAGTGCAAGGCCAGGCGTGCCAGAACCCATGGCCACAGGATGCGCCTCCAGCCGCGAAGCCTGGCGCGAGCCCTGCGATAGGCGTCCACGCTGGGGAAATTCAAAGTGGTGGCCAGGGATTCCAGGGGTATGGGTGGGGGATTGGCCAGTTGCCTTGCAGCCAGCATGGGAACCAGGAACAGCGCCACCACCAGGGAGGCCAGGAGTGAAAACACCACGGCCAGGGAGAGATCCCCGAAGATCTGGCCGGCAATTCCTTCTACGAAGACGATGGGGAAGAACACGGCCACCGTGGTCAGGGTGGATGCGGTGACCGCCGCTGATACCTCTTGTACGCCCCGGACGGCGGCGTCTCGGCGCGACATGCCCTTCTCGACATGGGTCTGGATGCTCTCCAGCACCACGACGGCGTTGTCTACCAGCATTCCCACCCCCAGGGCAAGCCCCCCCAGCGACATGAGGTTGAGACTCACGCCCGACAGGTACATGGGTGCGAAGGTGGCGATGATGCTCACGGGGATTGCCGTCGCGATGATGGCCGTGGCCCTGTAGTCACGCAGGAAGGCAAACAGGACCACGATGGCCAGGACGCCGCCCAGCATGGCGGTGTTTCGCAGGTTGGACACAGATGCTTCGATGAACGCGGCCTGGTCGTCCAACACCTCCATCCTGATGTCGTCTGGCAGCGTGTCGGCTATGGTGGGCGTTCCCTGCAAGGCCTCCTGCATTTCCGGGGGCAGGTCCTCGGATACCTGGGGAGCCGGCTCGCGGTCGATACCCAGACGTTCCTTGACGGTCCTGGCGAGTTGCACGATGTTGGCGTCGGCTTCTCGGTAGACTTCCAACTCCACGGCCTCGCGCCCATCCATGTGGGTCATCACCTCGCGGTCCTTGTGGGATTCCCGGACCTGGGCAACGTCGGCGATCTTTACCATGTTCCCATCGGCGCGGCGTATCTCGATGCCCTGTATTTCGTCCACGGACTTGAGCTGGTTCAGGGTCCTGATGAGGTACTCGGTGTTGGCCTCGCGTATGGAGCCCCCGGATATGTTCACGTTCTGGGAGATGAGGGCGTCTCGCACCTGCTCCACGGTTACGCCCCTGGCCGCCAGCCAGTCCTCGCGCACCTGGATGAGGATCATGCGCTCCAGTCCGCCTTTGACCCTCACCGCCGCGATCCCGTCCATGGCTTCCAGTTGGGGCTTGATCTCGTGTTCCGCCAGGTCTCTGAGCCTGTACAGGGTCCATGGTTCTGTTTCCGGGCCCTGGGCCTGGGGCGGCGTGTCCGGACCCGGACTGCCGGCTACCTGGTGTCCGGTGTTCTTCCCCAACTCCCCCTGGGCTTGTTCCGCAGCCTGGTCCGGCTCCATGGGCTGGGTTGTGAGGGCGATGCGGAGCATGGGATCCTGGGATGGATCGTAGCGGAGGATGATGGGGCGGGATGCGTCGTCGGGCAGCATGGTGACCTGGAGGCGTTCCCGGACATCCTGGGATGCCTGGTCCATGTCGCTGTTCCAATCGAACTCCAGCACCACGTCCGACAGCTCGGCTCGGGAGCGGCTTTCCAGGTCAACCAGGCCCTGGATGGTGGCAAGGGCTTCTTCTATTGGGCGTGAAACCTGGGTTTCCACTTCCTGGGGGGCGGCCCCCTGTACCTCGGTGCGCACCGTCAGGGAAGGGTAGGAGATGTCGGGCATGAGGTTGATGGCCAGACGTTGGTAGCTGACCCAACCGAACACGACTGCCGCCAGGAACAGCATCAGGACGCCAACGGGGTGGTCAACCACCCTGGGAAAGACTGATCCCTGTTTCACCGGGAGTCTCCTCCGTCGGTGGGTTGGGAGGATTCGTCGCCGGAGGGCTGTTCGCTGGCACTGGAATCCTGGTCCTGGCCCAGCAACGGGTCGCCGGGCAGGCGGATCTCGGCTTCGTCCCGCAGGGTTTCCTGTCCCACCGTGATCACCAGGTCTCCCTCTCGCAGATCCCCGCCGACCTCCAACAGGGATGCGGAGCTGAAACCCGGCTCCACGGGGATCCTGTGGGCGATTCGCCTCGGCCCCGGGATTTCCCTTTCTTTTCCTTCGTCTTCGTCTTCGGCACCTTCCTTCCCCTGGAACCACGCGGCCCAGAAGGGTTTTTCGGAGTCTTCGCCTTCTTCCGGGGAGTCCGTGCCGTCGGAATCGGCACCGTCGGAGGGTTCTTCCGGAGGTTTGTCCTTTACCAGGAAGAGGTAGGGGGTGCCGTGCTCATAGACCAGGGCTTTCTTGGGGACCACAAGGACCTGCTGGTGCCGGGCGACCTCGATACGTACCGAGACGAACTGGCCTGGCCGCAGCTTGTCCTGCCACTGCTCGCCGCCCTGGCCCTGGGGTGCAACGGTCACCCAGAAGGTTCCCGTGGAGGGATCCAGCACGGACGATATGCGTTGTACCTGGCCCGGAATCGTGGTGTCCGGGTCGTAAGACGGCCGCAACCAGGCCTTCTGGCCCACCTGGACCCTGGCGAGATCCCGTTCCGGGAGGTGAACGACCACTTTGAGCCTGTCCAGGTCCACTACCTGGAAAGCCCGTTGACCAGCCTGGATGGTCTGACCATAGCGGATGTCCCTGATGGCCACCGTGCCGGCAAATGGGCTCACCAGTCGTGTGAAGGCTTCGGTTCTACGCGATTCGTCCCAGGTGGCCCGTGCCGTCACCATCGCGTGTTGTGCGTCTTCCAACTCGCGCTGGCTCACGGCACGGGCATCGAAGAGGCGCTTGCTCTCTTCGTAGGAGGTCTGGGCCCGCTCCATATCCGCCCTGGCCCGTTCCAGGGTGGCTTGCAGGTTTGGGTTTTCGACGGTGGCCAGGACGGAGCCCTTCCGGACACGGTCGCCTTCTTCCACGTTGATGGAGGTGACGGTGCCGGTGGTTTCGGAGCAGATGTCCACCTGTAGTTCCGATTCGACGGTAGCCGACGAGACCACGTAGTCGTAGACATCGCCCGTTGAAACCTCTTCGGCT
Organism: Myxococcota bacterium; assembly: GCA_024276675.1. Lineage (GTDB taxonomy): Bacteria > Myxococcota_A > UBA796 > UBA796 > JAFGLY01 > JAJRWT01. Next base: position 39,715 of record JAJRWT010000034.1, on the reverse strand, counting down.
TCCACCAGGGTGCGGGGATCGGCTTCCTGTTCCTCGCTGTCGTCACCCCCGTCGGACGAGTCCTGGGAAGTGCAGGCCTGGAGCGAGATGGCAAGGACGAAGAGCAGGGGCGTCAGGAAGTGTCTACTGTGCATCTGGTCGCCATTTATGGGTAGGGTGTCGCCGTCCGGTTCCGGACTATCTTGTTCCCGTCCTGAAAAAGCAGACCGAGCAGGAGCGAGTCGCTTTCAAGCCAGGTGCGTCCGCGTAACCCGCCGGAATAGCAGCGCTATTGCAAGTGGTTGCGCGGACGTGCCTGGCGAAGGAATGGGCCGCTCCGGCGATGGGAGCCTTTTCAGGACGGGAACTATCTTGTTGGGCGGACAACATAATATCTGGTGCAATCCAGGAGGCCCGGGGGATTGGATATGTTCGGCTGCAGGTTCGTTGAAGAGATTTCTCGGGACTGCTTGTGCCCTTTGCACGGGATGCCGCTTTGGGCTTGAGGAAGCTGGTTGCATACGGTACGGACGAGGTATCCCGTTTATTCCCGATTGCAGAAGATTGTTACCATTACCCGCCACGAGAATGTAGGTGTCCCTCATGCACACGCTTCCCCTCGTTTTCCTGCTCTGCTCCTCCGCCCTTCGGGCTGCTCCGCCTTCACCCACTCCCGACCGGTCAACGAGCCGCTTCGGGCTGGGTGTGCTGGCCGGGAGTACGCCCCAGCCCGCATCCCTGGGGCTGGACATCTCCGGCACGGCCCCCAGCGGCCATCTGCGGGTGGGAATGCGATTTGAACATCGCAGCTATCGCGGTCCCTACGGCGACCTGGAAGCCACCGCCGTGGCCCAGGGCGCCAGCGAGGGCGTGCAGGGCTACTGGGCGGGGCGGCTTCGCTTTGCCAGCTTCGCCCGGGTCACTGCCGCCCGGGGGAATCCACGACCCGGGGTGGACCTGGGGATCAGCATGGTGCGGGAGTTGTTCATCAACGAGAAGGTCCAGGAATACCTCATGGAACAGGACAATCTGGCCATTGTTCCCAGGTGGACCTTCCTGGCTGGACCGGAACTGCACCTGGGGGTTTTCGGGGTGTGCGACTGGTTCCACGCCACGGCGTTGCTGCGTTACCATCATCCCTTGTATACCCGCCTGGACAGCACGGGGCTGGGCTACCTGGCAGAGGGCACCATGTGGGATCCGGTCCAGACCGTTTCTCCGGAAATGGAATCGGGAGTGGGATTCATGGCGAGTCGTGGTCTGTGGTACGGTGAAATCGAGATCTACGACAGACTCACTTTTCCCAGCGCCATGGCCCGTGGCCTGAACCAAGAGACCGGCACGGTCCTGGACCTGTTGGTGGATGTTTCACTTGGCATCGGGTTCTGAATCGCTTGAATCCCGATGGCCAATGGAGTTCGTTGGTCAAGGCTCTTTGAGCTATTGTTCCTGTTCCTGTTCCTGTTGTGGGTCATCGCCGGATTCGTCGGATTCGTCTCCCGCAGGGAAGCCTTCGCGTATGTCGCGGCGGTTCTTTCGCCAGGCTTTTTGTTGGCGGCTGCGTTCCCTTCTGGACTTTCCGCCGAAACGCACAGACAGCTCCATGGTCTGCGTGAGCCACAGGTAGCGGTTGAAGGGGTAGCCCACGCCGACGCGGAAGTGAACGTTCTTCCATGCCATCTGGAATGCGATGCTGGCGGTGTAGGTCTCGGAGATGGGGACCCAGCCGTCGAAGGAGAGGGCCTCGTCAAGCTCGGCGATATCGGGCAGTTCGACATCGTCGGCCACCTGCAGGGCCGCGTAGGGGATCGCCGAGGCTTGCAGGATGATGCTGTCGCGGCGGTTCAGGCGGATGTCGGTGGCCAACCTGACACCCATGAGTTCGCCGTAGACGTCGTTGCCCTCGAGTCCCAGGGGGCTCCCCGAGTCGCTGTTGGTGCTGCTGTCGTCAGTGGAGGATTCGTCGCACTCTGCCGAGGTGAGCAGCGCGGAGATGTTGCAGGTGTCCAGGCTACCACGCGCGGCGATGCCCGAGTAGCTCAAGCCCATGTGCAGCCCCCAGTGGTCGGAGATGGTCAGTGACGCCACCGTAGCCACGGTGGTCAGGGAGGAACGAAAGGTGTCCTGGTGGAGCCAGTAACGGGAGCCGGAGATGGCGATGTCCAGGGGACCGAAACGGACGGCGTCCACCTTGAGGTTGCCGTTGGGGATGCTGGCGTAGTAGAGCATGGGCATTGTGCTGATCTGGGTGTTGGGCAACAGGCCCACTCCCATGGAGAGCAGTCCCACTTTCACCGCACCAGGTTCAAGCGTGTACGCGGTGAAATCTGTTGTGACCTGGGGGTTGGGTGGCAGCCTGGCGGCTTTTGGGCGGAGCATTCGGAGGCCCTTCATGTCCAGGGTGTCCATTTCCTCGGCGACCTGCAGGTCGTCCAAGGACAGTTTCTCGGGGGCCTGGTCCTTCCATGAACCACTTTCCAGGCTGGATACGGGCACCGCGGGGACGAGCATGGTGTTTTCCTGCTGGGACTCCTGGCCCAAGTCCTGGGGTTCTTGTGCGGGTTCTTCTTCGGTGGGTCCGCCTCCGTACCAGGTATTCCATTGCCCCGTCTTTTCGCCGTGGCGGTATTCGCCCTCTTCGTGCTTGGTGCCGTCTTCGTTCCATGTGATCCAGGTGCCTTCCTTGTAGCCGTTGACGTAGCGGCCTTCCTCTTGCTTGGCACCTCCCGGATGGTACCTGGTCCAGGTGCCGTCTCTGCGCCCGTTTACGTAGGAACCGGTTTCGGCGATGCTGCCGTCGTCGTGCCAGCGGGTCCATGTGCCCATCTTCTTGCCACGACTGTAGCTTCCTTGCACCAACAGCACGTAGTCCGGGCTCCACACCTTCCACTCGCCGTCTTGCAGACCGTGATCATAGTCCCCCTGGGATGCGGGCTGTGCGTTGTCGTGCCAACGAATCCAGGTGCCGTGTCTCTCGCCGTTTTCGTAGGCGCCCATGGCCGAGAGCACACCGTTTGCGTGCCAGCTCTGCCATGGCCCCTGGAGGACGGGCTGGTCGTCGGGGCCCGGTTTCTGGCAACCCAGCTCGCTGCCGTCCGGGGTGGATACCTTGATCACAGTTGTTCCCTCGGGGCAGGTGAAGGCCTCGTCGGTTACGAGGTTGGCTCCATCGGCGGCGTTGTCCTGGGAAGCCTGGGCCGGCGCGATGGAATCCTGGGGTTCGGCGCTTGTTTCCTGGGCAATGGCAGCGGGGATCCGGAAGCAGACAAGCAGAGTCAGCAGGAACAGAGAGGTTTTTGGCATGTGCGGATCCTTTGCGTCCCGGGGCGGGAAGACTCGGTGTGTGACATGTTGTTCCCATGACTATAAATCCCTTCCCATGGATTTCACAAGCTCAGGGCTTGTTGCGAACCACTTCGTGGATTAGCCTGGGCACCTCGCCAGTGGCCTTGGAGGATAGGAGCAATCTCGTGGCAAGTGATGATCTGATAGAAATCGAAGGCGTGATCACAGAGGTATTCCCGGGAGGGGCCTTCCTGGTGCGAACCAGCGCGGGCACCGACGTAAACGCCCACCTGGCCGGAAAGCTGCGTCGTTACCGGATCCGCGTGGTACTCGGGGACCGAGTTACCGTTGCAGTTTCGCCATACGACCTCTCCAAGGGGCGTATCGTGTTCAGGCACAAGTAGCGGCGCGCCCTGCCGGGCAGGCCTGGCTGGCTCCCACCATGCCCGGCAGGCGGCCAGCCGGCGGAATCGGGCAGCGGCCAGGTGTATGCAACTCGGCTCATGGGAAGGCTGTGGATGGATGCGATTGTAGCCACACTAGCGGCATACAGAGACGCTGCCATCAAGACGGCCAGGACCATTACCAGGTCCTGGATGGCGGCGCTGGCTCTGGGGGTGGCCTCCGGTACGCTGGGAGTGATCGCGGTGGTCACGGCTTCACTGGGCATCGTGGGCGGCTTCATCCTGGGCCTGGCCCAGGCTGCGTGCGCCGGCGCCTACCTGTACCTGCTGGAAGCACCGGTCAAGCATCAGCGCCGCGTGGGCATGGACGACATCCGCAGCAGTCCGGGGCGCTATGTCTGGGACGTAATCTCGGTGCTGTTCATCTTCTGGATTGGCTCCATGCTCCTGACCCCATTCAGCGGCACCTTCGTCATGATCGGTGTTTTCCTGGTGGTCTACGTGGTGTTCAACCCCGCTCAGGAACTCATATACCTGGGCTACTCCAGGTCACTGGCCTTGCTGGGCGATGCCGGCAGGTTCATGTTCGACAACTGGATAGAGTGGCTTCTTCCCCACCTGCTGATTGGCGCGCTGCTTTTCGTCGTGGCTCCCGATCTTGGCATCTTCCATCTTCAGATGTTCGGGCCATTCTTCGGCTTTACCAGTGTCAACAACAGCTTCTTCACCAGCCTGATGGCCGGTTCATTCTCGCCCTTTTCCCTGGGGAGGGCTCTGTTGCTGCTGGGAATGGTACATTTGACCATGCTCTTTCGTGGCTTCTTGTACCTGGAGCTTTCGCAGGGCAGTCGCCGGGCCCGCGCCTGGCGCCAGAAGTTCCGCTGATCCGCCCAAGCTGGCCCACGGTGTTTATGGTTTCGGGTTCAGAGGTTAGATTCGCCCTTCCACGAACTCCATCCACAGGTGTATCCATGTCTCCCAAGGCGTCTTCCAAGGTGGCAGTACTGAAAACCACGCCCGGTACCGTGTTGAGGGATTACCACGAACTCATGAACCTGGCCGGCTACCAGGGCGTGATCTCCAGGGAAGCCGACACTGCCCTGAAGATCAACATCTCCTGGCATTTCTTCTACCCGGCCAGCTCCACCACTCCATGGCAGTTGGACGGAGTCATCAGGGCCATGAAGGCAGACGGTTACGACCCCGCCCTGATACACGGCTGCCACAACCGCACCGTGGTCATCGACGCCCACCTGGGGGAACGAGAAAACAAGCAGGTGGATGTGATCCAGGCACATGGCTTGCGCAACATACACCTGTACGAAGGCGAGGAATGGGTGTCCATCCGCGAAGCCGTGGGCGACCTGGTGGATCGCTTCGTGGTGCTGAACAAGGTGTACCCCGGGGGGTTCTCCATCCCTCGAAGGTTCATCGGTGAAAACATCATCCACCTGCCCACCGTGAAGACCCACGTGTTCACCACCACCACCGGTGCCATGAAGAACGCCTTCGGCGGTCTGCTCAACGAGCACCGGCACTGGACCCATCCTGTCATTCACGAGACCCTGGTGGACCTCCTGCGCATCCAGAAAAAGATCCACAGGGGAGTGTTTGCCGTAATGGACGGCACCTTTGCGGGTGACGGCCCCGGACCACGCTGCATGACACCCCACATCAAGAACGTAATACTGGCATCCGCGGACCAAGTGGCCATCGACGCCGTGGCAGCCAAGCTCATGGGCTTCGACCCCATGAGCATCAAGTACATCCGGATGGCGCACGACCTGGGGCTTGGCTGCGGCAAGCCATCCGAGATCGAAATCGTCGGCGACACAGAGGCCGCAGGTCAGAACTGGCATTTCCGCGGCCCCACCAACGATATCACCTTCGCCGCCAAGATGCAGCACGCCATCTACTGGGGCAGGCTCAAGAAGCCCATCGAGTGGTCCCTGAAGACCTGGATGGCCCCTTGGGCATACATCGCGTCGGTGATCTACCACGACATCTACTGGTATCCCGCCAAGGGCGACCGGGGCGTGCATCGGGCCATGGACAGCGAGTGGGGCCGTCTTTTCCAGCGTTTCGGCGAACTCGAGCCCCACGCTGACGGCTACCCCGATCCGGGGGGCGAACCCGCGGTCTTCCGCTGGGGTACCGCCGACATGGTCAAACGCGGTTTCGGCGTGCTGGGAACGGCCATCAAGGAAGCCCCCGAAGTGGCATCCCATTTCGGCCGCAGGAAGGGCCGGTAGTACGGGTGGGCCGGCTCCCGGGGCATGGGGCCGGGGCTTCGGGGCCTCGGGGAGTGGGCCGGCATCCGGGGCCTGGGGCCGGGGCTTCGGCTCCATCGGGCGTGTTGGACCTGGCGCACCTGCCCCTTGACCAGGAGTTGGAGTTCAAGCGCAAGCGTGTCGAAAGGGCACTGAGCGCCAGGGGTATTGCCATACCCGTGCCTCTTCCGCAGCCCTCGCCCCGGCGTCGTGGAGCCAGGGCCCGCGTGAGGGTGGCCCTTGGGCCCAAGGGTCGGCTCAGCATGTGGCAACCCCGCTCCCATCGCCTGGTGGCACCGCCCTGGGAAGCCATGGCGCGTCCGGAGATCGTCCGGGCCGCCCGCGACCTTGAGCCACGTCTGGCGGGAATGGAGCACTCGTGGCGCAAGATCCAGTCCATCGAATTCCGGAGCGATGGCCGGCGGGTGGTGACCGTGGTCCATCTCCGGGGGAAGGCCCGGTTGAGCGACTGCGAGCTGGAGGCTCTCTCCGCCAGGGGAGCGCTGGCGCTGGGAGCCCGTGCCATCAGCGGCGATCCCGTGGTGCGGCTGGAGTTGATGGACCTGCTCCTGGGCTTCGGGCCACTTTCCTTCTACCAGGTCAACCTGGAAGTGAACCGGCTCCTGGTGTCCAGGTTGGTGGAGCTGCTCTCCGCGTACCAGCCAAGGGCCGTCCTGGACCTGTTTGGGGGTGCTGGCAACCTCTCCCTCCCCCTGGCCGACCGTGGTGCTGCGCTGGTCATCGTGGAATCCCACGCTCCCGCCGCCTCCGACGCCCGCCGGAACGCCCGTGTCAACGGTCTGGCGGTGGAGGTGCGCACGGCAGACGCCGCTCGCTACAGCGCAGGCGAGTGCTTTTTCGACGCCGCGGTGCTGGATCCCCCCAGAATGGGCGCTGGCTCGGCGGTGGAGCAGGTCTGCCTCACCCGCCCTCGGGGGGTGGCCATGGTGTCCTGCAATCCCCAATCCCTGGCTCGTGATCTTCAACCCGCCCTGCGAGCCGGCTATCGGCCGGTGTGCCTGGAACTCTTCGACATGTTCCCGCTCACCTCCCACGTGGAAACCCTGGTGCTCCTGGAAAGGTCATGAAGCCTCGACGCCGCTGCCGCTGGCGGGAACGAGGTGGGGCTATCGGGAAGGGTCGCCATTCTCGATGGGCAGCTTTACCAGCGAGCCGTCTTCCGTCCAGGCCCATAGTTGGCGCCCATCGGGGCCCACGACCATGGCGGCGCCATCGGCGGGTATGGGCCAACGGGCCGCCATGGAGCCGCTTTCAGTGTCCAGCAGGAGCAGGTCGGGAGCTTCTTCGGGACCCGTGACCGCGGCGAAGGCGTCTTCGCCAAGAGCGAGAACGCGGCTGTGGCCGTCCAGGAGTCGGGGCAGGCGACGATGGATTTCACCGTTTTCGGGGTCGATGAGCAGCAGGTGGTCGTCCTGGACGGCCAGGAGGAATCTCGCCTTGACCAGTAGGCGGATCCCGGGCAGATCGGTTTTCCATCCTTGGTTGGTTTCGGTGTTTTTTCCCGAGATGGGCAGGGCTGCCAGGTGGCTGGCCGTGGCCATGTAGAGGGTGTCGCTGCTGAGCGCCGTGGCCATCACGGGTTCGTCGGGGGCCGGGAGGCGGAGCATGGATGGCAAGAGCATGGAAGACTCGGAGTCGCGAAGAAGGGCAACTCCCCTGTGGCAAAGGAGCTGGGGCCAACCTTCCGAATCGGCCTTTGGTGAGATCTCGGCGCGCCAGGAGACTTTTCCGGTTGCCGTGTCTACGACGATGACATTGCCCTCAAGAGTGGTGAAGACGCAGTCGTGGTTCCGGCCCAGCCAGCAGGCCTGAAGGGGCCAGTCATGTCCAGCAGCGTCGTCACGGATGGCCTGGACGACGTCCCAGGCCACCGAGTCGGGTTGGAATGGGTGGTTCCAGTGGGCTCTCGTCTGACCTGCGTAGTCCATGAGGCGCCCCCCTTCGTCGCCCAGGTGCGCCACCGAGTCGGGCATGGCCACGGCAAGGCCCCCGGAGATCCTTCCGAAGGGCCAGGTACGTTCCCCGGAGGACATGTTCCAGGCCGCTCCGCCAGGCCCCACGACATGGTCGCCGTGGAGGGAAGGGCCGGCCAGGTCGAGGCCCTGCAGGATGGTTCGTTCGCTGCCGTCCACGAGGCAGCCTGACTCTTCGTCGAAAAAAACGGGAGAAGGGGCGTAGCCCACGGGCAGGAGTTCTGGGCGCCACAGGCGGAGTATCCTACCGTTGTCCAGGTTGAACTCGACAGTGCCGCCGGCGGTGGCGGCGAGGGCCGAATTGCCGTCGGGAGAGAAGCGGAGGGTCTCCAGGTCGATGGTTTCTTCCAGAGCTGTCAGCGAGCCACCTGGACATGCTGCCATGCTGCCATGGGGGCTCTGGAAGACTGCGGCTCCCCCTGGGCCGGTCATGAAGGCCTCCAGGTTGAGCACCTGCCCCAGTACCTGGGGCCTGTGGGAGCCGGATGCCAGGTAGATCGTGTCGAAGTCGTGCCAGACGACACCCGCTCCGGCGGACCATGGGGCCAGGCTGGGGGACCTCATGGCGCCATCCGGGAGCTGTGGAGTGGAGGGAACTCCTGGAGTGGGCAGCAGCATCCTGCCTTCGGGCAGCGTGATCAGTACCCAGGATGTGCCCGCCCTGACCTGAAGCTCCTGGCCCAGGACATCCAGCTCCAGCAGGTGGCCCTGGCCAGTGGAGGGATCGCCACACCACAGGGAGCCTTCCATGTGCAGCAGCCAGCGGGTGCGGGAAGGCACCGCCGAGGCAATGGGCTGGTGCGCTGCCAGCACCGTGACGGAGGAGCCCGGAATCAGGGTCCAGAGAGCGCCTCGGAACAGCCAGCCGATTCGGTGCCCATCGGCCAGGAGTTGGTCGGGGACCCCTGGGGCCAGGAGGCTGGGGCCGGGGCCCGGTCCTGGAGAGAGCACCTGGATGGGAATGTCGTGGCGTTGCCACCTTGGCGGGTCTGCCTGAGTCTGGGAGGCGTTGTCGAGGTTCATGGGAAATCAGTCCTCGTTCCAAGTGGCCGATCCGTTGGGGGTTTCCCAGAGGCGGATGCGTTTCAGGGAAATGCCCGTGTCGGCCAGCAGAGATTTGGAGATGTGAGCAAGCTCGGCAACCATGTTTTCGGCTGTTGGCGGGCCATCCATCCAGTAGACCGGGCGCCCCAGGCGTGCATTTGATCTGACCAGGAGCGGAACCGCGGGGTCCGGGTCGCCACGCATCAGGATGGCGGTATGATCCCATTTTTCATCCACCCAACCACCGATGCGGTCCTTGAGAAGACCAAAGTCGACCACCATGCCCAACTCATCCAGTTCAGGGGCCACGAAGGTGAACTCGGCCACGTAGCGGTGCCCGTGGAAGGCCCGGCACCTGGATTCATGGCCTGGGATGCGGTGCATGGCATCCCATTCTATGCGCCTTGTGCACTCGATCACTGGAAATCTCCTCGTTACAGCTCCGTTGCGCTCCGAATCCGTGGATCGTGATGGGAGGGTATCGCCTTTGGAGCAGGAGTTCACGCGCGGAGTCTCCATGGGTGGGTGTCCGGACGGTAACGGCGCGACCCATTGGCTGCTTCTGGCGGCTGCCTGGACGTTGCCGGGTTAGGGGGTGGAGGGGGCGGAGCGGTTGCCACGGTTTCCGCCGACCACTTGTTTCACCTCTATGGAGGCCCAACATGGAAAAAGCACCTCTGGATCTGTCCGGGGCCTACAGGCTGCTGAACCCCGGTTGCGTCGTGCTGGTGAGCACGGGCGATGGCAGGACCGACAACCTCTTCGCTCTCACCTGGAACATGCCCGTCCGAAAGGAGCCCTGCACGGTGGCGGTGTTGACCGGCAAGAGGCATTTTTCATATCCTCTCGTGGAGCGTACGGGTGAGTTCGGCATCAACGTGCTGGACGCCCGCCTGGTAGACGCCATCTACGGCTGCGGAACCACCACCGGCCACACGGGGCTGGACAAGTTCCGGGCTTTTGGGTTGACCCGCCAGCGACCTCGCAAGATCAAGCCCCCCCTCGTGGAAGAAGCCGTGGCCACCCTGGAGTGCCGCGTGGCTCAGGTGGTGGATCTGGGAGCTTCTGCCCTGCTCATAGCCAACGTACTTCATGCCATGGCCTCCACGGAACACTGCCCTGGTGGTAACTACAGCTTCGGAAGCGGTCTGGAACTGGTCCACCACCTGGGTGGTACCCGGTTCGCGTTGAGCGGCAAGGAGATCCATGCCAGAAAATACATGCCGAAGGCCTGATGAAACCTCACTGGCGGCCGACGCTCCTGCCCCATCGATGGATTCCTTCCGGGAGCGCGGGCCTCTGGCCCGCCATCAGCCTGTTGTGTTCAGTATTCGTGAGCGTTGCCTCCGGGGCCCAAGAGCGGACTCCGAAAGCGGACCGAAGTCGGTGCATACCCCCGGGTATTGTGGCAGTTCGGTCCGCTTTTGAGCGCCGGGGCGGACCGAAGTCGGTGCATACCCCCGGGTATTGTGGCAGTTCGGTCCGCCCTGAGGCCCGAAAGTACATGCTCGCCCTGGTGTATGCCTGCCGGTGAGCCTTGGGATGTGTGTGAAGTGCCTCGTTCGGTGACAAGACGAGAGTTCAGTAGCGTCACCTCAAGCGTAGCTTCGTCTCCTGGGAGCGCGGGAGTCTCGCCCGTATTGCAGGAGTGTCTGGCGGCCTGGGCCTTAATGCCGGGGAACCCCTTGTACCCGACGGATCTCCATGGCCAGGAGCGGTTCGCTGGCCGCCAGCAGGATGTCCGCGTCGGTGGGTGAACCTTCCAGGGCGCTTTCCACCGCACGCAGCGCGGCGCTGGCGCCATGGGCGTCAAGGGCTTCCGGGGTGTCGTCGGTTCGTGATCCCAACCAGTCCCACAGAGCTGCCACGGCCTTGTTTCGGAGTACACCGTACAGGGCAGCGCCGCAGAGGGCGTGGACCCGGGGTGCAGCGGGAGGGGGGGCGGTGGATTCGGCAGGTGAGGCAGGGCCAGGAGTTGGGGAGCCCTGGCTGTTGTCTTGAGTGTCGGGAGCGCCATCCAACCCGCCTGGGCCATCTCGGTCCTGCAACGCTTCTTGTGCAGCCCTGAGCACCGCCTCCCAGCCGCCTCCCAGCCGGTTGTTCACCAGCGCGTGGATCATGGGCAACATGGAGGTCTCCAGGGCCAGCCTGGACACGGCCCGGGCGCTTCGGAGTTTCTTTGCTCGTTGCTCGTCCCGGTCCAGTGCAAAGGTAGCCACGATTTCTTCAAGTTGGTAAAGGTCGGTCTTTTTTGCCTGGGTGGCGCAGAAAGCCAAGGCCAGAACTGCCATGGGCAGCAGCGGGAGTATCCATTTCCAGCCATGGGCCAGGTTGGCCAGCGATACAGTCCAGTCGGCGGAGGCCAGGGTCAGGTGCAGCCAGGCGGCCAGTGCCCAGATGGGGACGACGATGAGCATACCGTCGTAGATGGCGGTGCGGACCCAGTACGACAGGAGCAGGCGGTGTGATTCGCTCATGTCCTGCCGGCTGCGGAGTTCCGCCCACAGGCGGGCGTAGAGTTCTCCGAAGCGTCTTTGCTGTTGTTCATCCAGCTCTTTTTCGACAGTCGCCCCCCCCTTGGTTCCAGGGAAGTAGTTTCGAAAGCGTGGGTCGGTTCCGAGCCCGTGGCGGAGCATGGAATCGTGGAGCGCCACGCCCAGCGGTTTTTTGGTTCTGGTTCGTGCCCCCGGCCTGTTGGTGGGTGGGCACCATGGGCCCATGAAGTGCCGGCGCAACTGCCTGCCTGCCGAAAACGCCACGAGCCCCAGGAGGTAGGAGAACATCACGCCCAGGAGCACATGGAGAGCGCTGGGCTCGTCGAGGTTGCCGGAGAGGCCCAGGTCGGAAAGGAACAGCGCGCAGGCCATGAAGATGGAGGCGCCGGAGAGGAAGAACGAGAGATCCAGTACGCTGAAGAAATCGAAGATCTTGTCCACGATGCTCTTCAGCGCATCGCCCAGGCTGTCCATTTTCATCTGTTTTCCGCTGCTCGGTGTCTGTCAGTTCTTTGGGGGCGCCGAAGGAACAGTGCCCGGATGGCCGACAGGGTCTTTGATCTCTGGATGGGATCACCCGGACAATAGTGCCTTGTTTTCGTCGTCAAAAAAAGAGGAAGTACAGGTAGGCGAGGAAAGAGAGGCTCAAAAGCACACCTTCCCAACGACGTACCACGGGTGTCCGCAGCACCAGCATGCAGGCCAGGACGCTGCCCGACGCGAAATAGAGCACCACCTTCGTGCTGTGATCCTGGGCCGGCAAGGCTTTCATCCAGCTACAGATGGGGAAGATGAGACACATGTCCAGAAGGTTGGACCCTGCAACGTTGGCGATGGCCACATCACCCTTGCCTCGCAGCGCGAAGAGGATGCCAACCACGATTTCGGGAATCGACGTGCCCAGGGCCAGCATCGACGCGGAGATCTGTTCCGTGGAGATACCCATGAGCTGTGATGCCGCCACCAGGGAGCGGATCAGCAGATCGCTTGCTCCGTACATGATCCCGCCCAGGCTCAAGATGACCAACAGGCGGAGCAAGATGCGGGCCAGTCGTTGCTCGGGGGTATTTGTGGCGCAACGGTCCTTGTCGATTCCGTCGCCCTCGCTCCTGGTGTTGGCCATTTTCAGGAATGCCCAGAACAGAAACAGGTAGGGGAGGGTGTCTATCCAGGACAGGGTACCGTCCAGAGACAGGGCGATGGCCAGGAGCGTGGCCAGCAGCGAAAGTGGCAGAAGGCGACGACGCAGCATGGGGTCGTCTATGCGCATGGCTTTCACGAACACCAGGGGCAGGCCCGCGGCCAAGAGACTGTTTGCAACCACGCTACCGGAGATATTGGGTACCACCATTTCGGCGTGGCCGTGCACGGTGGCCACCGCGGAAGCCAGTACTTCTGGGGCCGATGTCCCGATTCCCACGACTATGGCGCCCAGAAATACCCTGGAAAGTCCAAGGGACCTGGCAAAGGACTCACTCTGGTCGGCGAAGACGTGCGCCGCCAGCAGCAATACCACGAGGGAACCGGAGAATGCGGTCGCGATGAGCAATGGGGAGTCCGACATGGGCAATGGACCTCCCGCCCCACTACTCTGATCCGGCCTGTGCCGCTACCGTGTTCCCGTCTCGATCCGGCCTCGGCAAGACAGGAGGCATCCCCCGCTGGAAGTAGGAGCACAGACGTGGCCCCCACCCGGAAACAGAGCTTTGCGGGTGGGGGAACGGAAAAGTGGAGGCGAGGCCCGCAGACTTGGCAAAGGGTTCGCGGTCTTGGTTTTGTGTCTATCGAAGAGAGAGCTGTTCTTCGGCAGAGCAGGCAAAGGTACGGGAGCAGGATAGACTCCCTCTTGGCCGAGTTGTCGATCCGCCGGTCCTCGCCTCCTTGTACTGGAATCGATCCACAGAGTGATCAGGGTGGGTTGCTGTTACACTGTGAGGAAATATTCTTCGCGGCTGCCCATGAACCGCCTGGTTCTACGAGCAGGGCTGTCATTTCCGGGTCTACGGATGCCCCACCCAGGCCTGCGGTCATGGTGCCAGGGAGTTCAATGTCCAAGCTTCAACGAACCAGTTTGACCATCGAATCGGATCTCCTGGAATGGCTGGATCGCTTTGTACGGCGTAGTGGGCATTCCAACCGTTCCGAGGCCATTCGCAGCCTCATCCGCGAACGAATGGAGGGCGAAGCGAGGGGCAGTGAATTGGCCACCGCCGTATTGGCCATCACCTTTGACCACGACAGGCGCGAACTCTCCGACCGCCTGCTGCGCATCGCCCACCAGCAGCGGGACATGGTACTGGCCACCACCCACCTGCACATCGACCATCACCGCTGCCTGGAGATGAGCGCGTTGCATGGTCCGCGAGAACAACTCCAGCGCTATGCCGACAACCTCATCGCCATGAAGGGCGTATACAACGGGTCGCTGATGCTGCTCCGATCCCAGGATCCCCACCGCCAACCGTACTACAGGAAATCGGGCGATGATTGATCGCTCCCTCCGGAAAAGGCGGGAATACTTTCCGGTTGGGCAATCCAAAAGGCGTTGCCGAGTGCGCGGTGAAATGCTATCTGCCTGCCGTCTGTCGGGGTGTAGCGCAGCCTGGTAGCGCACCTGCTTTGGGAGCAGGGGGCCGGCGGTTCGAATCCGCCCACCCCGACCCTCAAAAATTGGTTTTCGGCGATGCAGCCATCTCTGTGTGTCCATTCAGGGCTCCTTTCGCCGCCAGAGCTTCCGCCGCAGTCCAACTTTGGGTGGCGGGTCGGCGCAACGACAGGTGGGGGAACCAGGTGTAGCGCGCCTGGGATGACCTGTGCCCCTGGTTTTGGAACAGTATTCGACCTATGCCCCCGATTCCGGAACAGTATTCGACCTATGCCCCCGATTCCGGAACACTCGGTGCCCCCACGAGCACCGCGGTCCCACGTTGGCGCACGAAAAGGCGCTTTGTACCGTCGGGCGCCGATGGGAAACTGGGGCAGGTGTACCACTTTCGGGGGCATAGGTCGCCAAGTGTACCACTTTCGGGGGCATAGGTCGCCAAGTGTACCACTTTCGGGGGCATAGGTCGCCAAGTGTACCACCCGGGAGCCGGCGGGCGCCAAACCCCTGGGAGCGAGGGTGTCTCGCCCTCGCTGCTCCTCGGACACGGGAATGGCTGATCGACTAAAGGATGGCGAAACGATCACAGACGGAGGTGGACGATGAACACCGGCTCGGTGCTGGACTCACTCCCGGGCGACCCGCCACCGCTCCCCACCTGGGGTCAGGAGTTCGTGGCGCCCAACCCCCACCTGGCCCGGCGCATCTCGTCCAGGCCCGGATCCCATGGGAGCGCCGCCATCGTCGTGGGTGCATGCGGCGCCCTGGGCCCGGATGTGGTGGAGGCCCTGCTGCTGCGGGGTCACGCGGTGCTGGGCCTGGACCTGCAGGGCACCTACCTGGTCCCCGGCGCCACCTACCGAGCCCTGGACCTGGCCGACAAGGGCGCGGTGGAGGTCCTGTTGACCCAACTGGAGAGGCTGCTGGCCCAGTCGGGCCTGGACCTGGCGGGTGTCTACAACCTGGCCACTATCCAGACCAGCCCCCATGGCCGGCGTGCTGACCAACGCCAGGCCCTGACCGCCGGTCTGGAATCATTCCTGGACCTCCTCTGCGGAATGTCACGAGACCTTCGCCTCTTCCACATGAGCACCGCCGAGGTCTACGGGGCACCCCGAGGGGCCCCCTACCGCGAGGACCACGAAAAACGACCATTCAACGACTACTCCCGCATGAAGTGGGCCGAGGAGCAGATCGTCCTGCGCAGTCACGGCCAGTCCACCAGGCGCGGGCGTCTACACACGGTCGCCCTACGCTGCTGGACCATCTCCATGGTGAGCTACGACCAGGCCGGGAATGTCCGCAGCACCCGCAACTTCAACGACCCGTTCATCGCCGTTGCCAAGTCCCTGGCCCAGGCCGGCGCCAAGGTGCCGGTGGTGGACCCCTCGCTCCTCTGCCAGTTCCATCCCGCTGAAGAGATCGCCGAGCAGGCCGTGCTCCTCACGGAACAACCCTTGGCCGCGCCCACCTGGGGCCAGGCCTTCAACAGCCTGGGCAGGCCCGCCACCCACGGAGAGCTGGCGAACATCGCCTATGAGACCTTCGCCTCGGCTGGCACACGGGAACCCCGACCCTGGTGGGCCGGGCTGGCCCGCCTCGCGTTTGGCGGGGGGCGCATACCTCGCTCGCTCCTGGCCGCGTCCGCTCATGCCCTGGAGCTTGGCGGCGGGCTCCTTGGCGCCCGCGACGTCGCGGGTCGGTTGCCTTTCATGTACCGCTCCACCCACATGGACAGCAGCGCAATCACCCAGGCGCTCAAGGACCAACTGGCGGTACCGGGCGGCTCCTCCAGCGTCGATGCCGTGCGCCGCCTCGTGTTGGGTCTTCTGCGCGGAGGTCCCGGCGCCATCAACGTCACCAGGTACGACACCTACTGATGGGCTCTTGCCCCTGGCGCGATTTTCCACTGCGCACCTGGCGGTTGTTGGAAGAATACGGATCGTGCGCGTGATGCTATATTCTTCCAGGTACTGAAGCCGGTTGGGCCGGAGGGTGCAATGCCGTGGCTCTGGGAGCCAACCGGAGGAGGGGCAAGGATGTCTACCAGGAACAGCTTTTTCTTGATGGCCACACTGGCTGGTCTGGCCTCCTGCGGTGATGGTGCTGATAAAGACAGCGCAAGCCCCGGGGACAGCCAGGTCGAGACAGACACCGACACCGACTCGGACAGCGACACCGACACCGACTCGGACAGCGACACCGACACCGACTCGGACAGCGACAGCGACGCCGACTCGGACAGCGACGCCGACGCCGACTCGGACAGCGACGCCGACGCCGACACCCACGGTGTGGGCATCCACGAATACATGCTGGCGGAGGCCGGAGCCAAGCTGGTGGGAGAGGATCTTCGCGATGAAGCGGGAGGCAGCGTGGCCTGGGCCGGCGACATGGACGGCGACGGCCTGGGAGACCTGGTCATCGGCGCGGAGGGCCAGGACGCCGGTGGCACCAGCTCGGGCGCGGTTTACGTCGTATACGGCCCGGTGTACGGTATGGTGGACCTCTCCGCCGCCGACGCCAGGCTCGTGGGCGAGGACATCTCGGACCAGGTCGGGAGTTCGGTGGCTGCGGCGGGCGACGTAGACGCCGACGGCTTTGCCGACGTCCTTATGGGAGCCATCTTCGACGACGATGGGGGCAGCGCGGCCGGGGCGGCCTACCTGGTTTCTGGTCCGGTGCACGGCACGGTGGACCTCTCCGCCGCCGACGCCAAGCTCTGGGGCACCGCCATCGCCGACTACCTGGGCTCCAGCGTGGCGGGAGCCGGCGATAACGACGGCGACGGCTTCGACGACGTGCTGGTCGGTGCCTACGGCGATGACGATGCCGGAGAGTGGGCAGGCGCAGTCTACCTGCTGCGCGGGCCACTCTCAGGCTCCATCAGTGTGAACTCGGCGGACTGCAAGCTCACGGGTGAGAGCATGGGGGACATGGCGCCTTCCTCCCTCTCCTCGGCGGGGGACGTAGACGGTGACGGCCTCTCCGACATCCTCGTGGGCGTGAAGGACCAGGACTCCGTGGCAAGAGATGCCGGCGTGGTCTACCTGCTCCTGGCACCCACCAGCGGCGTTCGCAGCCTCTTCGACGCCGATATCAGGCTCCTGGGCGAAGACAGCCAGGACAACGCGGGAGAGAGTGTGGCCGCCGGGGGGGACCTGGACGGCGACGGCTACGGGGACATCATCATCGGAGCCGACGAGTCCAACTCGGAACTGGGAGAACCGGGCAAGGCCTACGTGCTGCTGGGCAGCACCCTGACCACGTTGGATGGGGACTTCTCGCTGGCGGGCGCCGATGCCTTGCTGGTGGGAGAAGAGGACCTGGACCAGGCCGGATACAGCGTCTCATCGGCTGGGGATGTGGACGGTGACGGGGACGACGAGGTGCTGGTGGGGGCCTACCAGTACTCCCCCGTGGGTGTGGGAGGTGGGACCGGGAAGGTCTTCCTGGTCCTGGGACCAGTGAGCGGAACCGTGGACCTGGGCGATGCCGACACCATCTTCTACGGAGAAGCCAAGGGTGACTACGCCGGGACCTCGGTCTCCGGAGGCGGCGACGCGGACGGAGACGGCTACGCCGACATTCTGATCGGAGCCCCGAGCGAGGGTTCGGGCGGTCTCCTTGCGGGTGCGGTCTACCTGGTCTACGGCGGGTATTGAGATAGTCGAAGGAAGAGCCCGAGCAGGCCGAAGTGCCCCACCGGGTGGGACGGCTGGCGATGCTCCGGGCTCTCCAGCGCCGGATCCCCGGTACTTCGGGGACGAGGATCCCATCAACCCGAAGTACTGGGTGGGGAGGAGCGCCTCGGTGTGGAGTTCCATTCCAGGGAAGGACCGAGCGCCGAATCGGTTTCGCATAGCGGAATCTCCTGCTATCATTCGCGCCCACCGGGGACGATGCTCTCCTCGGGCCGAAAGGAGGTTATTCTTGAGGTTGCGCTATACACCTGTTGCAAAGCCTTCTTGGCGCCCTGCGGTATTGTGGTTTGCCCTCTGCGCGGCCTCTGGGAGTGCCCTGGCCCATGAGCTGACGGCCCGCGAGCCGCTCCCCGTGATGCCCATCTTCGCCGCGGAGAAACCAGGCGATGCCCCCATGGCCCAACACCGCCTCACGGTGAAGTTCACCGACTGGTCCAGGGCCAGAGCCGACCAGCACGGAGGCCTCAGCTTTGCCGCCGGTGTGGAAACCCAGGCCATCTACGGCCTCGTCCAGGAGCTGGGGCTGGAGTTTTCTCCCCTGATCCGCATCGATGAGGCCCGCCTCCAGGACCTGCGTGCCCGGGCCGCGGCCCGTTCGGGTCGGGAACAGCCAGACCTTCTGGGCATGATGATCGTGGAGCCAGCCGACGGCAGTCCCCAGGGGCTGGTGAAAGCAGGTCGCCACCTGCAGGAGCTGAACGTGGTGGAGTACGCCTGGGTCGGCTTGACAGGGCTGCCGCCGCCCTCCGACATCTCCCCACGCACGGCCAACTACGCGCACTTCCAACGGTACCACGGGCCCGACCCCGGCATCGGCGCTCGCTACGCCTGGTCCGCCGGCGCCAGGGGCTCCGGTGTTCGTCTCTCGGACTGCGAGTATGGATGGATCACCACCCACGAAGACCTCGTGGACAAGACCATCACCTTCGAACCCGGCCAGACCGTCCCGACCTGGGTCTCCACCTGGGAGTACGACGAGCACGGCACCTCCGTGTTGGGAGAGCTGGTCTCGGCGGAGACCAACCCCTACGGTTGCATCGGCCTGGTGCCATCCGTCGACATGTACGTCTACCCCGAGTGGTCCGACGAAGAGGGCTCGCGCAGGGTCAGCGCCATCACCTCGGCCATGGCCGATTCCGCTGAAGGCGACGTGGTACTCCTGGAGATGCAGACCGTCACCCGACCCGGCGGTGGCTATGGTCCAGCGGAGCTGGACCCGGACGTCTGGACGGTGGTGAACACCGGCACCGACGCCGGAGTGATCGTGGTGGGGGCCGCCGGCAACGGCAACGAGGACCTGGACAGCGACTGGTACGAGACAAACTACCTGTCATGGGGCGACAGCGGCGCCATCCTCGTGGGAGCCGGCAGCGCCAACACCGACCACGACAAGCTGGCCTTCAGCACCTACGGCGACCGGGTGAACCTCCAGGGCTGGGGACAGTTCGTCTTCACGCTGGGCTACGGAGACTACATCGCCGTGGGCGGCGACGAAGACCAGCAATACACGGATACCTTCTCCGGGACCAGCTCGGCCTCACCCATCGTCACCGGGGCGGTGGTGGCGGTCCAGAGCTGGGCGCTCTCCAACCTGGGCACGACGCTGGGCCCCGATGAGATGCGCACGCTGCTGGTGGACACAGGCGTCGCCCAGGGAAGCGGCGGCCACATAGGCCCCCTGCCCGACCTGGAGGCGGCCATCGACTACCTGGACACCTACGGCATCCCCGAGTAGCGCCCACAACCCAGGGCCGCCGACGACGATTTTGGAACACTTGCGCGAGCGGGGCTGGCGAAGGAACGGGTCGCTCCCGTAGTGATGCCCTTGTTGCGTGAGGGTACATGGCGCCGGGGCCGCTGGAAACCGGGTCCAGGCGGCTGCTGCATCGCAGCCTCTTCCCCGACGGCTCCTAGGGCTCCAATCGCTCGATTGCGGCGAGGATGGCGCCCCTGCGGGCTGCCAACAGGCTGACCTCGTCGGTGGCCTCGACGATTAGCAGGCGCTCCCCGGCCGGTAAGACGGCCAGCAGGTAGGTGTAGTCGTCGTTGCCGTGGGGAGCGGTCAGTTCCAGGAGAATCCCCTCCAGGTCTCCGGCCTGGACCGGGGCCTCGTCCAGAAAACCGTAGCCGGCTTCTTGCATGCGCCGTCGCAGGGCCTCTTTCCAGAAGTCCAGATGGGCCCGTGGCTCATGCCGGGCGGAGCGCACACGGAAGATCACGGCGTCGGGGCTCACGGCCCGGTAGAGACCCTTGCTCCTGTAGGGCGCGAATCCTTCCGGAGGTTCATCCAGGAAGCGATGTGCCCGGCCACGGTCGTCCAGATGGAGGAAGTCCAGGATCAGGTCATCCATGTTCAGGGTGTTGAGCCAGGCGAAGGAGCTGGATCCGTCGCGTATGGGCGCACTGCGATCCTGGAACTGGAACCAAACCGTGACGGAGCCGTAGCCCGCCTGGTTCTCCAGAAAGCGGATTCGGCCCTTCAGCTCTTCGATCTCGCGCACCAGGCGGGTGACCTCGTGCTCCACGGTGACCACGGCCTTGGCGCTGGCGCCTTCCAGCACCACCATGTACTGCTCCAGCATCTCTTCACGGGTGGCCAGGCGTGCCCGGGCCCGGGAGAGTTCCTGGCTGCGGTCGGTGCGCGTGATTTCACGGTCCGTGAGCACGCCCAGACCCAGGGCGAAGTCCATGAGGGGTTCCACCTGGGCGTTGGGTACGCGCAGAGTGACGTGGTCCCCCTGCAGTTGGCTGAACCAGCCGCCCAGCTCGCGGGCATGCTGGATGAGGGCCGAACGCACCGCATCGCGGTCGGTGACCTTCACCGTGAGGCTGCCCGAAATGGCCTCTTCAGCCGCCACGGTCATCCGAGGAAGGGCGAGGGCCAGCATGACGAGGATCGCCAGTGGGCTCTTCAAGAGGGATTTCATCCTGCACTCCCTTCGTCGGAGGTGGCGTCGGAGGTGGCGTCGGAGGTGGCGTCGGAGGTGGCGTCGGAGGTGGCGGAGAGGCGGGAGACCTGGGCGCCAGCGGCCTCCACCACGGCGCGCACCGCGGCTCCGTGGCGGTCCTGTTGTGCAGTGCCCGGGTAGTAGATCTCGATGAGGTTCAACCACCGGTCCCGTGCACTCACGGCCACCTGGTACACGTAGGGATCGTCCTCACCCTGAAGCAGAGAGATCACCTGGTAGTCACCCCAGGTCTCGACCCTGGCTTCGGTGAACTCGGGCTCCAGGCGCCTCATGATGGCGGTCAGCCAGAAGCCCGTGTCGCCCTGGGGTGAGTTGCGCAGTCTGCCGCCGCGTATGACCGCACCGTCGGCGCTCTCGGCCACGTAGCGTTTCTTCGGCTCCAGCCCGACGAAGCCTTCCGGCACCTCCATCTTCAGCAGCTTGCCCGAGGCCACGATGTCCTGGCGAAACGGAGAGAGGTGCTGGATCCAGCCCAGGCCCCAGGGTTCCTCCTGTAGGGGCCCCTGGGCCAGGGCCTGGCGTGGGACGGCCTCTATGGTGATCCGTGAAAAGCTGGCCAACGAGGCCAGGAACTCCACCTGGCTCTTCAGGAGATCGATCTCTTCGGTGAGACGAGTGATCTCCCGCAAAAGCTCGAGCTTCTCCTGCTCATCGACGGACCGGGCCAGGAGTTCCTGGAGCCGGGTGCGAGTGGCCTGGGCCGTGCGTAGACGAAGTTCGGTGGAGGTGAAGGCCTCGGTGATGTCCGTGGCGGTGATGGACTCGTCCAACAGGTCGCCCATGGCCCGGATGCGCTGGAAGGCGCTTTCGAACTGATCCACGGGCACCGCCACCATTATGGTGGAGGCGAACATGCTCTCCACCTTGCCGCCCAGCTCCTGGGCCAGGGCCGCCACCTGGTCCAGCAGGTCCTGCACCCGGGTGACCCGCAGGCGGGCCCAGCCGTCGTAGTGGACCATGCGCTGCGCCGTGGTCCCGTCGCTTGCCCGGTCGGGCTCGGAGTAGGCTGCCGGCTGTTCGTCGCTGGCCAGGGGTTCCAACGCTTGGGAGGGAGATGCGGGAGCAGGTGATGCTACCCCGGACTCGGCGCGGGATCGGGCGGACTTGCGCTTCGTGCCGGGGGAAGGGGCCGGCGCCTCCCTGGCTTCCAGCAGACCGGCTGCCGGATATTCCTTGTCGTAGTCGAAGGCCTGGTCACGGGCGTAGGCTTCATCGGGCGCATAGTACACTTGTTTGGCGGCACAACCGGCGAGAATCCACAGTAAGAGGAACAGGATGGGGATACGGCTCGCACGCAAGTTTCACCTCCATCGTCCGAATATCCTGTTTCTCCACGCAGGTGGGGGACTTCCAGTGCAAGACACGAGCTTCCACCGGGATCCGGAAGCCCCTTTCGATGTAGTCATGGTGGGTGTTGGGCATTTTTTTTCGACTCCAGACCCTGCTGTCCGTGGTATCATGCCCGAGGGAGTTTCAGCGGAGCCAGCGGAATCGATGCAAACAGTGGGTCCAAGGATTACCAGGGCTCGTTCCGGTCATCCTGGGGTCTGGACCCTCATCTTGCTGTTCGGCCTGCTCCAGGCTGGCTGCGGGGATCCCGGCTCCAGCGACGACATGGACGCCGACCACTACTCTGCCTGGGAAGACTGCAACGACTACGACTCGCAGATCCACCCCGGCGCAGAGGACGCCTGGTACGATGGTGTGGACAGCAACTGCGATGGCAGGAACGACTGGGATGCAGATGGGGATGGCCACACCATCGACACCTTCGGCGGAGACGACTGCGATGACGCCGACCCATCCATATACGGCGGCGCGGAGGACACCTGGTACGACGGCGTCGACTCGGACTGTGACGGCTGGAGCGACTATGACGCCGATCTGGACGGCTACGACGCCTCGACCTACGGCGGCGAGGACTGTGATGACGGAAACGCGGCCATCAACCCCGGTGCCGACGAATGGTGTGACTGGATCGACAACGACTGCGATGGCATCATCGACGGTGAGAACGCGCTGGACGATTTCACCTGGTACCCGGACGCGGACGGTGACGGCTACGGCGATTCCTCGGCGCCGCTGGAAGCCTGCCTGGTCCCGAGCGGATACGTCTTCGACGGTACGGATTGCGACGACGACGACCCCGCTGTCAACATCGAGATGGAAGAAATATGCAGCAATGGACTGGATGACGACTGCGATGGCGTGGGCTGCTGGCCTTCGGGTACGATGTACGTGACCAGTGCAGAAGCGATCCTGTCAGGCGAGTCCGTGGCTGACGGGGCGGGCTTTTCGGTATCCGGAGCGGGCGATGTGGACGGTGACGGCTACGCGGACATACTGGTCGGTGCATACCACAACGATGCCGGCGGACTCGACGCCGGTGCTGCCTACCTGCTGTTGGGGCCAGTGAGCGGCCACATGGACCTCTCCTACGCCGATGCCAGGTTCACGGGGGAACGGCCTGGCGACTCCGCTGGCGTTTCCGTCTCCGGTGCCGGCGACATGGACGCCGACGGCTTCTCGGACCTGGTCATAGCCGCCGTGGGGAACGATTCCGGGGGAGATGACGCCGGCGCGGTCTATGGCTTCTTCGGTCCCGTGACGGAGTCCATGTCCCTGGCAGAAGCAGATTTCAGGCTGAGAGGAGAGGCCAGCGGAGACAGCGCAGGTTGCGCGGTCAGCAACGCTGGAGACGTGGACGGAGACGGCTTCTCTGACATCATCGTGGGGGCGGACTACGACGACTCCGGTGGAGAGAACTCCGGTGCGGTCTACCTGGTGCGGGGGCCTATCTCGGGGGATCTCGGCTTGTGGGGTGCGGATGCCAAACTCTTTGGCGAGGAAGACTACGACCACGCGGGCGATACAATCTCGACGGCGGGGGATCTGGATGGCGACGGCTTCGCCGACCTGCTCATCGGTGCCCCGGACCAGGATCCCCACGGCAGGTCCTGGGCGGGGGCGGCCTATGTCGTAACGGGCCCGGTGACGGGCATGTTGGACCTGGAGGATGCCGATGCCAAGATCTACGGTGAAGACGACGCCGACATGCTGGGCAAATCCGTGGCCGACGCCGGAGATGTGAACGGAGATGGGCTTGCGGACATTATCATAGGAGCCGACGGTCACGGCAGCCTGTCCGGAGCGGCCTACCTGCTGTTTGGGGCACCCAGCGGCGAAATAGAATCCACGGATGCGGACGCCAGGATATTCAACAACGCTGCGTTGGAGATGCTGGGACGCTCCGTCTCCTCGGCTGGTGATGTCGACGCGGATGGTTTTGCCGACGTTCTCGTGGGTGCATACGAGAGTTCCTACGGTTTCGACGGAGGAGGCACGGTGTACTTGCTGCTGGGGCCTCTGACCGGGAGGGTGAATGTCGGCGGGGCGGAGGCCCAGATCATTGGAGAGGCCCACGGCGACGAGGCCGGAACCGCCCTTGCCACAGCCGGCGACGTCTTTGACGACGGCTTTACGGACATCCTGGTGGCTTCCTTCAAACACGATGATCGCACCGGGATCGTCTACCTGTTCGACATAGCGGGCTTCTGAAACCGCGGGATGCCAGGTGGCGCTCCTGCGAATGCCTCGCTTTTTCGCACCGTCCCTGCACGGCGCAGCCGCGCCGCGGCAGGCACCAGATGCCGGTGGTTCTGCGCGGGAAGCTGGCATCCCAGGCGAACGAAGCCAGTGATGGGTCCATTACGCACCCGATGGAGAGCACGGAGGACCTTGGTACATCCATTATTGAGTAGATGATCGTGCGGTTCAGGTTCGGTTCCACTGGGAGAGTGGAAACCGTCAGGGCTCCCAGTCCAGAAACCAGCCCTTCTGGGTACGGTACCATTGCTGGACGGTGATGTCGGTCTTGAGGACCATGTCAGGGATCTGGTAGCCATTCACCTGCACCAGCACCTTGCCCTCCCGGAGCCGAGGAAGATCCTCGGGCGGGAGGGTGTCCGTCACTTCCACGTCCAGGATGGATGAATCCGAGACCTTGAAGGTGCTCTGGGACTGCGTATGCTCCAGGAACTCCACCCGCTTGTCCATGTCTTCTATTACGATTGCCGCTTCGGTGAACTGGCTCCAGCGCATGGCTGACCAGTAGGCTTCGGCGCTCTCGGTGAGCCAGGCCACCTCGCGGTGTTCCTGGTAGGGAGCGGTGGCGCTGGGAAGACAGGCCGATGTGGCCCCCAGTGCAAGTGCGAGGATGGTTTTCATGGATCGAAACATGGCTCCTGCGCTCCCCTGAGATATCCGGTTGTCGTCACGGGGCTGATTTCTGCCCTGATCATGATATCGCGATACTATCCCTTGTTGAAAACATGTGCGCGGTTCGTGTGCCGGCCTGGAAGGTGCGCTCCGGGCTCCGGGCAGCCTGGCGCCCGAGGCAGACTCTTCCATTCGGATGCCGCCACCAGTCGCTTCCGTGTTTTTTTTCGCCAGCTTTTCCAGGAGGACCCGTGACCAGTACCATTCCACGAGTTCCATCCACGACGACCGGGCAGGTCTTGCCAATCCCAGCACCATGCCTGCTGTTGCTGCTCGTGTCGCTGCTAATACTCTGGAGCCCCTCGGCGGCAGCCCAGGAAATCAACATCAGAAACGCCAACTTCTACCTGGTCCAGACCGACCTCAGGGTCCAGAAGCCCGGTGCGGCCCTGGAGATGGTGCGAACGTACAACAGTCGTTCCAACGATGACGGTCTGTTGGGCTACGGTTGGTCCACTCCCTTCGATGTCTCCATCAGGATACACGCCGATGGCTCGCTGATCCTGGTGGACTCCGATGGATTCGTGCTACGTTACACCCTCGATGGTCGGCCCTGGAGCGAGATCACCGCTGCTTTCGTCCGTCGGCTGGTTCAGGCCCGGCGAGACGACGACATTGCCCACGGCGCCCAGCGCGATGACAGTTTCTACACGGACTTGGAGCGCACATGGCTCGACGATGCCAGCCAGCGGGAACAGGTCACCTGGCTCTACAGCCAGGCATGGGTGGAGCCGGTGGACGGTGAGTATATCTCCTATGATCGTGGCATGGAATCCATGTTCAAGAAAGGAGATACCTACGAACGGCGGCGATCCGATGGCTTCGTGGAACAGTTCAACGCCGAAGGGCGCCTGGTGCGCCAGGTGGATCCCACCGGGCAGGGCTTGCGGCTGGACTATGACCGGGAGCACCGCTTGTCCAAGGTGGCTCACACCAGTGGAGGAAGCTTCACGCTCACATACGACAAGCAGAACCGTGTGGAAAAACTACGTGACACCGAGGGCCGCGTCGTCACCTTCACCTACGATTCCGAAGGTAACCTCTCCCGTGTCCAGGGGCCCGGCAGCAGGGCCATGGCCTACGCCTACGACGAGGAACACAACCTGGTGGCCATGCGTGCTCCCGACGGCAGCGGAGTACAGGTGCGTTACGACCAGGAAAAGGACTGGGCCACGGCAATCAAGGTGGGCGAAGAAGTCACCGGCTATGTCTGGGAGGTCCTGGACGAAGCTGGGCAGCACTACGTATGCACGGTGACATCGCCCGATGGCAGCGTGGCAAGACACGAGTTCGACCAGGAATCGCGGGTCACGGTGGTCACCGAACCCGATGGCAGCACCACCCGCACCACGTACTCCGCCTGCTGCGACCAGCCGCTGGAAATCCGGTACTCCGACGGAAATACCACCTGGTACGAATACGACAACAGGGCACGCCTGGTGGGAGTCACCCGCTCCTCGGGGCTCTCCGCGCAGTACAGCTATCATCCCCAGCTCAACCTGGTCGTCCAGGCCAGCTACTCGGATGGGCGTCGTTACGAGTACAGCTACGACGATGCCGCACGGGTCGTCCGCGTCGAAACCTCCGACGGCAGAATCCTGGAGTTCGTCTACGGCGACAACGGCAAGGTAAACCGCATAAAGGACTCCCGCGGTGGGCGTTATGACTTCACCTACGACCCCGACGGGAGGCCGGTGCGTATCAGTGGCAAGAAGGGCTCATACCTTGACCTTGAATATGGGGTCACCGGCGAACTGGTTGGCAGCGAAATGGCCGGAACCCCCTCCAACAAGAAGCGTTTCTACGAGGATCTTCAAGATGTGCTTGCCATGCTTGAACCCGCCGCGGGTCGCTATTGAAGGTCTACGTGGTAGTCGCTCCCTTGGCCGCCCACCCCGCCCATCCGCCATGCTGGTGGCCGTTGGGGGTTTGCTGCTGTTGCTCATCGTGTTTTCCGGCGGCTGTGCCCACCGGGTGGTCATCACCTCCGCCCCCGCGGGAGCGAAGGTCAGGATGGGAGCGGAAGTGCTGGGGAGAACCCCGGTTGAACTTACGCTGTGGAGCATTCCACTTACCCACCCCACGGCCTTGGTCACCCTGCCCGGGTATCGCGGCATGAGGATCAACCTGGCCCCCGACAGGCGGCCTCTTCGCAGATTGTCGGAGCTGCTTTGCCTGAGGTGGCGACGAGCTTTCGCCCTGGTTCCGGGAGCTGTCCACGAGGTGGTGCTCATTCCGCATCATGGGCCCGTGGGTACCTGGGATCCGGAAGAACTGGATTGAATCTCCCGGAGTGGCTTCATGGG
Source organism: Myxococcota bacterium (assembly GCA_024276675.1). GTDB lineage: Bacteria > Myxococcota_A > UBA796 > UBA796 > JAFGLY01 > JAJRWT01. Next base: position 12,385 of record JAJRWT010000034.1, on the reverse strand, counting down.
CGGTATCGGAGTGGTCACCAATCCCCACAGCCGAAGAAACCGGCGTCAGCCCCACCTGGTGGAACGTTTGGCCTACATTCTGGGCGACAGGGACAGGCTGGCGCAGCCCAGGGATCGAGCGGGAATGGAAGACGTCGCCAGGCGCTTCATGGAGCGCGACATCGACGTGCTATGCATCAACGGGGGCGATGGCACCGGGCACGTGGTGCTTTCGGCCTTTGCCGCGGTTTACGGCCAACGGCCACTACCCATGCTTGCCCTGCTGCGTGGGGGCACCATGAACACGGTGGCCCATGGCCTGGGGATCAAGGGGAAACCGTCGGAATTGCTGGACCGGGTGGTGAGCAAGTATCACGAGGGCAAGCCCTTCCAACTGGCGGAGCGCAACCTGCTATGTGTAGATGGCCGCCACTACGGTTTCATGTTCGGGAACGGCTTTATAAGTAACTTTCTCGCTCTCTACTACGAAGCCCGGGATCCATCTCCCGCCAGCGCCATGGCCCTGCTGGGCCGTTCCCTGTCCTCGGCCATGGTGGGTGGTTCACTGGTAAAGAGGCTTCTACGCCCCCTGGAAGCCCAGGTGAGCCTGGACGGCGAAACCTGGCCCGCTGTTGACTACATCGCCCTGGCGGCAGGCACGGTCGACGATCTCGGCTTCGGTTTCCGGCCTTTCTGGGCCGCTCCCGACAACCCTGGCAAGGTCCACTGCCTTGGCTTCAATTGCCCACCCGGGGCCGTGGTGGCGGAGCTGTACAGGTTCTACCGTGGTCTGCCCACGAAAAACCCCGCCATCTTCGACCAGTTGGCGCACGAAATGCGAATAGAAGCCAACTGTCCATTGGACTACATGGTAGACGGCGACTTTCATCACGGCGGGCAGGTGCTGGTGCTGCGAGCAGGTCCGCGTGTGCGCTTCATCGTGTCCTGATGTGGCGTGGCACGGGGCGGGTGCCTGTCGTCTGGCCGATCACAGCGGGTGGGGAGTGGATGGGTGCCGGGCCTTTTCGTGGCGGTGACCGGGGCGCAGATCGCTGTCGTCGAAGCGGGCTTCCCGGCGTACATTGGCCACGGCGCCGCTGTCCACGAAGCCACCATCCACGGAGAGTTCACCCTTGCCGCAGTTGACGGCCACCTGCTCGTCGAAGTTGTAGGGATCGCAGGCGGTGATGAAACCCAACAAAATGGTACGGCGGCTTACTTCGTCCAGGTTCATTCCCACGCGAAGGAGCAATTGGAGCTGTAGGAAGTCCAGGAGCAGGGGGACCATCTTTGGGTTGACCGAGTGGCGGGTCAGCGAGGCCAGGAAGCGGGCCCTGGCGAGGTAGGGGTGTTTCTTGTGGGTGGCGGCGTAGCGTTCGGCTGCTTTTTCCAGGCGTTTCAGGTTGGCTAGCCTGGAGAAGGGGATGAAGCCGCCCTTGCCGTCGCGGGTGACGAGGTAGTGCTGGACGTAGAGGCACTTCTTGACCTTGAAGGTGGACAGCAGTGAAAAGTAGAGCTTGTTGAACACGCGGATGTCGTCGCGATGGATGTCGGGTTCCTGCTGGCAGAGCAGCTCCAGCGTCTGGTCTGGCATGAGGGACATCTGCGCCAGGGGGCTGCCGGACTTGAGCACGGCATCACGGGTACTGCCCAGCACTCGGAGTCCCAGCCAGAAGACCTCGCGAATGTGGTCGTTTTCGGGCTGCAGGGCGAAACGGAAGGTCTTGCCCACCTGGTCTTCGTTGAGGTTGCCGGCGATGACCACGATGAGACTGGTTGCCAGCCCCACTTCGCGCAGGTTGGCCAGAGCCTTGAGCTTGACGTCAAGGAGGCGCTTGCCTCGGAGAACCTCGATGGCGTCGTCGTCGAAGCCGTCGAACTGGAGGAAGACCTCGTCCACGCCGGATTCCTTTATACTCCTGGCGTATTCGAGGTTGGAGAGCTTGATGCCGTTGGTGTGCAGGGCGCATATGTGCCCGGCAGACTTGACCTTACGGATCCATTGATCCAGGTCCTTTCTGATGGTGGGCTCGGCTGCCATGAGGTCCACCTTGATGCGCCTGCGGCTGGAGAGGAGGTTTTCCAGCCCCGAGAGGTCCATGTCAGGGGTGTCTTCGGTGTTGGCCTTGGCCAGGCAGATGGGGCAGTCCAGGTTGCAGGTCTCGGTCATTCTTACGAGGAAATCCCGCTGTGGGAGAGGGTCTTTCAAGACCTGGAAGTAGAAACGATCCAGGTCTTGCCAATAGTCGGCGTCTCGTGAGAGCAGCTCCCAGGTGATGTCGTGCCGGGGACAGTTTTTTTCCAGGCGAGCTTCGCCGTCGCGGATGACGACGCGAGCAGGTACCTCCGCCAGGCAGGTGTTGCAACGCCCGGTGGTTTCGCGAATGGTCTCGGCGGATCCCCAGGGGGACGTGGCGGGATTGGCTGTGGACTTGTTTTCGGTGTTTTCGGGGGGCATGGGAGAATCCGAATCTGTGAATGTCCTGTTTTTCGAACAATGCTGCCCTGGGGGAGCCTGCCAGGCAAGGCGCCAGGACCGCAGAACCTGCTTGATGTGTGGGTGACGAGCTTCCGTAGTGGGCAGCTTGGCCCTGTTGCAAGGAGCGGCCTCCGTGTGTGCCCCTAATACATCCAAAAATGCCGATTGGCCATTGGAGTGGGCTCGTTCTCGTAATCGTTCATCGGGATATGGGAGGCGGGGGCTGAGATCTCTCCCGTTGGTCGCGGGGTTGAACAAAGGCGAGGCTCCGGATCAAGGCCGCGAGGCGCTGCGGTGGGACAACCAGTCCAGCGGGTTCTGAGGTGTGGCGTTGTAGCGGATTTCGAAGTGGAGCTGGTATGCCGAGGTGTCCACCAGGCCCGAGTTGCCCACGAATCCCAGAATGTCTCCGCCGTGCACCGCCTGCCCCATGGACACACGAAGTCCGTTGGCGTGGGCGTAGACGGTGGAGTAGGCACCGTGCCCGAGCACGATGCATTGGCCGTATCCGGGGATATAACCTGCTTTCACGACGACACCGTCGAAGACGGCGCGGAAGGGTGTACCGTAGGGTGCCTCGAGATCCAGCCCGTGGTTGCGGAGCTTCTGACCCGTTGCCGGGTCTTTGTAGGAACCGAAGCCCTTGATGATGTTGCCCGAAACAGGCCAGGGGAGCTGCCCGTAGGCCGCCCTGAACTCGGATGATAACATGGCACGATCGCTGGCCATGGCCTGCTGCGAGGAACTCTGCGTGGTGCGGGCCATCTGCATACCGGCCCGTGCCTGCTGGGCCATGGCCCTCATGGCCAGGTCTTTCTGGTTGCGGATCTGGTCCAGCAACGCCAGTTTCCTGGCCCGACCGTCTCGCAGCTCGGATTCCTTGAGGCGGAGATCCGCTTGCAGTAGTCCCACCGTGGCTCGGTCCGTGTCGATGCTTTGCAGGGCACTTGCCCGCCGCTCCACAAGCTCGGTAAAGTGGGTCAGGCGTGTCCGATCCTGCTCCAGGATGGCGACGAGGTATCGCATGCGGCGGCGTAGGTCGGAGTATGACTCGGCTCCGAACAGCACCCTGGCCAGGCCCCGGCGCACCAGGACATAGAGCGCGGCACAGCGTCTGGAAACCTGTCGGGATTCCATGTCCAGTTGGACCTGGGTGGCGGAAAGCTCGTCTTCAGCCTGTATGCGGCGGGCTTCAACCTGGTCCATCTGTGCCTGCAAAGCTGTGATTTCATCGGTCAAGGCCTGAAGTTGGCGGTCCATTCTCTCGATTTCGCCAAGGATATCTTGTTCCTGTTTGTTGGCCTGGGCCAAGGAGAGGCGGGGGTCCTCCTGCGCGAGGCCAGGTACGGACAGCAGTGAGACGGCCAGCAGCAGGAGAGCCTTGCTGGCGATTCGCTGAAAGGCTCGCGACGGGGCTGGCCTGGCTGGCTCGATGTTCACGGCGCGTTCCCCAGGAACTTGCGCACCGCCAGGGCGGCGCCCAGCATCCCCAACATGGCGCCCATGAGTACGAAGAGCAGGATGGGGCCCGGTGGCAGCATTTGGAGGGGGTCCTGGGCGGTGGTGAGCCGCAGTGCGTCTTGCAGTCGGAGCACCAGGGACTTGTGGATGACCAGCAACGCCCCAATGGCCAACCCTGCTCCCACGATGCCCTGCACGAGGCCTTCCACCAGGAATGGCGCCGTGATGAAAGTGTTTGTGGCCCCCACCAGGCGCATGGTTTCCAACTCCGTACGGCGGTTCAGCACAACCAGGTTGATGGTGTTTCCCACCAGGAAGAGCGTCGAGAACAGCAGGATCGAGCCCAGCAGAATGCCAAGGAGCTTCAGCAGGGACAGGAAGGAGTTGAAACGTTCGACCCATTGCTGCCCGTAGTCCAGATCCTGGAACTCGGGGCGCGTGATGCGCTGGGCGATCTCTTGCAGTTCTCCGCTCTGAATATACGCATCGACGAGGGTGATTTCCAGCGAGGAGGGTAGTACTCCCGCGCCAAGTTCGTCCAACACCGGTGCTACTTCGGGGACATGTTCTTCCAGGTAGGCCTGGGCGTCTTCTTCGGAGACGTATCGGACCTTGGACACCTGGTCCATGGAGGCTATGGAGTCCTTGATCTCGAAGCGACGTTCCACGGGGATGTCTGGACGGAAGTAGGCGGAGATGTGAACATCCTGCTGCCAGTCCTGGACGATGGAGTTCAGGTTGTACATGAACGTGGCGAATATGGCCACCAGCAGGATGGCCAGGCCGATGACCACGGTGGAAGCTACGTTCAGGTAGAGGTTTTCCCACAGGCTCCTGGCGCTTCGGCGGAGGATGTACCAGATCAGATGCGGCACTTGACCTCCGATACGAGGCGGCCATGTTCCAGTCGGATCTGCCTGTAGGGAAAACGTTCCATGAGCGCCATGTCGTGGGTGGCCACCAACACGGTGGTCCCCCGCAGGTTCACCGCCTGCATGATCTCTATGACCTCGATGGCCATGGCGCCATCCAGGTTCCCGGTGGGTTCGTCGGCCAGGAGTATGGCCGGATCGTTGACGATGGCCCTGGCCACGGCCACGCGCTGCTGCTCGCCGCCCGACAGCCTGGGTGGAAGCATGTCGCCTCGCCCCCTCAACCCCACGGTACTCAGTACCGCCGTGACGCGGCGCCTGATCACTCTATGGGGAAAGCCAAGCACTTCCAGGGCCAGGGCCACGTTTTCGAACACGGAGCGGGTGGGAATCAGCTTGAAGTCCTGAAAGACGACACCGATATTGCGCCGGAGAAAGGGCTGCCGAGATGGCGCCAGCCTGGAGATGTCGATTCCGCCCACCAGGACACGCCCTTTGGTGGGGGTCTCGGCCAGGTAGAGGAGCTTCAGGAGGGTGGATTTGCCGGCACCGCTGGGCCCGGTGATGTAGCAGAACTCACCCTTCGGTACGTGCAGGTCGATGTTCTGCAATGCTACCGTGTCGCCGAAACTCTTGCTGATGTCGTAGATACGGATCACGGGCCGTTCCGTTGGAAAATGATGGCGCTACCTTGTGAACTGGCCATTGGGGTGACGTCCACCAACTCCACCGGTGATGGCAGTTGGTCCAGGAAGCGCGATCCGACGGTCTCGAAGCGACGCGGGCTGTCGGTGACTAGGTAGCTGGTTTTCGGGGGATCTGGCGAAGGCCGAGCTAGCTCCAGGTGACTCAACTCCCTCTCCACCACCACCGCCATGGCATCGGCCGAATCCACCAACTCCACCCCTGGCAGGGCCCTGCTGATGGCGCCTTTCAGAAGCGGGTAGTGGGTGCAACCCAGTATTACGGTGTCAGGCCCATCGCGCAGCGGCTGGAGGTAGCGGTTGGCCACCAGGTCCGGGACGGTGCCCTCCAGCCAGCCCTCTTCGGCAAGCGCCACGAACAGGGGGCAGGCCACGGCGCTGACGCGGATCCCGGGACGACGTTCCATCAGCAGGCGCTGGTAGCGTGCGCCCCTGATCGTACCTTCTGTTCCTATGACCGCCACGTGGCCGTTGCGGGTAGCCTGGATGGCTCTGTCCACTCCGGGCTCGATCACTCCAAGTACCGGTATACCCAGGGGAGATGCTGCTCTACGCAAGGCCTCCAGTGCGTGCGTGGAAGCGGTGTTGCACGCGACGACGAGCATCTTGATTCCGTGCTCCACCAGTTGGGAGGCTACCCCGAGGCTGTAGCGTATCACGGTGTCGCGGGAACGCGTGCCGTAGGGTACCCGGGCGGTGTCTCCCAGGTAGAGCAGAGACTCGCGGGGCAGGTGGCGACGGATGGCCCGCAGCACGGTGAGCCCGCCTATTCCCGAATCGAATATCCCTATTGGTAGATCTTCCTTCAAGCGAGACTCCGTGGCGGAGGGGCTGCCTCGTGGAAAGGTCGGCCTTGCGGGATCATCTGGGCGATTGCAGTGACGCCACGAATGGTCGGGGCTCTTCGCGGCAGATCATCTGGATGACGTGGCGCCCGGATAAGGCCGCCTGCGGCGTGACGCCGTCCACATCTCACGGTGATCCGTGAACTCATCTGCGTACCTCCGGTAAGCCGCGCCCAGCCACGGGCCTGCCTGGTTCTGCTACTCCACACCGTTACCTTTGGCAAGCGGAGGAACATGTGGAGAACTCCCCGCAGGGAGGAAAGGCCGACAAACTCCGGACCTGGGAGCCATTTTTCGGGCGGGAACTCTCGAGAGAATGGAGAGAAGCGTCAACGTCGGTGGTCGAACTGAACGGTCATGTTTGCGGTTGGCGGATGCCACGCTGTCCATTGGAGCGGTGGTAGTTCCCACCCAATAAAAAAAAAGGGCCCCGCCGGATCGACTTTCCGCGCCATGCTGTACTACAATGTCGACGTCATCGCCTTGAATTGCCCAAAACCGGCATTAATCGCCGTTTAGGGCGCAGGGTTCTATTCAAGATGGCATGTATGGCCTTCCCAGGGCATCATCAAATTCTACGGCGAACCCAAGGAAGAAGATGCAGAGACTATGCAAGGCAGCAGCGCCGATTCTCATCACTCTACTCTCGTCGTGCCTGGTTGGCTGCGCGGAACCGGGAACGTTCATTCCCAGCCTGGACGAACTCCGGGAGCAGGCTCGTGCAAGGCATGAGCGATTTCTGGAGAACGCGGGCGGAATTTCAATCCGCGCGGAAACACAGAAGGCGCTCCCCCCGATGTTGCTCCAGGGCGAAAAAATCGGCCTGCCGATACAGAGCTTCTTCAGTACCGAGATCACCCGGAAAGGCGGCAGGAACAAGATTGAAACCTGGTCCAGGGACCTCCCCCAGTCCGACTTTTTCGTCAACGGCTTCATCCAGCTCTCTGGAGGCGACCGGGCGAATCTCCTGGTACTCTCCACCCACAAGAAGAACTCGCTCACCTGGATGGTAAGGGGCTGTTTCGGCTATTTCTCGCAACCACAGACAACCAAGTTCCAGCGCTGGTTCGACTGGCCGATTCTGGCGGCTGCCGGAACCGGGATTGTGGGCATCGAGCTGGTGGAAGGGCGTGAATGCTACCACCTCCGGTTCCCGGTGGTTCAGAGGAATGGCCGCTACGTGTACCAGTTCAATAATATTTCGCAATACGATGCCTTCAAAGCCAGCCTCGCTGAAGCTGGTCTTGAGATCCTGGAATTGGAGATTGCCGGTCGCCGGAACCCGCTGCATGGGCCGAGCCTGGACAGCCTGCCCACCACCGATGGCAACATTCCGCGTATCGACGGGGCATGGGTCGTGGAGCAACCGCCTCGGCGTTTTCCCGTTTCCATCTCCGCCGATCTATCGTCAGTCTCCCATGGGGACTATCCGGTGGAGGGAAGGGAAGCCAACCTGTTCGATACCTTCGGCGAAGTCTGGATCGACAAGGAAACCCTTCGACTAGCCAGGATCGACGGATTCCGCTGGGAACACATGAGGCCCATCCCCATCTCCCTGGTATGGTCTGATTTCGTGGATATTCCTGGGCTGGGTGATGCCTTGCCGCGCAAGACGGAGCTGTACCAGAACGGCGAAGTCTTCGCGACATCCACGGTGACTTCCTTCAACACCGGTGTCGAATTGTCCGACGACGTATTCGACCCGCAGAAAGTCTACGAAAAAGCAGAGATCTCGCTCCAGGAGAAGATCGAATCGGGTCTCCGGGACGACATCAGCAAACAAAGGCTGGATTACAACATAGTACGATCCATCGACGAATCCAGGGACCGCGTTTTTCATCCAGATCAGGTAATCGATATCCTGGATTTGAAGGAAGGTGACGTGGTGGCCGACGTGGGAGCGGGCATGGGCTATTTCACGTTTCGCCTGGCGCAAGCAGTTGGCCCCGGTGGCACCGTGTACGCCATCGACGTGGTGCCGGAATACGTCTCGCTCATGAAGATGAGGATGCAAGACCCAACCTTGAACCCCTACGACAACATCGAGTACGTGGTCAACAGCTTCGATGACATAGCTCTGCCCGCTGAATCGGTGGACCTGGTCTTCATGTGCGACACCCACTTCCAGAGGTTCAGGTACTTGAGCAAGAACAACGCCTCGATGGTGGCGAGCATCTACCGGGCCACCAGGCCCGGAGGCCGGCTGGTGAACATCGAAAAGCGAATCGAGCCGGTGGACATTTCGCTCGTGTCGGACGGGATGGGGATGTTCGACCTGCGGGAAGTGATTCCCGGGTTTCCCTCATCGGATGTTGGCCTGAGTTTCGACGCATCGTTGAAGCAAGAAGGGAAGAAACAGAAAAGACAAGAAGAGGAAGAGTCTGCCTCCGGCCAGAACTTCTTCCTCGAAGAGAAAAAGTCGATACCACCGAGCAAAGGCTTGCTGCTGGGCATGCGGCTCCTGGACGATGTGAAAAAGGAAAACCTGGAAGCCCTGGGTTTTGAATTTACCGAAAGCTACGATCTCATTTCCACACACGACTTCTTCGTGTTCCGGAAACCGCTCTCTCCCAAGCCGGCACATGGGCGTTGACCGGGCTTCTATTGCGCCGGTTTCCCTCGCCTGGGCACCGCAGATGTTACCCACCGAAACCAGCGTCCACTTTTCCGGCAGCAGAACGACCATTGATCATGGTACCCGAAAACACCGGGACTGAGCTATGGTATGATAGATCGTCATCAAACATGAACTTTTCGGACCTATGGAGGAAAGATGCAATTCACGGGTTTTGCCTCGAGTCTCGGACTTCTGCTGTTTCTGGCCCCCGGCTGTGGCTCCGAGGATTGCCAGGAAGGCTTCTACCTTGGGGATGACGGCCTGTGCTACGAAAGAAAAGACACGGGGGAGGCCGACACCGACACCGACACCGACACCGACACCGACACCGACGCCGACGCCGACACCGACACCGACACCGACACCGACGCCGACGCCGACGCCGACACCGACACCGACGCCGACGCCGACACCGACGCCGACGCCGACGCCGACGCCGACACCGACACCGACACCGACGCCGACGCCGACGCCGACACCGACGCCGACGCCGACGCCGACGCCGACGCCGACGCCGACGCCGACGCCGACGCCGACGCCGACGCCGACGCCGACACCGACGCCGACGCCGATGTGGACACCGGAGCAACTGCCAGCACGTACAGCATCAGCCTGGCTGGCACGGTGGCATGTGGTCGCGATCTCGATGCTTCCGCGGTCTGCAGCATCTACGTGTGGGACGCCGATTGGTTGGACCCATCGGGCTACCCCGACTATGCGGCCGGGGCGGAGCACCTGTACGTCCAGGAGATCGATTGTCCCACGGTGGCGTTGTCCACGGTGGACTACGCATTCTCCCCAACTTTCACCACGACGGCCACCAGCATCAACCTACAGGCCTATGTGGACGAGGATGGCACCGGGACCATCACCTATTCGACCATGTACGAAGGTGGAGCCTTCGCGTTGAAGGACGGCAGCAGCTACACGGGGTTGGACATCTTCCTGAAGGGGCCCGACCCCGAAGACACGGGCCTGGACACGGGACTCCTGGAGAAGAGCTGGGCCCCGTCCTACCCGGATGAATACGGCGATGCAGCCCGCGCCGGCATGGGTGACGGTGCAGGTTTCTTTACGCGGTTGTTGGACGGGTTGGCGGAGATCTGGGCAAGGTTCTAGGCGGTTTCCAGACCTGGACCCATGATCCGCTCCCGTCGTGGGCGTGGCTCGTTGCCCCGGCCCATGACGTCGGGACGGCTGCGGGGATCTGTGGAACTCGCTGGAAGCGAAGTACTGCCCGCGTAATCCGTGTTGGAGAATCGGTCGCCTGCGTAGGAGGAGTTGTGCTGGTAGCGGTCTATGGGGGGAGTTTCGATCCTCCGCACGTGGGGCACGCCATGGTGGCGAGCTGGCTGCTGTGGACGGAGCAGGTGGGCCAGGTGTGGCTCGTGCCGACATTCAGTCACGCCTTCAGCAAGCCACTCTCGCCGTTCCGGCTAAGGTTGGCCATGTGCCGCGCGCTGGCGGCGGACCTGGGGCCTCGTGCTCGCGTACTTTCCATAGAAAGGGAGCTTCCCGCTCCCAGCTACACCCTTCATACCCTGGATGAACTCTCCCGTGGCTACCCCCAGCATGAATTCAGGTTGGTGGTGGGAGCAGATGTCCTCCAGCAGGTGGGCGAGTGGAAGGGCTGGGATCGCATCCAATCGTGTTATAGCCCCATTATCGTAGGTCGCAGCGGCTTTCCCCCGGTGAATGGTTCTCCTTCATTTCCTGCGGTGAGCAGCACCGAGATCCGTCGTCTCGTGGTGGCGGGCGAGTCTGTCAGTCACCTGGTCACGGCGAAGGTCCTGAAAGTCATGACCAGCGCTGGGCCGTGACCCATCCCCCTTTGTAGAATGGGAGCCCATCCCCCATGAAAGCGACCCCGGTGCTCTACTTGTTCGACATCGACGGCACATTGGTTCACTGCGACGGAGTGGGGCGGCGCGCCATGGCTTTCGCCTTCCAACGGCTCTTCCAGGTGCCCGACGCCTTTGACCACATCGATTTTCGTGGTTCTCTGGACTCCCGCATCGTCCTCTCCGCGTTCGACCTCGCAGGAATACCTCCCCGCAACGCGGCGATGCGCGCCTTCCGCTCCTTGTACCTGCAACGCCTTCGAGAAACCCTGGAGCCATCCGCCAACGCCAACCATCGCTTCTGTCCTGGCATACCGCGGGTGTTGCCCATACTGGAGCGGCAGGGGAACCTGGGCCTGGTAACTGGCAACTGGAAGGATGGCGCCTACCAGAAGCTGCGGGCCTTCGGCATCTGGGAACGCTTCCGCTTCGGTGCTTTTGGCGACGACGCCGACCAACGCGACCTGCTGGTGCCCATCGCCCTACGGCGGGCCAGGCGTCTGGGGCTTGCAACTGATCGCGTGGTGGTCATCGGCGACACCCCCGACGACGTGGGCGCCGCCCGAGCCGGTGGTGCCATGGCCGTGGCCGTCTGCACCGGGTGGAGCAGCCGCGAGGAACTGTCGGCAGCAGAGCCCGACCTTCTGCTGGACAATCTGGACGAGGGCCTGGAACAGGTTCTTGCGCTGTGAGGATCGCTGCTCTGGGCCTGTTTCTGACTCTTCTGTCGTCGTCCTGCCAGAGTCCATTTGACGACACCCAGCGAGCGCTGAAGCTCTACCAGCACGGGAGGGAACTGCTGGAAGATGGCCGTTTCCAGGATGCTGCCCGGGCATTTGGGGATGCCGGAGGGCTGGACCCCGGTTCCAGGGCACTGCCTGCCTGGCAGGCCCTGGCCCTTGACCGTGCCGGTGACACGGAGGGAGCCGTGGCCGTCCTGGGGGCCCTGTTGTCCAGGGAGCATCCCCAACCGACCGACCCCAGCATACGCTACAACCTGGCCTGCTACCTGGCTCGTCTTGGCCGAGAGAACGATGCGCTTGCGGAGCTTTCCAGGGCTCTCACCCTGCGACCGGAACTTGCCGACAGGGCTCGTGAAGATCCCCAACTACAATCACTGGCCGGCCCCGTCATGGATCGACTGCTGGGCATCTCTCCCGTGGCCGCCGTCATGGAGGCTCCGAGAACCGACGTTCTGCTGGGCGACACCTTTCCCCTGAGCATCGTCGTGCAGGGTGAGGGGATCCTGAAAGTCTCCTATACCGGGGAGTCTCCGCGATGTTTCGTGCCTGTGCGCGTGGTGGAGGAAGGGGAATCAGGTGTGCTCACGCCGGTGCGCAAGTTGAGCATAGACCTGCGGGCGGTGGCCGTGGGGCAAGGTGAATTGGGCCCCTGGCTGGTGACGCTGGAAGACCAAAGCACCGCAACCTCCAGCTCGAAAGTGCTTCCCGCGGTGACATTCCGCGTGGTGGCGCCAGGTGGAATGGACGCCCCTGCATCGGCGGAGCCAGTGGACCTGTCCCTTTCCCCCTGGTGTGTGTCGGAATTGCTGGATGACAGGAGCAGTCCTTCGGCCTGGAGCCTGGG
>JAJRWT010000033.1 GCA_024276675.1 Myxococcota bacterium | reverse complement strand
GGACGACGACTGCGACGGCGCCTTCGACGAAGACGCCGTGGATTCCATCACCTGGTACGCCGACACCGACCACGACGGCTACGGCGACGCCGGCAGCTCCATGGACTCCTGCAACGAACCCACCAACCACGTCACCGACGATACCGACTGCGACGACAGCGATCCCGGTGTCAACCCAGGTGCCACCGAGCTGTGCAACGACGTGGATGACGACTGCGACGGGAGCATCGACGAAGACGCCGCTGGAGCCGTGGACTGGCACCCCGACGGCGACGGCGACGGTTTCGGCGATTCCGACGTAACCGAGACGGCCTGCGATGCGCCCGATGGCTATATCCGCGACAGCGCCGACTGCGACGACGGCGATTCCAGCATCCATCCCGGAGCACTGGAGTACTGCAACGACGTGGACGACGACTGTGACGGGAGCATCGACGAAGATCCGGTGGATGGCGACACCTGGTACGCCGACGACGACGGTGACGGCCTGGGGGACGAGAGCAGCACCACGAAGGCTTGCGACCTGCCCAGCGGCTACACCGACAACACCTACGACTGCGACGACTCGGATGCCACCGAGCCAGTGGTGGTGAACGCATCCACGGGCTCCGCATCGGGGGCCGGCACCCTCTCCAGCCCGCTGAACACTGTCCAGGCCGGTGTCGACATGGCCTCTGAATGTGTCATAGTCTACAGTGGGACCTACTCGGAGCAGGTGGACATCTCCGGCAGGTCCATAGATCTCTGGGGAGTCGACGGCGCCGAATCCACCACCATCGACGCCGGGCTCAGCACTTGCGGAACCTCCAACCCCAGCTCCTGTGCTCCCACGCTCACGATAGCCGGTGGGGCAGGTGCATCGCCCTCCGTACACGGCTTCACCATCACCGGAGGAACTGGGTACACGACCTCGGCCTCGGCCACCCAGCCCTGTGCCGATTCCTCGGCTTCCCACTCGGGCGAAAACACCTGTACCGTCACGACCTACGAGTACTGCGGTGGCGGGATCTACGTGGACGGTGACGACGCCAGCTTCTACGACCTCATCGTGTCCGACAACTTCCTGCCGGAGTTCCAACAGGTGGCAATCGGCGACTTCACCCAGTACTGGTTCTACAGCTACGGTGGCGGAATCTGCGTAATAGACGCAAACGTCTCCCTGGAGGACGTGTGGGTGGTTGACAACTTTGCCGACCAGGGCGGAGGTATCTATGGGGCGGAAGGCTCAATCTTCGATGTCCTGCATACCTACGCCAGCCAGAACGAAGCCGTCGATGGCGCTGGTATCAACCTGGACGCCTCCACCATGACCGCCACCAACACCATTCTGTCCTGCAACGCCGCCGACACCGACGGTGGCGGGTTGTTCCTCCAGAGTTCCGGGGCAGTGGCCGAGTTCACCAATACCGTGCTGTTCCAGGACAGCTCGGCCAGCGGAGCCACCCATGGAGCGGCGGTCTTCGGGGGCAGCGACACGGACCTGACCATCATCAACTCCATCCTCTACACCGCCATCACCGCCTACGTAGTGAATGGCGCCGGCGATGGAGACATCAGCTACAGCGACCTGTACAACTCCTCCGCCGGACCCTACACCTTCGGAGGCACCTACAGCGCCGGCCCGGGCATCCTGGCATCGGATCCACTGTTCGTCGACGCTGGCTGCGACGGAAACGCCTTCAACGACGACTTCTCCTTGTCCGACTCCAGCCCTGCCATCGACGCCGGCAGCAGTGCTGCCTTCTACTACGACTTCGACGGCACACAGAACGACATGGGTGCCTACGGAGGCCCACAGGGGAACTGGTAGTCCAGCACTGGCACCGGGTGGCACCATCCCCAAGGCTCCAAGGGGCCCGTGAAATGAGAAAAGGGCCTCTAAACGGCGCATCTCTGTGGCAACATGCCATTGGTTCGGATGATGGCAATCCGCTTTCCTTCCTTGTCTCCGACATAATTCGTCCCTTGTCTCCGAGTACAATTGGAATAAAAGGGTCAGTCTGCTCTTCCGCTGCTCCGGATGTCGCTTTATGGATCTATGGAACGTTTGACGTGGACAGGCCCCCAATGCACGACTCTCACACGAAGGCCGTTGAAACGAATCTAAAAAAGGAGATCTCGAACCTTCGAACGACCATCCAGGCACACCCTGAATCTGCAAGGGCCCTGGAATCCGTTTTCAACCGTCTGCGGCACGACCTGCACAACCAGGTGGCCAGCTTCCACATGGAACTCTACTTCCTTGACGAAACCCTGAAACGGCTGCGCTCCATGGCTGAAGATGGCCTTCTCGAAGGCCTGCTCGCCACGATAGGAGACCTGGAAACATCGCACGGCAACCTATACAAGGCCCTGGAAGTGTATCGAGAACTCGCCGATACCATGTCGCTGGAACATCCTGAAAACCCAGGCGCCCAAGGAAAGCAGATCTGATGAACGACCATCACTCAGGGACAGTTGGACAATTCCCGGGCGACCACGGCGGTTCCCACACCCACAGGGTCCTCCTCATCGACGACGACGACACCTTCCGTCAAAGCTCCGCCAGGGTGCTGGAGGGTGCTGGATTCCGGGTTCGGCAGGCAGCAAGCTGGCCCGAGGCCCGCCCTCTCCTGGACGACAGCATCGATGTTCTCCTCTGCGACATCGTCATGCCCGACTACACGGGTCTGGACGTCCTGGCCCAGGTCTCCAACAGCCACCCGTCGTTGCCGGTGGTGCTCATCACGGGCCTGCCGTCCCTGGACACCGCCATCAGGGCGTTGGACCTTGGGGCTTTTCGCTACCTGGTAAAGCCCTTTCCGCCGAAGAAACTGCTCTCCATGCTGGATCATGCGGCCAACCTTCGAGATCTGGCCCGGGCACAGAAAAACTACCTGGCCACCACTGACATGAACCGCCTGGTCAAGGCCCACAACAGGCAGAACCAAGTGTTCAGCAAGGCCGTGGAGTCCATCCACCTCGCTTTCCAGCCAATAGTTTCCTGGTCAAGACATACCACCGCAGCCTATGAAGCCCTGCTGCGTTGCCCACATCCCGACTTCTCCAACCCGGAAATCCTCGTAGAAGCTGCCGACCGACTGAACCGGGTCACGGAATTGGGGCGTATAGTCCGCAGATCCACGGTGGAGGCCATACCACGAGCCCCCACCGACACCCTCATCTTCATCAACGTATACCCCCAGGAACTCTGGGATCCCGACCTGCTCTCTCCAACCGCGGGATTGCTGGGCTATGCCGAACGCATCGTCCTGGAGATCACCGAACGGCAGGCTCTCAAGAACGACACCGCACTCAAGGACCGCGTCGGCGTGCTCCGGGAAAAGGGCTACCGCATCGCCATCGACGACCTTGGGACCGGCTACAGCAGTCTAAGCGTCTTCACGGTGGTGGAGCCGGACATCGTGAAGCTGGACATCTCACTGGTGCGCAACCTGGACACCACGCCCGTAAAGCAGAAACTCGTGCGATCAGTGGTCTCTCTTTGCAAGGAGATGGGCATCCAGACCGTGGCCGAGGGCATCGAAACCCCGGGGGAATGCAAGGCAGCGGTCGAACTGGGTTGCGACCTGCTGCAGGGTTTTCTGTTCGCCAGGCCAGCCGCGCTGTTCGTATCTCCGTGCTGGGATGCGGTTGCATCTGGTCAGGGCAGCACCGCCTCCAGTTCAAGGACCACCTGACAGGGATCCTGCTGGAACACGGGGCAGAGCTGGTCGTCGCCGCGGGGATCCATGACGGAAATGGTGGCGGTCCCCACGAGCCGCTGGGACTCCGCCGGGGTCAAGGTGGCGTCGGCCTTCATGTCGGTGACGCAGTCGCCCGTGCTGCCTCCAAGCTCCACGGCTTCCATGACGCTGCCCTGGACCTGGAGGGAAACACCGTCGGGGCTGTCTACGGTGACCTCCATGCCCACGAAGGGTTCCCGAAAATCCACGGAGTAGGAGATGGGGAGTTCGTCTGCCGATGGGACAAACACCAGGTATTGGAAAGCATGGGGCGTGCCGCTGCCCTCAGGCATGAAGAGGGCTTCAAGGGCGCCGTCCAGACAGCCATCGTCCACCGCCACGGTGTAGAACTGGTAGTCGCCGGAGCGGATGTCCGCCACGGTGAGGAGGGAATCCTGGGAGTTGCAGCCAGCCAGGAACAGGATCAGGCATGTAGTCAAGAGGTTCATGAGAGAGAGTATACCCTCCACGGGAAGGGAGGTGAAGCCCCGGAGGTGCGGGAGAGCGCATCGTGCCGTGTTCATGACTCTGATTCCCCCTCCGGCTCCCGGGAAGGCCCACTAAGATGGCCCCTGGCCCCAAGAACGGCGTGTAGTTTCCAACGGTCCACCTTGGCCCCGTGGCGGGGGTCCATGGGAATGGCGGGAAGTTGGATGATTTCGTCCAGACCGGTCGTGGAACGAAGCTGCTCCCGCCAGGCATCGGGGAGCTTGCGCCGGCGCAGCTCCACCACCATGGCGGGAAGTTCCTGGCCGGAATCTCCCTCGCCCAGGTTCCAGAGAGCAGCCCGGCGAACGAAGGGCAGCGACTCCGCGAGGCCCTCCACCTGCAATGGGTAGAAGCCGGCGATGTCTTCGCCCACGCGCCCAAGGAGCCAGAGCCGACCGGCGGAATCCAGGCGCGCCAGGTCTCCGGTACGATGCCAGGTGTCCCCGTCCTTTCGCACCTTGAAACGCGCCTCGGCGCCGGCATCGTCCAGGTAGTGGGTGTTGACGTGGGCACCGGAAACCACGACCTCGCCCGCATGACCCTCGGGGACTTCCTGGCTGGTCCCGGGTTTCCAGAGGCGCAGACGGATACCACGCACCGGCCTGCCCACCAGGGAGCCACGGCCCGCGGCATCACCACCGGCTTCCAGTACCTGGCGGGCGTCCACCGAGGCAATGGGCTCGGCCTCGGTGGAGCCGTAGACGATTTGCAGCCTTGTGGAGGGGAGCAATCGAGCCAGCCGCTCCAACAAGACGGAGGGCACACGCCCGCCCCCCAGGAAGAGTTTCCTGAAATTCGGCAGGGCCAGCCCGCGGCTCTCCGCCACATCCACCAGGCTGCCGAAAAACGCCGGTGACCCGCTGGAAGTTGTCACACCAGCTCCCGCCATGCGAGAGAGCAGCGCGATGGTGGCCTTTTCTCTCAACTGCGTGGGATGGGCGGGGGGAAGCAGGCAGGTGGCGCCCAGGGCCAGGGAGTTGAGCAGAAAAACCGGCAAGGTGGGCAGGTCCACGTCGCTCTGGCACAGGCCCATGTGCGTCGCCAGCACCTCGTGCTGGGCCAGGAGGAAGGCGTGGTCCCTGCCCAGGGCCCTCGGTGTGCCGGTGCTCCCGCCGGTGAAGGTGACCAGGGCGGGCTCCTGGCTGGGCACTGGCTCCGCCGGAGGCCCGCGGAAAGAGCACAGAAGACGGTGGGGCAAGAACGAAAAACCCGTGGAAAGGTACATGTCCAGGCCCCTTAACTGCGGCAGCGCCAGCCGGAGGAGCTGGGCCCGGGGGCTGCCGATGAAGCCGCTCAGGCCCAGGCCGCCCAGCAGGGGGCCCAGGCGAGCGCGGGACATGCCGGGATCCACCAGCACGGCAGTACAACCCGCCCTGAACAAGGACAACAGCGCGAGATAAAGGGATATGCCCATGGGCACCAGCACCAGGAAACGATGGCCGGGGCCGAAGCCTTCACGTCGAAGAGCCCCCGCCAGGCTGGCGGTAGCCGAGTCCAGTCGCTCGAAAGTGATGGTCCGGCCAGAGGCCTCCGCCAGGGCCACCCGTTCTGGCAGTCGGCGGGCCAGGTCCTGCAACAAGCAGGTCACGTTGTCCACGGAAGCCACCTACAGCTCCCGCCTGAACAAGACGTATTCACGGACATGCCGGCCCGTGCCGGGGGCCATGCGTTGGGATGGGCTTGCACGCCACATGAGGGCATGGATGAGCCCCCCCTGAAGTCCCATGCCCATGGCGGCCCGGTGGACAAGGGAAAGGAGCCAACGCCCCAGGCCCGATTTCTGCTGGCTGGGATGCACCGCGAGGGTCTTGAAGACCACGTAGGATTCCCGGGGAGAATCCCCCAGGTGAGCGGCCAAGGTGAAACAGAACCCGGCCGGCTGTCCAAGGGGGTCGTGGACCAGCAACACCAGGCGCGGGTCGATCCGGCCCCGATACGAGGTGTACAGGGCCCGGAAGGCCTCGAAGGGAAGGGGCACGAAGGCGTGGGCGGATGCGAATGCGGCCCGGGAGATGCCCCAACATGTGCGCAGGTCACGTTGAAAGTGTTCCATGCTCCAGGGTCGAACGGTAAAACCCGCATCCAGCAGGCGTGGTTCCACCGTCTCCAGGCGAGAGAGTTGGGGCTGATGGGGAACCAGCACGGAGTCGTAGCGGGCAGCGGGAGAATAGCCCCTGACGAGCCAGGGCTCTGGCCTGGCACGAGGCTCCATTGGAAACGGGGGAAAGGAGTGGGGCCCGATGATGCTGCGGTAGGGGAACCAGGTACACACTTCCATGGGGGCCAGCACGGCGGTGCAGGCCTTCCGCCTCAACCACGATTCTCCCGCGGCCAACACCGCGTCGTAGCCACTGGTCAGGCCCTGGGGAGCAGAGAGGGTGCCAGTGGGAAACAGCTCCGGGTGCACCGACGCCAGGATCCTGGCTCCATGGGATTCCAGGACACGGACATCCGCCAGGGTCCTGTAGAGTTCAAGTCTGTCTTGATCCATGTCCACTCCAGGCGCATGGTTCTCGGGGCTGGCGGGCCCCGTTGCTGGGGGCGGTCCTGCCGGACTGACTCCTCCATTCCCCCGGCGTTAAGCTGTCTCTCGATGGGTGAACTCCAAGCGTGAAGGGCAATCAGACCCGGATGGCGACGAACCAGACCAACAAGGCGGCCGCCGAGGATGCCACCAGGCGCCGGCCCACCAACCTTGTGCGCGCCAGCAACAAGAAGAAACCCAGCCCTCCAAGCCCGCC
Source organism: Myxococcota bacterium (assembly GCA_024276675.1). Lineage (GTDB taxonomy): Bacteria > Myxococcota_A > UBA796 > UBA796 > JAFGLY01 > JAJRWT01. The sequence continues at coordinate 21,181 of JAJRWT010000033.1, read as the reverse complement.
CAGCAGCACCACCAGAAATGACATGGGAAAACCCGCCCAAAACGCGGCCACGGCGGGAAGCACCGCCCCCCCCAGCACCGCCGGCACCAGCCATGGCCCCCGCACCGCCATGGCCATGGCCATGGCCGCGTTGGCGGAGAGGGTGACCAGGTAGGGCAGAAACAGGTCCTGGTCTTCAAAATGGGCCAACAGCAGCACCAGCAGGAGGCTCCCAGCCGTGGATGGAAAGACCCTGTCGATGTCGGTTTCGCGGCCACGGGATGCGAAAGATACGAAGAAGATATAGGCGACGTAGAGCGTCAAGAGCGGAAACAGCCACTGTAGACCGCCCAGTGCATAGGTCAGTGTGCCTATGACGAAGGTGAGAAGCGCTCCCGATGGGGTCATGCCCACCAGCTTCATGGTGGTGAGCACGACCCCCAGGGCCAGCAGCATTCCCACTATCCACCCCGAGATTCCGCTGCCCCCAGCCTGTGCCGTTCCCTGGAGCACGAGCCAGGCAGCGTAGGGAATGAGCAGGTTGTCGCTGCCGCGCACGCTGACTCCCTCCACCGCCGATGTGAGCAAGGCCACGACCAGGGCCACCAGCAGCATGTCGGGCCAGCCGGGTCTGGCGGCAATGGCCAGGGCCACCAGCACGATGACGAACGCCAACCCGAAGAACGTGACGGTGCCCTCGAAGGTACGGTAGCCGTCCAGCACCTCGTAGCGGATCTCGCCTCTGCTGCTCCCCACCAGGGCGGCACCCGTGTCGGCGATGGCCATGATTGCGATGGGCACCGTGAACTGCAACGGCTCGCCCCGGGAAAGAAACCAGATCCCCAGCACGGCCACCGGATAGTAGAACGCACCGCCGGTGCGGCGCTTCACCGAGTGGATGGACTTGAGCAGACCGGTCTTCCTGCCACCCACCAGGATGCCCAGAAAGAGCAGTGCCAACAAGGTTACGGTCCAGCCGCTTTCCAGCAGCCATGGAAAGCTCAGCACGATGAAACCGGAGCCGATGTGGGAGAACTTCCGTGTGTACTCGGTGGGGAGCCCCAGGATCCTGTACAGTAGTTCGGAAACCACGAGCAGGACCAGGATGGCGGTGGCGATGAAGAGAGCCCCCCAAAGGTCCGATAGAAGTGCTTCCAGCAAACTTTGCATCATGATAGGGCTCTGCTCTCGCGTTTGAAGGCGCTATTATATTACCTCGGCTCCAGTTGCCCTTCCCCTATCATCAAAAGACCCGCGCACCGGCGGCCCGGACCTGTGATGGGCTGAGAAGTGAGCCGGCAATTCCACCCGCAGAGGTTGCCATGCGTCATCAACAAATATCCATGCTTGTAACCGTACTGCTGGCGCCGGGCTGCGGTTCCGACGCGGATCTCCCGGTGACCACCACCGAGCAGGTGGACCTGCCGGTGCTGGACATCGACCAGCCAGAACGAGCCGCCTTCATGGGCCAACAGACAGTCCGCATCCAGGGCCAGGCCATCGAGGGCAGCGCAGCCCTGGACAGCCTGACAGTGAACGACCAGGAGAGCGCCTTCGATTCCCAGGGCAACATAGACCTCGAGTGGACCCCGGAGACTGGCCTGAACATCCTGGGCTTCCGCCTGGAGGACGTGGACGACGAACGCGCAGTGGATGGCCGCGCCTTCATCTGGGGGCCCACCTGGGACTCGGGCCAGACCATTCCAGGTTCGCTTCGCCTGCTGCTGGGCCCAGACCTGTCGGACATCTCCTCCCTGCTGGAGCTGGTCCTGGAAGATCCCTCGACCGCCCAGGCCATGGTGGGCATGACCATGGAATACGAATACGCCGACATCACCGTCACCTCCGCCGACATCGGGGGCGCATCGGTCAACCTGAACCCCGTGTCCGGTGCCCTCGAAGGTGACTTTATTTTTACGGACATCTGGATAACCTACGACGTGCTGGGAGTGGACTGGTACGACTGGGTCTCGGTATCGGGCAGCGCGTGGATGGATTCCCTGGACATCTTCGTCACCCTTGACGTCTACGCCCAGGGCGGAAAGGTCTGGGCCAGTACCACCGCGGTGGACGCCACCATCAACGGCTTCGGCTTCCAGGTGGACTGGGTACCCAGCTTCCTGGAAGACCTGCTGGTGGACTGGGTTTCCGACATGATCTCCTCGTCACTGGAAGAAGACGTTGGCGACATCATGGAAGAGCTGGTGGAACAGTACCTGGCGGGCCTGGCCATGGACACGGTGCTGGGCGAGGAAAACCCAATCCACCTCTCCCTGGCCCTGGACTCCATCGAGATCACCAGCTCGGGCATTCGACTGGAGCTGGACGCATCGGCCTGGGCCAAGACCAGCATGGATCTGCCCGAAAACGCCGGCTCCCCCCACACCGAGGAATCCCAACCCGACTGGGATATCGCCCAGGGGGGCTCCTTTGCCGTCCTGGCCGACGACGACCTGGTGAACCAGTTCCTCTTCGCCTACTGGGCCACCGGAGCCCTCTCCCACCTGACTCTGGATGCCGACGAAATGACCACCCTGGCGGGCGAATCCCTGGAACCACCACTGGGTCCGGTGGACAAGGTACGAATAGACTTCGACCTTCCTCCCTTGATGGATGAACCCACCCAGGACGACCAACAGATGGACCTGGACATCGGCGAGCTGCGCCTGGCTTTCGACCGCAGCGACGGCGTGACGCTGGACTTCTCCATCAACGTCTCAACGGGAGCCGTGGCCACCTTCGACGAAAACGACTCCCTGCTGTTCACTCTAGACAGTAGGCCAGCCTACGTGGGGGTGGACGTCGGCGTGTTGGAATACGACCACGCCCTGGATCCTGGAGACCTTGCGGCCCTGATACGCCTAATGGTACCGCCTCTGCTGGGCAGCATGGGCGAGGTCATGCCCAGCTTCCAGGTGCCGCCCCTGGACCTGGGCGAGATCACGGGGTTCAGCTCCCTGGCTGGGGTCTCCATGTCTTTCAAGGACCCGGAGATATCCGTCACACAGGAAGGTTGGCTCCTGCTCAAGGGCAGTTTCGGCAGCGACTGAGGCACGTTCCGCTGATCAGAGGATCTTCTCCACCAGGACCTGTTCGCCCACGTTGAGACGGGAATCCTCGATGGCTCCCGCAGCGATGAGCACGCGTTTTCCCAGTCCATCGGCGATGGCCAGCCGGGCATGGAGCGAGCGCAGTCCGCCCAGCCACCAGCGCTTGTCGGCCACGTACACCAGGTCGCCGGCGCGGGCTTTCATGTTCTGTGCCGAGTCGGGGCTCATGGTGATGATGGGAAGATCGTCCTGGTGGTTGGGAGCGGCGTTGCCACCTTGTTCCAGTACCAGGCGGATCTTCAGGCCCGGTTCCTGGTCGTTGGGCTCGGAGCCCTTGAACATGCGCCTGGCCTGCTGGATGCCGCCCACCCACAAGCCCCGGATGCTGGCCGGGTCTTTGTGGGGCCACACGAGGGAGGCGCCCACTCCAACCGCCGAACACACGAGGAAGCCATAGAGAGCGCGCATGTAGTTGTATCCGGTGCCGGGCTCCATGCCGTGGAAGTCGGCAAGCGGAGCGATCAAGTCGGGGAATGACAGCGAGAGACCAACCAGGAAGCCGCCCAACAAAAGAGTGAGGAAGGCTGCCACGGGCGAGAAGCGCTTCCAAAGGATGCCCAGCACCACCACCACGATGATGGGAGGGCTGATGGCGGCGGTGAACGCGCCATGGGCCACGTAGATGGATTCGAAGGACATGTACAGCGGGACCAGCACCAGGCCCAAAATGGTGAACACGATGGAGGAGACCCGTGCGGCGGCCAGGTAGTGGCCATCAGACCTGCCGGGGGCGACGAAGGGCCTCCAGATGTCGTTGACGGCTATGGCGCTGACGGCGTTGATGAGGGTGTCGACGGTGCTCATGAGAGCGGCGGTCAAGGCGGCAAGGATGAGACCGAAGACACCTGGTCGGGCCACCAGCTCGGCCACCACCATGAAAATCTGGTTGGGCTCGGTGTTGGCCGGAATGAGGCCAAAGCTTGCCATGCTCCGCCCCACCCAACCGGCGTTGCCCACGCTCAAGGCGGCCAGGGGCATGAGGAAGAGAACCACCGCGATTATGGCCTTGCGGCCCTCGGCCACGCTCTTTACCGCCAGAAAGCGCATGATGAGACCCTGGTTGGCAAAGTAGAAGAACATGGAAGAACCGAATAGGTCTTGCCAGAAGATGCCCGCCATGGGGAACTTTTCAGGACTGGAGAGGCCCGAGTAGGGGAGCCTGTGCTCCACGGAGAGGCCCTGCCAGAAGGCTGCCAGGCCGCTCAAGCCCTGGCCGTTGTGTTGGCCCAGGTAGCGGATGCCCAGGTAGAGCAGCAGCACACCGGCGCCCAGCAGCAGAAAACCCTGGGCCAGATCGGTCATGATGACGGCGGTCTGGCCTCCGAAAGTGACGTATATGGCGGCTATGACGGCGATCATGCCGGCCCACTGGAAGACCCCGAAGGCCGGGATGATGGCATTCATGGCCACGCCGAGCGTGTAGAGATTGATGCCTATGTAGCCGGTGAGGTAGACTAGGATGAAGATCACCGCCATCACGCGGGTGGGCCTGCTGAAGCGCTTCTCGAAATACTCTGGGATGGATGTGACCCGCGAGTAGTAGATGATGGGCAGCCACCCCAGCATGAACAACGGAACCAGGAACCAGTCATTGAGGTAGCTCATGGTGGAGCTGAGACCGTAGCGATAGCCTGCCGCGGCGTACTTGATGAAGGAGTAGCTCCCCACCACCGTGGCCACGCAGGAGAAGGCGATGAGCCACCAGGAGAAACGCTGCCCGGAAAAGAAGAAATCCCTGGTGCTCTTGGTGTACCTGCCGAAGAGGCTGCCGAATCCCAGGATGAGTACGAAGTACACCACCACGATGACGTAGTCTATGGTCTGACCGTATGCGACGTTCATTGCACCCACCTCAGGCCGACGCGGCCAGGATCCACCCCAGGTGGACGGCGAAATAGCCCGCCAGCCCGAGCAACGAGATGATCAGTGTACGGCGATCCGACCAGTTGCTCCGCTGGGCGGCGCCAGCGCGAAAACAAAGAAAGAGAGTGACTCCGAAGAAGAGCCCTCCCACCAGGTATTCGTATGCGAGCTGAACCCAGTTCATCTTGACTTCCACTTTCCTGGACAGGTGATGTCAACAGCGGCGGATGGAGGCTTCGTGTATCCTACCAGTATCCCTCGGTGGGGGAAAGGCGAAGGTCCCACAGGCGTTGTGGGTCCATGGCCTGCCCGGCAGGAGCGGCAAGACCCCGGCGGTATTCCATGAGGCGCTGAAGCAGGTAGGAAGCCTTCAAGGCCTGCTGCGCCGCGAGATCCCGCTGTTGGAAGGGATCGCGGACCACGTCGTAGAGGTGGTACCTGGCTCTCGCCAGGCCCGGGGGAGAGGTCACCAGCTCTGCCAGGCGCTCGGTCAATTCCGGATCCAGGGACGACCTGCCGTGCAGGAAGCCGCGAAACAACAGGAGGTAGTCTTGCATTCGCAGGGCCAGCATGTCGCCGAACTCGGCGTAGGCGGTACCTGTCGGAAGAGCATGCTCCGCCGGGTGCATGAGGTCGTGGCCGTGCGTGCCTGATGGAGGGGTTGCGCCCACCATGGCGGTGATGGTGGGAAAGATGTCCGCCAGCTCCACCACGCGGTCTGTTTTCCGGGAAACCCCCGACACCCCGGATGAAGAACTCCCAAGGATAGCCAGCGGCACGTGGATGGTACCCTCCAGCAGGACAAGCTCCAGGGGCCTGGTGTCGCCGTCCCAGTGCCACTCCCCGAGGTTCACGCCGTTGGTGGAGGTTACGAACGTTCGCAGCGTTCCGGGACGGGACTCGAGCCCATCCAGGAGAAGGGCCACACCCCTGCCCGCTTCCATCGCGGCCCCGGAGTACATTTCGCCGATTTTCCGCAAGGAAAGCGGCTCCGAGTCGATACCCGGGAGGTACGGGATCTCGCCCTTGTCGAGATCCATTGCCTTGAGCAGATCAGGGCGCCGATCCAGTTGCAGGTCCATGGTCACCACCACCAGGAAGCGAGGACCGTCCTGCTCGTCGAACCAGGACCCGGCACGTCTGGCCAGCTCGTCCCAATCCGTGCCCGTCGCGGTCCACAGTTCTTCGCCGCCGTCCCAGTGCTGAAAGAGCGGGGCCAGGAGTTCCGCTCCGGGGAAATCCGCCGAAAAAAGAGCAGTATGGTATCCGTAGAGTGCCAGCACCTGGGGCAGGGTCATGGTATCGCTGGGCATGTGGCTGCACCACGGGGCTTCCCGACGTTCCTGGTCCTGCTCCTGGTACAGGCTGCAAAGAGGAATGGCAGAGGGGTAGCGCCCCGCCAGCAGCGAACCCAGGCTCGTGAAGGGATGACAGGACTGGGCGTAGGCCGAGAGGAAACGGACCCCCGGGGATGGGGCCAGGCCGGCGAAAAAGGCCGCCTCGGCTCCCGGCGTGGCCGGTGGGTCGGCCCGGAGCCCCGGCACCAGGAGCAGGAGAAGGTCTGGAAGTGCGGAGTCACGGGAAACCTGCACGGCGACATGGGCGGGCGAGCTGGCAGGGGCGGAACCCTGGGGGGAGTCCTGCACACCGCAGGCCATGCCCCCCGCCAGGACGAGCAACAGGCCGGACGTGGCCGACGAGGGGCGCCTGGTTCCATCTTCAGCCCCGGATGCCGGCTCGAAGGCCAGGAACCTGCCCGCCAGATCCACGGCCAGCACCGCCGCCAGGAAGAGAAGAGTGGTGAACAGGGCGTGAGAGCGCTGGGAAAGGCCGTCGGGCAGGCCCAGCGTTGCCAACGCAGCCAGGAAGGCCAGGTTGAAAACGGGAAGGAACAGGCTCATGCTTCGAAGCGCCCAGAGGAGAAGGCTCTCGGTCCTCCTGGATGGTCGTCCCGGCAACAGGACACGTATGGGGAAATACACGAACATGGGCAGAAGCAGGCCCCTCAAGGCCATCGATAGAGCCGCCAGGGCCTTCTGGATTGTCCAGAGCAGCCTCCTGGCAATGTTGAACCGCTGGTATTGCCCCGGACTCTGCTCTCCCAGGGCCAGCGCCTGATCGGATCGCTGCTGGTGGATGCCCTGCGCGATATCGGAGAGCAACGACTGGTTGTGGATGAGCCTGGGCAGAAGCAGCAGGGGAGAGCCCTTGAGCAGATCGGTCCTCCAGTGAAGAGAGACCAACTGGCCTTCCCGCACCACGGGAACCAGAACTCCCGGACCCTCCTGGTCCAGGATATTGCCATGGAAGAACTGGGGCGTCAGCATGTTGAACAGGACGCCCAGGCTACCCAGCAGTACGGCCGTACGCATGGGCCAGCGGAGCCAGCCCGAAGAGGCCAGGGCCGCCCTGAAGCAGAGCAACACCGCCAACAGACCCAACATGAACGAGCGGGGCGCCTCCAGGGACTGGAAGCGCAACCAGTCCACGAAGGGGAAGCTGGGATGCTGGTACACGGCGAAGACGGCAAGAAGAGCGATGAAGCCCAGCAGGGAGAGGGGCAGGGCGAGCCATCGGCGATCAAGCCGGTTTCTCAGCGCACGGGAGAAGGAGTGCAGGGCTTCGAACATGGGAACAGGATTTCCGTTGGGACGGGCAGGTTGTCAGGGCAGAAAACAGGCAGGGCTCGATGAGAGACACGACAGGCTGACGGTCATTGGGCCAGGAACCGCCGGGAGGTTTTGTCCAGGATGCCATCAAGATCCCAGCACATCCAGTCCCCGCTCTTGCTGGAGATTCCAGGTTGGCCCAGGCTGCGCAGCAAGAGGTCACGGTCGGTCTTCCACCTGCTGCCGGAGACGCGACGACGATGGAGCACCACAAAGCGAAAGCCGAGATCTCGAAGCCCTTGAAAATCCCCTGCCGAGAATGGTTTCCGCCCGCTGCCCTGCCCTGCCCCAGGGCCAAGGAACCAGCTCAGCACCGGATCGCCGCGAAGACGGGCATCCACCTGGGACGAGACCAGGTGTGGCAGGAACATGTTGAAGAGTATGGGACGCCCGTGGCGAAGCTGGAGAAGTTGGTAGTCCAGGTTTTGCACGATGTTGTGCATGGGAGGAAGGTCCAGGACCGCGCCTGGTCCCGGCACCATGGCAAGCTCCTGGGCCCATGGGACATTTGCCAACCCGAAGCGCCCCCGAGGCCAGCGATCCGTGAGCCATGCCTCGGAGCCAGCCGCCAACAACAACAGGGCAGCCAGCCCCAAGGCCGTTGCACGACCGATGTTTTCCGACAGTTTCCGCAGAAGGAGAGCAGCCGCTACCGCCGAGGCCAGGCTGAATCCCCACAGCAGGCGGTCGGGCCAGTGGAACCAGCCAAGCACGGGTAGCTCCTGGAGCAGCGCGAAGGGGCTCCACCAGGTGGCTCCCGAGGCTGGTGGCCCGTAGAATCGGGGGGACGGCCCCAGGGCCAGGAGCAGTGAGAGCAGCAGCAACATGCCCAGCACGGCCCAGAGCCGCCGCTCAGGGGCGGGCACGGTCCAACACAGCAACGGGAGACAGAGCATGGCGGCGTAGCCGGGCCGCACCTGTCCAGGTCGCAGCCACTCAATCAAGGCCACCGAGGCATGGGCGGCGTTGCCGGCGGCGATGCTCCCCTCGTCCAGGCTCCTGGCAGCAAGGGCGTGGGCCAGGAAAACGACCATCCAGGGACCGGCCAGCAAGACGGCAGTCCCGGCGGCCAGGGCCAGCTTGCCCAACAGGCCAGGGGGCCTGGAAATGACCAGCAGGGCGGGCAGCAGCAGCAACAACAGCATGGCCAGGCTCATGGCCATCTCCCACGAGGCATACACCAGCGCCGCTCCGGCAAGTCCGCACAAGAAAGCCATGGACCACCGGGGCTCGCGCCAGGTACGCAGCAAGGCCGCCAGGGCCAGCGCCACGAGGCCAAGGGAGAGCTGCTCGGGCCGGCCACCGGTCAGGTGATGCAGCACGAATCCATCCAGTTGCAGGAGCACTCCAGCCACCCATGCCCAGTGGGCTCGGACTCCAAGAGCCGTGGCCAGGGCATGGCCTCCCAGCCCAACACAAACCATGTACACGCTCACCACGGCGTTGTAGGCCCCGATGAGTCCCAGCACCGGAACCAACGGCGCTCCCAGCATTACATCCAGCCAGCCCCCCAACACCGGGAGCAGATCCAGGCCTTCTGGCCAGTTGACCATGCTGCTGTGGGTCAGGGAACCCTGGGTCGCGTTCCACATCACCCACAGGTGTCCCTCAAGGTCCACCGATGAACTGCCAAGGGCCTGGTGACCCGCCGACAAAAGCCAGAACAAGGGCAAGAGCAGGTGGGTACACGATACCCATCGGGTGCTGGCCATGGTGGAATCCGGGAGAAAGTGGACCAGAACAGGTTATCATCCCCCAGAGGGACAGACGCGAAAACTGGAGTATCCGCAACCATGAAACCATGGCCCCGGGGGAGCCCGACTCCGCCGTCGGGCACCGCAAGGGCAGGTATGAGCCACAACTTCGCAAAAGCCCGTCTCATCCTTTTTTCCGCCGCCCTGGCCACCGCCTGCGCCGACACCACCGGCAGCGTGGGAATCCGCGCAGACCCTGGGGAAGGCGCCCTGCCGCTGGAAGTGGCCTTCTCCGCGAAGGCATCCACGGTCCCGCAACCCTTCCAGGCGCGCTGGGACCTGGGCGACGGCACCACCTCCAACGATGCCGAATTCCTCCACACCTACCTGGCCTCCGGGGTCTTCCAGGTCTCCCTGGAGATCACCGACGCCGCATGGGATGTCTGGACAGCCCAGGACACAGTCACCGTGCAACCCGGTTCATGTCCCACCCAGGGCGACTCGGTGGAGTTCGGCACGGTGGAGTCCACCGACATCGACGAAATCTCCGGCTTGGCCGCCAGCCGCATCAACCCCGGAGTCCTGTGGGTCCACAACGACTCCGGAGACAGCGCGCGTGTCTTCGCAATTTCCTATGATGGAGCACTGCTGGGAACCTACTATCTCGCGGACACCGCCGCCTTCGACTGGGAAGACATGGCCGCGGGCCAGGACCCGGAGTCCGGCGAGGGCCTGCTCTACCTGGGAGACATCGGCGACAACTACCAGGTGCGCGAAGCCGTCGCCGTCCTCATCGTCCCCGAACCCCAGGTCTCCGTCGAACAGGATCCGGTGGAAGAGGATCTCCAGGCCAGCACTGTCTTCTTGAGCTACCCCGGGGGCGCTCTCGATGCCGAAACCCTCATGGTGGATCCCCAGACCGCAGACATCTACATCGTGAGCAAGGACTACCAGGGCCAGACCTTCGTGCTCCGCAAGGCCGCCCCCCACGTCGACGGCGAGACCGCCGAAATGGAAGTGGTGGCCTAGCTGGACTTCGGCGAATCGCCCCTCTCCGGCGGCGCCACCACCGGCGGCGACATCTCCCCCCTGGGCGACAGAATGGTAATAAGGACCTACCTCAGCACCGCCCACATGTGGCTCCGCGACGCAAAAGACCCTTTACAAGCCGCCTTCCAGCAGGATCCATGCGAACTGGACATGCCCTATCAGCGGCAGGGCGAGGCCATCTGCTTCTCCTCCGCTGGTGACGGCCTGTTCACCATCTCCGAAGGCGAAAACCAGACCATCTACTTCACCCGCCTGGAAAACTGACCGCTCCGGCCGGGGCTCAAGCTGGGACCCGCGCAGGACGCACCGAGTACCCGGGACAGAACCCGCCCTATTCCGGGGCCATCTTGACCAGGCGGGGATCGAAACGGGCAAGGGGCTCCACCAGGTCGCGCTGGGCGGCCATGACCTCGTGGATGTCCTTGTAGGCCATGGGGACTTCATCCAGGCCGCCGCTGATCAGCTTTACGCGACGCTTGCGAAGGAACTCCCTGGCGTCCTTCCAGTTGAAGAGCCTCCTGGCCGCCTTGCGGCTCATGGCCCGGCCCGCTCCGTGGGATGCGGAGTTGAGCGAGTCGGGCTCGCCCAGGCCGCGAACCACGTAGCCGGCGGTCCCCATGGAGCCCGGAATCACCCCCAGGACACCCCGGCCCGCCGGGGTGGCACCCTTGCGGTGTACCACCACCTGCTGGCCGTCGTGCTGTTCGATCCAGGCGAAGTTGTGGTGATTCTCGACGCTTGCCAGGATCCGGGCACCCAGCCGCTCTGTGACGTGCGCATGAATCAGCTCGTGGTTGGCGGCTGCGTAGTCGCCCATGAGGGTCATGGCCGCCCAGTAGGCCTGGCCATCTTCGGTTCCGAGGTCCAGCCAGGCCAGGCGCTTGAGCTGCCTGGGCAGCTCTGGGTGGAGTTTCGCCGCCAGGCTGCTGAAGTACCGGGCCACCTCGGCTCCCGTCCCGCGGCTCCCGCTGTGGGTGAGCAGAGCCAGGTAGCGGCCCGGCTCCAGACCCAGGCCGCGCCGGCCTTCCTCCCACGAGGCGGTTCCGGCCAGGCCGCCGCCCACGGTCAGCACCCCGAACTCGGCGAAGTGGTTGCCGCTGCCGGAGCTGCCGAGCTGCTGCCATGCCTTGTCCTTCATGCACCGGAGCTGGGCAGTGATGGTCCAGTCCCGGTCCATGACGGCGTGCTGACGCCGCTGCCCCCTCTCGAAGGAGGCCCCCAGGCCGAAACGGGTCTCGCGCTCCAGCGCCTGGACGAGCTTCCTCGCTCGCCTTGGCTGGTCCAGAACCTCCACCGGCCAGTCCAGCACGCTCATGCGCATGCGGCAAGCGATGTCCACACCCACTGCATATGGAATCACCACCCCTCGCGTGGCCAGGACTCCGCCGATGGGAAGGCCGTAGCCCAGGTGGGCGTCGGGCATGAGGGCGCCGGCCACGCTCACGGGCAGCGAGCAGGCCTGCCGGAGTTGTTCCACGGCCAGTGGTTCCAGGTCTTCACCCCACTGCCGCCATGGGGCCGGTGGCTCCCGGGGCACGAAGACCTGGCTGGCCACCTGGGTCATGGCCCGCGCGGCCTGGCCCAGTTGCGGGTGCCTGGAAAACGCTTCCGGCTCTCGCACCAGGCTCGCCACCAGCGCACGCAGCTCCGCGCCTCGCAGCCCCGCTGCCGCCAGTGCCGGCATGGCCCCCAGCACCGCCTTCAGAGCCGCGCCCCTGGGCACACCAAGCGCAATGAGCTTCTTCGCCTTCATCGCTCTTCTCCCAGCACCTACGCTATCACTTTTCAGCCCAACAAGACCCCCAGGCGGAGCTTCAGCTCCCGGGCCACGCGGCGGAAGGCTTCCAGGCCGTCGGGATGGCCGACGGGATCCGGCAGCCCCCAGTGCAGGCGGCGCACGGGTCTCGGAAACACGGGACAGATCTCCTGGGCGCAGAGGGTGATCACCGCGTCGACGATGTCAAGGTGGATTGCATCCAGGCCCTTGCTGTGCTGCGCGGAGGCGTCCAGGCCCAACTCGGCCAGCGTGGCCACGACCTCGGGGCGGATTCGCCCCGGTTCCGAGCCGGCGGATGAGACTTCCAGACCCGGTGGCGCCAGGTCTCGGGCGATGCACTCCGCCAGTTGGCTGCGAGCAGAGTTGGCCACGCACAGGAACAGCAGGTGCCCGGGCCGCAGGGAACGCAGGACGGCGGCTTCCAGCAGCCAACGCGGGGGCGGACCGCCCCCTGGATAGCGCCTTCACCCGTAGCCGTCGATGGGGACGGCGTCGGGCTCCAGGTCGCGGCCATCCACCAGCACCGTGGGGGAGCCGGCGAACAGCGACATGGCACTGGCATCGCGGCTCACGTCCTGGCACGTGACGGTGGATTCGGGCGCCAGCATGTCCAGCACCTCCCGGAGCAGCCGCTGGGTGATGGGTGTGGCGGAGCACCCGGGCGTATGGAGAATCCGTATCTCAGGCATGTGAACTCCCGGCGAAGAGTCGGCGCCGGAACCAGAAGGCAACGTTCACCAACCCGATGAGCACGGGCACCTCGACCAGGGGGCCGATGACCGCGGCGAAGGCTGCCCCGTGATTGATGCCGAAGGTCCCGATGGCCACGGCGATTGCCAACTCGAAGTTGTTGGAAGCGGCGGTGAAGGAGAGAGAAGCGGACTGCTGGTAGCTGGCGCCGGTCTTCCAGCTAAGCCAGAATGACAGCAGGAACATGATCACGAAGTAGATGAGCAGGGGAATAGCGATTCGCACTACGTCCATGGGCAGCTCCACCACCATCTCGCCCTTGAGCGAGAACATGAGCACGATGGTGAAGAGCAGCGCCACCAGGGTGATGGGGCTGATGCGAGGCAGGAACTCCCGCTGGTACCAGGCCCTGTCCTTGAAGCGGATGAGCAGGAACCTGGTCAGGAAACCCGCCATGAAGGGGATGCCCAGGTAGATGAACACGCTCCTGGCAATTTCGCCGATGGAAACATGCACCTGGACGCCCTGGAGCCCCAGCAACGGAGGCAGCACGGTGATGAACAGCCAGGCGAAGAGCGAGTAGAACAGCACCTGGAAGATGGAGTTGAAGGCCACCAGGCCGGCGCAGTACTCGGGGTCGCCCTGGGCGAGATCGTTCCACACGATGACCATGGCGATGCAGCGGGCCAGGCCGATGAGGATGAGACCCACCATGTATTCGGGCATGTCGTGCAGAAAGAGCACGGCCAGTACGAACATGAGGACCGGCCCCAGCACCCAGTTCTGGAACAGGGAGAGCCCAAGGACTCGCCAATCCCTGAACACCTGGCCCATCTCTTCGTACTTTACCTTGGCCAGCGGTGGGTACATCATGAGGATGAGACCCAGGGCTATGGGGACAGAGGTGGTGCCCAGGCTGAAACGGTCGAGGAAGGGCACCACGCCTGGAAAGAAAAAGCCGATCCCGACCCCCAACCCCATGGCCAGGAAGATCCACAGCGTGAGGTAGCGATCCAGGAAAGACAGGCGCCCCATGACTCCGGGCAGTGCTCTTGTCATGTGTTCTCCGGTTGTGCGAATTGTGATGGCCGACCCGGGGCTTTTCCAGGGGATCCGGTGAGGGACGGATGGGCGCCACGGCGCCAGCGGGCGAGCGGCCCGGAAGTACCCTGTTCGAAGGCGATTCGCTCCAACTCGGTCCCCTTTCCAGTATGATGGCAACTACCTCGACAAAGGTTCCAGCTCGGTGGCGATTGCATCGGCCAGAACCTGGTGGCCCCTGGGGGAGGGATGTACCTGGTCCAACAGGAGATTGCCCCGGCTCTCCGGTTCCCGGCGCCAGATGGCCCGGAACAACGATGGCCCGTCCACCACGGGGACCTGCGCCTGGCGGGCATCCAGCACCAGGGCGGCACGAAAGTCGCTTAGCTTGGCATCCAGGCTGTCCCGGGATTCGAGGTAGACCAGCCGCTCCAGCAGCGCGTCGGCCTGGGCCTGGTCGCGGGGCATGTATTCAATGGGAATCTGCGCGAAAGATGGACCGGCAGCTTCCCGGGACGACATCCTGCCCTGGGGCGGCCTTGGCTCGGAATCCGACAGGACCGGCGGGACGACGTAGAGCATCCACGCCCCGGCGGAATCGGCGAGCTGCCGCAATGCCCGCAGGTTTTCGCGATAGTGCCTGATGTGGACACGCAGACCGCCGGGCCTGGGCTCCGCGTCGGTACGGGGTTCCTGCCTGGACCAGACCTGGTATTGAAGCCAACGGTAGACGTAGGAATGGCGGAAGAAGACGTGCAACGGCGCACCCCAATGGAACCAGAGATCATCGTTCAGACCTTCCGGGGTTCCGGAATCGCTTATGTTGTAGAAGATGACCCCTTCGGGCTCCAGGTACAGGGAGCGTTTCAGGAGTTCGATGCACTGGTAGGTCGTGTAGCCGGGCACTCCCGCGTTGATGATCTGCACGGGCCGGGATTCCGGTGAGATGCCGGGTGGGTTGAGGGCCTGCTCCAGCTTCTGCACGAAGGTCTCTTCCTGGAGTACGCCAGCCCCGAAGACCGATGAATCCCCCAGTACCAGCACCCGCCGCTCCCCCGGGGGCCTGGGGTGTTTCAGCGGGGTGTCGCGGAAACCCTCGGGGCTGATATGCCCCCCCTTGCCCACGGAGGCGCCGGGCTTCAAGGTCCACTTGTTCCAGGGATCGGGCTGGAACTGACCGGAGATCCAGTCGTGGCGAGGCAGCTCTGGAAATGTTCCACCGAAAAATCGCAGTATCGACTCCGGCAGGGACAGGAACGAGACCAGCACGAGCAGCGAGTAGAGCAGACGCCGCCATAAAGCGATGGCCCTTGATTCTGCCTCGGCTGGGTCGGAGTTGACGGGCATTTTCTATGGGTAGCGCCACCGGTGGTTCACGAGGAACGCAGGTCGCTCCCTCGTGGAGGATCATCGCCGACGGTCAATGGAAAGGGAGCCTTGCCGGTGATGAGACGCGCGGCACGGTTGAAGGTAAAGTAGTTGAAGGCCCACTGCAAGAAGATAAGCACCCGGTTGCCGTACTCCACGATGTACATGAGGTGGATGAGCAACCAGGTGAGCCAGGCCAGGCGCCCGCCGAAACGCAACGAAAAAACATGGGCCACGGCCGAGCCGCGGCCGATGACCGCCATGCTGCCCGCATCGAAATAGCGAAATGGTGGGCACGGCCTGGCCCCCAGTCGCCTGCGAACAAGCCTGCCCACGTACCTGCCCTGTTGAGATGCCACCGGCGCCATGCCAGGCAGCGGATCGCCCCCCCGGTGTGAAAAGCTGGCCATGTCGCCTATGACCAGGACCTCCGGGTGCCCCGCCAGGCTGCAATCAGGTTGCACCTTCACCCTGCCCCTGGAATCCAGCTCCGCTCCAAAAGCCCGGCGCAGTTCGGCGGCCAGGGGAGATGGGGCGACCCCCGCAGCCCAGATCACCGTGCGGGTCGGGATGCTGGAAACACGTTCCCCCTGGCGAACGGTCACCGATCCCGGCGCAATATGGGTGACGAAGGTGCTGGTCATGAGTTCTATTCCCCGCCGTTCCAGTTGGGCCGCGGCCTTGTGCGAGAGATCTTCGGGAAACATGGAGAGTACGCGGGGGGAGCCCTCCAGCAGCAATATGCGGGCTTTGTCGGGGTCGATGTGGCGAAAGTTGCCCTTGAGGGTATCGTGGGCGATCTCGGACAGGGCTCCAACCAGCTCCACTCCCGTGGGGCCCGCTCCCACCACCACGAAGGTGAGCAAGGCCTCGACGCGTTGCGGATCTGGTTCGCGCTCCGCGGCTTCGAAGGCGAGGAAGATCCGCCGCCGTATCTCGGTGGCGTCTTCCACGGTCTTGAGGCCCGGTGAGACGGCCTCCCATTCGTCGTGGCCGAAGTAGTGGTTGCGCATACCCGCCGCCACCACCAGGGTGTCGTATGAAACAGTCCCGTCGGAGAGGATCACGCGACCAGCGACCGGGTCGAAAGCCTGGACCTCTCCCAGCAGCACGTCGGCGTTGGCCTGGCTCTTGAGCACCTTGCGCAGGGGTGAAGCGATGTTGGCGGGCGAGAGGCTCCCCGTGGCCACCTGGTAGAGCAGGGGCTGAAAGAGGTGGAAGTTCCTGCGGTCGATGAGGGTCACCCGGCAAGGGGCTCGTTTCAGCGCACGCGCCGCGCTGAGGCCAGCGAAGCCCCCGCCAACTATCACGACATGGTGGTTGTTCCTGCTCATGGAATCAGCTCGCGGGGCTCGCCGGGGCGGAGCCCCGTTGGCGAGCGCTGGTGTTCTTCAGAAGGGGAGGAAGTTGTCTCCATATACGAGCTTTCCGCCCAGGTGCCCACCCAGGGGGACCAGGGCTGCCGCCCCCAGTACCAGGATCAGGTAGATCCACCGGGATACTCCAGCCAGGTTGCGGCCCTTCAGCACACGAATGGCCAGGGCCAGGACGGCCAGGCCGACAGCCGAGAGCATCACGGCCCTGTGGGCGGGAAGTTGGGACAAGCGCGCCCCTTTACCGGCCAGCTCCGCGGCACGGAGCAGGCCGCTGGCCACCGCGGGCAGGGCCGTCAGTACCGTGAAACCCAGCAGTAACAGGCTGGCCTTGCCCAGCCCTTCGCCCCACCTGCCCAGCCTCAACAACTCGAAGAGAGCCAACAGCACGACACCCGCCAGGGGAAGATGCACCAGGGCCGGATGGAAGCGCCCAACAACCGTGGACACGCCCATGCCCCCCGACGTGGAAGCCGTTGCCACCGGCTCCACGGACACCACGTCCACGATCTCTATCTCCTCGACCAACTCCACCTCTTCCTGCGGCTCCGCCGGCGCGGAGACAGGACCGGAGCGGGTGGAGGAGCGCGGAGCCTGCTCCTGGGACTGCGCGGTCATGGCTTCCACGGGCCACAGGGACAGCAGCAGCAACTGCACCAACCAGAAAAATACGTTTCCCACTGGCTATTCCACCGTTATCAGCACACGCCCCTCGGAGATGCGGGCCGGGAAGCTGCGCAAGGGGCTGGTGGCGGGGCCCGAGAGCGGCGCTCCGTCCAGTTCAAAAACGGAATCGTGGCATCCGCAGACGATCCTGCCCTGGTTCTTGTCGAAGGACACCATGCACTGCTTGTGGGTGCAGGTGGGATCCAGCGCCCGAACCACGTCCTCGGATTCACGAATCAAGATCACCTGCTGGTCCGAGAGCTTTGCGGTGACCGAGCCGCCCACCTCCTTGAGGGCCGGCAGTGAATCCAGGGAAACAGCCAGGGTCCTGGCCTGGGCCGGGCGGGGCTTGATGGCGAGAGCAAGCGTACCCAGAGAAGAGAGTATGATGGTCACGAAGTTTCGACGAGAGATCATTGTTCCGTCCAAGGCGGAGAGTTGGTGGGGGAAGCCAGCAGCGGCGGTCAGATGCCCATCTGGCGAAGGACCTGGAAGCCCAGGGAGAGTTCAGCGGGAGAACGCCAGGTGTTGGCCACGACGCCGTCGCTGGCAGTGTACTGGTTGTTGGAGAGGATGAATGAGAAGGTGTGGCGATGGGTGATTATCTTTAGAGCGGTGGCCACCTGGGGCCACTGGGCGCCATACCCCAGCACGTTGGCCGCCACTTCGGCGTCCCAGGCCAGGTTGGGCGTGATGCGCCACTCCAGGTTGCCCTGGACGGCCGCCGACCACGAGGTGTCGGAGGTGGACTTGGTATCGCTGCTGGAGTCGCTGTGGTACATGAAGCCGGCGCCCAGGAGCAGGCGCTCCCACATCACCCGGTCCACCAGGAGCTGCGCCGAGGCTCCCAGGGCGTCCGGCACGCCGGGCTGGGAGAACCACGTGGGACCTCCACGCAGCGCCAGGTCCAATCCCTGGGCGTCCTGCCGGAGAAGACGCCAACGAAGGTCAAAGTCGTAGGTGTCGAAGATCTCGGTGGTCCCGTTCAGGCGGTAGAATCCCAGGTCCAGGGTGTCCATGACTCCGTAGCGCAGCCCCAGGCCGATCTTGATCCCCCCCGCCTCCAGGCCCATGACATCGTGGAAGGAGTTTTCGAAGAACGGCTTGTAGGCGCGGTGATCGATGATGACCAGCAGAGAGCCCCTGGGCAGCGTGCGGGCCAGTGGGAGGTTGACCGTGCGCTCCACCAGCGGGACATAGGGGCTGTCGAACTGGCGGGACGATCCCAGGTCCACGATCTCCACCACATCTTCCACGGGCTGTTCTTCGCGGGGAGCGGTCGTGTCCTGGGCCCAGGATGCCGGACTCCACGAGATGAGGGAGACAGCGAACATGGCGAATGACGAGGCAGGTGACAGCAAGGAGGGCTCCTATTCAGGCAGGCCTGCATCCAGCCAGGCCTGGACCAACGCCTTGTCTTCGTCCGAGAGCGGAGCGCTCGGAGGCATGGCCCCGGCCTGGATGTAGCTGTTGGCGGATTCGGCGTTGGCGGATGCGGCCTGGTAGCTGTCGAAGTCCACCCCCACGGGGGCGCCGGCCCGGGCGGCGCCTTCCACGGTGCTGGCATGGCAGGAGACGCAGTACTGGGAGAGGATGGGCTCGATGAAAGCGGTGTAGGTGACGACGCCAGTACCGGAGTCCAGCGGGATGGACCGGGAGTAGGGATCCTGCTTTTCACCGCAGGCAGCAGACAGGCTCCACAATGCCAGAAAAAGAAACGATACCCTTTTCAAGATTCCTCCAGACGGAAGCGATGCCTCGAAAAGCCGAGGGGCACCCACAAACACCCGTAGGCAGCACGGATCTATCCCGACAGTCGAGCGCCGTGATGAGGTTTGCCTCACCGACCAGGGATAAGGTATCACAGCTACCTTTTTCGACTCAACAAGCTACGATGTCGTTCTCCCACAATCGTGATAGTACCATCGAACAACAAAGGAGACTACACCATGCGCACCCTGGCTATCACCGCCCTGCCCCTGTCTGCTTTCCTGTTGCTGGCCCTTCCCGCCTGCGGAGGCGACGACGACGACACGAAGGACTCGGCAGACACCTCCACCGAAACCGACACCGACACGGACGCCGATGCCGACACCGACACGGACACGGACGCCGATGCCGACACCGACACGGACGCGGATGCCGACGCCGACGCCGACGCCGACGCCGACGCCGACGCCGACATCTACAGCCACGAAACCGACATCCAGCCCATCTGGAACAAGCAGTGCTCAGGATGCCACACTGCTGGCGGGCTGGCCGGAGGCCTGAACCTGGATTCCGGCTACGACGCACTGGTGAACGTGCCCACCGCCTACGACATGGACTACGTCGAACCCAGCGACCTCATGGCCAGCTATCTCTGGTACAAGCTGGAAGGCACCCAGGGCGAAGTTGGGGGCAGCGGCGACCGCATGCCCCTGGGCGCTGCCCTGTCAGTTGAAGACAGCGGGATCATCAGGGACTGGATCCTGGGCGGAGCCCTGCCATAGGCAAAGACGGCCAGCGAGCGCAAAGGTTCGCGCAACAGCAGCGCCGCGCTACCGGGGGCTCCAAGGCGCCCAAGCTCCCCGTGGCGCCCCTCGTTTCGGCATGAGCCGGCTGCCTTCTTCCCGACGGCTCCCGGGAGCCGACGCGGTCGTTCCAGCGCGAGCCCCGACACTGAAAGCCACATTTGTAACCCAACTCACCGCATTCACCCACCACTGTGGCCATGCCCGCGCTCCTCTCCTAAACTGTCCAGGCATCTCCAGCCGCCATGAGCTTCCACGGCAAGGGTAGTGCCCCGTTGGCTCACGGGCTGAATATTTCCTGTACATTCGCAACGACTTGGCGACCCGGGTCGGATCAGTCCAAGACATGGCCGCCTTCCACAATGAGCAAGCAACCATGGCGAGCAGAAAAGCCAACCACTTGGCCATCTTGGCAGGAGCCCTTGCCGTCTCCTGTGGTAGCGACGAGACCGGCAAGGAAACCGGCCAGTCAAGCAACGAAACCGGCCAGTCTGCCGAGACGGGGCAGCCCAGCGCTGAAACCGGCGGCACCGAGACGGGCGAGCCATCGCCCACTGGCGAAGATGGCCCAGGAGCCTTCAGCTCGGATTTCAAGACATCAGGCGACTACTTCACAAACATGGATGGCTTCGTGCTGGGAACGAGCCCCCATGGCACCGTGCGGATCTGGTACTCCCGCAACGTGGAGGGCATCATCAGCGCCGACGAGTTCACGGTTCCCGTGGGCACCGTGTCCATCAAGGAATACGACAACGACTCTGACAACATCGGCGTGGACGGTCTGGCGGTGATGATCAAGCAGGAAGCAGGCTACGATCCCGAAAACAACGATTGGATGTACGAGATGCGCAGCCTGGACGGCGAGCTGATGCTGGACGACGCCGGCGAGCCCATGCAGGGAGCCATGGCCACCTGCGTCGAATGCCACTCGGCCTACTCCTCCACCGACTACCTGGCCGGAACCCAGATGACCGGCGGAGCACCCGAGGACGGCCCCGGCGGTTTCCAGGCGGACTACGAGACCTCGGACCAGTTCTTCACCTTCATGGATGAACCCGTGCTGGGCACCAGCCCCCACGGCACCGTCCAGATCTGGTACTCCACCAACATCATGTACCTGGTGGCCGACGAAGAATTCACCGTGCCGGAGGGCACTACCTCCATCAAGATCTACGACCACGAGGGCGACGGCGTGATGGAGGGCTACGCCCTGATGATCAAGGAAGCCGCCGGCTACGATTCCGAACACAACGACTGGCGCTACCAGATGCTGGAGCTGGACGGCAGCGTGGTCATCGACAACGAAGGCGAGCCCATGGACGGCCCCATCGCCATGTGCGCAGACTGCCACTCGGCCTACTCCTCCACCGACTACCTGGGTGGCCTGG